>LN554852.1:3814555-5086074 GCA_000953735.1 Moritella viscosa | reverse complement strand
ACAAGAAAGATCTATAGTTATCCACAGAAAATAAAAATAAAAAAACACGATCATGGTTATATTATAGCCATTTTTTAGACCATTCTGGGTACCATATATCGATCGCATCTTCAGGGATCGGCGTTTCCAGCGTGCAAATTTCAAGTGTGATCGCCACTTTTTCGGCATCCAATAGTGTTAATTGACGATCGATCATGTGTCCTGCATTGCAAAATTGATCATAAGATTTAGAGCCTAGAGCGATCACGCTGTATTTTATTAAGCTTAAATCTGGGTTGTTTTGTGTGAGTTGTTGCGCGAAAAGGGCGATATTTTCTGGATAATCACCAGCGCCATGGGTTGCAGTACAGATGATCCAAGGATTATTTTTGTTGATCGGTAAGTCTTCTAGTCGAGGATCTAGGTGTATATTGGCTTTAAATCCTTGATCAACGAGCTTCTCTGCTAAATGATCCGCTACATATTCAGCGGATCCCAAGGTAGTGCCGACAATAATTTCAAATGTATACATGGTTTTCTCTTATTTAATGGTTTATTCCGATAGTTTTATTGTAAAATATCATCAATGATTATAATTTTTTATTGCTGATTAAGGCGCTTATGACTTCATTATTTCAACGTTTTATTAATGTACTTGGGAACTCCAAAGCGACAGAGAAAGCAACATCTACTTCTCCCAAACCTGTAATTAATAACGTTGCTACATCTATAGTTAGTATACCTGATGTCACTGTGAGTAATGAGATAATTGACACCAGCTCATTATTTTATGATCTGTTGTTTAATCACCAGGAGATTAATGCAGAGACTAATCTGGGTTTGAACCCATTAGAAAAAAGTATTTTGCTTAAAGTCGAAGCAAGTGTAGGGTCTCCTGAAAACATCGCCTTGAATGTAGTAAGACTGCCAGCTGTATTACATAAAGTATCAAGCTTAATTGACAGTGATAATTATACAGCACAGCAGCTGGCAGCCTTGATTACGCAAGATCCTGCTCTGGCTGCTGATGTGATTCAGTTAGTCAATTCTGCGCACTATCAATTAGGCTCTCAAGCAGTGACAAGTTTACAAGAGGCCGTGGTTCGTTTAGGTGGTTTGCAAATAAAGTCGATTGTGTTGACGATAGTTATGCAAAATATAACCGAAATAAAGCCGATCTATTTTAAGTTGTTTGGCCAGTATTTATGGCAACATTCGCTAACCACTGCCTTGTGGGCAAAAAAGCTGGCTAAGAGCAGGGGAGGTGATCCTGATTTAGCTTATTTCATCGGATTGATCCATGATGTGGGGAAAATTGCATTGTTTAAATTGATTGTGGATGAGATGAATATTGGTGATCCACAGTTTAGACCGAACTCCAAGTTATTCCGTCAGATGATGACTAAACATTCATTGCGTTTGTCTGCTCTGATTGCACAATCTTGGCAGTTACCTGGGCCTGTAGTTAAAGCGTTATATGAACAAGTTGAAACTGGCTCTGTGGTAGAGCACACGGGGCCTGGTAAGCTATTAAAGGTAGCTAACTTATATAGTGAAATACACTTGCTATTAGCGCAGGGATATATTTCAGTGCAGCAGGCCAGTGAGTTTTGTCATGAGCATCAATTAGATCTTCAAGTTTGTATTACTGGGGTATAAAATCAACTTTTTTAACCGACTAAAGCTCATTTTAAAGGTCTAAAAATATGCTTTATAACGCCACTATATTTACAGTTTTAGTTATTATCATAGTTGTTATTCAGCGGGATTAAGTTGTGGGTAACTCTGTGGATGGCTTTGTAATAAGGATCTTGTTGAATCGTTGCTGAAGTGTATTGGATGTCGATATCATGATCTTGCTTTGACAGTTAATTGTGATGTGCTGGATAAAGTGATGATCCCAATTAGGATCATCATTTTTTTATTTACCGATACAGAACGAAGTAAAAATACGACCAAGAAGATCATCTGAGGTGAACTCGCCGGTAATTTCTGAGAGTTGCTCTTGCGCTAAGCGTAGCTCTTCAGCAAGGAGTTCCCCAGCCTGATAAACTTCAAGTTGGAGTTTACCTACCTGTAAATGTTCATAGGCTTTCTCTATCGCATCTAAGTGGCGACGTCGAGCTATAAAGCCACCCTCTGTATTACTTTGATAGCCCATACATTCTTTTAAATGGGCTTTCAATTCGTCTAAGCCAAGGTTTTCTTTTGCTGATATTTTAAAAACCGGATGGCCTTGATCTTCGCTTTTTGTTAATTTCTCACCGGTTAGATCCATTTTATTTCTGATCACTGTCAGTCCGATCGAAGAGGGTAGGCGATCAATAAAGTCTGGCCAAATTTCGGCAGGATCCGTTGCGTCCGTGGTCGTACCATCAACCATGAATAACACTTGATCAGCATTGTTGATCTCTTCCCAAGCGCGTTCAATGCCGATTTGTTCAACACGATCCGGGCTTTCGCGTAAACCTGCTGTATCTATAATATGTAATGGCATACCATCAATGTGAATATGTTCGCGTAATACGTCGCGGGTAGTACCTGCTATGTCGGTGACAATGGCCGACTCTTTACCTGCTAATGCATTTAGCAAACTTGATTTACCGGCGTTAGGACGACCAGCAATCACGACCTTCATACCTTCGCGAATGATGCTACCTTGTTTTGCTTCTTTTTGTACCGCGGTAAGGTTATCAATGATTTTATATAATGCTTGAGCAATTTTACCGTCAGCAAGGAAGTCGACTTCTTCTTCAGGGAAGTCAATCGACGCTTCAACATAAATGCGTAAGTGAATTAAACTTTCGGTTAGAGTATTAATTTTTTTCGAGAACTCACCTTGTAGAGAGTTCATTGCTGATTTTACTGCGCGTTCAGAGGTGGCATCGATTAGGTCGGCAATTGCTTCTGCCTGGGTTAAATCCATTTTGTCATTGAGGAATGCACGCTCTGAGAATTCACCTGGACGGGCCATTCTAATGCCGTCTATTTTAAGAATACGGCGCATCAGCATATCCATGATCACGGGACCACCATGGCCCTGTAACTCTAAAACATCTTCACCGGTAAATGAATTTGGTGCTTTGAACAAGATGGCAATACCTTGGTCAATTGTTTGTTGTTCTTCATCCAGGAAAGATAAGTAATCGGCTTTACGCATTGGTGGAATTTTATTTAAAATGGTTTGTGCGACTAACTCTGTTTTTGGCCCAGAGATACGAATAATACCAACACCACCTCGTCCTGGCGGTGTGGCTTGTGCAATGATTGTTTCATTAGTTAGCATGTTATTACCCGAAGATAGTAGGTTTTTTAGATGAAAAAAGGCGGCACAAGGGCCGCCTTGATAAGATTAGCAAGTTTATTTCTTACTATGCAAACCTTGTTTTTCCAGAGAGCGGAAAATAATAGTTTGTTGGATAATTGTAACTACGTTACTCATTAACCAGTATAGAACTAGTCCTGCAGGGAACCACAAGAAGAAGAAAGTAAACATTACAGGCATAAACTGCATTACTTTCTGTTGCATTGGATCCTGAACTTGTGTCGGTGACATTTTTTGGATCATATACATAGTAACACCCATTAATAGCGGTAATACGTAGTATGGGTCTTGTGCTGATAAATCATTAATCCACAATGCGAATGGTGCGTGACGTAATTCCACACTTTCCATTAATGCCCAGTATAGTGAGATGAAAATAGGCATTTGGATGATCATTGGGAAACAACCACCTAATGGATTTACTTTCTCTTCTTTATACAATGCCATCATTGATTGCGACATTTTTTGTTTGTCGTCGCCACATTTTTCACGTAATGCAGTCAGTTTTGGTTGCAGTAAACGCATTTTTGCCATTGACGTGTATTGCGCTTTGGTTAGCGGATACATTGCACCACGCACGGTAAACGTGATCATGATTACGGCAATACCCCAGTTACCAACTAAACCATGGAAGAACTGCAGTAATTTAAATAGCGGTTGTGCAATGAACCACAACCAGCTGTAATCAACAGTAAGGTCAAGACCTTCAACTAATTCACCCATCTCATCTTGTAATTTTGGACCAACCCAAAGCTTCGCCGAGATAGTTTTTTCGCTGTTTGCGGCAATTGTTTCAACAGGTTGTTTGAAACCAATGATCGCCTGACCTTTAGTAAACTCAGTACGACCAATGTTTAAGCTGTAGAAGTGATTTAGCGTATCACCCGGGATCCATGCTGCTACAAAGTAATGTTGTAGCATGCCAACCCAACCTGCATCCGTTGTACGGCTTAGGTTTGCATCGCTGATATCACTGAAATCGTATTTTTCATAACGCTTATCTGTCGTGCCTAGTGCTGCACCACGGTAAGCTTTCATCATCATGCTGCTACCTTCGTCTTCTGCAAGATCAATATTTTGTTTTAATTGACCATACATTTGTACCGAAATCGCGTTAGCAGATTGGTTATTAATTTTGTAGCTAACTTCAATATCATAACTACCACGTGTAAGAGTAAATACTTTCGTAAATTTAACTCCATTCTCGTCTGTATATGATAATGGGATATCTAATGTATCACCAGAAATTGTGAAGTCTTTCGCTGTTGTTGTATATTGTGGACGACCATTTGCGTTTGCATCTGGACCGTTTACGCCAATAAGACCACTTTGTGCAACGTAAACATTTGTTGCATCATTTTGTAATAAGATGAAACGTTCTTCAGCATCTAACTCTGTAGCATGTTCAAGTAAGTTTGCATGAACAATATCACCGCCTAAAGTATCGACAGTTAGTTCAAGTACATCTGAGCTAATAGTTATCAGATTGTTTGATTGTTTGCTGTTTGGCGCATCAGTTGATGAGTCACTGCCTGCTGGTACATCGCCAGTTAAACCATTGGTGATCGCTTGAGTCGTTGTTGGTACTGCAACCGGGTTGTCTTTATTTTGCCACTCGGTGAATAGCAAAAAGCTGACAAACAATAATCCGATGACAAGTAAATTACGTTGGGATTCCATAATCTAATTAATCTCTTTGTTTGGGTTCTGGTACAGGATCGTAACCATGTTTATTACTAAAAGGATGACATATTAATAGACGTTTGGCTGTGAGCCAACAACCTTTTGTAAATCCGTGGAGTTTTATTGATTCTATCGCGTATTGAGAACACGTTGGAGTGAAGCGACAGCGAGGCCCAATCATCGGACTAATGAATAATTGGTACCCTCGTATTAATTTGGTGCCTAACCATTGCAACGGCGACAAAGTTTGCGCCATAACTTCTCCAATAATGCATCGATTTCTGCATTTTCCAAGTTTGCAATACCTGATTTAGCGATAACCACGATATCAACATTAGGAAAATCATGTTGGCGTGTCCGAAAACTTTCTCTGAATAGACGCTTAACTCGGTTACGGCCGACAGCAAGTTTAATCGCTTTTTTAGGTACCGCTAAACCAAGACGAGGATGTCCAAGTGAGTTATTTTTGGCAAGTATAGTTATATGAGGTGAGGCTGATCGCACAGGGTCTGCGAATACGTTTTTGAAGTGTTCGGGAGTTAACAAACGTAACTCCCGAGGAAAGCTCTTATCTATCACGTCTGATAATTAAGCGCTTAAAGTCTTACGACCTTTTGCACGACGACGTGCAAGAACCTTACGGCCACCTACAGTTGCTTTACGTGCGCGGAAACCGTGTGAACGTTTACGCTTAAGGTTACTTGGTTGAAAAGTACGTTTCATAGCTTTATCCGTTATAAAATTAACTGTACAGTTATGTTGAGTTAGCCAAGAAATAATGACCGGTCGTCAACTTGACTAACACAAAAAGAGGCGGAATTTTAATCATTCTTGTAAAACAAGTCAATAATTAATAAATACTCGCCTCGTGAAAATAGCAATATCTTACTTAAATTCGATATTCTCGACCGATTATTATGCGATTGGATACATGAAATAATAGGCTAAATTCCTATCCATATAGATAAAAATTATAATTCGGTTTAATAATTGCTGTTATTCCAATCTGATCACAAGGGATCAAGCGGGGAATTATACAGGCTATTTACTAACTAACAAGTCAGCACTGCTAATTTATCCACTTTATAATGCCTGATTATTGATTTACTCGTTGTAAAAATGAACGAGTACGGGGATCTTGCGGGTTATTAAAGATCATATCCGCGGATCCTTGTTCAACAATCTGACCTTGATCCATAAAAATCACCCGGTCTGCGATCTCTTTTGCAAATTGCATTTCGTGCGTCACAATCAGCATAGTTTGCTTTTGTTCGGCTAATTGACGCATTAATCCGAGTACTTCACCCACCCATTCTGGGTCTAACGCTGAGGTTGGTTCATCAAATAAAATAACTTTACTTTGTGCTGCCATAGCTCGTGCTATGCCAATACGTTGTTGCTGGCCCCCTGATAGTGAAGAAGGGTAGCTGTCTTTCTTATCTATTAATCCAATACTATCGAGGATAGTAAGCGCTTCCTTTTTAGCTATTTCTGCCGATTTTCCTCGGACGATAACTAAGCCCTCTGTAATATTTTCGAGGGCCGTTTTATTGGCAAATAGAGCATAGTTTTGAAATACGAAAGCGGTTTTTTTACGCAGCTCCGTAATTTGTTTTTTAGTGGCACTGTTTGCATCAACAACTAAGTCATCAATAGTAATTTTAGCACTTGTTGGTTGCTCTAGAAAATTAAGGCAACGTAATAGCGTTGATTTACCTGTGCCTGAAGGGCCGATAATAACGGTTGTTTCACCTTCTTTGATATCTAAATCAATTTGACGTAAAACCACATTATCACCAAAATGCTTACTTAAATTAGCTACTTTGATCATGTTAATACGCCTTGTTGAGATAACGTTCTAAATGAACTTGCATTTGGGTAAAAACGAGTACGACAGCCCAGTAAATCAGCGCAACAGCCAGATAGCTTTCGAAGAAGTAAAAACTTGATGAAGCTTCCATCTGCGTTTTCGCCATGATCTCGGTAACACCGAGCGTAAATGCCAAGGACGTGCTTTTGATCATGTCGATAAAGTAATTCATCAATGATGGGGTCGCAATACGTGCTGCTTGTGGTAGCACGATACGGCGCATAGCTTGACTCGATGTCATTCCGATACTGAGTGAGGCTTCCATCTGTGATTTATCTACAGCCATGATTGCAGCGCGAATACTTTCAGCTTTGTAAGCGGCAAAGTGCAGTGTTAAGCCAATCACGGATGCGGTAAAGGCATCCATATTGATCAATATTGGGAATACTCGCGGCAGACCGTAATACAGCAAAAATAACTGTACAAGGAGCGGAGTGCCACGAAAAAAAGAAATAAATAACATTGCCAATTGATTGAGCACAGGTACTTTGAACGTGCGTACCACCGCTAAGCCAATGGCTATTATCAGGGCAAAGATGACACCAATCAGTGCCATCTGCATCGTTGTTCCCAAATACTTAAGTAGTATCGGGAACAGATTTAGCATGTACTCAAAATTAAATTGCATTTATTTTACAGTTATATCCGTTGAAAACCATTTTTCTGAAATCGCTGCTAGAGTGCCATCGGCACGCATGTTATCCAGCGTTGTATTCACTTTTAGGCGTAGTACTTCTTGTTTTTCTGTTTTCAAAAATGGCATTGCATTTTCGATAGTTTCAAACGTTGGGCCTGCAAGTTGTAACGGTAATGGTGATTTGTTAATTAATTCAAGTGATGATAAACGATCCATAACAAACGCATCTGTACGACCTAATGCTACATCACGTTCGATACCAGTGTCGTAGGTTTTGATAGTAATGTTATTATTGGTATCGTATTTGCGTAATAAATCAGCAAAATTAGAGCCTAAGTTTACGCCAACTGTTTTGTTTGCAAGGTCATCAATACCATTAATTTCGGTATTGCCTTTTCTTACGACAACTTGAGCACCGTCATACACGTAAGTTTGGCTAAATGAATATTTAGCTGTACGTGCTGGAGTGATGGTTACTTGGTTTGAAATCGTGTCGATACGACCTGTTTCTAGCATTCCAAATAGACCGGAAAAATTAACGGTGATGAATTTTACTTTTGAATCATTACGCTTGGCGATCTCTTTCCATAAATCCACTTCAAAACCTTGGAGTTGATCATTTTTTGAAAAAGTGAATGGGAAGTAGTTACCTGACATACCAACTTTAATTGTTTCTTGTGCGTGTGCTACGCTTGTTAATGTTGTACTTACAAGCACTGCTGCCGCTAATAATAGTTTTTTCATGATTCACCCTGGTTACGCAAATAATATGTTAATGCGTGCATGATATTCTAATGTAAAATGAATTATAAATAGCATTTAGTTATAACTAATTGCTAAAAGATAGCGTTATTTATTATATTTACCGGTTTTTTCATATCTATTCGCACCTTATTAGTTTTTATTTTGCTTTTGTGTGGATAAGTGTTTATTCATGCTAGCGCTTATGCACAATTAGCAGTAAAATAATCCATTATTCTTTATTTTTATCTGGAGTGTGGAGAGTGTCAGTTTCTCTTTGGCAGCAATGCCTTTCGCGCTTACAAAATGAGCTTTCCTCTACTGAATTCAGTATGTGGTTACGCCCACTGAAAGCAGAACTTACCGATAGTACTCTCACCTTGTATGCTCCGAACCGTTTTGTACTTGATTGGGTTCGTGACAAATACCTTAATTCAATTACTGCATTATTCGATGAGTTTTGTGGTGCGGATGCACCTATCTTACGTTTTGATATTGGTGGTAAAGCGACGAAGGTAACACAAACGACGACCAAGGTTGATCGTGTAGTTACTCAAAAAGTGATCTCAAGACCAGCACTAGACCCGTGGGAATCAAGTTCACCACAGCAGCCGACGATTAATCACCGTAGTAATGTTAATTTGACATATACGTTCGACAACTTTGTTGAAGGTAAGTCAAACCAATTAGCACGTGCAGCCGCGCAGCAGGTAGCTAGTAATCCGGGTGGTGCTTATAACCCGTTATTTCTATACGGTGGAACAGGTTTAGGTAAAACGCATTTATTACATGCAGTTGGTAATGGTATTAAAGCGCAAAAACCTAATGCCAAAGTGATCTATATGCACTCTGAACGTTTTGTTCAGGACATGGTTAAAGCATTACAGAACAATGCCATTGAAGCGTTCAAAAATTATTACCGCAGTGTAGATGCATTATTGATTGATGACATTCAATTTTTTGCCAAGAAAGAACGTTCACAGGAAGAATTTTTTCATACTTTTAATGCCTTACTTGAAGGTAACCAACAGATTATTTTAACTTCAGATCGTTATCCAAAAGAGATTGATGGTGTTGAAGATAGATTGAAATCGCGTTTTGGTTGGGGTTTAACCATTGCCATTGAACCACCTGAATTGGAAACCCGTGTTGCAATCTTAATGCGTAAAGCTGTTGAAAGTAATATTCATTTACCTGATGAAGTGGCTTTCTTTATTGCCAAACGCTTACGTTCAAACGTACGAGAGCTAGAAGGGGCATTGAATCGAGTGATAGCCAATGCTAACTTTACGGGGCGTGCTATTAATATTGATTTTGTCCGTGAAGCATTACGTGACTTATTAGCGCTGCAAGAAAAGCTAGTTACTATTGATAATATTCAAAAAACAGTGGCAGAATATTATAAGATTAAAATCGCTGATTTGTTGTCGAAGCGTCGCAGTCGTTCTGTTGCCAGACCACGTCAAGTCGCGATGGCATTAGCCAAAGAATTGACCAATCATAGTTTACCGGAAATTGGTGATGCGTTTGGTGGCCGTGACCATACTACGGTATTACATGCTTGTCGTAAGATAGTGCAACTGAAAGAAGAAAATCACGATATTAAAGAAGATTACTCTAATTTGATTAGAACCCTATCGTCGTAAAAGCGTCGTAAAGAATCGTCGTAAAAAAGGTTATATTAAATGCAGTTTACAATTAATCGCGAAGCATTATTACGACCGCTACAATTAGTATCGGGTGCCTTGGGTAACCGTCCTACGTTACCGATTTTAGGTAATGTATTACTTGACGCTAAAGAAGGTAAATTATCGTTAACGGGTACTGATCTGGAAGTCGAATTAATTGGTCAAGTTAGTCTTGAAGGCGAGTATAGTGAAGGCCGTACAACCGTGCCAGCGAAAAAGTTTCTCGATATATGTCGAGGGTTACCTGATGGTGCACAAATTCAAGTCAATTATGCGAATGATCGTATTGTGGTGAAATCAGGACGTAGTCGCTTTTCTTTATCAACGTTACCTGCAACAGAGTTTCCAAATATTGAAGATTGGGATAACGATATTGAATTTGAACTGCTACAAGGTTCATTACGTCGATTGATTGATAATACCCAGTTCTCAATGGCAAGTCAGGATGTACGTTATTATCTTAACGGTATGCTGTTTGAAACTGAAGGTAATGTATTACGTACAGTGGCAACTGATGGTCACCGTCTGGCGGTGGCAAGTTGTCAACATGATGCTAACCTAGCACAGCAGCAAGTTATTGTACCGCGTAAAGGTGTGCTTGAGTTAGTACGCTTGTTAGATAGTGAAGAAGACATGGTTAAGATTCAATTGGGGAGTAATAACATACGTGCTATCACTAGTGGTTTTGTTTTTACCTGTAAATTGGTTGATGGTCGTTTTCCTGATTACCGTCGAGTATTACCAAAAAATGCCGATAAGATGTTAATATCGGGGCGTGAAGAATTGAAACAAGCCTTCTCGCGTGCCGCCATTTTATCGAATGAAAAATTCCGCGGTGTGCGTCTGAATATGAACCAAGGTTTACTTAAGATCACGGCAAATAATCCAGAGCAAGAAGAAGCTGAAGAGTTACTTGATGTTGAGTTTGGCTATGATGAGTTAGAGATTAGCTTTAATGTAAGTTATGTATTAGATGTATTAAATACGCTTAAATGTGACAAAGTTAAAATGTCATTATTAGATGCTAACAGCAGTGCCTTGATTGAAAATGAACAATCTGATCAAGCATTGTATGTTGTTATGCCAATGCGGTTATAATTTTAGATGGGACTGGTTAAGCTAAATATCACTGACTTTCGAAACATTAAACAAGTATCCATGCAACCGGGTGTGGGTGTTAATATTATTCTTGGTGAGAATGGCAGTGGTAAGTCAAGTGTACTTGAAGCGATTCATTACTTGGGGTTAGGGCGTTCTTTTCGTACCCACTTAACCAGTCGCGTTGTGAAACATGGCGAGAAGGATTTCACTTTATTCTCGCACTGTCAGCAACGATTAAACGATGAACAGATCACAACGATTGGGTTAAAGAAATCGAAAAACAGTGATACGGAACTAAAAATTGCTGGACAAAAAGCAGAGCGGTTAGCTGAATTACCCGGCATATTACCATTACAATTAATTCACCCTGAAAGTTTTACTTTACTTTCAAGTGGCCCTAAATTACGTCGACAATTTGTTGATTGGGGGGTATTCCACGTGGAACCTGAATTTTTTGCTACTTGGGCAAAGTTGACACGATTATTAAAACAGCGAAATGCTATTTTAAAATCGGGAAAACGTTACGCTGAGCTAGCATATTGGGATAAGGAGTTTGCAGTTCAAGGGACGATTATTGCGCAGATGCGTGGTCGTTATCTTGAACAGCTTAATCCGATAATTAAATCTGCCTTGGCAGACTTCTTACCCGAGTATGAATTTGATATTCGCTACCATCAAGGATGGGATAGTGGTATCGAATTAGCTGAATTATTAAAACAAAATTTTATGCGCGATCAACAGTTAGGTTACACTAGCTTAGGTCCGCAAAAAGCGGATATCCGAATTAGAGCGAACGGAGTACCGGCACACGATATTTTATCAAGAGGCCAACTTAAATTGGCCGTGTGCGCAATGCGATTAAGTCAGGGACTTTTTTTAAGTCAGCATAGCAACAAGCGATGCACTTTTTTAATCGATGACTTTTCCTCAGAACTTGATGACAGTAAACGAAAATTACTGGCGCAGTATCTGATTGAGAGTAAGGCTCAAGTATTTGTTACGGCTATTGAGAAAAGTCAGGTAACAGCACTTTTTACAGAGGGCTGTAAAATGTTTCACGTGGAACATGGCAAATTAATTGAATTTTAAATATAAAGGCGCGAGAGCTAACTATGTCTGAAAATAATTACGACTCTTCAAGTATTAAAGTACTGAAAGGCTTGGACGCGGTGCGTAAGCGTCCTGGTATGTATATTGGCGATACCGATGATGGTTCAGGTTTACATCACATGGTATTTGAGGTTGTTGATAACTCTATAGATGAAGCATTAGCGGGTCATTGTACCGATATCGTAGTAACAATACATGACGATGGTTCTGTATCTGTTAGCGATGACGGCCGTGGTATTCCGGTTGATATTCATGAGGAAGAAGGTGTATCTGCAGCCGAAGTTATCTTAACGGTACTGCATGCAGGTGGTAAATTTGATGACAACTCTTATAAAGTGTCAGGTGGTTTACACGGTGTTGGTGTTTCTGTTGTAAATGCATTATCAAAAAAGCTGGAACTTACGATTTTCCGTCACGGTAAGATTCATAACCAAACATATCGTCATGGTGTACCAGATGGGCCAATGGCTGAGACAGGGGTTATCGATGGCACGGGTACAGAATTACGTTTTTGGCCTAGTCATGAGACCTTCACTAATACATTATTCCATTACGATATTTTAGCAAAACGTTTACGTGAGTTATCTTTCCTAAACTCAGGTGTTTCAATTAAATTAATTGATGAACGTGAAGACGGTAAATCGGATCATTTCGTTTATGAAGGTGGCATCAAGGCATTTGTTGATTACTTAAATGTAAACAAAACACCAATCAACAAAGACGCGTTTCACTTCTCGGTTGAACGTGAAGATGGCATTACTGTTGAAGTTGCGATGCAGTGGAACGATGGTTTCCAAGAAGGCATCTATTGCTTTACCAATAATATTCCACAACGCGATGGTGGTACTCACCTTGCTGGTTTCCGTGGTGCTCTAACACGTACCCTGAATAATTACATGGAAAAAGAAGGCTTCCTGAAAAAAGCCAAGTCTTCAACAGCAACAGGTGATGATGCTCGTGAAGGTCTGACTGCGGTTATTTCAGTGAAAGTGCCCGATCCTAAATTCTCTTCACAAACTAAAGATAAACTTGTTTCTTCAGAAGTTAAATCTGCAGTAGAACAAGCTATGGGTGAGAAGTTAGCGGAATACTTGCTTGAAAATCCAAAAGAAGCATCAACGGTTGTGACTAAAATTATTGATGCATCCCGCGCGCGCGAAGCTGCACGTAAAGCACGTGATATGACTCGTCGTAAAGGTGCATTAGATTTAGCGGGTCTACCTGGTAAACTTGCGGATTGTCAGGAAAAAGATCCGGCACTTTCTGAACTTTATATTGTGGAAGGTGACTCTGCTGGCGGTTCAGCTAAGCAGGGGCGTAATCGTAAAAACCAAGCAATTCTACCGTTAAAAGGTAAGATCCTAAACGTAGAAAAAGCCCGTTTTGATAAAATGTTATCATCACAAGAAGTCGCTACCTTAATCACAGCTATGGGTTGTGGTATTGGTCGTGATGAATACAACCCAGATAAAACGCGTTACCATCAAATCATTATCATGACCGATGCCGATGTCGATGGTTCGCACATCCGTACCTTATTATTGACTTTCTTCTTCCGTCAAATGCCCGAACTTATCGAGCGTGGCTATATCTATATTGCACAACCACCGCTATATAAAATGAAGAAAGGTAAGCAAGAACGTTACATTAAAGATGATGCGGACTTAACACAATACCTAACGACGATTGCATTAGATGATGCGGGTTTATTTGTTAATGCTGATGCGCCAGCAATTCGAGGTGCGGCATTAGAAGATTTAGTAAATGGTTATCGTAAGATAGAAAGCTTAATGGGTAAACTAAACCGTAGCTTACCAAAAGTGTTTACTAATGAAATGATTTATCAATCAGTATTAACTGCTGAGATGTTAACTGATGAAGCGTCAACGACTGCATGGGCTGAAGAATTAGTGGCAACTCTGACGGCGAAAGAAGTGACGGGTACTTTGTATTCTGCACGTGTTGCACAAGATGAAGAAAGCCAATTATTCTATCCAGTATTATCTATCCGCCAACATGGTTTAGATACAAGCTATGACTTCACACCTGGTTTCTTTAATTCAAAAGAATACGCAACACTCACTGGTTTGGGGATCGCGAATTTACTTGAAGAAGGCGCTTATATTAAGCGTGGAGAGAAAAGTCGTGAAGTAACTAATTTTGTTGAAGCGCTAAACTGGTTAATGGCAGAATCAAAACGTGGTAGTTACATCCAACGCTATAAAGGTCTAGGTGAAATGAACCCTAGTCAGTTATGGGAAACAACCATGGATCCTGAAACGCGTCGTATGTTGCAAGTACGCATTGAAGATGCTGTTGCAGCCGATCAACTATTCACTACCTTAATGGGTGATCATGTTGAACCGCGTCGTGAGTTTATTGAAGAAAATGCATTAAAAGTAGCTAACTTAGATTTCTAAATTTCGCCATATTGAATGTATTAAAAAGGAGCCGTATGGCTCCTTTTTTTATATGTTTATTATTTTAAAGTATCTACAACCGCTGTTTATTGTAAGATTATCGGCTATGATTAAGCGGTTGCTGTACTGATCACGACAATTTCAGCGTAAGCTTTTTGTACTTCTTCGGCAATAATTTTGATCCCTCGCTGTACTGCATCATCTGGTTGCGAATAGTTCATGCGGATACATTCATCTGTATGACGCCATTCCTCATCGAGACCAGGAAAGAAATGATGACCCGATACGATGAGAACACCACGTGTTTTTAAACGCTCATATAGCTCTTGGCTACTGATCGGCAGGTCTTTGAACCATAACCATAAGAATATTGCGCCTTCCGGTTTATGGATTCGGAAACGTTCATCGGTAATATTTTCGTGCAGCCAAGTAACTGCTTGCTGTGCTTTGGCATAATAATAAGGTTTGATCACGTCTTCACTTAAGCTAATGATGTCACCAGACTCAACAAGATTTTGTGCCAGCATCGGCCCTAAGCTGCCGGGAGCTAAATTAATAATACCGCTTAAGTTTGAGATTGCGGAGATTACTTCTTCATTACCAATCACTATACCGCAACGAGTTCCGGGTAAGCCGAGTTTTGATAGACTCATACATAAAATAGTATTATCGTTATATATTGGTTCTACGGGTTCAAAAATGATATTTGGAAACGGTGTGCCGTAGGCATTATCGATCAGTAGGGGGATATTATGCTGTTTGGCCAGTGCATCAAGACGTTGCATTTCTTCATCGGTTAATACATTACCGGTTGGATTAGTTGGGCGTGATACACAGATTAAACCAATATCATCGGTAATATGGAGGTTGTCAAAATCAACATGATATTTAAATAAACCACCATCGAGTAATTCAATCTTAGGTTTTACTGTCTCAAAGAAGTCATCACTTAGTGCTGTGTCGGTATAACCTATGTATTCCGGAGCTAATGGAAACAGTACCTTCTTTTTCTTATTACCGGAAAAATCACCTGCGAACAAGTTGAATAGGTAGAAGAAGGCATTTTGACTGCCATTAGTTAGGGCTATGTTTTTATCGGTTAATTCCCAGCCGTAAGTCTTATTTAATAATGTAGCAAGTGCTGTGGTGAAACTGTTCTTTCCTTGTGGACCATCGTAGTTAGACATTGCTGCAACCAGATCGCCACTGCTTAATAATTGTTGTGCTTCACTGTTAAAGCGCTCCAGCATCTCAGAGATTTGAGCAGGGTTACCACCACCGAGCATGATGACATCATCACCGCTGCGAATACCTTCATTTAGATCATGCATTAGCTGCGTGATCCCTGAGAATTGAGTAAATCTTTGACCAAACAATGAGAATTCCATATCAGCACTTCTTGTATTTATTTAAAGGGTAAACAACCAACATAGCTGAACTTGACGCGGTTGTCGATAGCACGAGAGAGGCAAATTTATTTTTATTACTGGTAATGTTTCACGTGAAACAAAAGGGTTTTAGTTGTATCTATTTAATAATGTTCCACGTGGAACATCACCTAGAAAGGGCTGTTTTCGTCGTTGCTTATAGCCAAAAGTACTGAATAATAAAGTCGTAATAACAAAAAAACTGTCTACTAATTATGTATTTATTGTCCGCGACAGATAAGGTAAGGTTGAACTCCATGATTACAATAATAGCCTTTTAAGAGGCATGAAGAGCTTATTCCTATGCAAAGAAATTTGTTATCAGAACGTATTGAAACACTAATAGATCATCTTTCTTATGGTATTTATGAACGCCGAGATGCCATAAGATTATGTTTATTAGCAGCCTTAAGTGGTGAAAGTGTTTTTTTATTAGGACCTCCAGGTATTGCTAAAAGTTTGATTGCTAAACGAATGATTGAAATTTTTGAAGATGAAAGTTATTTCGAATATTTAATGACACGTTTTTCAACCCCCGAAGAGATCTTTGGCCCATTATCAATCAAGGCGCTAAAAGATGAAGGTAAATATGTACGCCTCACTAAAGGTTACTTACCTGAAGCTGAAGTGGTGTTTCTTGATGAAATCTGGAAAGCGGGACCTGCGATCTTAAATACCTTATTAACCGTGATTAATGAGCGTACATTTCATAATGGAATCGAACATCAAAAAGTACCTATGCGGGTTATTGTTTCTGCGTCGAATGAATTACCGAGTGCTGATTCTGGTTTAGAAGCTCTTTATGACCGTATGTTATTACGTCTATATTTAGAGCCTATTCAAGATAAGCGCAATTTCAAAGCGATGTTAATTCAGAAACCATTACGCCAAGTAAACGATAAGATTATAAAAGTGAGCAATGATGAGTTTGAGCTTTGGCAGCAAGAAATAAATCAAGTACGTCTGAGTGAGCATTGTTTTGAGATAATTTATGAGCTGAAGTTATTTTTAGAGCAACGTAATACCAGTGGCGAGATGATTGCTGAACCGGTTTATGTCTCTGACCGTCGTTGGAAGAAATCGATGCGTTTGTTGCAAGCCTGTGCTTATTTTAATGGTCGTGATGAAGTAACTGAAACCGATTTATTTGTTCTTAAAGATTGTATTTGGCATGATCTAGAATCGCGCGATGTTATTATCGAAGCCACTCACCAATTTGCTAGTAAGCGTTTCTGTGACCAAGATGAAGTGAATTCTGCATTAGCGAGTATCAAGAGTCGATTGGTTAAACTTGATGCTGAGTTCATTGATCGCTTTGCTACTCGCTTAACTTCTGACGTGCTATTAACAAAATTACGTTATAAATTAGATCGTGAATTTGTGCGCACATCGAGTCTGAATGGTATCCCTAGTTTATGTAAGATTGCATTACTTGGTGAATATGATGTATTAGAGCAGGGCTCACAAGAAACTGCAAAATGGGTACATGTTGGTTTGGATGATTTCCAAAAACAAATAAAAACAGGTTCTTGTTTAGTGAAAGGCTATGTGAATGATCACCGTAACGATGTGTGGTTAAACTTTTCTGTGGATGCTAATCAGCATTTACAGATCCAAAACTTTGCCAATAAGAGTATTCCGGTTGCTGTTATTGTCTCGGATGCTGCGCTGAATATAGACGAAAACTGGTTACAACCCCTAGCTGAGATAGATAAAGAGATCTCGGTGATCGCGGATAAGTTAAAGAAAAGCCAGCGAGAGTTTAGCTTAACTAACCATAATATTTTTGTCAGTGATGACTTTATGGATGATGTTGCGACGAGTCTTGGTTCATTATCATTAGAGTTGAATAATTTAGTACAGCATAAAGCATCACTATTAGATCGTTTGAATGCCATTGCACGTTTGTTTGAACAAGGCTAACTGGGATGGCTAAGCCTTATAATAAAAACCCTGCTATTCGACAATTAGTTGATGATGCCTTGTTAGATATTACAGCTAATAATCGAGTAACCAGTGATATTAAACTAGCTTACATCAATGATTGGAAGCAGCAGGTCACGATCTTATTAGCGGATATGTCATTGCCTGTTGGTTTGAGCAATGAGATTCATTTGTGTGATACGGCAAGACTATTGAGTCCGAGTAACTTTAGAAATAAAGTTGAAGGTATTCTGAGTAAGATAAAAGCCGACTCGTCATTTTATCAAACTGGATTAACTATCTATCAGCAAAATAGGATTATGCCGGATGATGTGTTCTTTGCCGTTTTTTTAGATGGCTGGCAGCAAGCAATTGAGTTAATGATGAATCAAGAACAAAGCCGTTTAATCGAAGAAAAACGGGAACAGTTATTGATCGAATTAGCCGATCGTGAAGAAACTATCGAACAATTAGAAGGTGTTCTCGATAGTGATTTACTGTGTAATGGTGAGCGTTTATGGGATCTTGCTAAAGGTAAGTTGACCCATTTAGATACCAAGCTACTACAACGTTATGCTGTTAATTTACGTAAGAACAAAGAAGTCAAACAAATTGCCTCTGAGCTCGGACGCATGGCACTTGCACACATTAATCCGGAAGAAACGCCAAACAGTTATGAAACCTGGGTATTAGATAATAGCTATCAAGATAATGTTCCAGATGATATGCAAGGCGTTACCTACAGTGATGAGATCTCACGGATGCTGCAAACCGAAGCGGTTAACTTAACGTTTCCAGAGTTAGAGATCATCTTTTATAAACGCTATGTAGAGCGCCACTTATTGACTTATCAGTATCAAGGCGCGCTGCAACAGTATAAAAAAGTAACCCAGTATCGTGATATTTCCGATGCTAATGAGCAAACCGGCGGGCCTTTTATTATCTGTGTTGATAGCTCAACATCGATGCAAGGCTTTCCTGAACTAACGGCTAAATCAATTTGTTATGCGCTATTGCAGATCGCATTTGAACAACGGCGTCAATGTTACTTGATGATGTTTTCAAATGAGGTTATCACGTTTCCGGTTACCCAAAGTACCAGTCTATCAACTATGCTAACGTTCTTGTCATCAAGCTTTCGTGGTGGCACTGACCTACAACCCGTGATTGAAAAATCATTAGACTTGATGAGTTCTGCACAATTTAAAAATGCGGATACTTTAGTCATTTCTGATTTTATAGCACAAAAATTACCAAGCCATATAGCAGATAAAATTAGAACGATTAAGATACAACAAAATCGTTATCATGCTATTTCATTATCCCCTCAAGGTAATCCTGAATTAATGAACGTGTTTGATCATGTTTGGCGTTATTCTGCGGGTTTAACAGGGCGGTTGAAGAAAGTAAAATAATAGATGTTCCACGTGGAACACATGGTAGCGGTTATTGTGTCATGAATGTTTACGTTGAAATAGAGAATAGATAATAAAAAGCCAACATCATTGATGCTGGCTTTTTTATACATAAAACTAATTTTAATTAACAGTTATTTCTGTAATACAGAAATATCGGCTACATTTAAAAATTGGTTACGCAGTGTATTTAGTAATGTTAAGCGGTTAATTTTAAGTGCTTCATCATCAGCCATTACCATTACGTTGTCGAAGAATGTATCTACAACATCACGTAGTTCTGATAATTCTGTTAATGCTTGTTGGTAATCACCGGCCGCAAATAACGGCGCAAGTAATTCAACTTTAGCATCAACTGCAGAAGCCAATGCTTTTTCAGCATCTTCTTGAAGCAGTGATGCATCAACAGCTGAGTTTAGCTTACCTTCAAATTTAGCGAGGATATTACCTACACGTTTGTTCGCTGCAGCTAATGTTGCAGAAGCATCTAAACTGCGGAAGTGATTAACAGCTTTAACACGCTTATCAAAATCAGCAGGTTTAGTTGGGCGACGAGCTAATACTGCTTGAATTACATCAACACTGATACCAGCATCTCTGTACCATGCAGGGAAACGACCAAGTACGAATGCCACAACATCTGTTGATACGTTTTCGTTTGATAGTTTGTCACCGAATAGAGCTTTCGCTGTATCAACTAAGTCAACTAGATCTAACGGTAAGTCTTTTTCGATAATTATACGTAATGTACCAATCGCAGCACGACGAAGTGCGAACGGGTCTTTATCACCTTTAGGGATTTGACCAATACCGAAAATACCAACTAATGTATCTAACTTATCAGCCAGTGCTACTGCACAAGCAACCAATGATTCAGGTAGACGGTCACCAGCATAACGAGGCATATACTGCTCGTTTAGTGCTACAGCTACTTCTTCTGCTTCACCGTCGTTACGCGCATAGTGCATGCCCATAACACCTTGCACGTCAGGAAATTCTACAACCATGTCAGACATTAAGTCAGCTTTAGCGAGTAGACCTGCACGTTGTGCATGCTCTGTATTGGCTGATATTTTACCTGCAATAGCAGCCGCTAAATCAGCAATACGTTGTGATTTTTCTTTTAACGTACCCAGTTGTTTTTGGAATAAAACAGTTTCTAGATCAGCAAGACGACTTTCTAATGACCGTTTCTTATCTGTGTTAAAGAAGAATTCAGCATCAGCTAGGCGAGGGCGTACAACTTTTTCATTACCTTCAATTACTTGTCTAACATCTTTACTGATGATGTTTGAAACAAAGATAAATTTAGGTAAAAGCTCACCGTCTGTGCTTAACATTGGGAAGTACTTTTGGTTGTCTTTCATCGTGTAGATCAAAGCTTCCGCCGGTACGTCGAGGTAACGTTCTTCAAAGTTACCCACTAATGTTACTGGCCATTCTACTAAAGACGTTACTTCTTCGAGTAGGTCTTCTTCGATTTCAGCAACACCGCCGTGCTCGTTTGCCGCCGCAATGACTTGCTTACGAATTACATCTTTACGACGTTCGTAATCAACCATTACCATTCCGTGGTCTTCAAGCAAATCTGCATAATTGTCAGCGTGTGGTAATTCGAAATCACCTTTACCTAGGAAACGGTGACCACGAATAGTTCGTGCCGCTTTAATACCTAAGATTTCGCCTTCAAGGGCTTCTGCACCAAATAACATCGTAATTGTATGTACTGGGCGAATGAATTGAATTGGGCTTGAACCCCAACGCATCGGCTTGCTAACAGGCAGCTTAGCTAAAGATGTCGCAACCATGTCAGCGATAAGCGCTTGTGTTGGTTGGCCTTTTACTTCTGATTTATGAAGTAGCCATTCGCCTTTGTCTGTTTTAATTCGACCAGCTTGCTCAACAGTAATACCATTACCACGTGCCCAACCTTGCGCCGCTTTCGTTGCATTTCCGTCGGCATCAAATGCAACAGAAATCGCAGGACCGCGTTTTTCAATTACTTTGTCAGCTTGAGAGTCTGCAAGCGCTGTTACTGTTAATGCTAAACGACGTGGTGCTGCCATCCAGTTAACGTCAGCAAATTCTAAACCTGCTTTGTCTAGCTCAGCTTGGAAGTTTGCCGCAAATGCTTCTGCTAATGTGCGTAACGATTTTGGTGGTAATTCTTCAGTACCAATCTCGATTAATAAATTTTCAGTTGCCATGCTACTTCCTATTTGTCTTTTTTACATAGCGGGAAGCCAAGCGCTTCACGAGATGCGTAATACGCTTCAGCAACACCTTTAGAAAGGGTGCGGATACGTAAAATATAGCGTTGACGCTCAGTCACAGAGATTGCATGACGTGCATCTAGCATATTAAATGCGTGGCCAGCATCAAGAATACGTTCGTATGCTGGTAGCGGTAGTGGCACTTCTAAATCCAATAGCTTTTGCGCTTCTTTTTCACTTTCATCAAAGAGAGTAAATAGGAAATCAACATTTGCATGCTCGAAGTTGTAAGTAGACTGCTCAACTTCATTTTGGTGGAAAATATCACCATACTTAACAGTGCCTAGAGGACCGTCTGTCCACACTAGGTCATATACACTGTCTACTTCTTGGATGTACATCGCAAGACGTTCAAGACCGTAAGTCATTTCGCCTGTAACCGGTTTACATTCAAGACCACCAACTGCTTGGAAGTATGTAAACTGTGATACTTCCATACCGTTTAGCCAGATTTCCCAACCTAGACCCCAGGCACCCAATGTTGGGTTTTCCCAGTTGTCTTCAACGAATCGGATGTCGTGAACCAATGGATCAAGACCAACTTCTTTCAGCGAGTCCAAGTATAATTCTTGGATATTAGCTGGAGATGGTTTAAGCACTACTTGAAACTGGTAGTAGTGTTGTAAACGGTTTGGATTTTCACCATAACGGCCATCAGTTGGACGACGCGATGGTTGAACGTAAGCATAAGCCATTGGCTCTGGACCTAATGAGCGTAAAAACGTCATTGGGTGAGAGGTGCCGGCACCTACTTCCATATCGAATGGTTGCACAATCGCACAACCTTGACGAGCCCAGTAATCCTGCAGTGCTAGGATCAGCCCTTGAAAGGTTTTAACATTATATTTTGACATGATATCTGCACAATAAAGCAAAGAAATAATCATTAAAGTATACCTGCTGCGCAGATATGAATATAGGATAAATTACAATTTTTCGCATTGTTAGTGTGGTTTTTTCAGGTATTTGAGCTAGGTTAGCAAGGGGTCGGCAGAAAACCTGGCTAGGGATAAGAGCTGGCGCGAATATGCAGTGTTGATATTCGCGTATATAGAGTGGCTAATTTACACCTTTTTTGATCAGGTATTGATACGGTAGACGCTCTGTCTGGCTAGCCACTAGGGTGTGATCCATAAACTGGCAGAAACTGGGGATATCACGTACTGTCGCAGGGTCATCTGCAAGTATTAATAATGTTTGACCATCCTCAAGTTTCCTCACCGTTTTCCTTACCATCATTACAGGTTCTGGACAGCGTAAACCAAGGGCATCGAGTTCATGTTCAGGATCGGAAAATAATGGATTCATCAGGCTTTCTCTATGTGGTAAATATACGTAAATAGACTAATATTAATGAGTGATTACAATTATATATTGGTAAATCATCATGTATGTTGTTAACTTGTTAATAATCGCGCTATATTAATTTTGCGCTGTTAAGTAACCATCAACAAGGAGTGTGTATGTTACTACAAGCCAGTGGCAGACTAAAAGTATATTCTTCAATCGCTTTTTTTGCTTTATTAATCATGCTTATGGAAGTGCCTATTGCTGATACAGGTACTTGGCTAGGGGTGCTGAGTATTGTTGGGATCGCTGTTTGGGTGGAATTAAGTGATTATTTTGTTGAAGAAGATAAAGTAGAAAAAGCCAAACAAGACGATGATAAAAAATAAATTCACAGAGGGCGATCGCCCTCTGTCTTGTAATCTAACTCGTAATTTCCCTCCTTGTAATGGTAAAACTGTGATTGTTATCTAAGCTTAACTCTACTACCTGTTTATTGGAGTTAACTATGAAAGGCAACAGTAAG
Organism: Moritella viscosa; assembly: GCA_000953735.1. NCBI lineage: Bacteria > Pseudomonadati > Pseudomonadota > Gammaproteobacteria > Alteromonadales > Moritellaceae > Moritella > Moritella viscosa. Next base: position 5,062,669 of record LN554852.1, on the reverse strand, counting down.
GTTATCGCGACCCTTAATGGGTTATTACATAATGAATTAGCAGCAATTGATCAATATTTCACTCACTCTCGAATGTATCAGGATTGGGGGTTAGAAAAATTATATGAACGGATCAGTCATGAAATGGAAGAAGAAATTACGCATGCTGATGCGCTCATTAAACGTATTCTATTTCTTGAAGGACGGCCGAATTTAAAAGATCGCCGGGATTTATTAATTGGCAGTGATGTGACGAGTATGCTGACTAATGATCTGGTATTGGAAATGGAAGTTGTTGGTGGATTACGTGCTGGTATTAAGGTGTGCGAGGAAGAAGGTGATTATCAAACCCGGGAAGTATTGTTGCCATTACTGGCTGATACTGAAGAAGATCATGTTTACTGGTTAGAGCAGCAGTTAGGGCTGATTAAAAAAATCAGTTTATCTAATTATATCCAGTCGCATATGGGCTCTTAATTCTTATCGTATTACCACATTCATCGTTCAGGAGGCGGTTATGCAAGGAAATACAAATATCATCATGTTATTAAATAAGGCGCTAGGTTGTAAGCTGGTTGCGATCAATCAATATTTTTTACATGCCAGAATGTATAAAAATTGGGGCTTAGAGGGATTGGATAAAGCGGACTACAAACAGTCTATTTTAAAAATGAAGCAGGCAGATAAACTTATTAATCGTATTTTATTTTTGCAAGGGTTGCCGAATTTACAAGACTTAGGTCGGTTAGCTATCGGTGAAGAGGCTGCTGAAATGATTCAACTGAATATTGAGCTGGAGTTGAGTATTCGGGTGGTACTACAAACCTTGATTGAAGAATGCGAAAAAAGTAATGATTTTGTCAGTCGTGATATAGCCACTGAAATCTTAGAAGAAGTTGAAGAACAAATTGACTGGATCGAGAGTCAGCAATACCTGATCGGTCATGAGGGCTTAGACAACTATTTACAATCTCAATGTAGTTAGGCAACCTGTGGCTGTTGTTGTGCTTGCTTGAGCAGAGTTTGGTTTAATACCTTTTTTGCACATTGACAACACTTGCCACATTGACTACCAATACCAAGCTCAGTACTTAATTCTTTCATTGTTGTAGCACCTTCATCAATACTTTTTATCAGCTGTTTATCGGTAATACCGTGACAAATACATACGTACATAAATAACTATTCTTGGCTGGATTTATGCCGATGTTAATATGAATGCGAATGATTATCAAGCCGCTAGACCGCAAAAACTTTGGCTTTCACCATGTCTCTATATTGTTTTGGTGCCATATCAAAGTGTTGCTGGAATTTTTTTTTGAAATAATATGCATCACGAAAACCAACTTGTTCTGCTACATCGCAGATCGTTAAACCAAAATCCCGTAATAGCACCTGTGCGGTCTCTAATCTCAGTGTTAACAGAAACTGATTTGGGGTTTGTCCCACTTGTTCTTTGAAGCGGCGATTGAAGGTGCGTAGCGGTAACTGACAAACATCGGCGATCATTTGATTGGTAATGCTATTTGCCATGTTTCGTTGCATCCAATCTTGTGCGAGGGCAATCGACTCATCAAACTGTACTTGGCCACCAACTTGGTAGAAAGGCTGTTGTTGAGTACGTGATATTTCATGGGAAAAATGATTTTCAATCACACTAGCGATCTTTTTTCCAAACATTTCATTAATTAAAAATAGCATCATTTCTGATTGTGAGTTAATACTACCTGCACAATATAAGCCATTCGCGGCAGTGATAGAGGCTTGACGATTGAGTTTTACTTGTGGGTATTGTTGACTAAATTGATCGTAAAAATACCAGTGTGTTGTGGCTGGTAATCCATCAAGTAATCCGGCTTCAGCCAACCAACAAACACCTGTGCCAGTTGATAGTATTTTTGCACCGCTATTATACTGCTGACGTAACCAAGGTAATATTTCTGGATGTTTAATGATTGAAACTAATGGATTTCCCCACATTGGTGGAAATATGACTAAATCAAACTCTTGCTCACAGGTAAAGGTCAAGTCGGGTTGTAAACGAAGTCCGGCTGTCAGAGGCTTAGCGGTTAAGCTGCTAGAAATTAATTTTATTTCTAGTGGGTCTTGATGCTGGGTTTTTCTATCGCGCAAGCGTGATGCACCCGATAACATTTCTGCTGCTAAGGAAATACCAGTAACTAACGCTTTATCATAAAGTACAAACCCAATTTTCATATCAAACTCCAATTCTGTAGCAATCTAAACTTAGTATATCTATTTATTTATTACATTGTGTCCGATCTTTATAGGTAAATAGTCTGCGTTGGCACATTTGTCAGAGCTAATGGCATGGATGAAAGTGAATTGTTAGTATAACTTGCTAGACTATCTAGCAATAGCTGAGATTCGAATGAGATGTATTAAAATGGCGAAATTACCGTTAATAGTTGGTTTAGGTGGGATGAATGCAGCAGGACGTAGTTCTGGTTTCCATAGTTATAAGCGTTTAGTGTGCGATGCCTTGCCTGATGATGTAATGGCTAGTACTTGGCAAGACTTAGCCCAACGCATGGGGTTAGATACTCGCGATATAAATACTGACATTATTGGCCAAATTAAAGCCGGTACGTTAGTGCGTCATGCGACTACATTTAATCCAAAAGCGGTACCTTTCCAGCGAAAATATAAGTTCTCACCAGCAGGAGAACCAATTAAGTTTCAGTTAAAAAAATCAAAGCTACCTCATACTATTCCTGTTAATTGGGTACTTAATGACGTTGATAATAAAACAGTTGAAGTGACCGTTGAAGGTGATTTTGAGGCGTTAATTTATGACACCATTACTTACCCAGTATCAAGTGCCGGTAATATTCCAACGGGCTTTGATTTAGATAAATTATACAATTCGCGATCGCATCCTCGCGGTTTAAAACTAACGGTTTATGGTGCCTCTGATGCACTTAATTCATTAGGTGTTGATTGGGATGATATTCTCAAATTAATTAATCCTGATGAAGTATCTGTCTATGCGGGAAGTGCACTTGGTCAAGTCGATGAAAATTCATTTGGTGGTATGCTTTCAGCTTATTTTAAAGGCGGTCGCGTTAGTACCAAAATGATGGCCATGGCACTAGCTGAAATGCCAGCAGATTTCATTAATAGTTATGTGATCAATAGTGCTGGTACTACTGGCACCAACATGGGGGCTTGCGCGAGTTTCTTATATAACTTGCGTCAAGGTATGCTAGACATTCAGTCAGGTAAATCAAAAGTTGTTATCGTTGGCAACGCTGAAGCACCTGTTGAAACTGGGGTTATGGAAGGTTTTCGTGTGATGGGCGCGTTAGCTGAAGATGATCAGTTAAAAGCATTAGATAACAATGATTTTGTTGATAATCGCCGCGCTTGTCGTCCATTCTCATCCAACGCTGGGTTTACGATGGCTGAATCGGCACAATTTGTGGTGTTGATGGATGATGAACTTGCATTAGAGTTAGGTGTGTCTATTTATGGTTCTGTTGCCGATGTGTTTGTTAATGCTGATGCCAATAAGAAATCCATTTCAGCGCCAGGAATTGGTAACTATGTGACCGTGGCTAAAGCAACCGCATTAGCGAAAGCTATTTTAGGTGAATCAGGCTTACAGCATACTTTTGTGCAAGCGCATGGTACTGGAACGCCACAAAACCGGGTGACAGAAAGCCATATTTTAAATGAAGTCGCGGCAAGTTTTAATATTAAGAAGTGGCCTGTTACCGCAATTAAATCTTATGTCGGTCATTCAATGGGAGCTGCGGCTGGAGATCAACTTATGGCGTCGTTGGGTGTGTGGCAACACGGCTGGATCCCAGGGATTAAAACGATTGATCATATTGCCGATGACGTACATCAAGAAAACCTGCACATCTTAACTGATCACCAGTTTGTTGGTGATAAAGGTCAAGAGATGAAAGCGGTAATCTTAAATGCAAAAGGTTTTGGCGGTAATAATGCCAGTGGTTTAGTATTATCACCAGAGCAGACATTAACAATGCTGGAAATTAAATACGGAACATCAGTAGTAAGCGCTTACAGAGAACGCAATGTCCTGATTAAACAACGAGCTGTTGATAATGATACAAAGGCATGCCTAGGCGAAGAAAAAATCCGTTATGCATTTGGTAATGCGGTTATTGATGAAAGTGGTGTGAATATCACTACTAACGAAGTGCGTTTACAGGGCTTTGCAAACGCAATTAAGTTAGCTCAAAATAATCCGTATCACGAATATAGCTAATGCGTTGATGAACCTTGCACGTTAACTACGTGCAAGGTTATTTTAAATACGATTCATTTCATCTGCCATCACTTGTAACTCTTCGGTAATTTCTGCGATCTGTTTCAACTTCTGAATTAATAATAATATATGTTTATGATCATCATTTTCATAGCGTTTGAGTAATTCCTCTAGTTCACAAATATAAAAATTATCGTCATTAACTGGCGATAAAATAGTATTTTTTGTTTGCTTTAACGCGAGGGTAATCATTTGTTCCACTAAGCGTAAATCTTGCTGTAATTCCGCATCAATAATTTTATTTCTGTGTACGCCTAATGCCGACAGTGCCGATAGCATGGCATGATTACGACGGGCTATATCATACACATGATTGAGTTTATGGCGTTTATCGCTGGGTTCAACCTGCATGTCTTTCCAAGACGCGGTCAAATGGCTATCAGCTACATAGGCTTTACGGCGTGAAACTCGATATGGTAATTCATTGTTTTTCCCCGAAACATATTGATTGATGATCTCATGAAAGTAAGCCTGATTAGCGGTTATCGCTTCGACTAAATACTTAGGGAATTGCTTATATTGCCAGTTGGGTAGGACTAGCTTGGCCAGTAGATAAGCAATACTACAACCGGTTAATGTATCAATGATACGTGGGATGGTTACCACAAAACCTTGTTGGTACAGTACGTTAAATGCCAGTAATACTAACAAGGTAATATAGGTAACCGCACGACTGTAATTTTGACGTAAATAATAAAAGAATAGAAATGCTGATATTGCCAATAAGAATAGTTGGCTGCGCTCAGTTGGAAACAGGTATAACAGAATAGCACCGATGATGATGCCCATTAGCGTACCTGAAATACGTTGTTTTAATTTAACTCGAGTTGCACTGTAACTGGGTTGTAGGACAAATAGTGTGGTTAACACCACCCAATATCCATGTAGTTCAGAGGCGAAAATAATCCCTATCCCTAATGCTATGCCGATGGTTAAGCGGATCGCATGGCGAAATACTGGGCTGGATAAGTGCAATGCGTCACCTAACCTTTGTTTTATCGATAGGCGTTCACGTGGTGCCATAACTAAGAATTCATGCTCACTTGTGGGCTCGCTGTTAATTAATAGCTCATCAGCCTTGCGTAAATTACGAAATAATAATTTCAGTGGACCAAAGAGCTGCCATTGCACAGATTTTTCTAATGTCAGTAATTCTTGTTTTAAAATAGCGAGTGACCAAGTCAAGCCGTGATCGTGTACATAAGTCTGCTTGTATAGTGTTGCGTTACCGCGTTGAGTACAGGCGGTAGCAAGTTGCTTTAATACTTGCTCAAAACCATGGATGATCAAATCATTATTTAAATTACGTTTTAGTGAATCATAATGAAAATGGCTAGATGTCATTTTTTCATGCAATTCTTGGGCTTCTTGATAGAGGTGGATCAAGTGTTGAAGTTCATGGGATAGGTTTTCACTATCCATATGATAATCAATGTTGGTACGACATGCTGACATGGCATTGACGATATTAATATTTAACGTTGATAAGGTATGACGAATGGTTTTATGATCATGCTTTGTCTGCGAGAAAAATTTGGCTTTTTCTTGTTGGTATAAACCTAATGAAAAATAAACCTCAGCCAATTGTTCTCTGATGGGGTTATATAGAGTCACCTTAAGTAATACTGTCGAGATAATAAAATACCAAGCCGCACCAGCAATGAGGAGTAAAGAGTAAGGATTAAATTCGACTTCAGTTGCGAGTATAGTGGCAGATTCAGCATCATGGCTTAACCCTAACATAGTGTAAACCGCAATCATCAAGGTTGCAAAACTGATGGTTACATAGCGTTTACCTAAGGAACCGAGAATGATAATCGAAAAACTAAATAGGCAGCTGCCAATTAAAAATAACAATGGGTAAGGGAACAGTTGGCTTACTAATAATGATGATAAAGTAAAACAAAAAAGCGTCAATAAGCTATTAATAATGCGCTTTTTGATACTGTCATCACCTTCTGAAATTACCGCAGCGACAATACCGAGAACGGCGGTAACTGAGAGTTCAGAGAGTTCAAGAATGTACCCCGGAATCAATAAGGTTATCGATGCTAAAAATGCTTTTAGCGCAATAAAAAAATTACTGTTGGCGGTTAAATAAGTCAGTTTTCGCCATGGCTGTAGCATGCGTGATGAGTCCCTTATAAAAATTTTACTGTGCTGCTTTAATGGCATTGACGAGTTGTACTACTGCCGCTTGATTGCTAATGCTTTTATCATAAATAAAATTACTGATAACCCGTGTTATTGCTGATTGTACATAGGTTGTTGTTGCCATTGCCTGAGAAAAAGTCGGTACTAGTGTGTTGTCTCGGGTTGCTTGTTGGTAGTCTTGATATGCTTGCTGCGTACAGGCATTAAAATTACCCTTATCAGTGGTATCTATTATCGGTAATGAACCTTTTTTGACGTTAAAGTCACGCTGTAATTCCGGTGTTAATATGATACTTGCTAGGGTGTTTTGCGCTTTCTTTACTTCTGATGATACACTTTTTAATTTAAAAAAAGCAAAACTATCAGTATTATAGCTAAATATACCTTCAGTGCCAGGGAAGGGAATACAGCGGATTTTGGTATTTAATTTCTGCTTTTCTTGGAGTAGTTTACCTGCTACCCAATCCCCCATTATTTGCATTGCTGCTTGGTCTTCAATTAAGAGTTTAGTGGATTGTTCCCAAGTTCGATTTTTGGCATTTGCGTCGATGAATAACGATATAGTGCGTAATTTAGCAAAGGCTCGGATCATTGCCGGTGATGCTAATACTTGTGGGTTAAGTTCGACAAAAGCCTGTTTATATTGCTCTGCGCCTAAAATTGATAAACTGATCGACTCAAATAAAATTGCATCAGCCCAAGGCTCAGATGTATGAGCTATCGGTAAGTAACCAGCGGCTTCAAGCTGTGGTAATACTGTGATTAGCTCCGCGAGATCACGAGGAATTGCAATACTTGCTTTGTTAAAAATTGTTTCATTGAACCATAACCAATTAATACGATGAATATTAATCGGTACTGCCACATAATGTCCTTGGTATTTCATCACTGGCTTAATAAATTCTGGGAGCTTAGCATCCCATTGTTCTTGTTTAGCAATGTCGTCTAATGAGGTTAGGAACCCCAGTTTTGCCCATTCTTGAATATTATGGCCTTTGATTAACGCTGCCGTCGGTGGATTACCTGATACAGCCCGAGAACGTAATACCGTTAAGGCTGTATTACCACCGCCGCCTTTAATGGCAAAGTCGAGCCAGGTATTGTCGGTTTCTTCGACTTTACTTTGTAGCTCACTGAGCGCATCTAGTTCACCACCAGATGTCCACCAATGTAATACTTCTACTTGGCTTGCTGTTACAGGAGAAGTGAATAATACACTCAGTAGTATAAAGAGTCGTTGGATGCGATTACTGATGATGGTGCTCATTATTATATCCGTGATGATGGTTTGTGCGGGAGTCGTAAGATCACTTTTAATCCTGAATTTTCTCGATTGTGTAAGGTGAGTGTACCGCCATGGGCACTCGCTATACTGCGAGCAATACTTAAACCTAACCCTGAGCCATCGCTATCTTGAGCTATACGTGTATAAGGTGTAAAAATGTCCTCTAACATATCTTCTGGAATACCGGGGCCTGAATCAATCATACAAATGACGATGTGCTCTTGCTGTTGTTCGACGATAAGGTGTAAGAACCCTCCATATTTTATCCCATTTTCAACCAAGTTAGTTAAGCAGCGTTTTATAGCAAGGGGTTTTCCATGATAGTGAATGTTTACTTGTGGAAATGAAAAGGTAACTTTTTCTGTGCAGCTATTATGATGTTCTGTGATCTCATACAGTAATTCTTGGATATCAATAGGTGCACTGTTTTCGTGAATGTCGGTATCTTTCACACATTGTAATGCGCCTTTAACCATCATTTCTAATTGGTCGAGATCATTATTGAATTTCGCTGTTTTTACATCATCATTAAGTAACTCTGCACGTAAGCGTAATCGCGTTATCGGGGTTTTCAAATCGTGAGAAATGGACCGAAATAACCGTTCTCGATCGTCAATATAACGTTTTATTCGCAAGTGCATACGGTTAAATGCTTTAGTGGCAATCACTAATTCTGATGCGCCTTTTTCTTCAAGTAGAGGTTGATCTAAATCTTGACTTAATGTCGCTGCTGCGGCCGCCAGTTTTTTAAGTGGTTTGGTTTGCCAGCGCACTAGTATGTAGATCATCCACATTAAATTAGCGGTAATAAGAAAGATGAAAAACAATTGATCATTACTTACTAATTTATCATTAAGGGATACATAAGGTGCTGGTAGCAATGCGGCGATATATAGCCATTCATCAGGTGCGAACATCATTTGTATCACTAACACGGGGGGATTTAGCGGTTCTAGCGTGAGTGAGTAGTGTGCCCAAGAACGGGGTAATTCAGATAACAGAGTATCGTTGTTTAATACGTGTAAAGTTTTGGGGTGAGAAAACTCTGTTTTAATGACGATATTATTACCCAGTTTATCACCGAGCACACGATGAAATTCATCGAGTACGACACGTTTCATTTCACTGTTGGCTACGGGATCGATATTAATTTCGACTTCATTTAATGATACAAAATAGCGGCTTCCACCAAAATCGCGTAACTGTTCTAATACGATATGACGATATTGCAAGGGTAAGGAATTGAAGAAGGTCGCGGTTGAGGCTATATTTTGAGCCATGCTTTCCGCGGTATTTTTTAATCCTTCGAGTTCTTTATCTTTACTAAAATTATACCAAATACTGGTTGAAATTAACTGCGCGGTGGCGATTGATAACAGTGTCAGTAATAACATTCTAGAGACTAAAGAGCTGGGTAGCTGGCGGTAAATATACTCTTTAATCGTCATAAGAGACTTCGGTGATCAATACATAACCACGTCCGCGGATGGTTTTAATTAAGGTCGGACTTTTACTATTATCCCCTAGTTTTTGACGTAATCGACTCAGTTGTATATCGATGCCTCGTTCAAGGGGTAGTGCTTCTCGACCACGAGTCGCATCCGAAAGAGCATCACGACTTAGTACTTGATTTGGGTTTGTCACAAACAGTTTTAGCATATTGAATTCACTGCCTGACAGTTCTGTTGTACTGCTATTATGTTGATTAATTAATTGGCGTGTTAATGTATCAAGCTTCCAATGAGCAAACATAAAATAGCGGCCTTGGGTTGGCTTGGTGTAACTTGAACGGCGCAATAAGGCTTTGATTCTAGCCAGCAATTCTCGAGGACTAAAAGGTTTTGCCATGTAATCATCTGCGCCAATTTCTAAGCCGACAATGCGATCAGCTTCATCTGAATTAGCCGTTAACATGATGATCGGTACTTGTGATGTGCGGCGGATTTTTTGGCACAAGGTAAAACCATCATCACCTGGCATCATTACATCTAAGACAATCAGATCGGGCGTATTGGTGGCTAAGACGCGTTGCATTTCTTTGCCTTCACCGGCTGTCAGCACTGAAAATCCAGCTTGATCGAGATATTCACTGAGTAATTCTTTGATCTCAACGTCATCGTCAACTACTAATATTTGCTTTTTTGTGCTCATGCCCAGTCCATTATTTACATTGCGTAATGTGTATTGAACAGCTTGGAGGGGAAAATTTCAAGAAGAACATTTTAAGAAGAACATAAAAAAGCCAACTATCGTCATAGTTGGCTTGATATAGACTAACTAACCGTATGATGTATACCGTTGTTTTTAGTCTTCGATACGCTCAAAGATAGTCGCGATACCTTGACCAAGACCGATGCACATAGTCGCTAGACCATATCTACCACCTTGAACTTCAAGTTCGTTAACAAGCGTAGTCGAGATACGTGAACCTGAACAACCTAGAGGGTGACCTAATGAGATTGCACCACCGTTAAGGTTAATCTTTGTTTCAACAACATCTTCTAAGCCAAGGTCTTTAACACAAGGCAAAGATTGCGCTGCGAATGCTTCGTTTAATTCGAATACATCGATATCGTCAATGGTTAAACCTGCACGCTTAAGTGCTTTCTTTGTTGCTGGAACTGGACCGTAACCCATGATTGATGGATCACAACCTGCAACAGCCATAGATACAACGCGAGCGCGAGGTTTAAGACCTAGTTCTTTGGCTTTGTCTGCAGACATAAGTAACATTGCAGAAGCACCATCTGATAATGCAGATGAGGTACCCGCTGTTACTGTACCGTTTACAGGATCAAATACTGGACGTAAATTACCTAGGCTTTCCATTGATGTTTCTGGACGAATCACTTCATCAAAATCATACAATTTTAAAACGCCATCAGCATCGTGACCTTCAATTGGTAGAATTTCACGTTTGAAACGACCTGATTCTGTCGCTGCTTGTGCTAACTTGTGAGAACGAACTGCAAATGCATCCTGTTGCTCACGTGTAATGCCGTGTAATTTACCTAGCATTTCAGCTGTTAGCCCCATCATACCCGCTGCTTTAGCAGTGGATTTAGCAAGACCAACGTGGAAATCAACACCGTGGTTCATTGGTACATGACCCATATGCTCAACACCACCAATGATCATCACATCGCCGTCGCCCATTGCGATAGCACGTGTAGCATCATGGATAGCTTGCATCGATGAACCACATAGGCGGTTAACGGTTGTTGCACCTGCTGTGATTGGGATACCAGCAAGTAATGAAGCATTACGGGCGATATTGAAACCTTGTTCTAGTGTTTGCTGAACACAGCCCCAATAAACATCTTCGATGTCATTTGGATCTACTTCAGGGTTACGGTCAAGCAAGCCTTTCATTAATTTTGCAGATAGATCTTCAGCACGAACGTGACGGAATGCACCGGCTTTAGAACGACCCATAGGTGTACGTAGACAATCGACTACAACTACATCTCTCATTTTATTATCCTCGTTCGTGTCTTAGTAAAAAGTTTTGCCGTCAGCTGCGCGTTGACGCAAGCCATCAGTTACTTGGTAAAGTGGTCCTAAATCAGCAAATGAATCTGCTAATTCAATGTATTTATCTAGACCCATAGTATCTAAGTAACGGAATACACCACCACGGAATGGAGGGAAGCCAATACCATAGATAAGTGCCATATCAGCATCGCCTGGAGTAGCAACAATACCTTCTTCAAGACAACGAACAACTTCGTTAATCATTGGGATCATACAGCGAGCGATAATGTCATCTTTCGAGAAATCTGCTTTTTCGCTTGCAACTTCAGCAAGCAGCTCATAGCTTTTTGCATCCGGTGTTTTTTGTACGCGACCACGACGGTCTTTAGCATAAGAGTAGAAACCAACACCATTCTTCTGTCCATAACGCGTTGCTTCAAACATCACATCGATAGAATCTTTACCCGTTTTAGCCATACGCTCTGGGAAACCGCTAGCCATAACTGCTGCTGCATGGTGACCTGTATCGATACCAACAACGTCGAGTAAGTATGCAGGACCCATTGGCCAACCGAACTCTTTTTCCATTACTTTATCTACGGCAACAAAATCTGCGCCATCAGCGATAAGTTTTGAGAAACCGAAGAAGTATGGGAATAGTACGCGGTTAACGAAGAAACCAGGACAGTCGTTTACAACGATAGGCGTTTTACCCATTTTTGCTGCGTAAGCAACGGTTGTCGCAATTGTTTCATCAGATGATTTCTCACCACGAATGATTTCTACAAGTGGCATTTTGTGTACTGGGTTGAAGAAGTGCATACCACAGAACTGTTCTGGGCGTTTTAAGCTCTTCGCTAGTACGTTAATTGGAATCGTCGACGTATTTGAAGTGATGACTGTGTCTGCACTTACGTTATCTTCCAATTCAGCTAATACAGCCGCTTTAATTTTTGGATTTTCAACAACCGCTTCTACGATAATGTCAGCTTCATCAACTGAGTTATAGCTTAGTGTTGGTGTGATTGATGAAATAACTTTAGCCAGTTTAGTACCGTCAATACGGCCACGCTTAAGTTGCGTTGTTAATAAACCAGACGCTGTTGCCATACCGAGGTCAAGCGCTGCATCATTGATGTCTTTCATGATAACAGGCGTGCCTTTAACCGCTGATTGGTAAGCGATGCCGCCACCCATGATACCAGCGCCAAGTACAGCTGCTTTATTGGTTGCCTTACCTGCTTTTGCTGCTTTTTTCGCGCCCGCTTTTAGTGCTTGGTCACTTAAAAATAAGCCAACTAATGCTTGTGCAGCATCTGTTTTAGCAAGTTTAATGAATGTTGCAGCTTCAACACCAAGTGCACCTGTACGGTCCATCCTTGCTGCTGCTTCAACTGTTTTAACTGCAGCTGTCGGAGCTGGGTAATGTTTACCCGCTTTCGCGTATACCATGCCAAGTGCAGTAGAGAAGCTCATTGTTGCTTCTATTTTATTTAAACCTAATGGTGCTTGTTTTTGCGCACGACGTGATTGCCAGTCAAGTTTTCCTGCAATCGCATCTTTAACCATTGATAGTGCTGCATCACGTAACTTTTCAGGTGCTACAACCGCATCTACTGTGCCAAATTTAAGGGCCGCAGGTGCTTTATAATCTTTACCTGTTGTGATCCATTCCACAGCATTATCAGCACCGATTAGACGTGGCAAACGAACTGTACCGCCGAAACCTGGCATGATACCTAATTTAGTCTCAGGTAAACCGATACGTGCTGTGGTGTCTGCTACACGGAAGTCTGTTGCAAGAATTGCTTCACAACCACCGCCAAGTGCATGACCGTTTACTGCTGAGATTGTTGGATATGGCAGGTCTTCAATGGCATTGAATACTGCATTTGCTTGTTCCAACCAACCTAATAATTCAGCGTCAGGTAGTTTAAAGAGTTCAAGGAATTCAGTGATATCAGCGCCAACGATGAATGCACCTTTACCTGATGTTTGAATTAATCCTTTAATGTCTGAATTAGTCTGTAATACTTTTACAGCTTCAGTTAATGCTTGTAATGTTGCTTGATCAAATTTATTAACTGGGCCTTTCGCGTCATATTTTAATTCTGCGATGCCATCTTCTAATAGAGTGACCGAGAGTTGTTCGGCTTGGTAAATCATTACGTTTCTCCTTGCTAAAGCGATGGTGATCATCAGCTCCGTTTGCTATTTACCAGCTATGTAGGGCACTGGTTGATCTCATTCTGTCGATAATCTAACAATATTTCAACACTTATTTTAAACGACTGTTTAAATTATTGTTAAAGGCGTTATGTTAATCTAATCACTAAGTAGTATAGTTGTTGATGGGATAGAGAGGGTGACAATACTCGTAAAATAAGTTATTTGTCTTTCAAGTTAGCGCTAGGTACTTAGTTTAAGTTTATGTTTAGTGGTTAATTCTTTGGTTTGTTTGTTGCGTAGTTTTATCTTCCTTAAACAGTTCGGCTTACAACTGTTTTTAATTGTTAGATGTTTGTTGATGAATGTTTAATAAAAAAAATTGACCATTGCTTAACTTTTAAAATTTGTGATCCTGAACCTGCTATTATCAACAGACATATAACAGTAGAATAGCGATGAGTATCTCACCTGCACCAAATACACAGGATTTAAATGACAGCGAATAGCCCTTATTTTGTTTTAGAACAGGCTTATGAATATACTGAAGAAATAAAAAAAAGCCGTTTTATTACTTATCTAGCACCAACCAAAGGACGTCAAATAGCCGAACAATTTGTTCGGACAATCAAAGCACAACATCCTGATGCGCGTCATCATTGCTGGGCATTTGTTGCTGGACGCCCCAGTGACGGGCAGCAATATGGCTTTAGTGATGACGGTGAACCTTCTGGTACCGCGGGAAAGCCTATTCTTCATTGTTTAATGGGGAGTGACGTAGGGGAAATGACCGCGGTTGTTGTGCGTTACTATGGTGGGATTAAATTAGGCACGGGAGGATTAGCTCGTGCATATGCAGGCGGTGTACAACAAGTATTAAAATTGATTGATCCTATTGAATGCTTTATATATACAGAACTGAATTTAACTTGTGATTATGCTCAAATAGCCGCAATAGAACGCTTATTTTCAGTATATAATGGTAAATTAAAACATGCCGAATATGGTGAACAAGTAATAATGCAGCTTGATGTTGATGCAAGGCATGTGAAAGCGTTTATTATTGCGGTTAAAAACAAAACGAATGGCCAAGTTAATGTCAAAGTGGTCGATTAATATTTAGGGATAAAAATAATAATGCAATTCAGGGCAATTTTAAGAATTGTTGGGATATTAGTTACCATCTTTAGTGTAACCATGATATTCCCTGCACTGATCGCCGCAATATATAAGGATGGTGGTGGTCTAGTCTTCATTAATTCGTTTGCTTTCTGTGTCACGTTAGGCAGTATCGTATGGTACCAAAACCGCAATTATAAAAAAGAATTAAAAGCCAAAGATGGTTTCCTGATTGTAGTTTTGTTTTGGACGGTACTGGGGAGTGTTGGTGCGTTACCCTTTATTCTTTCCGAGCAACCAGATCTCAGTGTCGCTGGTGCATTCTTTGAATCTTTCTCTGGTTTAACGACAACAGGTGCAACCGTTATTGTTGGACTTGATGAATTACCTAAAGCATTGCTGTTTTATCGCCAGTTTTTACAATGGTTAGGTGGTATGGGTATTATTGTACTTGCTGTTGCTGTATTACCTGTTTTAGGTATAGGCGGTATGCAGCTTTATCGTGCAGAGACCCCTGGCCCAGTCAAAGATTCTAAGATGACCCCCCGTATTGCTGAAACAGCAAAAGCACTTTGGTATATTTATTTATGCCTTACAGTTTTTTGCGCAATGGCGTTTTGGTTGGCTGGGATGACTATTTTTGATGCCATTGCGCATAGCTTTTCGACTATTGCAATCGGTGGTTTTTCTACACACGATAGTAGTATGGGGCATTTTGATAGTTCGATTATTAATATGATCACTGTGGTGTTCTTAATTATTGCGGGGATGAATTTCTCACTGCATTTTGCCGCATTCTCAATTAAGGGTTTTAAACCGGGCACCTACTTACATGATCCGGAATTACGTACATTCTTATTTGTACAACTTGTACTTGTGGCTATTTGCTTCTTTATTCTCTTGTCTAAAGGTGTTTATGAGTCCCCTGAAATGGCATTAGACAAAGCTGTTTTTCAGGCCGTTTCAATTTCAACTACTGCTGGGTTTACAACGACCAGTTTCCAAGATTGGCCATTGTTCTTACCTGTACTGCTTGTATTTTCGAGTTTCATTGGTGGCTGTGCCGGTTCTACTGGTGGTGGTATGAAAGTGGTTCGTATCCTATTGCTTTATTTGCAAGGTATGCGTGAAATGAAACGCTTAGTACATCCTCGTGCCGTATATAAGATTAAATTAGGCAAAAAAGTATTACCCGATCGTGTTATTGATGCGGTTTGGGGATTTTTCTCTGCTTATGCCTTGGTTTTTGTTATTTGTATGTTGGCATTGATCGCGACGGGTATGGATGAGCTATCGGCTTTTTCTGCTGTGGTTGCAACATTAAATAACTTAGGGCCAGGACTTGGACAAGTTGCAGTACATTTTGGTGATGTTAATGACAGTGCAAAATGGATATTAGTTGTCGCTATGTTGTTTGGTCGTTTAGAAGTCTTTACCTTATTAATTTTATTTACTCCAGCTTTCTGGCGTAGTTAAGTGGAATCATATAAATGAAAAAAATGTTAGTACTGTATTCTACCGTTGATGGTCAAACCTTAAAGATAATTAAAGCTATCGAGGAGTCTATTGCCGATAAGTATCATTGTGAAGTTATGAGCCTTGAAGAATGCCAGCATCTTGATATGGCTATTTTTGATAAAGTCGTTATTGGTGGCTCTGTACGTTATGGTCATTTGAATAAAAAGCTCTATCAATTTGTTGCAGCGCATAAAGAAGAGCTTGAAGTAAAAGAAAATAGTTTTTTCTGTGTAAATTTAACCGCAAGAAAAGCTGAAAAGAATACCCCTGAAACGAATGCATATATGCAGGCATTTTTAGAAAAGTCGAATTGGGTACCCAAACAGCAAGCAGTATTTGCAGGCGCATTGTTATATTCAAAATATAATTGGTGGCAAACACTTATTATCCAGTTGATTATGAAAATAACTGGAGGTAGTACTGATACAACGAAAGATATTGAGTTTACTGATTGGGCTAAAGTGAAGTCGTTTGCGAAAACCTTATAGATTCGTTTACTTATATAGCGATACATTGACGTTCAGCGTTAAATTTAACCTGTGGTCGTTGGTTAATTGTTCATGTAATAGTATTTGTAATTCCTGACGTTGAAATGCTTGCCTATCAAATTGTTTTATCTATAATAGCGGCCACTGACACGGCAAACGTCGCTCAGTAAGGTGTTTAGAATCGACTTCGGTTACTTTTTAAGCGTCCTGAATAAAGCATAAATATGTGCTTGACTTCAAATCCGGTTTGCGTAGAATACGCAGCCTGACTACGACGAAAGACGTCAATGTCAATGCTCTTTAACAATTTATTCAAGCAATCTGTGTGAGCACTTGCAGAGATATAATGACCAAAAATTATATCAATGTAATTGTGAACATTAAATTAAATCGAAAGATTTGGTTTTATAAACAACAAACTTCGGTTTGTTGTTGAAGTGCAGAATTCATTGAGCCGACTTAATCGCTTAGGCGATTAGTCAAAACTTTTAATTGAAGAGTTTGATCATGGCTCAGATTGAACGCTGGCGGTAGGCTTAACACATGCAAGTCGAGCGGAAACGAAGAATAGCTTGCTATTCTGGCGTCGAGCGGCGGACGGGTGAGTAATGCTTGGGAATCTGCCTAGTCGAGGGGGACAACAGTTGGAAACGACTGCTAATACCGCATACGACCTACGGGTGAAAGGGGGCCTCTTCTTGAAAGCTCTCGCGACTAGATGAGCCCAAGTGGGATTAGCTTGTTGGTGAGGTAAGAGCTCACCAAGGCGACGATCCCTAGCTGGTCTGAGAGGATGATCAGCCACACTGGAACTGAGACACGGTCCAGACTCCTACGGGAGGCAGCAGTGGGGAATATTGCACAATGGGGGAAACCCTGATGCAGCCATACCGCGTGTATGAAGAAGGCCTTAGGGTTGTAAAGTACTTTCAGCGAGGAGGAAAGGTAGTAGGTTAATACTCTGCTACTGTGACGTTACTCGCAGAAGAAGCACCGGCTAACTCCGTGCCAGCAGCCGCGGTAATACGGAGGGTGCAAGCGTTAATCGGAATTACTGGGCGTAAAGCGCATGCAGGCGGTTTGTTAAGCGAGATGTGAAAGCCCCGGGCTCAACCTGGGAACTGCATTTCGAACTGGCAAACTAGAGTTCTTGAGAGGGTGGTAGAATTTCAGGTGTAGCGGTGAAATGCGTAGAGATCTGAAGGAATACCAGTGGCGAAGGCGGCCACCTGGCAAGTAACTGACGCTCAGATGCGAAAGCGTGGGTAGCAAACGGGATTAGATACCCCGGTAGTCCACGCCGTAAACGATGTCTACTCGGAGTTTGGTTCCTTGAGAACTGGGCTCTTAAGCTAACGCATTAAGTAGACCGCCTGGGGAGTACGGCCGCAAGGTTAAAACTCAAATGAATTGACGGGGGCCCGCACAAGCGGTGGAGCATGTGGTTTAATTCGATGCAACGCGAAGAACCTTACCTACTCTTGACATCCATAGAACTTTCTAGAGATGGATTGGTGCCTTCGGGAACTATGAGACAGGTGCTGCATGGCTGTCGTCAGCTCGTGTTGTGAAATGTTGGGTTAAGTCCCGCAACGAGCGCAACCCTTATCCTTATTTGCCAGCACGTAATGGTGGGAACTCTAAGGAGACTGCCGGTGATAAACCGGAGGAAGGTGGGGACGACGTCAAGTCATCATGGCCCTTACGAGTAGGGCTACACACGTGCTACAATGGCGCATACAAAGGGCTGCAAACCAGCAATGGTAAGCGAATCCCATAAAGTGCGTCGTAGTCCGGATTGGGGTCTGCAACTCGACCCCATGAAGTCGGAATCGCTAGTAATCGTGAATCAGAATGTCACGGTGAATACGTTCCCGGGCCTTGTACACACCGCCCGTCACACCATGGGAGTGGGCTGCACCAGAAGTCATTAGCTTAACCTTCGGGAGGGCGATGACCACGGTGTGGTTCATGACTGGGGTGAAGTCGTAACAAGGTAGCCCTAGGGGAACCTGGGGCTGGATCACCTCCTTACGTAAAGTTGTTAATTTTTGTAAGTGCCCACACAAATTGCTTGAATAGAAAGTTGAAAAGCATGTAAGAAATGCGATAGGACTGTAGCTCAGTTGGTTAGAGCGCGCCCCTGATAAGGGTGAGGTCGGTAGTTCAAATCTACTCAGTCCTACCAATCTTCTTACGAACTCTATGATGTGGGGCTATAGCTCAGCTGGGAGAGCGCCTGCCTTGCACGCAGGAGGTCTGCGGTTCGATCCCGCATAGCTCCACCACATCATAGTTGTTAAAATACAAAGCTAAGCAAGCTTAATGCTTATCTTTGCTTTTTAGCAAATTGCTCTTTAAAAATTTGGAAAGCTGAATAAATAAAGAAGTTCTTAAAACACGTTATTGCTTCGGTAATAACAATAGAGTGTTCTTGAGTATTCTTGAGGCGAAAAAAACTAGATAATACCTAGTTATTTCAATTGTACAGTCGACTTTAGATTGTATGGTTAAGTGACTAAGCGTATACGGTGGATGCCTAGGCAGTCAGAGGCGATGAAGGACGTGTTAATCTGCGTTAAGCTGTGGGGAGTTGATAAAAAGCGTTAATCCACAGATTTCCGAATGGGGGAACCCACTCTACTTTGTAGAGTATCGTAACGTGAATACATAGCGTTACGAAGCGAACCGGGAGAACTGAAACATCTAAGTACCCCGAGGAAAAGAAATCAATAGAGATACCCTTAGTAGCGGCGAGCGAACGGGGTCTAGCCCTTAAGCAGTTTGGAAGTTAGTGGAAGATTCTGGAAAGTTTCACGATACAGGGTGATAGTCCCGTACATGAAAACGACCTTACTGTGAAATCGAGTAGGACGGCACACGTGATATGCTGTTTGAATATGGGAGGACCATCTTCCAAGGCTAAATACTACTGACTGACCGATAGTGAACCAGTACCGTGAGGGAAAGGCGAAAAGAACCCCTGTGAGGGGAGTGAAATAGAACCTGAAACCGTATACGTACAAGCAGTGGGAGCCTACTTTGTTGGGTGACTGCGTACCTTTTGTATAATGGGTCAACGACTTAATTTCAGTAGCAAGGTTAAGCGAATAGCGGAGCCGTAGGGAAACCGAGTGTTAACTGCGCGAATAGTTGCTGGGATTAGACCCGAAACCCGGTGATCTAGCCATGGGCAGGTTGAAGGTTGAGTAACATCAACTGGAGGACCGAACCGACTAATGTTGAAAAATTAGCGGATGACTTGTGGCTGGGGGTGAAAGGCCAATCAAACCGGGAGATAGCTGGTTCTCCTCGAAAGCTATTTAGGTAGCGCCTCGCGTCTAACTATTGGGGGTAGAGCACTGTTAAGGCTAGGGGGTCATCCCGACTTACCAACCCTTTGCAAACTCCGAATACCAATAAGTTCAATCGCGGGAGACACACGGCGGGTGCTAACGTCCGTCGTGGAAAGGGAAACAACCCAGACCGTCAGCTAAGGTCCCAAAGTGTATGTTAAGTGGGAAACGATGTGGAAAGGCTCAGACAGCCAGGAAGTTGGCTTAGAAGCAGCCATCTTTTAAAGAAAGCGTAATAGCTCACTGGTCGAGTCGGTCTGCGCGGAAGATTTAACGGGGCTAAACATACCACCGAAGCTACGGATGCATACTTGTATGCATGGTAGAGGAGCGTTCTGTAAGCCGTCGAAGGTGAGTTGAGAAGCTTGCTGGAGGTATCAGAAGTGCGAATGTTGACATGAGTAACGATAATGGGGGTGAAAAACCTCCACGCCGAAAGACCAAGGGTTCCTGTCCAACGTTAATCGGGGCAGGGTGAGTCGACCCCTAAGGCGAGGCCGAAAGGCGTAGTCGATGGGAAACAGGTTAATATTCCTGTACTCACTTATATTGCGATGGGGTGACGGAGAAGGTTAGGCTAGCATGGCGATGGTTGTCCATGTTTAAGGTTGTAGGCTGTGTGCTTAGGTAAATCCGGGCGCACATTAAGGCTGAGAACTGATGACGAGTCTCTACGGAGATGAAGTAGTTGATACCCGGCTTCCAGGAAAAACCTCTAAGCTTCAGATATAAGAGAATCGTACCCCAAACCGACACAGGTGGTTAGGTAGAGAATACTAAGGCGCTTGAGAGAACTCGGGTGAAGGAACTAGGCAAAATGGTACCGTAACTTCGGGAGAAGGTACGCCAATGATGGTGAAGGACTTGCTCCGTAAGCTATTGTTGGTCGCAGAGAAATGGTGGCTGCAACTGTTTATTAAAAACACAGCACTGTGCAAAATCGAAAGATGACGTATACGGTGTGACGCCTGCCCGGTGCCGGAAGGTTAATTGATTGGGTTAGACTTAGGTCGAAGCTCATGATCGAAGCCCCGGTAAACGGCGGCCGTAACTATAACGGTCCTAAGGTAGCGAAATTCCTTGTCGGGTAAGTTCCGACCTGCACGAATGGCGTAATGATGGCCACGCTGTCTCCACCCGAGACTCAGTGAAATTGAAATCGCTGTTAAGATGCAGTGTACCCGCGGCTAGACGGAAAGACCCCGTGAACCTTTACTATAGCTTGGCACTGAACATTGAACCTACATGTGTAGGATAGGTGGGAGACTATGAAGCATTGTCGCTAGATGATGTGGAGTCAACCTTGAAATACCACCCTTGTACGTTTGATGTTCTAACGTAGGCCCCTTATCGGGGTTGCGGACAGTGTCTGGTGGGTAGTTTGACTGGGGCGGTCTCCTCCCAAAGAGTAACGGAGGAGCACGAAGGTTGGCTAAACATGGTTGGACATCATGTGGTTAGTGCAAAGGCATAAGCCAGCTTAACTGCGAGACAGACACGTCGAGCAGGTACGAAAGTAGGTCTTAGTGATCCGGTGGTTCTGAATGGAAGGGCCATCGCTCAACGGATAAAAGGTACTCCGGGGATAACAGGCTGATACCGCCCAAGAGTTCATATCGACGGCGGTGTTTGGCACCTCGATGTCGGCTCATCACATCCTGGGGCTGAAGTTGGTCCCAAGGGTATGGCTGTTCGCCATTTAAAGTGGTACGCGAGCTGGGTTTAGAACGTCGTGAGACAGTTCGGTCCCTATCTGCCGTGGGCGTTTGAGAATTGAGAGGAGCTGCTCCTAGTACGAGAGGACCGGAGTGGACGAACCACTGGTGTTCGGGTTGTTATGCCAATAGCATTGCCCGGTAGCTAAGTTCGGAACTGATAACCGCTGAAAGCATCTAAGCGGGAAGCAGGCCTCGAGATGAGTTCTCACTGGAGCTTTAAGCTCCCTGAAGGGCCGTTGGAGACTACAACGTTGATAGGCAAGGTGTGTAAGTGCTGTGAGGCATTGAGCTAACTTGTACTAATTACCCGTGAGGCTTAACCATACAAATTGAAGTATGATTAATTGAAATATCGACTTAAGAATAGATTGAATACTTTATGTTTTAAAGACTTCTTTATTTATAGCTTTTCAGATTTAAAATGAAACGTAAGTTTCTATATAGAAAGCAAACCAGATTTGCTTGGTGACCATAGTGTTGCGGTACCACCTGATCCCATTCCGAACTCAGTAGTGAAACGTAATAACGCCGATGGTAGTGTGGGGTTTCCCCATGTGAGAGTAGGGCATCGCCAAGCGCCAAACAACGTCGAAAGACTATAAATTAAGACTGATTTTATCAGCACAGATTGTGCGGAGCGGTAGTTCAGTTGGTTAGAATACCGGCCTGTCACGCCGGGGGTCGCGGGTTCGAGTCCCGTCCGCTCCGCCAACAAACAACGAAAGCCTGAATCGAAAGATTCAGGCTTTTTTTGTGCCTGAAATTCAGTGAATAAAGTACCATTCAGATTGTGCGGAACGCTCGTTCTTATGAATAGCATTCAGTTGGTTAGACTATTTATTTGAAAAAGGCGGTCTGTCACGCTGCCGAAAGTTTCGCGGGTTTGAATCCCGTCCGCTCCGCCAACAAATAAAAAATCCTGAATCTTACGATTCGGGATTTTTTATGCCTGAAACTTAAATATTATAAACCCTAAGTTTGGGTTGCTTTAATATAAGATTATTATTGATCTAAATCCTAAAAATGATGATTAATATAGAATATATAAGTTAAATTTAACGCTCTAATATGTGTTCTTAAGCGATCTAAGTCACATGATTCAATAATGCATTAAGATGATAGAAAAGTTATGTAGCTCGCCGCTTTAATGCTCACATCATGATAATCGATTATTAGTTAAAAATTATTTTCATCGTTTATAAATACCCACCCTTACTATATTGGATGGAAAATAGAACTGTGATACCTTAATTTGATAATATTAAATGTTGGAATTTTTTATGAATGGTTTATGTTTTCAAATCAGTAATTGGATATTGATTGTTGAAGAAAATAAACTGTACCGACAAGGAAGAGAAGTAACAGTTGAACCCCGTTTAGTTAATTTATTATCCTTTTTAGCACTGTCTCCGAGTGAAGTATTTGGACGCGAAGAATTGATTGAGCACATCTGGGATGGTGCTATTGTTAGTGACCAAGTGGTGACACAGTCTATTTTTGAGTTGCGAAAAATATTAAAAGATGGGCGTGTTGATTGCGAACGATTTATTGCTACAGTCCCTAAACGTGGATATAGGTTAGTCGCAGACACAATAAAACTAACCAGTGATGATGCCCGTATACTTATCTCTGAAGGTAAGAATACAGGTGTCATTATTGATGACGAAAAAAATATAGATATAGATGCTGATCTAGATTGCGAACAAGTTATTACTGTATTTCCCGCAGGACCATTAACGCGTGCCGTTACCCATATTTCTAAGCATGCGGCAGCTGAAGACGCTAAATCTGATTCTAAGCTTACTTTCTTACAGCGCTATAAATTACAGCTATTTGACAGTTTCTTATTGTCAGTATTAATTTGTGTTATTGTTCTTTGTACCTATGTGCAAACTAAGCCCGAAATAACGAGAGCATTAGATACACAAGTTATTGAATTTAGTTATTTCGCTAGCCAGAAATCAGATACTATTAGTGAATCTTTTGCTGATGGTATTAGCCAAAAATTGATGAATGACGTATTAACTCTCAGTGATTATCGTGTGCAGTTAAAGAAAACAGATTTTACAACCGGTATATTACCGGGGAAATTAGTTACAGTCAGAATTGATAAGCAACAAGGTCAGTCATATTTAGATATTAATTATCGTAACAATGCATCCAATAGGATTATATTTAGTAAGCAATATTTAATATCGGGAGATGACATGTATGAAAGTTTACATAAAGCATCATCTGATCTTATGGCGGCATTAAGAATCAATCCTACGCCAAAACAACTTGATTATGTCATGCAGGACTTGCCTAAAGATCAATATTTGTTAACCAAATTAATCATTGCCAATCATTATACTAACCAAGTAGACCCTAAATTGTTTATGCAGGGAATTGATCTATTTGAAGATATTTTAGCTGTTGATCCATCTAATGGATTAGTACTTGCTGAGCGTTACATTGCTTATAATGTCTTGTCCTCATTATTGTTATCTGATGAATTTGCAGATGAAATTCAACGCTCGAGTGCAGATTTATTAGAACATAATCGTTATGAAGGAAATAAGGTTCTGGCCGCCAGAGTATATGAAGCGTTGGCATTACAAGCCTTATTGCAAGGGCATGAGCTGAAAGCAAATAACTTGATTACATTAGCCGGAAAAAGTCGCCGATCTTCGATATATTATATTATCGTTGGCAAGTTAGCTGAATTAAGTGGCAATCTTGATAGTGCAGGTGATGCTTATACTCAGGCTTTTTACATTGATACTTCCATTGAAACTTATCAGTTAAGTTCCAATCTGGCATTCCATGGTAACCTTGAAACTATTGCTGTTTTTATGCATAAGGCAATGAACCTTAATTCTATCAAACTAATATAAGTTAACCTTTAGCCTCTGTTTGTCAGGGGCTTTTTTGTATCTACGATAAAGTGCTTGGCATGCCGCTATTAACTATTATTCGTTACCTTTATTTATACCTCACTATCCTCACTGCAATTGCTATTTTTCTGTTGTTGTAATTCTACATATCAATACTATTAATCTAAAGTTTTAGCTTTTCGACTGCCACCCACAAGTTGGTGCTTGGTTAATAAGCATCATATTTAATCTTTATAAATATACTTTTTTAAAAAATATAAATCCTCGTTATCCATGTTTTCATAAACCCTTGTTTTTAATGTCAAAAAAATAATTTTATTATAATGAATATATAAACCCCGCTTAATTTCCTAATGATTTTATTGTTCATTTTACCTTTATTTTTTTAGCTCTCATTCGGCGTAACCTGCAATTAGAAGTTCAGGTGGCCTGCTGAGACTCATTTTTTATCTCGGCAATATCACCACTTAATCACTGGTTTGCTTACTGAGCATATTGCTCTATTTGATAAAATTTGGGAGATGAGATGTCATCTAATACAAAAAAAATTGGCTTAATAGCCTGTACTGGTGTTGTTGCCGGCAACATGATGGGCAGTGGTATTGCATTGTTACCGTCTTCTTTAGCTGCTGTCGGTTCGGTATCTATATTTAGTTGGATAATCTGCTTGGTTGGTGCGCTAAGTTTAGCCTTTGCATTTGCGCGTTTATCGACAAAAGACCCACAAGAAGGTGGACCTATTGGTTACGCTGGTGATGTTGCGCCAGTACTTGGCTTTCAAACAGGGGTGCTTTATTACCACGCCAACTGGATTGGTAACTTAGCGATTGCTATTACAGGTGTTTCTTATCTTTCCGTATTCTTCCCTATTTTATCAAGTCCAATTCCAGCTGCTATCGCAACCATTGCATCTGTATGGATATTTACTTTCATCAACTTACTCGGTGGTACTTGGGTTAGCCGTTTATGCACATTAGGTCTTGTGCTTATTCTTATCCCTGTTATCGGTACTGCTACAGTTGGTTGGGCACATTTTGATACCACGGTTTACAGTCAGAATTGGAATGTTTCATCTGGTAGTGATTCAAGTGCAATTATTAGTGCCGTACTTATTTGTTTATGGTCATTTGTTGGTGTTGAATCTGCAGCCGTTTCTTCAGGTATGGTTAAAAATCCTAAACGCACAGTACCGTTAGCAACAATGCTTGGTACGACGCTAGCTGGTGTTATCTATATCTTATCTACGCAAGTTATTGCTGGAATGTTCCCTGCTGCCGAAGTCGCTGCTTCTGGCGCACCTTTTGCTCTTGCTACTACGTCTATTTTTGGTAGTTGGTCTGCCCCGTTTGTTGCTGCATTTACTGCGCTTGCTTGTTTCACATCGTTAGGTTCATGGATGATGTTGGTTGGTGAAGCCGGTAAACGTGCTGCTGCTGATGGTAACTTCCCTGCGATTTATGGTGAAACGGATAAATCTGGTGTTGCTAAGAAAGGTTTAGTACTCGCTTCAATTAAGATGACGTTCTTGATGGCATTCATCACTATGTTTAGTGGCTCATCAAATACCGGTGACTTATTCAATCAGCTCACTACAATTGCTGTGCTACTCACTATGCTGCCTTACTTTTACTCAAGTGTTAACTTAATCCGTCTAGAAAGCATGACCACACGTAATATCTTCGTGATGTTGTTCTCAGGCATTGCGTGTGTATTTTGTCTAATCGCTCTCGCTGGTGCAGAAAGTTCAGCATTAACAGGTACCTTCCTTGTTTCGCTTATCATTCTTGTTTTCTACGGCAAGAAGAAAGGTCTTTCTCAAACTCAACCTGCTGGGATATCCGAAGCTGCTTAATCTGAATAATCAATTTTAATAATTCCTTTTTAATTAATTTCTGGTGCTCTCTAATCTCTATCAAATGATAGCGAGCGCCCTTATTCGTCTTGGAGATTTTGAAATGAACATTATTGCTATCTTAAACCACATGGGCGTGTTCTTTAAAGAAGAGCCTATTCGCCAATTACATAAATCATTAGAAGCATGTGGATATGAAGTTGTTTATCCTGTTGATGATAATGACCTAGTTAAAATGATTGAAATTAATCCACGTATCTGTGGTGCTATTTTTGACTGGGATAAATATTCTTTAGAAATATGTGAAAAAATAAACAGTTTAAATGAAAAGCTTCCTGTGTTCGCATTTGCAAATGAGCAATCAGTACTTGATATTTCATTAACAGACCTTCGTTTAAATGTGTCTTTTTTTGAGTATGCGTTAGGCATGGGCGACGACATTGCATTGAAGATTAATCAAGCTATTGATCTTTATAAAGACGAAATTATGCCTCCATTTACTAAAGCATTATTTAAATATGTGGACGAAGGTAAATATACCTTCTGTACGCCTGGGCATATGGGGGGTACTGCATTTCAGAAGAGCCCTGCTGGTAGTGTGTTTTACGATTTTTATGGACCGAATGCATTTAAAGCTGACGTATCTATTTCTATGCCAGAACTAGGTTCATTATTGGATCATACTGGTCCACATAAAGAAGCTGAAGAGTATATTGCAAAAACATTTAACGCAGATCATTCATATATTGTAACCAATGGTACTTCTACTGCGAATAAAATTGTCGGTATGTTCTCTGCACCATCTGGCAGTACTGTATTAGTCGACCGTAACTGTCATAAGTCATTAACTCACCTTATGATGATGAGTGATGTTACACCTATTTACTTCCGCCCGACGCGTAATGCATACGGTATTTTAGGTGGTATCCCACAAAGTGAATTCACTCGTGAAGTTATTGAAGCTAAAGTCGCAGCAACACCGGGTGCTGAAATGCCAGGTTATGCCGTTATCACTAACTCTACTTATGATGGCCTGCTTTATAACACGCAATATATTAAAGAAACACTAGATACTAAATTTATCCACTTTGATAGTGCTTGGGTACCATATACTAACTTTAATTCTATTTATGAAGGTAAGTGTGGTATGAGTGGTGAAGCCATGCCTGGTAAAGTGTTTTATGAAACACAGTCTACGCATAAACTTTTAGCTGCATTCTCTCAAGCATCAATGATCCATATTAAAGGTGACGTTGATAAAGAAACCTTTAATGAAGCATTTATGATGCATACATCAACGTCACCACAGTATGGTATCGTAGCATCAACAGAAGTCGCTGCAGCAATGATGCATGGCAATACTGGTAAACGTTTAATTCAAGACTCTATTGATCGAGCTATCCGTTTCCGTAAAGAAATTAAACGCTTAGAAGCACAAAGTGAAGGTTGGTTCTTTGACGTTTGGCAACCTGAAGATATCGAAACAACAGAGTGTTGGAAGCTAGACCCAAAAGACGATTGGCATGGCTTTAAAGATATTGATGATAATCATATGTATCTTGACCCAATTAAAGTAACACTATTAACACCGGGGATGGGTAAACATAGTGAACTTAGTGAGTCTGGTATTCCAGCATCACTTGTTTCTAAATTTCTTGATGAGCGTGGTATTGTTGTTGAAAAGACAGGACCATATAACTTACTATTCTTGTTCTCAATTGGTATTGATAAAGCAAAAGCACTGGAATTACTACGTGGACTAACAGAGTTTAAACGTGGCTTTGATCTTAATCTGAAAGTTAAGAGTTTCTTACCATCATTATATACTGAAGATCCAAGTTTTTATGAAGATATGGATATTCAAGATCTTGCTCAAGATATTCATAATATGATTAAGAAGTTTAAACTACCTGAACTGATGTTTAAAGCGTTTGATGTACTTCCTGAAATGAAGATCACACCGAACAAAGCATGGGAACAAGAACTTCGTGGTAACACTGAAGAAGTTAAGTTGCACGAAATAGTTAATCGTGTAAGTGCAAATATGATTTTACCATATCCTCCAGGTGTGCCACTAATCCTTCCTGGTGAAATGGTAACAGAGACATCACGTCCCGTACTTGAATTTTTAGAAATGCTATGTGAGATAGGTAGTCAGTTCCCTGGTTTTGAAACTGATATTCATGGCGTATATCTTCAAGCAGATGGTAGTTATACTGTGAAGGTTTTAAAGCAAGATTAGGTCGAATTTAACCATTTAATCTATAAATTAATCTTATTGACGATTCAACTAAAGAGGGCTTTATGCCCTCTTTTTATTTCTTGTTAAGGTATTATTTATGAAATCTATCCTGTCTATTCAGTCTCATGTCGTATTTGGCTGTGCTGGTAATAGTGCTGTGGCCTTTCCTATACGTCGAATGGGGGTTGAAGTGTGGCCCATTAACACTGTGCAGTTTTCTAACCACACGCAATATCAGCAGGGTTGGCAAGGGATGGTAATGCCGGTTGATCAAATTAAGAGTCTAGTTGATGGCTTAGTCAATATTGACAGCTTATCAAGTTGTGACGCTGTATTAAGTGGCTACCTCGGATCAGCCACACAAGGTAAGGAAGTGCTTTATGCTGTAGATCAAGCTAAACAGTATAACGTTGATGCCTTATATTTTTGTGACCCGGTAATGGGTCATCCTGAAAAGGGCTGTATTGTGGTACCTGAAGTCATGGATTTTTTCAAATACCACGCATTGCCAAAAGCAGATGTCATTGCGCCAAATTTACTTGAGTTAGAAACGCTGACGGATATGAGAATAGGGAACATAGAGCAGGTGAAGCAAGCATGCTCTATGTTGTTAGACCAAGGCGTAAAGATTGTATTGGTTAAGCATTTGAGTAAAGCAGGTATAACTGCAAGTCAGTTTGAAATGTTGTTAGCGACGGCTGATGGTTACTTCCACATTACGCGTCCTTTGTATGATTTTATTCGCCAACCAGTTGGTGTCGGTGATTTAATTAGTGGCGTGATGTTAGCTAACTTGTTATCGGGTCATAAGCCCGTTACAGCGTTTGAATTGACTAATTCGGTCGTTGATGCGGTATTGGAGGCCACATTTAAGCAAGGTAGTTATGAACTACAGCTTATTACAGCGCAAGACTTAATTGCCCAACCTGATGTAAACGTTTACGCGACAAGGTTATAGTATGCAGATAGTTACGCGAGCAAATAAGGCAACCAGTGGATGCCTTATTTCATTTTAATCAGTGGGTACTATTTATTTTGTGGGCGTAATGTCGGAAATAAGATCACGTCACGAATCGTGTGGCTGTTGGTGAATAGCATGACCAAACGGTCAATGCCAATACCTTGGCCTGCTGTTGGTGGTAAACCATGTTCAAGCGCAGTGACATAATCTTCATCATAGAACATCGCTTCATCATCACCAGCTTCTTTTTGTGCTACTTGTTCTTTAAAACGAGCATCTTGGTCTTCTGCATCATTTAGTTCTGAGAAACCATTGGCAATTTCACGACCGCCAATAAAGAACTCAAAGCGATCTGTAATGAGTGGGTCATTATCATTACGACGCGCTAGCGGTGAGACCTCGGCTGGATATTCAGTAATAAAGGTTGGCTGAATTAGTTTTTCTTCAACCGTTTCTTCAAAGATCTCGGTGATCACTCGGCCGATACCCCAACTCGCATCAATTCGAATATTCAGACTTTTGGCTAATTCAGTTGCAGCGGCTAATGTGGCGAGTTGTTCTGCACGGATCTCTGGATTATATTTTAGTACAGAGTCTTTCATACCGATTTTTTCAAAAGGCTGACCAAAATCAAACGTTAGATCACCATAAGGTACTATCGGTGAGCCAAGAATATCGATTGCTAATGTACGTAACATTTCTTCTGTCAGCGCCATTAAATCATTATAATCGGCATACGCCATATAGAATTCAAGCATGGTGAATTCTGGATTGTGGCGTGTCGAGATCCCTTCATTACGGAAATTACGGTTAATTTCAAATACACGTTCAAAGCCGCCAACTACAAGTCGCTTTAGGTACAACTCCGGAGAGACACGTAAATACATATCCATATCTAAGGCATTGTGTCTTGTGATGAATGGACGAGCTGAAGCGCCGCCTGGGATTACTTGCATCATTGGTGTTTCCACTTCCATAAAGCCATGTTTGCTTAATAGATTACGGATCCCTGTTACCACTTGAGAGCGAATTGTAAATGTCTTACGTGCTTCTTCGTTGGCGATTAAATCGAGATAACGTTGGCGATAGCGTGTTTCTTGCTCCGCTAATCCATGGAATTTGTTAGGTAACGGTCGTAATGCTTTTGTGAGTAATTGAATACTTGATAAGCTGATGGTTAACTCACCTGTTTTCGTTTTGAATAATGTGCCTTCAGCGCCAACAATGTCACCAATATCCCATTTTTTGAATTTTTCGTTATAGTAATTTTCGGGAAGATTATCACGGTTTACATATAGTTGAATCTTTCCACCCATGTCTTGTAATGTTACAAAACTGGCTTTACCCATTATCCGACGTGTCATAATACGACCTGCTACTTTGACGTTGAGCTGTAATTCTTTTAGCTCATCAGCGCTTTTATCATCATACTTATTTAATAATTCTTTCGAGATGGCATCACGACGGAAATCATTAGGAAAAGCGTTGCCTTGGCTACGTAGCTCAGCTAATTTTTGACGACGTTGTTCAACTTCACTTTGAAAATCTATTTCTGGGTTTTGAATGGTTTCCGACATATAGAGCCTCTTATCTTAAGTTTATTAATTCATGTGTATATGATTTATTATTGAGTAAATGATTATGTTCAGTGTGAAAATTGCAGTACCACAATGCCTGAAATTAAAAGTGGTACACCGATTTGGCTACGACGTCCTATCGTTGCACCAAATAAATATTTATCGACTAACAGGGTGCCAATAATACCGCCAGCCCCCCAAGTTGCGTAGGCTATCGATAATTGAATTGATTGCACTGCTTGACCTAAACTAATAAATGCAGCAGCAACCAGTAAGATGGCAAATACCCCCGGGACCTTATTTTTAAAACCATCTGATACTTTTAAAAAATAATTAGCAGCAATATCTAATAGTATGGAAATACACAAAAATAAGATGTGTATGAGCTCTGCATTATTCATCATCATGTCCTTCATCAGCATTAATAAAGATAAGTCCAGCGACGATCAATCCAACACCAAAAATCTTAGCGGGGGTGATCATCTCATCAAATAGATAATTGCTTATCACTGTGATGAGTAAAATACCAACCCCTTCCCAAATTGCATACGCCACCCCTAATGGAATTCTTTGTATCGCTTTTGACAGTAAAAAATAGGACAAGCCTATTAGTATTACCATCACTGTAGTTCCTATTAATGGATTATTTTCAATTGAATACCGCATTGAAATAGTACCTGCGACTTCAGCAATAATAGCGAATAACAGCATCATGCTGTGGTACATAAAGAATTCCTATTGGTTGTTGATAATGTTTTAATTAAATTCTTGATTTAATTATTATGGAATCGAGTGTATCGTTAGTTTTAAAAAAGATGAAATCACTCAGTGCTGATTTTATCGTCACTGGAGGTTGTTGTGAGACTGATACAGATTGAAATGTTTTTATTGGCGGTTAAAACGGGGTCGATTTCTGATGCTGCGATTAAATTAGGTAAAAGCCGTTCGACAGTGAGTGCTGCATTACTTGCGCTAGAAGATGAGCTTGGGGTTAGTTTATTGCAGCGTAGCGGAAATAAAATTGAATTAAGTAATATAGGTGAAAATATTGTTGCTGATTGCGAACGAGTTCTACACCTAGCTAAGGGGATTTATGCTAAATGTGAACACCATCTTGCAGGGGCTGAATCTGCATTACGCATAGCTCGGGATGATGCATTGCCAGAAAAATTCTGGAATCAATTGATCAGTGATATGGAAAAGGATTTTCCTCATACATCATTATCAATATACGCAGCGCCAACACCAGAATTGATTGATTATGTTGAAACAAATAAAGTGGATATTGCCTATGGCATGATTACTGATACGCATGATTATCAGCGGCATGTGCGACGTGAGCTTGGCCAGCTGAGAATGATGGCAGTGGCAGCTGCGACCCACCCATTACATACGATTGGAAACCGATTAACGAGCAGTGACTTAGCTTTATATACTGAAATTGTCTTGGCTTATATGGATGGGCTGTTGAAGGTGGAAACCTCTATAAGTAACCGCTATATCGGTTTAACATTTTATGAATACTTACGTGATGCTGTGTGTAATGGTATCGGTTGGGCGAAAGTACCGGCACCGCTCATCACTGAGCAGCTTAGAAATGAAACGCTTAAAGTACTTCGTTATAAAAAATCGATGAGTTGGGAAATTTATGGGGAAGTGACAGGGATTGATTTTTGTCGTGGTACGGTGACCGATTGGATCGCCGAGCAAATTGAGCAGTACTTGATTACTGAGTCACATTAATCACTAATTATCCCTACGTAACATGGCAATCTCAATATATTCGCTAATACTTAATTTAATGAAACTCTTACATTAAGGAATTAGCTGATGTTAGTAAAACACTTATGGGGTTTATACGTACAACCCAAGGACGAATGGATTGATATTGATACACACCATGAGTCTTTATTATCGGTAGTCGTGAGTCTGTTCTTTTTTGCATTAATACCTGCAACATCAGCATGGTATACCGCGTCAGTAACAGGTTGGAAGCTTGGCTTTGGTGACACCACTTATTTATCTTCCTCCAGTGCAGGGATAATGGCTGTCGGTATGGTTATTGCCAGTATTGCTATTGTGGCAACGTTTTCGCTGTTTGTGCAGTGGATGGCGGGTAATTTTGGTTCATCACCCAGTTTTACTCAAGCGTTAGAATTAACAACATACACCGCAGCACCTATTTTTATTACTGGTATTGTAGCCTTGATCCCTATTGCTTGGGTCATCATGCTCGCACTATTAGTTGGGGTGGCATTTTCGGTACGGGCTCTGTATACCGGGGTGCCGATTATTATGCATATTACTGAAGAGCGTGGCTTTATTTATGCATCATCTTTATTAACGGTTGGGCTTGTATTGTTTGTGGCTTCAATGGGGATCACTGTTGTCATGTGGAGCTTTGGATTAGGTCCACAGTTTATTATTTAATAACGCTTCTATCAGTATTAATTATTAACAGCGATATAGCTTAAGTCTATTTCGCTGTTTTTGTTTGAGCGTTTAATAATCTTTTACTTAATATCATTATTTTCTTATACCCTCACTATTTCGGAATTATAGATATACGATCGACACCTATCAGAAAATCTTATCCTACCAAGTAGATAAACACTCAAAGATCAATTAATGTTATTGAACGGTGCTGAAAATTAACATGAATTATAGAAATAACAGGTTGTCGTGAGACTTTTGTGATAGTTCAAAATTAAACTGACGATAAGATTGAATGATCAAATAGCGCAAGGATGATGGTATATGGCTAGTAATGATAGTGAGCAAAGATCACATAGTAAAAAAATTATTATTTTCGTTATTATTGCAGTGTTCTCATTGTGGTACGGCTTTGATCTAAACCAATATGCTTCTCTGGAGCAAATCAAAGCGTTACAGCAAACCTCTGGTGGTTATATTCGTCAGCATCAAGCATTCGCCATGTTTGTTTTTTTTATTAGTTATGTGTTGATAACAGGGTTCTCATTGCCTGGCGCAGTATTACTGACGTTACTTGGCGGCGGGTTATTCGGTTTTGGTTATGGGTTGTTGCTGATTTCTTTTGCTAGTTCGATTGGTGCAACACTGGCTTTTTTAGTTAGCCGTTATCTATTACGCGATTACGTGCAAAAGAAGTTTGGGGCACGTTTAGATGCGATTAATAAAGGCATGAAAAAAGAAGGTAACTTTTATTTATTCTCGCTGCGTTTGATCCCTGTATTTCCATTTTTTTTAATCAATATTTTAATGGGATTAACGAAAATTAGTACCCGTAATTTTTACCTTGTTAGCCAAGTGGGGATGTTAGCTGGTACGGCTGTTTATGTATGGGCCGGTACGCAACTAAGTGAACTCAATAGTTTATCTGGTATCGCTTCACCGTCGTTATTAAGTGCATTGGTACTCTTAGCTATTTTTCCTTGGATTGCGAAACGTGGGTTAGCGATGTTTACTCAGCGAAAGCGCTATGCGCGTTGGGATAAACCAAAATCATACGATCGTAATATGATCATTATTGGTGCTGGAGCCGGTGGCTTGGTTAGCGCTTATATTGCTGCAGCGGTTAAATCAAAAGTAACCTTAGTTGAAAAGCACCGAATGGGTGGTGATTGTTTGAATACGGGATGTGTGCCTTCTAAAGCATTGATCCGTAGTGCACATGCTGTCGCTGAAATTGGTCGTGCAAATGAATTTGGTATTGATGCTGAGATTAAAAAAATCCATTTTGAAAATGTGATGGGACGTATTCAGAATGTGATTAAGACCATTGAGCCGCATGATTCTATTGCACGTTATTCAGCGATGGGGGTCGAATGTTTAACGGCTGACGCTCATATTATTGATCCTTGGCGCGTACAGATTGGTGAACAGATATTAACAACAAAAAATATCGTTGTAGCAACCGGGGCTCGTCCTATTGTCCCGTCAATTCCAGGATTAGTAGATGTACCTTATTTAACGTCGGATACACTTTGGCAATTAACCGAACAACCAAGTCGTTTATTGGTATTAGGTGGTGGGCCTATCGGATGTGAAATAGCGCAAAGTTTTTCTCGTTTGGGTTCGAGCGTTACGCAAGTCGAAATGGCGGGACAATTACTGGGTCGCGAAGATACCGATGCTGTTGCCGTAGTACAAGCTGAGTTGCAAGCTGATGGTGTTACCACATTGTTAGGTAATAAAGTTGAACGCTTTGTGGGTGAAGATGGCCAATATCGAGCTGTG
The DNA here is from genome assembly GCA_000953735.1 of Moritella viscosa. Classification (NCBI taxonomy): domain Bacteria; kingdom Pseudomonadati; phylum Pseudomonadota; class Gammaproteobacteria; order Alteromonadales; family Moritellaceae; genus Moritella; species Moritella viscosa. The sequence goes on along the minus strand of LN554852.1, from coordinate 5,027,368 downwards.
TTATCGAATGGCGATTCCATTGCGTTTGATCAGGTATTTTTAGCGCTAGGGCGTCAGGCTAATATTCACGGTTTTGGCTTAGAGGCGCTAGATTTAGTCATTACGGATCGCGGTCTCATCGAGATTAATGAATTCCAACAAACATCGATCCCAAATATATATGCGGTTGGTGATGTTTCTGGACCGTATCAGCTAACCCATGTCGCCGCACATCAAGCTTGGTATGCTGCGGTAAATGCCTTATTTGGCTCGGTGAAGAAATTCGCCACTGACTACCGTGTTATTCCTGCGGTTACTTATACTTACCCTGAATTGGCTCGCGTTGGTATAAATGAAAATGAAGCCAAACAAGCAGGGTTACTTTATCAAGTGACAAAATATGAGATTGATGATCTCGACCGTGCGATTACTGATGGTGAAACTAAGGGTTTTGTTAAAGTTATTACCGCAGCAAATAGCGATAAAATTCTTGGTGTGACTATCGTTGCTACTCACGCTGGTGAATTGTTGGCGGAGTATACGCTAGCAATGAAATATAAATTGGGGCTGAATAAAGTACTAGGTACGATCCATCCGTATCCAACCTTGAGCGAAGCAAATAAATATGTTGCGGGTAATTGGAAACGTAATAACAGTCCTGAAAAGCTACTATCCTGGGTTGAGAAGTTTCATCGTTATATGCGTAAAAGCTAATATCTGTAATGGATCGTTGTTGAGGTAGCGAGTCTGAGTTGAGAAAATAGTATAGTTATAAAAAGATCGTATATAATCACTCGTACTTAATCGATTTTAGTGTACTACGGGTTGTTCGCTATGTTTTCAGGTCGATAGATTCAGGTAGATAATTATTCATGCTTTTACAAAAAAGTCGCTATCACGCGGTAGCGGCTGAAATTCAATTGCAAATTGAACAACGAATATGGTTACCTGGTGATCGTATTCCTTCGATTCGTAAGATGAGTAAAATTCAAAACATTAGTCCGATGACTGTTTTAAAAGCGTATGAGTTATTAGAGTCGGAAGGATGGATTTATGCCAAAGTTCGCTCTGGTTATTTTGTTGCCGCGCATCTTAATCGTCTCGCAATACCACAGCCACTAATCCCCCAGATGATCAATTGTTCGATAAAAATTAATGAGCATATCTTTGAAGTGCTGACCGCTTGTAAACGCCCTGATATCGTACCTTTGGGCTCAGCTTTTCCCGACCCTACTTTATTTCCACTGAAACAGTTAGGTCAAGCTCTTGCAAAAACCATTAAAACTATGCCTGCCCACAGTGCGGTGACAGAGCTTCCGCCTGGCAGTGTGCTATTACGCCGTGCAATAGCTAAACGTTATATTTGTGATGGTATTGATGTGTCTATTGATGACATCGTGATCACGTCTGGTGCAATGGAGTCATTAGGACTTAGTTTAATGGCTGTCACTAAGCCCGGAGATACTGTTGCTATTGAATCGCCAGCTTTTTATGGTGTATTGCAAACGGTAGAGCGACTTCAACTTAAGGCCGTTGAAATAGCGACTGACCCACAGCTGGGGATATCAATAGACGCACTCACAACGGCGATAAATCTACATGATATTAAAGCGTGTTGGTTAATGAGTAAATATCAAAATCCGCTTGGTGCATCGATGCCTGAAGCAAATAAATTAGCGATTCGAAATCTATTAGCCGAAAAAAAGATCCCTTTACTTGAGGATGATGTTTACAGTGAGCTATATTTTTCAGAACGTAAACCGAAACCAATTAAAGCGTATGATGAGCAAGGATTAGTATTACATTGTTCATCATTTTCAAAATGTTTAGCTCCTGGTTTTAGAGTTGGCTGGGTAGTTGCTGGTCGCTATGCGAAACAAATCGAGCAACTACAATTGATGACAACACTTTCTGCTGCAGTGCCGAATCAGTTAGCGCTTGCTGAATTTGTTTTACATGGTCGTTATGATGCACATCTGCGTAGATTAAGGCGTAAGCTCGAATCTCGGCAGCAGCAAATGCAACATGCCATTGAGCAATACTTTCCTGCAGAAACTAAGATCACGCGACCTAGCGGCGGTTATTTTTTATGGGTTGTTTTACCTGATGATATAAATACCGGTGAGTTACTTAAAATCCTATTAGATAATCATAATATCAGTATTGCACCTGGAACTTTGTTTGCGGGTGATGGTAAATACAAAAACTGCATGAGGATTAATTGTTCCTATTTACTTACAGACCAAATACGTCAAGCGCTTATTATCTTAGCTAGGTGCATTACTTCATACCCAATGTAAATAAAAACTGTTCTAGTATCTATTTATAACTAAAGCATCTGTTATAGGGTAGTTTAGTACTGATCTGTACTATGCTTACGGGCCTTATTTGTGTTTCAATACCTCCGCTAGTTTATAAATAATTATATCCATTAAGAGATGAATTAACTGGCGCGATGTAAACTTACTTTTAAACCTGTCTGTAAGTCTTACTATTGTAATAAGTGTTTGATTAAATTAATAAGTGTGAGATAAGTCTGATGATTATAGCGACTTGTTTAGCTTCTTTGATATAATTGAAGACATAAAAATAAGGAGCATATAATGTCTGAAGAACGCATAAATATAAAAGATATAACCCCTAAAGTTAAACCTAAATATACCAACGTCGGTCCTGATAATCATATTTACGTAAGGAACATGAGTGGCGTATTTCAGCGATTGCGAAAATACGTGGGTTGGTTTTTTATGGTGCTGTTTTTAGCATTACCTTTGTTCCAGTGGGATGGACATCAGGCGATCCTATTAAACATCGTTGAGCAACGTATTCATATTTTTGCTTTAACGATTTTCCCTCAAGATTTAATGTTATTAGCTTTGCTCCTTATTGTTGGCGCATTCGCATTATTTTTTGTCACCGCTTACCTTGGCCGAGTTTGGTGTGGTTTTATGTGCCCACAAACTATTTGGACCTTTATTTTCATTTGGTTTGAAGAGAAAATTGAAGGTTCAGCAAATAAACGTTTGAGGTTAAATCAAGGCCCAATAACCGCTGATAAAGTAAAGAAGAAAGTGCTTAAGCACACTGCATGGTTAAGTTTTTCGGTGTTTACTGGGCTTGCATTTATGGCTTATTTTGTGCCAATTTTGGACCTGTATACTGAGTTTTTTACCCTTCAGGCTAGTAGCTCGGTGTACTTCTGGGTATTATTTTTTGCATTTTGTACTTATGGTAATGCTGGCTGGATGCGCAGTATTATGTGTACGCATATGTGCCCATACGCACGTTTCCAATCTGCTATGTTTGATACCGATACATTAATTGTCGGTTATGATTTTAATCGTGGAGAATCACGAGGTCCACGTTCACGTAAGGTCGATCATAAAGCGAAAGGCTTAGGTGATTGTATTGACTGTAATTTATGTGTTCAAGTTTGTCCTGCTGGTATTGATATTCGTGATGGGCTACAGTATGAATGCATTAACTGCGGTGCTTGCATTGATGCCTGTGATCAAACTATGGAACGCATGAACTATCCGAAAGGCTTGATCCGTTATACTTCTGAGAATGACCTAAATAATAAGCCTCATCAGAAAAGTAGATTTAAGTTGGTGGGTTACGGTATTGTAATGACATTAATGACGGTCATGTTTGCGGTGAGTGTAATGAGTATTTCGCCAGTACAAATGGATATTATTCGTGATCGAAATGCGTTATATCGTGAAAATTCCGATGGTAATATTGAAAATACTTATACACTTAAGATTATCAATAAAACATCATTTTCCCAAAAATACAGTTTATCTGTTACCGACGTGCCTGATCATGAGTGGTTTGGGCCCCGTGAAATTGAAGTATTGCCGGGTGAATTGTTCGTTCAGCCAGTGAGTTTAGCCATTGACCCTTATGATTTAAAACAACCAGTAATAAAGATAAACTTTGTTATAACAGAGCTTGGTAATGATCATTATGTCTTTACCCAGCAAAGTCGCTTTATCAGTCAGTTATAACGGCATTACATGCTTATAAATAGGTATGTTTAATGTAAGTTAAAGTAAATAGCAAGCCCAGTAATACTGGGCTTGCTATTATTGTATCCAATCTAAGATCTGTTGTACGTCTATGACGGTTATTTGGATATAGATATTAGTATTTTAGGACATAAAAAATGACAGAACTGCCTGTTGATTACAGTTTGCTTTCCCCTGACTTTATGTTGGATGCGATAGAGTCTATCGGTATCCGTGTTGATTCGGGGTTATTGGAATTAAATAGCTATGAAAATCGGGTGTTTCAATTTCTAGATGAAGATCGTAAACGCTTTGTGGTTAAGTTTTATCGTCCTGTTCGTTGGAGTGATGAACAGATCCAAGAAGAACACGATTTTTCTCTACAGTTACAGGTAGCTGATATCGATGTTGTTGCACCGTTACAATTTGATGGTTGTAGCCTATTCATTTATCAGGGATACCGCTTTGCTATTTTTCCAAGTGCGGGTGGGCGTCCTATTGAAGTGGATAACCTCGATGCATTGGAATCGGTAGGACGCAACTTGGGCCGTGTTCATCAATTAGCAAGTAAGCAACCATTTTTGTATCGACCAACATTATCGATAGCCGAGTTTGTGCTCACCCCAAAGTTGATATTACAGCAGAATAACTTTGTACCTAAGCATTTAGAAACATCATTTTTTGATGTGTATGATGCGTTGGAGAAAGAAATTACGCTGCAATATAAGCCGGACGATAAGCAGCTAATTCGTTTACATGGTGATTTACATGCGGGTAATATTTTGTGGCGTGATAAGGTTACATTATTGGATTTTGACGATTGTCGTCAAGGACCCGCGGTACAAGATATATGGATGATGCTGCATGGAGAACGTCATGAACAATTATTACAATTAGAAGTGATGTTAGAAGGCTATGAAGAATTCTGTTCTTTTGATCCAAAACAGCTGAAGCTAATTGAACCACTACGTGCGATGCGTATGATGAACTACATGGGATGGATTGCTAAACGTTGGGATGATCCTGCTTTTAGTCGCCATTTTGCTTGGTTTACCGATGATGATTATTGGCAGCAACAGGTAAGGTTTTTACATGAACAGATTGATAATATGCAAAAACCGCCGTTATCTCTCATACCTAATTACTAATTTTTTGTACAGTTAATAATGTCTAATTTAAATTTTCAGGAAGGAAAATAATGAAAAAATTATTTATATTGATCACTGCAATGTTATTTTTACCCTTTGCGAATGCTGCACAGTTCAAAGAAGGTGTACATTATGATGTTATCGCTGAGCAGGCTACACCAAAACCGCAAGTTGCTGAATACTTTTCGTATTATTGCCCACACTGTAATAAGTTCGAACCTATTATGACTGATGTGACAAAACGTCTTGCTGGTAGCGATATTAAAGTAGAAAAAAATCACGTTGCTTTTATTGGCCGTGAAATGGGTATTGAAATGCAGAAAGCATTTGCGACTGCAGAGTTGTTGAATGTTGAACATCAAATGTCATCTGCTATCTTTACTGCGATTCATGAGCAAAAGCGTCGTTTCTCTGGTCGTGATGATATCCGTACTGTATTTACTGATGCTGGTATCGATGGTAAGAAATTTGATGCTGCAGTGAATAGCTTTGCTGTGAATGGCAAAGTTGCACGCATGGATAAAAATACGGCTAAGAAAAATATCCGTGGTGTACCAGCATTAATCGTTAATGGTAAATACCAAATTAATATGGGGAGTATTCAAGCGCGTGGTGAAGAGTTCAACGTTAAGCTAACTGAACTTATTAAATACCTAGCAGCAAAAACGGATTAATTTTGGTTCGGTTTTAGGTATTAAAAAAGGACGCGATTGCGTCCTTTTATTTATTAGAATTAATATTTAAGCTTACTGTTCCCAAACAATCTTATCTTGGTGATTCTCTTCGTAGAAAGGTTTAAAACGGCTTTCTAGTTCATGACGCTTAAATTTAAGTGTTGGTGTTAGCAAACCATTATCCACTGTCCATTCATCTTTTAAAACAATAATATGACCAATGCGTGCATGTGATTCTAATGATTTATTAATATGTTGGCGTGTTTCTTCAAGATTCGTTGTCATCGCTTCTTGACCTAGTTCACGCGCTTCTGGTGATAACACCACTAATGCTACAGGTTGTGTTAAGGCTGTACCGGTAATACAGATCTGCTCAATATTTGGGTTTTCACCAAACTTACATTCAATTGGCACTGGTGTTACGTACTTACCTTTTGAAGTCTTGAAGATGTCTTTTACGCGACCAGTAATTTTTACATAACCATTGCTATCGATTTCACCTTTATCACCAGTTTTGAAGTAACCTTCTTCATCGAATGATTCTTTGGTCTGTGCTTCATCTTTGTAATAACCACTCATTAGGCCATCACCTTTCACTAAAATTTCGCCAATCTCAGAGATTTTTAGATCAACACCTGCACCAGGTTTACCAATGGTTCCTATTTTTTGTGAGTTGAATGGATGGTTTAACGTGCCGTAAGCAAGATTTTCTGTCATGCCCCATGCTTCGGTAATATTTAAACCAAGGCGTTCGTACCATTTTAATAATGATGGTGATACTGCCGCTGAACCACAGCCAAGCATACGAGCATGCTGTAAACCTAGACCACGTTTAATTTTAGCTCTTATTAAACCATTAACAAATGGGATTTTTAGTAGGAAGTTAAGTTTATGTGCAGGCATTTTTTGTAATACGCCCATTTGGAAACGAGTCCATAGACGTGGTACTGAAATGAACAACGTTGGCTCTACAGACTGAATATTACTGACGAAGGTGTCAAGTGACTCAACAAAGGAAACCACACCTTCACCGGCATAAATACTACTACCTTCAATATAAACACGTTCAGTAATGTGTGCGAGTGGTAAATAAGACAGTAATCTGTCGCCTGGAATAATGCCTAAGCTAGAGACAATATTTTGCGATGCAGATTTGAATGCAGCAAACGTGATCATTACGCCTTTCGGATTACCAGTACTACCTGAGGTATAAATAATTGACATTAAGTCTTCAAGGTTGATGTGTGCTGGTGTTGCTAATGGCTGGTGTTGCTCTAGCAGATCATTCCATTTATATTGACAAGTAAGTGTCTCATAAGGGTAACTAATGGTAATTACGTCTGCAGGTAGTTTCCCTTCTAGACTTTGATAGTTATCTAACTTACCAATAAACAGAACTTTTGCTTCACTGTGCTCTAATACATAGTTGATTGTTTTTGCATTTGCTGTTGAGTAAATTGGCACGCTAATATAACCCGCGTACATGATTGCTAAATCGTTAATAAACCATTCGGCGCTATTTTTTGCCAGAATTGCTATTTTGTCACCTGGTGTTAATCCAAGTGATTGCAGTGCTTGAGCAATACGTTTTGTTTGGTCTGCAACTTGAGACCACGTGAACTCGTGAAATGTCCCATTAATAGGTTGGCGTAAATATACCTCATTGGCACGATGCTTTTCCCAGTGCAATAAGGCATCGAGAGGTGTGTTTAAGTTTAGTGCTAATGTGCTCATATGTGATCCCAAAAAAAGATTAATGCAACAATGCCTTAACAGTTATAGCATGTTACACCTTGTTCCGTTTAAGATTAAATCAAAAGTGAGATCTCTATGTCATTTTAGAATTAAGGCTCTATTCATGGCAGTTTTTATGTCTTTTATTACCCCTAAAGCGTTATATTGTTGGGCTTTTTTTAAATTAAAATGAAGTGGCGCACAAAATCATAATTATATTGTTGTAGATTCAATTGTTAGTTTTGTTGTATATATGTTGCTATTAAGTTGTCTTTTGTCTTCCAGATATTGGTTACCCATTGTTGAAATTGTTGCTTAAATTCACGGTTGTTCTCATAGTCACCTTGTAGTTCTGGGGTGATTGGCATTGTGTCAACGCGAATAACAATACGTTTTAATTTTCCTTGTAATAGATCTTTAAAAGGTGAATCAGGATTATCAGGATAAATAATGGTGACATTTAATATTTGATCAAAGGTTGTTCCCATTGATGCTAATGACAGTGCTATGCCACCTGATTTTGGTGGTAGTAAATAACGATATGGAGACTTGGTTTGTTGTTTTTTGTCCTTGGTAAAGCGTGTGCCTTCGGCAAAGTTTACTATGGTCGTCGGTGATAACTTGGCTTTTCTACACGCTTGACGTGTGCTTTCCATATCTTGAGCTTTTAAATGGGGGTTTTTAGCGATCTTGTGTTTGTTATAACGCTTCATAAACGGCATATCTAATGCCCAGCAAGCACTGCCAACAAAGGGAACATACAAGATCTCTTGTTTTACAAAAAATTTAGGTAGTGGGATTTTATGGGCGAAAACTGAAAATAGAACAACAATATCTGTCCAACTGTAATGATTAGATATCAGCAAATACCACTTATCTTTACTTAAATCACCTTTGATCTCTATATCCCATTCGACTTTATTAATTAACTTGATCATCCAAGTATTTATCCTGGCCCAAATTCCCAACAACATATCCGCTAGCTTATGGGTCGCTCTCTGTACGGGGGCTATCGGTAAAATTAACTTAATTAAGCCGGTCAGGGTAATTAAGGTTAATGAACAAATAATATTCATGGTCACTAATACAGTACTTATTACCATTAATACGAACGAGGGTAGAAAATTAATCATTTAACTGTGCCTGTTTAAGTTCTTCTAATTCCAGATCTTTATTTATCCATAATTCATTTATCCATTGCTGAAAATTAGTCTGGAAGGCTTTATCATTGAGATAATCACCCATATAACTTGCGGTAATTTCTTGTGTGGTAATTTGTACTTGGATTTGTTGTACCTGACCGCTAATAAATTCCCAAAAAGTTGGAATACCTTGCGGGTAGTAAATAGTCACATTGACAAGGGTATCAAGTTGGCCATTCATCGCATCGAGAGCAAAGGCGATCCCCCCCGCTTTAGGTTTTAATAAATGACTAAATGTCGATGCCTGTTGGCTGTGTTTATGCTGAGTAAAGCGGGTGCCTTCAACAAAATTCATTACACTGACTGGTTTATGTTTGAATTTAGCACAGGCTTTTTTAGTTGTTTCAATGTCTTTACCACGCATGTGTGGGTTCTTAGCTAAAAACTTTTTGTTGTAACGTTTCATGAATGGAAAGTCGAGAGCCCACCAAGCCAGACCTAAAAAAGGAACCCAGATAAGTTCTTTTTTTAAGAAAAATTTTAGAAAGGGGATCTTACCGTTTAGTACTCGCTGTAAAACCAGAATATCGACCCAAGATTGATGGTTCGAAATGACCATATACCACTTATTTAATGATAACCCTTCTGCACTATTTACTTGGATATTTGGGTTACCAATTAGTTGTTGTGTTATCCCGTTTACAGATACCCAGTTTGACGCACAGCCATCAAGTAAATGATTCAGTACTCTTTGTGCCGTTTTAAACGGAATAATACTTTTTAACAGCGAAAAAATAACAATAGGGATCAACCAAAATATGGTATTTAACAGGTAACAGAGAAATGCAATGGCGCCTGCCACCTTTTGTGTGAATGTTGATAACATAATATGGCCTTGGTGTGATGTGAGATGAAATGATAAAACTATCATCACGTTATGCCAAACAAAAACTGAAATTATTAAACATTTATTTGTTGTAATAAACGATCCATCGCACGATAAGAGAGTGCTTCAAGTAAATGTGATTTATTGATATCTATACAATTGTTCAAATCAGCAATGGTACGAGCGACCTTGATTATCTTATGAAATGCCCGTGTTGATAGGCCCATTTTATCAATGGCCAGTTCTAAAAAGATCGCATCTTGATGTTGTAATGGGCAATACCGTTCAATGTCTTTACTGGACAAAGCGTCGTTTAATTTATTGCTGCGTTGACGTTGAGTTGTTTGTGCTGCACTTACCCTTTGTTTAATTTGTTCACTGTTTTCTCCGCGCTGTCCTTGCTCCGTTAAACTGCCCTTTGGTAATGCAGGGACTTCAATTGTCAGATCAAAGCGGTCTAAGAAGGGTCCTGATAATTTGCTTAAATATTTTGCCACCTGGCTATTGTTACCACCAAATTTATTATTGTCATAATAGCCCGAAGGCGATGGATTTAGTGCGCCTATTAATTGGAAATTAGCGGGGAAGTCGACTTGTTGGTTGGCCCGGGAGATTGTGATCTGCCCTGCTTCTAGAGGTTCGCGTAAAGAGTCGAGCGCTTTACGCTGGTATTCTGGTAGTTCGTCTAAAAATAACACGCCATTATGCGCGAGAGTTATTTCTCCCGGTCTCGGGTTTCGACCACCACCGACTAGCGCGACCGCTGAGGAGGTATGGTGTGGAGTTCGAAAAGGGCGCCGGCACCAATCTTGGGCAACAAACTCGCCGCCACTAATCGATTTTATCGCTGCGCATTCGAGTGCTTCTTGTTCAGTCATATCAGGTTGAATACTGGTTAAGCGACTGGCCAACATGGTTTTACCTGTCCCGGGAGGACCAAACAACAACTAGTTATGCTATAATCCGCATAAAGCTCTTGAATGGTATTTTAAGCAATGAAAAAAGCATATTCGTATATTAGATATTCATCACCGCAACAAGCCAAGGGCGATAGCTTTAGACGACAACTAGCAACAACTCAAGCTTATTGCGACAAACATGGTTTTAAATTAGATGAAGAATTATCACTTTACAAAGAACTGGGTGTTTCTGGCTTTTCTGGTGATCAAGAAAATCTTAAACGCTTTATCAGTGATTGTGTTAGTGGCAAAATTGAAAAAGGTTCTTTGCTAATTGTTGAAAACCTTGATCGCCTATCTCGTCAAAAAATTAATATCGCAATGCGCCAGTTTTTACATTTATTAGAATATGTAGATATTTATACAATTCAAGATGAAAAAAAATACTTACATATCTCTGATACTGATGAAGAAAAGAATGATAATCAGATGTTAGACATAATGACAAGTCTTATCATTATGAGTAGAGCCTATGAAGAAAGTGCAACAAAACAAAAAAGGCTTAAAGAAAGTTGGGATGAAAGACGTGCAAATATTGGAACTAAAAAATTAACGTCTTTAATTCCCCACTGGCTCAAATTATCAAAAGATAAATCCTCATTCCACATAAAAAAAGAACGTGTTGAAATTATAAAACATATTTATGATAAATGTATTGAGGGGGTAGGCGTTACACAGCTTATAAGACAATTAAACAATAATCTTGAACAATTCCCAACACCAACGACTAAAAGTAAGTTATGGGCGAGAACAAGTGTTTCTCGTATTCTCACAGACAGATCCGTTCTAGGTGAGTATCAACCGCACGTTGGAAAACATAGCGGAATAGGAGATAAAAAGCGTAAACCGTTAGGAGATCCGATTTTAGATTATTACCCTCAAATCATTGATGAAGAAACTTTTTTAAAAGCACAAATCGCAAGAAAAAGTCGTTTTGTAGGCAAGCGTAGTGGGAAATTAAGTAATGATCACTTTTCAAACTTATTTAGGAGTTTTATGAAATGTGGACATTGTGATGGAAAAATGGAGTTTGTAAACAAAGGTTCTGATAAAAGTAGAGGTGGAAAATATTTAACTTGTGCTAGCTCAAAAAGAGGCGGTGGATGCACTCAAAACAAGCATTACAAGTATTTATCTCTTGAATTAATGCTATTGCACCTTACAACAGAAAATGGCTTTATGCCCAAGCCAGAGCCACCAACAAAACTAAATTTACGACTTGCTAAACTTCAAGATGTGAACGAAAAAGCGAGTAATGACCTTAATTTTTTGCTAAATGGTGATTTCACAGCTTTGCCAATTCAAAATAAAATAAGTGAATTGTCAAAAGACATAGAAAATTGTAGTTCAGAAATAAAGATCCTTGAAGAGCAGGTTTTAACTTTTAAGCCAGATTATCATTATGATGAATTGCATTATGACGTAATTATTGAAGAGGATAAGTTAAAACTCTATTCGAATAGAATAAACTTTAATAGCTATTTACTAAAAAAAATTGATAGCGCTTATTTAATCTATGATCGTTGCCCGTTCATTCTTTTTAAGATGAAAGATGATCACGTCCACACAATCATTTTAGATGAAAACTATAATTTCGGGGGTTGCACTTTGCCAAATGGAGAAGTTAGCTATAAAAGATTAAATGGAGCTTCTACGCCTATTGATCCAATGATTTGGCAAATACAAGAAAACTTTATAGCTCTTATTGATGATGCAAAAAATATTAAGAGTAAAAAATTAGAAAACTATCTCAACAAAATAAATAAATTGATCAACAAAATAATAATGGTTCAAGATGTCGAGATACTTGATCAAATCTCATATCAGATTACGAAAGCCACAAAATTATTATCTCAATTATTAATTAAAAATCAGTAAGCGAGTTTACTCGCAATGTTCTTGGCTAACAGCCGATAAAACCAAAAATCAATGCTAATTTGACTAAAAATATATCTATGGTTAATTGATTACATAAGGATATATTGCAAGATATGGCTTTGGGTCCCCCAAAACCTCTTGATTTACTTCGTAAATGTAAAAATTAAACGATAAATAATTTGAAACATTCAGAGACTAAAGATCAATATTTCCGCATTGCATTTGGATAATATTAAAAGGATTTTTAGTGATGAGTAATAAAAAAAAGAATAAGAAAAAAGAGATAAAACCAAAAAACAAAGTAATAAAAATAAGATTGAATGAAGATGTTTACAATCAATTTATTGAGTTAAAAACACTCAATAAATTTGCAACTTGGCAAGATGTTTTGATACATCTTCACGATGATAAAACTTCTTATAAAAAAGTTCTGGTTGATGAAACTGGATATTCATTAAAGATAGTTAATCATCTTCAAAAAGTTGGAATCAACTTAAACCAAATTGCAAAAGTGGCAAATCAAACTGGTAAAATTGATGATCGGGAATTAAAAAAAGTTAATGATTTTAGACGTGAAGTCATAAGAGTAAAAAATTATTTTTGTAAAAAAGTTATTCCTAATTTTAAAGTTAGGAGTAAATAAAATGGCAGTATTTAGATCAATTCACAACGGTAAAACATTAAGAAATATCAGAAATATTATTAGATATTGCTCTGTTGATAAGAAAGGACTTAATAACAAAGATAATCCAAGATTGATTGATGTTTATTCAAACATTGGCGATTGTGAAAACGTTCTTAATATCCCTGAATATCAGGCTCTAATGGACGATTTTGTATTAACAATTGAAGCTAATTCAAAGTTATCAACAAACAAAAGACAAAAATACATATACGAACATTCTACAATTTCATTTGAAATGAATGATGATGAAAAATTGGGAATGAAAAAAGCTACTGAATTAGCTCTACAAATAGCCAAAAAAGCTAATCCAAGTAATGCCCCTCAAATGCTTTGGCCACAAATAGATTCTGGAAAATTACACTTCCATTTAGTGCGTGGTCTACACGATGAAAACGGAAAACACCAAAAAAAATCAAATGATTTTCATACAATGAATAACTTTCTACAAAAGTTTGAGAAAAAAAATAACTTGGTTTTAACAGGTAAAAATAACCCTGAAAATTGGATTAATAAAAAAGTAGATGGAAAATATAAACGTGTTTACTTTCCCCAAGGAAGTAATGACAATTCAAAAACATCAAAAAATAAAGACATCGACTATAAAGCTAAAATTGACGATAAAGGCAATATTAAATATTTTCAATCGTTAAAGAAAAAATCAATAGTGGTAGAAGACAAGAGAAAGCATTAATAAAAGAAAAGAACAATATTCATATTTTTAGAATAAATAGCGTTTCAAAACTTAAAAGTTCAATCTCTAATCTTGAAAAACCTGTTGATTATAACTTTTGGCAAAAACATATTACTAACTTTTCAAATGTTGATGTTTTTGATCGAAATGAAAAAGTAAAAGATAAAAAAGAACAAGTTGATGAAATAAATATTTCTGCTGACATTAAAGAAAATGATATTTATAAACAGGTTATCAAAGTCGAAGACTCTTTAAACTCTAATAAAAATAAAGCTAATAAAGTAGTTGAAGAAATTAAACAAGATAAAGAAAAAATTGGTGAAAATGTTGAAAATAACAAAGCGTATAACGATTTTAGAGACTTGATAAATAAAGCTTATAGAAGCTCAGAAAATGCTGAAATATTCTTAAAATCGCTTAACGACAATGATATAGAGGCTTGTATTACTTACCGTTCAAATGGTCAAGGTGGTATCAGTTTTAATTCGGTAGGTGATCAAGATATCGCAATGGCGGGTGGCAAAGTTAATTCTTATCTTACGTTTGGTAAAATCAAAAAAAATGACCCTGATTTATTTGCTCTGTTAACTGGTGAAACGGGATTTGGTGAAATTACTAATAAACAGTCTCCATTGAATACATCTATTTTAAATGTTGAAAAACTAAATAAAAACTACAAACAGAAAATCAATGATGATGGTTCAACATCAATCTTTTACAATAAAAAAGATTCTGATAAATACCCTCACAATCACAACTTAAAAATTAATGCTGAAAAAAACAAAATTTCGTTTGGTCAGTCAAGTAATGATCACGATTTAAAACTTGCTTATAGTCTAGCAAAACAAAATAATTGGAGTAATGCAACATCTGATAATAAAGAGCTTATACAGCGTTCTATGTCTATTGCTTATGCTGAAAACAAAGATGATTTATTCTTTTTCAAAACAAATAAACCAACTTTAAAGTTTGAAGAATTAAAAAATATTATTGGTGATGATTTACTTTCAAAAGATAATTTAATTAAACTTTACGATAATAATTTAGTTGTCGAATCTGACAAGAAAGAAGTTTTAGTTTTCATAAAAAATCAGTTAAAAGAGCATAAAGAAGATATAACAACAATAAACTCAATGCTTGCTGATAACCATTCATTAAAAGAATGTATTGAGAAAAATGAAAAAATTGAAAAACAAAAAGAAGAACAAAAAACGATTAACGAACAAAAATTAAAAGTTGTTGATAAAAGATCAAATCTAAAAAATGATCAAATATCAGAGCCTAAACCTAAAAGAGCAAAAAGTTCTCGCAATCGTATTTAATCAAGTGAATTAAGTTCTTTTAATTCTGGCGCATTCGCTTCATAAGTTTCAATTTCAAGCCAAAGTTTATCAATGGAAATAATATTTTTGTCATAATCTTCTATAAGCTCTGACATTAATTTTAATGCTTTTTCGTTTTCTTCTTCTGAATTAACTTTCATTTTATTACCTTTATAATTTTCAATATTGTTAAATACGTTGTAAACAATATATTTCCGCCATTGTAATCCAATATTGTTTATTTGTTGTATCTAAACTATTTTCGCCTTTATTGATCATTGATTGCATGTTTTTTCTTAATCTTCCATCTTCTGATTTTAGATCAATCAAACCACTTTTAGCTTCTCCAATATAACTTATACATTTTGCTTTTTTTTCTTCGTGGTTTAAAGCGTTAGCTGAAAAGCTTAAAGATAAAAATGCTGTTAGTAATATTATTTTATTCATAATAAATCTCCTTTTTTTGAAATGAATTTTTTAATTTTTCCGATGGTGAGTAATTATTCGCCCTAGTTAAAATGGTATATCATGAAGTTCATCATCATTATTTTTAACTTCAACTGGGTTTGGTTTTTTGATATCTGCTAATAGTGCATTTAAATCAAAATCCTTTCCGTTGAAAGTTTCATCAATTTTTTTATCTCTTTGTTTAATTGTTTCTTTTATTTCTATTTCATCAATTTCTTGTTTTGATAATTTCCATTTTTCTTTTGGTGTTTCATCAGATTTAATTTCTACATCAGCTTCTTTGAACGTGTCGTTATCTTTTATTATTGCTTTATAGTGAAACTTATAATGTTCAGGTAATACTTCAACATTTTTATTCACTGGGTATTTGTATACACATTCCAACAAGCCAAGATCTTTAAGTTTTTTAAATGCTTTTTTTACTTGTCTTATTTGTTCTGTTCTTTCAAGTTTTTTATTAACTTTTAAACATTCTAATACATAGTTTAAGTTTAAGTATCCGTTCGGCTTCAACGCTGTCAATATTGCTAATTTGGTTGTTTTTAAGTCTTTATGAGGCTTTAAACTCATAAGGTTTATTTTTGAAAAACCTTTTTTCAAAGTTGATTTTGTATATTCATTTGAAAGTTTGAAACATACTGTTTTATGAGTGATTTCTAAATGTTCAAAAAATGGATTGTTCATTTCTTCTATTATTTTTGTTAATTTTTTTAAATTAATAGATTTAGGTAAAAAACTGTCATCGCTAAGAAATCCAACAGTTGAAAATGTCTGTTTTTCAGTGCTTTCGTTTGCTTTAAAAATCATTGTCGCTTTTGCTAAAATCGCAAGAAATACTTTTAATTCTGGATTAGAATCAAAGTTTAATAAGTGTTTGTGTAAGCTATGTTTTGTATTCATTATTTCGTTTGATACCGCTAAAAATAGTTCGTTTTTTATATTTTTTTTCATTTTATTATTCCTTTAATTTTGAATTAAACGCTTAAACTTCAATAATTAAAGGGTAATACAATAATATTTTTACACTAAATTACTTTACAATATTTAATTAAGTGTTAAAAATATAAGTATCTCCTGCACAGAGAAAGTTCAATTTAATCAGCCACTTTATCGAGTGGCTTTTTTACGTCTTAATTTTATTAATAGCATCTTTAAAATTAATGTCAAACCCCACAAGTCAACACCTCTGAGTTAAAAGGGATAATTTTATAAAAACCCATAAGTCAACACCACTAAACCCCACAAGTCAACACCACTAAAACCCCACAAGTCAACACCCTAATAATACAGATAATAAACTAATGTAGATTATTTAAGAAAGATCCTTTAATAAAGAGTCAAATTGAGATTTATTTTTTATTTAGAAAAGACATTTTTGAAGAGCATTGGCGCAAGCGCCTTTCTGGTTTGGCGATTTGAGCTTGCTCAATGAGATATGAAATAAATATTAAAGCTAACCTATCTAAAATTGCTTTTTAAGAGCGGGTTTGAGGAAAGCCTACCAATGAGATAGGCTTATAATAAAAGTTGATTAAATACTGGTGCTATAAGGCAAGGACTTAATAAAGTCCTCCATTATCTTTAAGTCAAGCTGACCATTTTTTACAGGTAGAACAATTTTCGATTCTTTCATTCTATCCATATGCCATTTACGCCCATAACTAAACTTAAACTTATTAAGCCTAATAATAGGAATTATGAATAAAGCGATATATGAATTGAATCTACTGAATGAATAATCCTTGGGATATAAAACATTAACATCATCTGAAGCCCAAAAAGCGACTGGTTGATAAAATGCTTCTCCAACAGAGCCATTGTAATTCACTGATAAAACATTCCCATCGTGAATAGCATCTTGCCCGACAGTATTAGTTAATCCATTATTACTGTCTGTAGAGCCTATAAATGGTGTTTTTCCTTGCAACATTGTAGCTTTTGTTAAACGCTTCCCTTTTTTTAAATCAAATAGCTCTTCCAACTTGAACTCTTTCCAATCACATATAGATTTGAGGGGATCAATTACTTTCTTTTTTAAGACAGCTTTTGCATCATCAAAAGTCGATAAATCTACGTCATTAACCCAATCAGGGAAATCATCAAAATGTGGAACTTTTAAAGTCCTTAATGTACGGTTAGCTTGTCGTCCATAGCTGTATCTATATTTATTCGCTCTAATACAAGAACAATAATATAGTTTTTCAGCATCAGTAATATTCAGCCCTTTTTTTACTTCCAGACAGAAAATATGGTAGCCTGTATAATATTCATTTGGTTGTAGAAAAGCCTCTAAAACAGATCCTCCCAAAGAAACGGTTATAGTTCCTTTAGGCATTTTTTGAAGCTCTTCAACCTCTTTCACTATTGTTGATACACCATTGTTTTTTGCAGTGCGTGAAACAAAATTTACGCCATTATTTGATTTTTCTAATTTATTTAAATCTAGACTATTGCCATAGTAAATATCAAATATTTCTTGCAACTCTATCATTTTAAACCTTACTCATTAATTTGAATATGGCGTAGCTTTTGACCACTTCTTCAAAATCATTTTTATTCACACTACTGTAGTCTGTTTCCATATAAGCTTCAGCGATCCATTCATTATCTGCATCTACATAGGCAGTTACTGATTCACCTGGATGAACTTCATTATTGTTATATGCTTCTAACCAACGAGATTTAATATCCTGCCACTGATGTTTAAGATCAATACGGCCCATATGCTTTGTTTTGATGTAACCATCATCTCTCCAATAGCCAAACCAAGTTTTTTTATTGGTTTCCTTATGAGGTTTGTGTGCTTCAAAAACAACGATACAAGTTACGGTTCCAACGGGATAAAAAAGTTCGCTAGACATTGACATAACAGCTTTTAATGTGTGTTTTTCCAATATTTCGCTTTTTGCTTTATTCGGGCTAATAACACAACTCACTGGAATAATAGCTACACCCAATCCACCTTTATCAAGGAGATCTAACATTTCTTTTACAAAATAAAGTTCATGGAGTTCAGCATCACTTTTTGATTGAGCATAAGGAGGATTTAACAAGCCTATATTTGGGCGTTTTACCCCACGAGACGGATCTGGCTCCATAATTGCTTTTTTAAGAGTAGGCTCGAAACAACTACTTTGATGTAGGTTTGCTTTACCGTCCCCTCTTAAAATCATATTACTAGCAGCTAAAGCAAACATTTTGGGACTGTTTTCAATACCTATTAAACGGTTTTTCTTAATATCTAGTCTTTCATCATCTGTCATTGCTGTTTTAAGCATTGCGTGCATTGCAGATATCAAAAAACCACCTGTCCCTGCACAGATATCAATTACAGTATCATTCTTGGTTATATTTGCTATATCGCAAAATAGTTCTGTTATATGTCTTGGGGTTAAAACAATACCTAAAGATTTTTATCTCCAGCGGTATATTTTAAAAACTCACCATAGAAATGACCTACAACGTCAAAATTATGATAAATACTGATAAAAGGCCATACGTTATCATTTATTTCTTTAATTACTTCATTAAGAACACCTTGGGGATATTTTTTAGAAGTTTTTGAATCGGGCTTACCTAGGTTTGGTTGACCTGCCACACCTGCGTATGGTTGTAGCATAGTATCTTTTTTGGCTTGTGGAATATCAGCTCGATCAAGTTCGTCTTTAATCGCTTCAAGCCACTTTCGGGGCATATCTTCCGCACTATAAAATTGAAATGATTTAAGAAATGGCTGATTCATCAAAGCTATCAATGTACCACTAACTAAAAGAGGTTTATCTTCTTCTGAAATCTTTGCGGCTGTCCAAATAAGTTCGTGTAATTCTTTAGCAAAAGCGAGTAAATCACTATGTCGTTTTCTTTCTACAAGAGGATCATAAGAAGCTAAACGATAATAGTCTTCAAAGGGTAAAATCTCTTTAACAGCAAGACCTTCTTCATTAGTTAACACTGAATGATCACTAGAACCACAAGGAACTAAATAATTAGATACTATTGTGTAGTCCTCTGAAGTCCCACTTACCGCAAGAGCTAAAACTGTATAGTCTTTAGAAAGAAACTTTGCATAGTGTAATACGCCATCGACAGCATAGTCTTTAGCTTTATCTAATTTTTTACTTTCGTGAAATTTCGTATCAGCTTTACACTCAACAACAATTAAAAAGTTAGGATCTGATTCCCAAGTTATAATAAACTCTGGATAACCACCTTTACCTGTATTGGCTTTACTTGCTGTCTTTAAAAGATTTTGAACTCGTTTTATTTGAGACTTTTGTTCTTCAATAACGATACCGTTATCTGCTTGAAAGTAATTATGCTCTCTCAATTTTTCTCGAACAAAGTTCTCCGTAATTCTTTCATTTGCCACAAGTAACCCAACTTTATCAATAATATAAAATGATTGATTATACCCAAGTAAAAGCCCAAATATATACATTTATTCATAAGTGAATTAAAGATCACTTCTAATACTTCATTTTCTTTTTACCTAAATTATTAATATCAAGTATTTATCTTTGAAGTTACTTTAAATTACTCGTTAGGTTAATGACATAACTACAATAAATTATGATTACCTGCTGCGCAGATCTCTAAGGCTCGTTTGGCACTTTGCTGACCGATAATGTCTTGCATATCGTGTTGACTTGCTGATGTTATAATTTCGGACGTTGCTCGTTGTGCGGTGGGTAATTTTTGTTGATCCGTTAAATGTGTACATACCTGTTGTAAGTCCATGGCGGTGAAACAAGTGGCATTGTCGATAAGTGCTGCTTCATGGCCATTATCAAAGGGAATTATTGTACTGCGTTGGGCTTTTTTACCCGCGATGATACTCGGGATTGTGCCACGGCAAGTTCGTAATTTACCGGATAAAGAGAGTTCACCAATAAATTCTAATTGTTGATGTCGATTAGTCGTGACTTGTTGTGATGCGATTAAAATCGCGATAGCAATCGGTAAATCATAACGGCTGCCTTCTTTTGGTAGATCTGCTGGTCCCAAATTGACGGTGATCCGTTTGGCTGGCATTACAAAATTAGAATTCATCAAGGCACTACGCACGCGATCTTTGGCTTCTTTCACCGATGTTTCTGGTAGGCCGACAATGGTAAAGCCTGGTAGTCCTTCGCTGATGTGAACTTCAATGGTAATTAAAGGCGCATTGATACCTAAAATTGCACGGCTATAGATCACGGCTAAACTCATTAATCATCCTTGGCTTTTATGATTGTATTTATACCTTAGTGTAATTAACAATAAGTATGCTTGAATTAGGTGGATTATTTTAAAACCTTAAGCAAGGCCTATTTGCCACAGTCTATTTTGTGATGCTTGTCATATGTGAATTTTTAAGCTGTTATTTGTTTGTTATTCAACATTTTGAATGGTTACTGTGCATTTATTTGGTTATTTTAGTTATTTTATGCGCGGTTAAAGCCTTGCTTAAATAAATTCACCATGCTAATAATGAATCATAAAAATTTTATATAGTTGTTGGATTAGTTATATGTTTGGGTTTACTTCGCGTCTTATTATTGTGGTCAGCATTCTGGTGGTAATTATTAAATTACCAAGCCGGGGACTTACTGCTAAGCGAAAATAAGCTTAATCCAGCAATAAGAAAACCGCGGTAAATAACCGGGGTTTTTTTTTGTTTGGCGTTTAACGATTTACAAGAATGATGTTTAAAGGGATGTGGATTAATGAAAGCAACAGAGTTTATTGTAAATGCTTTACGTAAACAGGGAGTAACCCAAGTATTTGGTTATCCTGGCGGTGCGATAATGCCATTGTATGATGCGTTATATGATGGTGGTGTAGCGCATTTATTAGCGCGACATGAGCAAGGTGCAATAATGGCTGCATTGGGTTATGCGCGTGCTGGCGCTAGAGTCGGTGTATGTATTGCGACTTCAGGTCCAGGTGCAACTAACTTAGTGACAGGTTTAGCGGAAGCAATGGCTGATTCGATCCCTGTTGTTGCGTTCACAGGGCAAGTGCCGAGCGCCTTGATTGGTGTGGATACGTTCCAAGAAGTGGATATTCTTGGCATGACGTTATCGTGTACTAAACACAGCTTTTTGGTTGAAGATCAAAATGATTTAGATCGTATTATTGCCGAAGCATTTACGATTGCGACAACTGGCCGTCCTGGTCCTGTATTAATTGATATCCCTAAAGATATTCAGCTGGCAGAAATGGCGTATGAGACGGTATCTGAATTACCAGTATTACCCCCATTAGATGGCTTAGTTGATGAAGAAGTTGCTGCAGCACGTGCATTATTACATGCGGCTAAAAAACCTGTGTTGTATGTTGGCGGTGGTGTCGGTATGGCGAACGCGGTACCTGAACTACGTGAATTAGCGGCAGCATTAGATATTCCGATGGTTAGCACGCTAAAGGGTATTGGTAGTGCCGATTCTGAACACCCTTATTATTTGGGTATGCTAGGGATGCATGGTCTGAAAGCGGCTAATTTAGCGGTGCAAGAAAGTGATCTGTTGATTGCGGTCGGTGCGCGTTTTGATGACCGGGTAACCGGTAAGCTTGATGAGTTTGCGCCACATGCCAAAGTGATCCATTTGGATATTGATGCTTGTGAGCACAATAAATTACGCGTTGCTAATGTTGCTATCACGACTGATTTAAAACTCATTCTACCGGCGTTAAAAATGACCTTGGATATTGCACCTTGGCGTTTACATACCCTCGAAATGAAAGTTGACACAGCTTTTCGCTATGATCACCCTGGCATTGCTATCTATGCCCCTTTGTTATTGAAACAATTGTCTGCCAGTTTACCTGAAGACCATCTTGTTGCGTGCGATGTTGGTCAGCACCAGATGTGGACTGCGCAACATATGACATTTACCCAACCTGAAAATTTATTATCCAGTGCGGGTTTTGGCACCATGGGTTTTGGGTTACCGGCGGCTGTTGGTGCGGCACTCGCGCGTCCTGGTGCTATGCCGGTTGTGGTTACGGGAGATGGTTCTATTATGATGAACATTCAAGAACTAGCGACTATTAACCGAGCTAAATTACCAGTGAAGATTGTATTAATCGATAATCAACGCCTAGGTATGGTGCGCCAATGGCAAACGCTGTTTTTTGATGGTCGTTTATCGCAAACTATTCTTGATGATAATCCAGACTTCGTGGCGTTAGCGGCTGCATGCGGTATTCCGGGAGAAACGGTGATTGTTAAAGAACAGGTGCAGCCTGCGATTGATCGTATGCTGGCCAGTAATGGCGCGTACTTTTTGCATGTTCAAATTTCAGAGCAAGAAAATGTATGGCCATTAGTGCCACCTGGAGTAAATAACGGCGAGATGTTGGAGCAATATGATGAGTGTTAAGCAAGTGCATGAAGTGGTGATTGATGCCACCAACACACTCGAAATTTTAGAGCGAGTATTACGTGTTATTCGTCATCGAGGCTTTCGTATTAGTAGCATGAATTCGGTACAAATGAATGATTGCAATAGCATAAAGATTACGGTTACAGTATCGGGTGATCGCGGGATTGACCTACTCTATAAACAGTTAGATAAGTTATTTGATGTGCGTAAACTAAGCGTTCAGCACATTACTACAATATAACACTTTATTGAAAACACTGGTTTGCATTGCAGGATGCAAGAGCTGGTGTTATTTAAAATAATATAAAATTACAGCATAAAGGAAGAAGCAATTATGGCGAATACTGAACAGCAAGTTTGGTTTAATGGAAAGATGGTACCTGAGTCTCAGGCTCAAGTGAGTGTATTTACGCATGCATTGCATTATGGATCATCGGTCTTTGAAGGTATTCGTGCATATGATACGCCAAAAGGTCCCGCTATTTTCCGTTTGAAAGAACATGTTCAACGTCTATTTGATTCGGCTAAGATTTATGGCTGGTCCATCCCTTATTCAAAACAAGAAATAGAACAAGCCTGTAAAGATGCGGTATTAGCCAATGGCCTTACCAATGCTTACCTACGTCCTCTGGCTTATATTGGTAATGTTGGATTGGGTTTAACACCTAAATCCACAGTATGCGAGGCGCTTGTTGCTGCAATGAGCTGGGGGGCTTACTTGGGCGATGAAAGTTTAGAGGAAGGCGTTGATGTTTGTGTTACCTCTTGGAATCGCTTAGCACCTAATACGATCCCAACTGGTGCCAAAGCCGGTGGTAACTATTTATCATCACAACTGATTTCATCTGAAGCGAAGCGTCATGGTTACGCTGAAGGTATTGCATTGGATGTGAACGGCACTATTTCTGAAGGCGCGGGTGAAAACTTGTTCTTCGTGAAAAATGGGGTTATTCATACTCCGCCGACAACGGCATGCATCTTACCTGGTTTAACGCGAAATACCTTAATGGTACTGGCTCGTGACTTTGGCTATGAAGTGCGTGAAGAACCGATTGCCCGTGAAGCTATGTACTTAGCTGATGAGATGTTCATGTGCGGTACAGCTGCGGAAGTGGTTCCAGTACGTTCTGTTGATCGTATTGACATTGGCACGGGTAAACGTGGCCCAATTACAGAGCGACTACAGACAGCTTATTTTGCTTTGATTAAAGGTCAAAGTGAAGATAAGTGGGGCTGGTTGGATTACGTGGCAGATCCAAGCTAATCGTTCAATTTATATTACTGCTATATATATAAGTGGGTGTTGTTAACACCTACTTACGACGATAAGTCGATTTGATTATTAAGGTGAGGCACAGATTTGCCTCCTTTATATTAACTGTTTATTTTGTTTCATGGAGAGAACCGATGCCTAAACTGCGTTCTGCAACATCTACCCAAGGCCGTAATATGGCCGGTGCTCGCGCCTTGTGGCGTGCAACTGGTACCCGAGAAGAAGATTTCGGCAAACCGATTATTGCCATTGCCAATTCATTTACCCAATTTGTTCCTGGTCACGTACATTTAAAAGATATGGGACAATTGGTCGCGGACGAAATTTTGAAATCTGGCGGTATC
This sequence comes from Moritella viscosa, assembly GCA_000953735.1. Classification (NCBI taxonomy): domain Bacteria; kingdom Pseudomonadati; phylum Pseudomonadota; class Gammaproteobacteria; order Alteromonadales; family Moritellaceae; genus Moritella; species Moritella viscosa. Next base: position 5,002,808 of record LN554852.1, on the reverse strand, counting down.
GCTAAAGAATTTAATACCATTGCGATTGATGATGGTATCGCGATGGGTCACGACGGCATGCTATATAGCTTACCATCACGTGATCTGATTGCTGATTCTGTTGAATATATGGTTAATGCGCACTGTGCGGATGCACTTGTGTGTATTTCTAACTGCGACAAGATCACCCCTGGTATGTTAATGGCCGCGTTGCGTCTTAATATTCCTGTTATCTTTATTTCCGGTGGCCCGATGGAAGCCGGGAAAACTAAATTATCAGATCAGATCATTAAATTAGACTTAGTGGATGCCATGGTAATGGGCGCAGATAAAAATGTGTCAGATGAAGATGTTGAAAAAGTAGAACGTAGCGCATGCCCAACGTGTGGTTCGTGTTCAGGTATGTTTACTGCCAACTCAATGAACTGTTTAACAGAAGCATTAGGTTTATCACAACCGGGTAATGGCTCACTAGTTGCTACTCACGCTGATCGTGAAGAATTGTTCTTAAATGCTGGTCGTCGTATTGTTGATCTGTGTAAGCGCTATTATGAGCAAGATGATGAATCGGTATTACCGCGTAATATTGCTAATCGTGACGCCTTTGAAAATGCGATGACACTGGATATTGCAATGGGTGGTTCAACCAATACGGTATTGCATTTAATCGCTGCTGCAATTGAAGGTGAAGTTGATTATAACTTAGCGGATATGGATGCATTATCACGTAAAGTGCCGCAGTTATGTAAAGTGGCCCCATCAACACCGCTCTATCATATGGAAGATGTGCATCGCGCCGGTGGTGTGATGGGGATCTTGGCTGAATTGAATCGTGCGGGTTTATTGCATACTGACAATATGACAGTAATGGGCATGACGATGGCTGAGCAGTTGGCTAAGTTTGATATTGTCACAACCGAATCTGACGCGGTGAAGAAAATGTATTCGGCGGGTCCTGCTGGTATCCGTACCACGAAAGCCTTCAGCCAAGATTGCCGTTGGGATTCACTGGATGATGATCGCGCTAACGGTTGTATCCGTTCAATCGAAAATGCCTATAGCCAAGAAGGTGGTCTTGCGGTACTAACTGGTAACATTGCTATTGATGGTGCGGTAGTTAAAACTGCGGGGGTCGAGGATGATAACTTATTGTTCCGGGGTACCGCGCGGGTATTTGAAAGCCAAGACTCTGCGGTTAGTGCCATTTTAGCCAGTGAAATTAAAGCTGGTGATGTGGTTGTTATTCGTTATGAAGGGCCGAAAGGTGGTCCAGGTATGCAAGAAATGCTATACCCAACCAGTTATTTGAAATCTATGGGACTTGGTAAAGCGTGTGCGCTTATTACTGATGGTCGTTTTTCGGGTGGTACGTCGGGCTTGTCTATTGGTCATGCTTCACCAGAAGCTGCAAGTGGCGGTTTGATCGGTCTAGTTGAAGATGGTGATATTATTGATATTAATATTCCAGAACGTTCGATGAATCTTGTGGTTGCTGATGATGTACTTGCTGCGCGCCGTACTGAAATGGAAAGCCGCGGGGAATTAGCTTGGAAACCAGTTGAGAAGCGCGAACGAAAAGTAACACAAGCATTGCGTATTTACGGTCATTTTGCGACAAGTGCAGATAAAGGTGCGGTACGCGATCGAAATATGATCTAACCTACCTCGTTAGTATTATCGAACAATTCTCAATGATCTATATCAAGGGCTCAGTGATAATCGACTATGATTACTACTGAGCTCTTTTTTTTGAGGGAGATCTTGCTCACAGAAAAAATTATCTTCTGTTCAACATCGATTTAACAAATCTTCTATAAACTTTTCTTAAAATTAGAGCGATCTTTAGTGATTAATTTTGCTAATCTATGTCTATACTGCACCTATATATCGAGAAGCTTTTCTCAGCCAGTTAAATGAACCATAAATCGGAGTAAACAGCATATGATTATCGGCGTACCTAAAGAGATTAAAAACCATGAGTATCGCGTAGGTATGACTCCTGCAAGTGCACGAGAGCTTATTACACATGGCCATACCGTTTATGTTGAAACATTTGCTGGTGCTGGTATTGGTTTTAGCGACAGCGATTATGAAACTGTTGGTGCAAAAATATTAACAACTGCTGCTGAAGTTTTCGCAACTGCAGATATGATTGTAAAAGTAAAAGAGCCACAAGCTGTTGAACGTGCAATGTTACGCGATGGCCAAGTGTTATTCACTTATTTACACCTTGCACCTGATTTAGCGCAAACAGAAGACCTAATCAAGAGTAATGCAGTTTGTATCGCTTATGAAACAGTAACGGATGCAAACGGTGGTTTACCATTACTTGCGCCTATGTCTGCTGTTGCTGGCCGTATGTCAATTCAAGCTGGTGCACAAGCATTAGAAAAATCACAAGGTGGTTGTGGTCTTCTTATGGGTGGCGTACCGGGTGTTGCTCCTGCAAACGTTGTTGTTATCGGCGGCGGTGTTGTTGGTATGAATGCGGCGAAAATGGCTGTTGGTATGGGTGCTAGCGTAACTATGTTAGACCGTAACCTTACTGTACTTGCTAATCTAGACAACCAATTTGATGGTCGTCTGAAAGTTGTTTATTCTACACACGATGCAATTGAAAAATATGTATTAGAAGCTGATCTTGTGATTGGTGCGGTATTAGTTCCTGGTGCAGCAGCACCGAAACTAGTAACTAAAGACCTAATTTCACGCATGAAGCCTGGTGCTGCTGTTGTTGACGTTGCGATTGACCAAGGTGGTTGTTTCGAAACTTCACATGCGACTACACACCAAGACCCAACTTACATTATTGATGATGTTGTACACTATTGTGTTGCTAACATGCCTGGTGCTGTTGCTAAAACATCTACGTTTGCATTAAACAATGCAACACTACCGTACATCATCAAACTTGCTAACTTAGGTTGGAAAGAAGCATTAATACAAGATGAGCACTTACTAAACGGCTTAAATGTTATCGCTGGTCAAGTAACTGTTCAAGATGTTGCAGAAGCACATAACCTACCGTTCGTTGCACCAAAGAGCATGATTTTATAATCTAGCTTATTGCAATAACGTGTTAAATTAGCACCATTATTTATTAATGGTGCTTTTTTATATGCAAAAGAAAATAACAGCTTTACTTCTTCTTACTGGACTGGGTCTGTTCGGTCTTTATACTGTCCTTAAATCTGATGATGCGATTGAAGTCGAAAAACCAGATGTGCCAGATTTTTCTGCGTTCAATGATGTTACTGCCAAAAAAAATGCATTCTTTAATTATCTACAACCCGCGTTTGATACCGTTACTGCTGAAGTATTAGCTGAGCGTACATTGCTCATTCATTGGCAGACTAAAACAACATTAACAGCACAAGAGCAAGTGCAGCTACAAGATATGGCCAGCATGTATAAGGTGACTGCTAATAATGACCATGCCTTGATTAATGCATTATTGTTACACGTAGATATTATTCCTGAAGAACTGGTATTTAGTCAGTCGGCGAATGAGACTGGTTGGGGCTCATCACGCTTTGCAAAACTTGGACATAACTTCTTTGGTCAATGGTGCTTTAGCAAAGGTTGTGGGATTGTACCAAATCAACGCGAGCAAGGGGCTGCGCATGAAGTGGCAAGCTTTGATTCGACCGAGGCGTCTGTTCGTTCATATTTCCGCAATATCAATAGAAACCAAAGTTATTTACCGCTACGTGAAATCCGTTCTGAGTTACGTAAAAACGGCGATGTTATTAATGCCTGCGCACTCGCGGCAGGGTTAATTAATTACTCGGAAAGAAAAGAGGCGTACATTGCAGAAGTTCGCGCAATGATCCGTCACAACCGTCAATTCTGGCGAAATAATAAAAATACAGATTATCGTTTATGTGCGGCACCAAAACCTGTAGTGACCGAAATTGATGCAGAAGAAGCGATTGTGCTCCCAGATGTCATCACTTTAACAACTGACTCAACTATTGTTGAAGCGAAAAATAGTGATTCAACAATAGTTGAGTCTAACAAGGCTGCCGATAATGTTGAAAATCACACTGTAACGCCAGAAGAACCAGTAAAATCGGCTGTAGCAGAATAATCATCTAGTTTGTTTGTGAGGTGCTCAGAGCCTTTCTGAGTGCCTTTTTATCTGTTACTTATTTTTAATGGTCTGTATTTTTTTATCTTGTTGGTCCGTAATGGTAACTTAAGTTAAATTTACGCTACAAATCACTACCTTTGTTAAAACAAGCCTGTTTTTTTAATTTCTTTTATTATCGATATAATGCCTACTTTTGAGTATATAAGGGTTTTTGGTGGTTTTAACCCGATAAAATTGACGTTTCTTAATTTAAAGAGGCTTTTATTGATGATTGTGTAGATGTTACATACTCGTAAAAGGTCGAAAAATACTTGGATATGTGACCAACCTCAACTTTCCTGTTGCCAGATGATTGAACTGCTTCCATTCGTCAATGTAGTTGTAATACTCTCCACCCATCAAGTCTTGCAGTGCAAAGAATTGTAAAAATATAAAAATAATATATAAGTAAAAAAACACACACTACTATGATAATTGAAAGGCTGAGTTTGTTATGGATAAATCACTAAGTTCGAAAATATTTATATCCCTGTTTGTGGGCTTGTTACTGGGTACAATTGTTCAGTACGGCTTTGGTGCAGGATCATTCCTTGATACATATTTTGTCGGTGCAGCTACTGCAGTCGGTACTATGTTTGTATCACTGATTAAATTAATGGTTGTGCCATTAGTTTTCATCTCTATTGTATGTGGTGTATGTGAACTGAAAGACATCAAAAGTTTTGGTCGCTTAGGTGGTAAAACGTTCTTCCTTTACCTAGCTAATACAGCAATCGCAATCACAGTAGCACTTATTGTGGCAATGATTGTTCAACCAGGTGTTGGTGCAAACCTTGCTGAATTAGGTGGTACTGCGGTACATCTAACATCAACAGAAACACCTGATATCGGTCAAATGATTGTTAACATCGTACCAAGTAACCCAGTGCAAGCATTTGCTTCTGGTGACATGTTACAAATCATCTTCATGGCAATCATCACTGGCCTAGCAATTCAAGCGCTAGACAAGAAAGGTGGTCCAGCGGTTAATGCATTCCAAATCGCGAACGACATCATGATGAAACTTGTTAGCCTAATCATGAGCTTTGCCCCGTTTGGTGTATTCGCGTTAATGATTCAATTAGGTGCGACGCTTGATGGTGCAACGCTAGCTTCAGTTGCGAGTTATGTGGGTCTAGTTGTAGCATTGCTTTTAGTATGGATATTAATTGTATACCCACTAGCAGTATGGGCATCAACGGGTATCCGCCCAGCCACATTCCGTCGTCAAGTTCGTGAGCAGTTCCTATTTTCACTATCGACAGCAAGTTCAAACGCGACAATCCCGGTAACTATGCGTACCCTTACGGATAAGATTGGTGTATCGAAAACAGTTGCTGGTTTTGGTGTTCCACTGGGCGCTACAATGAACATGTCTGGTGTTTCTATCTACATCTCAATTGCGACAGTATTTGCTGCCAACGCATACGGCACACCACTGCAAGTTACTGATATGTTTACTATGGGTCTAACTATCCTATTACTATCTGTTGGCGCAGGTGGTGTACCAGGTGGCGGTATCGTGATGATCGGTGTGTTACTCACGCAACTTGGTCTACCTGTTGAAGCACTCGCTATTATTGCTGCGGTTGACCGTATTAATGATATGTTCTGTACTTCTGCTAATGTAATCGGTGATACAGCGGTTAATACGATTGTTGCTAAGAGTGAAGGTGAACTAAACCTCGAAATAGCACATGGTTCTGAAGATACAAATACAGTAGCTAAAACAGCTTAATCAATTAATATAAATATCCAAAGGGGAGCGAAATGCTCCCTTTTTTATTTCCTGCAAAAAGTTATCCTGAGTTAAACCTTTTTATCTGTTTCGATTGTTGTTATAACTAAATTATAGCGTTAACGATTGCATGCCAATGCGTTAACTTGTCAGTTATATTTCAATGGATGATCGAGTGACAAATAACGAGCCCCAACAACCCCAATCACAACTTACAGCAAGTGAATACTTATGTAAGATCCTGTTATCACCGGTTTATGAAGCTGCTGTGGTCACCCCGTTACAACCATTAACAAAATTATCTGAACGTTTGGGTAATAGTATTCTTCTTAAACGTGAAGATCGCCAACCCGTGCACTCGTTTAAATTACGCGGTGCATTTAATAAATTGGTGCAATTATCTGAAGAACAAAAATTACGTGGCGTCGTTGCTGCTTCTGCGGGGAATCATGCCCAAGGTGTTGCCTTGTCTGCTAAGAAGTTGGGTATTAAAGCCATTATTGTGATGCCGGTTATTACCCCCGATATTAAAGTGAGCGCGGTGCGTGGTTTTGGTGCCGACGTTTGTTTATATGGTGATAATTTTGATGAAGCATCAAATCATGCCAAGACACTTTCAGCAGAAGAAGGTTATACCTTGATCCCGCCGTTTGATGATCCGGATGTTATCGCGGGGCAAGGTACTATTGCTCGTGAACTGCTAGAACAAAATGCCCATTTAGATTATATCTTTGTGCCTGTTGGCGGCGGCGGTCTTGCTGCGGGTATTGCTGTGTATATCAAACAATTAAAACCATCAATTAAAGTGATTGGTGTTGAGCCTCGAGATTCAGCCTGTTTACGCGCGGCCTTAGATGCTGGTGAACCCGTCACGCTTGACCGTGTGGGTATTTTTGCCGATGGTGTGGCGGTAAAGCGGATTGGTACTGAAACATTCCGCCTTTGTAATGAATTTATCGATGATGTGATCACGGTGAGCAGTGATGAGATCTGTGCAGCGTTAAAAGATATTTTTGAAGATACCCGTGCAATTGCTGAACCATCGGGGGCATTAGCACTGGCAGGATTAAAAAAATATACTGAATTAAACGGTTTACGTGATCAGAATATGACCGCGATCTTAAGCGGTGCTAATGTCAATTTCCATTCATTACGTTATGTATCAGAGCGTAGTGAATATGGCGAGAAGAAGGAAGCTGTGCTTGCGGTGACGATCCCTGAACGTCCTGGTGCATTCTTAAAGTTCTGTGAATTAATCGGTAACCGTGCGGTGACTGAATTTAACTACCGTTATTCTAATCGTGCCGCGGCAAATATCTTTGTCGGTTTACGTACGCCCCAAGGTACGGCTGAATTAGCGACTGTCATTACACAGCTGGAAGATGCAGAGTACCCAGTGGTTGATTTATCTGAAGATGAAATGGCCAAACAGCATGTACGTTATATGGTTGGTGGGCGTCCTGCTGAAGATTTGCAAGAACGTTTGTTTAGCTTTGAATTCCCTGAACATCCAGGCGCATTGCAAAACTTTCTATTAACCCTAGGTATGAATTGGAATATTACCTTATTTCATTATCGTAACCATGGTGCTGCTTATGGTCGTGTATTAACGGGCTTTGAGTTACCTGATGGTGAGATGAAAGCTTTTTCAGCTTATTTAGTTAAGTTGGGTTATCAATATAAAGAAGAAACTAACAATCCGGCGTATAAGTTTTTTCTTGCGCATTAAATAGTATCGATGGGTCAAATTTACTCATTGTCCACCACTGAGAATAAATCAATTCTCAGTGGTACTTCTCTGCCTATATCGCTGTAAAAAATTACGCGAGTCATGATTGCGCCCAATCCCTCTCCTTGCTGACCTGCAACTTGATTAATGTTAATTTCGATATCGATAGGTAGGCTGTTGATATGACCTCGTTGAATATTATTGCTCGTTACTAATCGGGCTAGTACAGGTTCTAATTTTAACTGTTTAAGCTGGGTTATATTACTAATATAAATATAAATATAAAAATATGGGGGGAAACTGCTTTCTTTCGGTAGTGTTTTAGTTAATTTATATTGATAATTTTGTTGCTCATTACGTAGTTTAATGGCTTTAATTGGAAATGCTTGCAGCTGGCGATCATAAGCACCTAGATTGACCTCGGTTTGTAAGCGTAGAAGTTGCCCTCGTTGTTGTTCATTACTCATTTTCCAGTGTCGGCGTAGTTTTATTTTTTTGAGTGCAAGCAAGGCGTCATCATTATTATAAAAATTTACAATGTCTGGATGATAAAGAGCGGTGTAAGCATCTATGTGCTGGTTAAAAGAGTAGTCTTTATTCAGTAAGATGGATGCTGTTAATGCGCGGTCCCAATTAAGGTAATGTGCTTTTCCCGTTGTGGTTAACAGCGGATTTTTATTAAATACTGGAGATGAAGTTAAACGTTTTTGATTAAGGCTACAAGCTGATAGTAGAAGCGATAATATGAGTATTAATGATTGCTGCATGGTTGTGTCCTTTGGTCAAATTAATAGAACCGTATGTATACCGTCGAACTGCACTAATCACTATAACAACTGAATCATTAACGAAAGTATGAATAAAGCATACTATTGGGTACTTGAAAGATAGAATAAATAGCCTAGTTTTAAGTAAATAGTGCTACCCTTTACCGCAATTAATTTATCATTTTTATATTGGAAATATTATGCTGAGCTATCGCCACAGTTTTCACGCTGGCAACTTTGCTGATGTACTTAAACACACGGTCGAAGTATTGATTTTAGAAGCGTTAAAACAAAAGGATACACCTTTTATTTATCACGATACTCATTCTGCAGCCGGTCGTTATAGCTTGTCGAGTGAACATGCTGAAAAAACAGCTGAGTATGTTGATGGTATTGCGCGTATTTGGCAGCAAAATGAAGTGCCTGCGCCAATCATCCCTTATTTAAGTGTAATTAAACAATTAAATAAAACGTCGACGTTGAAACATTATCCTGGGTCACCATTGGTTGCGCGTTTATTATTACGTGAGCAAGACCGCATGCAAATGACTGAGTTACATCCAGCTGATGTAAAATTACTGGAGCAAGAATTTGCTGGAGATCGCCAAGCGCGTGTTCATAAAAAAGATGCATACGAAGGCTTAAAAGCGCTATTACCGGGACGTTCAAAGCGTGGACTCGTACTATTGGACCCGTCTTATGAAATCAAAACGGAATACCGCCAAGTTGTTCAAGAGATCGCACAAACTTATCGCCGTTTTGCAACGGGTACTTATGCATTATGGTACCCAGTTATTGAGCGTCGTACGATTGTTCGCTTAATGCGTGATTTTGTTGGTACTGGCATTAAAAAGATTTTAGTGATCGAGTTATGCGTAAAAGGTGATACTGAAGAACGTGGTATGACTGGTACTGGTATGGTTGTTATTAATCCACCGTGGAAATTAGTTTCGCAAATGGAAGAGTTACTGCCTTGGTTAACGAAAGAATTAGCGCAAGATCAAAATGCATTTTTCCGTCTTGAGTGGTTAGTTCCAGAATAAGTAAATGTAATGTAGAATTATGATATTGAAGTATATCGTAATTCTAACTTGCGTACGTAATACTTAGGTTGTGTTTTATTCATATAGTTTGAAGTTCAAAAAATTATAGAATTAGTACAAAGTATTAAGTCGCACATGTAAAAATAGGCCGATTATGAAGCAATGGATCGCAGAACAATTATCAGCGCAGGGCTCTGTCGCTGCTGGGTTACCCGCTAAACATATCGGTGGGGAAGGTGAGCATTTGGTTTTTTTTCATGCTAATGGTTTTCCGCCAGCCATGTATCAACAAATGTTACAACCGCTTACCGACGAATATAAAGTTAGCGCTGTTTACCAGCGTCCGTTATGGCCATTACCGGTTCCCGATGATTTTGATAATTGGCGATTAATGATCGATGACGCTTGTCGTTTTATTACCGCGCAACCAGAGCCCGTTACCTTAGTCGGCCATTCGATGGGTGGTTTGATTAGTATCATTTGTGCGGTTCGTGAGCCTGAAAAAGTGAAACAACTTGTTCTTCTGGACCCGGTTATTCTTGAACCCCATATGATTTGGGTTATGCGTAATCTACCTCACTTCTTACGTAAGAAATTACCACTGGTTGAAAAAACATTAAGACGTCCAAATACGTTTGCTAATATTCAGCAAGGTTTCGATTTTCACCGTAAAGTGCGTGGTTTTAAAGGTATTTCTGACAGCGTATTAGCTGATTACATGGCCGAAGGTTTGTACCAAACCGATGACGGTTTTAAACTGAGTTATAGTCGTGAGTGGGAAGCTTCTATTTATCAGACAGTACCTTGGGTTTGGTCGAGCGTTAAAAATTTAACGACCGATACCGTGGTGATCAGAGGGTGTAACTCTGATACGTTATCGACAGAAGCCGTCGCTCGATTATTGCGTAAGCAGCCACATATTAAACTGGTTGAAGTGGACGGTGGGCATTTGTTCCCGTTAGAGCAACCGCTGCAAACGGCTGACCTTATTCGCCAGCACTTAGCTATTAATAAACATTAGGTCAATATGTATATATCTCGATTAATTAGCCTAGCGTTACGCAAGCTCACTGCTGAACTGCGTTGGGCGAATCTATTTTTTATTTTTTGTAGTTATTTAGCCGTCGTATGGGGATTGTTATGGTTAGCGGGTGAAAGCACGTTAATTGAACCGCTGACATTTTTCTATTACACCGTTGTGGTGATCAGCACGGTTGGTTTTGGTGATTTATCGCCGGCGACAGCACATGGACAACTTGTTGTTGCTTTGGTACAGATCCCTTTTGGGTTATTAATTTTTGGTGCTGCGATTGGTAAAACCACGCAAGCAATCGTGGCACTCGCAAGGAAAGGTATGAACGGAAAAAAAGATTTTAGTACTTATAGCGACCATATTTTAATTTTAGGCTGGCGTGCGCATCGCACTAAACGGATTTTAGAGCTGATTCTTGCCGATAAAAAGCGGTATAAACGCAAGATAATTTTGTGTGTTGAGCGCGATATGAGCCATCCATTCCCACAACTGCTGGATGTGGAGTTTGCCAAACTAGAATCTTTCACCGATCGTGATGAATTAGCGCGTATTGCGATTGCACAGGCGAGTTCTATTATTGTTGATGGTGAAAATGATGAAATGACACTATCTATGGCATTAAGTGCCTCATCACACGCCTCAAAAAAGGCGCATATCAGTGCTTATTTTCATGAGGAAAGTAAAGCTGATCTGCTGCGAGCGCATTGTCCCAATGTCGAATGCGCAAGTTCACGCCATGCCGAAATTTTAGTACGAACGATGCAGTCGCCTGGTGCCAGTATTGTCCATGAACAATTGTTTTCTACTCTTGAGGAGGCTACGTTATATTCTCTGACTTTAGAAGGCGCTCCGGAAATGACGGTTGGTGATGTATTTCAGCCTTTGCGTGAAAAATATGCGATGACTTTAATGGCTATTGCTGACGATGAGAAAGGAACAGGGTTTAAATTAAATCCAGCCATGGACACAGCACTTAAGAATGGTCAGGTGTTACATTATATCGCTAATGAACGGATCCGTAAGCACGAGATTAATTGGGTAGATGTATTATTATTGAACATAGATAAGTAAGGACAGGTCTCTTACTGGATAAACGCGAAGTAGCTAGAAATAGTGACCTGATATTACAATAGTAAAAAGTATATCAGGCCAATCTATTATTTTTCGAGTTCTGTTAAACGTGCTTCTAACGCCGCTAACTTTTCACGAGTACGTAATAATACTTTAGTTTGAACTTCAAATTCTTCGCGGTTAACCAGATCAAGTTTATTCAGTTGTGATTGCAATACTTGATGGATCTTCTTTTCTACTTCTGCTCCTAACGATTTAACACCCGTTGGTAGAGATTCATGTATTTGCTTCGCGATTTCTTCTAATTTTTGTGGCTTGATCATACGGCACCTAATTACGGAGTGAGTTTAACATTCGTTCATTTCGTTTGATGATAGTCTAGCATTTTAGTTATCGATTAATCGACCTAAAATGAATGCTGAAAATTGATCAGCGGTAATATTTTTACCACTCCATTTTCAGCATAGTTTAATAAACCAATCTGTAAACCTTGTAAGTTTTCGGTTACGTTGAATAAACCAAATTGAAATTTAGCCGTTTTTGCATAATTAATTACACCAAAATCAACAAGAGATAACCGGTCGCTATAGTTAACTAAGCCTATATTTGCGCCCGCCACTGTTTTTGATAAATTAACCATGGCTAAATTGACACCCTTCACATGGCTGGTGTTATTTACAAGGGCCATGTTAAAACCGGTATCTTGACCTAGATGCCAGTTAAGTAAACCAAATGACGCTCCTGAAAATTCCTTGTTTACTTTACTTGCTCCAAGCAATAAATTAAAACTTATGCCTTCAAATTTATCTACTTCAGATAAACCTAATACGGCCATATCAAAGCCTTGTACTTTTTCTGTTTGTCCATGGAATAATGAAAAGCGGAAACCATTAACATCCTGACTTTTTGGCGCGTTGAGGCCAACCGTGGAAAATTGTGTTGGCACCTCATTGGCAACTGCTGTTTGGCTTAGACTTAAAGCGGCTAGCATTAGCATTAGCATGCCTATTTTTTTTAATCCCATGAAAACTCCATAGTAACAATGATAAGAGAAGAGTAGATCCCGATTATAACGGAACACTCTTGTTATTCTTAATAATAATGTATGACAAATTAATGATTAATCATACTAAAAAAAGCTGCAATCGAAGGTTCGTCAAAGCGTTTTCGCTGACAGCATAAACCAAGATCGAATGGATCTATTGTATTACTGTTTTCAAAGGTCAAGACACGATCTCTGACTGGACTGTTATCAACCACAACCGCAGGGGCTATACCTACTCCAAGCCCTAATGCGACCATACTGACAATCGCTTCATGACCTGCAACCGTGGCATAAATACTCGGTTTAATTTTCATTTGTTTAAACCATTTATCAATCCTTTTACGTGCAGGCCCGTGCTCAGGTAAGATAAAAGGCACGGCATTCCAATTAATATTATCTTGCATTATTTGCTGTTGAACTTGGCAGGAAATCACCGGGGTAATGATTGATAGCGGTACTTTTGCAATCTCGACAAATTTTAATCGATTCGATATTTGGTCTGGATGGGCAGCAATGGCAATATCAATTTTTTCTTCATCAACCAGTTGCATGCCCATCGCTGCATCTCCGGTAATCAGTTTTAATTCAACATTTGGGTGCAATAAGCGGAATTTATCGAGAATCGGTGGTAAATGACTATAGGCTGCGGTCACTGAGCAGAAAATCGTAAGCTCACCATCAAGTTCGCCGCTGTGATTATTCAGGTCAGCTTTCAGTTGAGTCCAATTTTCGAGAGTTTGTTGGGCGAAGCTTTGTAGTCGTTTCCCACTTTCGGTTAATGCTACTGAGCGATTATCTCGGGCGAATATTTGGCTGCCAACCGCTTCTTCTAAACGCTGCATAGTGCGGGTCAGTGTTGATGTACTGACATGCATCGCTTCTGCCGTTTTCCCAAAGTGTAAAGTGGCCGCTAAATGTAAAAAAAGTTGTAGTGAACGAATATCCATATTTCACCTTATTCTTAGTGGGTTTAATTGTTATTTTCTGTGTGCAATCATTAATGATAATAATGAGTTTAAGTGTAAGACATTGTGATTAATTATAATGGAATGATTTAGTCTAAAACTCTGCATTTACATTTATAGTTGGGTTTAAGTTTTACTGGTTTGGTACTTTCTTTGTTTTAACACCGCGTTCGAACGGCGTTCTTGTATATAAATGCGAACGTTGCGTTTATTGCAACACTATATTGTAAATATATCATTTCCAGCAATGTGTAACTTAGCATATAGTGAGTGGTAGAGCATCACTGGAGTGGTGATAGCGCATTCAAATTACAAAATTCTCATGGAGAGCAACATGGCTAACTATTTTAACACTTTAAACTTACGCCAGCAGTTAGAGCAACTTGGTAAATGTCGTTTTATGGATCGCAGTGAGTTTGCTGACGGTTGTAACTTCATTAAAGACTGGTCAATTGTTATTGTGGGTTGTGGTGCACAAGGCCTAAACCAAGGTCTAAACATGCGTGACTCGGGTCTTAACATTTCTTATGCATTACGTGCTGCGGCGATTACAGAAAAACGTCAGTCATTCTTAAATGCATCAGAAAATGGTTTCGTTGTTGATACTTATGAGAATTTAATCCCACAAGCAGACCTAGTACTTAACCTTACACCTGATAAGCAGCATTCAAATGTAGTTGAAACTATCATGCCGCTAATGAAGCAAGGTTCAACGCTGTCTTATTCTCACGGTTTCAATATCGTTGAAGAAGGCATGCAAGTGCGTGAAGACATTACTGTAGTAATGGTTGCGCCTAAGTGCCCTGGTTCTGAAGTTCGTGAGGAATACAAACGTGGTTTCGGTGTACCAACACTGATCGCAGTTCACCCTGAAAATGATCCTAAAGGCAATGGCCTAGCAATTGCAAAAGCATACGCTTCTGCAACGGGTGGCGATCGCGCGGGTGTACTTGAGTCTTCGTTTGTTGCTGAAGTTAAATCTGACCTGATGGGTGAGCAAACTATCCTATGTGGTATGTTACAAACCGGTGCAATTCTTGCGTTTGATAAAATGGTTGCTGACGGTAAATCACCAGCATACGCAGGTAAACTAATTCAGTTTGGTTGGGAAACTATCACTGAAGCACTTAAGTATGGCGGTATCACGAACATGATGGATCGCCTATCTAATCCTGCAAAACTTAAAGCATTCGATATGGCTGAAGAAATGAAAATAACACTTCGCCCATTATTCGAAAAGCACATGGATGACATCATTACGGGTCATTTCTCATCAACGATGATGGCTGACTGGAAAAACGATGATGTGAACCTACTTAAATGGCGTAAAGAGACTGGCGAAACTGCCTTTGAGAATTACCCTGAATCAGACATCGTGATTGACGAGCAAGAGTTCTTCGACAACGGAACATTATTTGTTGCTATGATTAAAACGGGTGTTGAACTTGCGTTTGAAAGCATGGTCGCATCAGGTATCGTTGATGAGTCTGCATACTATGAATCACTACATGAAACGCCGCTAATTGCGAACACAATTGCCCGTAAGCGTTTATATGAAATGAACGTTGTTATTTCTGATACAGCTGAATACGGTTGTTACCTGTTTGCTCACGAAGCGGGACCACAACTACGTGAATACGTAAATGCATTACCAACTGAACTAATGGGGTCTGCATTCTCTGCTGAATCAAACGGCGTTGATAATGCGCGTTTAATCGAAGTTAACGACGAAATTCGTAATCACCCTGTAGAAGCTATCGGTAAGAAATTACGTGGTTACATGTCAGACATGAAGAAAATTGTTGGCTAATACCTGATATAAGTATCAAGGTTTAGTTGATATAGCCCAGTAAGCATGATTATGTTTACTGGGCTTTTTTTATGCAAATATCCGATAGAATTATGTTAGAAAAGGAGAACGAATAGCTTAACAATATATACTTTAGTTACCCATCATAAGCGTTTGCTATCCTAGTATTTTCATCTGGTCACATTCATTATTTTATAGCATACGTCGTGATTAAATATTTCACGATTGCTTTTGACTCAAACATATCTATGTTGGTGTTTGGATCTTTCAAGAAAGGGACTTGTACTGTGCCATGCTCTGCAAAAAATACACTGCGCTTAGTTTCTGGTAATGGGCTGTATTCTCCCGGGCTTAAGCGTCGTGTTGCAGGACCAAGTTCACCAAATTGTTGCTTACCTAAATTAACCAATAAATACGGCAGTTCTAATTCACATAGCGTCTCACGAACAGGGCGTGAATAAGGGCTACTTTCAAAACTGTATAATACCAGTGGGTCAGTAGGCTTTAATGCGGGTTTTTTAGTTTTACCTGCGTTGCAACGGATCAGCGATGCACTTGTTGAACTCGCATAATTAAAAATATTCGCGCGTAACCGAATCGGTGCACTGCTATTCGCATAATGCTTGTATAGATAGCTGATGATCTCAGACGCTGAATTTAAGATGATCTGGGTGTTCTTATCAATCAAAAATGGAATTTTATCTGTGCTGTACATTTCTTGTAGCTCTTGCCTGTGACGCTCTCCACCTTTGGGGCAGGGAATAATAAGCACATCAAGATTCAATTCTGAAATCGCTTCACGTACTAAGCGACAAAGTGGGTCGGCTTCGTTGTCATACATGATTAACGGATCTTGCTCATTAATCGTGGTTTTTGCCGCTTTGGTACCCGCCCATAAGCGGGTTTGTGAAGCCAGAGTAGAAGTCAGTAGATCAAACATAGCGTAAATCCGTCTAGTTAAAGCTTCATCTTAAATGCACAAATTTGAAAAATCTGTCTAGTCTGGGGTAGGATAATATTATTCTGATAGAAGTGTTATTTATCGCAAACTTTGAGTTATGAGATTGAATCAGTATAATGCGTTTTTTGCTTGATTTGGGGTAGGGTATGTCGGCCGAATATGATAATCGTTTTGGTGGTATTGCACGTTTATATGGACTAAAAGCACTGCAGTTTTTTAATCAAGCACATGTGTGTGTGATTGGGATTGGTGGTGTGGGTTCTTGGGCGGCAGAAGCGTTAGCGCGTTCGGGTGTAGGCAAGATCACGCTGATTGATATGGATGATATTTGCGTGACGAATACTAACCGTCAAATTCATGCATTAAAAGATACTATCGGTCAGCAAAAAATTGATGTGATGGCGGCACGTATTCATGCCATTAATCCGGAATGTGTGGTTAATCTTATCGATGATTTTGTCAGTACCGATAATATTGGCGAACACCTGAGCACAGGTTATGATTATGTGATTGATGCGATTGATAGTGTACGTTCAAAATCGGCGTTATTAGCCTATTGCAAACGTAACAAAATCAAATGTATCACTATTGGTGCAGCAGGTGGACAAATAGATCCAACGCAAATTCAGGTGACTGACTTAGCGAAAACGTATCAAGATCCGTTAGCGGCTAAAGTACGTTCTGACTTGCGTCGTTTATATAATTTCACTAAAAATACCAAACGTAAATTTGGTATTGAATGCGTGTTTTCTACGGAACAACTCATTTATCCCAGTTCTGATGGTGAAGTATGCATGACCAAGAATTTTGCTGATGGTGCAACGGGCATGGATTGTTCAAGTGGTTTTGGCGCATCCACGGCGGTGACTGCCAGTTTTGGCTTAGTTGCGGCGTCGAGAGTATTAAAAAAACTAGCCGAAAAAGCCAACGCATAACTCGCTCAGTTAGTTTGTTTCATTAATACTGTCATCAGTTAAGTAATGTTCTCAAACATGACTTAAACCAGTTAATATAGATTGTGTTAACTGGTTTTATTTTATTAAAATCAACATACTATTTTTACCTTCCCAATATTCTATTCTTATAGTTCCTGATAATAGGGCTTGTTGTTATTTATCTGCATTGATTTGATCTTCGCTAAATTCGGTTATGTTAATAACTTGTGATACCATTCAAACACATGTTTGAAAAGTAAAACAGATCACATCAAGTAAGGAAACAAGGTATGAGTAAAGTATTTATCGTTGCAGCAAAACGTACAGCCCTTGGTAGTTTTGGCGGTAGCTTAGCGGGTGTGGATGCCGCAACATTAGGCGCGACCGTAATTAAAGGTGCACTAGTCGCAGCTAGTGTTAATCCTGAGCACGTTGATGAAGTCATTGTTGGTAATGTGATTAGTGCTGGACAAGGTATGGGACCAGGTCGTCAAGCTGCAATGCAAGCGGGTATTCCTGCAACTGTGCCAGCTTATACGTTAAACATGATCTGTGGTAGTGGCATGAAAACGATTATGGATGGTGCGGCACATATTAAAGCTGGTGATGCGGACATAGTGGTTGCTGCAGGGATGGAAAGTATGTCTAACATTCCTTATTTGATGCCAGCGAAAACACGTTTTGGCTCTAAAATGGGTAACATGACTATGGTTGATGCCATGATTAATGATGGTTTGACGGACGTATTTAATAATTACCACATGGGTATGACGGCAGAAAATATTGTTGATCAATTTGGTTTAACCCGTGAACAACAAGATACGTTTGCTGTCGGCAGCCAACATAAAGCGGTGGCTGCGATCGCGGCAGAACGTTTCGTTGACGAGATTGTGCCAGTTGAAATAAAAGTACGTCGTCAGACGCAAAGTTTTGCGACGGATGAATATCCAAAAGACAATACCAGTGTTGAAGGTTTAGCTAAATTACGTCCAGCATTTAAAGCGGATGGTTCGGTGACAGCGGCAAATGCATCTGGTATTAATGATGGTGCCGCTGCGATCATCTTAGCCTCTGAAGCGGCGGTAGAAAAATACGGTTTAGAGCCAATGGCAGAGTTAATCGCTTATGGTCAAGGTGGTATTGACCCACAAGTTATGGGGTTAGGCCCCGTTCCTGCTATTGAGCAAGCACTAAAGCGTGCAGATATGTCATTAGAGCAGATAGAATTATTAGAATTAAACGAAGCCTTTGCTGCGCAAGCATTAGGGGTAATGACTAATCTGACTCAAGAGCATAATGTTGATATGGACTGGTTTGCAGATAAAACCAATGTGAATGGTGGCGCGATTGCTTTAGGTCATCCTTTGGGTGCTTCCGGTGGTCGTATTACTGTGACGCTATTACATGAAATGCAGAAACGTGGTGTAGATTATGGCTTAGCATCGTTGTGTATTGGTGGTGGTATGGGCACAGCTTTGATTGTTAAAAATCTGCAGAAATAGTAAACATCAGTTGATATATAAGTGGTGTTAATCAATTCACCACTTATATTCTCATTATTAAGCCGCTTGAATTGCCGCGATCACCGCTTTTAAACCATTGCCACGAGAAGGGCTAAGCTGTTGCATAAAACCAAGCTGAGAAAAATAGTCATCAATATTAAATGCTGCTATTTCAACGCGCGTTTTACCATTAACAGCTGCTAATAATGCCGCCATTAAACCTTTAACAATACGCGCATCTGAATCCAGACCAAACCATAGTCGCTCATCATTGTCACAACTAAACGCTAACCAAGCCTGACTTTCGCAGCCTTTAATTTGATTTTCTGCTACTTTATAATCATCAGTTAACGCTGGGATCTTATTACCGAGCAAAATTAATTGACGGTATTTATTTTGCCAACCATTTTGTGCGGTTAATAAAGTCATTACATCGCTACTGGTAATTTCGTTACCAAATGGGCTCGACGAGAAATCGGTCATGATCATTCCTGTATTACCAACCAGACATAAAGTCTCGTGGGATAAAGTTAATTTTTTATTTATTGAGATTAGAGTAAATCTTGCAATTCATTTAATGCTGTAATGAAGAAGTCTATTTCTGCTTTTGTGTTATAAATGGCGAGTGATACACGAATAGTACCGGATAAGTTAAGGCTCTGCATCAAAGGTTGTGCACAGTGATGACCGGTACGCACTGCTATGCCTTGTAAATCCAACAGCATACCCACATCACCATTATGGGCGTCTCCCATAATAAAGCTGACGCCACCTGCACGATGTTGAGGTGAACCAATAATCTTAATGCGTGGCATTTTTTCGAGTTGCGCCGTGGTGTAGGCTAGTAGTTCAGCTTCGTGATCTGCCAGCGCTTGGCGATCGTAACTCTTTAAAAAAGTCATGGCGCGCGCAAGGCTGATTGTTCCGGCAATATTCGGTGTACCCGCTTCAAACTTAAACGGTAATTCGTTATAAGTTGTATGTTCAAAGCTGACGGCTTTAATCATTTCACCACCGCCTTGCCAAGGCGGTAGCTGATTAAGCAACATTTCTTTACCCCAGAGCACGCCGATACCAGTGGGGCCATACATTTTATGCCCAGAGAACACATAAAAGTCACAACCGAGTGCTTGCACGTCTACGTCCCAATGTGAAATAGCTTGGGCACCATCGATTAATACCTTTGCGTTAGTTTGTTTAGCTAAAGCAATGATCTCTTCAATGGGATTCACAGTGCCAATCGCATTAGATACATGGCTAACGGCAACAAGTTTAGTTTTATCGCTTAATAACAACTTGTAAGCCTGCATATCGATATCTGTTGACGGCAATAGAGGAATGACTTTAATAATTGCCCCTGTACGCTGTGCTAGCATTTGCCAAGGCACGATATTAGCGTGGTGCTCTAGGGTTGAAATGATAATCTCATCCCCAGCTTGAAATTCTGTTGTTAAGCTGTTCGCGATTAAGTTGATCGCTTCTGTTGTGCCACGGGTCCAAATTATTTCTTTACTGCTATTTGCATTAATAAATTGCGCACAGATATCACGGGCATTTTCATACGCGGATGTTGCTTGCGCGCTGAGGGCATGTGAAGCGCGGTGTACATTTGCGTTAATGTCACGATAGTAGGTATTAATCGCCTCGAGAACGCACAAGGGTTTTTGACTTGTCGCTGCATTATCTAAGTAAATTAATGGGTGATCATTCACTTGTTGGGATAATACGGGGAATTGTTGTCTAAGGTCGGTTAATTCTATATCGTTAAGCATTGGTGTAAACTCACTATCAAGGAGTGGGGATTATAACCTGAAAAAAAGGGTTTCGCATTTGTACATTTAGGCGAATCGAAATACTTTTTGCAATTATTATGATTTAATTTTTATTGCTTGTTTTTGGCCTTTTTTTTGTGTTTTAAACTGTTTTATTTCATTTTGGCTCAAAAAGTAATCGTTTGCGCTTGTTTTTAGCACTACTTTTATGTGTTTAAAGGTGGTGATATTTTGCACTATTATTGATTTATGTCTGAGTTTACTGTATAAACCGAGCATTAAAAGTATACCTAGTAGCTTCAAATGCGACTATGTAGACACTTATATTTGAAGTTATTGGAGCACACTATGTCAAAAGTATGCCAAGTTACTGGTAAAAAACCAGCTGTTGGTAACAACGTTTCTCACGCAAAAAACCGCACACGTCGCCGTTTCTTGCCAAACCTGCACACACATCGTTTCTGGGTTGAGAGCGAAAACCGCTTTGTAAAATTACGTCTTACTTGTAAAGGTATGCGTATTATTGATAAAAAGGGTATCGATTCAGTTCTTGCTGAAATGCGTGCCCGTGGTGAGAAGGTTTAAGGAGCTATATTATGCGCGATAAAATTCGTCTGAATTCATCTGCTGGTACTGGTCACTTCTATACCACAGATAAGAACAAGAAAAACATGCCTGAAAAAATGGAAATCAAAAAATTTGATCCAGTTATTCGTAAGCACGTTATGTACAAAGAAGGCAAAATCAAGTAATTCTTGATTTCGTATTCAATGTATAAAAAATGCCAGTTATTTATAACTGGCATTTTTTTATGTTAATTTTGCTACAATCTAATCTCTACTTCTTTCCTTTAATGTTTTAGTCTGGTGCTGTCGCTATGAAAATGAATCCCCGTCAGGATGAAGCTGTTAAATATATTTCCGGTCCTTGCTTAGTACTCGCTGGTGCAGGTAGTGGTAAAACACGTGTTATTACCACCAAAATTGCTCATTTAGTGCAAAACTGTAGTTATCAGGCCAAGAATATTGCTGCGGTAACTTTTACCAACAAAGCGGCGCGTGAGATGAAAGAGCGCATTGCTCAAACATTAGGTAAGAAAGAAGCAAAAGGCTTAATGGTATCGACGTTCCATACCTTAGGTTTAAATATTATTCGTAAAGAATATAAAAATTTAGGTATTAAACAAGCATTCACACTGTTTGATGATCAGGACCAACTCGCCTTATTAAAAGAGCTAACTCAAGAGACGCTCGAAGAAGATAAAGAACTAATTGATCAATTACGTAGTGCTATTTCGAATTGGAAAAATGAGTTGGTATTACCGGCACAAGCTATTGCCCGAGCGCAAATGCCGCAAGATAAATTATTTGCCCAGTGTTATGACGATTATATGCGTCACATGAAAGCATATAACGCCTTGGATTTTGATGATTTGATCATGATGCCAACCTTGTTATTACGACTCAACGATGAAGTTCGCGAACGCTGGCAAAACAAGATCCGCTATTTATTAGTGGATGAGTACCAAGATACCAATACCAGCCAATATGAGCTGGTGAAACTGATTGTTGGCCAACGTGCTAAATTTACCGTTGTTGGTGATGATGATCAGTCTATCTATTCGTGGCGTGGTGCCCGTCCTGAAAATCTCACGTTATTACAAAAAGATTTTCCTGGTTTGAAAGTGGTAAAGCTAGAGCAAAACTATCGCTCGACGCAACGTATTCTTAAAGCCGCGAATATTTTAATTGATAACAACCCGCATGAGTTTAATAAACGCTTATTCAGTGAACTTGGGTATGGCGATCCGATTAAAGTATTCACAACAAAAAATGAAGAACATGAGGCTGAAAAAGTAGTATCCGAACTGTTAGCACACAAGTTTATGGCACGTAGTGAATATAAAGATTATGCGATATTATACCGTGGTAACCACCAATCTCGATTATTTGAAAAAGCATTAATGACGAATCGTATACCGTATAAAATCAGCGGAGGTACATCATTTTTCTCTCGTGCTGAGATCAAAGATATGATGGCTTATTTGCGTTTATTAGTGAATCCGGATGATGATAATGCGTTTTTACGTGTTGTGAATGTACCACGTCGTGAAATTGGCCCGACAACATTAGAAAAATTAGGTAATTACGCCAACATGCGTAATATCAGTTTGTTTGCTGCTAGCTTTGAAATGGGCTTAGAACAAACCCTCACTGGACGTGGTTTACTTGCCGTTCGTGGCTTTACCCGTTGGTTAGTTGAGTTAGCAGATCAAGAACAGCGTAGTGATAGTATCGATGCTGTGCGTGATATGGTGCGTGATATACATTATGAAGACTGGTTGTATGAGACCAGCCCTAGTGCCAAAGCCGCTGAAATGCGTATGAAGAACGTGTCAGAGTTATATCGTTGGGTTACAGAAATGCTCAAAGGGGATGATCTCGATGAAGAGATGACGCTGGCACAAGTGGTTACTCGCTTAACGTTACGTGACATGCTCGAGCGCAATGAAGAAGAAGATGATTCAGATCAAGTGCAGCTAATGACTTACCATGCTTCGAAAGGACTGGAATATCCGTACGTGTTTATGGTTGGGATGGAAGAGGGTATTTTACCGCATCAAAGTTCCATTGATGATGATCCAAATGTCGAAGAAGAACGCCGTTTAGCTTATGTGGGCATCACTCGTGCACAAAAAGTATTGTTCATGATGTTATGTAAAGAGCGCCGTCAATTTGGTGAAGTAGTGAAACCTGAACCAAGCCGATTTTTGCTTGAA
The DNA here is from genome assembly GCA_000953735.1 of Moritella viscosa. Lineage (NCBI taxonomy): Bacteria > Pseudomonadati > Pseudomonadota > Gammaproteobacteria > Alteromonadales > Moritellaceae > Moritella > Moritella viscosa. The sequence goes on along the minus strand of LN554852.1, from coordinate 4,979,547 downwards.
TTACCGCAAGATGATCTGGAATGGGACCTACGTAAAAAACCAGACTCTCCTGTTGAAAAGCAAGAGAAAGGCAAGCGTGGAGTTGCAAATTTAAGAGCGCTGTTTAACAAGTAGTTGAGAATAGTATAAATAAAATAACGCTTATTAGAGTTCTAATAAGCGGTCAACCTGCGTATAGTCCATTGGCTGAGCAATATAACTGCCTTGACCAAACTCACAGCCAAGCTCGATTAATTTAGCATGCTGCTGAGGATTGCTAATCCCTTCAACAATGACTTTAAAACCCAGATCGTGGCTAATATCTCTAATGACGCGAATCAACGACAGATCTTTTTTAGACATCAGCATACGATTGGTAAAGCTGCTGTCTATTTTGACAAAGTCGATCGGATATTTGAAAAATTCATTCAAAGAACTAAAACCGGTACAAAAGTTATCTAATCCTACTTGCACCCCTATTTGGCGTAATTTTTCTAACGCGTGTATGGCAAATTCATTGTGAGCCATAAACTCATGTTCTCTGAATTCAAATACTAAACGATGTGGAGGGATCCGTTGTTGTTGAATAATAAAAATTAAATGTTCAACAGCGCCTTCAAGAATGAGATGTTTGACGGATAAGTTCATTGCTAACATGATTTGCTGATTATTAGGGTGCGAATCATGCCATTTTTTTAATTGTAAACAGGCTTGATACATAATGTGTAAATCAAGGGTGATAATAATATCGGTACGTTCAGCGAAAGACATAAAACTATTGTCATGATGCTCTTCTTGCCAATGGGCAATGACTTCAAAACCGACTAATTGGTTACTGTTAAGCTGAATAATGGGTTGGTAATACGGCAGAATATCATTGTTAATAATAGCGGTAGTTAGCTTTTCTTGTTGCAATATAGCTAAGGTATTTTCAGCTGGTACGGGTAACGCAGTTGATAGATGGTATTGACCGAGACCTTGCTGTTGGGCCATTTTTAGGGCGATATCTGCGTCTTTCAATACTTTACTCACAGAGTGGGGGGCTTGTTGTAAACTAATTCCAATACTGCAGCTGCAGAGAATTTTATAGTTACTTACCTGAAAGCTAAAGCGGAACTGTGATTGAATCTTTTTAGCGAGGTTGATAGCGCCATCTGCATCGACTATATCCGTTTTTAATAAGGCAAACTCATCGCCTTGTAAGTTAACCAAGCAGTCGTTACTGGAGGTTAATGATTGCAAGTGGTTGCGAATGATTGTAATGAGTTTATTACTGAGTTCACTGCCAAAATTTTGTTCCACATCGGCGATGTTATCAATTTTAATCAGTAATAATACAAAACTTTGTTGAGTTTGCTGCAGTTGTTGTGATGCTGATTTTAGCTGTGTTAAAAATAAGGCTCGTTGTGTCCGTAATGAACGTGATAGGGCGAGACCGATAAGTTTGGTGCTGCTTGCCTTGTGTTGGTTTGATAGACGATCCTTGTTCACTGTCGGCATCCTAATGGTCTTTAATCACGAAAAAACTAAGTCTTATAGTGATAAAGTCTAGCAGTGGATAACGGAGGGTCAAAAAAAAGCCACTAAAAAATGAGTGGCTTGATCGAAGAATTGCTTGGTTATAATCGGAGAGTTAAGGTCATCCTGTTGTTATAACGTTATTTATCTCTCGTGTTACAGGCCTTGGATCATGTAATCAACAGCTGCTTGTAATTCGTCATCAGAACATGTTGCACAAGTACCACGTGCTGGCATCGCGCCATTGAAGCCTTCGATAGCATGGCGATAAAGTGTGTCTTTACCTTTTGCAATTCGAGGTCCCCATTGATCTGCATTACCTTTAATTGGAGCACCAGCAAGGCCACTGCCGTGACACATGTTACAAGTAGTCGTATAAATTTGTTCACCTGAGCGTGGTTCTGCAGGTACAGTACTTTTTGCTACGATTGGAGCCAGTTCACCTGGTAAGTATACTTGACCTACTGGGGCAATTCTTTCTGCAACTGATTCCGCAGAGTTGTGACTTGCGCTTACGGTAAATGCAAATAGTAATGATGCTGATAAAGTGATTAGAATATTTCGTAATTTATACATGCTCTTTTTAGCTCCCTAATAATGGTATTGTCAGTCTATGGGTGACTTTTGTTATAATAAATCCCTACTGCTGTTAACCATTATATCCTTACCAAGCCTTAGGTTAAATAGTTGTAACAGTGTTTGTTGCATTTTCCTTAGTTCGATAGTGCTTTTAGTTGGTTATAAAAGATACAGGTGTTGTAATTATGCAACATTTTCATGTTGAATTAACGGATTTGCCTAGACGAGATTCGCCGTTGGACGTAGTATATTGCTTATGCGTCCGTAGCTCAGTTGGATAGAGCGCGCCCCTCCGGAGGGTGAGGTCGGAGGTTCGACTCCTCTCGGACGTACCATTATCGTTATTATAGTGGTTGTGCAATTAAATGGTAATGGCGGTTGTAGCTCAGTTGGTAGAGCCCCGGATTGTGATTCCGGTTGTCGTGGGTTCAAATCCCATCAGTCGCCCCATTACTCTTTGATTATGCACGCTAAGGTAAATACAGTTTAATAGTGAACTAATTATTCTGATTGTTTTTTGCACTGGCGCTGTTTGTTTTTATTCCGATTTAATTGGAAATGATAAAAAAATCATTTTTTAGTTAAAAAGACTTGCAGACTTACACACAATATCTATAATGCGCACACTTGTTAAGAATGATGCATTCTAATGAGCATGTTCGGTGATTAGCGCAGCTTGGTAGCGCACCTGGTTTGGGACCAGGGGGTCAGAGGTTCGAATCCTCTATCACCGACCACTATGGCGGTTGTAGCTCAGTTGGTAGAGCCCCGGATTGTGATTCCGGTTGTCGAGGGTTCAAATCCCTTCAGTCGCCCCATATTAGATAACTAAGATATTCTTTTAGAATGGAGTTATCCCCCTTGTTAGAGTTACCTGCTAGCAAGTAGAAAAATTGTGCGGAAGTGGCGGAATTGGTAGACGCGCTAGATTTAGGTTCTAGTATCGCAAGGTGTGAGAGTTCAAGTCTCTCCTTCCGCACCATGTTCGGTGATTAGCGCAGCTTGGTAGCGCACCTGGTTTGGGACCAGGGGGTCAGAGGTTCGAATCCTCTATCACCGACCACTATTCGAAAAGCCTGCTCATTGAGCAGGCTTTTTTCGTTTCTGATATTCTACGCGACTTCCTGCATTAATAGTTCTGTTAATTCGTTGCCTTGTTGCTGTATTTCTTGTAGTTGCGTAAGTAACACTTCTGGGTCGATATTTAAATGTTGCGCAAGTGCTTGTGGAAAGCGGTGTATGATCATAGATGCTGGTACGCCTGCATTGGTTGCAAAATTAACAAATACGGCAAGGCGAATCAGTACGGCTTCATCTGAAGTCTGTTCATATGAAAGTGGATCGAGTTGTTGGTGTATCGCTTTCGAGAAGGTCTCAGTAAAATTCCATTGTTTTGTGAGCTCAAGGCCTACATCTGTAAAGTCAAAATTGAGAATCGCGTGCTGGGCTTCAATACGGCTTTGCCCTTGTGCTTGACTGAGAGCGATAAGGCTAGCTTCTTCTGGTAGTGCACTTTGGATCAGTAATTCCCCTATATTATGCAGTAAGCTACAAGTGAAAACGATTTCCGGATCAAGTCGGGTTTGCTTTGCTATAGATTTGGCTATTTGAAAAGAGTTACGCCAAAATTCACTGATATCAAAGTCATTCTCACGCTTAAAATTATTTACTAGGCTACTGGCTATGACTAATGAACGTAACTTATTGAGACCGAGCTTGATCGCTGCTTGCTCTATTGATTCTACATGTTGACCGCGGGAATAAGCGACTGAGTTTGCCATTTTTAATACTTTTGCTGTGATAACTGGATCCATAGCTATTCTGCTGGCGATTTTATCGAGTCCGATATTTGTTTGATTAAAGCTGGTTATCATTTCTTGTAATAATTGCGGTATAACGGGTGGCTGTTTCAGTTTCGAGAATAAATATTCGACGTTCACATTGTGACTCCCTGTCATTGTGATTTTGGATATATAGCGATGATTAGAATCAAGTTAATACTAAAGAATGAATATAATATATTTTATTAGCGCAGACTTCACACTTATTTTAAGTACTGATGGGACACTTGGTCATTTATCCGTTTTACCTCTCAAACTCACGGCTTGGTTATTTCCCTGAGTAAGTGAATGTGGTTTTATATGTCTGTAATATATTTCTAAGGGATAGAAATTGGGGATAGGTTAGGGAGCTACAAGGGGGAGTTATGGATGGGAAACTCGATATAGAACAGAGGGAATCAGGGGCGAATACAGTTATTTCATCATTGCTGAATACAGCAGGTGGCATGACGGGTATCTCGGAAGTATTACAGCAAAGTCAATTTGAATCACTGCTAGTCAGGGTTCAATTGAACGATGATAGTTTGAATGAAATCGATCTACTTTCTCGTATATTAGGTATTGAACCATTAATTTCAGAGCAAGAACATGGTAAAAAATTCTAAAATAAACAGGTTAAGCCCATTCTTTAGTGATGGGCTTTTTTTTGTTTTGTTTTTATTATCTTCGCAAAATAGTATTTTCATTTAATTATTGATTACCACCTTGAAGTGACACTGATATACTCTCGCACCTAACTTACTTGAATCTAGTATTGACTAAGGGTTGTCACGTGGCTGAAATCAGTTTCTACCAACAAATTTATCCAATCATTGTAATGATGCCAATTGCGGCAGCTTGTTTTTTAGCATTAGTATTAGTAAAAGGCGAAGTGTGTCCTGGTCAGCGTAAACGTATTACTGAAAACATGATTTCAATTTGGGCTGTATTAGCACTAGGCTTAATGACCGGCATTGAAAACTATGCGACAACGCCGACCTTGATTATCGGTGGTATTGCGGTATTTATCGGTATTATGCAAAATTTAATTCAGTCTCGCTTAGAAGGTAAACGCGCAATTCCAAGTACTTGGTTACGATTACCGATTGCGCTTGCGGTCATCAGTGGGTTATTAGTACTGTGGCAACAGCAGCAGCCGTTATTATTATTAGAAGCTGTGCTACTAGGGGCTGTATTTGCGCATGTGATCTTGTTGCGTGCAAAGCATAGATTACAAGCATTTAATGTTATTTTACCCGTTGTTGGTCTCGTGAGCAGTGTATTGCTGATGATCGGTTTATTAGTTGTAGCTGGGTTGAATGTTGACTCAAGTCAGATGACGGTGATTCAAGAGTTTGTCATTTATCGTGCTGTTATTTTATTATTCGCGTTAGCTATTTGGACTATTCCGCTCTATACAAAACAAGAGTACACACCTAACTTGGTGTCGTTGACAACGGTATTGTTGTTATTTTCTGAAGTGATCGGGATGGGTGTTGTAACGGCATTTTAGCTTTAGAAAATTATTGGACTGACGAGTAAAGATAAAGCCACTGACAACAGTGGCTTTATCGTTTTAATTTGCTTGTGATTCAAGAGTAGCTGGCAGCTGCCACGCTTTTGTTGCCCATAGTGGTACGGTGGATAATGAATGTTTGTAGCTACCATTAATCTCTTTTGTCGAGTACGAGACATACAATAGACTTTGGCTATCGGCATCATAAATACGACGAATCTTGAGTGATTTAAATAAGATGCTCTTGGACTGCTTAAAGATCACTTCACCGCCTTTTGAGGTATCAACGGTTGCTAGCATTGCTGCTGTAATCTCACCTGTTTGACGACATGCGATCCCCATATCTGACGGATCAGAAAAATCCAAATCAGCTTCAATATGACTAACGTGGCAAGTGACGCCTGGTATCTTTGGATCTACGAATGTGTTGATTTTAATATCTTTTGTGGTGAATAAACCCAGACTGATTTTACCTGATTCATCATCACTACAACCGCTTAACGCAACACTGGTGACAAGTAGTGATAATAAACTTATTCTTTTAAAATTTACTGACAATGGCTTTAACATCGTTGCATTCCTATGGCGGTTTGGATGAAAGAGATTACAGATTAATACGGAACGATAAATGAAGAAAGCAATAACATCGGTTTGTTATTGCTTTTAATCTTTTATCATTTTATTGATAACGACCAGAGGTGGCATTCGATTGGCTTAGGATTAGCGGCGGTATAGGCTGTGGTCAGTAAACTCTTTTGTTGACTGACACTCTACGCATAGGCGTGATTCAGGACGTGCTTGTAAGCGTTTAATCGATATTTCGTCACCACAGCTATCACAATAACCATAATCACCACTGTCGATACGACGCAGTGCTTTGATGATTTTTTTGATGTGTAGTTTATCGTGCTGAATTCGGTTTAATTCAAGACGATGCGCTTCTTCCATCGCAGCTCGATCAATCTCATCAGCCATTTCATTACTATCAGAGATCACAACGTCAGTGGATTGGCTTTCAATACGAGATAAAATCTCTTGTTGTTCTGTTTCTAGTTTTTCTTTGAAATAGGCAACTTGGCCTTCATTCATAAAATCGCTCATATATATTACCTATTTCGTATTCGATTATAATTAATTAGCATAATAGACATTTTAATTGTCCGTAATATAGAGCTATTAACCCTATTCAGACAAAAAATAACTGAAAATTACAAATTGGGGTATTTTGTCTCGTTTCAAGGGGGATAGTGAATTAATCTCTATTATTTTGATGAAATGTGCCCTGATTATGATTATCCTCAATGGATTAGTTTTAATCTTGAGCAGGTTAGGCTAACATCACCATCTCTTTTCAGTATTATTACGCTGATATTTAGGACTATGTTAATGAAAGCGATAACTGTACACCGTCCGACGTTAAAGATCATGTGGAAACTTTTAGTTTTCGCATTATTTCCGCTCACTCTTTGGTTATACAGTGTGATTGGTGATGTACCATTTACCACCATTGACAGCGGCGTTAATTATCATAAATGGATCATTTTTTTTATTTACCTTGGCTGCCTTGCAGTATGGTTTTATTTTGATCGCGGCTTGGCACACAGCTCTTTTTTTCGTAGTTAATGTATCTTATGACTTTTGATTCTCTGTTTTCCATATTTCAGTATATTGTAGTTACCTGCGCTGCTATCATTTTTGGCTTTGTTGCAATTCGTAAAACTCAGCAAGCCAACTTGTCGATGCAAACTTTAAATCATGAAGTTGAGTTATTAGAACAACAATTAGATAACGTTAATTATACTAATGACCAATTGCAGAAAGAGCATGATGCTAATAAATTAAAATTAGAATCGCAAAACAACCAGTTAATTAAATTAATGTCACGATTACGTGAAAGTGATATTCGTTTGCACGCTGAACGCCAAGCTAACGAAGAAAAATTAGCGCTACAAGTACAATCTGAACAACGCTTACAACAGCAATTCGAAAATCTAGCAAATAAAATCTTTGATAGTAAAACTGACAATTTTAAAGAACTAAACAAGTCTAGTGTGGAATTACTTTTAGCGCCATTAAAAACGCAGCTGGAAGGATTCAAACAGCAAGTGCAAGATGTTTACTCTAACGAAGCGAAAGAGCGCCATAGCTTACAATCTGAGGTTGCTCGCTTGCAGCAAGTTTATCAATTGATGTCGAGCGAAACGGCTAATTTAACGAAAGCCCTGAAAGGGGACAACAAGCAGCAAGGTAATTGGGGCGAAGTTATCTTAGCGCGGATCTTATCTGAATCTGGTTTACGTGAAGGACATGAATATGATGTCCAGGTCAGCTTGAATAATGAACATGGCAAACGCTTTCAGCCTGATGTGATTGTTCATCTGCCACAGGATAAAGATGTTGTGGTTGATTCTAAGGTGTCATTAACGGCCTACGAGCGTTACTTTAATGCTGACGATGAAGTGACACGTAAACAAGCATTACAGGAGCATGTAACCTCTATTCGTGGGCATATTCGTGAACTTGGGCGTAAAGATTACCACTTGTTGCAAGGCTTAAAGACTTTAGATTATGTATTGATGTTTGTGGCGGTTGAACCGGCGTTTATAGCGGCATTAGAAGCTGACCCAAGTTTAATGAAGTATGCACTGGATAATAATATCATGTTAGTGAGCCCAACCAATTTGTTAGTTGCATTGCGTACCATTGATAATTTATGGCGTTACGAGCGTCAGAACCAGAATGCACAATTAATCGCAGAACGTGCTGGTAGGATTTATGAAAAGCTGCGTTTATTTAGCCACGATATGCAAGACATGGGAACAGCGTTAGGCAAAGCACAAGATAGTTATGATTCCGCGATGAAACGTTTAAGTACAGGTAAGGGCAATTTAATTAAACAAGCGCAGCAATTTGTAGAGCTGGGTGTAGAAGTTAAAAAACCATTACCTGTTGAGCTAATTGAGAAAAGCAATGCTAACTTATTAGAATAATCAGTTAGCATACTTATACTTTAACTTTTCCAAAATGCAGGGGTCACGAGCACTAATACTGTCATGATCTCTAATCGCCCCATCAACATACCTAAGCTAAGCGCCCATTTTGCGGTATCAGGTAAACTAGCAAAGTTACCTGACGGGCCAATGACTGGGCCTAATCCTGGACCTACATTAGCCACAGCGGTGATTGCACCGGTAATACTGGTGACAGGGTCTAAACCTATAATGCTGAGTATGGCTGCCAGTATCGAAACTGTAGCAATAAATGCACTACCAAAAGCAACCACAGATCGTACAATGACATCATTTACATTACGTCCATTGTAGTGTTGTCTAAATACCCCTGATGGATGAACTAATTGTGACATCTGCTTGCGGAATAAGGTGAAAGCGATTTGGAATCGAAATATTTTTATCCCTCCTGAAGTTGAGCCTGAACAAGCGCCAGTGAACATCAAACCTGCAAAAAGGACGGTCGTAAATTCACCCCAAGTGCCGAAGTCAGTTAAGCCAAACCCAGTGGTTGTGACTACTGATATGATGTTAAACATACTGATCCGAATTGCATCGGTCAACTCAAAAACACCTTTTTGCCACAGGTATAGTGACATCATTATTGTCATTACGAGTATTAGCTTTCCAAAACCGATAATCTGCGCATCATTGATGAGCACTTTGATATCGCGGCGATGAATTGCACTGATTAAGAGTAAAAATGGTAACCCACCTAAAAACATAAAGAAGCTGCCATTCCACTGTGCCGAGTTTGAGAAATGTGCCATAGATTGATCAGAAGTCGAGTAGCCGCCTGTCGATAGTGTTGTCATCGCATGATTGACGGCTTCAAAACTTGTCATACCCGCAGCTAAGTAACCAAAATAACACAGTACGGTTAAGCTTAAATATACGTACATAACGTAGGCCGCGGTATGTTGGGTTTTGGCGGTGTTTTTATCAGACCAGTCAGATGATTCAGTTTGGAATAGACGCATACCACCGACGTTTAAGTAAGGTAGAACTGCCACGCCCATCACCACGAAACCAACACCACCTAACCACTGTAGAATCGAACGCCATAGCAATACACTATGTGCGGTTGCATCTAAATTTGATAGTACGGTTGAACCTGTGGTTGTAATACCCGACATGGTTTCAAAATAGGCATCGGTATAGCTAATATGTTGGATCAACATGAGCGGCAGAGCGGCAAATGCGGAGGCAATTATCCACACACACGTGGTTAGCAAAAACATTTCACGTATACCAAGGCGGAAAACTTTCGAACGGCCTTTGTGCCAGAATAAACCGGATGCGATGGTGGTGATAATAATGGATTTGAAAAACTCAGGCGCGCCATGACCATCGGTAGACAAAGCGAGTACCAAAGGCGCAATCATAAATAAAGCAAGTGCACGTAGCACTACACTTGCCATGAACAATACGGGTTTGAAGTTAACCATTAAACAAGTTTCTTTGCATGTTATAAGAAGAATGGACTGGGCTGAAAAAGTTTCTCTACATCAGGGATGAACTTTTTATCAACCAGGAACATCACTACGTGATCATCTTGTTCAATCACGGTGTTATCATGCGCAATTAGGACTGCGTCATTACGTACAATTGCACCAATGGTTGTACCTGTTGGTAGTTTTAAACTCCCTACAGTACGGCCAACAACACGCGATGTTAATTTATCACCATGAGCAATCGCTTCAATGGCTTCAGCAGCACCGCGACGTAATGAATAAACATTTGCAATATCAGCACGGCGGACGTGAGTGAGTAGCGCTGAAATGGTGGCTTGTTGTGGAGATATAGCAATATCAATGGTGCCGCCTTGTACTAAATCCACATAAGCACCGCGTTGGATCAACACCATGGCTTTTTTCGCGCCCATCCGTTTGGCTAACATGGCCGACATAATATTGGCTTCGTCATCATTGGTGACGGCGATAAATACATCTGTTTGATCTATATGTTCTTCGCTTAGTAGTTCTTGATCAGAGGCATCACCGCAGAATACGATAGTATTGTTAAGCATCTCTGATAGTTTTTCGGCTCGAGTAATATTACGTTCAATCAACTTTACTGAGTAATCACGCTCTAAACGACCAGCTAATGCTGCGCCAATATTACCACCACCTGCAATAATAATACGGCGATACGGTTTTTCTAGTTTTTGTAATTCACTCATCACTGCACGGATATTATTACTTGCAGAAACGAAAAATACTTCGTCATCGGCCTCAATAATAGTTGTACCCAGCGGGCGAATCGGTTTTCCTTGACGGAAAATTGCGGCTACTCGTGCTTCAACATTAGGCATATGTTCACGTAACGCCGCCAGTGCATTACCAACCAAGGGACCACCGTAATAGGCTTTTAATGCGACTAAACCTACTTTATTATTGGCAAAGTTAACCACTTGTAGTGCACCTGGATAGTCAATCAAGCGTTTAATATAATCTGTCACTAGCTGTTCAGGTGCGATTAAGTGGTCCACTGCAATTGCGCCATTATGGAATAGGGTAGCTTTGTTATTGAGATAGGATTCATTTCTAATCCGAGCGATTTTATTTGGGGTGTTGAACATGGTATAAGCGATCTGACAGGCGATCATATTGGTCTCATCATTGTTGGTTACTGCCACCAACATATCCGCATCTTGCGCACCAGCTTCACGAAGTACGTCTGGGTTAGCACCGTGACCTTCAACAACACGTAAATCAAATTTATCTTGTAAGTTTCTTAAGCTGTTGCCATCGCGGTCGATAATAGTAATGTCATTATTTTCTCCCACTAAGTTCTCAGCCAATGTACCGCCGACTTGACCTGCACCGATAATGATAATTTTCATTTAACCTCGCACCAAATAAATTTTCGTGACCTGTTTTGATAATACTATTCTACGCTTATCTAAGCTAAAGTTGAATAAGGCCAATAGTTTATAGCCAAATGATACTAATTCATCATTTGACTATAGCGACTACGCAGTTATGTTTGTTTTTGTAATTTCGCGTAGAAGAAGCCATCCATACCTTGGGTATTGGGTAGGATCTGCCAGCTTGATGCTGGATTGTCGCTGTTGGCTGTTAATGGGATCAGCGTAGCATCCGGAGTACGAGCAACAAACGAACTGATTTGTTCGCTGTTCTCTGCCGGTAGAATAGAGCAGGTTGCATATAGTAACGTGCCGCCTGGTTTTAGTTGCTGCCACATCGCATCTAAAATTTCTGACTGTAATTGGACCAATGGTGCAATATCGCTATCACGACGTAACCATTTTATATCTGGATGACGACGAATAACGCCCGTTGCACTACAAGGAGCATCTAATAAAATGCGGTCAAACTTATCACCCTTCCACCAATCCTCAGGCTTACTTGCATCGCCATGGATAAGCTCTGCTTCTAATTGCATACGGGTTAAATTTTCTTGAACTCGTGCTAAGCGTGTTGCATCAAAATCGACAGCGACAAGGTGTTTTAGGGCTGGCTGACGTTCTAAAATGTGTGCTGTTTTACCACCTGGGGCAGCGCAAGCATCAAGAATCAATTCGCCTGGTTGTGCATCTAAGAATTGCGCCGCAAATTGCGCTGCGCCATCTTGAACAGAACTATGACCTTCTGCAAAACCAGCTAGTTTGTAAACATCCGTCGGCTTCTCTAAACGTAATGCTGAATCAGCACTGTCTACGATATTTGCGATGATCTCGTCAGCTGCTAACAATGTTTGATAATCAGCTTGTTTATGATGTTGCTGATTAACTCGTATCCACATTGGTGGACGTTCATTGTTAGCCATTAATACATCTTGCCATTGCTCTGGATAAGCGGCTTTGATGCGTTTTATTAACCAGCCTGGGTGACCGAATTTACACGCGTCATTACCATCAGCTTGGCTTTCTAGATCGTCTTGTTGGCGTTGGTAATTACGTAAAATAGCGTTCACTAAGCCACTGAGTTTATGTGATTTTAATACCTTAATCGCGTTTACGGTTTCTGCCACTGCCGCATGTGCTGGAATACGCATGAATTTTAATTGATATAAGCCAACCAAAATTAAGAAATGCACGGGTCTTTGCTTGCCCGTTAATGGTTTACTCATTAGCTGACGACTAATAAATTCAAGACGTGGTAACCAGCGCAGTACGCCGTAACAGATCTCCTGTAGTAAAGCACGATCTTTGGCTGGTAATAATTGCTGAGCAATTGGTAAGGCTGTCGTCAATGACTGACCTCTATCAACAACTTGGTAAAGTACTTTTGCGGCGCTAGCTCTGGTTTTCATATATATGTATCCGAGGTAAAACCACTCAATATGATTGAGCGGTCATAGGTATTAAATTGAATTTAGTAATTGACCAACAGTGAACCACTCTTTACGAGCGTTTAGTATGTCTTGAACTGGCATGGCTTTTTTACCCGCAAGTTGTAGGTTTAATAACGTTAATATGCCATTGCCTGTTGCCACTTGAATGCCTTGTTTTGTTGCGGCTAGAACCGTGCCTGGCTGTGCGTCAGTCTCGTCTTCACTCGCATTTGCTTGCCAAACTTTAACATTCTGCTCAGCAATTTGTGTGTAACTTACTGGCCAAGGATTAAAAGCGCGGATTTGACGTTCGATAGCAACAGCTGATTGTGTCCAATCTATGTTCGCTTCTTCTTTACTCAGTTTCGCTGCATAGTTTGCTTGTTCATCATCTTGCACTTCAGCAACGGCTGTATTGTTACTGATTTGTGTTAATGTTTCCAGTAGACCTTGTGGGCCAAGCTCGGCAAGTTTGTTATATAAGCTTGCACTGGTTTCATCGTCTGCGATTGGGCAAGCTACTTTGTGCAGCATTGCTCCGGTATCTAAACCGATATCCATTTGCATGATAGTGACGCCTGTTTCTGCATCACCGGCCCAGATTGAACGTTGTATTGGTGCCGCTCCACGCCATCTTGGTAATAATGAGCCATGTACATTGATACAACCCAAGCGCGGTGTATCTAATGTTACTTGTGGCAAGATCAAACCATAAGCTACAACGACCATCAAATCGGCATTTAGGGCGGCTAGTTCTTGTTGTGCGTCTTCATTACGTAAACTAACAGGCTGATAAACAGGAATGTCATGGCTAACTGCAAGTTGTTTTACGTCACTTGGTTTTAATTTTTTTCCACGACCTGCGGGGCGATCTGGCTGACTATATACAGCTATCACTTCATGCTCTGAATTAAGTAATGCAGAGAGGTGTTTTGCGGCAAAATCTGGGGTGCCGGCAAAAATAATACGTAATGGTTTGGTCAAGGTTAATTCCTATTTTGTATTCTTATTTATTTTGACGTGCTAGCTTTTCGAGCTTTTTCCGAATTCTTTGCTGTTTTAGCGGTGATAGGTAGTCAATAAAGAGTTTACCGTTTAGGTGATCCACTTCGTGCTGTAAACAAATGGCTAATAAATCATGGGCTTCTAGTGTAAACTCATCACCATCACGGTCTAATGCTGTCACTGTTACGCTTTCTGCACGCGGGACAAAAGCGCGTGATTCTGGTACCGATAGGCAGCCTTCTTCAATACCTGTCTCACCTAATTTGTTGGTGAGTACCGGATTGATAAGGATTAGAGGCTCATCGCGTGTTCCTGACACATCGATAACGACAATACGTTGTAAAATATTAACTTGTACAGCGGCTAAACCAATACCTTCTTCGGCATACATGGTTTCTAGCATGTCATCGATGATGATTTGTGTCGCTGGTGTGATTTCCTGCACAGGTTGAGCAATTTTTTTTAATCGATCATCAGGAAAATGTAAAACTTCTAATATAGCCATGGTACTTTCTTATTTTGAATGGATTCAAATAACGCTTAATTTTGACGTAAAACGTTACAATAATCACTATAAATATAAGCGTTCAAACAACAATTAGGAAAGGATATGTCCATAAAACGTCGTTTGATCTTTGCTTTAGCTGCTATTTTACCCTTTTTAGCGCAGGCTGATAGCTTAAACTTAAAAAACCAATACCCCACTGAATACATCGTCAAAGAAGGTGATACGCTTTGGGATATTTCGAGCAAATATTTACAAAGCCCGTGGCTGTGGCCACAATTATGGGATGCCAATCCTGCTTTAGATGATCCGCATCTTATCTATCCCGGCGATAAACTACAATTAATCTTTGTTGATGGCCGACCTCGTTTAGTTCGTAATCATATGCGAAAGCGTATCTTAAAAGTGTCTCCTAAAGCGCGACCTGAATTAAAAGGCAGTCGAGCAATACCGACGATACCGTTAAAATTGATCAATTCTTTTTTAAGTCGTGATTATGTTGCTACGGATGAAAAATTAAAACATGCCCCTGTGATCTTAGGCAATAATGACGGTAATACGACATTCATTGTTGGCCATAGTATTTTTGCATCCAGTTCTTTAAAACCTGGTCAATATGGTGTTTATCGCCGCGGTCGGACTTATATCGATCCTGCTACGAATGAAAAATTGGGTAATGAAGTGGAGTTTATAGCCATTGCTCGTGTTGTTAATACTGGCACGGAATCGATTCCGGCGAAATTATCTATTTTAAAAAGCGCGAAAGAGGCGCGTAAAGGTGACCGATTACTGCCTATGCCGGAGCAAGATCGCTTACCGGTATATTTTCAGCCGCGTAATTTTCAATTAGCGAGTGATGGTGTCATTGTCGCTGCGGATGAAAAATACAGTGCTATTGGTAAAAACGATGTGGTAATCATTAATCGAGGTTGGCGTGATAGTGTCGGTGCAGGCGATGTTTTTGGGGTATTAAAACGCGGTAAGACTATAATTCGTCGTGAACAAGACCTTGACTTTAATTATGGTGATCAAGTTAACCAATATGATAAACTTTTTTCTGACAAAAATGAGTTACAGCTCCCAGATGAAAGGGTCGGAGAAATGATGGTGTTCAAAGTTTACGACAAAGTCAGCCTTGCACTTATTACACATAGCTCACAAGTGATTAAACTTAACGATAAGGTAAGTAACTTATGATAACTAGGGTGTAAGTGTAATTATGGTTAATGAGCAAGATAAATATTGGTTAGCGCTATGTAACGTCCCCAAAATTGGTGGCAGTAGGGCGCTAAAATTATTGCAAAAAACATCGTTAACTAGATTATTTGCTGGTTCTGCACTGTATCTACAATCACTTGGTTTGGATACTGCGCAGCAACAGACCATTCTAAATCCTGATTGGCAAGCAATTGAGAACACTTTAAATTGGCTTGCGGATAAACCTGAACGTTATCTTATTCCTATTACCTCAAGTGATTATCCACTGACATTAAAAAATATTGGTTCTCCGCCTTTACTTTTATATGTAGAAGGTAATGTTGAGTTATTATCAAAACCACAAATCGCTATGGTTGGCAGTCGAGCTCCAAGTTATTATGGCAAGCGGCATGCACACAGTTTTGCAGCAGCATTAGTGCAAGAAGGGTTAGTGGTTACTAGTGGTCTTGCGATTGGTATCGATAGTGAGTGTCACCGTAGTGTATTAGCAGCCAAAGGGCATACTATTGCCGTTTTAGGTACTGGGTTAGCCAATGTTTATCCTAAGCGTCATCAGAAATTAGCGCAACAAATTAGGGAGCAGGGGGCGTTGGTTTCTGAGTTTAGCCCTTTTACTCAAGCGAGACCGGAACACTTTCCCCGTCGTAACCGTATTGTTAGTGGTCTTTCACTCGGTGTTGTGGTTATTGAAGCAGCAGTAAACAGCGGGTCATTAATCTCAGCTCGTTATGCTATAGAGCAAGGTCGTGAAGTATTTGCTCTGCCGGGCGCAATTGATAACCCGATGGCTGCTGGTTGTCATTATCTGATCCAACAAGGGGCAAAACTTATCACTCAAATTAGTGATATTACCGATGAACTCACATATATAAATGTAAGTACGAATTTTGAGCAAACAAACCTATTCAGCGCGGATCCAGAGACTGTTTCATTGCCAAATCAAATTATCTTAGATAGTGTCGGTTATGAAGTAACTACAGCTGATATTATTGCTGAGCTGAGCCAACAACCTGTTAGCCAAGTATTAACAAGTTTAATTGAACTGGAACTTGATAATTGGGTGAGTGTTGTGCCCGGTGGTTATGTAAGATCGCAGCGGAGGGGCTAATGCTAGATATACTTATTTATCTTTTCGAAAACTTTTATGAACAAAATGAATCTGAGTTTTTAGTTGATCGAGATGACTTACTCGGTGAGTTAATTCAGGCTGGCTTTGCTGAAGCTGAAATTCATAAAGCGATTACATGGATTGAGAACTTAGTCGAACTACGTAATGGTGGGATTCAGACTCACCTACAAGTTTCGAGTGTGAGTTCTATACGGATTTATACAGCAGCGGAGCAATTCTATATAAACACTGAGTGCCGTGGTTTTCTATTATTTTTAGAGCAAATTAATGTGCTAAACATTGAAACCAGAGAAATGGCTATCGCACGTTTAATTGAACTTGAGAATACAAATTTGGATCTCGATGATATTAAATGGGTTATTTTAATGGTGTTATTTAATGTACCAAACGGTGAAAAAGCATATTTACAGATGGAAGAGTTAGTTCAGGATAAAGAATTTGATTATCTACACTAAAACTTGGTAACCAGTGATTGTGCGATTAAATTTGCATTAATTACTGGCATAATATGTCAGTTTTGTTAATATTCACCCATTAATTATTTACTTAAAAATTGTTCAAATGTCTAAAAATGACGACAAACTATTTACAGTTCATGAACATGCCTTGGAAAAAGAGTACGAGACGTGCCCGCAGTGCGGAGCTGAGTTAAGTATTAAAAATGCCAAATCAGGGCCTTTTTTAGGTTGCAATAATTATCCTACTTGTGAGTATTCACGTCCGTTATCAAATCAATCACATTTCGAAGATGATAAAGTGCTGGTTGGTTCAGAATGCCCAGAGTGTCAACACGAACTCGTATTGAAACGTGGCCGTTATGGCTTCTTTATCGGTTGTACTCAATTTCCCGCCTGTAATTACATGTCGAAAACAGAAACGCCAGACGAAACTGGTATATGTTGTCCGCAGTGTAAATCTGGTGATTTGATGCAGAAAAAGTCACGTTTCGGAAAAATATTTTATTCTTGTAATAAATACCCTAAGTGTAAATACATTATTAATTTCAAACCTATTTCAGAATCTTGCCCTGAGTGTAATTGGGCCATTTTAGTTGAAAAAAAAACCAGTAATGGAAAACAACTTATTTGTCCGCAGAAAAGCTGTGGCTATAAGCGTGCTTTATTAGAATAGTGACAAACACTATCGATTAATTTAAACGATTAAAAATAACTCATACGGAAAGGGAATAATTATGTCTACACCATTTGTTGCAGTATTAATGGGCTCAGATTCAGATTTACCTGTCATGCAGGCGACACTGAATGTTCTAAAATCATTTGAAATCCAGTACGAAGTTAAAGTAACTTCTGCTCACCGAACTCCAGCAGCGACACACCAATATGTGACAGATGCTGAAAGCCGCGGTTGTGCTATATTTATTTGCGCTGCTGGTCTAGCTGCACATTTAGCAGGTGCAGTTGCAGGTATCACTACACATCCGGTCATTGGTGTGCCAATTGATGCTGGCCCATTACAAGGTATGGATGCATTATTATCAACAGTGCAAATGCCTGGTGGTGTACCTGTCGCTTCTGTAGCAATCGGTAGTGCGGGTGCTAAAAATGCGGGTTATCTTGCTGCACAAATGCTTGCAATTGGTAATCCTGAAATGGCAGCTAAAGTTAAAGCTGAGCGTCAAGCTAATGCTGCAAGCATTATTGCTAAAGACGAAGCATTACAAGCTAAATTAAAGGCACTGTAACTGTAATTGGTAAGAAACTAAGCTTATAACTGTCGTTATAGAGTAAGAAATGGTAGCGTAAGCTACCATTTTTATTTATGACTATTAATAATAGATATATTACTGTGAATAATTCAACAGCCATTAGCAACGCGGTTACTGCGTTACAGAATCAGCACGTTATTGCTTATCCAACTGAGGCCGTTTTTGGTTTAGGTTGCGATCCAATGAATGAAAAAGCGGTTCAACGTCTACTAAGCATTAAACAACGCCCAGTTGAAAAAGGCTTGATCTTAATTGCAGCAAATTTAGCACAATTAAATGATTATGTTGATTTAACGCCATTGTCGACAGCGCAAATCGATCATATTAATCAAACCTGGCCAGGTCCCGCAACGTGGGTTATGCCCGCGAAAGTTCAAGTACCTAAATGGTTAACAGGACAGTTCGATAGTATTGCAGTTCGTGTTTCTGCTCATCCGACTGTGCAGGCATTATGCCTTGCTTTTGGTGGTCCAATAACATCTACAAGTGCTAACTTAACTGGCCTCACACCTTGCGTGACGGCTGCTGAAGTTAACCGTCAGTTAGCTTCTTTGCTTGGTGCTGTTGTTGATGAACCCGTAGGAGGTCTGGCGCAGCCCACTACTATTACTGATGCGCTTACTGGTAAAGTTTATCGTTAATCATTATTTTACTCTGATGCTTTTTATTGACCATTATTGTCAAATAGTTGTTTATTAAATATTTTCCCTTATCTATCTCATTACAGGAGTTGTGCAGTATGGATCGTTATGCCGTATTTGGTAATCCAATAAATCACAGTAAATCACCAATGATCCATGGCCTATTCGCCAAGCAAACTGCGCAGGAGCTCAGTTATCAAGCTATTGAAGCCCCTATTAATGGTTTTACCACGGCAATGAATGAGTTTTTTTCTCTGGGTGGGAAGGGTTGTAATATTACCGTCCCTTTTAAAGAAGAGGCCTTTTCGTTTGCTCAGACATTAACACCACGGGCGCAACTTGCAGGTGCCGTGAATACTTTGGTGCTTACTGATGATGGTCGTGTTATTGGTGATAATACGGATGGGTTTGGTCTGGTGCATGACTTGTTGCAATATACGGCGCTCACGAATAAACGGATCTTATTGTTAGGTGCGGGTGGTGCCGCTCGCGGTGTAATCGGCCCGTTATTAGAACAAGGTATACAAGAATTGGTTATTGCTAATCGTACGGATGCTAAAGCGCAACAGTTAGCTAGGTTATTTAATGATAAAGGCGATATTACAGCATCGAGTTTTACTGCATTAAATGGTAGCTTTGATCTGATTATTAACTCGACTTCGGCAAGTTTGTCGGGTTTAGTTCCTGCGATCTCGCCAGCTTTAGTTGATAAAAAAACTATCTGTTATGACATGATGTATAAAGCCGAAGCTACAGCATTCAATTTATGGGCAGCGGAACAAGGTGCTGAATTGGTGATCGATGGACTCGGTATGTTGGTCGGGCAGGCGGCTGAAAGTTTTAAAGTTTGGCGTGGCATTACGCCATCTATGTCGCCAGTACTTCAAGCATTAAGAAAAACGATTAAATAAGTATAATGACTTACCCTCTACGCTAGGTAGAGGGTATAGCAGTACTTTATTTATGTTGGTTATTTTTCGAATCAAATTACTGACTATCTTCTATATATTCATTCTTAAGCAGCACATAGTTATCGGCGGATAGTTTCAAGAACGCAATTTCATCATCTGTTAACTTTCTTGCTTGTCTAGCTGGACTGCCGATATAAAGGTAGCCACTCGCTAATACTTTTCTTGGTGGAACTAAAGTGCCTGCACCAATCATGACATCATCTTCAATTATAGCGCCATCTAGAACTATCGCCCCCATGCCTATTAATACGCGATTACCAATTGTGCATGCATGTAACAGTGCTTTATGACCAACTGTTACATCTTCACCTAAAATAAGCGGGATACCATGCGGATTTGCTGAACTTTTACGAGTTACATGTAATACGCAACCATCTTGAACATTTGTACGCGCACCAATGAAAATTTTATTTACATCACCACGTGCTGCCACGAGTGGCCATATGCTGACATCCTCGTCTATAGTTATATCTCCGATGAGAACTGCTGACTTATCAACATAAGCTGAATTCGCTAATTGTGGAGATACTCCTTGGTATTTTCGAAGTGAAGTGCTCATTGTTGTCCCTATATAGTCATTTATAGTTATTAATGTTAGTCAAATACTCAAATAGCATAGTAAACAACCAAGCTTGATAGCGCTATATTATTTTTTTATAAATCACTTGCCTGTAAACGCTAAATCCCTATAATGGCGCCTCACTGACACGGTAACAGCCGCTCAGTAAGGTGTTTAAATTAACTTAGGTTACTTTTTAAACGTCCTGAATAAAGCATAAATATGTGCTTGACTTCAAATCTGGTTTGCGTAGAATACGCAGCCTGACTACGACGTAAGACGTCAAGGTCAATGCTCTTTAACAATTTATTCAAGCAATCTGTGTGAGCACTTGCAGAGATATAATGACCAAAAATTATATCAATGTAATTGTGAACATTAAATTAAATCGAAAGATTTGGTTTTATAAACAACAAGCTTCGGTTTGTTGTTGAAGTACAGAATTCATTGAGCCGACTTAATCGCTTAGGCGATTAGTCAAAAACTTTTAATTGAAGAGTTTGATCATGGCTCAGATTGAACGCTGGCGGTAGGCTTAACACATGCAAGTCGAGCGGAAACGAAGAATAGCTTGCTATTCTGGCGTCGAGCGGCGGACGGGTGAGTAATGCTTGGGAATCTGCCTAGTCGAGGGGGACAACAGTTGGAAACGACTGCTAATACCGCATACGACCTACGGGTGAAAGGGGGCCTCTTCTTGAAAGCTCTCGCGACTAGATGAGCCCAAGTGGGATTAGCTTGTTGGTGAGGTAAGAGCTCACCAAGGCGACGATCCCTAGCTGGTCTGAGAGGATGATCAGCCACACTGGAACTGAGACACGGTCCAGACTCCTACGGGAGGCAGCAGTGGGGAATATTGCACAATGGGGGAAACCCTGATGCAGCCATACCGCGTGTATGAAGAAGGCCTTAGGGTTGTAAAGTACTTTCAGCGAGGAGGAAAGGTAGTAGATTAATACTCTGCTACTGTGACGTTACTCGCAGAAGAAGCACCGGCTAACTCCGTGCCAGCAGCCGCGGTAATACGGAGGGTGCAAGCGTTAATCGGAATTACTGGGCGTAAAGCGCATGCAGGCGGTTTGTTAAGCGAGATGTGAAAGCCCCGGGCTCAACCTGGGAACTGCATTTCGAACTGGCAAACTAGAGTTCTTGAGAGGGTGGTAGAATTTCAGGTGTAGCGGTGAAATGCGTAGAGATCTGAAGGAATACCAGTGGCGAAGGCGGCCACCTGGCAAGTAACTGACGCTCAGATGCGAAAGCGTGGGTAGCAAACGGGATTAGATACCCCGGTAGTCCACGCCGTAAACGATGTCTACTCGGAGTTTGGTTCCTTGAGAACTGGGCTCTTAAGCTAACGCATTAAGTAGACCGCCTGGGGAGTACGGCCGCAAGGTTAAAACTCAAATGAATTGACGGGGGCCCGCACAAGCGGTGGAGCATGTGGTTTAATTCGATGCAACGCGAAGAACCTTACCTACTCTTGACATCCATAGAACTTTTCAGAGATGAATTGGTGCCTTCGGGAACTATGAGACAGGTGCTGCATGGCTGTCGTCAGCTCGTGTTGTGAAATGTTGGGTTAAGTCCCGCAACGAGCGCAACCCTTATCCTTATTTGCCAGCACGTAATGGTGGGAACTCTAAGGAGACTGCCGGTGATAAACCGGAGGAAGGTGGGGACGACGTCAAGTCATCATGGCCCTTACGAGTAGGGCTACACACGTGCTACAATGGCGCATACAAAGGGCTGCAAACCAGCAATGGTAAGCGAATCCCATAAAGTGCGTCGTAGTCCGGATTGGGGTCTGCAACTCGACCCCATGAAGTCGGAATCGCTAGTAATCGTGAATCAGAATGTCACGGTGAATACGTTCCCGGGCCTTGTACACACCGCCCGTCACACCATGGGAGTGGGCTGCACCAGAAGTCATTAGCTTAACCTTCGGGAGGGCGATGACCACGGTGTGGTTCATGACTGGGGTGAAGTCGTAACAAGGTAGCCCTAGGGGAACCTGGGGCTGGATCACCTCCTTACGTAAAGTTGTTAATTTTTGTAAGTGCCCACACAAATTGCTTGAATAGAAAGTTGAAAAGCATGTAAGAAATGCGATAGGACTGTAGCTCAGTTGGTTAGAGCGCGCCCCTGATAAGGGTGAGGTCGGTAGTTCAAATCTACTCAGTCCTACCAATCTTCTTACGAACTCTATGATGTGGGGCTATAGCTCAGCTGGGAGAGCGCCTGCCTTGCACGCAGGAGGTCTGCGGTTCGATCCCGCATAGCTCCACCACATCATAGTTGTTAAAATACAAAGCTAAGCAAGCTTAATGCTTATCTTTGCTTTTTAGCAAATTGCTCTTTAAAAATTTGGAAAGCTGAATAAATAAAGAAGTTCTTAAAACACGTTATTGCTTCGGTAATAACAATAGAGTGTTCTTGAGTATTCTTGAGGCGAAAAAAACTAGATAATACCTAGTTATTTCAATTGTACAGTCGACTTTAGATTGTATGGTTAAGTGACTAAGCGTATACGGTGGATGCCTAGGCAGTCAGAGGCGATGAAGGACGTGTTAATCTGCGTTAAGCTGTGGGGAGTTGATAAAAAGCGTTAATCCACAGATTTCCGAATGGGGGAACCCACTCTACTTTGTAGAGTATCGTAACGTGAATACATAGCGTTACGAAGCGAACCGGGAGAACTGAAACATCTAAGTACCCCGAGGAAAAGAAATCAATAGAGATACCCTTAGTAGCGGCGAGCGAACGGGGTCTAGCCCTTAAGCAGTTTGGAAGTTAGTGGAAGATTCTGGAAAGTTTCACGATACAGGGTGATAGTCCCGTACATGAAAACGACCTTACTGTGAAATCGAGTAGGACGGCACACGTGATATGCTGTTTGAATATGGGAGGACCATCTTCCAAGGCTAAATACTACTGACTGACCGATAGTGAACCAGTACCGTGAGGGAAAGGCGAAAAGAACCCCTGTGAGGGGAGTGAAATAGAACCTGAAACCGTATACGTACAAGCAGTGGGAGCCTACTTTGTTGGGTGACTGCGTACCTTTTGTATAATGGGTCAACGACTTAATTTCAGTAGCAAGGTTAAGCGAATAGCGGAGCCGTAGGGAAACCGAGTGTTAACTGCGCGAATAGTTGCTGGGATTAGACCCGAAACCCGGTGATCTAGCCATGGGCAGGTTGAAGGTTGAGTAACATCAACTGGAGGACCGAACCGACTAATGTTGAAAAATTAGCGGATGACTTGTGGCTGGGGGTGAAAGGCCAATCAAACCGGGAGATAGCTGGTTCTCCTCGAAAGCTATTTAGGTAGCGCCTCGCGTCTAACTATTGGGGGTAGAGCACTGTTAAGGCTAGGGGGTCATCCCGACTTACCAACCCTTTGCAAACTCCGAATACCAATAAGTTCAATCGCGGGAGACACACGGCGGGTGCTAACGTCCGTCGTGGAAAGGGAAACAACCCAGACCGTCAGCTAAGGTCCCAAAGTGTATGTTAAGTGGGAAACGATGTGGAAAGGCTCAGACAGCCAGGAAGTTGGCTTAGAAGCAGCCATCTTTTAAAGAAAGCGTAATAGCTCACTGGTCGAGTCGGTCTGCGCGGAAGATTTAACGGGGCTAAACATACCACCGAAGCTACGGATGCATACTTGTATGCATGGTAGAGGAGCGTTCTGTAAGCCGTCGAAGGTGAGTTGAGAAGCTTGCTGGAGGTATCAGAAGTGCGAATGTTGACATGAGTAACGATAATGGGGGTGAAAAACCTCCACGCCGAAAGACCAAGGGTTCCTGTCCAACGTTAATCGGGGCAGGGTGAGTCGACCCCTAAGGCGAGGCCGAAAGGCGTAGTCGATGGGAAACAGGTTAATATTCCTGTACTCACTTATATTGCGATGGGGTGACGGAGAAGGTTAGGCTAGCATGGCGATGGTTGTCCATGTTTAAGGTTGTAGGCTGTGTGCTTAGGTAAATCCGGGCGCACATTAAGGCTGAGAACTGATGACGAGTCTCTACGGAGATGAAGTAGTTGATACCCGGCTTCCAGGAAAAACCTCTAAGCTTCAGATATAAGAGAATCGTACCCCAAACCGACACAGGTGGTTAGGTAGAGAATACTAAGGCGCTTGAGAGAACTCGGGTGAAGGAACTAGGCAAAATGGTACCGTAACTTCGGGAGAAGGTACGCCAATGATGGTGAAGGACTTGCTCCGTAAGCTATTGTTGGTCGCAGAGAAATGGTGGCTGCAACTGTTTATTAAAAACACAGCACTGTGCAAAATCGAAAGATGACGTATACGGTGTGACGCCTGCCCGGTGCCGGAAGGTTAATTGATTGGGTTAGACTTAGGTCGAAGCTCATGATCGAAGCCCCGGTAAACGGCGGCCGTAACTATAACGGTCCTAAGGTAGCGAAATTCCTTGTCGGGTAAGTTCCGACCTGCACGAATGGCGTAATGATGGCCACGCTGTCTCCACCCGAGACTCAGTGAAATTGAAATCGCTGTTAAGATGCAGTGTACCCGCGGCTAGACGGAAAGACCCCGTGAACCTTTACTATAGCTTGGCACTGAACATTGAACCTACATGTGTAGGATAGGTGGGAGACTATGAAGCATTGTCGCTAGATGATGTGGAGTCAACCTTGAAATACCACCCTTGTACGTTTGATGTTCTAACGTAGGCCCCTTATCGGGGTTGCGGACAGTGTCTGGTGGGTAGTTTGACTGGGGCGGTCTCCTCCCAAAGAGTAACGGAGGAGCACGAAGGTTGGCTAAACATGGTTGGACATCATGTGGTTAGTGCAAAGGCATAAGCCAGCTTAACTGCGAGACAGACACGTCGAGCAGGTACGAAAGTAGGTCTTAGTGATCCGGTGGTTCTGAATGGAAGGGCCATCGCTCAACGGATAAAAGGTACTCCGGGGATAACAGGCTGATACCGCCCAAGAGTTCATATCGACGGCGGTGTTTGGCACCTCGATGTCGGCTCATCACATCCTGGGGCTGAAGTTGGTCCCAAGGGTATGGCTGTTCGCCATTTAAAGTGGTACGCGAGCTGGGTTTAGAACGTCGTGAGACAGTTCGGTCCCTATCTGCCGTGGGCGTTTGAGAATTGAGAGGAGCTGCTCCTAGTACGAGAGGACCGGAGTGGACGAACCACTGGTGTTCGGGTTGTTATGCCAATAGCATTGCCCGGTAGCTAAGTTCGGAACTGATAACCGCTGAAAGCATCTAAGCGGGAAGCAGGCCTCGAGATGAGTTCTCACTGGGACTTTAAGTCCCCTGAAGGGCCGTTGGAGACTACAACGTTGATAGGCAAGGTGTGTAAGTGCTGTGAGGCATTGAGCTAACTTGTACTAATTACCCGTGAGGCTTAACCATACAAATTGAAGTATGATTAATTGAAATATCGACTTAAGAATAGATTGAACACGACTATTTATCGAAAGATAGGTTTTAAAGACTTCTTTATTTATAGCTTTTCAGATTTAAAAATGAAACGTAAGTTTCTATATAGAAAGCAAACCAAATTTGCTTGGTGACCATAGTGTTGCGGTACCACCTGAACCCATTCCGAACTCAGTAGTGAAACGTAATAACGCCGATGGTAGTGTGGGGTTTCCCCATGTGAGAGTAGGGCATCGCCAAGCGCCAAATTAGAGAGAGCCGATATCAGTAATGATATCGGCTTTTTTGTGTCTGATATTTAAGTCAACGATCGATAAAAAACCAGCTTAGGCTGGTTTTGTGTATATTACGATGCGTAAATCGTAACGTTTTTATTCTTTATTTAGAACGCTTTCATAAGCCCAAACGAGCCAAGGTAATAGTAACTCGAGATCATGTGATTCTACCGTAGCTCCACACCAAATACGGAGCCCTGACGGCGCATCTTTATATGAGTTAATATCATAAGCAACTTGTTGCTGAGCTAATAGTTTACTGTATGCCTTTAGTTGAGCATCACTTAGCGTTAAACGTAAGCATACACTGGTATTCGATCTATACTCAGCTCGTTCTGCAAGAAAATCAATCCATTCATGTTGGTCAACAAAGTTGGCCAAAATTGCTAAATTGTTCTCAGAACGGCTAATTGCTACGTTAATACCACCTATTGCATCTACCCAGTTTAATGCATCTAAATAATCAGCTACGCATAGCATTGATGGGGTGTTAATGGTTGCGCCTGTAAAGATCCCTTCAATCAATTTACCATTTTTAGTTAAACGAAAAATCTTAGGTAATGGCCAAGGTGGTGTATAAGACTCTAAACGTTCAACCGCAGCAGGGCTCAGTACGATCATGCCATGAGCACCTTCCCCACCTAAGACCTTTTGCCAACTGAATGTGGTTACATCGAGTTTATCCCATGCCATCGGCATAGCGAATACAGCTGAGGTGGCGTCACAAATTGTTAAACCTGTGCGTTGGTCACTGATCCAGTCAGCATTCGGCACTTTAACGCCAGATGTCGTGCCATTCCAAGTAAAGACAATATCATGCTCTGGATTCGTTGTTGTTAAATCAGGGAGTTGACCATAATCAGCGGTTATTGCATTAACATTGCTAATTTGTAGCTCATTTTTAATATCGCTGAACCAGCCTTTACCAAACGATTCCCAGTAGCAAACATCAACCGGTTTGGTTCCTAGTAACGACCACAGCATCATCTCCATCGCGCCGGTATCAGAAGCCGGGACAATCGCGATGCGATAGTCATCAGGGATTTTTAAGAGTTCTTTGGTTTGTTTAATAGCTTGCTGTAGTGCAGTTTTACCAATATTAGAACGGTGTGAGCGGCCAAGTGTGGTTATGTCCAGCTTTGCTAACTCATAGCCAGGGCGTTTACTACAAGGCCCTGATGAAAAATTTGGGTTGATAGGTTTATTGATTGGGATCATTCGTTATTCCTTTACTAAAATGCTATCCGTGTAAGTTAATTATACCAACGCACTCAACATCAATGAAGTATTTATATATGAATGTCATCTTATCGGGGGTTTTATTGTAGCTAGTATTTGCTATTACCAACAAATAGACGTATTTTCAACACAGTTTATATATATAGGAATTTAAATAGCATATGGCTAAAGGGCTAGATAAACATCAACATAGAAAAGATGAATTAAATGCATTCGGTAAAAATTTAGCACGACGTGCACGTTCGCATTGCGAAACATGTGATGCATCGGGTGTGAAACTAAATATTTTCGAAGTCGCGCCTATACCGACAACGCCAGATTATGATGATTGCATTTTAATTTGTGATACTTGCAGTGAACAACTTAATAACCCGAAATGTATTGATGCTGATCATTGGCGTTGTCTAAACAAATCGATGTGGTCTGAAGTTGCTATCGTACAAGTAACCGCGATTCGTATGTTACGTTTGTTAGCTGAAAAGCACGAATGGGCGGCAGATCTTGATGAAATGGCTTACTTAGAGCCTGAAGTCGAAGAGCGTATTAACCAGCAATAATTAATCTCTCTATATACTGACTGAAGTCGTTTGGGTATCTGGATAATTAATGCTATTCTGCGGCTCCATTTTTGTATTCTAGTTAAATTAGAGGTCTTCGATGAGCCAAAGTTGTGATGTGATAGTAATTGGTGCAGGTGCTGCTGGATTGATGTGTGCGGCAAGTGCTGGTTACCGAGGTCGCTCTGTATTGGTTCTCGATAATGCTAAGAAAGCGGGCCGTAAAGTTTTAATTAGTGGCGGTGGTCGTTGTAATTTTACAAATAACGAGCTTTCTACCGATGCATTTATTTGCGCTAATCCGCATTTCGTCAAATCCGCATTAAGTCGTTATACCGCGTGGAACTTCATTGATATGGTCGAGCGCCATGGTGTTGCTTACCATGAGCGTGAACATGGGCAATTATTCTGTGACGATTCAGCAAAAGATATTGTTGATATGTTGCATACCGAATGCGATTGGGCAGGTGTTAAGATCCAATTGCGAACTGAAATACTATCCATTGAAAAAGCAGATGACGGTCGTTTTCATTTGCAAACCAGTCAAGGTGCTCTAAATTGCGAATCAGTGGTTGTAGCAACGGGTGGTCTGTCTATGCCAAAACTTGGCGCTACGCCTTATGGTTATAAAATTGCAGAGCAGTTTGGTTTAAAAGTAAATGCGACCAAAGCGGGTCTGGTTCCATTTACTCTACAGCAGCACGATAAAGACAAGTATGCTGATTTGTCAGGTGTCAGCCTACCTGCGCGTATCACCACAGAATCGGGTATTAGCTTCAAAGAAGCTTTGTTGTTTACCCACCGTGGGCTGTCTGGACCATCAGTACTGCAAGTATCATCTTACTGGAATACAGGTGAAGCGATTAGCATTAACTTATTGCCAGATACTGAAATAACCGACACTTTAGCGAGAATGACTGAGTCGAGCCCTAATCAAGCATTAAAGACAGCATTAGCGCGCGTCATACCTAAACGTCTTGTTGAGATATTCTATGCTGATGGATTATTACCTGAATGTACGCTGAAGCAGTTACAGCATAAAGAGCTTAATGACATTTCAACACTCCTGCATAACTGGAAAATAAAACCGAACGGGACAGAGGGTTATCGTACTGCTGAAGTCACCTTAGGTGGTGTAGATACCAATGAGCTTTCATCGAAAACCATGGAAGCCAAAAAAGCCGCTGGTTTATACTTTATTGGCGAAGTCGTGGATGTAAGTGGTTGGTTAGGTGGTTATAACTTTCAGTGGGCTTGGTCTTCTGGCTGGAGTTGTGGTCAGTTTGTATGATTGCTTTAAATAATTAAACAGGACTATGTAGTATAAAAGCGAGAAGGTTTTTTAAATTCAATAGGCTGCAGTTGTTATACTATTCTTAGCTTTGCTGGTTTACAATTTGATAATGTGATGGTGTTAATCACATTATCAAATTTTGGTGTTTTTATTTAATTAGTTAAAGCTATGTGAACTTTAGGATGACTTTACCGTCACTTTTATTATTCGCGTAATGATCAAGTGCGCTCGAGAAGGTATCAAAGTTAAAAGTGCCATAGATATCTGTCTGAAAAACCCCTTCTGCGAATAGCTTCTGAACTTTTTTGCTTAGTGCATAAATATGCCATGGTTTTGATTTCGCGAAATAATTCGCCAGCCAAAATCCCTCTATTTTTATATCTTTAAAGATAACATCTGATACACCAAATTGACCACCAATTGGATCATGATTTTCGGTTAATCGTCCATAAACGATTGCTGTTGATCGTTTTGGCATTGCGTGAAGTATTTGCGGTGTATCCAGTGCAGCAACTGCGTCTAATAGCACGGTTGGCTTTATACGCTGACAAGCATCGGTTAACTGTTGCTTATAATCGTCGGCAGTGGTTAACAATACGCAATCTGCCCCTAACTTTTCTAATACATTGACATTTGAGACACTGCGAACTGTCGCTATGGTTTTTAGGTTATGCATTTTGGCATAACGAATAGCTCCTTTACCGACTTGGCTGGCTGCCGCATTAATTATTACTGCTTTAGCTCCGAGTTCGATGGCGCGATCAATCATACAAATAGATGTTAATGGATTAACGATAATAGTAGATGCTTGCTCATCGCTAATGTCTTTTCTTATCGGTAGGCAGTAGTTGGCACTCGTAATAGCATATTCAGCCCATACACCATCTAGGCCTGGTACTGCAGACAATGATACCCGCTTGCCTTCCAGCCATTTACCGTATAATCCAGCATTGGCTTTTACGACAACACCGCAACCTTCGAATCCAACAAATGCAGAATCAACGGGCGCGATGCCATACCGACCTAATAAGTATACTAGATCGGATGGATTGACTGGCGCAGCTAACATTTTTATTAATACCTGCCCTGATTTTAGTTTAGGCAGTGGCTTTTCTTTTAACTCGATCCGTTGAGATGATAATGCTTGGCGATCATCAATTAATTTTAATGCAAAACCTTTATTGGTAGTGGGGTAAGTAAAATCAGACACATTAAACCTATATAAGTAAAAGAATATAATAGGTTAATGTATATCATGTCATTTAGAAATTATAAGTTAACTTTCATGTCCTTACGAAAATTAACCATCTATTCTAATTATGTTGTGAATATAAGTTTGTTATATCGTATCGATGTTTATTTTATATAAATGCTATTATCCGCAGTTAGTGAGTTGGTCATTAGCAGTATTTGTGTAAATTGGTCTATTTTTGCCGGTTTACCATTAGTGACTTTGGCTGGATAGCTGATCCCATCAAAGTCTAGTTGCTGCCAGTTTTGATTCTTTTTAATTAACAAACTTTGCCATTGATGCTGTTGAGTCTTACTTATCTGGATTGGTGCCTGGACTTGTGCGATACGACTGACAAACTTATAACGGTTTAATTTATTCTCGAATACTAATAAAACACAACCATCCTTTTTACACCAGTCGATCATGACTAATAAGTCTTTGTTACAGTTACCATTTAAGTCATATTCACTAAACCAGTATTTTGATTTATCTGTTTTGGTCTTATGCATCGCAAAATAGCGTTTGACGGCCTTGTTGATTGCGGAAGTACTTACGGTTGGAGAGGGAATAGTTTTAGATTGGAAGTGTCGGACTCTCGGTATAAGTCCTATTGTAGTAAATGATTCAATCTTATCGTCCATTCTGTCCAGTGTCAGTATTGCCCCATTAAAGCTATATTTTGTGTTATCCCGCCATTGTTGGCTTGCTTGTAACCTGACTCCATCACGTCTGAAGTGGTAGACAACATTGGCTTTTTTACCTTGATGTTGAGTGAGTAATAGTTTTAGACCTGATGAACCATAAAAATGCCAATAACCACGACTATGTTGGGTTGTGCCATTGCGATAGTGATATTTTACGTTAGCTTGATGATACTCTGCAAGTTCGAGTTCAATCGTGACATTACTGTTTTTGTAATGGTAATTACCAATCCATGCTTGTGTATTTTCTTGATGATTAGGATATTTACCACAGCCTTTTATTTGTTTTTTATTTATAAGTAATTTGGTTTCGTACTGCCAGTAATTATTATTGTTATCGATACAACCGTTACCTGTGAAGGATATATTTAGCTGCTTTCCATCACTATCTTGTGTTTCGACAAATGCCTTTAAGCCTTTTGTGATAACACTTTTATTAATTGACCATTTACTGTTTAAATCTTTAATGACGAATCTGAATATATTGTCTTGACCGTAACCAACCCAGTTCTGTTCTGTACCGATGACTTCAAAATTGGGTGCTGAGGTTGTCATACGACAAGTATTATTATTTTGATTGGATAAATAATGCAGTTGTTCAATAGTGATTTCTGCACGTTGATGATGAGATTGTAGTGATTGGTTTATTTGCCCTTCAAATTCGATATAGGCATTACTTTGATTTAAGCGCTTAATTTGGGCTAATAAATGATTGTTGGGTTGAAGGTTAAATATTGCGTCATTGTGGCATAAGCGTATTGTGCGTTGGTTAGCTGTGATTGTCACTACGCCACTGAAATTAGCGTATTTTTCTGGGATGATTGGGGTATTTTGTACCTTGTGAAGCTCTGATATTGACGACAGTGAGCTGAGTGTTCGCTTTGGCGTATACTGTTTGCTGGCGTTTAGCGAATAAGGACTGTTCATTATAATTAGGTGGTGCTGTTGTGCACAGCCTGTGATTATAAATAGGCAGAGGTAGGTCATAACTCGAAGCATAATTCATCCTTGATATCGAGAGATTATTAAATTGTTAGCTACTAGTTAGTTACCGAGAATTCCTTTCTTGGTAACTAATCCTAATTTATTATGCAGTTAGCTATTATTAACTACAATATGTTTTTTTCAATATAGTGGGCTACACCGTCTTCTGCTGAATGACCTATCAGTTCAAAATTGGGTAGGGCTGCTTTCAGCATGGTTGAAGCATTTCCCATTATTAAGCCTTTATCAACGGCTTGTAGCATCTCTAAATCATTCATACCATCGCCAAAAGCAATTGTTTCTGCCATTGTGAAGCCTTTTATTTTAAGTACTTCAGTAAGGGCTTCAGCTTTATTGACTTTGATGTCCATTACTTCTAGGCATTCGGGTAGCGAGAATGAAACATTGAGTTTTGTACTGTATTGTTCGTTTATCTGTGCTGCTAGCGTCACTAGATCTTCATGGGGACCGCAGAAAAAGAATTTTGCGATACCAGTCTTTTCTAATTTGGATAGGTCAACGACCTGGTAGCTAAAAGTAGAATCCTGACTAAAGTTGAGGATTTCTGGATTAGGTTTATTTACAAACCATTCATCATCGCGGTAAATATTGGCTTGGATCGTATCCGGTAAATCAATTTCAGCAATTATTTGTGCTATATCAGTCGGCACATTTTTACTGTAAATCAGTTCACCTTTGTCGTTGTGAACTCTCGCACCATTGGAGGTAATGAGATAAATTTCAGCATCGATAGTTTTTCTAATAGCTTCAACGTCGACATTGTGACGGCCAGTGGCAATGATAAATTTTTTACCTTGCTTAAGTAGCTTGTGAATCGTGATTTTGGTTTGTTCTGAGACTATGTGTGCAGGCGTCAGCAACGTACCATCTAAATCAGAAACGATAACTTTATACATCTTAACCTCAATATTTACTTTATTTTATATATCTAAAATAGTTCTATCATGATTACTGTCCGTAGTAATGAGCTTAATGTTTGGCAAAATAATTTAATGCTACTGTTAGCGCAGGGATCCTAAAAATATCCGTTTCTAAGAATAATTCGTGTGCAGCGCCAGGAATTAAAACTGGCTCTGCTGGTTGGTGTCGATTGTTTTCATGGCTTAATGCCCGACAGAACTGCTGCTGTGCTTCAGCAAGTACCACTTCATCACCACCTGCTTGTAAGATCAATGTAGGCGTTTTAATGTTTCCTGCATACTGAATTGCACGACGACAGGCTTTAATGCTTTGTTGTAGCCAATTAATTGTAGGACCACCTAATTGGGTTTGCGGGTAAAAACCGTAGCTACGGCGGAAAATATCAAATCGTAACGGGCTTTGTGTTAGCTGATTATTTTCAAATGGTGAGTGTGTAAAGTCCCCTTTACCTGGCGCATAAAAAGATTCTGTATGAATAATTTTATTTACAATATGCATAGCACGGCTATAAACGTTGGCAATAGGACGAGGAATCTGACCAAAGTTAATGCCAAACATAGGTGATGCTAGCACTGCTGCATCAAAGTCGTGATGGTAACTTTGTAAATATAAACTCGCAATTGCGCCGCCCATAGAGTGACAAAGTAAATATCGTTTATTATGTTTACTTGGGCTTATTACTTTGTCAATGAATAGCCTTAAGTCAGTCACGTAATCACGGAAATTTTCAACATGGCCTTTGTGGGGATTTTTAAGTAGGCGATCTGACATGCCTTGTCCGCGGTGATCTAAGCAATATACTGAGTAGCCTTGTTGGCACAGATCAAAGATTAATTCCCGAAACTTTTGATAAGACTCTGAACGACCACCTAAGAGTACAATTGCTGGGCCTGTTTTATTCATGATTGCCGATACATAACGTAAAGTAATGTTATCAACGCCTTGTAGTGAATGCTCTACGATCGTAGCATCCCAAAATTGCGATATTTCATCATGATACTTATCTGCAAGTTGTGATTCAGTGGTTAAATTATATGGATTATCAAATTCGACACATGGATATTTAGTGGACATAGGTTGCAGAAGCTTCTTAGTAATTTTATTTGTGAGAGTCTTTCTTTAGCCTATCATAATTTGATGGGTAAAATTGCGACATAACTGCTCGTAAATATATTTATTATTAAAACTGTATATGGATAATCAGTTATTTTGTGGTGAGTGTCTGATATTTTGATTGGGAATTATTTCATTCGATATTTGAATGAGGCAATAAGAGATGAGCAGGGAAGAAGGGAGGTTGTGTTTTATCTATAATGGGTTAAATTGCATGAATTGTACTGTGGAGCTGTTGGTATTTTAGAAAAGCTGAACTAATCTTATTTGGACTGAGAATACTGATCATATTTTGATAATGAGAGGGCTGCCAATGAAGCGATCTAAACTGAAAAAGAAACTAAACTCACTACGACGGATTCGTTGTCATTGGTGTCAGAATTCAGAAAAGATTAAGCCGATAGAGGCTAACCAGAGTGCATTGTTGCATCGTCGCTAAACACAGTATTGAATGAGAAAAAGGCGCTATGATAAGCGCCTTTTTCTTTAGTTTAATTACAGTGCACCATTATGAATAAATTAAAGAATATAACGACTTAGATCTTCATCTTCGACTAGTTCGTTTAGGTATTTACCTACATAATCACCATCAACTACAAGCTTTTCGCCATTTTTATCTGATGCATCGAATGAAATTTCTTCCATTAAGCGTTCCATCACTGTGTGTAAACGACGAGCACCGATATTTTCGGTTTTTTCGTTGACGTTCCACGCTGCATTGGCGATACCATCAATACCTTCTTGAGTGAAGTTAACATCCACACCTTCAGTTTTTAGCATCGCAATGTATTGTTCTGTTAATGATGCGTTTGGCTCGGTTAGGATTCGCACAAAATCTTCTGCTTTAAGTGCATCCAATTCAACTCGAATAGGTAGACGACCTTGTAATTCAGGGATCAGGTCTGACGGTTTTGCTACTTGGAAAGCACCTGATGCAATAAATAAGATGTGATCTGTTTTCACCATACCGTGTTTGGTTGTTACTGTTGAACCTTCGATAAGCGGTAATAAATCACGTTGTACACCTTCGCGTGATACACCCCCATCATTTGAATCGCTGCGTTTACAGATCTTATCGATTTCATCAAGGAATACGATACCGTTATTCTCTACGGCATAAATTGCTTTTTCTTTTAATTCTTCAGGGTTAACCAGTTTTGCTGCTTCGTCTTCAACAAGTTGTTTGAAAGCTTCTTTTACTTTCATCTTACGTGTTTTAGTCGTTGAACCGCCTGATAAATTTTGGAACATACCTTGTAATTGATTGGTCATTTCTTCCATACCTGGAGGCGCCATTATCTCAACGCCCATTTGTGGTGCGGCGATTTCAATATCAATTTCTTTGTCGTCTAATTTACCTTCGCGTAATTTTTTGCGGAAGATCTGACGGGTATTATCATTACTGGCTTTTTCTTCTTCGCCCCAGTTGTTACGTGGGTTTGGTAGTAAGGCATCTAATACGCGATCTTCGGCATTTTCTTCTGCGCGAACATGGTATTTTTTCATTTCTTGTTCGCGTGTCAGTTTAACTGCAACATCGGTTAGGTCTTTGATGATTTGCTCAACTTCTTTACCGACATAACCAATTTCAGTAAATTTAGTAGCTTCCACTTTGATAAAAGGGGCGTTGGCTAGTTTGGCTAAACGACGTGCGATCTCTGTTTTACCGACACCCGTTGGACCGATCATCAAAATGTTTTTTGGTGATACTTCTTGGCGAAGTTCTTGATCTAACTGCATGCGGCGCCAGCGGTTACGTAGGGCAATTGCTACGGCTCGCTTGGCATTTTGTTGACCGATAATATGACGATCTAATTCAGAAACGATTTCTCTTGGTGTCATTGACGACATAATAAACTTCCTTTAATTCGGTAAAATTTAGTAATCGATAGTTTCAACTGTATGGAAACCGTTTGTGAATACACAGATATTACCTGCAATAGTCAGGGATTTCTTAGCGATCTGTTCAGCGTCTAACTCGGTGTTCTCTAATAATGCCATTGCTGATGCTTGGGCAAAATTACCACCAGATCCGATAGCAATAATATCATTCTCTGGTTGCACTACGTCGCCATTACCTGTGATGATGAAAGAACTTTTTTTATCTGCTACAGCCAGTAAGGCTTCTAAGTTACGTAACATTTTGTCGGTGCGCCAATCTTTAGCAAGCTCTACAGCGGCACGCTCTAGGTTACCTTGGTGAGCTTGTAATTTAGCTTCAAAACGTTCGATTAGGGTAAATGCGTCAGCAGTACCACCGGCGAAACCTGCGATAACTTGGCCGTTGTATAAACGACGTACTTTTTTTGCGTTGCCTTTCATTACCGTGTTGCCAAGAGAAACTTGCCCGTCTCCGGCCATTACGACTTTGCCTTCACGGCGTACAGATACAATAGTAGTCACGATAAACTCCACTCTAAATTAAGCGCAGCTGGTTGCAGCTAGCTACGCTTTATTATGTTAGGTAAAAAATGCTAGGTAAAAAAATCGCCTCATATGATATGAAGCGATTTCATTACAATATACAAACTAAGGTGGGTATATCTATTTAGTTTTTCAAGGCTTCCACTGCCAAATTTCACAAGTTGTGACACCTGCGCGTTTAATTTGGTGGCGCTCTTTTTCTGCTGTACGTTTACGTTCGTAAGGACCTAAAACCACGCGATACCAATTACCTGTGTGGCGAACGTTGGCTGTGTAGCCTTGGAAGGCTATTGTTGCTTTCATCGCTTCAGCTTGTGATTGTTGACGGAACGAACCACATTGCATTTGATAACGAATACCGGTGTCTTGCTGTGGCGGTACTTCGACAATGACTTCTTTTTCTTGTAAGTCTTGTGGGTATTGCCACACTTCCTTTGGCTTTTCGGGTAATGGTTTTACCTTTAGCTTTTTCGGTTGTGTTTGTTTTACCGGTTTTGAAACCGATTTTTCTGCGGTGCCACTGATTTGAGCTAAAAAATAGCCCAAGCCAATCGCAAGCAATAAGAACAGCAAGATAGCCAACACTGGGCGTTTCTTTTTAGCAGGTGGTGCTTTTTTAGCACTACGCTTCTTTCTCGGCTTTGGGGCATGCCCGGCGTAATCCTTACGAGCCATAATTTACATGCGTTCCAAAGTTTCAATACCCAGAAGATCCAGGCCTTGTTTAAGTGTTTTAGCCGTTAACTGCGCCAGTTTTAAGCGGCTTAGTTTAACATCTTCGTCTTCAGTACTTAAGATCGGGCAAGCTTCATAGAAACTTGAGAATACACCCGCTAATTCAAACAGGTAAGTACATAACGTGTTTGGTGTCGCACGTTTTGCTACTTGATGAACAATTTCGTTAAACTGAATAAGTTTACCGGCTAGCTCTTGCTCTTTATCTTCGTTCAGTTGTACCTTCGCTGTAGCTAATTTTTCGACTGTTTCGGCATCGACTTTATTGAAGATACTACCAACACGCGTACAAGCGTAAAGTAGGTAAGGGGCCGTATTACCTTCAAAACTTAACATTGAGTCAAAGTTGAAAATGTAGTCACTGCTACGGTTCTTAGATAAATCTGCGTATTTAACCGATGAAATACCAACAACACGTGCGATGTGTTTAAGTTCATCTTCTGCAAGGTTTGGGTTTTTCGATTTTACGAGTATATAAGCGCGCTCTTCTGCTTCTGTTAACAGATCAACTAGCTTAACAGTACCACCTGAACGGGTTTTGAATGGGCGACCATCTGCACCGTTCATGGTACCAAAACCAAGGTGTTCTAACGATGTTTCTGGTTTAACGAAACCGGCTTTTTGTACTACAAAGAATACTTGCTGGAAATGTAGGGCTTGACGTTGGTCAACAAAATACATAATACGGTTAGCATTCAGTTTCTGTTGACGGAAGCGCATTGCTGCAAGATCTGTTGTCGCATATAGGAAACCACCGCCATTTTTCTGAATGATTACAGGTAGTGGATCACCGTCTTTATTTTTGAATTCATCCAAGAATACGCATTTAGCGCCGTTTGACTCTGTGAGTAGATCTTGTGCTTCAAGTTCGTTAACAACGTTATGTAGGTCGCTGTTGTAGAAGCTTTCTCCACGCACGTCTTCACGGGTTAATTTCACGTTTAGACGTTTGTAGATGTCATGACAATGTGCAAGTGATACATCATTGAATTCTTGCCATAACTTATTGCATTCTTCATCGCCTGATTGCAGCATTACTACCATTTCGCGAGCGCGTGTTGCAAAATCTTCTGACTCGTCGAAACGGCCTTTTGCTGCGCGGTAGAAGACTTCTAGATCTGAAAGTTGCATACTGATTTCTGCATCTTCAGCTCGTTTTTCTTCCATGTATGCTAGGAGCATACCGAATTGAGTACCCCAATCGCCTACGTGGTTTTGACGGATAACGTTATGACCAAGTAGTTCTAATGTACGTGCTACAGAATCACCGATGATTGATGAGCGTAAGTGACCTACGTGCATTTCTTTGGCTAAATTTGGTGATGATAAATCAACAACGACGTTATCTGGTGTTGTTGTTTTTTGCACTGAAAGGTTATCGTCTTCAAGCGCGATATCAATCTGTTGCGCTAACCAGTTTTGGTTTAAGAAAATGTTGATGAAACCTGGTCCTGCGATTTCAGTACGGTTTACTAAGTCTGATTCTGGCAGATTATCAATGATTAATTGTGCTAATTCACGCGGATTCTTCTTCGCAGGTTTTGCCATCATCATTGCTAAATTTGTTGCTAAATCACCATGAGCTTTGTCGCGGGTACGATCTACTGCAATGCGAGGTTGTGCATCTGCAGGAATGATTTGTTGTTCTTTTAAGATCGTAACTGTCTGCTCTAGCAGCTGTATAATATGCTCTTTCATGGATTCTCTTAACTAGCAATGATGAGTGAAATAGACCGATCATTTTAGCGTGATTAGGGGCATTTGACTAGCTAATCAATGGATAAATGCCGATATCATTACAACATTTCAGTTGGATCTACGTCTAATGACCAACGGGCTTTACGTGCAGACTTTAATGCTTCTATTTTGGGCATTATTTGGCGTAATAGATGAGTGATGTGCTGACGCTGTGGACTTTGCAGCAATAATTGTAAACGGTACTTACCCGCACGTTTCTCCATTGGGGCAGGCATCGGACCTAAACAAAGCAGTTGTGAGTTGTGGTTATACTCTTGAACAAGCTGTTTTATTTCGACTAAAAAGGCGTTGGCATCACTAAACTGATGAGCTTCGGCACGGAATAAAGCTTGAAAGCTATAAGGCGGTAAATTGGCCATAGAACGGGCGTGTAATGCTGTTTGGGCAAAATGACTGTACCCGTTATTGATTAGGTCTTGAATAAGTTCGTGTTCAGGATGATGGGTCTGAATCGCCACTTCCCCTTGTTTGGCTGCACGCCCGGCACGACCTGATACTTGCACAAGCAGTTGCGCGAGTTTTTCAGGGGCACGAAAATCACTGCTAAACAGGGCGCTATCTACATCAATGAGTCCTACCAAGGTGACATCTGGAAAATGATGACCTTTGGCGAGCATTTGGGTCCCGATCAAAATCCGGAACTCTCGCTTGCGCACGGCTTCTAATGATTTTTCTAAACTGCCTTTGCGGCTGGTACTATCCCGATCAATACGAATAATCGGGTATTGTGGAAAGTGATTATTGAGCATAGTTTCTAACTGTTCAGTACCAAAACCAGCTGTGATTATCTCATTGGAATCACAACTTGGGCAACGACGTGGTTTTGGAAATTGTTCATCGCAATGATGACAGTGCAATATATTACGTGATTGATGGTAGGTGTAATAGGTATTACAGCGCTGACATTCAGCCATTGAACCACAGGTATGGCACATGACTGCTGGCGCATAACCACGGCGGTTCAGAAATAGCAGGACTTGATTACCTGCGGCTAAATGGGTTGCCATTAATGCGATGAACTCAGCAGAGAGGCCAGAGTCTAAGGACTGGTTTTTGATGTCGATGAGGTGATGGTTCGGCATCTGAGCATTACCAGCGCGTTGGGTTAGCTGCAAGTGACTATATTTACCTGTCATGGCATTGTGTAGGGTTTCTAAAGCAGGGGTTGCTGAACCTAATACCACGGCAATGTTATTACGCTGGGCTCTGACGATGGCCAAGTCTCGCGCATGATAACGAAATGTTTCTTGCTGTTTCAACGACCCATCATGTTCTTCATCAATAATGATCACCCCTAAATCATGCATGGGGGTAAATATTGCAGATCGTGTACCAATGACAATACCTGCAACACCTGCTTGTGCTTCAAGCCAAGCCTCACGACGTTCAGCGTCATTTAAACCTGAGTGTAACGCGACAATAGGTACGTTGAAACGACGTTTGAAGCGTGAAATAGTCTGTGGTGTGAGACCTATTTCAGGGACTAATACCAGCGCTTGTTTACCAGTCTTTAATACTTTCTCTATGACATTCAGATAGACTTCGGTTTTACCACTACCAGTAACACCATCAAGCAGGTAAGTGGCAAAGTGATTAATATCAATCGCCGCAATGGTGATCGCTTGCTCGGTATTGAGGGAGGGGCGATTATCACTAATAACGAGATTCTGGCGCCAGTGTTGAGCATCGTTATCTTGGACCTCTATGTATTCTTGGCTAATTAGCCCTTTGTCTTGCAATGCTTTGATGGTCGTTGATTTTATATTGGCTAACTTTAAGTGTGATTGGGTTAGTCCTGTTTCAGCCAGTAACTTGATGGTTTGTAATTGAGCCGGTGTTAAACGATTTAATTCTTGAGCTGTTAATTCATGCGCGTTATCGGTTAATTGCCAGAATGTATAGCTGTTTAATTTTGCAGACTCTAATTTACGTAATAATACCGGTAAGGCTTGTGCGATCACTTCACCAATCGGGTAGTGGTAATAATCAGCGCACCAACTAAAAAATGCCAGCATGTCAGTTGATAAAATAGCG
This sequence comes from Moritella viscosa, assembly GCA_000953735.1. Taxonomy (NCBI): domain Bacteria; kingdom Pseudomonadati; phylum Pseudomonadota; class Gammaproteobacteria; order Alteromonadales; family Moritellaceae; genus Moritella; species Moritella viscosa. Next base: position 4,938,360 of record LN554852.1, on the reverse strand, counting down.
TTGTCATCGAGTACATTAATGATTGGCTTTAGTTTTTCGAGCGGAAATTCACTGCCGTTTTTGGTTTCCAGTGTTATACCTACTAATTGCTTATTCATAAAGGGAACACAGACACGCATACCTGGCTGAATATGTTCATTATCAGAATAGGTATAATCAAAAGTTCTGCTTAAATGTATGGGAACGGCAACGGCGACAACTGGCATTTACTCAACTCTCTTTTACGGGCTAAATCTGTATTTCGGCAAACAGTTTACGGCTGTTAACTAGGTAATGTCTTGATATTTTCTGTTTAATCTTCTAATTGTGGTTTATTTATGCATCAGCTATTGATATTTAGGGGCAAGATCCTATATTATTCGCAGCCTAAAAATTCTATAACTTTATGTGGTGTCTGGCAGTGTTTCAGATGGCGACATAACTAAATTGAGGTTTCTATGAAACAAGGTATCCACCCAGAATATGCTTCTATGGAAGCAAAATGTTCATGCGGTAACATTTTCGCTGTTGGTTCAACTCGCGGTAAAAACATCACGCTAGACGTATGTTCAAACTGTCACCCATTCTACACTGGTAAGCAACGTAATGTTGATACTGGCGGTCGTGTTGATAAGTTCAACAAGCGTTTTGGCGCTCTTGCTGCAAAATAAGAATTGTATTTATACAATTTGTTGTAGTGAATCAAAAAGGTACCTTAGGGTGCCTTTTTTTATACCTGAAAAACAGTTTGAAACATTTATCAAACTTAGATTTAACTTAAGTGCTTTCGTTTGGATAAAAATGTTCTTCTAAAGTTCGCAAATTATATAAAAATAAACACTTCGTACCAGTGTAAAGGTAGAATAAACAACTTAAATTAATGTAGAATCATGGTAACAATATTATTAGCTCATTTAGCTCAGTGTAAAATAAAAGTGACCTGTGTTAAATTAAAGTTAAATATTTGGCGTTACATTCGATTATTATTTTAATTCCCCCAACGTTGTTTCTCACACCTTGTTATTCTTGAATTAAGGGGGGTGAGTTATGTGCATTCATTTCATTCAGGATATTGTGTATGTCAGACCTTAGACAGCAAGCATTGGATTACCATGCGAACCCTAAACCAGGCAAAATTGCTATTCAACTTACTACGTCAGCAGAAACCGCTGATGATCTTTCTTTAGCATATAGTCCAGGTGTCGCAGAACCAGTGCGTGAAATTGCTGCTAACCCTGATGATGCTTATAAATATACGGCCAAAGGCAACTTAGTGGCGGTGATCACTAATGGTACTGCGATTTTAGGTCTCGGTAATTTAGGTCCACTGGCTTCAAAGCCGGTAATGGAAGGTAAAGCACTACTATTTAAGCGCTTTGCAGATATCGATTCGATTGATATTGAAGTGAAACACCGTACGACAGAAGAATTTATTGATACAGTTGCCAATATTGCCGATACATTCGGTGGTATTAATCTCGAAGATATTAAGGCGCCAGAATGCTTTGAAATTGAAAAAGCGTTAATTTCGCGTTGTCAGATCCCGGTATTCCATGACGATCAGCACGGCACCGCAATCGTAACAGCTGCAGGTATGATTAACGCGCTAGACATTCAAGGTAAAAACATCGCGGAAGCTGTTATTGTTTGTATGGGCGCTGGCGCAGCAGCGATCGCTTGTATGGAATTATTAATTTCATGTGGTGCACAACGTGAAAAAATCTACATGTTAGACCGTAAAGGTGTGATTCACACTCGTCGTGATGACATTAACGAATATAAACAGCGTTTTGCTAATAATACCGATAAGCGTACGTTACAAGATGCGATTAACGGCGCCGACGTATTTGTTGGTGTATCAGGTCCAAACGTATTGGCTGCTGACGATGTGAAATTGATGGCTGATAATCCAATTATTTTTGCATGTTCGAATCCTGATCCAGAGATTAAACCTGAGTTAGCGCATGCGGCACGTCAAGATTTGATCATGGCAACTGGTCGTTCTGATTATCCAAACCAAGTTAATAATGTATTGTGCTTCCCATTCATTTTCCGTGGTGCATTAGATGCACGCGCAAGTGTGATTAATGAAGCAATGAAAGTGGCTGCAGTACATGCAATTCGTGAAATTGCCAAAGAAGAAGTGCCACAGTCAGTATTAGCTGCGTCTGGTGCAACATCATTAGAGTTTGGTAAAGAGTACATTATTCCAAAACCAATGGATCCACGCTTATTACCACGCGTTGCACGCGCTGTTGCACTAGCAGCGGTTGAAACGGGTGTATCACGTATAGAATTACCTGAAAATTACATGCTGTAAATTTATTAGATAATTCTAACAAACGCCAAGGTCTTTCCTTGGCGTTTGCATTTTTGCGCTTATACTTGTATAAAGAGCCGCTATATTGCCCACATTTAAGGTTTCCATGTCTGAAGAATACGAAATTGAAGTCATCCCTGTTGTTGTTTCTGAAGAACCAATTGAATTATATAAAATTTTAAAAATTGAGAACCTAGTGACCTCGGGCAGTGAAGCAAAAAACCATATTGCTAACGGTTATGTGTATGTAAACGGTGAAGTTGAAACTCGTAAACGTAAAAAAATTATGTTTGGTGACATCATCGGTTTTGATGGCGAAGCGTATCAGGTTATGTCTGCTGAAGAGTTGGCATCATATGATGACGCTGATTACGCGGAAACTGATGATGGCGAAAATTTTCCTGAAGATGAATTTGTTGACCCGGCTGCTTTAGAGTCAGACTCTGTGGCTGCATACATGGCAGAACATGAACTGACTGAAGACGATTTCATTGCTAATGATGCAATGACAAGCACTGATGTTGAAACTGATGAATCTGATCTACAGGTTGTAGAGAATAGCGTAGAAGAAGTTGCTGCTGCTAAGCCTGTGGTTGAAAGTATTGCAGCGGATACTTGGGAGCAGCCTGAAAAGAAGAAAAAGAAAAAAGCTGCAGAAAAACAAACGCAAACAGCAAAAGTGGCGGAGCCTAAAAAAGTGGAAAAGAAAAGAGGCCGTGCTGCACCTTTTAGTTTTTAGGGCTTAATTACTATATTCTGGCTTTGAATTTATTAATAGACTGCATTGAGATCTGGAATACAGACTGTTGAAATCAAAAAAGGCACTCCTTTCATAAAGGAGTGCCTTTTTTATAACTGCTTCGCTATTATTTATCTATTAATCATCTTGTTCTAAATAATCATCAATATTAATACCGAGTGTTAACATCTGTGCTCGAGCTTCTTCAGGGATACTGTCTGGTTTGTCTTTTGTTAAATCTTCGTCCGCTGGTAATGGTTGACCTGTGTAAGCATGTAAAAATGCCTCACACAATAACTCACTGTTGGTTGCATGGCGTTGATTATTAATCTGACGGCGAGTTCTTTCATCTGTCAGTACTTTCAATACTTTCAAAGGAATTGAAACAGTAATTTTCTTAACCTGCTCACTCTTTTTCCCATGTTCTGCATAGGGGCTAATATACTCGCCGTTCCACTTCGTCATTTTTGACCTTTGCGTAAATTATTATTTATGAATAAGTAATAAGTCTACCTTTGAATTTGATTATTGGCAATCAGTATGTAAAGAGCTCTAGACGTCTATTGACCTGTTGTAGGCTAATGGTGTATGTTTTTAGTTACTGGTAATACATTAATTCGATATTAAGTTCGGGAGAACGCATGGACGCAATTAAGCGCAGTATTCATAAATTTGGTGGCAGTAGTTTAGCTGATGCTACCTGTTATCGTCGAGTATTGACGATCATTAGTCAACACACCAAAGCACGCGATCTTATTGTAGTTTCTGCCGCGGGTAAGACCACCAACCAATTATTAGAGTTATTACAATTGGCCGAAGATGGTGATCAAGCTGCGTCGGAGCGTCTTATTGCGACGAGCGAGTATCAAATTAAGTTAATTGCAGAACTATTAGAAGGTGACTTATGTGCACAACTCACTTCTGCACTACAAGATGATATTCATACCATAGGCCATCTATTAGAAACTAGCCTTGATGTGTATGTTAAAAGTCAAATTTTAGCGCATGGAGAGATGTGGTCTGCACGATTATTAGCGGCTTTGCTGAGTCAAAGTGAGCTACCAGCCAATGATTTAGATTCTCGCTTATTTTTAACCACTGAATTAGCTGCGCAACCTGTGGTTGATGAAATTGTGTCTCGCCACAAGTTAGCATCGTGTTTAGCGACGCTGAATAATCGCGTTGTTGTGACCGGTTTTATTGCTGCTGATACACAACAGCGTACTGTGACATTAGGGCGCAATGGCTCTGATTATTCTGCGACATTGTTAGCTGCGTTAGTGGATGCTGAGCAAACCACCATTTGGAGTGATGTTGCGGGGATATTTAGTGCCGATCCTCGTCGCGTAAAAGATGCTGAACTGCAAACCAAGTTATCACTTGATGAAGCCGCTGAGCTAGCACGTTTAGGTTCACCCGTATTACATGCGCGTACACTACAACCTGTTGCCGAGAGTAAACAGCATGTTCAGTTACGCTGCAGTTATACTCCTGATGAAGGTTCAACCCAGATCCACCGTCGTTTACCAAAAGGTAAAGGGGCGAAAATTGTTACCTCGATTGATGACTTGCATTTAGTGGATGTTGAGTTTAATCATGTTGTTGATTACCAACAACAATATAATCAGTTAATTACATTGTTAGCGCAGCAGCAACTATCACCAATCTGTATTAAACGGCGTCCGACGGATCATATAGTTAGATTAGGTTATACTGCTGAAATTGTTGAGTTTGTACTTGCTGCATTAGCAATATATAAACAGCAACAATCTAACGTAATGGCCGTTGAGCATGTAAGTGGTTTTTGTATGGTGGCGTTAGTGGGTTCTGGTGTAACGGATAATGCTTTGCAATCACATCTGTTTTATCAATTAATTTCAGAGCACACTCTGATATTTGTACAGACAGGTGAAAACCATTTAAGTATCAGTGCCGTTCTGCAGAAAGTGGTGTTAGAGCCGTTATTGAAAGAGCTGCATACAGCGTTATTTAAGCAGCCAAGGCGCATTGGTGTTGTGCTGTTTGGTAAAGGAAATATCGGTGCCGGTTGGCTATCTTTGTTTGCGGAGCAAATGCATAAAGTACCTGAGCAACAAAATGTCGAACTGTGCTTATGCGGTGTGTATGGTTCACAGGGCGGGGTATTAGATTTCAATGGTCTGGATGCTGTGACAGTACTTGATAATTTTCAACCTGAATCGTTTGTCTGGGAACAGTTATTATCTAACCTCGCACTGCACCCGTTTGATGAATTGGTGATTATCGATATTACGGCCAGTGAAGCCATCAGCTATTATTATCCTGAATTTGCTCAACATGGTTTCCACCTGATTTCCGCAAATAAATTCGCAGGCGCAGCGAGTAGTGAGTTTTATAATCGGGTTAAGCAAAGCTTTAGTGATAATGAAAGCTACTGGTTATATAATGCCACGGTCGGTGCTGGATTACCGATCCAATCATCTATGGGGATGCTGCAACACAGTGGTGATCAAGTGACTGCTGTTAGCGGTATTTTCTCTGGTACCTTATCTTGGTTGTTTCAACAATATAATGGTGAAATTGCGTTCTCGGAATTAGTGGAACAAGCTTGGCATCAAGGGCTAACGGAACCTGACCCTCGTGAAGATTTATCGGGTAAGGACGTGCAGCGAAAACTGCTTATCTTAAGCCGTGAAGCGGGTTATGACATGGAGCTTAGTGATATAAAATTAGAGTCATTGGTATCTAAAGCTCTAATGGAATTTAAAGTTGATGAGTTTCTAGAGCATTGCGAAGAACTAGATGAAAAAATATTGCGTATGTTTAATAAAGCTAAAAAGCAGGGCTTAGTATTACGCTATGTCGCTAGTTTTAGTCGCAAAGAAGGGGCGCAGGTTGGGTTAGAGTTCTTAGAACCAACCCATCCATTTGCGAACTTATTACCGTGCGATAATATTTTTTCAATTAATAGCCATTGGTATCGTCATAACCCATTAGTGATCCAAGGTCCTGGTGCTGGTAGAGATGTTACTGCGGGTGCTATTCAATCAGACCTGTTCCAATTATGTAAGCTGTTCGCACGTTAATTTTTACATTTTCGCCTGTCGAAAACCAATGCGCATATAATTCATGTTTAAGATGAATTATGTGCGTTGACTTTATCCATCAAACTTGTGATTATTAAGACGTATAGCGGTATGGACGTCTAAGCATCTTAAGGGATATGAGTATGAGTTTTCACAATGCACAAAATATTGAAGTATTAAATCAAAGCGTTTCTGAATTGGGACGTGATATTAACGTTTCATTTGAATTTTTCCCGCCAAACTCTGAAGCAATGACGTCTACCTTATGGGAATCGATTAATCGCCTCAAAGCGTTAGACCCTAAATTTGTGTCAGTGACATACGGTGCAAATTCCGGTACACGTGATCGTACTCATGACATTATCAAACAAATTAAGCATGAAACGGGTTTAGTTGCTGCGCCACACCTCACTTGTATTGACGCTAATCGCCAAGAATTAAAGCAGATTGCAAAGGATTATTGGGATAACGGTATTCGTAATATCGTGGCTTTACGTGGTGATTTACCAACTGGATTGAATCAGCCTGATATGTATGCGGCTGACTTAGTTGCTTTATTAAAAGAGGTAAATGATTTTGATATTTCAGTTGCTGCCTATCCAGAAGTTCACCCGGAAGCAAAAAATGCGCAAGCAGATTTGCTCGCGCTAAAAGATAAGATTGATGCCGGTGCTGATCGTGCTATTTCACAGTTCTTTTTTGATACTGAGAGTTTTTTACGCTTCCGAGACCGTTGTGCGGCAGTCGGTATTAATAAAGAGATCGTGCCGGGTATTTTACCGGTATCAAATTATAAAACCTTATGTAAGTTTTCAAAACTGACCAATGTAAAAGTGCCTAATTGGATGCACAGCCAGTTTGAAGGTTTAGATAATGATCAAGCTACACGTAATCTGGTTGGCGCAAGTATCGCTATTGATCAAGTGAAAGTATTGTCGCGCGAAGGGGTGAAGGACTTTCATTTCTATACGTTAAACCGCGCTGATTTAACGTATGCTATTTGTCATACTCTGGGTGTACGTCCAAGGTAGTAAACGATACTGCTGTGAGCTTATATGAGAATTAAAAATGCCGACGATGATGTTGGCATTTTATTATCTACTCATTAGCTGATAACTAAATTGAAAGTTAACCGGTATTACGCATACCTGCTGCAACACCAGCGATACTTACCATTAAGGCTTGTTCGATATCAGGATTCACTTCTTCACAGCTACGTGCGCGGCTTAATAGCTCTGCTTGTAGGATGTTCAGGGGATCTGTATACGGGTTACGTAACTCAATTGACTTTTTACTCCAAGGTTGGGCATCAAGTAATTGCGTGTCAGGTGTTAAACCTAAGATCAATTCAGTTGCTAATGCCAAACTTGCACGTAGTTCTTTACCTAAATGCCATAAATCTTCAGTCACTAGACATTGGTCATAATATTCCGCTAACCAAGCATCAGCTTTCAAAAATACCATTTCGAACATTTCAATACGAGTATTAAAGAACGGCCATTGTTGCTGCATTTCTTGCAGTGTCTCACGCTGACCTGAATCGAGCATGTTTTTGAATGCTGCGGTACAACCTAACCAAGCGGGTAACATCAAGCGGTTTTGTGTCCATGCAAAGATCCAAGGGATGGCACGTAAGCTTTCTACACCACCGTTTGGTTTACGTTTTGCTGGACGGCTACCGAGTGGCAGTTTACCTAATTCTAACTCAGGCGTTGCAGAGCGGAAATAAGGTACGAATTTTTCATGACCCTGGATATATGAGCGATATTCTTCACATGAATCCGCAGACATTTGATCCATTGCATCACGCCAAGCTTGTTCTGGTGCTGGCGGCGGTAGTAAATTAGCTTCTAAAATTGCACTGGTGTAGAGGTTTAAGCTTTGTTCTGCAACATTGGCAAGACCAAACTTAAAGCGGATCATTTCACCTTGCTCTGTTACGCGTAAACCACCTTTTAGTGACCCCGGAGGTTGTGATAATAAAGCTGCATGTGCAGGCGCACCACCACGACCGATGCTACCACCACGTCCATGGAATAAAGTCAGCTTAATTTCTTCTTGCTCACAAATATTAACTAAGGCTTCCTGCGAGCGATATTGCGCCCAAGACGCGGCAATTACACCAGCATCTTTTGCAGAATCAGAATAACCGATCATGATGTACTGATGACCATTGATGTAGTTTTTATACCAATCAATCGCTAACAGACTTGCTGTTACTGTTCCTGCGTTATTTAAATCGTCTAATGTTTCGAATAATGGCGCAACAGGTAGACGGAATGGACAACCTGTTTCTTTTAATAGTAATTGCACTGCTAATACATCAGAGGCTTTACGTGCCATTGAAATGATGTAAATGCCCAGTGCTTCTGGATCTTGTTTTGCCACAGTGTGACAAGTATCAAGTACTTCTTTCACATCAGCAGACGGTTGCCAGCATTGTGGGATCAGGGGGCGCTTGTTATTAAGCTCTTGTAATAAGAACGCTTGTTTATCTTGTTCGCTCCATTGTGCGTAGTCTCCAAGACCCAAGTAACGGGTTACTTCGGCGATCACATCTGTATGACGATCACTGTCTTGGCGGATATCAAGTTTTACTAAACTCACACCGAAACATTCAACGCGGCGAATAGTATCGAGTAATGCACCTTGGGCAATAACGCGCATACCACAGGCATTAAGTGAGTTATAGCAAGCTAACAATGGCTCACGTAACTGTGCTGTTGTGGTGATGATGTCACGGCTTTCTGTGTATTCGCCTTTTAACTGTGCAGTTAAGCTCGCTAATGTTTCTGTTAACTCACTACGTAACTTTTTCAGTAACACACGGTATGGTTCATGACTTTCACCGACGAATGCACGTAATGTGTCATTACAGTCATTCATTGATAATTCACTGGTGAGATGCTTTACATCTTTAAGGAACAAGTGAATCGCCATCCAGCGACTGGTTAATAGTACTTCTTCGGTGACCGTTGAAGTCACAAACGGATTACCGTCGCGATCTCCGCCCATCCAAGAGGTAAATTTAACGGGTGAAGCGTCAATAGGTAATTGGTAATCTAAGCGGTCTTGTAAGCGTTTATCAAGACTGCGTAAGAAATTTGGTACTGCATCCCATAATGAATTTTCTACTACTGCAAAGCCCCATTTAGCTTCATCGACAGGCGTTGGGCGTACTGTTCTGATCTCGTTGGTGTGCCAAGCTTGTGATACCAATTGTTCGATACGCGTCATGAAGACATCACGTTCTTTGCTGCTTAATTCAGTAAGTTCTAACTGGCTAAGGCATTTATTAATCGCGCCATGCTTATGGATTAGGGTACGACGGGTAATTTCAGTTGGATGAGCAGTCAGTACTAAATCGATCTTAAGGTTTTTAACCGCAGAAAGTACATCTTCTTCACTGATTTCAGAGTTATTTAGTTTAGCAAAGAGTTCATCGATAGAGTCTGGCACGCAAGTGTTATCTGCACAATTACGTGAAGTGGTGTGGAACTGCTCAGCAATGTTAGCCAGATTTAAGAATTGGCTAAATGCACGCGCTACTGGTAATAGCTCATCATCAGAGAGGCTACGCAGTACGGTGAGTAATTGTGCACGGTCTTTATCATTACCTGCACGGGATGATTTTGCTAGTTGACGAATGGTTTCAATCTTATCTAAGAACTCTTCTCCAAGATGATCCTTGATTGTATTCCCTAGTACTTGGCCCAATAAGCCGACATTACTTCGTAACGCTGCATATTTATCTGACATACATAATCCTTCAATTCAGTGATGTAATACGGCAACAACTATTATCGTTATGTGTGTAAAATAACTATATTTAGTGACATTCGTCAATGAAATCGTGTAATTAATGCGATTAATTGTGATATCGGGAGTAATTTTACTACAAAATGATAATTCTTTAGTTAGTTTTTACATGTTTCTTCAATCAGTTTTTGGATAATCGCCTGTGTTGGTTTAATTGCGGATAAATCTAAATATTCATCAGGTTGATGGGCTTGATTAATACTCCCTGGCCCCATGACGATAGTGTCACATCCAAGTTGTTGAATAAATGGTGCTTCGGTACAATAATTCACAGGTATAACGTCTTCACCTGTGAGTTTTTCAGCTAATTTAATCAACGTTGAATCAGCATCGCACGCATAAGCTGGGATCGGTTCATGCAGATGGTAAACATCTACAGCACCAGGCCATTGCTTTTGGATTGGTAGTAATGCTTGGTTAAGCAGCATGAACAGTTCATCGGGACTTACGCCTGGAATAGGGCGCATGTCGATGTGTAATTCACAACTGCCACAGATGCGGTTTGGGCTGTCACCACCGTGTACATGGCCAAAATTAAGTGTGGGTTGTGGAATAACAAAATGATCGCAGGCATATTGTTCTTTTAATTTACGTTGCAGTTGCAATAACTGCCCTGTTACTTGATGCATGATCTCAATGGCATTGACTCCATTAGCGGGATCTGAAGAGTGACCGCTGCGTCCGGTAATACGTATTGCTTCTGACATATGACCTTTGTGCATAAATACGGGAACCATACCGGTTGGCTCACCAATGACTGCATAATCAGGTCGAAAACTTTGCGCGGCCGCAATTGCTCTTGCTCCTGCCATCGTGGTCTCTTCATCAGCAGTGGCAAGAATGCGTAATGGTTTATCTAACTTAGTTAAATCAATGTTTTTACATGCTTCGAGCACAAAGGCAAAAAAACCTTTCATATCAATCGTACCTAAGCCATACCATTTATCGTCTTTTTCAGTTAATTGGAACGGATCTTTGGTCCATAAACCTTCATCAAACGGAACGGTATCTGTGTGTCCAGCCAATAATAATCCACCATCACCTTTGCCATAGGTCGCGACTAGATTAAATTTACCATTCGTGTCAGGTACGCTGGTGATATTGATGCTAAAACCAAGTTCGGTGAACCAGCCAGCGAGTAGCTCAATAATAGGTTTATTACTGATATCTAACTCTTTTTCTAATGAACTAATTGAAGGTGTTAGGATAAGTGATTTATAAAGTTCAGTGAATTTGGGTAATTGCATATTACGATCCTGTAATGAATGATTGTTTTTTTATGCAATAAAGTTGCATAAAAATGTAATCTGTTTTATTCTCTAATCATCCTTACTTTACAACGTATGGGTTAGATAATGAATCGTTTTTCATCGTTTTGACGAGACAGTATTTAAAATGCATTAGCACAGCTTCATTTATGCAAGCAAGTGCGATTGGAAAGGGCGAAGTTGCCCGTCGTTTTACAATTTAGCAAACACGGAAGTCAAACATGTTAAAAACAATTTTAGTCGGTGCTACCGGGTATACCGGTGCTGAGCTAGCCCATTACATTACTAAACATCCAGAACTTGAATTAGCAGGCTTGTATGTTTCAGAACACAGTTTGGATGCAGGAAAATCATTTTCTTCATTATATGGTCATTTATTAGGTGTTGTTGACCAAACAATTGAACCATTAGCTGTTAGCAATATAAAAAATATTTGCGACGATGTTGATATTGTTGTTTTAGCAACTGCACATGAAGTTAGCCATGATATTGCCGCTGAGTTTTTAGCGCAGGATGCGGTGGTATTTGATTTGTCCGGTGCATTTAGAGTTAACGACCCTGCTTTTTATGAAAATTATTACGGTTTTAAACATAACTTCGATAAAGAATTAAAGAGTGCTGTTTATGGTTTAGCTGAATGGGCGAGTGCTGATATTGCAGAAGCAAACTTAATTGCGGTGCCGGGTTGTTATCCAACCGCATCGTTATCAGCATTAAAACCGTTAGCTAAACATGGCTTGATTGCAGAGGATCAAAAACCAATCATTAATGCCGTTAGTGGCGTGAGTGGCGCAGGTCGTAAAGCGGCGTTAGGTTCAGCATTTTGCGAAGTAAGCCATGCACCTTACGGTGTGTTCAACCATCGTCATCAACCTGAAATAAGTTCACATTTAGGTCATGACGTTATTTTTACACCCCACTTAGGCTGTTTTAAACGCGGAATCTTAGCAACGATTAACGTCAAACTTGCAGCTGGTGTTACACCAGAACAAGTGACAGCAGCTTATCAAGAGGCGTATCAAGATCAACCTATGGTGCGGTTATTACCAAGCGGCTGGCCAAGTATTAAAGCAGTTGAGAAAACCGCTTATTGTGATTTAGCGTGGCAGCAACAAGGGCAAGACCTTATTGTGGTTTCTGCGATTGATAACTTATTAAAAGGTGCCGCTGCACAAGCAATACAGTGTATCAATATTCGTTTTGGTTTCGCGATGACAACGTCATTAGTATAAGGAATATAACAGTGACAACTCCATTAGTATTAAAACTTGGCGGCGCATTACTTGAAAACGAAACGGCACTTGAACAGTTGTTTTCGGCGTTGAGTGAATATAAGTCAGCATCGTCACGTCCTCTTATTTTGGTGCATGGCGGTGGCTGCTTTGTTGACGATTTACTAGCAAAGATGGATATCGTTAGCGAGAAAAAGAACGGTTTACGTGTTACTCCATTTACAGATATTGGTTATATCACCGGCGCGTTAGCAGGTACGGCAAATAAAGTATTAATGGCACAGGGTTTGAAGTCGGGGGCTAAAGTCGTTGGTTTAAGTCTTGCTGATGGCGGTATCTCAACGGTAACACAATCAAAAGCAGGACTTGGTGCTGTCGGAGAGTGTGAAGCGGGTGACCCAACATTATTAGCTGCGTTACTCAGTAGTGGTTTTTTACCGATTATTAGTTCTATTGGTATTGATGCAAAGGGACAGTTATTAAATGTGAATGCAGATCAAGCTGCAACGGCTATTTGTGAAACGCTTGATGCTGATTTAGTCATGTTATCTGATGTGGCCGGTATTTTAGACGCGGATATGCAGTTAATTACTGAGATGAACAGCAGCTATGCAGATGAACTTATTACTGCTGGTGTGATTCATGGCGGTATGGAAGTAAAAGTGAAAGCGGCATTAAAGGCGGCAGCATCTTTAAATCGCGATATCAAATTAGCGAGTTGGAAAGTGCCTGAGCGGTTAGTGGCGTTATTAAATGGTGAAGCAGAGGGAACGAAAGTTTCTAGCTAATATTGATCAGTTAACGGAGTTCGATCATGGAAAATTTATTATCAGTTAAAGATTTAAGTAAACAACAGATCCTTGACTTATTAGCATTGGCTAAAGCAGTGAAAGCCAATCCGGCAGAGTACTCACAAGCATTAGCGGGTAAAAGCGTTGTAACCATTTATGAAAAGCAGTCACTACGAACACGCGTAACATTTGATATCGGCATTCATAAATTAGGTGGTCATGCGGTTTATCTTGATGCACAAAATGGTGCAATTGGTGAGCGTGAGACAGTAAAAGACTTTGCTGCGAATATCTCTCGTTGGGCGGATGCTATTGTAGCCCGCGTTATGAGTCATAAAACATTAGAAGGATTAGTGGAGCATGGCAGCGTACCCGTTGTTAATTCACTTTGCGATTTATATCACCCTTGCCAAGCATTGGCTGATTTCTTAACAATCTCGGAACACTATGAAGATGTTTCGAAAGTAAAACTAGCCTATATCGGCGAAGGTAATAACGTGACGCATTCATTAATGCTAACCGGTGCTATCTTGGGTGCTGAAGTGACAGCTGTATGTCCACGAGGCAGTAGTCCTGACGCTCAAATTGTTAAGCAAGCCATGGAGTTAGCTAACATTAGCGGTGGTAAAATAAATGTAACAGATAACCTTGATGACATCGTTGATTATGATGTTATTTATGGTGATACTTGGGTCTCTATGGGGGATGATACTCCATTGGAACAAGTAAAAGAAAAATACATGCCGTATCAGATAAACAAAGAATTACTGATTCGCACAGGAATTAAACATGTATTGCATTGTCAGCCCGCTCATCGTGAGTTAGAGATAACATCGGAAGTGATGGATGGCGAACAATCGCTAATTTTTGATCAAGCCGAAAATAGAATGCATGCCCAAAATGCAGTTTTACTGACATTGCTGAAGTAACATATTAAGGAAAATGAAAATGACACAAACAGTTAAGAAAGTAGTAGTAGCGTATTCTGGTGGTTTAGACACTTCAGTTATTTTACCTTGGTTACAAGAAAACTATGACAATTGTGAGATTGTCGCGTTTGTTGCTGATGTAGGTCAGGGTGCTGAAGAACTTGAGGGCATTGAAGCTAAAGCATTGGCTTCGGGTGCATCTGAATGTTACGTCGTTGATCTAAAGGATGAATTAGTCTCTGACTATATCTACCCAACGCTTAAGACAGGTGCCGTTTACGAAGGTACTTATCTTTTAGGTACGTCAATGGCTCGTCCAATCATTGCTAAAGCACAAGTTGAAATTGCCCGTAAAGTTGGTGCTGATGCACTTTGTCATGGATGTACAGGTAAAGGTAATGATCAGATCCGTTTTGAATCTTGTTTTGCTGCACTTGCACCAGAACTAACGGTGATTGCGCCTTGGCGTATCTGGGACTTAACCAGCCGTGAATCTCTACTTGAATACTTAGCTGAACGTGACATTCCTACTGCTGCATCAGCGACTAAAATTTACAGCCGTGATGCTAATGCTTGGCACATTTCCCATGAGGGTGGCGAATTAGAAGACCCATGGAATCAACCAACAAAACAAGTTTGGACCATGACTGTTGATCCAATTGATGCACCGAATAAACCTGAATTTTTAACGCTATCAGTTGTTAAAGGTGAGATCACCGCTGTTAATGGTGAAGCAATGTCACCGTATCAAACTCTGATGTATCTAAATGAAAAAGCCGCTGCACATGGTGTTGGTCGTGTTGATATTGTTGAAAACCGTTTAGTCGGTATGAAGTCACGTGGTTGTTATGAAACACCAGGTGGTACTGTTATGGTTGAAGCGTTACGTGGTATTGAAGAGTTAGTGTTAGATAAAACAACACGTAAATGGAAACATACTGTTGCCGCTGAATTCTCACATCTTGTTTATGACGGTCGCTGGTTCACCCCTTTATGTGCGTCATTGCTTGCTGCTGCAGGTACATTAGCAGAAGAAATGAACGGTGAAGTGATCGTGAAAATGTATAAAGGTTCAGTGCAAGCTGTGCAGAAACAATCGCCAAATAGTCTTTATAGTGAAGAGTTTGCTACATTTGGTGATGATAATGTTTATGACCAAAGCCATGCGGAAGGTTTCATTCGCTTATATTCGTTGTCTAGTCGTATTAAAGCTTTAGCATCTAAGTAACGCTATTTGAGGGTGTTGAACGCCCTCTACTTCGAATATACATACTTCCAATATAAAAATATAAGAAAGAATAAGGATGTAACCATGGCACTATGGGGCGGTAGATTCAGTCAAGCAGCTGATGCAAGATTTAAAACATTTAACGATTCACTGCGGTTTGACTATCGTTTAGCTGAACAAGACATCACAGGTTCAGTGGCATGGTCAAAAGCTTTGGTTAGTGTGGGGATTTTAACCTTAGATGAGCAACTCGCGATTGAGGGTGCGTTAAACGATCTTAAATTGACGGTATTAGAAAACCCAGAACAAATTCTGCAAAGTGATGCTGAAGACATTCACAGTTGGGTGGAAACGCAGTTAATTGCTAAAGTGGGTGATCTGGGTAAAAAGCTACATACAGGCCGCAGTCGTAATGATCAGGTTGCAACCGATCTAAAACTTTGGTGTAAACAGCAAGGTGAGCAATTACTAATGCAGCTGGATAAAACGCAGCAGCAACTGGTATCGCTTGCACGTGAACATCAACATACTGTACTGCCGGGTTACACCCATTTACAACGTGCACAGCCAGTGACGTTTTCACATTGGTGCTTAGCCTATGTTGAAATGCTAGAACGTGATTTTAGTCGTTTAACGGATTGTTTAAAACGTCTTGATACCTGTCCATTAGGTTCTGGAGCACTTGCGGGTACCGCTTATCCAATGGATAGAACTGAATTAGCACATTCACTTGGTTTTGCTAGCGCGACACTAAACAGTCTCGATTCAGTTTCTGACCGTGACCATGTAATGGAATTGATGAGTACGGCAAGTATGTCAATGATCCATTTATCGCGTCTGGCAGAAGATTTGATTTTCTACAACTCGGGTGAATCTAACTTTATTGAGTTGGCGGATGCGGTGACATCTGGCTCTTCTTTGATGCCACAAAAGAAAAACCCAGATGCACTTGAACTCATTCGTGGTAAAACAGGCCGTGTATTTGGATCTTTGAGTGCCATGCTGATGACACTCAAAGCCTTACCATTGGCATATAACAAAGATATGCAAGAAGATAAAGAAGGCTTGTTTGATGCGCTTGATACTTGGAGTGATTGCCTAGAGATGGCAGCTATGTCACTGGTAGGTATGAAGATCAATGAAGAAAGAACCAAAGAAGCAGCGCTAGGTGGTTATTCGAACGCGACTGAATTGGCTGATTACCTTGTTGCTAAAGGTGTACCTTTCCGTGATTCACACCATATTGTAGGTGAAGCTGTTGTTGCTGCAATCCAAAAGGGCGTGCCATTAGAGGAATTAAGCTTAGCGGAATTTAAAGCGTTCGATGAACTGATTGAAAATGATGTTTATCATCACTTGTCACTTGATGAAACGTTAGCAAAACGTAAAGCACAGGGTGGAGTATCCCCAGTGCAGGTAGAATTTGCCTTAACTAATGCGGAAAAACGTTTAGAAGAACGTGATACATCAGGTATTAATATTCGAGCTGCTCGTTTGACGGATCTAGATGATATAGAACGTATGGTAAATTATTGGGCGAATATTGGAGAGAATTTACCGCGTAACCGCTCTGATCTAGTAAAAGCGGTAGGTACCTTTGCGGTGACTGAGAAACATAATCAGGTGACAGGCTGTGCGTCTATCTATGTTTACGATACTGGGCTTGCTGAGATCCGTTCATTGGGCATCGAACCTGGCTATCAAGGTGGCGGGCAGGGTAAAGCGGTTGTCGAATACATGTTGCGTAAAGCTGAGCAGATGGCTATCAAAAAAGTGTTTGTATTAACACGTGTGCCAGAGTTCTTTATGAAGATGGGCTTTAGCTCAACCAGTAAATCAATGCTGCCAGAAAAAGTATTGAAAGATTGTGATATTTGTCCACGTCAGCATGCGTGTGATGAAGTTGCGTTAGAGTTTAAGTTAAATGTTGTTAGTCAAACAATAAAGTAAAATCGGAAAACTTGCGTCTTAATTTTATTTTAGATGACCTAAAGCACCCTAGCAGGGTGCTTTTTTTGGTTTCAATAATGTTGGTAAAGAAACTTGAACTTAATCTTTACTCTCTATATAATGTGTCGACAAATTACGGTAACGGTTAACTGTGTGAGCATCCTAAATGATGATTCAACACTTTATGACTTAATGACGTCGATTTAATGATTAAATTCGTTATGTTGATCTTTTTCTTGCTAATGGCAAGAGGTCATGTATAATAAGTTCCACTTGCTTAGGCAGGAACCTGAATCATTATGTTATTACCTTAACCTTGAGTTAAAGTATTAATGGTCAGGCATCAAGACTCCCGATAGGGGAGTCATCGAGTTAAAGATATCGCTCTCGCAATCTAGTTATCTAGATGTGAGTTGTCGAATTTTTGTGTGTGTTTAACTTTATTGGAGCTCTGGTCTAATGCAGAACCAAAGAATCCGTATCCGCTTAAAAGCGTTCGATCATCGTCTTATCGATCAGTCTACAGCGGAAATCGTTGAAACTGCAAAACGCACTGGCGCGCAAGTACGTGGTCCTATTCCACTACCAACTCGCAAAGAGCGTTTCACAGTGCTTACTTCTCCGCACGTTAACAAAGATGCGCGTGACCAGTACGAAATTCGTACTCACAAGCGCCTGGTTGACATCGTTGAGCCAACAGAAAAAACCGTTGACGCTCTTATGCGTTTAGATCTAGCTGCTGGTGTTGATGTTCAAATCAGCCTTGGCTAGTAAGTTCTAAAACAACGATTTATATTGAGGTTATTATAATGATTGGTCTAATCGGACGTAAAGTTGGTATGACACGTATCTTCACTGAAGATGGCGTATCTATCCCAGTATCCGTTATTGAATGTGAGCCTAACCGCGTTACTCAAGTTAAAACACTTGAAATTGACGGTTACCGCGCACTTCAAGTGACCACTGGCACGAAAAAAGCTAGCAGAGTAAACAAGCCAGAAGCGGGTCATTTCGCTAAAGCTAAAGTTGAAGCTGGTCGTGGCCTTTGGGAATTCCGTCTGGAAACAGGCGAAGGTGAATCTGTTGAAGTTGGCGCTGAGCTAAACGTAGACATTTTTGCTGAAACGACTAAAGTAGACGTTACAGGTACATCTAAAGGTAAAGGTTTCGCAGGCGTTATTAAACGTTGGAACTTTGCTATGCAAGATGCTACTCACGGTAACTCTCTTGCTCACCGTGCACCGGGTTCAATTGGCCAATGCCAAACTCCAGGTCGCGTATTTAAAGGCAAGAAAATGGCAGGTCACATGGGAGCTGAGCGTGTTACGATCATGTCTCTAGATGTGGTACGTGTTGATAGTGAACGTAACCTAGTACTTGTTAAAGGTGCTATTCCAGGTGCGATCAACGGCAACGTAATTATCAAACCAGCTGTTAAAGCTTAATCCGAGGAATTAGTAATGGAATTGATATTGAAAGACGCACAAGGTGCTCTTGAAGTTTCAGAAACTACCTTCGGACGTGAGTTTAATGAAGCTCTGGTTCACCAGGTAGTTACAGCGTATGCTGCTGGCGCGCGTCAAGGTACTCGTGCACAGAAAAACCGTTCTGACGTTGCAGGTGGTGGTAAAAAACCATGGCGTCAAAAAGGTACTGGTCGTGCTCGTGCAGGTACTGCAAGCAGCCCGATCTGGCGTAAAGGTGGTGTAACTTTTGCTGCGCGTCCACAGGACCACAGCCAAAAAGTTAACACTAAGATGTACCGTGGAGCGATCAAAAGCATCCTTTCTGAATTGGTACGTCAAGAGCGTCTTATTGTTGTTGAGCAGTTCGCTGTTGAAACACCTAAGACTAAAGAATTAGTTGCTAAACTGAAAGACTTCGATCTGAACGACGTTCTAATCGTAGGTGCTGAAGTTGATGAGAACTTATTCTTAGCTGCTCGTAACCTTTACAAAGTTGATGTTCGTGATGTTGCTGGTATTGATCCAGTTAGCCTTATCGCATTCAACAAAGTTGTTATGACTGCTGCTGCAGTTAAGCAGATTGAGGAGAACTTAAAATGATCAGTGAAGAACGTTTATTGAAAGTTATCCTAGCGCCACATATCTCTGAAAAGAGCACTATGTCTGCTGAAAACAACAACACAATCGTTTTCAAGGTTGCACTAGATGCAACTAAAGCTGAAATTAAAGCAGCTATTGCAAAACTTTTTGAAGTTGAAGTTAAAAATGTAAGCACATTGGTACTGAAAGGTAAAACTAAGCGCACTGGCGCTCGTTTTGGCCGTCGTTCAGACATCAAAAAAGCTTACGTTACTCTAGCTGACGGCGCTGACATCGATTTCGGCAGTGCTGAATAATCAAGGGGATTCTGAATAATGGCTATTGTTAAGTGTAAGCCTACTTCTCCAGGTCGTCGCCACCTTGTTAAGGTAGTGAACCCGGATTTGCATAAAGGCAAACCACATGCTCCACTTTTAGAGAAAAAATCTAAATCTGGTGGCCGTAATAATAACGGTCGTATTACTGTTCGTCATCACGGCGGCGGTCATAAGCAACATTACCGTATCATTGACTTAAAACGTAATGATAAAGATGGTATCCCTGCAACTGTTGAGCGTTTGGAATATGATCCAAACCGTTCTGCAAACATTGCACTTGCTCTTTACGCAGATGGTGAACGTCGTTACGTTCTAGCTGCTAAAGGTATGCAAGCTGGTGATACTATTGTTTCTGGTGTTGATGCAGCTATTAAAGCTGGTAACACATTACCAATGCGTAACATCCCAGTAGGTACAACTGTACACGCTGTGGAAATGAAGCCAGGTAAAGGTGCTCAAATTGCACGTTCTGCTGGTACATACGTACAAATCATTGCTCGTGATAACTCATACGTTACTCTACGTCTTCGCTCTGGCGAAATGCGTAAAGTATTAGTTGATTGTCGTGCAACGATTGGTGAAGTTGGTAACGCAGAACACATGCTTCGCCAACTTGGTAAAGCTGGTGCTAGCCGCTGGCGCGGTGTTCGCCCAACAGTACGTGGTGTTGTAATGAACCCTGTTGATCACCCACACGGTGGTGGTGAAGGTCGTACTTCTGGTGGCCGTCATCCGGTATCACCTTGGGGTATGCCAACTAAGGGTTACAAAACTCGTAAGAACAAGCGTACTGATAAACTTATCGTACGTCGTCGCAACAAGTAATTTTATAGAGGTATCACCATGCCACGTTCTCTCAAGAAGGGTCCTTTCATAGACCTACACTTGCTGAAGAAGGTAGAGAAAGCGGTGGAAAGCGGGGAAAAAAAACCAGTTAAGACTTGGTCCCGTCGTTCTATGATCATTCCAAATATGATTGGTCTGACCATCGCTGTCCATAATGGTCGTCAACATGTACCAGTTTTCGTTACTGACGAAATGATTGGTCATAAGTTAGGCGAATTCGCACCGACTCGTACTTATCGCGGCCATGCTGCAGATAAGAAAGCTAAAAAGCGTTAGGAGAAATTAGATGGAAGCATTAGCTAAACACCGTTTCGCCTCAGGCTCTCCACAGAAAGCACGTTTGGTCATTGACCTTATTCGTGGTTTACCAGTGGATAAAGCTCTTGAAGTTTTAACTTTCAGCACTAAAAAAGCTGCTGTACAAGTTAAAAAAGTTCTTGAGTCAGCTATCGCAAACGCTGAACACAACGAAGGTGCGGATATTGATGAGTTAGTAGTAGCTACAGCGTTTGTTGACGCCGGTCCTACTATGAAGCGTATCATGCCACGTGCTAAAGGTCGTGCAGATCGCATCTTGAAGCGTACTAGCCACATCACAATTGTTGTAGCAACACGCTAAGAGACTAGGAGAAAACAATGGGTCAGAAAGTTCATCCAAATGGTATTCGCCTAGGTATCACCAAGCAGTTTAACTCTACTTGGTTTGCGAATACTAAAGACTTCGCCGACAATTTGTACGGTGATTTTGAAGTACGTCAGTTCCTTACTAAGAAACTGAAAAATGCATCTGTTTCACGTATCGTTATCGAACGTCCAGCGAAAAGCATCCGTGTGACTATTCACACTGCTCGTCCTGGTGTTGTTATCGGTAAGAAAGGCGAAGACGTAGAAAAACTACGTAATGCTATCGCTAAGATGACTGGTACTTCTGCACAAATCAATATCGCAGAAATCCGTAAGCCTGAACTAGATGCTAAATTAGTAGCTGAAGGTATCGCTTCTCAACTTGAACGTCGTGTTATGTTCCGTCGCGCTATGAAGCGTGCAGTACAAAATGCAATGCGTTTAGGTGCTAAGGGTATTAAAGTTCAAGTTAGCGGTCGTTTAGGCGGCGCAGAAATCGCTCGTGCTGAATGGTATCGTGAAGGCCGTGTGCCTCTACATACACTTCGTGCAGATATCGATTACTCAACTGCAGAAGCTCTTACAACTTACGGCATCATTGGTGTGAAAGTTTGGATCTTTAAAGGTGAAGTTCTAGGTAAGTTACCACTTACTCAAGAAGTTGAAGCACCTTCGAAGCCTAAACGTCGCAGTCGTGGCCCTAAAGCTGCTAAATAGGAGACTCTGATATGTTGCAACCAAAACGCATGAAGTTCCGCAAAATGCATAAAGGCCGTAACCGCGGTCTTGCAAAAGGCGGAAACGTAACTTTCGGCGAATTCGGTCTTAAAGCTACTGGTCGTGGTCGAATTACTGCTCGTCAAATCGAAGCAGCACGTCGTGCTATGACTCGTCACGTTAAGCGTCAAGGTCAAATCTGGATCCGTGTGTTCCCAGACAAGCCGATTACACAAAAGCCGCTTGAAGTACGTCAAGGTAAAGGTAAAGGTAGCGTTGAATATTGGGTTTGCCAAGTACAACCTGGCAAAATCCTTTATGAAATGGCTGGAGTTCCTGAAGAATTGGCACGTGAAGCATTCAGCCTAGCTGATGCGAAACTTCCAATTTCTACAACTTTCGTAACTAAGACGGTAATGTAATGAACGCTAGCGAACTTAAACAAAAAAATGTTGAAGAGCTAAACGCTGAGTTACTTAACCTACTACGTGAGCAATTTAACTTACGTATGCAGTTAAGTACTGGCCAACTAGCACAAACGCATTTAATCAAAAATGTACGTCGCGATATCGCGCGTGTTAAGACCATCCTGAACGAAAAGGCGGGTGTATAATATGAGCACTATTCGTACTGTACAGGGTCGTGTTGTTAGCAACAAAGGTGATAAAACTATCGTTGTTGCAGTAGAACGTAAAGTGAAACATCCGTTATACGGTAAGTTCATCAAGCGTACTACTAAACTACACGCACATGATGAGAACAACGAATGTCAACTAAATGATGTTGTAACTATTCGTGAAACTCGTCCAGTGTCTAAGCTTAAAACTTGGACATTAGTAGAAGTATTAGTAAAAGCTTAATTTTAAGTTTATACTGAGTTCTACATTATATATAACGGCTCCTCTTATGGGGTCGTTTGTTTTTTAGTCGATTCCCGTTGCTTTTTTCAAAGCCGTGGTGTTATAATGCGCCACCTCTTGAGATAGAGGGGAGCCGTTTAGTTCATGTTGGACTAAGTGGAATTATTGCGGAGCACTAATAATGATCCAAATGCAGTCTACGTTGGACGTAGCCGATAACTCAGGCGCACGTCGCGTTCAGTGTATCAAGGTCCTAGGTGGTTCGCACCGCCGCTATGCACGTGTTGGTGACATCATCAAAGTTACAGTGAAGGAAGCAATTCCTCGCGGTAAAGTAAAAAAAGGTGATGTTCTAAACGCAGTGGTTGTGCGTACTAGGTCAGCAATCCGTCGTACAGACGGTGCAGCTATCCGTTTCGACCGTAACGCAGCTGTTATGCTTAATGCTAACGGCGCGCCGATCGGTACTCGTATCTTTGGCCCAGTTACTCGTGAACTACGTACTGATCAGTTCATGAAAATCGTATCTCTGGCACCAGAAGTACTATAAAGGAACGAAAAATGGCAGCTAAAATTTTAAAAAATGATGAAGTTATCGTTGTTGCAGGTAAAGATGCTGGTAAACAAGGCAAAGTTACTGAAGTAAGAGCAGACGGTAAAATATTCGTTGAAGGCGTTAATCTTATCAAGAAACACCAAAAGCCAAACCCACAATTGGGTGTAGCTGGCGGTATTGTTGAGAAAGAAGCAGCTTTAGACGCATCAAACGTGGCACTATTCAACCCTGCAACAAGCAAGGCTGATCGTGTCGGTTTCCGATTTGAAGACGGCAAAAAAGTTCGTTTCTTCAAATCTACTAATGAACTTGTTTAATTGGAGTTAACTGTGGCGAAACTGCATGAATACTACAAAGAGACGGTAGCGTCTGAACTTAAAACTAAGTTCGGCTATAAATCTATCATGCAAGTCCCTCGGATTGAAAAGATCACCCTTAACATGGGTGTGGGCGAAGCAATCAATGATAAAAAAGTATTAGAAAATGCTGCTGCTGATATGGCTGCAATTTCTGGTCAAAAACCATTGATTACTAAAGCTCGTAAATCCGTTGCTGGCTTTAAGATCCGTGAAGGATATCCTATTGGTTGTAAAGTTACCCTACGTGGTGAGCGTATGTGGGAATTCTTTGAGCGCCTAATCGGCATCTCAATTCCACGTATCCGCGATTTCCGTGGCCTGAACCCTAAATCGTTCGATGGTCGTGGTAACTATAGTATGGGTGTTCGCGAGCAAATCATCTTCCCAGAAATCGATTACGATAAAATCGATAAAATTCGTGGTATGGATATTACTATCACTACTACTGCGAAATCTGATGAAGAAGGTCACGCTCTGCTGACTGCCTTTAATTTCCCATTCCGTAAGTAAGGTAGGGTCATGGCTAAGCAATCAATGAAAGCGCGCGACGTAAAACGCGCGAAGCTAGTAAAAAAATACGCTGAGAAACGTGCTGAATTAAAAGCAATCATCTCTGGTGTAAATACTTCAGACGAAGATCGTTGGAATGCAGTTCTTAAATTGCAATCGTTACCTCGTGATTCTAGTGAAAGTCGTCAGCGTAATCGCTGTAACATCACTGGCCGCCCTCATGGCTACCTACGTAAGTTCGGCTTAAGCCGTATCAAACTACGTGAGCACATGATGCGTGGTGAAGTTCCAGGTCTTAAAAAGGCTAGTTGGTAAGTCACTAATTTCGGGAGTATACGAAAATGAGCATGCAAGATCCTATTGCGGATATGCTAACACGCATCCGTAACGGTCAGTCAGCCTCTAAGGTTGCAGTTAAAATGCCTTGTTCTAAGCAAAAAGTTGCATTAGCAGCTGTGCTTAAAGAAGAAGGTTACATTAATGGTTACGCTGTTTCAGGTGAAGTGAAAGCTGAACTTGAAGTGTCTTTGAAGTATTTCGAAGGCAAAAACGTAATCGAAAAAATTGAGCGCGTTAGTCGCCCAGGTTTACGCATCTACAAAGGAAGTAATGATCTTCCAAAAGTGATGGGTGGCTTAGGTGTTGCTATCGTTTCTACTTCTAAAGGCATGATGTCTGACCGTGCAGCTCGTAAAGCTGGCATCGGTGGCGAGATCATCTGCTACGTTTCTTAAGGGGTTATATATGTCTCGTGTTGCTAAAGCACCCGTTGCCATCCCTGCAGGCGTAGAGATCTCTCTAAATGGTCAGGAAATCACTGTTAAAGGCGCTAAAGGCTCTTTAACTGCTGTTGTTAATTCATCTGTTGTTCTTACGATCGCTGATGAAAAAGTATCTTTTGGTCCTGTTGAAGGCGTAAAAGATGCTTGGGCTCAAGCTGGTACAGCTCGTGCTAACGTTAATAACATGGTTAAAGGTGTAGCTGAAGGTTTTACTAAAACTCTTCAACTAAATGGTGTTGGTTACCGTGCAAACGTTAAAGGTTCTGATGTGAACCTAACGTTAGGTTTCTCACATCCTGTAGTTTATAACCTTCCAGAAGGTATTACTGCAGTTTGCCCAAGCCAAACTGAAATTGTTATTACTGGCGCTGACAAACAGTCTGTTGGTCAAGTTGCAGCTAACATTCGTGCATTCCGTCCGCCTGAACCTTATAAAGGTAAAGGTGTTCGTTATTCTGATGAAGTTGTGCGTCGTAAAGAAGCCAAGAAAAAGTAGGGTAATACTATGGATAAGAAATCTGCACGTCTTCGTCGCGCAACTCGCGCACGTAAGAAAATGCAAGAATTGGGTGCTACACGTTTAGTGGTTAATCGCACTCCAAGCCATACTTATGCACAGGTTATTACACCGAATGCGGAAGTATTGGTTTCTGCTACAACAACAGAAAAAGCAGTTCGTGAAATGATCAGCTATGGTGGTAACGTTGAAGCAGCTAAAGTAATCGGTAAACTGATTGCTGAGCGAGCTATCGAAAAAGGCGTTACTAAAATTGCTTTCGATCGTTCAGGTTTCCAATATCACGGTCGTGTTGCAGCACTAGCTGACGCCGCTCGTGAAGCTGGCCTTCAGTTCTAAGGCAGGAGTAGGAAATGTCTAAAGTTGAAAACCAAACCGGTGATCTGCAAGAGAAATTAATTGCAGTAAACCGTGTTTCAAAAGTTGTTAAAGGTGGTCGTATCTTCAGTTTCACTGCTCTTACAGTAGTGGGTGACGGTAACGGTCGCGTTGGTTTTGGTTATGGTAAAGCACGTGAAGTTCCAGCTGCTATTCAAAAAGCAATGGAAAAAGCGAAACGCAATATCGTAAGCATTGAGCTAAATGGTGTGACTCTTCAACATCCAGTTAAGGGTCGTCATTCTGGTTCTAAAGTATTCATGCGTCCAGCATCAGCTGGTACAGGTATCATTGCCGGCGGTGCAATGCGTGCAGTACTAGAAGTTGTAGGCATCCATGACGTACTTTCTAAATGTTACGGTTCTACTAACCCAATTAACGTTGTACGAGCTACAATTGGCGCGCTTACTGGTATGTCATCACCAGAACAAATCGCAGCTAAACGTGGTCTACCTGTTAAAGAAATTCTGGGGTAATAAACCATGGCTAAAATTAAAGTAACTCAAACTAAAAGTGCAATCGGTCGTTTACCTAAACACCGTGCGACACTTGTTGGTTTAGGCCTTCGTAAAATCAACCACACTGTTGAATTGGAAGATACAGCATGTGTACGTGGTATGATTAATAAAGTAGCTTACATGATTAAAGTGGAGGAAGCGTAATGTTTTTAAATACTCTATCTCCAGCAGCTGGTTCTAAGCCAAGCGCTAAACGTGTAGGCCGCGGTATCGGTTCTGGTCTAGGCAAAACTTGTGGTCGTGGTCACAAAGGTCAAAAATCTCGCTCAGGCGGCGGTATTCGACCTGGTTTTGAAGGCGGTCAAATGCCTTTGAAACAACGTCTACCTAAATTCGGTTTCACTTCACGTAAGCAGCTAGTAACAGCTGAAGTACGTTTAAATGAAATCGCTAAAGTTGAAGGTGATGTTGTTGATTTAAACACGCTTAAAGCAGCTGGTCTTGTTACTAAAAACATCCAGTTTGTTAAAGTTGTTTTATCTGGTGAAATCACTCGACCAGTTACTATTCGTGGCATTAAAGCTACGAAAGGTGCTGTTGAAGCGATTGTTGCTGCAGGCGGTCAAATCGAAGGATAGTACAAATGGCTAAAAAACCAGGATTGGATACGAATAAATCGCAAGGTGGCTTATCAGAATTGAAAAGTCGTTTATGGTTCGTGTTAGGGGCAATTATTGTCTTCCGCGCAGGATCTTTTGTTCCTATTCCTGGTATTGATGCCTCTGTACTTGCTACGCTGTTTGATTCGCAAAAGGGTACCATCTTAGAAATGTTTAACATGTTCTCTGGTGGTGCGCTTGAGCGAGCGTCTATTTTTGCGTTGGGTATTATGCCGTATATTTCGGCCTCTATTATCATACAGTTATTAACTGTTGTTAATCCTACACTTGCCGAATTGAAAAAAGACGGTGATGCAGGACGACGTAAAATTAGCCAGTATACCCGTTATGGAACATTGTTCTTAGGTACTTTCCAAGCTATTGGTATTGCAAAAGGCTTACCTAACATGGTTGATGGACTTGTCCACAATCCAGGGTTAAGTTTTTACTTTACTGCAGTAGTAAGTTTAGTAACTGGTACTATGTTCTTAATGTGGTTAGGTGAACAAATTACCGAACGCGGTATTGGTAATGGTATCTCAATATTAATTTTTGCAGGTATTGTTGCTGGTATGCCGCCAGCTATCGGACAAACGGTTGAGCAGGTTATCGATGGTAACCTTCACGGTCTGTTATTGTTAGTGTTAGCTGGTGTTGTTTTTGCTGTTACATACTTTGTTGTATTTGTAGAGCGCGGTCAGCGTAGAATTGTGGTAAACTACGCAAAACGCCAACAAGGACGACGTGTTTTTGCAGCTCAAAGCACGCATTTACCGTTAAAGCTTAATATGGCCGGTGTTATTCCAGCTATTTTTGCTTCGAGTATAATTTTGTTTCCTGGAACGCTTGCACAATGGTTCGGTCAGAATGAAGGTTTATCTTTTCTTACTGACATTTCCTTGGCTCTACAGCCAGGACAACCTTTGTATGTAATGCTTTATGCAGCAGCAATTATCTTCTTCTGTTTCTTCTATACAGCGTTGGTATTTAACCCACGTGAAACGGCAGATAACTTGAAGAAGAGCGGGGCGTTCATCCCAGGTATTAGACCAGGCGAACAAACTTCAAGGTATATAGACAAAGTAATGTCACGATTAACTCTAGCGGGTTCTTTGTATATTACATTCATTTGTCTTGTACCATTGTTCATGACACAAGCTATGGGTGTGCAGTTCTATTTCGGTGGAACGTCATTACTTATTATGGTTGTGGTAATCATGGACTTTATGGCTCAAGTTCAGACCCATATGATGTCTCATCAATATGGTGACGTACTTAAGAAAGCTAATTTAAAAGGCTACGGTCGCTAAATTAGTTTGAGCATGTCCTATAACAGTTACGGAGTAAGAAATGAAAGTTCGTGCATCTGTTAAAAAGATTTGTCGTAATTGCAAAGTGATCAAACGTCACGGTGTAATTCGTATAATCTGTGTTGAACCAAAGCATAAACAACGCCAAGGTTAAACAGTTTTAGAAGCTTGGGCTAGATTTGTTAATCTATTCCCAAGTTTCTATTGCAATACATCTCTCTTCTGAGTATCCTTACGGGCTTTTCGAAGAGAGCAAAATTTTTTTTTAAACCCTTAAGTGGAGTGGTATAGTGGCCCGTATAGCCGGCATTAACATTCCTGATCAAAAGCATACAGTCATTGCCCTGACTGGTGTTTTCGGTATTGGTGCAACACGTGCGAAAGCAATCTGTGCTGCAACTGGTATCGCTGAAACAGCTAAGATCAGAGAGCTAGAAGAAGCTCAACTAGAACTTCTTCGCGAAGAAGTAGGTAAATACACTGTAGAAGGTGACCTACGTCGTGAAGTAAGTATGAATATCAAGCGTCTGATGGACCTCGGTTGTTACCGTGGTATTCGTCACCGTCGCAGCTTACCTCTACGTGGTCAACGCACTAAAACAAATGCGCGCACCCGTAAAGGTCCGCGTAAAGCTATCAAGAAATAGGAGCTGACGAGTAATGGCTAAAACCCCAACTCGCGCTCGTAAGCGCGTTAAAAAGCAAGTTGCTGACGGTATTGCACACGTTCATGCTTCTTTCAATAACACTATTGTGACAATCACAGATCGCCAAGGTAATGCTTTATCTTGGGCAACTGCAGGCGGCTCAGGCTTCCGTGGTTCTCGTAAGTCAACTCCATTCGCTGCGCAGGTTGCTGCTGAGCGTGCTGGTGAAATGGCTAAAGAGTACGGTCTGAAAAACTTAGAAGTTATGGTTAAGGGCCCTGGTCCTGGTCGTGAATCTTCTATTCGTGCATTGAATGCGATTGGTTATAAAATTACTAACATCACTGATGTTACACCAATCCCTCACAATGGTTGTCGTCCACCTAAAAAGCGTCGCGTATAACGTTTTTAGGAATATTGGAGAAAGAACATGGCTAGATATTTGGGCCCAAAGCTCAAGCTTAGTCGTCGTGAAGGTACAGATCTTTTCTTGAAAAGTGGCGTACGTGCGATTGAATCTAAGTGTAAAATTGATAACGCACCTGGTGTACACGGTGCTCGTAAACCTCGTCTATCTGACTACGGTTTACAACTACGTGAAAAGCAAAAAGTTCGTCGTATGTACGGTGTACTTGAAAAGCAATTCCGTAACTTATATAAAGAAGCTGCTCGTCTGAAAGGCAACACTGGTGAAAACCTACTTGCTTTATTAGAAGGCCGTCTAGATAACGTTGTTTATCGTATGGGCTTTGGTTCAACTCGTGCGGAATCGCGCCAGTTAGTAAGCCACAAAGCAATCGTTGTAAACGGTAAAGTTGTAAATATCCCTTCTTACAAAGTGAAAGTTAACGATACAGTTAGCATTCGCGAGAAGGCTAAGAAGCAAGCTCGTATCGCTTCAGCTCTTGAAATTTCAGAGCAGCGTGAGAAAGCATCTTGGGTTGAAGTTGACAGTAAGACACTTGAAGGCGTTTTCAAACGTGTTCCTGAACGTTCTGATCTGTCTGCAGACATCAACGAACAGCTTATTGTTGAACTTTACTCTAAGTAAGGTTAACTTCATAAGAGAGGACATACATGCAGGGTTCTGTAACAGAATTTCTAAGACCAAGACTTGTTGATATTGAGCAAATTAGCTCAACACGTGCCAAGGTAACACTTGAACCGTTAGAGCGTGGCTTTGGTCACACTCTTGGTAACGCTTTACGTCGTATTCTACTTTCTTCTATGCCAGGTTGTGCTGTAACAGAAGTTGAGATCGATGGCGTACTCCACGAGTACAGTAGTAAAGAAGGTGTTCAAGAAGATGTTCTTGAAATTCTTCTTAACTTGAAAGGTCTTGCAATCAAACTTGAAGGCAAAGACGAAGCGCTATTAACGTTAACTAAGTCAGGTACAGGTCCTGTATTGGCAGGTGACATCACACATGATGGTGATGTTGAGATTATAAATCCAGAACACGTGATTTGTAATTTAACCGGTCAAGCAGATATCAGTATGCGTATTCGTGTTGCAAAAGGTCGTGGTTACGTACCTGCTTCTGCACGTGTTCATGCTGATGATGAAGAGCGCCCTATCGGTCGTTTGCTTGTTGATGCTGCATTCAGCCCTGTAAGCCGTATCGCTTACAATGTTGAATCTGCTCGTGTAGAGCAACGTACTAACCTTGATAAGTTAGTAATCGATATGGAAACTGATGGAACATTAGATCCTGAAGAAGCTATTCGTCGTTCTGCTACAATTCTGGCTGAACAGCTTGATGCTTTCGTTGATCTTCGTGATGTAACGGAACCAGAGCAGAAAGAAGAGAAACCAGAGTTCGATCCGATACTGCTACGTCCTGTTGATGATTTAGAACTTACTGTTCGTTCAGCTAACTGCCTAAAAGCAGAAGCGATTCACTATATTGGTGATCTTGTTCAGCGTACTGAGGTTGAGTTACTTAAAACGCCTAACCTTGGTAAGAAATCTTTAACTGAAATTAAAGATGTTCTAGCTTCACGTGGTCTTTCTCTAGGTATGCGCCTAGAAAACTGGCCGCCTGCAAGTATTGCGGACGAATAGTAAACACTAGTCAAAAGATTTTTGTAAGAAGGATAAGTTCATGCGCCATCGTAAGAGTGGTCGTCAACTAAATCGTAACAGTAGCCACCGTCAGGCTATGTTCCGTAATATGGCATGTTCTTTAGTTAGCCACGAGATCATTAAAACGACTCTGCCTAAAGCTAAAGAATTACGTCGTGTAGTTGAGCCTCTAATTACACTTGCTAAAACGGATAGCGTAGCTAACCGTCGTCTAGCATTTGCTCGTACCCGCAGCGATGAAGTTGTAGGTAAACTATTTAAAGAATTAGGCCCACGTTTCGAAAACCGTTCAGGCGGTTATACTCGAATCTTAAAATGTGGTCTACGTACTGGCGATAAAGCTCCTATGGCTTACATCGAACTAGTAGATCGTCCAGCTGTTGAAGCTGCTGACGAAGAATAGTATTAGAAGCCAGAGCTCACGCTCTGGCTTTTTTATTGCTCTTAATTATCATCTGAATAATTCCTAATTCCTAATTCCTAATTCCTAATTCCTAATTCCTAATTCCTAATTCCTAATTCCTAATTCCTAATTCCTAATTCCTAATTCCTCCTAGATTTTTTTCTGATGTTGAAAATAACTTTCTTCTTATTCGTTAATACCGATAATTTAAAAATGTCTCTTATTTTTGTTTACTGAATACTCTTTTGTAGTAATAGACAGCATTTAAACTGATTATTAACGGGTTTCATTTGTTTTTGTCTGGTATACACCTAGATTGTTCGCTTTTTGATCTCATTCTGTTTTTTTAATATTTATTGTAATTAACGCTTGCCAATGTGATCTATATCTCTATAATGCGACCTCACTGACACGGCAGCAGCCGCTCAGTATGCTCTTTAACAATTTATTCAAGCAATCTGTGTGAGCACTTGCAGAGATATAATGACCAAAAATTATATCAATGTAATTGTGAACATTAAATTAAATCGAAAGGTTTGGTTTTATAAACAACAAACTTCGGTTTGTTGTTGAAGTACAGAATTCATTGAGCCGACTTAATCGCTTAGGCGATTAGTCAAAACTTTTAATTGAAGAGTTTGATCATGGCTCAGATTGAACGCTGGCGGTAGGCTTAACACATGCAAGTCGAGCGGAAACGAAGAATAGCTTGCTATTCTGGCGTCGAGCGGCGGACGGGTGAGTAATGCTTGGGAATCTGCCTAGTCGAGGGGGACAACAGTTGGAAACGACTGCTAATACCGCATACGACCTACGGGTGAAAGGGGGCCTCTTCTTGAAAGCTCTCGCGACTAGATGAGCCCAAGTGGGATTAGCTTGTTGGTGAGGTAAGAGCTCACCAAGGCGACGATCCCTAGCTGGTCTGAGAGGATGATCAGCCACACTGGAACTGAGACACGGTCCAGACTCCTACGGGAGGCAGCAGTGGGGAATATTGCACAATGGGGGAAACCCTGATGCAGCCATACCGCGTGTATGAAGAAGGCCTTAGGGTTGTAAAGTACTTTCAGCGAGGAGGAAAGGTAGTAGATTAATACTCTGCTACTGTGACGTTACTCGCAGAAGGAGCACCGGCTAACTCCGTGCCAGCAGCCGCGGTAATACGGAGGGTGCAAGCGTTAATCGGAATTACTGGGCGTAAAGCGCATGCAGGCGGTTTGTTAAGCGAGATGTGAAAGCCCCGGGCTCAACCTGGGAACTGCATTTCGAACTGGCAAACTAGAGTTCTTGAGAGGGTGGTAGAATTTCAGGTGTAGCGGTGAAATGCGTAGAGATCTGAAGGAATACCAGTGGCGAAGGCGGCCACCTGGCAAGTAACTGACGCTCAGATGCGAAAGCGTGGGTAGCAAACGGGATTAGATACCCCGGTAGTCCACGCCGTAAACGATGTCTACTCGGAGTTTGGTTCCTTGAGAACTGGGCTCTTAAGCTAACGCATTAAGTAGACCGCCTGGGGAGTACGGCCGCAAGGTTAAAACTCAAATGAATTGACGGGGGCCCGCACAAGCGGTGGAGCATGTGGTTTAATTCGATGCAACGCGAAGAACCTTACCTACTCTTGACATCCATAGAACTTTCTAGAGATGGATTGGTGCCTTCGGGAACTATGAGACAGGTGCTGCATGGCTGTCGTCAGCTCGTGTTGTGAAATGTTGGGTTAAGTCCCGCAACGAGCGCAACCCTTATCCTTATTTGCCAGCACGTAATGGTGGGAACTCTAAGGAGACTGCCGGTGATAAACCGGAGGAAGGTGGGGACGACGTCAAGTCATCATGGCCCTTACGAGTAGGGCTACACACGTGCTACAATGGCGCATACAAAGGGCTGCAAACCAGCAATGGTAAGCGAATCCCATAAAGTGCGTCGTAGTCCGGATTGGGGTCTGCAACTCGACCCCATGAAGTCGGAATCGCTAGTAATCGTGAATCAGAATGTCACGGTGAATACGTTCCCGGGCCTTGTACACACCGCCCGTCACACCATGGGAGTGGGCTGCACCAGAAGTCATTAGCTTAACCTTCGGGAGGGCGATGACCACGGTGTGGTTCATGACTGGGGTGAAGTCGTAACAAGGTAGCCCTAGGGGAACCTGGGGCTGGATCACCTCCTTACGTAAAGTTGTTAATTTTTGTAAGTGCCCACACAAATTGCTTGAATAGAAAGTTGAAAAGCATGTAAGAAATGCGATAGGACTGTAGCTCAGTTGGTTAGAGCGCGCCCCTGATAAGGGTGAGGTCGGTAGTTCAAATCTACTCAGTCCTACCAATCTTCTTACGAACTCTATGATGTGGGGCTATAGCTCAGCTGGGAGAGCGCCTGCCTTGCACGCAGGAGGTCTGCGGTTCGATCCCGCATAGCTCCACCACATCATAGTTGTTAAAATACAAAGCTAAGCAAGCTTAATGCTTATCTTTGCTTTTTAGCAAATTGCTCTTTAAAAATTTGGAAAGCTGAATAAATAAAGAAGTTCTTAAAACACGTTATTGCTTCGGTAATAACAATAGAGTGTTCTTGAGTATTCTTGAGGCGAAAAAAACTAGATAATACCTAGTTATTTCAATTGTACAGTCGACTTTAGATTGTATGGTTAAGTGACTAAGCGTATACGGTGGATGCCTAGGCAGTCAGAGGCGATGAAGGACGTGTTAATCTGCGTTAAGCTGTGGGGAGTTGATAAAAAGCGTTAATCCACAGATTTCCGAATGGGGGAACCCACTCTACTTTGTAGAGTATCGTAACGTGAATACATAGCGTTACGAAGCGAACCGGGAGAACTGAAACATCTAAGTACCCCGAGGAAAAGAAATCAATAGAGATACCCTTAGTAGCGGCGAGCGAACGGGGTCTAGCCCTTAAGCAGTTTGGAAGTTAGTGGAAGATTCTGGAAAGTTTCACGATACAGGGTGATAGTCCCGTACATGAAAACGACCTTACTGTGAAATCGAGTAGGACGGCACACGTGATATGCTGTTTGAATATGGGAGGACCATCTTCCAAGGCTAAATACTACTGACTGACCGATAGTGAACCAGTACCGTGAGGGAAAGGCGAAAAGAACCCCTGTGAGGGGAGTGAAATAGAACCTGAAACCGTATACGTACAAGCAGTGGGAGCCTACTTTGTTGGGTGACTGCGTACCTTTTGTATAATGGGTCAACGACTTAATTTCAGTAGCAAGGTTAAGCGAATAGCGGAGCCGTAGGGAAACCGAGTGTTAACTGCGCGAATAGTTGCTGGGATTAGACCCGAAACCCGGTGATCTAGCCATGGGCAGGTTGAAGGTTGAGTAACATCAACTGGAGGACCGAACCGACTAATGTTGAAAAATTAGCGGATGACTTGTGGCTGGGGGTGAAAGGCCAATCAAACCGGGAGATAGCTGGTTCTCCTCGAAAGCTATTTAGGTAGCGCCTCGCGTCTAACTATTGGGGGTAGAGCACTGTTAAGGCTAGGGGGTCATCCCGACTTACCAACCCTTTGCAAACTCCGAATACCAATAAGTTCAATCGCGGGAGACACACGGCGGGTGCTAACGTCCGTCGTGGAAAGGGAAACAACCCAGACCGTCAGCTAAGGTCCCAAAGTGTATGTTAAGTGGGAAACGATGTGGAAAGGCTCAGACAGCCAGGAAGTTGGCTTAGAAGCAGCCATCTTTTAAAGAAAGCGTAATAGCTCACTGGTCGAGTCGGTCTGCGCGGAAGATTTAACGGGGCTAAACATACCACCGAAGCTACGGATGCATACTTGTATGCATGGTAGAGGAGCGTTCTGTAAGCCGTCGAAGGTGAGTTGAGAAGCTTGCTGGAGGTATCAGAAGTGCGAATGTTGACATGAGTAACGATAATGGGGGTGAAAAACCTCCACGCCGAAAGACCAAGGGTTCCTGTCCAACGTTAATCGGGGCAGGGTGAGTCGACCCCTAAGGCGAGGCCGAAAGGCGTAGTCGATGGGAAACAGGTTAATATTCCTGTACTCACTTATATTGCGATGGGGTGACGGAGAAGGTTAGGCTAGCATGGCGATGGTTGTCCATGTTTAAGGTTGTAGGCTGTGTGCTTAGGTAAATCCGGGCGCACATTAAGGCTGAGAACTGATGACGAGTCTCTACGGAGATGAAGTAGTTGATACCCGGCTTCCAGGAAAAACCTCTAAGCTTCAGATATAAGAGAATCGTACCCCAAACCGACACAGGTGGTTAGGTAGAGAATACTAAGGCGCTTGAGAGAACTCGGGTGAAGGAACTAGGCAAAATGGTACCGTAACTTCGGGAGAAGGTACGCCAATGATGGTGAAGGACTTGCTCCGTAAGCTATTGTTGGTCGCAGAGAAATGGTGGCTGCAACTGTTTATTAAAAACACAGCACTGTGCAAAATCGAAAGATGACGTATACGGTGTGACGCCTGCCCGGTGCCGGAAGGTTAATTGATTGGGTTAGACTTAGGTCGAAGCTCATGATCGAAGCCCCGGTAAACGGCGGCCGTAACTATAACGGTCCTAAGGTAGCGAAATTCCTTGTCGGGTAAGTTCCGACCTGCACGAATGGCGTAATGATGGCCACGCTGTCTCCACCCGAGACTCAGTGAAATTGAAATCGCTGTTAAGATGCAGTGTACCCGCGGCTAGACGGAAAGACCCCGTGAACCTTTACTATAGCTTGGCACTGAACATTGAACCTACATGTGTAGGATAGGTGGGAGACTATGAAGCATTGTCGCTAGATGATGTGGAGTCAACCTTGAAATACCACCCTTGTACGTTTGATGTTCTAACGTAGGCCCCTTATCGGGGTTGCGGACAGTGTCTGGTGGGTAGTTTGACTGGGGCGGTCTCCTCCCAAAGAGTAACGGAGGAGCACGAAGGTTGGCTAAACATGGTTGGACATCATGTGGTTAGTGCAAAGGCATAAGCCAGCTTAACTGCGAGACAGACACGTCGAGCAGGTACGAAAGTAGGTCTTAGTGATCCGGTGGTTCTGAATGGAAGGGCCATCGCTCAACGGATAAAAGGTACTCCGGGGATAACAGGCTGATACCGCCCAAGAGTTCATATCGACGGCGGTGTTTGGCACCTCGATGTCGGCTCATCACATCCTGGGGCTGAAGTTGGTCCCAAGGGTATGGCTGTTCGCCATTTAAAGTGGTACGCGAGCTGGGTTTAGAACGTCGTGAGACAGTTCGGTCCCTATCTGCCGTGGGCGTTTGAGAATTGAGAGGAGCTGCTCCTAGTACGAGAGGACCGGAGTGGACGAACCACTGGTGTTCGGGTTGTTATGCCAATAGCATTGCCCGGTAGCTAAGTTCGGAACTGATAACCGCTGAAAGCATCTAAGCGGGAAGCAGGCCTCGAGATGAGTTCTCACTGGAGCTTTAAGCTCCCTGAAGGGCCGTTGGAGACTACAACGTTGATAGGCAAGGTGTGTAAGTGCTGTGAGGCATTGAGCTAACTTGTACTAATTACCCGTGAGGCTTAACCATACAAATTGAAGTATGATTAATTGAAATATCGACTTAAGAATAGATTGAACACGACTATTTATCGAAAGATAGGTTTTAAAGACTTCTTTATTTATAGCTTTTCAGATTTAAAAATGAAACGTAAGTTTCTATATAGAAAGCAAACCAGATTTGCTTGGTGACCATAGTGTTGCGGTACCACCTGATCCCATTCCGAACTCAGTAGTGAAACGTAATAACGCCGATGGTAGTGTGGGGTTTCCCCATGTGAGAGTAGGGCATCGCCAAGCGCCAATTACTATTTATTTAGGCCTAGTCTGAATAGATATTGTTTAAGACGTAGTCTTAGACAAGAGCAGATGATTCGTAGGACTCGAAGAATTTGTTTGGTGACCATAGTGTTGCGGTACCACCTGATCCCATTCCGAACTCAGTAGTGAAACGTAATAACGCCGATGGTAGTGTGGGGTTTCCCCATGTGAGAGTAGGGCATCGCCAAACGCTAAATTAGATTTAAGACACTGTCTTGAACGAAAAAAGCCGATATCATTGATATCGGCTTTTTTTATATCTGTTAATTATTAACAGCTAAAGCTAAGTGCAGTGTCTTGCTCTGTGAAACCTTGATGAATTAAAAAAGCAGATAATTCAGCTGTAACTTGTGTTGTTTTAATTACCGTTACGCTTTTTAACTGCAGAGACTTAGCATGCTTGATTGCTTGTTGTACTAGGTATTTACCTACACCACGTTGTTGAGTTATATCTCTTACTACCATGCAGCTTAAGAATAAAGTGCTAGTATCATGTTGCATGATTAAACCACCAATGTGGCGATCATTAAATTTAGCAACAAACAGAGTTTGGCTGTCATCTTGAAGCAGTTTATCGAAAGTTTTTTGAATCTCAGCTTCGTCATGCTGAAATGGTCGATACAATTTTGTTATATCAATAAGTAACTGTGGAGTTGAGTCTGTTACTGTAAATGCTGATAATCTCATGCTGTTCCCTTTTTTAGATACATGCTGATATTACGCTATTATCATTCGTTATTTAAGGTTTGTTTTATGCAATGCAGAATGAATTGTGGGGCGTGCTGTGAAGCGCCAAGTATCACTAGCTATATTCCTGGTATGCCTGATGGTAAGCCTGCTGGTGTACGATGTGTGAATCTGTCGGTTGATCATTTATGTCTCATCTTTACAGACCCTAAACGCCCTGCGTTATGTGATACATTTAAAGCCTGTAATGATGTATGTGGTGAAAACCGAGATGAGGCTTTATTCTTAATTACAGATTTGGAAATACAAACTGCAAGCTAAAATGTTAACGTTTTAGCCATGATCGTGGATTAACGGCTTTACCCTTGTGACGGATCTCGAAGTAAACCCCAGACTCTAACTGACCTCCACTACGGCCTGCCAACGAGATTACATCGCCTTTGCGTACTTTCTCTCCGGTCACTTTGAGTAATGTTTGGTTATGACCATATAGGCTCATATATCCTTGGCCGTGATCAATAATCGCTACCATACCGAATCCACGTAGCCAATCTGCAAATACTATCTTACCTGCGCTAACTGCTTTTACTTTACTACCTTCATTTGCGCTGATGACCAATCCACGCCAGCTGACATTATTAAATCGCTTGCTGTTAAAGTTGTGCAGTACTTTACCTTTTATCGGCCAGTCTAATTTACCTTTATATTGTTTCAATCCTGATAATGATATTTGCGCACTTTGTTGTTTTTTTAATAATGCGATTTGTTGCTTCTTTCGTAATAACGCAATCTGTTGTTCTAATTTTTGTGCTGAAATACCTAGTTCTGTTCGTGTTTTTTTCTGCTTGTTAATACTGTAAGCTATATTTCTATTACTTTTCTTCTGCTGTGATTTTTGCTGTGCTAATTGCTTGGATTTTTGTTGTTGTGAGGTTTGGATGACAAGTAATTGCTGTTTTATTTCTTCTTGTTCTACTTCATTTTTTTCAATTTTATCTAAGGTATCATTAAATTCAGCAATTGATTGTGCTCGAGCTTCATGAAGGTGTTGATAATAAACTAATGAACGTTCAATCTCACTGCTGTTTTGCTGATTTAAAAGCAGTTTAAGGTAATCGTTATCACCACTTAAATAAGCTGTTTCAATTTGTGCTGAGAGAATGTGTTGTTGTATCTTTTTACTTTTTAATAGTGCTTTTTCTTGTGTGATTAGATCGCTAAGATCTTTTTCAATATTCCGGATTAAAGATTTGGTATTACTCAATTGTGCGGCGACTTTACTAATGGCACGGTCGGTACTTTGTGTTTGTTTAGATAAATCGTTTAAATAACGATTTTGTTTTTTGATTGATGCGTCTTGCGCTTTGATCTGGCTACGAAGTTGATTCAATTCGGACTGATTATTGGCTGCATAAGCGTTTAATGATAGTAATATCAGCAGGCCTATAACGCTATAGGCCATGCTGTTTTTTAAAAATGTCATAACGTAATCCTTTCCCCGTAGGGAAATGATTATTTCAGATTCATCAGGTTCTTACCAGTCATTTCCGCTGGAATTTCTTGACCAAGTAAAGTCAAGATGGTTGGAGCTAAATCAGATAGGCGACCTGTCTCTGCTGGCTCGGCATTACGACCAAAATAAATCAATGGTACAGGTAAGTTAGTATGTGCAGTATGGATACCACCCGTTTCTGGATTGATCATCATTTCAGCATTGCCGTGATCGGCTGTGATCAAGCATTCACCACCCACTTTTTCTAATGCTTTAACCACACGACCAATTGATTGATCAACTGCTTCACATGCTTTTACTGCCGCATCAAATACACCTGTATGGCCAACCATATCTCCATTCGGATAGTTACAAATAATGACATCGTATTTTTCACTCTCAATTGCGGATACTAACTTGTCAGTGAGCATTTCTGAATTCATCTCAGGTTGTAAGTCGTAAGTTGCTACTTGTGGTGATGGGATTAATTCACGATCTTCACCTGTGAAAGCGTCTTCAACGCCACCATTAAAAAAGAAGGTCACGTGGGCATATTTTTCTGTTTCAGAAATACGTAATTGCGTTTTATGTTGTTGTTCAAGTACTGAACCTAAGGTATTAACTAACTTATGGGAAGGGAATGCGATGCTGGTATCAATGTTTGCTGCATATTCAGTTAGCATAACAAAATCAGCAAGTTTCGGTGTAACACTACGCTCGAAACCGGAGAAGTCGGTGTCGACAAATGCACGGGTAATTTCACGTGCACGATCAGCACGGAAATTCATAAAAATGACGGCATCTCCATCATTAATTGGTGCTGCTTCGCCAATGACTGTCGCTTTTACGAACTCATCATTTTCATCACGTGCATAAGCGGCTTCAAGGCCAGCTAGTGCCGTCTCTGCTTTATATTGGCTTTTAGCTTGCGTAAATAACTCATAGGCTTCTTTAACGCGATCCCAACGATTATCTCGGTCCATCGCAAAATAGCGGCCGATTAATGTAGCTGTTCTACCTACCCCAACTTCAGCAAATTTAGCATCACATTTTTCTAGTGTACCTTGTGCGCTACGTGGTGGTGTATCACGGCCATCTAAGAATGCGTGTAGATAAATTTTTGTTGCCCCTTGCTTTGCTGCAAGTTCGATCATGGCTAGGATCTGATCGTCGTGACTATGTACGCCACCTGGAGACGCTAAGCCTAGAATGTGCACGGCCTTATTATTTGCAACCGCGGTATCAACGGCTTTAACAAGTGCTGGATTTTGATAAAATTCACCATCGCCGATCGCTTTGTCGATTTTAGTTAAATTTTGATAAACGATACGACCAGCACCAATATTGACATGACCAACTTCTGAATTACCCATTTGACCATCTGGTAGACCCACATCTAAGCCTGAACTTGAAATTAACATGCTTGGGGATTCTTGCCAAAGTTTATCTAAAATAGGTGTTTTTGCACTGGCAACTGCATTATTTTCATGATCAAGACGGTGGCCCCAGCCATCCATGATGATAAGCGCAATTGTTTTCTTAGCTTTAGACATGAGTTTACCTCTCGGTTATTAAATTTAAATATAGGAATATTACTACACTTTCCGGGGTTAAATTGGCTCTTATTTATGATCCAGGTAGAATATTGAAGATATTTAATGATTAATATCGGTAATATAACTACATTTTTAACTGTTTCATATTGCGAGACGTTAGCTTAATTATAGAAAATGGGTGATTTTTTTATGTTTCGATTATTCATCGCGCTTGTGAGGAATTTATATATTGAGCTGCTTTTATTTCCTGTCACATGTATACTCCGTTGAGAATAATCCTTTATTATTAAATCTTAGAGTCATAATCACATGCAAGAATATATTGAATTTGCTTCGAATAATCCAGCCTTATCTCTCGCTTGGGTCGCTATCGCTGGTTTCCTTATTTATTCATTTGGCTCGAGCGCCATGTCTAAAGTTAAGTCGGTAAACAATCATGAAGCGACTGCTTTAATGAATAAAGAAAATGCGATTGTTGTTGATGTACGTGCTGCAGAAAACTATCGTAAGTCACATATTTTAAACGCAATTAACGTTCCTGCTGCTGATATTGAAGCAAATAAGCTATCAATGATTGAAAAATATAAAAACACCCCAATCATCGTTATGTGTGATACAGGAATGAGTTCAGGCCGCGCTGCGAATCGTCTAGCGAAAATGGACTTTACTACTGTTTATAATTTATCTGGTGGTATGGCAAGTTGGCAAGAAGCAAACTTACCGACTGTTAAGAAATAACAGTTACCAATCGGATTGCTAAAAATTAATTAGTCAGTTTGAATCTATAAAATATTGGAATTTACTTATGTCAGAATCAGCAAGCCAACAAGAATTTAATATCCAACGCGTTTACATTAAAGACGTGTCTTTTGAATGCCCTAACTCTCCAGCGATTTTTCAACAAGAATGGAAACCTGAAGTTAAATTAGATCTCGATACTCGTAGTTCTAAACTTGGTGACGGCGTATTTGAAGTTGTATTATCACTTACCGTGACAGCTAAAGATGGCGACACAGTGGCTTTCTTATGTGAAGTTCAACAAGCAGGTATCTTTACTGTTGGTGAATTAAGCGAAGGTCAATTAGCACATTGTCTAGGTGCTTTCTGCCCAAATATCTTATTCCCATATGCACGTGAAACAATTGCTAGTTTAGTGAGCCGTGGTTCTTTCCCACAGCTTAACCTTGCGCCAGTTAACTTCGATGCACTGTTTGCGTCTTATGTTCAACAAGCGCAACAAGCAGCTGAAGCTCCTGCAGAGCAAAAACTGGACTCGTAAATGATGGCGACTGATACAGCCTTGATTACAGTACTCGGTGCTGGCTCTTATGGTACTTCATTGGCGATGTCATTAGCACGTAATGGTAACAAAACCGTATTGTGGGGTCATAATCCACTGCACGTTGCCGAACTTGCTAAAGCACGCAGTAATGAAGCGTACTTACCGGGTATCGCTTTTCCTGATGCTTTGGTATTGGAGGCGGACCTTGAGAAAGCTGTTGCCACAAGCAGAGATATTCTGATTGTGGTACCGAGTCATGTTTTTGGTGATGTATTAACGCTGATTAAACCATTTTTGCGTGAAGACTCTCGTATATCTTGGGCAACGAAAGGGCTGGAAGCTGAAACAGGACGTCTGTTACAAGATGTTGCGACTGACATTCTCGGTACGCATTATCCTTTAGCTGTACTTTCTGGACCTACATTTGCGAAAGAGCTAGCAGCGGGTTTGCCTACTGCGATAAGCGTGTCATCGACAGACCCACAGTTTGCAGATGATATTTCACATTTGCTGCATTGCGGTCGTAGTTTACGTACTTATACCAATAATGATTTTATTGGTGTACAACTTGGCGGTGCGGTGAAAAACGTGATTGCTATTGGTGCCGGTTTATCTGATGGACTTGGTTTTGGTGCGAATGCACGAACTGCTTTAATTACACGTGGTTTGACAGAGTTATGTCGTCTTGGTGAAGCATTAGGTGCAGAAAAAAATACCTTTATGGGTATGTCTTGCTTGGGTGATTTGGTACTAACCTGTACTGATAACCAAAGTCGCAATCGTCGTTTTGGTCTTGCACTGGGTGCAGGTAAAGGCGTTGATGAAGCACAAGCTGAGATTGGTCAAGTTGTTGAAGGCTATCGCAATACCAAAGAGGTTTATTTGTTATCTGCTCGTCTTGGCGTTGAAATGCCAATTACGGAGCAAATATATCAAGTGTTATATGAGAATAAGCCTCCAAAAGAAGCGGCTTTAGCACTATTAGCACGAGATAAAAAAGGCGAATAATCAGTTGTTAATTAAAAAAGTGACGGTCAAGACCGTCACTTTTTATTTATTGTGTTATTTAGTTTTAACTGTACTTTATTGGTAAAAGCTTAGTAGTAAGAGTGCTCACCGGCTTGGTGTTCTGTTGCATCTTTAACAGCCGTTAGTTCTTCTGGGAACAATTCTAGTAATTGTTTTTCTATCCCTTCTTTTAACGTAAAGTCTACTTGGCTACAACCATTACAACCACCACCAAATTGTAAGATAGCAATGCCATCATCAGTGATTTCAGTCAATACCACGTTACCACCATGTCCTGCAAGTTGTGGGTTAACTTCAGTTTGGATTACATAGTCAACGCGTTCTGCAAGTGGTGCATCATCTGCAACAGCTCTTATTTTTGCGTTGGGCGCTTTAAGTGTTAATTGAGAGCCCATTTTATCCGTTACAAAATCGATATAAGCATCGGTTAGGAATGGTTTGCTCATGTCATCAATTAACGCATCAAAACCACTGTATGGTAATACAATATCAGAACTTTCAATTGCTTCAGGTGGACAATATGATACGCCACACTCTGCATTTGCTGTGCCTGGATTAACGACGAATACGCGAATGTTAGTGCCGTCTTTTTGGTTGCTAAGTAATTTTACAAAATGAGTTTGTGCCGCTTCAGTAATTGTTATCATGGTGCCCTCTTTGTCATACCTGACTAATTTACTCTGTCTTTAATTGTAACGCTATTTAAGATGATAAACCACTAATCCGCTAATGTTCTAGCAATACACCATATATCGATACGTTCTACCCCTGCTGTAAATAAAGCCTGGCAAGCTGCTTTCATTGTTTCACCCGTGGTGACTACATCATCAATAATGGCAATATGCTTAGTGGTAATAGGTTGGGTGACTTGAAATGCATTGTGCATATTGTTGCTACGTTCAGCGGCTGTTTGTTGGGCTTGTGCTTTAGTGTTTTTAGCGCGAATAAATTCTTTTTCTGAAATTAGCGGTATTTGCAGCTGTTTTGCAAGGTCTTGAGCAAGTA
This sequence comes from Moritella viscosa, assembly GCA_000953735.1. Classification (NCBI taxonomy): domain Bacteria; kingdom Pseudomonadati; phylum Pseudomonadota; class Gammaproteobacteria; order Alteromonadales; family Moritellaceae; genus Moritella; species Moritella viscosa. The sequence goes on along the minus strand of LN554852.1, from coordinate 4,894,070 downwards.
GCTGGGCTTGGTTATAACCTCGTTTTACTAGGCGTTTTTTATGTAAAGGGATAGATACTAAAGCCTCAGGTAAACTGTAATTATGTTGGATGATGTTGTTACTGACGCTGCGACTCAACAGCTGTGAAAACAACAAGTGTAGTTGTGGTTGTTGCGAAAATTTGTATTGTTTAATTAAGTACTGGCATTCTAAAGTATAAATCATACAGGTAATTAACCTTTGCCAAGTCGGTTCTTGGTTTATGCACTCATGACATAGACCTTGTTGATATGTAGTTAGTGGAAGTGCACAACGATAGCAGCTTAATGCCGATAAATAGGGTAATTCCTGCTGACATAATAAACACAGAAAAGGTTGTAGATTATCGATGGGCATATCACATAAGTAACAACGAGGTTGTAATAGTGTCATGCTGAGTTTGCGGATCATGGCTATATCTACTCGTTTGATTAGTATATCCTCATAGCTAAATAATTCGTCAAGTGTAGGGTAATATGCCAAAAGTCTTCGCCACAAAAATTAAAAGTGTAAGTCGTAACACAGAGTTACATGTCGATATTGTCGGTGACGGCCCAGACTTAGTGTTATTACATGGTTGGGGATTAAATAGTGCGTGTTGGCAATCTATTGTTCCGTTACTATCAGCGCACTATCGATTACATTTAGTTGATCTACCTGGTTTTGGTTTTAGTCATGATAGTCATGTTGCAAGTCAGTCGCTGGCTGATATTACTGATGCATTAGTTAAAGTGGTACCTGACAATGCAGTTTGGTTGGGGTGGTCGTTAGGTGGGCTTTGTGCTACCCATTTTGCGCTAGCACACCCCCAGCGAGTTTCTGTATTGGTTACCGTCGCCAGTTCACCTAAATTTATGGCTACATCACAAATGGATGAATCAGCTGCTTGGCCTGGCATTGCTGAAAAAGTATTAGCGCAATTCCAACAACAGTTAAAACAAAATTTATCACAAACTATTAATCGTTTTTTAGCCATTCAAGCGATGGGCAGTGAAACGGCTAAACAAGACATTAAACAATTAAAGTCTTTATTAGCTGCGCGTCCACAACCGCATGAACAAGCATTAAGTAACGGTTTACGATTATTAGAGACTGTGGATTTACGCGCACAGTTAGCTTCATTATCAATGCCATTTTATCGTTGTTATGGTCGGTTAGATTCACTGGTACCACAAGCGACTGTCGCATGGATAGATAGTTATCTACCGCAATCACCGAGCATTATATTTAAAGCTTCTTCTCATGCGCCTTTTATTTCAGAACCGACACTTTTTGTTAATAAACTGGAGGCATTTATTAACAATTCGTTATAAACTCAATTAGCAGTCACTCATGTTATTATTTTTGATGTGCTGCTGAGCCGTTATTTATGATAATGAGGGAAAGATATGTTCATACAGTTACACGTTACGATTAGTTATCTGCATTGTATGAATATTGCGAAGGGGAACGCTAGTATATGGTATTAGTTATCCCCCCTCCTACGGGCATTCCCAATGCGTTAAATCCAACCACAGCTGCGGTTGAGCGTGATGCCGAAAAGCGTGAGATCACGCCTGCGGTCACACCAGATAGTGCATCAGCTTCAACAAGTGACAGCACCACAGACAAAGACCTTATTAATTATAACCCGAAGAAAAATGATCCTGATAGCAAGAAAAAACAAGCCCGAGATCCATCGGGATTGACGCTAGATGATGACGAGGACGTGGTGCTCGAGCATGTTACTCGCGAAGATGAAACGCCAGTGGATAATGCTTCAAGTATCGTATTGTCGATTGATATGGCGGATCCCCCTGAAACGATTATTGCTGAAGTTTTGTTGTTACGACAGGCGATCTTAGCTAAATCAGCGCTCATGGTTGGCGATCGTCAACAACTTGCCGAAATAAATCACATTATAAAAACGGCGTTGGCTGATCTATTACGGTTAAAGCAACTTGATGAAGTGAAAGTGCTAGCGGCACAACTGCCCGATGTAACAGGTGTATTAAAAGGTGAAAATGTGCATTCTCACGTTGTCGCATTAGATGATCTTTTCGGTTCTTCTTTTGATGACGACATGGACGTAGCAACGGGGTCTGTATCGGCAAAATCCAAATTAGCAGGCGCTGTTGTTGGATATTTTTATGGTGAAAATATAGAGCCTAAACCACCATCTCAGATCGATCAGCAAGAATAATCTTATATTTATTGTGAGATTATAGGTAACTTTCAGTGTGCTTTGCTAGTATGGGTTTTATAACCATACTAATAACGAGGATGTCATGTCAGAGCAACGGATACAGCAAGCAATACAATTAATTGATGAAATAAATCAGTGTGATCCAGTCAGTGAAACTGTAGATGGAATAGCACAGCCAAAAGAATGGTTATACGGTGTGCGCATGAGTGAGTGTTTGGCTGAGTTTATGCCTGAAGCATCTACTGCATTACAGATCGCTGCACGTGCACAACATATTAAGCGTTGGAGTATTCCGCGTAGTGAGCATCCACTTGGGCGGGAAGGTTACAATCAATGGCGTCAGTCATTAGGCCGTTTACACGCCGAAGAAGCAATGGCAATTGCAGAAAAGGTAGGTTGTGCTCAAGATGAAGTTCAGTCTATTGGTCGCATGCTACGCAAAGAAAAATTAAAACGAGATCCACAAGTACAAGCGCTAGAAGATGTTATTTGTTTAGTCTTTTTAAAATATTATTTTACTGCATTTTCAGAAAAGCACACACCCGAAAAGTTGATTGTTATTGTGCAAAAGACTTGGGCTAAAATGTCTGAAAAAGGCCATGAAGCGGCACTAAAATTACCGTTTACACTTGATCAACAAGCTTTATTGGCTAAAGCGCTCGGTTAATATTTTTCGCTAGATTTAATACTGCAAATTCACTGCTGCTTACTGAGTTGCAGTGAATAATTCTTACTGCCCGGTTCGTTTGATTCTTCTTTGTCTTTAATACGATAATTGAACATGCTAAAACCCATTGTTATACCTGTTTAGTGTTAGTTTTAATCACTATTTTAATCGTCCTCTTATTTATTATTATCTGCTAATTAAATACTTTATATCTATAATCTCTCTGGTATATTGAGTTTAGCAATTACATTCGGCTAATTGGATGATTTAGGGAGTTAAATTTAATGCAAATGGAAATAATCTCGGCAGCGGTGATGCTATTTTTGATCATGGATCCGTTAGGTAATTTACCGATATTTTTGTCTATTTTAAAACATATAGATAAGAAACGTCGACGTGCTGTCATGATACGAGAATTATTAATTGCACTGTTTGTGATGCTGTTATTCTTATTCTTAGGTGAAAGGATCCTTGGTTTTTTAAGTCTAAAACAAGAAGCGGTGAGTATCGCCGGTGGTATTATCCTGTTCTTGATCGCAATTAAGATGATCTTCCCGACTGAAGGTGGGTTAACGGGCCTCGCCGCAGGTGAAGAGCCGTTTATTGTGCCAATGGCGATCCCGTTATTAGCGGGACCCTCAATCCTTGCTGCGTTGTTATTATTAGCCCATCAAGACCCTGATAAAATGTTTGAATGGTCTGCTGCTTTACTTATTGCTTGGGGGCTAAGTGCCTTTATTTTAATGTTCTATGAAGGGTTTAATCGTATTCTCGGCGAGAAAGGGTTGGCTGCAGTTGAGCGACTGATGGGAATGTTATTGGTGATGATATCGGTACAGATGTTACTGGATGGTATCGCTGATTATCTTGCGAAAGTAAGCTAATCGATCACTATCGCTGTGAAATTATTGTAAACAAAAGTTTGCATTATTGTTTGCAATACGTCGTTGCAATGGTAAATTAATCTATCTTAATACCTAAGTAAGCTTAACAGATAGTTTATAACGTAGGACAAAGGCAGTGTCACTTAGGTACACTGCTTCTGATTACTGGTTCTCACAATATGACAAGGAAAATGAATGAGCATTACCTCTTTTTACCCACCACAACGTACTTTGATGGGACCTGGTCCTTCAGATGTTTATCCGAACGTATTACAAGCATTAAGTCGTCCAACCGTTGGTCATCTTGACCCGACATTTGTAAAAATGATGGATGAAGTAAAAGAATTGCTGCAGTATGCATTTCAAACCAAGAATCCTTGTACTATGGCGGTTTCTGCTCCTGGTTCTGCAGGTATGGAAACTTGCTTTGTGAATTTGATTGAGCCTGGTGACAAAGTCATTGTATGTATCAATGGTGTGTTTGGTGGCCGCATGGCTGAAAACGTAACACGCTCTGGTGGCGTACTGGTTAAAGTAGAAGATGAATGGGGCAAACCTGTTGATCCAGAAAAACTTGAAGCGGCGTTAAAAGCCCACCCCGATGCTAAAATCGTCGCATTTGTACATGCTGAAACATCAACAGGTGTTCTTTCTGATGCCAAGACTCTTTGTGCACTAGCAAGACAACACGGTTGCTTGTCGATTGTTGATGCGGTGACGTCACTCGGTGGCGTGCCATTGTATGTAGATGATTGGGGCATTGATGCAATTTATTCTGGTACTCAGAAGTGCTTATCTTGTGTTCCGGGTATCTCTCCGGTGAGCTTCAGCCCTGCAGCCGTAGAAAGAATTCAAAACCGTACTGTGCCAGTGCAAAGTTGGTTCTTAGATCAAACACTCGTGATGAGCTATTGGTCAGGTGAAGGTAAACGTACTTATCACCATACTGCGCCAGTAAATACTTTATATGCATTACATGAATCATTAGTGCAATTACAAACTGAAGGCCTAGAGAACGCATGGGAACGTCATGCAAAGCAACACTTAGCATTACGTGCTGGTTTAGAGAAAATGGGCATTGAGTTTATTGTTGATGAAGCATGTCGTTTACCACAGCTAAATACGGTCGTGATTCCTGAGGGGGTTGATGATGCAGCTGTACGTAACCAATTATTACAAACCTATAACCTTGAAATTGGTGCCGGTCTGGGCGCATTCGCAGGTAAAGCATGGCGTATTGGTCTAATGGGTTATGCGGCGCGTGCTGAAAATGTTGCATTGTGTTTACGTGCGTTAGAAGAAACCTTAAATTAAAAGTATCTTAAATTAGGTTGATTTAGTTCATCCAACTCATCGTATTACCACGAAAAAGCCACATTCTATAATTTATAGAATGTGGCTTTTTCGTTTTAACTGTCGCTTTATAATTTTCAGGCGAGTACTTACTGAGGCTGAGTAGTGTTAGCTTGACTCGCGGCAAATTTTTGCACTAATTTATTCGTTGGGTAGAGAAGTACAGTCTGTTTTAACAGTATCGCTGATTCTTCTTTTTTACCTAATTTTGCTAAGGCGCGACTCCAATTAATATAAATATTTGCTCTTGGTGTTTTTTGTGAAATCTCTGCAGCCCAATCCATATAGTGATTCAGCTCTGCTATATCGTTATTGTATATCGCGATTTGCAAGCGATACATCATAGTGTTGAACTCTAATCGTGTGATCCAAGCGACTGGATTGACGACTTTTGTCAGTGGCGTTATATTACTGCGATCACTGCGCTCATATTGGGTTAACAATTTATTCGTATGCAATGTCGTTAGCATAAATAACCCCGTAACTAAGGGGATAAATAATGCTAAGGTACGCAATAAAAAGGTGTAACTAAATTTGATTGTTTTGGTATTGCTATAACGACTGCAGATATACCAAACCAAGGTTAAGAATACCACCCAATGCACGACGGCATGATAAAACGGATATTCTGTCTGGCTATGTAAAACCAATGGAAATACCAGTCCTAATAACGCCATCGCTTGCCATAATGGCTGCTTGACGATAATACGTAAGAAACCAATCATTAATAACGCGATCCCAGCTAATGCAACAAGGCCACCTTCGATACCCCAATATAATAATTCATTATGTGGGTGGTCAAGATTTTCTGGTGATCCAGGTAATGCCAGCCCTTGGCTCAGTGCTTGGCTGTACGAATTGAGATACGCGACTTCAAAGCTACCGTAACCCCAACCGAGGAAAGGTTTCTCTAACCACATAGCTAACCCATGTAGATAGATAGGCACGCGTGCGCCTGGATCTGTTAGCGCGGCTGCAGAACGCGCTACTTTGTTTGCGGTTTCTAACGAGTAAGCACCAATGGCAACAGCGATAACACTACAAACTAACCAAATTAACAGACTTTCTGATTGTTCAGACTCCCGTAATTGTTGCCACACCCAAGGTAACATGAGCGCCGGTGCAATTAATAATGATAGGTAACCAGTTCGAGATTGCAGCAATACAACGGGAATAATGGCCATGAAAGTGGTGATATAGCAAAATAGACGTTTCTTTTTTTCATCCAATTTAGTTTGTGTCAGCAGGTATAAAGCGAGGGCAATACCTGTTGTTAAAAATGAAGCAGAGACATTGGGTTGTTGAAAAATACCATAGGGACGATTGGCGCTTTTATGATAACCAAGGGTATTATTAACCGGTAGCAAATAGTATTGGACGAGACTAAACAGTGCCTCGATAAATACGGCGCCTAAAATTAAATATAATAGCGTCAGGCGTTGTTGCTGAGCAAGCTGTAATTGCTGCAGAGCAACAAAAAACAGTAAACCACCGACTAAACCAAATAAGCGGGTATAACTGAGACCAGCAACGATAGGGTCGGCATATAATACCGGTAGTAGCATGACTAGCGTGGCAGCGATAAACAGTAAGCTCATTTGGGAGTAAACCAGTTTCGCTTGTAATGTCGCTTGCCACAAACCAATGCCGATTAAGGTTGAAATAAACATCCAACCAATCGCATTAAAAGGCAAGTGCAGTCCTGAACCGCCGCCGTTATGTTGAAAATAATGCATCCCGATCAACATATACACGGCGAACGTAATGAAAAATCCTTTTTTCAATGTTGTTAGATTCATACTATGACTCTTTGTTGATATTATTCTGTTAGTTGAAAGTACTCAGTTGTTTTGCGCGTTCTAACATGGGTTTTAGAAAACGTGCAGTATGACTGTCTGGATGTTCAGATACGGTTTCCGGTGTTCCGGCGACAAGAATCTCACCACCGCCGCTGCCACCTTCTGGACCGAGATCGATCACCCAATCTGCTGTCTTCACGACATCAAGGTTATGCTCAATAATGACGATAGTATTACCGTGATCGCGTAAGCGATGTAATACTTTCATGAGTAATTTAATATCATGAAAATGCAAACCTGTCGTTGGTTCGTCTAAGATATACAAAGTTTGGCCTGTATCGCGTTTTGATAACTCTTTCGCTAGTTTCACGCGTTGTGCTTCACCACCAGATAACGTCGTCGCAGACTGACCGAGGCGTATGTAAGACAGACCTACATCCATTAAGGTTTGTAATTTACGTGCGATAGGTGGGATTGGTGCAAAGAAGGTATTCGCTTCTTCGACGGTCATATTTAATACTTCGTGAATATTTTTGCCTTTGTAGCGGACTTCTAATGTTTCACGGTTATAACGTTGGCTTTTGCAGTTGTCACAAGGGACATAAACATCAGGTAAGAAGTGCATTTCTACTTTAATTAGACCATCACCTTGGCAAGCTTCACAGCGACCGCCTTTCACGTTAAAACTAAATCGACCTGGTTTATAACCACGCGAACGTGCTTCTTGTGTTCCGGCAAAGATCTCGCGGATAGCGGTGAAAATACCAGTATAAGTTGCAGGGTTAGAACGCGGGGTTCGGCCGATTGGACTTTGATCAATGTCGACAACTTTATCAAGCTGATCTAAACCTTCAATGGAGGTGTAAGGTGAAGGGACTGTCACCGTTGCGCCGTTCAATTCAATATGCGCGATCTTAAAGAAGGTATCATTAATGAGGGTTGATTTACCTGAACCTGACACACCTGTTACACAGGTCATTACGCCAACTGGCACGGACAAATCAACATTTTTAAGGTTGTTGCCGCTTGCTCCTTTTAAATGAACCCATTTGTCGGTTAATGGTGTACGTTGCGCTGGGATCTCAATTGCTTTACGACCACTGAGATAATCGGCGGTCAGTGAGTTTTCACTTTTCAAGATATCATCCACGTTACCTCGTGCCACGATCTCGCCACCATGCACACCAGCACCTGGACCAATATCTAGGACATAATCGGCCGCACGGATCGCATCTTCATCGTGTTCAACCACTATCACTGTATTGCCAAGATCACGTAGATGGATCAGGGTTTGTAATAAGCGTTCATTATCTCGTTGGTGCAAACCGATCGAAGGTTCATCGAGCACGTACATCACGCCAACCAGACCAGCACCAATTTGGCTAGCAAGACGAATACGCTGTGCTTCACCGCCAGATAGCGTTTCGGCGCTGCGCTCTAGGCTTAAATAATTCAGACCTACATTGACTAAGAAGCCAAGACGATCACCAATCTCTTTAAGGATCTTTTCGGCTATCTGGCCTTTTTGACCTGGTAGCGCCATTTTGGAAAAGAATTCGAATGCTTCACCTATGGCCATATGCGACACTTCTGGTAAGGTGGTTTCTTGAATGTAAACGTGGCGAGCTTCTTGACGTAGACGAGAACCTGAACAGGTCTCGCAAGACTTAGTGGTTAAGTATTTACCAAGTTCTTCACGTACCGCATTCGATTCGGTTTCTTTGTAACGGCGCTGCATATTCGGAATGATGCCTTCGAAAGCGTGGCAGCGAACGACGATATCACCGCGATCATTCACATAGTTAAATTCAATTTCTTGCTCGCCACTGCCTTGCAGAATATAACCTTGTACTTCACTGGCTAATGAATTAAATGGTTTAGTCAAATCAAACTTGTAGTGTTTCGCCAGTGAGCTGAGCATTTGGAAGTAATAAAAATTACGTTTATCCCAACCACGGATCGCGCCACCTGAGAGGCTCAGATCAGCATTAATGATAACACGATCGTGATCAAAGTATTGTTGAACACCAAGCCCATCACAGGTATGACAAGCACCTGCTGGATTGTTGAATGAGAAGATCCTTGGTTCAAGCTCTGCCATGCTGTAACCACAATGTGGGCAAGCAAAGTTAGCTGAAAAGACGATCGGTTCTGCATCGCTTTCATCCATATCGACAATGTAAGCGGTGCCGCCTGATAAGTTTAGTGCGGTTTCAAAAGACTCGGATAGACGTAATTGTAGATCATCACGAACTTTAAAACGATCGATGACAACTTCAATGGTGTGCTTTTTATGTAGATCTAAAGCTGGCGGATCGGATAGATCGCAGACTTCACCATCGATGCGTGCTCGTATATAACCTTGACTGGCTAAGCCCGCCAGCGTTTTAACATGCTCACCTTTACGTTCTTTCACGATCGGCGCGAGCAGCATAAGTTTACGCCCGGTCTCTAATTCCAACACATGATCTACCATTTGGGTAATGGTTTGTGCCGCTAAAGGTGCATTATGGGTTGGACAGCGTGGTTCTCCAACCCGAGCAAATAATAAGCGTAAGTAATCATAAATTTCGGTAATGGTACCGACTGTGGAGCGTGGGTTATGTGATGTGGATTTTTGCTCGATAGAGATCGCTGGTGACAAACCTTCAATATGATCGACATCGGGCTTTTCCATCAAAGATAAAAACTGTCGGGCGTAAGCAGAAAGCGATTCTACATAACGGCGTTGACCTTCTGCATAAAGCGTATCAAATGCTAATGACGATTTACCAGAACCCGACAACCCTGTGATTACAATCAGCTTATCACGAGGTAGTTCAACATTGATATCTTTAAGGTTATGGGTGCGTGCGCCCCGAACAATGATTTGATCCATACATAACTCACACTACATAAAATAATCAATCAGTATCGCATATTAGGACTTGTTAGGCATTACTTTAGAAGAAACTCTCTTCAATATTAAGAATGTCGTCAGGCGCAAGGTGGTGGGCAGGGGTAACCTTAAGTGTCTGGCTAAGATCGCTGTTATTAGACAGCATAATAGATTGTTTTGCTGCCCGCTCAGTGAAACCGCCTGCCAGTGCGATTGCTTGATCAACTGTTAACCCTGGTCTAAACGGGTATCCACCTGGGCGTTTTACTTCGCCTTTAATGTAAAACTGGCGGAAAGTCGCGATACTGACCATAACTTTAGGTGAGATTAAATAAGGCCCTTTTAAGCCAAGATAAATTTTTTGTTTGACCTCTGCTGGGGTTAAACCAGCGACTTTAATTTCACCGAGGTAGGGATAATCGATACTACCTGATGTATCAACTAATATGGACATGCTTAGATCGGCTTCGCCGTAGACCTTAATAGACAGTTCATCGCCGGCACCAAGTTTATAATTGTGGTGTTGTTCGTGTGCTCTGGTAGGACTCGCTAACAAGATTATAATGATGAAAATGGCGTGATGTAAGTGTGTGCAGCTTTTCATTTTAAATACTCCTTTCATTTAAAATACGAGGGAACTGGTTAATCCATAACTATTTTTGTCGTAGCCCAAGTGAGCTTCCGAAGATGATTTACTTTGATGTTCATAACTAAGACCAAATGCAAGCCAATACCTTAATTGATAAGACAGCATGATATTGATGGTATTGCTATTATCTTCACGAGTACTGTATTGGTATGTTTCATTGAGATGTTGATAAGCTAATGAACTCGATAAATTATAACGCCAAGTGTGCTTCCAGCTTATTGACTTTCGATTTGCTTCTATACTGTCTGTCCCTGTGACGGCATTGATGATCTTTTGACTGGCGTTGATATTGAAGATGGAATATGTTTTTGGACGCCAATTAATACCAATATCCCAGCTTGGGTTAGCTTGAGATTCTCGATGACTGTCGGCGAAATTAATTTTCTCATACCCTATTTTTACAATACCTTGCGTTTTACCACTTATGTCCCAGTGTATACCGGTATACAGCAGGCTATTATTACTGTCTTTTTTATTCGCGGTGCCTTGGTAATTGGTTACGCGATTACTGATATCAAGCAATAAATTTAAGCTAGCTCCGATGTGATAGTCAAAAGCGAGGCCGTAGTCATATTCGTCGAAATCAGCCATGGGTGTGTAGCTCGAGTTGTCCTCGTCGTAGCGTTTATTGTTAAAACTAAACCTAGGTTTGAGTCTGGCTTGTGAAGATTGACTGCCATAAACATAATTTAATGCAATTTGCTGGGTGTAAAACTTAGTGGGCGCAGTTACTTGCTTATTACCTTCTGATATTCCTGTATTGACGGTATCATGGCCAAGATTAAATTGGTATGAAATAGCAATTTGATGACGGCTATTGGATATTCGTCTAAGCGCAACTTGCAACTGATGATCGGTATAATTATTATCAGAGTTTTCACTATATAAGCTTTGCTGTCCCTCGTAATCGAAAGCAAACTCGGTGTTATATTTTTGTCCTTCAATGCGTAATGCCGGCATTATTTCAACCAAGTTAGAGGCCTGCTGATTATTTTTGGTGTTGGTAATATTATCGTCGTGTTTATAATTGATTGAAAGACTGGAGATCACGTTAAACCCAAGTTCTGAACTTGTCTCTAGACTTAGCCCTGATGCGGTCACTCGTGAACTTAATAGGGATAAGATTAATGTGAAGGACACTGTTAGTAATAAATATTTTAAGATTTTCATTGATTATGAAGCACGGCTATGAGGCTATGCAGTTTCCTTTTGGTACTGGTACTGGTACTGGTACTGATAGCGTTTATCATTTTTTAATGACTCTTGGTTTAGTATGATGCCATCGGTACAGACACCATGCTTCGCCAGTAATTTGATTGTACTGTTAAGTTCGCCAATCTTGGAGTTGTTTGAACGGGCCACTAGAATGTTAAAATCAGACTGTTGTCCGATAATTAGCGCGTCACTGACTAACTGACTAGGTGGTGAATCAATAATAATATAATCATATTGCGATCTTAAAATAGTCAGGCAACTGGCAAAGCGAGTTGAACTCAGTAAGTTGGATGGGCTTTCGGTTAACTCTCCAGCCGAGAGTACAGCCAAATTTGTTTGCTGATCACGCAATATATAGCTATTCAAACTGCCCCCTTTACTGAGAATATCAGCCAGCCCAGGTTGGCTATTTGGTATCCCCATTTTTCTTCTTACTGAGGGTCTACGCAAATCAGCCTCTAGAATAATAGTTCTGTGGGTTTGTGCTAATGCCATCGCGAGATAAATCGCAGATGTACTTTTACCTTCGCCTACGGTGTTGGAGCTGATCATGATGACTTGTAGTTTTTTGGCTCTAGCGGATAACTGCAATGATGTACGTAAACTTTGCGCGGCTTCAAAAATTATCTTATTGCCAATAAATAATTGCTGTGGGGATTGTTGATAGAATTTTTTATCAATCGCTTTAAAATTGGGGAGTGAGCCAAGTAATGGCGCTGGTAGATTCGTGATATTGTCTTGATTCACAAAAAATAGCGCCTGTAGTAGAGCATGCGCGACTAACAACATCAATGTTAATAAGATCACGAGCACTAAGATCAATGAGCGTTTGGGTTTAAAAGGGGATAAAGGCGTTTTAGCGATATCGATGATCGTGGCTGTAGATAGGTTAAGATTGTTGGTGAGGTTTGTTTCTTTCAAACGCATTAAAAACATATTATACAGTTCATTGCTTGAGGTTAATTCTCGATTGAGTTCTTTATAACGTGCTTTTTGTTTTATTAGGGTACGGTGTTCTGCTTTTTTACTTTCTAATACGGCGATTACGGCGGATTCATTTTGTTCAAGTAAGCTGAGGTTTTTTTTAAACCCGAGTGCGAGTTGCTGTAAGGCATTTTGGGCATTCTCTTCTGCAGCGCTGAGCTGTGCATTTGCCTGAATCATTTTGTCGTGTTGTGGACCATAGCGTTTGGATAATTCGGCGATATTGTGCCTTGCTTGGGTGTACTCATTTCTTAATTCAATTATCACTGCGTGATTGGATAATGCCTTAATTGAGGTTGAGGTTAGCAAGTTCAAATTTTCCGATTGACTTATTTGCTGATATAGGGTTTGCGCGCTAATTAATTCACTTCTAATTGTGTTTAATTTAGTGGTGAAGTTCTGTAATTCTGTTGCAGTGAAATTATCAATGCCACTATCATCAATTAAATTTTCCTGTTGAAGAAAATGAGTGAGATTACTCTCTGCTGTATCCAAGTTATCTTTGAGTGCTTGCACCCCTTCTTTAAGCCAGAGAGATGCGGCAACTGTCTGTTGGACTCGAAAATCACGGTTATGCTGGATGTACACATCGGCATAGGTATTCGCGATTAAAGCTGCTAATTCTGGCACGTTATGCTCATAACTGATGGTGAGTAACTGGGTATTGTTAATGAGTGATACGTTCATTGCTGATTTTATCTGGCCAATAAAAGCGTGTGGATTTATTGGTTTTATTTGTACCTGCTTGGTGGCTGGTGATACAAAATGAATGATGTTATCGAGTATCAAACTTAATTTACTATTCGGTTTATCTCTTGTGTAAGCAGGGTGTTGAGACAAATTGAGTTTAGTGATGACTTTTTCGGTTATCACGTCAGAACGTAAAATCTCAACTTGAGTTTGGAAGTCATCTTTGCTGTTTATATCGTTTTGTAATAGACCTTGGATGGCAATTGGCTTTGCTTGGTGTGTTTGTAACTGTAAAACTGTGCTGGCTTTATAGATAGGAGGAAGGTCAGAAATAAAGATCGCAGCAATAACACTAACAATAGTAGTGATAATACAGATCCGTAAAAACGAGCGCCTAATTATATTAAAGAGATGCGTAAGATCTATTTCGTCTTGGCCTCCCTGTGGGAATCCACTATGCGTGTCATATTTTTGCTCCACTTAAGATCCTTTGAATGGTAAGCCGTAAGGCTACGTATTCATACTTTTCCATTATATGAGTATTAGAGTATTAAAACTACGATATATTTAACAGATAAAGGAAGAATAATAAGTGAACCAAGTCACAAAATTGGTAGTTTGAAGGTTTGAATCCATATTCTAGATGGATTTAAACCTTATTTAGTCTAAAGATTTTAGTTTAAGCGGGTTTATTAGATAAGATTTTCTTTTGCCCATGATACTGCTTGTAGGCGATTTTTTACTTTGATCTTTTTAAATACATTATATAAATGTGACTTGATTGTGTGCTCACTGACATAAAGTGCATCGGCTATCTCTAAATTTGATGAGCCCGTCATTAGCTGGCGTAATATCTCTTGTTCACGCGTTGTGAGTTCTGGCTTTTTGTCTAGATCAACGGCTTTGTTAGAGCGGTAAATGGAGATCAATGAACTGAGTGTACGTCGTGGCATCCAGAATTCACCTTCGGTGATCTTTTCTATGCCTTTGCAAACTACATCGAGTTCATCACGTTTATTAAATACGCCGAATATAGATGGCCAAGTGGAAATGTTTTCCATCGTGGTATCATCACTCAAATTAATTAAGGCTAAGCGAAACATACCATGGTATTGCTTTAATTTGTTTTTTAGCTGCTCTTGTGAGATTGCACTGAGATTGTCTGTATCAACGAGTAATAATAAATTGTCATCAATTGAGATACGTTCAACTTCGGCAACTTCACGTAACTGCTGTACCGGTATATCGAGCTTAGCTCTTAAACAAGAGACTAAAGTGGCAACTTGTAGACTCGGCTGAGACAGCAATACTACATTTGGGTAATCCGACATATGACTAAATCCTTTAGTTTGTGTGGTGATATCCATATCCATGCTAAATAGCATTATAAAACGGTTAAACTTAGCTAATGACTTAATTAAAGTGTTAATTTTAATACCTAAGTTCGATACGGCTTGATACTAAAGTATTAACTGATAGTGGAAGTCGCAAGCTAATCCCTTTGGAAAATAGCAATGTTAACCAGTTGTTCGTTAATACTTAACATATCGGTGTGCTATAAATGAGTCAAGTTCGCATTTAGTTTTATCTCGGCTCATACTTTATTCTTTAGCTATATTAGTGGTTTAATATTGGATCTTATTTTAATTATCATTGCGTTAAGTATTAATTTCGGTGTTTTATTTCAACCTATTTAGTTAATTCGGTATTTTACGGTTATTTTCGTTTTTTGTTAATGCTAAAGCATGGTGGACATTTATTGTGGCTGTTTTAAATGATTTTTATTTTCAGCTTAGATGATGTGTTAATATGGCGCCGTAAATATTGAGAGGTTGATGGATTAATTATGGATAATGTAGCTTTATCTAAATTAGAGCAAAAGACAGCGGTGTCATTAGCATTGGTATTTGGTTTAAGAATGCTGGGATTATTTATGATCATGCCCGTTTTTGCCATTTATGGACGTGACTTGATTGGCTATTCGCCATTGTGGGTGGGGATCGTGATTGGTGCTTATGGATTAACCCAAGCCATATTGCAAATACCGATGGGACAGTTGTCCGATCGGATTGGTCGTAAACCGGTTATTATTGCGGGTTTAGGCTTATTTTGTTTAGGCTGTATTGTCGCTGGTCTTGCAGATTCGGTTTATGGCGTTGCTTTTGGGCGGGTATTACAAGGCACAGGGGCTGTTGCCAGTGCGATTCTTGCGTTAGCTGCTGATATTACCCGTGAACAACAGCGACCGAAAGTGATGGCCGTGATTGGTATGTGTATTGGACTTTCGTTTGCTTTTTCGCTGGTGGCTGGACCTGTATTAGCGCAGTGGATTGGTCTTAAAGGCATTTTCTTTGTAACCGCAGTACTTGCCATTATAGGTATACTTGTTGTGCATTTTATTGTGCCGAATGCAATATCCAAAGCACCTGCAGGCGATGCGAGTACCAATCGTGATAAATTAAGAGCAATGTTACGTGATCCGCAGCTATTACGTTTAGATGCCGGTATCTTTTTGCTACATTTAACCTTGACCGCTGTGTTTGTATCATTGCCATTTGAATTAGAATCGGCTGGGCTAGTTGGTGAGCACCACTGGTGGATATATTTCCCTGCTTTACTGTTATCATTTGTATTCATGGTACCAATGTTAATTATTGCAGCAAATAAGAAAATGAATAAACAATTTTTCTTATTTGCGATTGCATTAATGGGCCTTGCACTTTGTATTATGGGATTTGCAAATGGCAACTTATGGCTCTTTGCACTTGCTATTTTGTTGTATTTTACCGCATTTAACTTTTTGGAAGCCTCTTTACCCGCCATGATTTCGATGTCGGCACCGGCTGGCGCAAAAGGCTCGGCAATGGGGATCTACTCTACATCACAATTTGCAGGTGCATTTTGTGGTGGTATTATAGCTGGTAGCTTGTATTCTCAATTGGGGTCACAAGGTCTCTTTTTTATCATTGCTGCGGTAATGATAGTATGGTTTGTAATTTCTTTGGGGCTAGAAAATGTCGGGCAAGTGAAGGCTCATACAATTTCTGTTACTATCGCCAACCAAAGAGAAGCTGAATTAATCGCCGAAAAGCTAATATCGCTTTCCGGTATTAATGAAGCTGTAGTAGTATTAGAAGAGCAGGTTGCTTATTTAAAAGCGACCAAAGATTTTGAAATAGACCAGGCTTTGAACCTGGTTCGTGAACAGCACAGGAGCTAGCATGGCCAGTCGTGGCGTAAATAAAGTAATTATTCTTGGTAATTTAGGTAATGATCCTGAAATCCGCTCATTCCCAAATGGTGGCGCGGTTGCCAATCTAACGATTGCGACAAGTGAATCATGGCGTGATAAGCAAACTGGTGAACAGCGTGAAAAAACCGAATGGCACCGCGTTGCGGTATTCGGTAAACTCGCTGAAATTGCAGGTGAATATTTACGTAAAGGATCTCAGGTATATATTGAAGGCGCATTACAAACACGTAAATGGCAAGATCAAAATGGCCAAGATCGTTTTACAACAGAAGTTGTAGTACAAGGTTTTAACGGTGTAATGCAAATGATTGGTTCGCGTCAAGGCGGTCAACAGCAGCAGGGTGGCGGTTATAATAATAGTAACCAACAACCACAACAGCAGAACCAAAATGCCGGTTGGGGTCAGCCACAACAGCCAGCAGCGGCACCACAACAACAAGGTGGTTATAACCAGCAGCCACAGCAACAACAGGCACCGCAGCAAGGTTTTAACGAACCGTCTGCAGACTTTGATGATGATATTCCGTTCTAGCATCGTCATTACTTGATTGCTTAAACAGATTATATAAGGCCCCGATTTTTCGGGGTTTTTTTGTATTTATCGTTATGTTTAACCCCGATAATTATTTATATTTTTTGTCCTATTTGTCCTATTTGTCCTATTTGTTCTTTTTATTCTGTTAATGCCACACGTGATTAGTTTTTTATATGTTATTAAAAGCAGAATGCAGTAGAATAATTAACTATATCGGCATTATATTGTCGTTATCATAATTTGTGTTTCATAATGAGATTCTGATATAGGGATGTATAGGAATATATGAAGTTTACCAACCAACTGATTGGTTTTATTATTGTGTGCGTGCTGTCATCGATTGGTGTGGTATTGCTGGGAGGCGGCGTTAGTTTACGTGGTCTTGCGATTGAGACTCAAAAGCAAAATATCTCGCGATTGATCGATGTGATGGATGAGCAACTGGCAATGGAAGACAGTGAACCCCGTTTTGCATTCTGGCTACCCGAGTTATTACGTGCGCATTCAGTATTACAACTGACAGTCGAAAAAAATGGCATTGTCAGTTACGACTTTGATGGACGAACGGCAGATGTTGGGGACGATACTCCTTTTCTCAAAGAGTATCATTTCGATTTAAAAGCGAATAGTGACTTTAAAGCGAAAGTTATTATGCTTTCACCCTACTATGCGATGGAATACCCACCTGAATTATTTACTGGGGTAAGCACGGGTTTACTCATTGCTTTATTTGGTTTAGTCATTGCTATCTGGTTGCTTAAAAAAGGCATGTATGGCGCTGAATTACTCTCTACACGCAGTTATCAAATTCTCAACGGTGATCATATTAAAGTGGCTGTTGGCTCGGGAGCTGAATGGCCAAAAGCAACCAGTCGTGCGTTTGATAAATTAATTGCAGACTTGGAAGATACTAAACAAGAGCGCAGTCGTTTTGATTCTTATATGCGTACTAACGCGTTTGTTGATGCCTCAACTGGTATTGGTAATCGTGATTTCCTTTTAAATCAATTAGAAGCCATGTTATCTGATCCTGGGGTTATCGCTGGCACGATTATAAAAATAGAACTCTATGAATTATCGCAATTAAATTATAACCATGGTGTGGCAAGTGTTGATGAAATGGTTAAATCGGTCTGTGAACTGCTAAGTAAGTTTGTGGAGCGTTTTATTGGCTCTGTACTTGCTCGTTATCGTGGCGATCAATTTATTATTTTATTGCCTCGGATCACAGGCTCTGAATCTGAAATTGTGATGAAGCAGTTGTACAAGTTACTCACTCGAATCAGTTTGTTTACGCCGGTGGATTGTGATGAATTATTTTATACTGGTGTCGCAATTTATAATTATGCTGAACGCACAGAAGAAGTATTAGAAAACGTCGATCAGGCATTAAAGATTGCGGTATTACAAGGCTGCTCTGGTTGGTTCTTGTACGAACAAGAAGAGCAAACACCAGTTTATGCCAAAGGTACTGTCAGATGGCGTGGACTGTTTGATCGAACCTTCAAAAATAATGCATTCTATTATGAGCAACAACTCATTTTAAGCATGGAAGATAAGCTGGTATTAGGTTATGAAATCTACCCAAGGTTAAAAGACGAGAATGATGAATGGGTTCATGCAGGTGTCTTTTTACCAATGGCAGAAAAATGTGGGGTACTTAAACGCATTGATCGGCTAACCGTAGAGCGGGCAATCTCGAACCTAGAGCAAGGTGAACCTATTTCTTGTGGACTAAACTTAGATATTCAGAGTTATTTGGATAAGCGTTTTATGCGCGCTGTTTACCTCGATATTATCCGCTTGCCGGTGAGGTTACGCGCGATGCTGCATTTTGAAATCCATGAATATCAAATTAATCGTAATTTAGAGATGTTATTAGAGCCCGTTAAAAATCTAAAAGCACTAGGCTGTTGCATCGTTGTGGATATGGTTGGTCAAGATGTGGTTGATTCGTCTTATATTAAGAAATTAGATGTCGACGTTATCAAAATTCACCACAGTTTAGTACGTGATTTACATAAACGTCAAATTAATCAACTGGCTATTAGCAGTATTCTTGGTGGTACAATTAATTTGTCTACTATTGTTATTGCGGTTGGTGTGGAATCGAAGGGTGAGTGGGATGTATTAAATAAACTCGGAGTCTATGGTGCTCAAGGTTATTTTTGTAATAAAGTCAGTCTATTGAATGAGTCGTGAGGGACTTTAGTGTGATACTTTCGTTATTTAGGTATGATATTATAGTGCTAATATCACACTTTGCTTACTACTTAATCGCGATTAAAGTATGATAGTCATTGTTTAATTTATAAGCCATTATTCATTTATTTAGGTGCAACAGAATTTTTATGCGTATACCCTGGTTAAAAAATCGAAATATACCAACAAAACTGGGTATTTTCATTGCTAAACAGCGTGTCGATATCTGTGCATTATCGACAGATCATGAGGCGATATCAGTACTTGATTCAAGCGCATTTGGTGATTTTTCTGAACTTGTTAAAACACTGAGTGACATGATCTCGAAACACAACTTGCAGGCATCAACTTGTCATGTTGTGTTATCAAATCAACAGTATCAATTATTACAGATTGATAAGCCAAGTGTCCCTGATAATGAAATTGCCAGTACATTGCCTTTCATTGCGAAAGAATTTATTAACGAGTCTATTGATTCCGTGGTATTCGATTATTTTTCGGTACCCAATCAAAATAAGATTAACCTCGTTTATTGTGCGAAAAGTCTCGTAGAATTAATTGTTACAGCAACACAGCAAGCAAAGCTTGAACTGCTTACTATTGGTATTGAGGAATTAGCGACGGCAAACTTATTTAGTACCAGCGCCGATGAGAATCGAAAAAGTACACAAATGTTAATTACTCAGCAGGATTATCAAGAAGTAAATTTGACGATTATCCACGATAACCAGGTTTATTTCTCGCGCCGTTTACGTGGCTTTTCTCGATTACGCGATTTAAAAGAACATCAGCTTGATACTTCGCTGTTAGATAACTTTAGCTTAGAGATTCAACGCTCAGCCGACTTTGCGGTGAGCCAATTGAAATTACCGGAAGTGAAAGAAATTAATTTAGCATTACCGAGTTCTAGCTTAGAGCCGCTAATTACACGTTTGCAGCTTAATTTTACTATCCCTGTTATTTCATTAAAGCATGCCTATATTAGTGAACATATTGATACTGGTTTCTTACCTGCCATTGGCGGCGCTTTGGAAAAATTGTGATGAAAAATCGCGTAAATTTATATACTCAGGCGTTTAAGCCAAAAAAAGAATATTTAACATTAATGCAAGCGGTGGTAGCTATTACTAGTGCGCTTGTGGTGATGTTAGCACTTGTTTATATGGCTGAAAATGACAGGGCTGTATTAGAGCAAAAAGTTAAACTGGCAAAAAATCAATTAATTGAACAAGAAGCCGAAGTTGCTGATTTATCTAATCAAGTATCACTGCATGTTCAAAATCCGGCGTTAATCCAACAATTAACTCTGTTACAAACACGTTTACAATATCGTGATGAATTATTGGTGCAGCTATCAGATTTATCATTAGTACAATCAAGTGGTTTTGCTATTTTAATGTCTGATTTAGCACTGCAACGCGATAGGGATATTCGTTTAAATCAAATACGATTATCCGGTGATCGTATGACACTAACGGGGATTGCAAGAACACATGAAGCGATACCTCGTTGGATCCGTAAATTCTCACAGGGTAAATCATTACAAGGTCGAGAATTTAACTTATTAAATATTAATCGAAATAGTGATGATGTGATTGCATTCACCTTAACTAACCAACTCGTAGCGGAGGTAAGTGAATGATGCAGCAACATTGGCAGACAATGAAAGCTAAGTTTACTTTATTATCAATGCGTGAGCGTTCATTGCTGGTAGGCTCGCTGTTGATCGCGATTGTTTATCTTGTTTATAGTTTGTGGTTAGAACCTGTTTATTTACAAAACCAGAAGTCACAATCAAAACTGACTTCTTTGCAGCAGCAGCAACAACAATATGAATTTGATAAAGCAGAATTATTGCAAGCATTAGCGAGTGATCCAAATAAAATTGTTCAGTTACGTATTGCGCGTGCTGAATCCGAATTTAACAAGGCAAATGGTAAATTAACCGATTTAACGGCCGACTTAATTAACTCAAATCAAATGGCTTTGGTATTGGGTGATGTATTAAGCCGTGCCAAGAACGTAAAGTTGATATCGATTGAGTCATTGCCTGTGACGACCCTAACCGGTAATAATAACGCGCTTGATAAGGTCGAGGAAAAGGCTAAACCTAAATTTTCGAATGCAAGCGGGCAAGATCTGAATGCGGATAAGATCATTAAGAGTGATGAAATATCGAAAAATATTGATGCGGCGTTGGCTAATTCCGAAACACGGATAACCGTCACTGATGACTCGGAAGTATTACTTTATCGACATGGTTTACGTATCACCATGACGGGATCATTTTTTAATATTCAAGCCTATTTAACGCAGATTGAACAGTTACCCAAGAAATTCTATTGGGAGGTCTTTGATTATCAGATACAAGACTATCCAACCGCGCAGGTAGTGATGGAGATTTATACCTTGAGTATTAATAAGGAGTTTATTCGTGGTTAAATTATTACTGCCAATATTCATTTTATTGAGTGCTGGTATCGCGCAAGCGGGACAAGGTGTTATTAACGGTAATGTACTCGATGATCCAACGGGTCCTTGGGGGGCGATAGAGCCTGTCATTCGCCGTCAAGCTAAAGCAAAAGTAAGTATTCCGACCTTACAGGCTATCTTTGTGCGTGATCATACATATATTGCAATCATGAATGACAAAGAGGTGCAAGTGGGAAGCTGGATTTCAGGTTTCAAAGTACGTCGTATCACCACTGATTTTGTGTATTTTGTACGTAATGATAAAGAATTTAGATTGTCATTATTTGGCAGTAAAATTAAACATTAAGGCTCAAATTTAATTATGAACAAGTTGTATCTTGCTATTATTTTAGGTGTATTTTTAACGGGTTGTGAAACAACACGTAGTTCACTTGAGCCTGTAGTCATTAAAGAATCAATTCAAGCAGAGCTTGATCGTGCAGACGCTCAATCACAAACTTGGACTGTACCTGATGATGTCAATGCTGAACTGTTACCAGGATTTGACGGTAATGACAGTTTGAATACACCTGTTATCGAACCACGTATGGACGTTGCTGCTAAATCAGTATCTGCACGCCAGTTTTTTGGGTCCCTGTTAAAGGGCACTAAATATAATCTTATTGTGAGTCCAGACGTGTCGGGCCGTATCACTGTGGCATTAAATGATGTCACGATTGCCGAAACGATGGACGCTGTTGCAGATATGTATGGTTATGATATTCAACGTCAAGGTAATACCTATCGGATAAATGGTGCGGGACTGCGTACCGAAATTATCCCTATGAACTACTTATTGATGAAGCGTAATGGCTTATCAAACAGTTCGATCAGTTCAGGCTATTTAACTGATAGCGGCTCGTCGAGCAGCAGCTCGTCAGATGATAACGACGACTCATCAGATGATTCATCATCGTCGTCATCAAGCAGTGCAGGTACCGAAATATCGACGCAAACAGATACGGATTATTGGGCCGAATTAGAAAATACATTACTGGGCCTAACGGCAAATGAACAAAATACCCAAGTTGTAATTAGTCCGCAAGCGGGTTTGGTGACCGTTTACGGTTATCCGAAAGATATTCGTAAGATAAAAGACTTTTTAACTAAAGCAGAGGAACATTTACAGCGTCAGGTATTGCTTGAAGTGAAGATCATGGAGGTAACGTTGAATGACGGCTACGAACAAGGTATTGATTGGAATGTAAATAATTCGAAAGTTGCAACTGATTCATCGTTTAATTTTAGTGTTAAAGATATAACTGATATTGCTTCTGGTGGCGGTGTATTAACGTTGGCGGGTAACGATTTTAGTGCTGCAATTAAGTTATTAAAGACGCAAGGTGATGTGAACGTTTTATCTAGCCCACGCGTTACAGCGCTTAATAATCAGAAAGCGGTGATTAAAGTTGGTCGTGATGAATATTTTGTAACGGGTTATAGCACGACGACATCAACAGAAAGTAATACCGTAGATCAAGATGTTGACCTTACACCCTTCTTCTCTGGTATCGCCCTCGATGTAACGCCGCAAATTGATAGTGATGGTGGTGTATTATTACACGTTCATCCATCAATTATTGAAGTGACTGATTCGATTAAAACGATCTCAGGTTCAAAGGATATTGTACTTCCGTTGGCAAAAAGTGACGTGCGTGAAACGGATACCGTTGTGAAAGCTAAAAGCGGTGAGATCATTGTGATTGGTGGTTTGATGAAAACCGCGAATAAAGATTTGGTGTCGAAAGTACCTTTCTTGGGTGATATTCCTTGGTTAGGTGAACTCTTTACTCATCGTTCGCAATCAGTACAAAAAACAGAGTTAATCATTTTAATTAAACCTGTAGTCGTTGACCAAAATACATGGCGCTTAGAGTTGGAACGTTCGGCTGAATTACTTGAACAGTGGTACCCAACAGAACAAAAAAATGAGAAAGGCTAATGTATAACGCGCATTTTGGTTTGACGGAAGTGCCATTTGGCTTGACGCCAAATACGCAGTTTTATCACCCCTTGGTTCCGCACTTTGAAGCATTACAGGTTCTGACCACTGCACTTGCAAGTGGTGAAGGTTTTATCAAAGTGACGGGGGAAGTCGGTACGGGTAAGACGCTTATCTGTCGTAAATTACTTAATGAGCTAGGCGATGACTATGTGATTGCTTATTTACCTAATCCGTATTTAACACCCAATGAAATGCGTGCCGCGGTTGCCAGTGAACTCGGTATTGATGCTAGTTTGGATCAACACAAATTAACAGAAGCGCTTAACCATCAATTAATTTCGTTGTCGGCAGAAGCAAAACAAGTCGTCTTGTTGATTGATGAAGCGCAAATGCTGCCCCATGAAACTTTAGAAGCGTTGCGTTTAATCAGTAACTTAGAAACTGAAAGTAAGAAGTTAATGCAAGTTGTGTTGTTTGGCCAACCTGAGTTAGATACACGATTAAAACAAGATAACTTACGTCAATTACGCCAACGTATTACCTTTTCGTACCAACTTCGCCCGTTACTTATTAATGAAACGGCGAGTTATGTTGAACATCGTCTTACTGTGTCTGGCTATCGTGGTGCGTCTTTATTCGAACCTCGCGCATTACGCATGTTACACCAAGCAAGTGGAGGTATACCAAGGTTAATCAATGTGTTAGCACATAAGTGTTTGATGTTAAGCTATGGTTTGAACGATCACAAGGTCAGTGTCGCATTGGTTAAACTTGCCATTAAAGATACCGAAAGTGCAATTCAGCGACGTAATTTACGTTTGCCGATTTTAGCCGGTGTGCTTGTTATTGAAGTGATATTAGTTATTTGGTGGTTTGGAGAATCAATGCTGTGAGTGTTATTAATCAAATGCTGCAGGGGCTAGATAAAGGTGCCCAGCAACAACAAAGACAAGCTGAGCAAAGTGGGGTAGTCATTGTTGCGGCGTCAGCACGTAATAATAACGTCATTATTTGCTTATTTGTCGCAATTGTAATGATGGGGTTACTTGCTGCTTATTTGTTTGTCCAAAAACAAAATACGACTGTTTTAGTCGCTCCGGTTGTGAACGCGGCTGTATTACCTGGCAGAACAGAAAAAGCACGCATAAAACCTGAGCAAGTGCAGACAGTTGCGCGTGTAAATACAAATCATCACGACGTAAATGAAAAAGTGATCGCGAATCACTTACTCGAAAAACCGGTCGTTGTTAGCCCTGTCGTAAAGAAAGTAATGGTTAGTACGGCGCAACCAATCGCATTGCCTGTTACGCCGATTACTAAGGTTATTCATATTGAACCCAAAGCGGCAACTCCCGCAAAGCTTAAGCCAACCACTGAAATACAAAGCGTTGCGATCTCAGTTAACAATGACGCTGAGAAAGAAAATATAATTTCAATTAAAGCAATTACCCGTACACCTGTACAACAAGCTCAGTTATATGCGAAAAAAGCAGAAGCGGCATTACTTTATGGTGATAAGGTGCGTGCCAAGCACCTATTTAGCAAAGTGTTGACGTTGGACAAGCAACATGATTTATCTCGAGAAAAATTAGCCGCGATCTTATACGGTGAGCAACGAACGGAATCGGCAGTAACCTTGTTACAAGAAGGTTTAAGTGTATCGCCTGCATACACAAATTTTCGTCTAATGTTAGCGCGTATTTATTTAAAGAATAAAAATAAACAACAAGCTTATTATTATCTTAAGCCACACAAGCCAGAGATTGACGGTAATGTCGATTATTACGCCATGCTTGCAGGTTTAGCACAAAGTTTAGATGATTTAGATACTGCATTAATTGCGTATAAGCAATTGACCAACTATGAACCAAACCGGGCTAAATGGTGGTTAGGACTGGGGATTTCTGCCGACAAAGCGCAGCAAGTCCGATTAGCATTAACGGCTTATCACACCGCACAAAATATGGGGCAGCTATCTGCTTCTTCACGTAATTATATTAATGCGCGTATTGCCCAGTTGGAGAAACCGTAATGGCACAATTGAAATTAAAACAACGATTGGGTGATTTACTTGTTGGTGAGAACATTATCAGTGAAGCGCAACTTGGTTTAGCACTCAAAGAGCAACGTAGTAGTGGCGGAAAGTTAGGTTCGACACTGATCAACTTAGATTTTATTACCGAAGAGCAGCTGCTTAGCTTTTTATCTCGACAGTTAAATATTCCGTTTTTAGATATTTCGGCATTAAATATTCCACAGCAGAC
Organism: Moritella viscosa; assembly: GCA_000953735.1. Taxonomy (NCBI): domain Bacteria; kingdom Pseudomonadati; phylum Pseudomonadota; class Gammaproteobacteria; order Alteromonadales; family Moritellaceae; genus Moritella; species Moritella viscosa. The sequence goes on along the minus strand of LN554852.1, from coordinate 4,868,076 downwards.
TGTACTGAAATTACCGGAAGTACATGCGCGTCGTCATCGTGCTTTAGTCGTTAAATCTGAAGATAATCATTTAACGGTGGCATTGAGTGATCCTGCTGACCTTTATGCCGTCGAAGCAATATCAAATCTACTTTCTCTTTATCAGCTAGATTTTGCTATTGTCAGAGAAAGTCAATTATTACCTGCGTATGACCGTTTATATCGTCGAACTAAAGATATTGAAGCATTTGCTGGTCAACTCGAAGATGAACATCGACCAACACAAGAGTTCGATATATTTCGCGATGTAGATGATGCATCTAACGAAGCAACCGTAGTTAAGTTTCTTAATTCAGTATTTGAAGATGCGGTGCAAGTCGGGGCATCAGATATTCACATTGAACCGGATGAAAAAGCATTACGTATTCGTTTACGTGTTGATGGTGTTCTACAAGAAAATATTCTTAATGAAGTCGCGATCGTACCGGCATTGGTATTACGACTCAAATTAATGGCTGGTTTGGATATTTCTGAAAAACGTTTACCGCAAGATGGTCGTTTTAATTTAAACGTGCGTAATCAATCGATTGATGTGCGGATGTCAACCATGCCGGTGCAGTATGGTGAATCAGTTGTTATGCGTTTACTTAATCAAGATGCGGGGGTTTTCCAGTTAGAAAGTACTGGGATGCCAGCAGAGTTAATTAAACGTTTACGTAGTTTGATCCGTCGTCCCCATGGCATGGTATTGGTGACTGGACCTACGGGGAGTGGTAAAACAACCACGTTATATGCGGCTTTAAGTGAACTTAACGAACCTGGTAAAAAGATTATTACAGTGGAAGACCCTGTTGAATACCGTTTACCACGGATCAGCCAAGTGCAGGTTAACCCTAAGATAGGTTTGGACTTTGCCCATATTTTGCGTACTTGCTTACGTCAAGATCCTGATATTCTATTAGTGGGTGAAATGCGTGACAAAGAGACTGCTGAAATTGGTCTGCGTGGAGCACTAACGGGTCACATGGTGTTATCAACGCTGCATACCAATGATGCAATTACTTGTGCATTACGATTAATGGATATGGGCGCGCCAGGTTATTTAATTGGCGCTGCATTACGTGCTGTGGTTGCCCAACGCTTAGTACGTAAATTATGTAGTCAATGTAAAAGCACCCATGATCTGGCTAGTAGTGAGCAATATTGCTTAGAAAAAATAGCCAAAGAACCACTGAGTAACGCCCATTTTTATCGCAGTGTGGGCTGTCAAAGTTGTAACTATACGGGTTATCGTGGCCGTATCGGTGTATTTGAATTATTAGAACTTAATGATGCAATGTGCGATGCATTGCGACGTGAAGCTCCTGATGAGTTTGCTGTTGAAGCACGTAAGACTAAATATTATCGACCACTTGTACTTTCGGCGTTGGATTTTGCGAAACAGGGTTTAACCTCTATCGAGGAAGTATTAAAGTTGGCTGATGAGCTTAGTCTCGATGACAGAAGCAGTGAAGATGATGCCAGCCAAGATGAATATAATACTGAACATGTGATTGTCAGTGACGTATTAACGTCTGAGACCTTCGGCGCTAATATTGCAGAAAATATTAGAGAGTTAGACAAAGTCGATAGCGGTGATATTGAAAAGATTTTACGCTTGGCTGAAGTGGTTAGGGCATTGGAGCGTAGTGGGCAGTGAATAGAACCGTAGTGGACAGTGAATAGGACCGTAATGGTCAGTAAATAAGACTATTAAGGTTAGCAAATGCCAAATTTTAGTTATAAAGGCCGGGATATCCAAGGCAATGCTGTTTCGGGACAGCAGGAAGCACAAAATCAAGATGTGCTTGTTGAAGCATTAATGCGTAAAGGGATCACGCCCACGTCAATTAATGTATCGACTGGTAACCGAGATATTGATTTTAGCCAATTGTTTACACGGAAAGTCCCGCTTGAAGAGCTGGTTATTTTTGCGCGTCAGATGTATTCGTTAACCCGTGCTGGTATTCCTATGATCCGTGCGATTAAAGGGCTATCAGAATCGAGCTCTCACGTTAAATTGAAAGATGTATTAAACGATGTAGTGACGCGTTTAAACAACGGGACAACATTATCGGCCGCAATGCATGCATATCCACATGTATTTGCGTCTATTTTTGTATCGATTGTCCGTGTGGGTGAAAATACCGGTCGCTTGGATGATTCATTTTTACAGATTTCTAATTATCTTGAATTAGAAATGGATACTCGACGTCGTATTAGTAGTGCGATCCGTTATCCGATGTTTGTATTAATCTCGATTGCATTAGCGTTAGTGGTCTTAAATATTTTTGTGATCCCCACGTTTGCCGATATGTTTACTAAATTTGGCGTTGAATTACCGTGGGCGACACGTGCCTTACTGGCATCCTCCGCTTTCTTTGTCAATTATTGGCACTTATTAATCGTGGGTGTGATCGGCAGTATTTTTGCTTTCAAACATTATATTAAAACCGATAAAGGTAAATTGAAGTGGGGCTTGTTTTATATTCGCATCCCAATTGTAGGACCGGTTATCGAAAAAACCCTGCTATCGCGTTTTGCGCGTAGTTTTTCGTTGATGCTTAAAGGTGGTGTGCCACTGAACAATAGTCTCACCCTAGTGGCCTCAACGGTTGATAATGCATGGATGGAAGTACGTATTCTGTCTATGCGAACTGGTATTGAAGAAGGTAAGAGTTTAACGATTACGGCGATTGAAAGCGGCATGTTTACCCCGCTGATCTTACAAATGATTTCGGTGGGTGATGAAACAGGCCAAGTGGATGATTTGTTATTAGAAGCTGCGCAGTTTTATGAGCGTGAAGTAGATTATGAACTGCAATCGTTAACCGCTAAGATTGAACCTGTATTGATTGGTATCGTTGCCATCATGGTATTGATTTTAGCACTGGGTATTTTTGTTCCTATGTGGGACATGATGGGCGTTGTTCAAGGGTAATTTTAATTACTTATTTAGTAATTATTTTGTTTTTGTGTTTTTTATGGTTGTCGTCGTTATGTTAAACAATATCATGCGTAGTCGTTATATTACGATTTAGCCACATTAATTAAAAAAAACTAGTGAATCTGTATATTTTTTGGCATAGTATCAAAAAATATACAGCTTCGTACATTAATGTAAATTATATGGACGTGTTGTCGCGTATATGTCGATGTAATTTATAAGTAAAGTGATTTGGAGCTAAAATATGAAAAAACAAAATGGTTTTACACTAATCGAATTAGTGATCGTAATTATCGTACTTGGTATTTTAGCTGCTACAGCAGTGCCTAAATTTATCAACCTACAAGATGATGCTAAAATTTCTGCTATGAAGGGCGTTGAAGCTGCAGTGCATAGTGCTGCTAACATCGTTTATTCTAAAGCTGCTATCGATGGTGTTGAAACTACTGATGCAGTATCTTCAGCTGCAGGCATAACAACACAGTTTGGTTACCCAACTGCAAATGATACTGGTATTGTTGAAGCTGTTGAATTATCTGGTTTTGTAGGCGTATTCAAAAATACTAATGATAAAACTATTTCATTCGTATCAGAAAAAGAACAAGCTGAAAAAGATCTTTGTATCATTTATACTGAAGCTAAAGCTAAAGGTGGAAGATACACTCTTAAAGCAGGTAAAGTGAATAACGGCGAAACAGCGTGTGCAATATAATATAGACGTTTAGAGTATTTTTTAAAAGGCTACCCCCAGATATTGTTATGACGAGTAAGCTTATATTCAAAGCCAGTCATCTTGAACTGGCTTTTAGTATATTTAAAGCTAATTTTTAATATTAAGACGAAGGATTATAAATGAAAAAACAAAACGGTTTTACGCTAATTGAATTAGTGATTGTAATTATCGTACTTGGTATTTTAGCTGCTACAGCAGTGCCTAAATTTATCAACCTGCAAGATGATGCAAAAGAATCTGCGCTAAAAGGTGCTGAAGCTGCAATTCGTAGTGCGGCTAATATCTCTTATTCTAAATCAGCTATTGATGGTATTGAAAAAACGAGTGGTACTGCTGATTCAAGTAAAGGGACAGTTAATACAAAAGCTGGCTATCCAACTGCTGCAGGCATTGTTGCTGCAGTTGAGTTAAGTGGTTTTACTGCTTCAACACCAATTGCCGGTGACTCTGTGACATTTACTTTAGATAGCGCAGGTTCAAGTCCAGTTATTAGTTGTCAGTTGACTTATACGCAAGCATCTGGTGCAGGCTCTACATATAAACTAAGCTTTGGTCCAAATACTTCAACTATCGTAAACACGCCTAGTTGTTAGCTAAGTCTTTAAGTTATTAGTAAGCCAGTTATCATTAACTGGCTTTTTTGTATGTGGACGTTGGTCTTTTTTAAATATTGTTAAGATTAAGTTGTTGAAAAATTTGAAGTTATATGGTCTAAGTATGTATAATTTTAATATATTATATTTTAAACTAACTTTTAATATGAAAATAAAGGATTTTAAATGAAAAAACAGAATGGTTTTACACTAATTGAATTAGTGATCGTAATTATCGTACTCGGTATTTTAGCTGCTACAGCTGTGCCTAAATTCATTAACTTGCAAGATGATGCTAAAGAGTCTGCACTAAAAGGTGCTGAAGCTGCATTACACAGTGCGGCAAACATTGTTTTCTCTAAAGCTGCAATTAAGGGTCAAGAGAAAAAACCAAACTCTCCTTCAGCAGCTAACGGTACTGGTGTTACGACTGTATATGGTTTCCCTAGTGCTGCAGATATTGAAAATGCGGTTGAATTAAGTGGTTTTAAATCAAAAGCTGGAACCAGTAATACAAGAATATTCTATCTAGAAAATGGTGCATCTTCTGGTAATTGTACCATTCTTTATACGCAAGCAACGTCAACAGCGTCTGGTACTGGCTATAAAATTGGCTTTGGTGACGGAACTAAAAAAGCACCTATATGCAGCTAATGAAATAAATTAAATGTATTAAGGCTTACTTCGGTAAGCCTTTTTTATATCTGTTATATCCCCATCGATTAATACATAGTTATTAATATAACTTACTTAAATTTATAATATTTCGAAGGTAAATATGGACATGGGTTAATACCTAACGTTCACAACCTGTAAGCTTGTTATTTTAGCTGCTGTTGAACTACCTAGTTTTATGAAGATGTTCTCAGGATATACAGGTTTACATATTTTATTCGTTCCTAAAAATGAATATGCCGATGATGTTCTTTGTTTACTTTATACCGAAGCAACTGCTAACGATCAATATACTTTAGTAAAAGGTAAAGTAAATTCTAGCACTTGTGATACAACTGATCCAAAAGTAAATTGGTAATATTTAACTTGAAGTGGAAATATTAGAAATCAGCCGAATGCAAGAAAGCCAGTTGTCATTAACTGGCTTTCTTGCATGTGGATTTTGGTATTTTTAAATCTTGTTAAGATTAAGTTGTTGAAAAATTTGAAGTGCTATGGCTTAAGTATGTATAATTAAAATGTATTCTATTCTATTCTATTCTATTATATTTAAAACTAACTTTTAATATGAAAATAAAGGATGTTAAATGAAAACACAAAACGGTTTTACGCTAATCGAACTAGTGATTGTAATTATCGTACTTGGTATTTTAGCGGCTACAGCAGTGCCTAAATTTATCAACCTGCAAGATGATGCTAAAGTATCGGCAATGAAAGGCGTTGAAGCCGCTGTGCATAGCGCTGCAAACATTGTTTATTCTAAGTCTGCAATTGATGGTACTGAAACTTCAACTACAGCTGGTGCTTCTGCAGCAGGCGTAACAATCATAAATGGTTACCCAACCGCAGACGCTGCTGGTATTGTTGCCGCTGTTGAGTTATCTGGTTTTGAAGGTAAAGCAGACAATAATAATAATCTTATTTTTGTATCGAAAAAAGAGCAAGCTAATGCGGATCTTTGTCTACTTTATAAAGCGTCAACTGGAACTGGTTACGATTTAGATAAAGGTAAAATGCTCAATTCTGCATGTAATGTTTCTGCCCCTAATAATGAATGGTAATATGTTTAACTTAAGTAAAAATATTTAAAAATCAGTGGAATACAAAAGCCAGTTATCATTAACTGGCTTTTTTGTATGTGGATATTGGTGTTGTTAAACATATTTAAGATTAATTTTTTGTAAAGTTTGAAATGATATTATTTTAAGTACGTATAATTAAAATGTATTTTTTATATTTTGAACTAGCTTTTCATATAAAGATGAAGGATTTTAAATGAAGAAACAAAATGGTTTCACACTCATCGAATTAGTGATTGTCATTATTGTACTCGGTATCTTAGCGGCAACAGCAGTGCCTAAATTTATCAATTTGCAAGATGATGCGAAAGAATCTGCGATGGCAGGCCTTGAAGCTGCAGTTAACAGTGCCGCTAACATTGTTTATTCTAAATCTGCAATCGATGGTACAGAAGGTAGCTCATCGACTGTTGAAGGTGTTGCTACTTGGTTTGGTTACCCCGCTGCAACATCTGCAGGTATTGCAACCGCGGTTGAAACGACAGGTTTTGATACAATGGCCGCTGTTCAAGAGATGAGTATTCTTTTTGTAGCTGGAAATGATAAAGAAGCGAATGATCTGTGTTTACGATATACGGAAGCTGCCTCATCTGGCGCTGTTTACACTGTATTTTCTGGAAAACTTAGTTCTGACGCGCGGAGTTGTATTGCGAAGTAATACATTCATAATCTAGCGAGTAATCGCATTAAAGACTTACTTCGGTAAGCCTTTGTTCACATTCAAAATATAGATGCTTCACTGTATTCAACGGCGTAATAACACATTGAAAATGTTATAATAAGCCCACCTAAACGAACCCTCTCTAAGTCATAGTTTTGTATTGCAATAAGTGGTTTTTGGGTTAATGAAAAATTAACCGATTAAGTCGTAAGCAAACTGAGCTAGGGTCAAATTGAAACCAGTTATGGTTACCCTAAAGCAAGTGATGCTGGAATTAAATGGTTTCTCTCATTCAGATTATACTCATCAATCACTGACAGCCAAGGCCGTTATTTTTTATATCTATGGTGCAGATACGTTTGGTGCTTGCACATTGGTTTATCAAGAAGCGACGTCAAGTGCGGGCTATCAAATCTGGTTTGGTTCGGACACAAAAGCAACTAACCCTGACTGTCGTTAGTAACTCGATAAATTATAAGTAAAAACAAAGGTCTACTTCGGTCAGTCTTTTTATTAAAAGCATATCTATTTATAAATATTTTATTTTTTATCTTCATCAGTACCTTTATATTATCTAATTATACGTATTTAACCTTGATTAATACGCTGATACTAATGCAAGTGTATTAAATTTATAATATTATCAACATTCAGTATGGGAAGGGAGCTAATACCTAGCATCCATTATCATGACTCTTACCAGGTGTTAAGCGAATGCGTACTAAGTTAGGTTTTACCCTCATTGAACTCGTGATTATTATTTTGCTAACTGGTACTTTAGCTGCAACCGCGATCCCTAAATTTACCGGTAGCGATGGTTTTGAAGCGCAAACGTATCGTGACCAGCTACAGCAATTACTCAAAACTGTGCAACAGCAAGCGATGAGCTGTGGTAGTGACTGTCGAACTTCCCGTGCAACCAATCCTTATGCCTGTAACCGTGTCGTTATTACCGCTGGTCGTTTTGGTATTCCCACTAATTGTGAAACTGGATTACCAACCTCATTTGCAGCGCCGCATTTGGGGATGAGCGCAGCCGAGGCGAATAGTACTAAAGTCAGTTTTAGCATTAAGAACACTGAAAACCCGGACATTGTTGAGTTTAATGAATTAGGTATTGCCAATGGTTGTAGTACCAGTAATAGCGGTTGTAATATCTTGATTATAGGCAAGCAAACATTATCACTGCGCATCGAAGCACAAGGTTTTATTCATGAAAACTAATTCAACGCCAAGACCACTTAAGACACGAAATCAATGCGGTTTCACCTTGATTGAAATTGTGGTTGGTATGGTAGTGTTAGCCATCTCGTTAGTGATTGTCACGGGTATCTTCTTGCCGCAAGCTAATAATACTGTCACGCCTATGTATCAAATTAAAGCCACGGCGTTGGGTAAGCGCATCATGGACCAAGTCTTGATCCGTTATTATGATGAAACGAGCACGAGTTCTGGTGGTTTTATTCGTTGTGGTGAACAAAATAGTGATGGGGTAGTTCTATTTCCTTGTAGTTCTGATTTAGGTACTGATGGTAGTGAAGTTAGCTCTGCACCTGGCAATTTCAATGACGTTGATGATTATAATATTTACTGTGGAAATAGTGATCCTGGCGCGGCATTGGCTTCTTTTACGAATGAATACCCTGGTTACGGCTTACGAATTTGTGTGTCGTTCGCGGCAGATAAATTTAATTCGAACCTTACTTCGGGTGTTACCGATATAGCGAAAAGAATCCGAGTTACCATATCTATGCCTAATGATGAAGCCATCGAATTAACGTCATTTAAGGGGAACTATTGATGGCTAGACTTAAATTACCACAAGGACTTCATGCCGGATTTACCTTGATAGAATTAACCATGGTGATCCTTTTATTGGGTATTGTTGGTATGTTCAGTAGCCGTTTTATCAGTTCCAATGTCGTGTTGTATCAAACATCGATTAATCAGAATGAACGCTTAAACGATGCGCGATTTATCTTCAACCGAATGGATAAAGAACTTAACTCTGCCGTCGCGTTTAGTTTAAGAATTAATACCACAGGTAATAATACCTGCATCGACTTTGTGCCTTTTACCGCCGCAGGACTGTATATTGGTAATGTTAGCGGGGAGTCTACTATGTCATTAATCATGGATCGTCGAACAAGGGAAAATGCTGGCAGTAATACAGATGATTTTAGAGGCCAATATGTCAGTGTATTGACTACCAACGCAGATGATTTTTATTTATTGCCCTCAAGCTCGGTTGCGGAAATAACAAATTATGTCTCCGCGTCTGGTGCTAACCCAACCCAAGCAACTTTAACTTCTGGCAGTAACTTAAGCAGAGACTCATTAGTCTCACGGTATTTCATTGCCAAGAACAAAGTACAATATTGCTTACTCGCTATTGGTGATTCAATGCGTTTGTTCCGAAATCAAGCGCCATTATCAGCACAAAACTATACCTTAGACAATCGAGTCTTGATGGCTGATGATCTGAGTGTTGATAGTTCGATGAGGTTGTCATCGGCCAGTTTATTTAGTCATGCAATTTTAAATCTTAATTTTGGCTTTAAATTACGCGATGACAGTGTGCTTCGATTCGATCATCAATTGGTTATAAGCAATGTTCCATAATGATATGCCCCATAAAACAGTGAAGTTAACACTATGCAGATAAGTATCAAGCAACAACAAGGTAGTATGCTCGTTATCGCCTTATTTATTATTGTGGTTATGTCTTTATTAGCCGCAACCTTGAGTCGTGTTCTGAGCTCAAGCGCTGATAGTGTCGCGAACGAAGTGTATAGCGCTAAAGCCTATTATGCGGCTGAAAGTGGAATGGATTATGGTATCTATCAAATATTGCGAAATAATCGAATATGTGCGGATTTTCCTGCTGTAACAGCTATTTCAGGTGCGGCAAATGTACAGTTTGATATCAGTAATGAAACTGGATTGGAAAATTGCAGTGTTGCGATTACTTGCCAACGTATTCCTGTGGATAATAGTAGCCTATTTTATCTTACTTCCACTGGTACTTGTGATGGTGGCAAAATTATTGCTGAGCATAATATTGAAGCGGAAGTGAAATGATGAAATTGAGTTTGTATTTACAAAAAAGACCAGGCTCTAACCTGCGATTTGTTATTGCTTTTATTATTAGTTTATTATCCTCTCAATTTGCTTTTGCCGACGTAGTATTGAAGGGGAAAATGAAGATTGGTGATTATACCTATAGAGCGATGGGACCTCAATATCTTGTAACTGCAGACCGTACTTGGTACGGAAACTTGAAGAACCCTAAACCTAATAAACCTATACATTTCAATTTAACTGAAGCTATAACCCTTACCCAAATCAAGGTTCATAGAGCTTCAGGTATCGGGGGACAATTATATTTTGTAATATGGAAGGCTGGAAGTAATACACCTGTAGTCAATACTCGTTCAGAGCTGTATCGTTATAGCTCATCATTAGGATTATCTGTAAATTTGCCTAAAGGTGATTATGAACTCGCTATTGTTGGGCAATGTTATAATTGGCCTAACGGCCTTATAGGTTGGGATAAGGATTGTAGGAACTTTGATGATTTTAATTTTAAGAATATAACTTTAAAGACATCTGTTGGTAATACGGATAGCTTTTCTTTTCTTCAACGCCGTCATATCGGAGATAACGATGAGTATCCACGTGATGGTTATGCGGGGCGTTGGTATCCAGATAAAGATGAAGGCGATAATGCTAAATATGAATTCAAACCGCTTCGTGATGGTTCGGTAGATTCTATTATAATTTATAATTACCGTGATTTAGTTCGTCACGAAAATAATGTCCGCTTAACGCTAACAAATAAGAATACTGGTGAGGTTATTTCCCAACGTTATTTACGTAGTGGGACTACAACTGGTGATTATATTTGGAGTATCAAACGAAAATTTAAAAGTAAGAATACTTATGAGCTTAAAATTGATGTTAGTCGATTCGGTGATAATGACGATATGTCTTGGGATGATATTGTCGTTAAGTTTGAAGCAGATACACCTCCTCCCGCTATTGACCACTACAAATTAACCTATAGTGATCATGCATTAACGTGTGAAGCTGCTGTTGTCAAAGTGCAGGCTTGTACAAATACTTTCCAGTCGGGTTCAGCTTGTGTTGAATCAACGAATTTGACAAGTGCAACCTTAGTCGGTAATGCTAAGGTTGGATCTGGCTCTATATCGGAATCCAGCGGTCCTTTTATAGGCTCGACAGATATTAACTTAGGCTACTTAGATTCTGGTGACTTAACTCTGTCATTGACTGGTATCGGCAATAAATATTATAAGTGTAATGGTACGAGTAACTGTGATATTAATTTTGCTGATACCGGTTTTTTCTTTAGCTATGATAATGCAGATGGCAGTGACAATATTGCCAGTCAAGTGGCGGGTGTTAACTTTTCTAAACCGATTAAACTGGATGCTTTTTATAATAAAAATGGCCAATGTAAGAATATCTTCAAAAATAATGAAATAATACCGGTGAAATTGGGCGTTCAATGCCAAGAGCCAAATCGTTGCTCGTCTTTAAACTTTGTTGTGAACGGGGTGAATCTCGGTAAAAATGGTGGAAATGAAGAAAACGATTACAATGCGGTTAATTTAGCATTTAGTCACCATATCGCTCAGGTTAATACTGCACAATATCAAGATGCCGGTAAAATAAATTTAATCGCGAGCTATACGATCAATGATAATCGTAATGATTTGGATGGTTTAACAATTAAGGGGCAAAGTAATCAGTTTGCAGTGAGACCCTACAAATTCAAAATTAAAGCCACGCGTCATGATAACGCAATAAGAACAGAACTGACGGCGCAGGATAACAATGTATTAAAGCATGTACATAAAGCGGGTGACATTTTTGCATTTAAGATCCAATCGCTGAATGCAGACGGTAACATTACGTCTAATTATGTCCCTAATTCAAATGATAACTTACGTATAAAGTTAACTCGTTCTATGCCTACAGCAGACTTGTTTGAAGGGAAATTTAGTTATGCAAAAAATAAGACGCTATTAACTTCGACCTCGGCCACGTGGGCTGAAATACCTGACTTGCCAACCTTTGATAAAGGGGTCTATAGCTTTGCTGACTCGACTTATAGTGAAGTAGGTGCAATTCAGATAAATGTGAAAGACACTGATTACTATGGCATGGTATTTTCTGTTGATGATAATTTTTCGGCAAATTCTAATGGTACTGAGATAGGCCGTTTTATTCCCTCCCATTTTGAATTAGTGTCATCAAAAGTAGATAACTATGTTGGTGCGAGAGGCTATGTTCGTGAGGGACATGACTATGAATTTCCTAATGGCCTGAGTAGTTATGTTGCAGGAACAACTGTTTTACAGCCGAAGGACGGTAATGTTTATGAATGTCGAACATGGCCGAATAATGGTTATTGCGTGCAATGGAGTGAAGGTTCAAACCAATATGAACCTGGTATAGGCCGTAATTGGGAAATGGCCTGGATCTTATTAGCTTCACCAGGGGGCGGAGCTGTATTCACTTATATGGACCAGCCTGAGCTATTATTTGATTATCGTCTTGAAGCGCAAAATAGCGCAGGTTTCGTGACAAGAAACTACAATGGCGATGATAAAGCGACAGTTAGTTTTATTGCGAATGCTAATGGACGCGATTTATCATCCCGCTTAGTAGATTATGGTGGAGTTTGGAGTGATGGAGTCTATCAACCAATAGGTATGCAGGATCGTGGTTATTTTTCGCGACAATCAACTGGACCTGATGGTCCTATGATGAATACCCTTTTTGGCATCGGTATTACTGATAAAGATGATGTTGTGCTTAACGACTTAAATCTTCCTGCTACGCCAGATACAGCAACGGCACGTATGTTATCTCTACAAACTAGCGAATTACGCTATGGCCGTTGGACAATTGCTGATGGATACGGTCCGATATCGAATGATTTTGCCACAACCATGCAAATTGAATATTTCAATGGGACAAACTTCATTAAGAATAATGATGATTCTATAACGGACTTCGATTTTGTAGATGCGACGCTAACTGATATTTCTTTAGGCGGAATACTACCTGCGCTTTCAGGAAACGGAAATTTTACTAACGGTATTACGCAAGAGTTAATCATTGCTGCACCGAATCGAAATGGTGAGGTTAAACTTGATTATACCGTTGATAATTGGTTTAAATATAAGTGGGTGGATGGTCATGTTGGTTTTGATCAATCACCGTCGGCGAACATCGTATTCGGCTTTTTCTATGGCAATGATCGAGTTATTTACCGAAGAAGGTTAAATTAATAGTTTGTCGGTCATAAAGTCTGATAAACTTGCCACATTCATTGCGCATTGGTAAAGTTAACCGATCCTGCAACATTTTACTTTTAGGAATGCCCATAGCCATGTTTAAGAAGTTAAGAGGCGTATTCTCTAGCGATTTATCAATCGACTTGGGAACAGCAAACACCCTGATTTATGTTAAAGGTCAAGGTATTGTCCTTGACGAGCCTTCTGTTGTTGCGATCCGCCAAGAGCGTGGTGCAAATAAGAGTGTTGCCGCAGTTGGTACAGCTGCAAAGCAAATGCTAGGTCGTACACCTGGTAATATAGCCGCTATTCGTCCAATGAAAGATGGGGTAATTGCCGACTTTTTCGTGACAGAAAAAATGTTACAGCACTTTATTAAACAAGTGCATGACAATAATTTTTTCCGTCCAAGCCCACGTGTTTTAGTGTGTGTACCATGTGGTTCAACACAAGTAGAACGTCGTGCGATTCGTGAATCGGCACAGGGTGCGGGTGCGCGTGAGGTATTTTTGATTGACGAGCCTATGGCGGCGGCAATCGGTGCTGGTTTGCCTGTTTCTGAAGCAACCGGTTCTATGGTTGTTGATATAGGTGGTGGTACTACCGAAGTGGCAATCATTTCATTAAATGGTGTTGTTTACTCTTCATCAGTTCGTATTGGTGGTGACAAACTGGATGAAGCAATCATCAGTTATGTGCGTCGCAACTATGGTAGCTTAATTGGTGAGGCTACTGCTGAACGTATTAAGAAAGAAATTGGTTCTGCATACCCACTCGACGAAGTTGTTGAAATTGAAGTGCGTGGCCGTAACCTTGCAGAAGGTGTACCGCGTAGTTTCATCCTAAACAGTACTGAAATTCTAGAAGCCTTACAAGAACCATTATCGGGTGTTGTGAGTGCTGTAATGACAGCGTTAGAACAGTCTCCACCTGAGTTAGCGTCGGATATTGCTGAACGTGGTATGGTGCTAACCGGTGGCGGCGCGTTAATCCGTGGTCTTGACCGTTTATTACTTGAAGAAACTGGTATTCCTGTTGTTATTGCTGAAGATCCACTTACCTGTGTGGCTCGTGGCGGCGGTACAGCATTAGAAATGATTGATATGCACGGTGGCGATCTGTTCCATTACGATTAAGCACCTGATTCAATAATCCTATAGGGTGGCGGGCGCGCCATCCTTTGAGAACTCCACTTAATGAAACCTATTTTTGCTACCTCAACATCGTTACAACTGCGCTTATTTTTTGCGGTTATCGCTTCTTTCTCATTAACTATTTTTGATTCTAAATTTGATTCATTTTCAAATGTACGTGTCTATTTAAATACCGCGGTATCACCACTCATTTATGCGGCCGATATACCCAGTGAAATGCTGAAAGGTGTATCCAATACAGTTGTTACTCGCCGAGATTTGAAAAAACAAGTTCAAGAACAGCGAGACAAACTATTTATTCAACAAGTTCAGCTGCTTGAATTTAAGCACTTAAAAGAAGAAAATAAACGTCTACGAGCTTTACTTAACTCACCTGTACATGCCGACCAGCGTAAATTAGTGGCTGAGATTATTACCGTGAATTCGGATCCTTTTTCCTTGCAAGTGGTGATTAACAAGGGGGCGGTAGACGGTACTTATATTGGTCAACCGATATTAAATGAACAAGGTGTTGTTGGCCAGATAGTCGATGTGTCCGCTACATACAGTCGTGTATTACTGATTACTGATATTACGCACGGTATTCCGGTCCGAGTTCAGCGTAATGACATCCGTGCGATTGCCAATGGGAGCGGTGAATTAAACAGTCTTACGCTACCTTATGTCCCCCATAGTACCGATATTCAAGTTGGCGATGTGTTAGTTACCTCTGGTCTTGGTGGTGTATTCCCTGAAGGCTATCCGGTCGCTACGATCACCGATTTCACTTATCAAATGGGCCAACCTTATGCACAAGTTGAAGCAAAACCGATTGTGGCATTAGAACGGATCCGCTATGTATTACTTATTTGGGATGATAAAGAAAATACAGCTGAAAATAATAATGTTAAATCGATGATAAACGCAGACAAGGAAGGAACATTATGACATATGCTAACGGTCGTTTTAAAATCATCCTAACTTTAATCATCGCGTTATTACTCACTGTATTACCTGTACCAGAGCCTTTAAATAACTTTCGTCCTGATTGGCTGTTTTTGGTACTAGGTTATTGGTGTATGGCACTGCCATATCGCGTGAATATTGGTTATGCGTGGATCACGGGATTAATGCTCGATCTATTATTAGGTGCGCCGCTCGGTATTCATTCTTTAGCGCTGTCAATTGTCATCTATATTATTGTGATGAATCATCGTTTGATCCGGAATCTATCATTGTGGCAACAAGCGTTAGTTGTAGGCTTTTTAGCGGGCTTAAACAAGTTGGTGGTATTTTGGGCTGAAAAATTACTTTTTGACATAACAATAACACCTATGTACTTATGGTCAATCCTAACCACAATGTTAATATGGCCATGGATATTCTTGATTTTACGTAAAATTCGCCGTCAGTTTGCTATTAGTTAGTGGGCATAAGATAGCTTAATCGTGCAGAAGATAATAAGATGAAACAGATAAATATGTACTTAGCATCACAGTCGCCGCGTCGCCGTGAATTACTGACGCAAATTGGTGTCGAATTTTCGGTGTTAGCCGTTGAGGTTGAAGAGCAGCAACAATCGGGCGAACTTGCTGCTGATTATGTTGCTCGATTAGCACGCGATAAAGCCCAAGCCGGTACTGTGGTTCTAGAAAATGCTAACGTCGAGCAGGGATACTCTCACGCAGCTGCTGAATATGTAGTGTTAGGTGCCGATACCATCGTGGTATATGCCGGACAAGTGTTAGAAAAACCAGTTGATGAAGCAGATTCGAAACGTATGTTGAGTTTATTATCAGGTCATGAATATGAAGTGATGACCGCCGTTGCACTTGCCGATACCAGCCGTTGCTGGGTTGAAGTTGTGACTACTCAGGTACAGTTTCGAGAAATATCAGCCACTGAAATGCATGATTACTGGTGCACCGGTGAACCCACTGATAAAGCGGGTAGTTATGCGATCCAAGGTATTGCAGGTAAATTTGTTAGCCATATTAGCGGCAGCTATAGCGCTGTTGTTGGCTTACCATTAATGCAAACAGAGCAGTTAATTCAAGCCTTTAAGGCAGAACAGAATAAGTAATGAAGGGCTAAATAATATGGGTCTAACGACAGAGTTATTAGTAAATGTTACCCCGAGCGAAACTCGTGTTGCCTTGATTGAAAATGGCATATTACAAGAAATACATGTAGAACGTGAAGCGAAACGTGGCATCGTGGGTAATATCTATAAAGGTAAAGTAAGTCGGGTATTACCGGGCATGCAGGCTGCATTTATTGATATTGGTCTTGATAAAGCGGCATTTTTACATGCGTCAGATATTGTCCCGCATACAGAGTGTGTTGCCGCGGGTGAAAAAAAGCATTTTAAAGTCGCAGATATTTCTCAGCTGGTGCGTCAAGGCCAGGATATCACAGTACAAGTGGTGAAAGATCCGATGGGTACTAAAGGTGCGCGTCTCACCACCGATATTACGTTACCCTCTCGCTATTTGGTCTTTATGCCGGGCAGTTCTCATGTGGGTGTCTCACAACGTATTGATTGTGAAGAAGAGCGTGATCGCTTAAAACGTGTTACCGAAGCCCAGATTGATGAATTGGGTGGTTATATCATTCGTACGGCAGCAGATGGTGTCCGTGATAAAGAAATCGAACAAGACATTGCTTACTTAAAACGTTTATGGACCAAAGTGCTACAACGTCAGAAAAGTAATCCAAGTGCGAGTATGTTGTATCAGGATCCATCATTAGCATTCCGTATTATTCGTGATTTTGTTGGTTCGCCATTGGATAAAATTCGAGTCGATTCTCGTCTTGCTTATACTGAGTTATGTGAATTCACGGAATCCTATGTGCCTGAGTTAGTCAGCTCATTAGAGCTCTATACGGGTGAGCGTCCTATTTTTGAAATGTACGATGTTGAAAATGAATCGCAGCGTGCTTTAGAGCGTAAAGTCACTTTAAAATCAGGTGGTTATTTAATCATTGATCAGACGGAAGCGATGACGACGATTGATATTAATACTGGTGCTTTTGTCGGTCATCGAAACCTTGAAGATACTATTTTTAATACCAATGTTGAATCAACCCAAGCGATTGCACGACAACTGAGATTACGTAATCTGGGTGGCATTATCATTATCGATTTTATTGATATGCAAAGTTCTGAGCATCGCCGCCGGGTGATGGAATGTTTAGAGGCCGCATTAAGTCATGATCGCGCTAAAACGAATACTCATGATTTCTCGGCGTTAGGATTAGTCGAAATGACCCGTAAACGTACCCGTGAATCATTAGAACACGTGCTATGTTCGGATTGTCCAACGTGTGATGGCCGTGGTTCAGTGAAAACAGTTGAAACGGTATGTTATGAAATCTTCCGTGAAGTAACCCGTGTTAATCGTGCTTATGATGCGGATCAGTTTAACGTTTATGCCTCTGTCGCTGTTGCTGAGTATATTGAAAAAGAAGAGTCACACAGTATTGCTGAATTGGAATTGTTTATGGGTAAGCAGGTGAAGATAAAGCCTGAACCGTTATATTTGCAAGAGCAATTTGATGTGGTAATGATGTAGCGTGACAGCTAAACGAAATTGGCTAAGAAGGTGTGGTAAAGCATGCCTCTATACTTTCGCCTGCTTAGCTGTTTTCTCTGCAGTCTCAATTAGCCTATTACGGGCGAGTTTACCTTACCTGAATCAATATCATGATCGGGTTATTGATTGGTTGGTGGCGGATCAATCGGTAAGTATTGAAGTAGAAAGTATTGATGCGGGCTGGTATAAATTCGGCCCGGTATTAATTATTAATACTTTAGACGTTAAGTTTGATGAGTCATTGCCGTATGACTTTGACGTTGAGCGCATCAAGATCAGTATTGATTTTTGGAATAGTTTATTAGAGCGGAAATTACTACTCAATAATCTAATTTTAGATGGAGCCCAGATCAAGCTTCCGATCTCTCCCTTCGAACGCTCCACGGAACAAGAAACTAATCTTGCCACTCCTGAATTAACCCGCTTACTGGATGTGTTTTTTCGTCAACTCAAAAATTTCGAATTAACCAATAGTAACTTACGGGTATTAACGCCTGCAGGTG
Source organism: Moritella viscosa (assembly GCA_000953735.1). NCBI lineage: Bacteria > Pseudomonadati > Pseudomonadota > Gammaproteobacteria > Alteromonadales > Moritellaceae > Moritella > Moritella viscosa. The sequence goes on along the minus strand of LN554852.1, from coordinate 4,849,809 downwards.
AAGAAAAAGTTATTCATATCCGTGAATTTGCTTGGTTAAATCAAGGTCGTCGCCACCGTGGAGACGGTTGGGCATACATTAATGATGATATTGCCGATAATAATTTACGTATCATGGTCGATGTGACGAGTGCCAAAAATGATTTAACCAATGTCAGTGGTCAAGTGTATGTTCAGGCAGAGAACATGAGTTTGTCTAATTGGTTTGAAAAAGTATTGTTTAAACGCGAAGGCTTAAAACAAGGCGTATTAAGCTTCGAAAGTTGGATTGATATTGTCAATAACAAACCGACATCGGCATTATTACAATTACAGCCTTCAACCTTCACTTGGCAAAATGAAACTCGACAACAAAGTTTGAATATCTGGGGTGGTTATTTACAATGGCAATTAACCGATTCTGGGTGGCAATTAGACAGTCATGATCTGGCGCTGGTCACCAATGGTATTATGTGGCCGCAACTTGATATACAAGTCAGACAGCAAAAAGGTGAAATACTTGCCGCTGTAAATCAACTTGAGCTGTCTAACTTGGCACCTATGGTGGCCCTGTCTCGTCATGTTGATGAAGCCTTGTTTAAAGATCTTAAAACCCTATATCCACACGGATTAGTCCATGATATTAAGGTTAAAGTACCACTGCAAGACTGGACTCAGTTAAGCTATCAATTGAAGGTTGATGGTCTACAGCTACAAAGTTGGCAGGGTTTTCCTAGTATTGAGAATGCCGATATTGCACTAACGGGTAGTTTAGAGGCTGGCAAGGTCAGCATTGATATGACTGATGCGGAATTAGATCTTAGCCACCACTTAGAGCATCCTATTCGGGTTAATCAATTTTCGACAGACTTTATCTGGCGTCGTTACAGTAATACAGAAGATGTTGATAGCAAGAATGGCAATGGTATTGAGATCATCGCCGATAAAATTACCCTTGATACTCCAGAGATTGTCCTCGATAGTCAATTTTTATTAGATATCCCCACTAACGCTAATGCTTTTTTAAGCCTTGCAGGTGATCTTAAATTACGTGATGCCAGTAAAGCATTTTATTACTACCCAAGCGAATATATGGGTGAAGCATTAATTGATTATCTTCGTGGTGCATTAAAACAAGGCTATGCCGATAATGGCCAATTGTTGTGGTTTGGTGAATTTGCTAATTATCCTTATCGTAATGGCGATGGAATATTCCAAACTAAGCTGAATGTCGTTGATGCTGTGTTTGCTTTTGATTCACAATGGCCAAGCGTAACCGACTTAGAACTTGAGTTATTATTTAAAAACGATGATTTATTTATGTCATCCCGAAAAGGTAACTTGGATCAAGTCGCGATCTCTCGTGTGGACTTGCAACTGCCTCGTTTAGGGGATGTGAAAGCGCTTGGTATTCAAGCGCAATTTAAGACGACGGGCGCGCAAGCCAAATCCCTTATTGATTCCAGTCCGTTACCTGAAGTGACTAATGCGTTAAACAGTCTCCAAGTTTCAGGTGATATTAATGGGAAAATAGATATTGTTATTCCATTTACCGATGATGCTCAAGTGGTGGTAAAAGGGGACATAGACTTAGTTAATGACCGTATGTACTTGCCTGCGCTTGATTTGACCTTTACTGATGTTAACGGCAGTTTCACATTTGATGATGATGGTTTGTTATCGACACCGTTAACGGCAAAATTACTCGGCGAACCACTTGATGTTCGCTTTCGTAGTGGGCAGAAAAATGCGCATTATCAGGTAAATGTTGAACTTGCTGGTCAGTGGCAAAGTAATAATATTATGGCTCAGTTAATGCCACAATATCAGCAATATGCTTCTGGTGGTATAGACTGGAAAGGCTCATTAAACATGGTGTTTCCTGAACAAGGATTTAACTATGAATTTGATGTGCAGAGTGACTTACAAAACCTAACACTCGATTTACCTATGCCATTAGAAAAAATAGCTACTCAGGATTGGCCAACTAATATTTCTGTGGTTGGTAATGATAAGCAAGCGAGTATTCAATTAACCGCCAGTGATGCGATGTATTTTTCTGGACAGGTTAATTATGCGAAGGAACAGCTAGAACTTATTCAATCATTAGTACAGATTGGTCATGCTGATGAACTGCTGATAAGTGATTCGGCCAATGCTATCGTTGTCAATGTTGATCAGCTTGATATTGCCGAGTGGCTATTATGGTATGGCGGATTACCTGACAGTGAATTTGATGTGAGTAGTACGGTGGAACCCTTATCCTCAATAAAAATCTCGGTAGCAAATACGGTTTACTATCAACAGCCTTTGAATGATTTAACGATAACGGCGACAAAAAGTTATCATAACTGGGGTATTGATCTTAAAGCGAGTGAGTTTAATGGTTCGGTTGTTATTCCGGATACCGGTAATATAAATATCGACTTTGATTATCTTTATTTGCCTGATCTGGTACTACCGTCAGATGCAACTAATGATGCAGACGTTGCACAAGAAACCAAATCAGCAGCACTTGTCTGGCAAGATGTTCCCGGTTTCAATTTCAATTGTGGAGCTTGTATTCTGGGAAAAATTAATTTAGGAAGTACATCTGCAAAAGTGATTAAAAGTACGTCTGGCTTAACACTTAAAGCTCTTGATATTGATATGGAACATTCAAAAGTCGCCATGACTGGGCGTTGGTTCACAGATAAAGAAGGTAATCAATCGACTCAATTACAGGGTGAGTTAAAAACCAAAAGTGTTGAAGAATTTATGACGGGCTTAGGATTAATTAGCCCGTTAGCGAAAACGCCTGCCGATGTGGACTTTAGTCTTGCTTGGCAAGATCAACCTTTTAATATTGATGGTGACTCGTTGAGTGGTCACGCCACGATAATAACGAAAGCAGGGCGGATCTCTAATGTTAGTGATAAAGGTACTCGTTTTTTAAGTGTGCTGAGCTTACAGTCATTAGTGAAACGATTAAGTTTAGATTTTAGTGATGTGTATAATGATGGTTTACCGTATTCATCAATGCAGGCATCATTACAGATTGCTGATGGTGCGATTCATAATCGTGATTTTTTGTTGAATTCAAGCAGTGGTAAAATTACCGGTAGCGGCTACCTTGATTTAGTGACTCGCACCATTAATTATAATTTAAGCTTTTTTCCTGATGTGACGTCGAGTTTACCGGTATTGACTGCGTTTGCAGTCACGCCAACAACAGCATTGGCTGTATTTGCCTTATCGAAGATCTTGGAGCCTGTGCTTGAAGTGATCACTGAGCTTAAATTTAATGTCAGTGGTGACTTTGACAATCCGGTATTTACGGAAGTAAAACGGAATAAAAAACAGATTGCAGTGCCCGATAAATTAATCAACGCTGCAGAGTCGGAAACTACAAGGAATAAGTGATGCAATTAGTGGCGATTCAAATGACCTCTGGTGCTGATATTACGGTAAACTTAGCGTATGTAGCCTCGCAACTTAGGCTGATTAATACTGGTGTTGAACCGACCTTAGTATTATTGCCAGAGAATTTTGCATTATTTTCTAATCGTGATGATTATTTCTCTCATGCAGAGTCCTTAGGCCAAGGGCCTGTACAGCAGCAACTTGCAGACTGGGCTAAGCAATATAAATGTTGGCTGGTGGCGGGTTCTTTTCCTATTCTTAGTCATAGTAATGAGCGTATTTATACCACCAGTTTAGCATTTGACCCGAATGGGGAATTGGTGCAACATTACAACAAGATTCACTTGTTTGATGCCCATGTACCTGCAGTATTAACCGCCGCGAGTAATAATCAAGAGAAGACCGTCATAAACGTTCAAGCGTATAAAGAGTCGGATAGTTTCATACCTGGCGACAGCGTCGCCACCTTTACCGTTGGTGATGTTAAGTTTGGTATGGCTATTTGTTATGACTTACGTTTCCCAGAGCTATTTCGGGTACTCAGTGTCGCCAAGGTTGATGTGTTATTATTGCCAGCTGCATTCACTTATGCGACAGGTAAAGCGCACTGGTTACCACTGTTACAAGCCCGAGCGATAGAAAATCAATGTTACGTGTTAGCGGCGAATCAGGTGGGTGACCATGGCCAAAATCGCCATACTTGGGGACATTCTGTTATCTTAGACCCTTGGGGTGAAATTCTGGCGCAACAAACCTTTGCGTGTGGTATTAGTTGTGCAAAATTAGACAAAGAAAAGTTAGTACAAGTACGTACTGATATACCTATTTTACAACATGCGCGCTTTACGGCGAGCTTGAAAAATAAAGAGTAAAAACTCAGATGATATTTGAACAAGTCGAAAATTCAATTTTACTGCCAGCCGATTTAAATATCGATAAGCTGCAGAGTACACTGTCATTATTGATGGGCAATCAGCTTGATTATGGTGATCTTTATTTCCAAGCTTGCAAACATGAATCTTGGGGTTTAGAAGACGGTATCGTCAAAGAAGGGTCGTTTAATATCGAGAGGGGTGTTGGTGTTCGAGCTGTTTCTGGTGAGAAAACTGGTTTTGCTTATTCTGATGATATCAATCTACAAGCATTAATCCAGTCTGCGAAAGCGGCACGAGGTATTGCTGCTAGCGGCGGTGAAGGTAAAGTTAAAGCATGGAGTAAACCTCAAGGCAGTGAAATATATCAGCCATTAGATCCATTAGTGAGTATGGATAAGCAACGTAAAATAGCCTTGTTGCACGAGGTTGATGTGTACGCTCGGTCATTAGATTCACATGTTACACAAGTGAGTGTGAGCTTGTCGGCAGTATACGAAGAGATCTTGGTTGCTGCAACTGATGGCACTCTTGCGGCGGATATTCGACCATTAGTACGCATGAACTGCTCTGTGCTGATTGAGAAAAATGGCAAACGTGAACGTGGCGGCGCGGGTGGCGGTGGCCGTTATGGTTTTGATTATTTCTTAGATGATGTAGATGGTGTACAGCGTGCATTCAGCTATGCCAAAGATGCAGTGCGCCAAGCATTAGTTAATATTGATGCAATTGATGCACCTGCTGGTGCAATGCCTGTTGTTCTTGGTGCGGGTTGGCCGGGTGTATTACTACACGAAGCCGTGGGTCATGGTCTAGAAGGTGACTTTAACCGTAAAGGTACGTCTGCTTATGCGGGTAAGATTGGCGAGAAAGTAGCATCTTCACTGTGCACAATTGTTGATAATGGCACGCTAGCTAATCGCCGTGGTTCATTGAACATTGATGACGAAGGTACTGTGGCACAAAATACCATGTTGATTGAAAATGGTATTTTGAAAGGTTACATGCAAGATAAGCTTAACGCCCGTTTGATGGGGGTGGAGTCTACGGGTAACGGTCGTCGTGAATCATTCGCGCATTTACCTATGCCGCGTATGACTAATACGTATATGTTACCTGGTGAGAGTACACCAGAAGAGATCATTAGCACGGTTGAGAAAGGTATTTATGCACCTAACTTTGGTGGTGGTCAAGTTGATATTACTTCGGGTAAATTTGTATTCTCTGCATCTGAAGCGTATTTAATTGAGAACGGTAAAATCACCACCCCAATTAAAGGGGCGACTTTGATCGGTAATGGTCATGAAGCAATGCAGCATATCTCAATGGTTGGTAACGACCTAGCATTAGATAAAGGTGTGGGTATTTGTGGTAAGGAAGGTCAGAGTATCCCTGTTGGTGTTGGTCAGCCTACACTGAAATTAGATAGCATGACTGTGGGTGGCACTGGTAGCTAATTTGCTATCTGTGTTATTCATTTGATAAAAATAAAGCCCTAGCAAGTATATAAATGACTTGTTAGGGCTTTATTGTTTGTGCAGACTAATATTATAGACCCGCTATCTCGCGTAGGTGTTTAAAGATTTCTTTGCTTGGTTTAGCTGCTTTCAGCGGCTTTTCCGCTTTAAGTTCTTTATTCACTTGGCGAATCAGTTGACGTAGTTTTTGACGATCAGCGTTTGGATATTTTTCCATTAACACTGTGATCGCAGCATCACCACCGGCAATTAATTCATCACGAACAATCTCTAATTTTGTTAACTCAACCGTTGCTTGGTTATGTTTATTAGTGATCTTGTCGTATGCCAATTGAATCGGCTCGAGACCATCGCTACGCATAATTTTGCACATGTACGATAGATGTCTGCTGTAAGCATCTGTACGTACAGCAATTTTTCTTGCCGTCACAATTGCCGCGAGTAAGTGTTCAGAAAAATCCATTTTGGCAATCTCTGCTTTACTTAGTAAAGAGATCGCGCCAGCAAGTTTAAGCGTCTTAGCTATTTCAATTTTGTTTTCTGCACGACTTTGATATAGCTCGTCGTCTTCAGCACGTCGGTAAGACTTTTCGCTGGTAATATTCCGTTCTTTTACGCTCATAATATTCTTTTTCAAAACGATTGATATGTTAATTGTATCAGTTTATTGCTAATTGCGCAGTTGCTGCAGGAATTTTTATCGCAACATGGTATGCTTAATCTAGTATAACTTATTGAAATGAGCCCATGAACTTAAAACAGCAAATTACATTAGAACAAAATAAATTGGAATTAGCCGTTACTCAGGCACTCGATATCGCGAAAAAGGCAGGCGCGACTGATGCTGAAGTAGCTATTTCACGACAAACGGGTTTGTCTGTGAGTACACGCATGGGCGAAGTTGAAAATGTTGAATTCAACCATGATGGGGCATTAGGTATCTGTGTATACCGCGGTCAACGTAAAGGTAATGCATCAACCTCTGATTTAAGTGAAGCGGCAATTAAAAGCACCGTTGCTGCGGCGTTAGATGTCGCATTACATACAGCTGAAGATGAATTTGCTGGTCTTGCTGATCGTGACCTAATGGCGTTTGAACCAGAAGACCTAGATTTATGTCATCCAATTGAAATTGAACCTGAGTATGCCATTGAGCAAGCTTGTCTCACCGAACGTTTAGCCTTGGCGCAAGATTCTCGTATTGTGAACAGTGAAGGTGCATTTACCAGCCATAGTAGCATTAAAGTTTATGGGAACAGTCATGGTCTCGTGAATGGCTATGCAAGTACCCGCCATAGTATGAGTTCGGTATTAATTGCAGAGCAAGACGGCGCAATGGAACGTGATTACGGCTATTCAATGGCGCGTGACGCAAGTAAATTGTGGACACCTGAGCAAGTAGCTACCGAAGCGGTTAATCGTACTGTAGACCGTTTAGGCGCGCGTAAAATAGATACCTGTAATGTCCCGGTTATTTTCCATCATGATGTTGCAAGTAGCTTAATGGGTCAGCTAGTCATGGGTATTAGCGGTGGTAGCTTATATCGTAAGTCATCATTCTTATTAGATAAGTTAGGCGAACAAATTTTCCCTGACTGGCTAAATATCCAAGAACGTCCGCATATTAAAGGTGGTTTAGCCTCATCTATGTATGATGCTGAAGGTGTGCGTACTAAAGATTTAAATGTTGTAGAACAAGGTATTTTAAAGAGCTACCTATTAACCAGCTACAGCGGTCGTAAATTGGGTATGCAAACAACTGGTCATGCTGGAGGTATCCATAACTGGAATGTCACTGGTAAAGGCGAGACATTAGGTCAACTGTGTCGTCAAATGGGCACTGGTTTATTGGTGACTGAATTGATGGGGCAGGGGGTGAATATTGTAACGGGTGATTATAGCCGTGGCGCCTCAGGTTTCTGGGTTGAGAATGGTGAGCTGCAGTATCCAGTACACGAGATCACAATCGCAGGTAATTTAACTGATATGTTCAAAAATATTGTTGCCGTCGGTAACGATATCGATGTTCGTAGCAGTATTCTGATGGGCTCAACGCTATTAGAATCAATGCAGATTGCTGGTAACTAATATCCCCCAAGTTTAAATGAAAAAGCCAGTGTCATGATGACACTGGCTTTTTACGTTATAGGTTATTCACTTTACTTTATGATCTCTGCTTCCGTTAAAAAGGCTAACCGTAAACCAGTGTTGCCATGCCTAAGAAGGCAAATAGACCGACGACATCGGTAACGGTTGTGAGAGCCATACCGCCAGCTAATGCAGGATCGATATTGTATTTCTTCATTGCCAGTGGAATGACAACGCCAGCAAGTCCGCCCATCGCCATGTTGATAAACATTGCGCCACCAATGATTAGGCCTAGAGATGGGTCGCCTTTCCATAATGATACTATGATAGCAATAGATATTGCCCAGATAGCACCGTTCAGTGCGCCTACCATGGCTTCTTTACCAATTAGCCAACGGCTATTGTCGTCATTGATATGGCCAACAGCCATACCTCGAATAACGAGTGCGAGGGTTTGATTACCAGCAATACCGCCCATACTCGGCACTATGGTCATTAAAATAGCCAGTGTAGCGAGTTGTTCCAAGGTTGCTTCAAACATGTTAGAGACGGATGCAGCAGTTAGTGCGGCAATTAAATTAACCCCAAGCCAGAGTGTTCGACGTTTGGTACTTTGCATCACTGGCGCGAAGGTATCTTCATCGTCATCCATACCGGCCATACCCATCATGTCATGCTCGGCATTTTCACGAATAATATCAACCACGTCATCGATGGTAATACGTCCGAGTAGTTTGCCTGAATCATCAATTACAGGCGCTGAGATCCAGTCATGACGTTCAAATAGCTTTGCAATCTCAGAGGTATCCATATTGGCAGGTAAGGTTTCTGCTTCGCGATCCATAATAGTGCGAATCACACTGTTTGGATCTGTTGTTAATAACATGGCTAAGGGTACATCGCCAATTAAGCGATCATCTTTATCAACCACGTATAAAGTATCTGTAGCTTCGGGCAATTCACCGCGTAAACGGATATAACGTAAGATCACATCGACAGTCACATCAGGTCTTAAAGTAATTGTGTCTGTGTCCATGATACTGCCTGCAGTATCTTCTGGATACGCCATCGCGGTTTCTAAACGTTGCCGATCCTGAGTATCCATTTGGGTGATAACTTCTTGATAGATACTGTCTGGTAAACTACGGAGTATATTTGCTAAATCATCGGTATCTAAACCTTCTGTTGCAGCAACAAGGGATTCCGTATCCATCATTTTGAGAATACTGGTTTTGGCATCTTCATTAAGTTCGTCAAGGATCTCACCCTGCATTTCTGAGTCGGTCAAACGCCACAGTACTTTACGACAAGCTGGTGGTGATGATTCCAGTAATAACGCAATATCACAAGGGGGAGTTTGGTAGAGCATTCGTTTCACGTGAACAAACATACCACTATCAAGTGCTTCGTTCACTTCGCTTAAACGTAGGTGTGTGCTGTCATGCTCCATCTTTTCTGGCATATGTAGTCCCCATTCTTATCATTCTTCTGCAAGACCTTGCTCGCTGGTGCTGCGTAATTCTAGCTTAATCTGTATTTATAATCAGCATTAACAATAAAGTATAATAATTAACTGTATAGATTGTTAAAGCCATTGCAAATGAGTCCTAGCTAATTTTATGTTTGTTTTTTTCTAAGGTTTGATGGCGAGTTTGCACTACACGATTTTGTAGTTTAAAGCTCTTTGCTAATTGTTCAGCAATGAATACTGAACGATGTTGGCCACCTGTACAACCGATAGCAACTGTGACATAACTGCGGTTGTTTTTTTCTAACATTGGTAACCAAGTCGTGAGTAAGTTTTCAATTTGTTGGGAAAAGCTCATTACATCAGGTTGTTGACTCAGGTATTTAATAACTGGTTCATCAAGACCTGTATAAGGTTTTAATTCAGGGATCCAATGGGGATTTGGTAGAAAACGGACATCAAATACATAATCGGCATCCATAGGTAGGCCATGTTTAAAACCAAACGATTGAAATACTAAGACAAGTTGGTTGTTTTTCTTTCCTAAAATGCGTTCTTTAATTTGTTCACTAAGTTCATGAATGTTGAGTTCAGTAGTATCGATTTTTAAATCAGCGAGTAAAGCTAAAGGGCTTAATCGTTTCTCTTCTATTTCAATGGCTTGCGATAGGGATAGTTCGTCTTTTGTGAGAGGGTGAAGACGTCTGGTTTCACTATAACGTTTGATGAGCACAGATTTATTGGTATCAAGAAATAAACTAGTTAACTCGGTGCTCGCTCTTAACTCAGCAATGATGTCGTTTAATTCTTTTTTTTCTGTTGGTAAGTTACGGACATCAATACTCACAGCCATTTTTTCGGTTTGGTCATTTAAGGTTTGTAGAAGTTGCGGTAGTAATTTTACTGGCAGGTTATCTACGCAATAGTAGCCTAGATCTTCAAGTACGCGTAATGCAATGGATTTTCCGGACCCTGATTGGCCGCTGACTATTATTAATTTCATCTTTTGTCCTCACATCTGCGCAGTAAATATATCGTGACCATAGTCAACACTAGGTTGCTAATTTAAAACTTACAGCGATATAAAATAATGGGGTCATTATCCCGCAATTGATTTGGATATGATATGTTTTAATTATGTCAGAAGCATTAATACCTAAAGGAAAAATGGTTTTCCTTTAGGTTATTTGTGGCGAGGTTAAAATTAATGACGAATCAACTTCTCTTTATGCTTAATCACTTGGCGATCGAGCTTATCCATTAAGCCATCAATTGCGGCATACATGTCATTGTGTTCATGCACGGCAAAGATCTCACCCCCATTTAAATGTATTTTTGCTTCTGCAATTTGAAGTAATTTTTCAACATTTAAAATCACATGAATATTGTTTATATGATCAAAATGCCGTTCTAATTTGGAAAACTTGCTATCAACGTAATCTTTCAGTGAGTCTGTAATGTTTACATGTCTACCGGTTAAATTAATTTGCATATATGTCTCCCCTATGAAGGTTGGATTAGCCCTATAATAGGCTTTTACGCTGATTAGACGGTGGTATACTTAGTGCCTCTCGATATTTTGCAATCGTACGTCTAGCCACTTTGATACCTTGATCAGCAAGTAAATCAGCAATCTTGCTGTCACTTAATGGTTTAATGGCATTTTCTGCCGCGACCAATTTTTTTATTAATGCACGAATAGCGGTTGATGAACATTCTCCGCCATTGTCAGTACTTACATGGCTTGAAAAGAAAAATTTAAGTTCAAAAATACCACGTGGTGTATGCATAAACTTCTGCGTTGTTACCCGTGAAATCGTTGACTCGTGCATCTCCACTTCTTCGGCAATATCATTTAAAACCATAGGTTTCATGGCTTCATCGCCATATTCAAAGAAATCAACTTGGCGTTGAACAATACTTTTCGTTACTTTTAGTAAGGTTTCATTACGGCTTTCTAAGCTTTTAATAAACCATTTAGCTTCTTGTACATGAGTTCGAATAAACTGCCCATCGCTGCTATTACGATTGCCTGTCGACAAGTTTGAATATTCATTGTTCACTTTTAATCTTGGCACAATGTCAGGATTTAACTCTACTACCCATTGATTATTTTTTTTCTTTACTAAAACATCGGGAATAACATACAGCCCTTCAGTCTGATCAATTACGTTGCCAGGTCTGGGTTCTAGACTCTGTATTAATTGCATGATCTCTTTAAGTTGTGGTTCTTTTAATTTTGTCTTACGGCTTAATTGACGGTAGTCGCGATTGCCCAATAAATCCATGTGAGACTGAATTATTTGCTGACATTCTGTTAACCAAGGTGTGTTTTTAGGTAAATGCTGGAGTTGGATCAATAAACATTCTTGTAATGAGCGCGCAGCAACGCCGATGGGATCGAAATGCTGAATACGCTTCAATACTGCTTCGATTTCATCTAATTCAATTTGTTCTTCACTACTGCTACTGTCGCTGAGTTCTTGGTGATCGCTATTGACGCTAGACAGGATATCTTCACAAGTCTGATGAAGGTAACCATGATCATCGATGCCATCAATAATCGCAACAGCAATAGCACGATCAGTGTCAGTAAAGGGGGTTAATTCCATTTGCCACATGAGATGCTCATATAAGCCTTCGCTGGTCTCACCTTGATAGACTTGGTCTAAGCCATCAATACCGCCACCCGCACTGCCGTGAGTCTGTATTTGAGGAGTGTAGACATCATCCCAATTACTGTCATTAGGTAGTTCATCTGGCATTGCTTCACTGGCGAGTGCATCACTAACTTCTATTTGGCTGGCATCGGTAACAGTGTCGTTATTATCCAGATTATGCTCATCGCTACTTTCTGCACCATTTGGCTGAGTTGTATTGGGATCTTCTTGTTCCAGTAGCGGATTACTGTCTAATGCTTCTTGAATCTCTTGTTGTAACTCCAAGGTCGATAATTGTAATAATCGAATCGCTTGTTGCAACTGTGGCGTCATTGCCAGAGATTGACTCATACGAAGTTGTAATGATGGCTTCATCTAACGACTACTCTCTCTCTTCCTTAATGCGGTAACGTATCAATATCAAACTATAGTCGGAATTGATCTCCAAGGTATACTTCTTTTACTTTTTCGTTGGATAAAATCTCTTCAGAAGTACCTGATGCGATCAAATGTCCATGGCTCACAATATAAGAGTGTTCACATACATCGAGCGTCTCACGTACGTTATGGTCGGTAATTAATACCCCTAAACCACGATCTCGCAGATGTTGAATAATTTTTTTAATATCACCAACCGAGATTGGATCAACGCCAGCAAACGGTTCATCTAATAAAATAAACTTTGGATCTGCTGCGAGTGCGCGGGCAATCTCAACGCGGCGGCGTTCACCACCCGATAAGCTCATTCCTAAACTATCGCGAATATGGGTGATATGAAATTCTTCTAATAATTCTTCTAACTTTTCTTCACGTTCGAAACGCGTTAGTTCAGTTCGTAACTCTAAGATTGCCATGATATTTTTCGTTACCGATAAACGACGAAAAATAGATGCTTCTTGGGGTAAGTAACCAATACCTTGTTGTGCACGAATGTGCATTGGCTCATGCGTTAATTCTTGGTCATCAATGAAGATTTGTCCATGATCTCGCTTAACCAAACCAACTACCATGTAAAAGGTGGTGGTTTTACCTGCGCCATTAGGCCCAAGTAAACCAACAATTTGGCCTGATTCAACTTCGAGACTCACATCTGACACAACTTTTCGTTTGTTATAACTTTTTGCTAAGTGTGATACTTTTAAACGTGCCATATGAATTCATTTACTCTAATTAGTTTTGTTGTCTTCAGGAGTGAAAATAGTGATCACTCGATCGGATTCATGCTTTCCGCTTTCGGCTATCATTTCTTGTTTGTCAATTTGGTAGATGATCTTGTCACTTTTAACTTCGCTATCAGCTTGGCGTAAACGTGCATTTTTTGACAAAGTTAAGCGTTTTTTACCCAGTTCGTAGCGGATCTCATCAGATTCGGCCTTAATTTTTTTACCGTCATCAAGCTCTTGATAAAAAGTAGCTGGCGACCCTGTGGCAATCATTACTTCTGTGCCTTTTTCGCCCGAGCTTAATACCGTGAGTTTATCGGCATTTATTAATATCGTCCCCTGAGTAACCACTACACTATCATAAAATATTACTCGGTTCTCTTTAATAAATACTTCTTGACGTTTGGAATTAACGACAACATTTTCTTTAAAATCAGACTCTAATGCGAGAGCTGAATTACTCATGAATAATGTTAATAGTAAAACTTTATATTTTTTCATCATTAGTATAAATCGCTTCAACTTGCTTAAGGATAGTCATGTATTCTTGCTTTAAATCACCTTCAAGTCCGACACCTGTTTGATGAAATAAGTCCCCTGAAATGGTAATCAATTGATCGCTACGCACCAAGTTTTTGGCAAGCTCTAATTGTAAATAACTGGTAGTTATAACATCAATATAATCATTTTTGTTCATGTTTTTGATAACAACATCATTTCGTAGTGTTGCTACATCGTCACTACTGAAGTTACCTTCTTTTGCTTGGATTTTCCATGTCGCTTGCGCATTTTCATCATAAATAATAATAACGGGGTTAGTAAACATTGTCATGCCTAACTCACCATAATGCTCCATGCTATCTGCAAAAATGCGACGTATAATTTTTCCTTCAGTACTAAACTCAACGCTACGTAGAATTTGAGCAGTGAAATCAGGCTGATATTCGGTTGACGTTGCAGTTGTAGACTCGTCATCAGGTGAAAAAAAACGCCAAATGCCAAGCGCACAAAGAAAGAGGACGACAATCCCCATATTTTGACGACTCATACAGAGGTGCCCTGTGCTTGGTCTAAAATCCCTTTGGCCAATAGAATTAGATCTGCTAATTCTCTTACAGCACCAAAACCACCGCGAATGGAGGTGCTAAAGTCGGCACTTTTTTTAACAAGGGGGTGGGCATCGGCAACGGCAACGCTGAGTCCACAAAGATTCATTACCGGTAAATCAATAACGTCATCACCAATATAACCAACATGCTCTGGCGATATTTTTAGTTCTTCGATCAGCATATTAAATGCGATGACTTTATTGTCTTGGCCTTGATAGATATGTTTAACACCTAAACCTTGCATACGGTTAGCTACAATCGTGGATTGACGGCCAGTGATCACAGCAACTTCGATATCGGCATTAAGGAGTGATTTTACGCCAAAACCATCGCGAGTGTGAAAGGCTTTTAGTTCTTCACCGTCGTTACCCATGTATACGCGGCCATCAGAAAAAACGCCATCTATATCACAAATGAGCAGTTTTAATGTTTTTGCTTTGGTTAAGATGTCTTGTGAGATTGGGCCGTATAATGTATTAATCATTTTATAGTACACCTGCGCGTAGTAAGTCATGCATGTTGAAGGCGCCGACGGGCTCTTGTTGTTCATTGATGACAATTAAACCGTTAACTTTTTTGTTTTCCATGACGGCAAGGGCTTCTGCAGCCAAGATATGTCCATTAATAGTAACACATCTGTGTGTCATTACTTCACTGATTGGGGTTTGGTGAATATCTATACGTGCATCAAGGATACGGCGTAAATCACCATCTGTGAAAATACCAACTAGCTTAGTCCCGTCATTAACAGCCGTCATACCAAGACCTTTGCGAGAGACTTCTAATAGTGCGTCAGAGATAGTCTCGGTTTGTTGTACGCTTGGTACGTCGTCACCTTTATGCATAATGTCTGAAATACGTAATAATAATTTTCTGCCTAGGCTACCGCCGGGATGAGATAGTGCAAAATCATTTGCGGTAAACCCTTTTGCTTCGAGTAAGGCCACTGCGATAGCATCACCCATCACTAGGCTTGCTGTGGTACTCGATGTCGGTGCTAATCCCAGTGGGCAAGCTTCTTTATCAACTTTAATACATAAACTAATTTTTGCTTCGCGCGCCATGGTTGAATTAGTACTACCTGTCATTGCAATAATAGGAATGCTTAAGCGTTTAAGCACCGGATATAATGCTAGAATTTCATCTGATTCACCTGAATTAGATAACGCAATAACCACATCACTACGTTCAATCATACCAAGATCACCATGGCTTGCTTCGGCAGGATGTACAAAGAACGCAGGGGTTCCTGTACTGGCTAATGTCGCGGCAATTTTATTGGCGATATGCCCTGATTTACCCATGCCAGTCACAATGACTTTGCCTTTACATGCGATTAATAATTCACAAGTCGCGGTAAACGTGGCATCAATATATAGGCTTAATTGAGAAATCGCTGCCGCTTCCGTGTTAATGACATTAAGCGCGCTGTGGCAATAGTTAAACTGACTCGACATGGTTACTCCCTAATGAAAATATTGTTTAATACTGAGATTAAACAGCATTAAATGCTACTAAATATAATGAATTGATACGCAATAAAACCAGCGAGTAAAATGGCACCTTCAACACGAGTAATACGTCCTGGACGGCCTCTAAAGCTCATTGCCATCACCAGCATTAACACCGTCGCGCCAAGCATATAATAGAAATCACGACTAATAATCGCCGGATCAATCATGCCCGGAGCTAAAATACCAGGTAGTGATAATACGGCTAAAATGTTGAATATATTAGAACCAATGATATTACCAATAGCAAGGTCATCTTCACCTTTAAGTACACCTGTTACGGATGCGGCGAGTTCAGGTAGGCTAGTTCCAATAGCAATAATAGTCAGGCCGATCACTAAATCACTCATGCCAAAATACTGTGCAATAACAACGGCTGAACCAACAAGAAAATGTGAACTGACAGGTAATGCAATCATGCCGAAGACTAACCAAGCAACCGCTTTCCAGGTTGGCACACCTTCAGGTACTTCATCATTATGTTCTTGGATAAGTGGATCATTACTTGGACGTTTTAATGCTAGGATGGTTAAGGTGATGATAGTAATGAAGAAAAGTAATAATAAAATTATGCCTTCGTACATTTCTAGTTTTAAATCCCATAGTACAACACCTGCCAGTAGTGTGGTAATTAATACCATCGGGATCTCGCGACGGATCGTTGCTGAGCCTACGAGCAGTGGCTTTATTAATGCGGTGATACCTAATACTAAGGTGATGTTGGTAATATTAGACCCAATCGCATTACCAATAGCTGTGTTTGGTGAACCATTAAGTGATGCCGATACTGCGACCATCATCTCTGGCGCAGATGAACCCATAGCGACAATTGTCAGACCAATAACCAGTGGTGAAATCCCTAAATTTCTCGCCAGTCCTGCGGCACCATAGACGAATTTATCGGCACTGATGACAAGTCCAATAAATCCAAGAATTAAAATAATAATATTTGTAGTTAACATCGGCACAGTTTAAAAGTTGATATGAAAGAACACTATTTTCGGTCTTTTTGCACTGAAAGAAAAGGTAAATTGTTAAATCTTATTTAGTATTCAAGCTCGAAGGGTAGAAATCATCATATAGTTATACTTTTATGATTGTGTATTATACCGATTACTTTTAGAATACCGGGTTATTTTAATACTTTAGTTTTAAGCGCAATTCTTTCTGCTAGATTGCCATTCACTTAAAACTAAACGTGCAGTTAAGGGTCAATTACAATAACGCTAGCGGCATGTACGGTTTTAACTACGCTCAGAATGGCGATATAATAGGATTTAAGTATTATGGATATTAAAGAATTACAAACATTGCTGGAGAATGCATACACGTTCCAGGAATTACACATTAAAGGTGAAGGCAGCCATTATGAAGTTATCGCTGTCGCCGAGATGTTTGTCGGTATGAACCGTGTAAAAAAACAACAAGCTATTTATGCGCCATTAAATGAGCATATTGCATCAAATAGTATTCATGCGTTAACCATCAAGGCATATACACCTGAAGAATGGGTTCGCGAACGTAAATTCATATTACCTTCTTAGGCTGGATTAGAATGGATAAATTTTTAATTAAAGGTCCTTGTCAGTTAAATGGCGATGTGACTATTTCGGGTGCTAAAAATGCTGCACTACCGATTTTATTTGCCACATTGCTAAGTGATGAAACGATCACTCTTAAGAATGTTCCTGAATTAAGAGATATTAAGACCACGTTGCAATTGTTACGTGAGCTTGGTGCACAGGCAGAACGCAATGCAGAAGGTGACGTTGTTATTACTGCTGGTACTGTTAACTGCCAAAAAGCACCTTATGAGTTAGTTAAAACCATGCGTGCGTCAATTTTAGCATTGGGTCCTTTGACTGCTAAATTTTCGACCGCAGATGTTTCTTTACCAGGTGGTTGTGCGATCGGTGCTCGCCCTGTGAATCTACATATTCATGGTTTAGAAATGATGCAAGCAGATATTCGTGTTGAAGAAGGTTACATTAAAGCCCGTGTTGATGGTCGCTTAAAAGGCGCGCGTATCTTAATGGACATGGTCAGCGTAACTGGCACTGAAAATCTATTAATGGCAGCGGTACTTGCAGACGGAACAACCACGATTGAGAACGCAGCAAGAGAGCCTGAAGTTGTTGATTTAGCTAACTTCTTAAACTCACTTGGCGCTAAGATTAGTGGTATTGGTTCTGATGTATTAACTATTGAAGGTGTTGAAGCGCTTCATGGTGGTACATATACAGTGCAACCTGATCGTATCGAAACAGGTACTTTCCTTGTTGCTGCAGCTGTCACTGGTGGTAAAATTAAATGCCATAAAACAGACCCTTCATTACTTGATGCGGTATTACTCAAGCTTGAAGAAGCGGGCGCCAAAATTGAAACTGGTGATGATTGGATCTCACTTGATATGCAAGGTCGTGAATTAAAAGCGGTAAATATCAAGACGGTACCTTATCCTGGTTTCCCTACGGATATGCAAGCACAGTTCACGGTATTAAATACAGTGGCGAAAGGTACGTCGACTATCATTGAAACGATTTTTGAAAACCGTTTCATGCACGTACCTGAATTAGCGCGTATGGGCGCAGACATTGAACTGGAAGGTAATACGGCTATTTGTCGCGATACTGAGAGTTTGACTGGCGCACAAGTAATGGCAACGGACTTACGCGCATCTGCGAGTCTCGTTATTGCTGGTTTCCTCGCTAAAGGTGAAACAACGGTTGAGCGTATTTATCACATCGACCGTGGTTATGAATTTATTGAAGATAAACTACAAGGCTTAGGCGGCAATATTACTCGTATTGAAGATTAATATTCTTCTGACATTGTTGTCGTTTAAATAACGGCTAATAACGTGTAGCATTTGTAAGATATAAAAAGGGCGCATTATATGCGCCCTTTTTATATCTACGAGGTCTGTATTATGGCTGTCTCGCTTGGAGCTCGCCGAGTGTGACGGAGGTATCGAATTGTTTACCTTCTCGTATAACCGTTAAATTAATTTTTGACCCCGGACGCTGTTCTGCCACCATATCCATTAACCAGATAACATTATCAATTTCAGTGCCATTGAATTTGACTACTACATCACCTGCGATTAATCCGGCTTTCTCTGCTGGCGAGTTTGGCGCGGTATTTTGTATGACAATACTTTGATTGGCTTTCAAACCAAGTAATTTTGCCATAACGGTATTTATTGATGTACCTTCAATTCCGATATAACCACGGATCACGCGACCATTGGCAATCAATGCATCCATAATTTTCACCGCGAGCGGGTAGGGAATCGCAAAGCTAATACCCATGGTTTCAACATTTTCGGCCAATTGGAAAGATGCTGTATTAATACCCACTAATTCACCCAGACTGTTTACAAGCGCACCACCCGAGTTACCTTCGTTAATTGCGGCGTCAGTTTGTAAGAAATTCTGATGGCCAGTGGTGCTCATACCAATACGACCACGGGCACTAATAATGCCTTGGGTGATAGTTTGACCTAAGTTGTATGGATTACCAATGGCGAGTACCACATCACCAATATTGGTCTGTTCATGTTTACTTTGTGGGATACTGGGTAAATTTTTGGCATCAATGTTTAACACCGCAAGGTCGGTATATTTATCAAAACCAATTAACTCGGCAGTGAAAAATCGTCCGTCTTGGAGCGCAACAATTATTTGATCTGCATTGGCAATAACGTGATAGTTTGTAAGTAAGTAACCTTTCTTATTCATGATCACGCCAGAGCCAAGGCTTTGCGGACGTAATGTCGGCTTACTATTAATAGTTGATTTTTGGTAGGTACGTGTATAAATATTGACAACTGAAGGCGCAGCGCGTTTAACAGCGGCAGAAAAACTAATTTGCTCATTAAGACCAAGTGAAAATGGTTGAGTGAGTGCTAAACCTTGTTTGTTTTTTAATTGTGGCAATGCTAAAAGTAATATCGTTGCGACAGCGATACCGAGTAAGATACTTTTTGAAATATATGACAACAAACTTTGCACTGAGATATCCCTACGTTACCTATCAAAAATAGCAACGTAGAGAATAGCATCTCTTTCTTGGAGAATGTAGGAAATAACTTGTAAAGTGATGTAAGTGCTAGCGTAACACTAAAAATAAATGCTGGTTACCCCGCTTGATATTAAGTGCCAGTGTGGATTTTTCTGCAGTGAGCAATTCACGTAACTGGGCTAAATTTTTCACTTTATCTTTATTCACACCAATAATAATATCACCTTCCTCTAAGCCTGATGCAGCCGCTATTGAACGGGATTCGACTTTCGCAATCAGCACTCCTTGATTGTTGTCGGCGCTGACGAATGCCGCACCTTCAAGTCCTGAATGTAGATTACTGGCATTTTCTAGCTTATTATCCGCGGATTTTAATTTTGCGATTAGACGTTTTTCTTTCCCGTCTCTAATAACACCTAAAGTGACTTTTTTATCTGCGCCTAAGGTACCAATTCTGGCTCTTAATTCACTGAAACTGCGGATGTTATTATTATTGACGCTGACAATAATGTCACCGGCCATTAAACCTGCTTCTTCTGCGGCTGAATTGGGTGTGACTTGGTTAATAAATGCGCCATATTGGACATCAATATCAAACGCTTTCGCTAGATCAGTTGTTAACTCTTGGCCTGTAACACCTAATACACCACGGCGAACTCCACCATGTTCAATAATTTGCTGTATCAGATTGTTGGCCATATTAGCCGGTATCGCAAAACCGATACCGACGTTGCCGCCGTTTGGTCCTAATATAGCTGTGTTAATACCGATTAACTCGCCGCGTAAATTAATTAACGCGCCGCCGGAATTACCACTATTAATCGCCGCATCGGTTTGGATGAAGTTTTCCAAGTTCTCTAACTGAAGCCCAGTTCGACCTAATGCACTGACAATACCTGATGTTACTGTTTGGCCTAAGCCAAACGGATTACCAATGGCGATCGTAAAATCGCCGACACGTAATTTATCCGAGTCTGCGAATTTAATTTCGGTTAAGTTTTTTGCTTTAATTTGTAATAAGGCTATGTCACTGCTTTTATCCGCACCGATGAGTTTGGCATCATATTCATGACCATCTTTTAGCATCACTTGGATCTTGTCCGCATCCGCTATTACATGGTTGTTAGTGAGGATATAACCCTGTTCGGCATCGATGATTACACCAGAACCTAAACCTTGGAAAGGTTGGGTTTGTTGTTGAGAACCTGGGCCTTCAGGGCCAAAGAAATAGCGAAATGCTTCTGGGATTCGCTGTTGAGATACCTTAGTACCAGATACGGAAATATTTACCACTGCAGGGGTTACTTGCTCTAATATCGGCGCAAGACTGGGTAAGGTTTGTCCTGCAACAGCGGGGGGGAAAGCTGTTGCAGGTAAACTTGCTAACCCTATTGCTGTACTTAATGCTAAAGCTGTGAGGGTTTTAAAGTGTAATTTAGGTTTCATAACAGTTTAAGCCTTTAAAAATTAGAAGCATAAACAGTTAGGTGTAGTTGAAAGCTAAAAGTTCAAGTTATTTGTTCAGTAACCCTGAACTCGTACTTGAATAATCTTTTGGTTGCCCTTCTATTGGTTCTGCAGGGTCTACAACTTCTTTGGTTTGAAAAGGAATATCTTTAACGGCAACATTATCTAATAAATGTTTGGCATTGCTGGCTAAATGCTGTTGCATTTCTACATAGGTATCAGACAATTTCATTAATAATTCTTCGGTGCTGGTGAAGTGTTCATTAACATCATGTTTGTATTGTTCAATTTCAGCTTCTTTGGCCAGTAGTTTACCCTTAAACTTACCTGTTTGATCTTTTGTGTTGGTTATCTTAGCAATAGAAAAACCGATAATAATACCGATAACCAAACTAATTAATATTTCAAGATAGGGCATATACACCTCGTTAAATGGTAATTTGTATTCTACTAATACGGGACACTCATTCTGATACTCTAATATAAGCTCCTTAGTTTTAAAATAGTGTATTTCAAAAGAATACAACATGGTAGCATTGATTATTATTAATGCGTGGTGAGCAAGGCGTTAGAAACAGTAAAGGATTAGTAATTATAATGACCCCAATAAAAAAATATCAGCTTGATTTAAAGCGCCCTGACTTTATGTTTGATGCGGCACAAGAGAATGCAGTAATAGCACTACAACGGCTGTTTGATGAATTATTAGTTGTACCAGATAAACCCGTAAAACGCAGCTTCTTAGCCAAGTTTAAAGGGTTAAAAGCAAAGCCTACACCGACGCTAATGAATCCAGTTAAAGGTATTTATTTTTGGGGTGGAGTAGGAAGAGGTAAGACCTATTTAGTTGATACTTTCTACGATTGCCTCCCGTTCGAGAATAAAACCCGTATTCACTTCCATCGTTTTATGCATAGAATCCATCAAGAACTGAAAGGATTAGCGCAACAAAAAGATCCATTGAAAGTGATCGCAAAGAAGCTAGCTAACGAAACACGCGTTATTTGTTTTGATGAATTTTTTGTTTCGGATATTACTGACGCGATGATTTTAGGTACATTATTTGAAGAATTATTTTCTCATCAAGTTATCTTGGTTGCCACATCAAATATTATTCCTGACGAGCTTTACCGTAACGGCTTGCAGCGCGCACGTTTTTTACCTGCGATTCATTTGATTAATCAAAATTGTGACATTATTAATGTAGATAGTGGCGTTGATTATCGGTTACGTACTCTAGAGCAAGCTGAAATTTATCATTTTCCATTAGATGGTGTGGCTCAGAAAAATTTAGATCAATACTTTCAACAATTATCTTGTGATCCTCGTCAGTATAATCAATCGATAGAAATTGAAAACCGTCAAATACCTACTTTAGCAGAAGCAGATAGTGTATTGATGATTGATTTTGCAGAGTTATGTGGAGGGCCACGTAGTCAGGTTGATTACATGGAAATTTCTCGTATTTATCACACTGTATTATTAGCCAATGTGAAACAAATGGGGCGACTAAGGGATGATATTGCCCGTCGATTTATTGCGATGGTAGATGAGTTTTATGAGCGTAACGTTACCTTAATTATTTCAGCCGAATTTGAAATGTCAGCCTTGTACAGTACTGGTTTACTCGATTTTGAATTCCGCCGCTGTTTATCACGTTTACAAGAAATGCAATCCCATGAATATTTGGCACGTGAACATTTACCTTAGATTAGCATGACGAAAACACGCCTGTTTTTAGCACTAAATAGGTAGCTTTTGTGCGCGTTATTAAAATTAATACTGTAATAAACGTATTTATTGATTGAGTTACGGTAAGTATATAGGCTATTGTTTCGGCGGACATGGACTGACAAAGTGACGTTAATAGTGTTATTACGTCATTAAATCCATTCAAAGATTTGCTTCTAAACTTGTGAAGTAAGTAATTATTAGAGCGTTAAGTAGGCTTTTAGTTTAATGAATTATTCACCATACCAAGTGTTTAACAGGGAATATTGGGCTGAACTTCGAGAGTCAGTACCTTTGACCTTATCAGCTCTCGAGTTAAAACAGTTACAAGGTATTAATGAACGTGTTTCTATTGAAGAGGTGTGTGATATTTACCTGCCTTTGTCACGTTTGCTTAACCTATATGTTACTAATCGAATTCAACGCCGTTTTGTTCGCGATCAATTCTTGGGTCGTAAAGTGGCTAAAGTACCCTACATTATCAGTCTCGCGGGTAGTGTCGCTGTCGGTAAAAGTACCACAGCTAGGATCTTGCAAGCATTATTACAATGCTGGAGTGAACATCCTAAGGTGGCGTTAATCACCACTGATGGCTTTCTGTATCCAAATGCGCATTTAAAAGAGCATGGTTTGATGAAGCGTAAAGGCTTTCCTGAAAGTTATGACATTAATGGCTTAGTTAAATTTGTGGCAGATATAAAGTCGGGTCATGCTCGTGTCACGGCTCCTGTTTATTCACATTTTTCTTATGATATCGAAACAGACCAAGAAGTGGTTGTTGAGCAGCCTGATATTGTTATTTTGGAAGGCTTAAATGTATTACAATCGGGATTAGAATACCCTAATGATCCGCATCGGGTATTTGTTTCTGATTTTGTCGATTTCTCTATTTATGTCGATGCTGAGACTGAAAACCTCGAAAATTGGTATGTGCAACGTTTCTTGCAACTCCGAGAAAGTGCGTTTACCGATTCAAGTTCCTATTTCCATCATTACGCTAAACTGGGTGAGGATGAAGCAAAAGATGTAGCATTGAACATTTGGCGTACAATTAATGGTAAAAACTTAGTAGAAAATATCTTACCAACGCGAGAACGTGCTAACCTCATTCTTACTAAAGACCTAAATCATCAAGTGCATCAAGTTAAATTACGGAAATAATCTTAATTTCAGTCATTTTCTTGACCTTATTCTGATGTTTTTTGAGATTAATCTTATTTTTTTTAAAATATAGGTGAAATTTCGCTCATTTCTCTTTATAATACGCGCTGCCCACGAACAAGGTGCTGTGGTGGTTCCTTGTCCTAATGACGCCATGTACTTATTCGAAGGGATGAGTAAGGTATATAGTTCACGTATAGATAACTATATGTGATAGTTTAAACAAATTTTATTGGGTTCAATATAAAATGAAAACTTTTGTTGCTACACCAAGCACGATCAAACGTGAATGGTTCGTTGTTGACGCTGAAGGTAAAACTTTAGGTCGTCTTGCGACTGAAATCGCTACTCGCCTACGTGGTAAGCATAAGCCTGAGTACACTCCTCATGCTGATACTGGCGATTACATCATCGTTGTAAACTGTGAAAAAATCGTTGTAACTGGTAACAAAGCGAAAGGTAAAATTTACTACTCGCACACTGGTTACATTGGCGGCATTAAATCAATTAGCTTTGAACAGCTTATTGAGAAAGCTCCAGAGCGTGTTATCCAGTCTGCGGTTAAAGGTATGTTGCCAAAAGGTCCTCTAGGCCGTGCAATGTTCCGTAAGATGAAAGTATACGCAGGTCCTGAGCACAATCATGCTGCTCAACAACCACAAGTTCTAGACATCTAATTTACGGAATTTAAGCAAATGGCAGAAAATCAATACTACGGCACTGGTCGTCGTAAAAGTTCAACAGCTCGTGTATTCATGAAAGCTGGTACTGGTCAACTAACTATCAATAAACGTTCTTTAGACGTTTATTTTGGTCGTGAAACAGCTCGTATGGTTGTTCGTCAAGCACTAGAATTAGTTGAATTACAAGACAAATTCGACCTAAACATCACTGTTTCTGGTGGTGGTACTACTGGTCAAGCTGGCGCAATCCGTCACGGTATCACTCGCGCACTTATGGAATATGACGAAACTCTTCGTCCTGCTCTACGTGCAGCTGGTTTTGTTACTCGTGATGCTCGTCAAGTTGAACGTAAGAAAGTTGGTCTTAGAAAAGCACGTAAACGTCCACAGTTCTCAAAACGTTAATCCGTTTTTTGGTGGTTCGCTTTATTGCGACGAAAGCCTGGCATATGCCAGGCTTTTTTTTGTCTTTTTTTTGTCTTTTTTTTATTTAACTAGGTTATATCTTTGTTAAATGTAATGCAGTTTCTTACTTGCGCGACTGTACTTAACACAGAAAGAGAGCGACTTGCTCTGTTTACTGAGTCATAAGCGACAGATATTGACTTAATCACTGAAAATCCATGATTAATGTCTCATTATCCTTGTAAAAATGTAACCAATTAATTAAAATTCAACGGCATTTATGTAACTTTTTTAGCTATTAAAAAGTTATCTTTTTTGAAATGGTATTCACTGCAAGATAATAACAATAATTTGCGCTGAGTCCGAATGGGAGAATAATTGGATGAGCAATGCGCCTGTTGATTCTGGTCGTCGTCGCTTTTTAACTGCCGCTACATGTGTAGTAGGTGGTGTTGGAGCTGTCGGCGCAGCCGTACCTTTTATCAAATCTTGGAACCCGAGTGCTAAAGCTAAAGCAGCTGGCGCTCCGGTTGAAGTTGATATTAGTAAAATTGAACCTGGTCAGTTAATTCGTGTTGAATGGCGAGGCAAACCTGTATGGGTTGTATCTCGTACAGAAAGCGTATTAAACGAACTTGAACAGCATGATGGTTCGTTACGCGATCCGGCATCAGAGCAAGAACAACAACCAGATTACGCACAGAACAAATATCGCTCGATTAAATCAGACTTATTTGTAGCCGTTGGTATTTGTACTCACTTAGGGTGCTCTCCAACTTATCTGCCTGACAGCTTTGGCGAACAAGTCGAAGGTGTTTCTTCTGGTTTCTTCTGTCCATGTCATGGTTCTAAATTTGATATGGCCGGTCGTGTATTCCAAGGTGTTCCTGCACCCTTGAATCTAGTGATACCACCGCATTATTATATCGATAAAACGACGATTCTAATTGGTGTAGATAAGGGAGCTGCCTAATGTCATTAGTCAAGTGGATTGATGAACGTATCCCAATGACGGATACGTGGAATAAACACGCTGGTCAATATCCAGCACCGAAAAACTTTAACTTCTGGTATTACTTTGGTATTTTAGCTACGGTTGTTTTTGTCAATCAGATCCTAACTGGTATCTGGTTAACGATGAATTATAACCCATCTGGCGACGGTGCTTTTGCTTCAATTGAATACATCATGCGTGATGTTGAATTTGGCTGGTTGTTACGTTACATGCATTCAACGGGTGCGTCAGCATTCTTTGTGGTTGTATATTTGCACATGTTCCGTGGTTTGATGTACGGTTCATACCAAAAACCACGTGAATTATTGTGGATCTTTGGTTGCTTAATCTTCTTAGCGCTGATGGCTGAAGCTTTCATGGGTTACTTATTACCATGGGGTCAAATGTCATTCTGGGGTGCACAGGTTATTATCTCTTTATTTGGTGCAATTCCAGTAATTGGTGATGATTTAACACTTTGGATCCGTGGTGATTATGTAATCTCGGGTGCGACACTAAACCGTTTCTTTGCGCTACACGTTATTGCTGTGCCATTAGTACTTGTGGTACTGGTATTCTTACACATAGTTGCACTGCATCACGTTGGTTCTAACAATCCAGACGGTATTGAAATCAAAGAGAACAAAGATGAAAATGGCTGGCCGAAAGACGCTATTCCATTCCACCCTTACTACTCTGTGCACGATGCCGTTGCGGTAGTGGTGATGCTTATCTTATGTAGCATTGTGATCTTCTTTATGCCTGAAGGTGGTGGTTACTTCTTAGAAGCGCCAAACTTTGAAGCTGCAAACCCATTGAAAACACCGGATCATATTGCACCAGTGTGGTACTTTACGCCGTTTTACGCAATTTTACGTGCGGTTCCGGACAAACTAGGTGGTGTGATCATGATGGGCCTTGCTATTGTGATGCTATTCTTAGTGCCTTGGATTGATCGCGGAAAAGTGAAATCAATTCGTTACCGTAGTGTTTGGCATAAACTTAATTTATCTCAGTTTGTTATTTGTTTCATTATTCTGGGTGTATTAGGGACATTAGCACCGACACCAGGTCGTACATTATTGTCGCAAATTACCACATTAGGTTACTTTGGCTATTTCGCTCTGCTGTGGTTCTACAGTAAGAATGAAACGACTAAACCATTACCAAAAAGGGTGACAATGTAATGAAAAAATTATTTATCGCGTTACTTACCCTATTGCCTATGGCTGTATTTGCATCTGGTAATGCTGCACATTTAGATGAAGCAAATTATGATTTAAGAGACAAAGCATCATTGCAAAATGGTGCTAAAATCTTCATGAATTATTGTTCTACGTGTCACTCTACGCAATATCAACGTTATTCACGTGTTGCTGATGATCTGGGGATTGATCGTGATGTAATGACTGAAAACTTGGTATTTACGGGCGTTAAAGTTGGCTCATTAATGTTAACTGCGATGCCTGCTGAAAGTGGTGCTAAATGGTTTGGTGCTACACCACCAGACCTAACACTTGAAGCACGTTTACGTGGTGCAGATTGGGTTTATACTTATCTGCGTTCTTTCTATATTGACGAAACTCGCCCATTTGGTGTGAATAATGTGGTATTCCCAAGTGTGGGTATGCCGCATGTACTTGAAGAACTGCAAGGTACTGCACGTCTTTTAGAAATAAAACATAACGAAGAAGAGCTAGATCTGCCGGAAGGTGCTAGAATTGTTAAAGAAACCGAAGTTGTTGACGCTGATGGTGTTGCAACAGGTGAAATTCTGACTAGCTACCTAAGTCCCGATGGAAACGGTGAGTTATCAGCAGAAGAGTTTGATGAAGCAATGCTCGATTTGGTAAACTTCTTAGTTTACTCGGCAGAGCCTAATCAGCTTGAACGTCAAGAAATGGGCTTCTGGGTTATTGGATTCTTACTAATTCTACTTGTATTTACTTGGTTCCTGAACCGTGAATACTGGCGTGATGTCCACTAATCACTGAGATGTTGCCGCATTACTTGTAAAAGTTGCTGGTAAAAGAATTACGTACCGCCAATGCTAGTTTAGGCTATCATTGGCGTTTGTGTTTACAATTTATTGGAGGTGGCATGGCATTAGCTGCTAATAAACGTTCAGTTATGGTGTTGTATTCGGAGCCGACTGATCTATATAGTCATCAAGTCCGAATCGTCTTAGCTGAAAAAGGCGTAAGTGTTGATATTCATCAGGTTGATCGTAATAACCTACCTGAAGATCTAATTGATTTGAATCCATATCAGACAGTACCAACATTAATCGACCGTGAACTGACATTATATAACTCACGTATCATCATGGAATATCTGGATGAGCGTTTTCCGCATCCACCTTTGATGCCTGTTTATCCTGTATCTCGTGGTAGCAGTCGTTTAATGATGCACCGTATCGAGAACGATTGGTATTCATTAGTGACTAAGATCATGAAAGGCTCTGTTGAAGAAGCTGCTGTAGCGCGTAAGCAACTACAAGAAGCATTAATGAGTATCAGCCCTATTTTCGCTGAATACCCATACTTCATGAGTGAAGAGTTCAGCTTAGTTGATTGCTATATGGCTCCATTATTATGGCGTTTACCTGAACTCGGTATTGATCTTCCAGGTCAAGCTGCAAGTGAGTTAAAGAACTATATGCTTCGTGTATTTGATCGTGAATCATTCCAAGCATCTTTAACTGAACAAGAACGTGAAATGAGAATGTTAATGTAAGTTATGGATAAAATGACCCCAATTCGTCCCTATTTATTACGTAGTCACTATGAGTGGTTACTTGATAATGACTTAACACCACATATTGTTGTTGATGCACATATTGCTGGTGTTTATGTACCGCAGCAGTTTGTTCAAGATGGCCAAATTGTGCTGAATATTGCCCCAACAGCTGTTGTTGCTTTTGAGCTGAATAACACCGCACTGAGTTTTAATGCTCGTTTCGGTGGTGTGCCATTTGATGTTTATGTACCGATTGCGGCTATTACAGCTATCTACGCGCGTGAGAATGGCGCAGGTAGTATGTTTGAACCGGAACAGGCATATATCGACCAAGCAGAGCAAGAAAGCGCTGAAGCGGCTGTTGAGCCAAGTGAAGAGCGAAGTGTACCGGCGCTAGTTAGTGCGCCAACGGCTAGCTCTGATGATGAGAGCGAAACGCCTGAGCGTCCAAAATCTACTAAAGGTAGACCCTCTTTGCGGGTCATTAAGTAACATAACACTTAATTAACGAATCGATGCAGTACTTGAATTTGTCGACGGACAGTATTCAGTACTGCATTTTTTTATATTATATTTGCATGTATGTTCGCTGATTAGCGATAATCGAAAACTTTAATTACTTTATCTACACCCACGACATAACGTGCAGCTTCGGCAACTTTATTACCTTCTGCTTTTGTTACTCTTCCAATTAAGAATACTTCGGCATTCTCAGAGATCACTTTAATACCCAGTGGCTCAATATTTTTTAAATTAATAATACTGGTTTTTACCTTGGTCGTTAACCAAGCATCTTTACTGGCACGCTCAAGTGAGATTGGTGTACCTAAACGTATCTGATTATATACTTGCTGCACTGACGTTGTATTTGCGGCAATCTCGACGATTTGCTTGCGCTCAGCTTCGGTTCTAACTTGACCAGATAGTAGTACTTTACTGTTGTTGGTTAAAATATGCAGGTTATTATTTAACAGCAGTTGTTTATTGGCATCATTAAGTCCTGCTGTGATATCCAAGGTAATTGTTTCATCATCAATTAATTGGCTAAAACTACCGGTGTTACTGCAGCCTTGTATAACAGTAAAACTCAGAAGAGTGATACTTATAGTCAGCCAATATTTTAGTTTTCTTGCTACAGCCATACTCATTCTTCGCACTCTTGTTGTGGGAATAAAGTTTGATCGATAATGTCACAAAGACAGTTAATGATCAGAGCATGTACTTCTTGTATTCTTGCTTCTCGGCGTGATGGTACGCGGACTTCGGCATCGTGTAGACCTAATAATCCTGATATTTCCCCCCCATCTTTACCTGTTAAAGCGACAATAGTCATATTGCGTGTTAGCGCTGCTTCAATGGCTTTAATTACATTACGGCTATGGCCACCTGCAGAGATCACCACTAGAATATCACCATCATTCCCTAAGGCTCGGACTTGTTTAGAATAAACCATATCAAAACTGGTGTCGGTGCCAATAGCTGTCATCAGCGTACAGTCAGGGGTTAATGCCAATGCTGGTAAGCTTGGGCGTTCGGTTTCGTAACGATTTAATAATGATGCAGAAAAATTCTGAGCCAAGCTCGCGGATGCACCATTACCACAGATTAAGATCTTGTTACCGTTTAATAAGCATTGTGCCATCATCATGGCTGAGTTTTGAATGTATTCAGGTAATGCCTCGGCTGCGGCGATCTTGGTTTGAATACTTTCAGTAAAATTTTCTTTAATTAGCTCTAACATGGGTATCTACTCTAAAAAGCATTGGTTATCCATTGAATATTATCACTGGAACCTTCAATGGCAATCACATCGAAACGGCAAGGGGTGTAGTTTTCATTTATTCCGTTGCGCACCATATAATATTGCGCCGTATAACGCAATTTTCGTTGTTTCGTGACCGGGATTGCTGAAATAGCACCGCCATAATGGGTGTATTGCCGATATTTTACCTCAACAAATACTAAGGTCGGTAGTGCTGTTGTTGATTTTACGTCACTGCTTGCGCCGTGCTGGCAAATTAAATCTATTTCACCTTGGCGACAAGCGAAATTCCGCGCCAAGATAATTAACCCTTGGCGCTGTAAAAAATCGGCTGCTATACCTTCAAAATATTCACCGCGTTTACGGGGTTGTTTTAGTTTCAGCGTTCGTGTCCTCAAGTCTTATCTTACCTGAGCGATATTTAGCCCAACTAAATTCGCGTTCGATAATACCGTTTTCATTAATATAAAGAATACCAGTCTGGCCAGCTAGGCGTAAGTCAGGAAAATTACGTAGCTGTAGCAGGTTTGGAATTAATTTAAATGAATCGTAGCCCATCGAAAATAGATTTTGCTGGATTTTCGACATATTTGGCCACAGTGCCAAAGTTTGCTGTTTCAGTTCGAGATCTGGGTTCAACAACCAAGGCATATCACTAAATATTAAACCATTAAGATCGCGGTTTTGGCTTTTGGAAAGATTATTACCATGAGTACGTGAACTTGCATACACTGCTACCTGTGGTGCATAAGGATTCTGGGTGGTAATAATGTAAGGAATTGCTAACATCGCTTCAGAAGGCGTGGCAATAATATAAATGGCATCAATATCACGACGACTACGTGTTTTGGCTTTAATATTAGCACCGGCTAGGTTTTTCATTAAGTTAATACGCTGATTACTCGATGTCACTGAAAATAGCGAGGTCACCGTTTTTTGCATGTCACTGCGGCTTTTATATTTATAAATATCACTGGTATCTTGCGTGAGTAATTGCCATTGCTTGGCGAACACGGCTGATAAGTTATTACCTGAACGATTATTTGGTGCGAGTACTAATGGTTGTTTGATACCGTCTTTTTGCATTTTTTTCGCAGCCGCAATAACTTCATCATTCGAACTTAATGAGAAATAAAAAATATTTTCTGTTGCTGGCGCTTCTGTCAGTTTATTTAATGAGATTAATGGTACTTCTTTTACTAAAGGTAATACTTTGGTTAAATTTGATTTTAATAATGGACCTACAACAAAGTCAGCCCCATCATTAATGGCTTGTAAATACAGCTTATCTGCGCTTGTTTCTGCTGTATCATAGAAACGTAAGTTAACTCTATCGGCTTCTTCATCTTGATAGTAAGCACTTAGCATCCCATCTCTTATTGCTTTACCTGCTATGGCGCGTTTACCCGTTAAAGGAGCCAGTACCGCGATTTGACTTGGTGCATAAGGTGTTATTGCCATTGCTTTTACAAGTTCGATAGGGAAAGCACTCAATGCAGGGTGTTGTGGGTACTCTGTTTTCCATACTTGTAAATTCTGAATGAGTAATTGTGGTTCGGTACGATATTGTTGTGCGATCATACCTAAATGATACCAACCTGAAAGTGTTGGGTTTTCTGTATCAAATTGCGATGTTAGTTGTTGTAACTCCGATGTCGGTATTATCGTGACTAACTTCCATATACGCGTATTATTGGTACTATGCAGTTTTGCATCAAGGAAGTCATTTAACGCGACGCGGTATTCAACCGCTTTAGCATTATTATTCTGCAGCTCGGAAATAGTGGCGTTTAATAGATAGTAGCGTTGCCAATGTGCGAGTTTCATTGTACTTAGTGTCGAGCTAAAGTTCAATATTGTGGCCGCATCATGATAGCGCTTTTCTAATAGATAGGCTTCTGATTTGATTAACGCCACTTCAAATAATTGCTGTGTTGATAGTGGGTTTCTCTCTACCGATGATAATATATCAAGCGCTGGTTGGGGATGACCTTCTGTAATCAAAGCGCGTGCGGATAATAACTGCCAAGAGATGGTTTGTGGTTTATTCGCTAATGCTATCTTATCAATGTAGTATTGCGCCGGTTGATCTATTTGCGTAAGCACGTCTGGCGCACCAATTAGCTGAGGTTTCGATGTTGCTTTTTCAGATGTTGTGGTACTTGAACACGCACTGAGCAGTAAACTCAAACTAAAAAACATAATCAAGCGGGAATAACTGTGCTTAAATTCCATTGGTGTATTATCCTGCAAAAGAGATTTATAATACCCCTATACTAAAGCATCATCGCTTAACAAAAAACTACCCATGAGAATGAAATGTCTGAACAAGCAACTTTATTTATCGTTCCAACCCCGATTGGCAACCTTTCTGATATCACAGAGCGTGGTTTAGAGATACTAAGAAGTGTTGATTTAATTGCTGCAGAAGATACCCGCCATACGGGGAAACTGCTAAGCCATTATCAAATCAAAACTAAAACATTTGCTTTGCATGATCATAATGAACAGCAAAAAGCAGAATATTTAGTATCAAAACTACAATCTGGTATCAGCATAGCGCTGGTTTCTGATGCTGGCACGCCGTTGATCAGTGACCCTGGTTACCATTTGGTTAATACCTGTCGTGCACATGGTGTCAAAGTAGTACCACTACCTGGTCCTTGCGCAGCAGTAACTGCAATGAGTGGTTCTGGTCTCCCATCTGATCGTTTCTCGTTTGAAGGTTTTTTACCTTCGAAAGAAAAAGCCCGTAATGACAAGATCACCGAGCTGAAAGAAGAAACCCGGACGATGATTTTTTATGAATCACCGCGTCGACTGCAGTATACCTTAGATGCCTTAACGGCAATCATGGGGCCTGAACGTGAAGTGTGTGTTGCACGCGAAATAACCAAAGCGTTTGAAAGTATTACCACTATGCCAGTGGGTGAGTTAGCAGCATGGGTAGCGGAAGACAGCAACCGGAGTCGTGGTGAAATTGTATTATTAGTTTCTGGTTACAAACCTACGGGCCTAGAGATACCAGCTAAGGTTCTGAATACATTAAGATTATTAAATGAAGAATTGCCATTGAAAAAAGCGGCTGCATTAACGGCTGAAATTCACGGTGGCAAAAAAAATGCTTTGTATAAGTGGGGTTTAGAAAACTTTAATTAATCGCTGGATTTTTTGTCTTAGATTATGTAATATCCTTCGCCTTGGAGTTGGTCAGACAATCGCCGCTTTATGACTCGGTATTTATATCGAGGTTATAGAGGGGAGGAAAGTCCGGGCTCCACAGGGTAGGGTGCCAGGTAACGCCTGGGGGGCGCAAGCCCACGACAAGTGCAGCAGAGAGAAGACCGCCGATGGCTTTTTAGGAAGCACAGGTAAGGCTGAAAGGGTGCGGTAAGAGCGCACCGGACGACTAGTAATAGTTCGTTGCAGGGTAAACTCCACCCGGAGCAAGACCAAATAGGCTTTCTATAGGCGTGACCCACGCTGAAAGCGGGTAGGTTGCTTGAGTCTGTGAGCGATTGCAGACCTAGAGGAATGATTGTCCACGACAAAACCCGGCTTATCGACCAACTCCAAGACCTTATCTATATCTTCTTTACTATAGATAAGTTCTTGTTTATTTTTCCTTCTGATTATCAGCATCACTTGCAATACGTTTTACCCCTCCCTAAACTAGATCTTTTACGTTACAATAACCATTTTAGCACCTGCTATAATTTAAAGTATTTTTAAGAGCTTTCATCGACATGACACAAGAATTTGCACACGTATCCGTTTTACTTAACGAAACCGTAGCTGGGTTAGACCTAAAACCGGATGGTATTTATATTGACGGTACTTTTGGTCGCGGTGGTCACTCTCGCTTTATTTTGTCTCAGCTGGGTGAAAACGGCCGATTGATTGCAATCGATCGTGACCCTGAAGCAATTGCAGTGGGTGAAGCATTAAAATTAGAAGACCCACGTTTTGATATTGTTCACGGTCCATTTTCTGGTATTGCTGAATATATGGAAAATAAAGAACTGACAGAACAAATTGATGGTGTGTTATTGGACCTTGGTGTTTCTTCTCCACAGTTAGACGATGCATCTCGTGGTTTTAGTTTTTTACGTGATGGTCCGTTGGACATGCGCATGGACCCTACATCAGGTATCAGTGCAGCTAAATGGTTAGCAACAGCTGACTATGATGATATTGTATGGGTATTGAAAGTATTTGGTGAAGAAAAGTTTGCCCGTAAGATTGCCCGCGCCGTGGTATTTGATCGTGACGGCACGCCATTCGAAACAACAGCACAGTTAGCAAGTTTAATTTGCCGTGTGGTACCAAAATCGAAAAAAGAAACCAAACACCCAGCCACACGTTCATTCCAAGCGATCCGTATTTATATTAATAGTGAGTTAGAAGAGATTGAACGTGCATTAGCTGGCGCATTAAAATGTCTTAAGTCTGGTGGTCGTTTATCTGTGATCAGCTTCCACTCGTTAGAAGATCGTATTGTGAAGCAATTCATTCGTAAACAAGCGCGTGGTAAAGAAGTGCCATACGGCTTACCTATCATGCAAGAAGAAATTGATAAAACGCGTACCATGAAGGCAGTCGGTAAAATGCTAAAACCTTCGGAGCAAGAATTAGAATTCAATCCTCGAGCGCGTAGTTCTGTATTACGCGTGGCGGAAAAATTGTAATATGTTCGGCATTAAGTGGGATTTAGGTAAGGTTATCATGACTGACATCGGCCAGCATAAGCGAGTCGTTAGTCTATTGTTTGCCATCTTAATTTCCGCTTTTGCCGTGATCATGTTAACGCATGAAACCCGCTTAAAGACGAATAACAAAGAGCAGTTATTGACTCAGCGTGACTTGGCTGACATTGAATGGCGTAATTTATTGTTAGAACAAAGCACGTTAGAAGAGCACAGTAAAATTGAATACACCGCAAAACACAAACTCGGTATGTATCGACCAAGTACAGCAGAAGAAAAGTTGGTGACACAGCAGTGACAAATCGTAGAAATATTACCAACGAAGAACCAGCCAATTTTATCTTATGGCGCTATCGTTTAGTTGCAGCCACGGTTGTTATTATCTTTTTAAGCTTACTCGCCCGTACCGCTTATATCCAAGTTATTAATCCCGAACATCTGCGTCAACAAGCGGATATGCGCTCACTACGTGTGGCATCACAGCAAGTACAGCGCGGTATTATTACCGACCGCAATGGGGTGGAATTGGCTGTTAGTGTGCCCGTGATGGCGATCCATGTGGATCCGCGCACCATTAAAAATAAAAACAGTTTTGATAAAAAACGTGCATGGCAAGCGTTTGCAGAAATTCTCGATCTTAATCTTATTGATCTGCAAAAAAAAATCATGGATTCCAATGGTCGTTTTATGTATATAAAACGCCAAATTAGTCCCGCGGTTGCTAAGTATGTTGATGAATTAAAATTAGTCGGTGTAAGTTTGGCTCCAGAATCCCGTCGTTTTTACCCAACCGGTGAAGTTAGCGCACAGTTGGTTGGCATGACTAATATTGATGACAAAGGTATTGAAGGCGTTGAAAAGGCTTATAATGATTTTCTTACTGGTACCCAGGGTAAGCGTATTGTCCGTAAAGACCGATTAGGTAATGTTATTGAGGATATCTCTGTTATTCAGCAAAGTGAACAAGCCAATAATATCCAACTCAGTATTGATCAACGTATTCAATCGTTAGCCTATCAGCGCTTGAAAAAAGCGGTTAAATACAACGGCGCTGTGTCGGGATCATTGGTGATGATTGATGTAAAAACAGGAGAAATATTAGCGATGGTAAATAGCCCATCGTTTAACCCGAACAATCGCAGTAAGTATGACAGTTATAAGTTAAAAAATCGCGCTATCACGGATAGTTACGAACCTGGCTCCACAATTAAACCACTCGTAATTGCCAGTGGTTTAGATAACGGTATTATTGCTGCAGATTCTATAATTGATACAAATCCTGGCCGTATGCGTTTAGGTGGTCGTTTAGTACAAGATACCCGTAACCGTGGTGAGATGATACTGAGTGATATTTTACGTTATTCATCAAACATGGGCGTGAGTAAAATTGCGCTGAAACTAGGTCATCAACGTTTGCTGGATACGTATTATCAATTTGGTTTTGGTAATGAAAGTAGCTTGATCTTAAATGGTGAAAGTAGGGGCTATATGCCACGTCGTTCACGGTGGTCAGAGTTCGAGAATGCAACATTATCCTTTGGTTATGGTATGCAAGCGACAACATTACAGCTTGCTCATGCTTATGCAACAATTGCTTCTGGTGGGGTATATCGTCCACTGACAATTAGAAAATTGGATACGATGCCATTATCAGAACGGGTGTTATCTGAAGAGCACGCACAAGAGCTATTGCTCATGATGGAAAGCGTGGTGGAAAAAGGCGGTACGGGTGATAAAGCACGTATTGATGGCTACCGCGTCGCGGGTAAAACTGGTACTTCTCGTAAAGCTATTGCCGGTGGTTATGGTGACGATTATGTTGCTTTATTTGCTGGTATTGCTCCCGTGTCTAATCCTCGTTTTGCATTAGTGGTGGTGATTGACTCACCAAGCGGTGACCGCTATTACGGCGGTGTTATCGCGGCACCGGTATTTGCTGAAGTTATGGAAAGAACATTACAAATGTTAAATGTAACACCAGATGAAAAACAATCATTAACAGTAATAGCAAAAGACGCTTAAAAATTAAAGGACGCTTAGGCGTTAAGGGTTGTTT
This sequence comes from Moritella viscosa, assembly GCA_000953735.1. Classification (NCBI taxonomy): domain Bacteria; kingdom Pseudomonadati; phylum Pseudomonadota; class Gammaproteobacteria; order Alteromonadales; family Moritellaceae; genus Moritella; species Moritella viscosa. Next base: position 4,812,353 of record LN554852.1, on the reverse strand, counting down.
GATACTAAGGATTGTTAAATGCCACGGGCTTTAAATATTAAGGGTTTGGAAATGAATTCGTCATGTCGAGTCTTATCTCTACAAACGTGGAATATTGATTTTGAATTAGCGGTTAACGCATTGATTATTGATAGCCGGAAAGTGCAGGCGGGCGATTGTTTTGTCGCGATAAATGGTCATGCCCTTGATGGTCGCCGGTTTATTGGTAATGCATTACAATGTGGTGCAACAGTTGTACTGAAAGATGCTGATATTCAGGGAGAACATGGTCATATTGAATATGTTGATGGAATTCCTATTGTTGCTTTTTTTGGTCTTAATAAGGCCTTATCCGCATTAGCCGATAGTTTTTATCAATTCCCTTCGCAGCAATTAAAACTTGTCGGTGTTACTGGCACGAATGGTAAGAGCACTATCACGCAGATTATTGCCAATTGGGTTACTTTATTAAACGGTAAAGCTGGTGTGATGGGAACGATCGGTAATGGCTTATTCGATCAATTAGTGCAAACAGAAAATACCACAGGTAGTGGTTTAGATGTACAAGCTGAAATAGCGAGCCAAGTGCAACAAGGTGCAGAATTGTGTGCCATGGAAGTATCCTCACACGGTTTGATCCAAGGTCGTGTAAATTCTCTCGACTTTGATGTGGCATTATTTACCAATCTAACCCGTGATCATCTTGATTATCATGGAGACATGGATAATTATGCTGATGCCAAAAAAATCTTATTTCAAGGTGCTGTGAAACATAGGATCCTTAATGTTGATGATACTTACGGTAAAGCGTGGTCACAGCAATGGCCTGATGCTATCCGATTTTCAGTCCAGCAAGATTTATCAGCCTATTCTGGTGCTTTTTTATATTGTCATGATTTAAATTTTGATACCGGTGGTTTTAACTGTGAGTTAAAAACCAGCTGGGGTGAAGGTACATTGCGATGTGGTTTAATTGGCGAGTTTAATGCTTCTAATGTAGTGGCCGCTTGCGCGAGTTTGTTAGCTCTCGGTTATGATTTGGATGATTTATTACAGGTAGCACCAAAATTAACCGCCGTATGTGGCCGTATGGAATTATTCAAACAAGCAGGGCAAGCTGCTTGCGTGGTTGATTATGCTCATACACCTGACGCATTAGAAAAAGCCTTGCAAGCATTACGTGTGCATTGTGAAGGCAAGCTCTGGTGCATTTATGGCTGTGGTGGTGACCGAGATACAGGTAAAAGACCAATAATGGCACAAGTCGCTGAACAATTTGCAGATATGGCTGTCATTACAGATGATAATCCGCGTACTGAGTCTGCGTCTTCGATTGTAGCTGATATGAAAATCGGTCTTGCTAACCCTGATGTAATGCAAGTTATTCATGATCGCCGTAGTGCTATTCATTGGGCGATGGAACAAAGTCGTGCTGACGATATTATTTTAGTGGCAGGTAAAGGCCATGAAGATTATCAAATTATCGGTGTAGATAAACACCATTATAGTGATCGAGAGACGATCAGAGAGATGTTGAGTAAAAAATAATGATTAGTTTAGCGTTAAGTGCAATTGCGACACAACTCAATGCCAAGTACCAAGGTGATGATGTCGTCATTACTCATGTTTCAACAGATACACGCACGATTAAAGTTGGTGATTTGTTCGTCGCGTTAAGTGGTGATAATTTTGATGCCAATAGTTTCGTTGCCAAAGCGGCAGAGCAAGGTGCTATTGCTGCTATTGTAACAAAAAAGCAAGCGGTGGATATCCCGCAAATTCAAGTAAAAGATAGCCGTGTTGCTTTAGGTCTGTTAGGTAAAATGGTGCGTGAACATGTTAATCCTAAAGTTGCAGCGCTTACTGGCAGTAATGGAAAAACCACGACGAAAGAAATGCTGGCGGCGATTTTAAAACAAGTCGCACCAACATTAGCAACTGCAGGCAATTTTAATAACGATATTGGTGTTCCATTGACATTGCTTCGCTTACAGCAAGAAGACCAATTTGCGGTGATGGAGCTTGGTGCTAATCACAAAAAAGAAATTGCCTATACCACGGGATTGGTATTGCCAGATGTGGTGTTAATCAATAATGTTGATGCTGCACACTTAGAAGGTTTTGGTGATCTACAGGGCATCGCATTGGCTAAAAGTGAGATATTATCGGGGGTTAAGGAACAAGGCATGGCGGTACTAAACCGCGATGATAAGTTTTATCAATACTGGCTACGTAAAGTTGACTCACAGCGACACGTTAACTTTTCGGTTGTTGATGAGAGTGCCGATTATTTTGCAGCTAATATTGAATTTGCTGATTCGGGTAACCCGACGTTTAGATTATGCACACCAGACAGTGACTGTTCGATTAACTTAGGTGTTGCAGGTCGTCATAATGTCGCTAATGCATTAGCCGCCGCTGCAATGGCAAGTTGTTTTGGTATTGATATTAAAACCATTAAGTTAGGCCTTGAATCTATGGTTAATGTACAGGGACGATTGAAAATATCACAATTAACCCCACGTATTCGTATTATTGACGATAGCTATAATGCCAATATTGCATCAGTAAAGGCGGCCATTGATGTATTAACCCATTTCAAATCAACAAATGTATTAGTCATGGGCGATATGGGAGAACTGGGCGTTAGTACTGCTGATATGCATCAACAAGTTGGGCATTATGCTCAGCAGCAACAGGTTGATCATGTCTATACTTGTGGTGTCGTTAGTCGTGAAGCTGCATTAACTGCTGGTGTTATTGGTCGCGCCTTTTTAGCACAGCCAGCACTGGTTGATGCGTTAGCTGACTTAATCACTACAGCTCCCAAAGAGCAGGTGTTTACTTTATTATTTAAAGGTTCCCGTAGTGCTAAAATGGAGCAGGCAATCAGTTTGCTTACCACAAAGCTATCTGAGAACACTGCTATGTTAATCGAAAATACAATATTAGTTAAAAATACAGTAAAGGAAATAAAATGTTAGTTTGGTTGTTCGAATCTTTAAGTGAGCATTTCTCGCTATTCAGAGTTTTTTCATATCTCACATTTCGTGCAATTATCACGATAATTACCTCGTTATTACTGACATTATGGATGGGACCTAAACTTATCCGCTATTTGCAAGATATGCAGATTGGTCAAGTTGTACGTGATGATGGCCCTGAATCACATTTCAGTAAACGTGGTACGCCAACAATGGGTGGCGTAATGATCCTAGTTGCAATTTTAGTATCAACGCTATTATGGGCAAGATTAGATAATGCCTATGTTTGGATCATGATGTTTGTGTTTGTCGCATTTGGTGCGATTGGTTTTGTGGATGACTATCGCAAAGTGATCCGTAAAGATACCGATGGCTTGATTGCGCGTTGGAAGTATTTCTGGCAGTCAGCGGTCGCAATTGGTATCGCTGTTTATCTCTATGTAACGGCAGGTTCGGCGGCAGAAACGACATTAGTTGTCCCTTTCTTTAAAGAATATATGCCAGAACTTGGATTGTTATTCATTGTATTAACTTATTTTGTGATTGTGGGGAGTAGTAATGCGGTTAACTTAACCGATGGTTTAGATGGTTTAGCTATCTTACCAACGGTATTAGTGGCGGGTGCATTTATGCTTGTGTCGTACTTAACGGGTAACGTTAAATTTGCTGAGTATCTGTTTATCCCTTATATCCCACAAGCCAGTGAATTAGTGATTGTGTGCGCGGCTATGGTTGGCGCCGGACTTGGTTTCTTATGGTTTAACACGTATCCAGCACAAGTATTTATGGGTGATGTAGGTTCATTAGCATTAGGTGCGGGTTTAGGTACGCTAGCAGTATTAGTTCGCCAAGAGTTCATGTTGGTGATCATGGGCGGTGTTTTTGTTATGGAAACAGTATCGGTTATCTTACAAGTAGGTTCTTATAAGTTACGTGGTCAACGCATCTTTAGGATGGCTCCAATTCATCACCATTATGAACTAAAAGGTTGGCCTGAACCACGTGTGATTGTACGCTTTTGGATCATTACTATTATTTTAGTACTCATTGGCTTAGCCACGTTGAAGGTACGCTAATGACACCATTATCTGAGCAAAATATGGCATCGCCTATCGTTATTGTTGGTTTAGGCCAAACCGGTCTGTCTTGTGTTCGCTATTTTCTAAAGCAGGGAATTATTCCTGTTGTTGTGGATAGCCGTGATGCACCGCCGGGACAAGATGAGTTGCCAGCTCAGGTAACGTTGTACAAAGGGGGGTTACACCCTGAAGTCTTATTACAGGCTAAGCAATTAGTCGTTAGTCCAGGTATTGCCATTGCAACCCCCGAGATTGCTGCTGCACGGCAAAAGGGGGTGGAAGTGATTGGTGATATTGAATTGTTTGTCAGAGCTGCACAAGCACCAATTATTGCGATTACTGGATCGAATGGTAAATCGACCGTTACTACACTGGTTGGTGAAATGGCGAATGCAGCAGGTGTGAAGACCGCAATCGGTGGCAACATTGGCATTCCAGCATTAGACCTACTTGATGTAGCCGATCCTTATCAGTTATATGTGTTAGAGCTTTCAAGCTTTCAATTAGAAACGACCCATAGTCTAAAGGCTATTGCTGCGACCGTACTGAATGTAACAGACGACCATCTTGATCGTTACCCTGATTTCGAAGCCTATCGCCAAGCCAAATTGTCAATTTATCAGCATGCGCAAACCGTGGTAACAAATAGTGATGATGTATTAACGGCTTGTCCTCAACAAAATAATACGCTAAGTGCGGTTAAGCGTAGTTTTGGTGAGAGTGATGCTGATTATGGCTTGCTCCAACAGCAAGGGAGTACTTGGTTAGCTTATCAAGGTAAGGGCATTATCAGTGCTGATGATTTGCAGATCACCGGTGTACATAATTTAATGAACGCATTATCTGCCATAGCCCTGCTTGATGCCGCAGGTGTGGATAGAACTAAAACGTTACCGGGATTACGTCAATTTACGGGGCTAGCGCATCGCTGTGAGTTTATTCGTGAACTTAACGGGGTAAGGTGGATTAATGATACTAAGGCCACGAATGTCGGAGCAACGCTAGCGGCGCTGGCCGGGTTGAAAAGCAGTGTTAAAGGACGTTTATACCTGATTGCTGGCGGTGATGGAAAAGGCGCTGATTTTAGTCCTTTAGTCCCCGCATTACGTGATGACATTGCGTTGACGTATTGCTTTGGTAAAGACGGTGAACGTTTTTCGGCGTTAACGGATAATACGAAATTGGTCCCAGACCTGGCCGTTGCGATTGCTGAAATTAGTGAGTTTGTACAACCGGGTGACTGGGTTTTGTTGTCACCTGCTTGTGCAAGTATTGATATGTACGCTAATTTTATGGCTCGGGGTAACCACTTTAGAGCGCTAGTGAAGGCATTATAATGGAATTTCTGACACGGACGAAAGCCTATTTATTAGGTGCTGAAGAGCAGCGCGCGGCGGTTTATGATCGCCAATTATTATTATTAGCGATTATCTTAATGATGGTTGGTTTGGTGATGGTTGCATCGGCATCCTTACCTGAAGGTATTGCTCTGGGTGATGATCCCTTCATGTTTGTGAAAAAACATTTAGTCTTTCTGAGCGTTTCCTTGTGTGCTGCAATTTGTGTGTTGAATGTTCCGATTGCTTTTTTTGAGCGTAATAGTGTGCGGTTTTTATTTGTCGCTATTGGTTTATTGATCGTGGTATTAGTCATTGGTCGTACGGTGAATGGCAGTACTCGTTGGCTCTCGTTTGGTCCCTTGAATATGCAGCCCGCTGAGTTTGCTAAATTTGCTCTATTTACTTATTTTTCAGGTTATTTAGTCCGCCAAAAAAGCTTATTACAAGAAAGCTATAAAGGTTTTGTGAATGGATTACTTGTGATCGCCGTTATCTCTGCATTGCTGCTTTTTCAACCTGATTTCGGCTCTGTGATGGTTATTTTAACCACCAGTGTAGCACTGTTATTTATCGGTGGTGCAAAGTTGGTTCACTTCATGGCACTATGTGTCGTGGCTATTTTATTAGGTGTATTAGCGGTGATATTGTCGCCGTATAGAATGCGACGGATAACCTCTTTTCTTGACCCTTGGGATGACCCATTTGGTAGTGGTTATCAACTTACCCAATCTTTAATGGCATTTGGCCGTGGTAGCTTTAGCGGTGAAGGGCTTGGTAATTCGATTCAAAAACTAGAGTATCTACCAGAAGCTCATACCGATTTTGTATTCGCAATTTTGGCTGAAGAATTAGGTTTCATAGGCGTGTTTATCGTCTTGATGCTACAAATGTTATTAGTATTTAAAGCACTGCAAATTGGTCGTCGGAGTCTGGAGATTGATCAATCTTTTGCTGGTTTCTTAGCAATTAGCATTGGTGTTTGGTTTTGTTTTCAAACCTTGGTTAACGTCGGTGCAGCCTCCGGGTTATTGCCAACTAAAGGGTTAACATTGCCCCTCGTGAGTTATGGTGGGTCGAGCTTATTAATTATGAGTTGTGCAGTGGCTGTGCTATTGCGGATCGATTATGAATATCGTGCACAAAAAGTGTCGATGTCAAATTGTACAACTCCCAGTTAGTTATCATATGTATAAGTAACTTATGCCTTAATAACTGATTAAATCTATTACAATGAAAGATAATATTATGACAAAACGTTTATTAGTGATGGCTGGTGGTACTGGCGGTCACGTATTTCCTGGTATTGCGGTAGCAAAATATTTAGCACAGCAGGGCTGGGTGATTCATTGGATTGGTACTGCGGATCGTATGGAAGCCGATTTAGTCCCGCAACATGGTTTTGATATTTCATTCATTGATATTTCAGGGGTGCGTGGTAACGGAGTTAAGCGTTTATGCCTTGCACCCTTTCGAATTTTAAAATCCGTGTTACAGGCACGTAAAGTGATGAAAAAATTCAAACCTGATGTTGTTTTAGGAATGGGTGGTTTTGCTAGTGGACCGGGTGGCGTAGCGGCTTGGTTACAAGGTATTCCTGTGGTATTGCATGAGCAAAATGCGGCGGCAGGTCTCACTAACCGTCTATTAGCTAAAATTGCTAAACGTGTACTCATGGCCTTTCCTGGTGCATTTTCTCAGGGTCTGTTGGTTGGCAATCCAGTACGTGAAGATGTACTGGCTTTACATGCATTACCACACGTAAGCACAGATAAGCTGACGGTATTGGTTGTTGGTGGTAGCTTAGGCGCAAAAGTATTAAATGAAACGTTACCAGCAGCACTGGCGTTATTACCCCAAGATAAAATTAGTATCCGCCATCAAGTGGGCAAAAATAATAGTACTGCGGTGAATGTTGCTTATCAGTCTGCTGGTGTTACAGCTGAGATTAAAGTATCTGATTTTATTGATGACATGGCGCAAGCTTATCATCAAGCTGATGTGGTAGTGTGTCGCGCTGGCGCGTTGACGGTGTCAGAGGTGGCTGTTGCTGGATTACCCGCTATTTTTATTCCATTACCACATGCAGTGGATGATCATCAGACTAAAAATGCCCAATCATTGGTACAAGCAGGTGGCGCGGTATTGCTCCCACAAAGCCAACTCAATGCCGTGGATTTAGCCAAATTATTACAGCAATGGATTGACGATGAAGCACAACTTGTCGCTATGTCAAATGCAGCCAGAAGTGCTGCTATTCTAGATGCAACTGAGCAGGTCGCAAATACCTGTTCAGCATTAAGTTAAGAGAGATAGATAATGCCTGAACAAAAGATCGCACAACTAAGAACGGTAGTGCCAGAGATGCGTCGTGTGAAAACTATTCATTTTGTTGGCATCGGTGGTGCTGGCATGGGTGGGATCGCAGAAGTATTAGCGAACGAAGGTTACCAAATTACGGGGTCTGATCTCGCGCCTAATCCTGTGACTGAACGTTTAGTCAAATTAGGTGCAAAAATTAATTTTGAGCATAAAGCGGAAAATGTAGAGAATGCTAGTGTAGTGGTGGTATCAACGGCTATCGATCTCACTAATCCTGAAATTATGGCTGCACATGAAAACCGTATTCCTGTGATTAAACGTGCTGAAATGTTAGCAGAATTAATGCGTTTTCGTCATGGGATTGCAATTGCAGGTACGCATGGTAAAACGTCGACTACAGCGCTAGTGACAGGTATTTACCATCAAGCAGGCTTAGATCCTACATTCGTTAATGGCGGATTAGTAAAGAGCACTGGCACCAATGCAGGTTTAGGTAAAAGTCGTTACCTGATTGCTGAAGCGGATGAGAGCGATGCATCATTCTTACTGCTGCAGCCGATGGTTGCTGTCGTGACGAACATCGAAGCTGACCATATGGATACTTATGGTGGTGACTTTGCTAAATTAGAAAAAACCTTTATGGATTTTTTGCATAATTTGCCATTTTACGGTTTAGCTGTGATGTGCGCTGATGATGCTGTTATTGAAAAGTTGATCCCAGACATTGGTCGTCAGGTCGTGACTTATGGTTTTTCCGAAAATGCCGATGTACGCATTATTGATTATGTGCAAAAAGGTCATAAAAGTCACTTTACCATTTGTCGGAAAGATCGCGAAGATTTACGTGTTAGCTTGAATTCTCCGGGTCAACATAATGCCTTAAATGCGACAGCTGCAGTAGCCGTCGCGACTGAAGATGGCATTGATGATCGCGCTATTATTACCGCGCTCGCTAATTTTGCGGGTACTGGTCGACGTTTTGATCATCTTGGTGCATTTGATTCAGGTGCAGGTAATGTGATGTTGGTTGATGATTATGGTCATCACCCGACCGAGGTTGATGTTACTATTACTGCTGCACGAGCAGGCTGGCCTGAAAAACGTTTGGTTTCGGTATTCCAACCACACCGTTATACACGCACCCGTGATTTGTATGAAGACTTTGCAAACGTGTTATCAAAGGTTGATTTGTTATTTTTATTAGAAGTATACCCAGCAGGTGAAGAACCCATTCCTGGTGCTGATAGTCGTTCATTATGTCGTAGTATTAGACAACGTGGCAATATTGAACCAATTTTTGTTTCTAGTCCTGATGAAATCCCGGCCATTTTAGCTGAGCATTTACAAGATGGTGATTTGGTATTAACCCAGGGTGCTGGTAATGTGGGGACACTTGCTAAGGAATTGGCTGCAATGGAAATGAATGTTAGTACGATGAAACAATGGAAGAAGTAATCATGAGCGTAACAAGTACTAAAAAAGTAGCAGTATTATTTGGTGGGAATTCTGCCGAACGCGAAGTCTCACTAAAATCGGGTGTCGCAGTTACAGCAGGTTTACAACGTGCAGGTGTGAATGCACATGCTTTAGATACGGCTGAATATGATGTTAGTCAACTGAAGGGTGATGGTTTCACCCATGCGTTTATTGCGCTACATGGCCGCGGTGGTGAAGACGGTGTGATGCAAGGTGCGTTAGAACAGCTTGCTATTCCTTATACTGGTAGCCGGGTTTTAGGCGCAGCATTAGCGATGGATAAGATCCGTACTAAACAAATTTGGCAGTCTCAAGGTTTACCGACTGCGCTTTATCGTATTGTTACACCAATTAATTTTGATAATGCGATAGCAAGCGATATCATTGCAGATCTTGGTTCTCCCGTGATAATTAAACCAGCGAAAGAAGGTTCCAGTATCGGGATGGCTAAAGTACATAACGTCGCGGAATTAGAAACGGCGGTCACGGCTGCGTTTGAGTATGATAATGAGATCTTAATTGAGCAATGGATTGAAGGACCTGAATTCACGGTTGCAATTTTAGGTGATGAAGTACTGCCAGTTATTCAGCTTAAAACACCAAATACGTTTTATGATTACCAAGCTAAATATCAATCAAATACCACTGAATACTTGTGTCCAGCTCCCATTACTGATGAACAATGTCAGCAGTTGCAAGCTTATGCATTAAAAGCATTTCGTGCAGTAGCTGCTGAGGGCTGGGGTCGTGTTGATGCAATGTTAGATGCACAGGGGCAGTTCCAATTGTTGGAAGTAAATACAGTACCGGGCATGACTGAAAAAAGTTTAGTACCAATGGCAGCCAACGCTGCTGGGTATAACTTTGAGAGTTTAGTTTCTAAAGTATTAGCGCTCGCGCATTAATAAACGTATCTTGATATGACTGCTGTTATTCCAACACCGAGAGATGAAGCCGTAGATGATAGTATCTACGCGCTTACCGAACTTGAGATTCAAGCGGATGAATCCTGTGCGGAAGAATTAGCGCCATCACGCTTAAAGCGTGGTTTAGGTCTCTTATTCTTTTTTATGGTGGTAGTATTTTTTAGCTGGATGTTTAGTAGTATGGAAGCATACCTGACTGATGCCAGTAAAATGCCAATGTCAGCACTTATTATTCAAGGTGAACGAGATTATATCAGTGATGATGATATTCGCGTTGTATTACTGCAAAAACCGGCGATCGAAAATTACTTTTCGGTAAATGTTGATGATATTCAAAGAAAAATTGAATCATTACCTTGGGTTTATCATGCGTCGGTACGTAAAAGCTGGCCTGATTTATTACGTGTGTATATTCAAGAACAACCCGTAGTTGCAGTGTGGAATGATACGCAATTATTGAACGAAGATGGAATCGTGTTTGATGCCGATACTAATCGAGCACCAAAATCATTAGTGAAACTTTATAGCCCGAGTGATAGAATCAAACAAACATTGGCTAAATACAACGAATTCAATGGATTGCTGCAGCTTAATAATTACCAAATAGACGCGATGACACTGAATTTACGCAATGCAATAACGGTTGAATTAAGTAATGGTATAATGCTGCGTTTAGGACGAGAAAATGCAATGTCACGGATTCAGCGCTATATCGATTATGTTGCAGTATTAGATAAAGAAAAAATAGCCTATATAGATTTACGTTATGATACAGGTTTCTCAGTTGGCTGGAAAAATGACAAGAAAGAGTAATGATAATGACTAAGTCGATGGAACGGAAATTAATTGTAGGTTTAGATGTCGGCACATCAAAAATTGCCGTTGTTGTAGGTGAATTATTACCTGACGGTGAACTGAACATTATCGGTTTAGGAAAAAGTGCATCGAGAGGGATGGATAAAGGTGGTGTAAACGACCTGGAGTCTGTTGTTAAAGCGGTTCAACGTGCAAAACAAGAAGCCGAAATGATGGCTGATATGAAAATATCGTCTGTCTACCTGAGCATTTCAGGTAAACATATTAGCAGCCAAGATGAAATTGGCATGGTGGCTATCTCTGAAGATGAAGTCACGCAAGATGATGTTGATAATGTGATCTATACCGCAAGGTCTGTGCGAATTCGTGACGAACATCGAATTTTGCATGTAATTCCACAAGAATATGCTATTGATTATCAAGAACGGATTAAAAATCCTGTGGGTTTATCCGGCGTTCGGATGAAAGCTAAGGTACATTTGATCACTTGTCACAATGACATGGCAAAAAATATTGTAAAATGTGCTGAACGTTGTGAACTGCAAGTGGATAAATTAATTTTTTCTGCTTTAGCATCAAGTTATGCCGTCGTTACCGATGATGAAAAAGAGCTCGGTGTATGTGTTGTAGATATTGGTGGTGGCACTATTGATATCGCCGTATTCTATGATGGTTCATTACGTCATACATCCGTATTTTCGTATGCAGGTAATGCAGTTACTAGTGATATTGCGTATGCATTTGGAACCCCTCCTGCAGACGCGGAAGAGATTAAAGTTAACTTTGGTTGTGCGCATGCTCAGTTGTTACAACGGGATGATACCATCGAAGTTGCAAGTGTAGGTGGGCGACCATCACGCACTTTACAGCGACAAACACTTGCGGAAGTGATAGAACCTCGATACTCTGAACTATTCGGAATGGTTGAAGCTGAATTAAAAACTATTTTAGAGTCATTAAAACTGGAAAAATTGGCGGCTGGCATTGTTCTTACTGGTGGCGCGGCACAAATTGAAGGTTTAGTTGAATGTGCAGAAAGCGTATTCAACTCACAAGTTAGAATAGGTATTCCATTAAATATAAATGGATTAACTGAATATGTAAATACACCAGTGTATTCAACAGCGGTTGGCTTACTTCAGTTTGGTAAAGAACAGCAGTTCGAACCAACAACAGACGTAGTCGTAGAACGGAATAATTGTAATCAGTTACTTAAAAAAATAATGAGCTGGTTCAAAGGCGGGTTTTAAAACCCTATAAGATTTTTGGAGATATTACCATGTTTGAACTATTAGATGATAGTAACGATGAAGCTGTCATTAAAGTCATTGGTGTTGGTGGTGGTGGCGGTAACGCTGTTGATCACATGGTCAGTGAAACAATTGAAGGTGTTGAATTTATTGTCGTAAATACGGATGCACAAGCATTACGTAATTCAGCCGCTGGATCTGTTATTCAAATCGGTAACACTATCACTAAGGGTCTAGGCGCAGGCGCGAACCCTGCGGTAGGCCGTGAAGCAGCTTCGGAAGATCGCGATACTATTCGTGAGCAACTGCAAGGTTCTGATATGATCTTTATTGCTGCAGGTATGGGTGGTGGTACAGGTACAGGTGCAGCTCCGGTTGTTGCTGAAATTGCTAAAGAATTAGGTATTTTAACAGTAGCGGTAGTAACTAAACCTTTCTCATTTGAAGGTAAGCGCCGCTTGAATTATGCACAAGCTGGTATTGATGCATTAAGTGAACAAGTTGATTCTTTGATTACAATTCCTAACGACAAGTTATTGAAAGTATTGGGTCGTGGTGTCAGTTTATTAGATGCATTTAAAGCTGCAAATAATGTACTACTTGGTGCTGTACAAGGTATTGCCGAATTAATTACGCGTCCAGGTCTAATCAACGTGGATTTCGCCGATGTTCGCACAGTAATGAGTGAAATGGGTACTGCAATGATGGGTACCGGTGTTGCTTCTGGTGAAGATCGTGCAGCAGAAGCCGCAGAAGCGGCAATTTCAAGTCCGTTACTTGATGATGTTGATTTAGCTGGTGCTCGCGGTATTCTGGTTAATATTACTGCTGGCCTCGATATTAATATCGAAGAGTTCGAAACAGTGGGTAATTCAATTAAAGCTTTTGCTTCTGACAATGCAACGGTTGTTGTGGGCGCGGTAATTGACCCTGAAATGACGGATGAATTGCGTGTAACTGTGGTTGTTACGGGGATCGGGGCTGAAAACAAACCTGATATTACTTTAGTACCAACGCCAGCGAAAAAAATTGAAGAAGCGAAAGTTGAATCGACGAAAGTTGACGAAACAGTTAAAGCGACAGTTGTACCGGCCGATAACCAAGTAGATGTACAGAAAATTGCTGTTGGTGAAAGTAATACGACAACGGCAACGAAAAGTGAACCGGATTATTTAGATATTCCGGCGTTCTTACGTCGCCAAGCAGACTAATACTTTACTGTATTATAGCTAGAACATGATTCAGTCTTTCGGGGGATTTTTAGCGTAAAGACTGAATTATATAAGACGTGTCTGGATTGGTGATTTTGCATTTTCAGTAGGGCTGTGGTAAATTGCTCGGCCTCGCGTTGGAGTGTGGGATTTAAATAGGGTGACATTAATGATTAAGCAAAGAACATTAAAACAAGCGGTACGTGGCACCGGTATCGGTCTGCATTCTGGCAACAAGGTTACCCTTAATCTTCGTCCAGCAGCAGCCAATACAGGTATTATTTACCGTCGTATCGATCTTGATCCAGTAGTTGATTTCAAAGCATCGGCTGACATGGTGAAAGATACAATGTTATGTACTTGTCTAATTAGCGAAGATGGTCATCGTATTTCGACTGTAGAACATCTAAACGCGGCCTTAGCAGGTCTCGGCATTGATAATATTATTATTGAAGTAGATGCGGCTGAAATTCCAATTATGGATGGTAGTGCAAGTCCTTTTATTTTCTTACTGCAAAGTGCGGGAATCGAAGAGTTAAATTGCGCTAAGAAATTTATCAAAATTAAACAACCTATACGTGTTGAAGATGGCGATAAATGGGCTGAATTTTTACCGTCGAACCATGGTTTTATTATGGATTTACGTATTGAATTTGATCATCCTGTATTTGAAGGTCAAAACCAACATATTCGAGCAGATTTTTCGGGTGATTGGTTCCATCAAGAAATCAGCCGAGCACGTACTTTCGGCTTTATGAAAGACATTGAATATCTACAATCACAAAACCTTGCACTGGGCGGTAGCCTAGAGAACGCTATTGTGATAGATGATTTTCGTATTCTTAATGATGACGGTTTACGTTATGAAGATGAATTCGTGAAACATAAAATGCTTGATGCTGTCGGTGATCTGTACTTGTCAGGTCATTCAATTTTAGGTGAGTTTAGAGCATTCAAAACTGGTCACGGCATGAATAACTTATTGCTAAGAGCATTACTTGCTAATCAAGAAGCATGGGAATTCACTACTGTAGATGAAGCCCAAGATGCGCCAATTCGTTGGTTAGAGCCAAATTTAGAACTGGCGTTATAATCTAATCAAATCGGTTTGGCATCTCGGAACTGGGTGAGTTAGTTCGCTCCGAGATAAATACAGATAGAATTGTGGCATCAAATTGTTTATATTTAGTGTCACCAATTCATCATTTAATAAAAGATTATGAGCGTTACAGTGACTTATTCGAATGGTAATCATAACCATTCTAAATTATTTAATATCTATTTTTTAATATTTTCATTAATAGCTGTTATTGCCATCTCGATTACGTCTTCTTGGTTTCTCTATTCCAACTTCTCTTCCCAAGCAATACAACTTAAGATTGCGAAAACACAACAAAAATATCAGCAGCAAGCAGATGAAGTTATTGCGCTACGTCAAGAAACTGATTTGAAAATTGCCGTATTTGCGAGTAAAGTTGGCATGATGCAAGCCGAGGTTAACCGTTTGAGTTTATTGGGTGATGAATTGGCTAAAGATGCCAGTTTAACGCGTGGTGAATTTGATTTTAACCTAAAACCTGCAATAGGCGGTCCGATTGATACTGATTCAAGTTATGCTGTTGATTTGCAAGCCTTGCTCGAAGAGATGGATTTGTTGTCACTCGAAGTAAATAATCGCTCCCAACAACTATCACTACTTGAAACTATGCTATTGAATCACAATATAAGTGATGAGGCTGTTTTATCTGGACGTCCAGTTATTCAACGTGGCTCTTGGTTATCGTCCCATTACGGCGTGCGTAAAGACCCTTTTACAGGGCGAGCGACTATGCATAAGGGGATTGATTTTGCAGGTAATAATGGTATGCATATTATTGCAACGGGTGCTGGAGTGGTAACTTGGTCTGGAAGACGTTCGGGTTATGGCTTATTAATCGAAATTAATCACGGAAATGGTCTGTCGTCACGTTATGCTCATGCTAAAGAGCTCATCGCAAAAGAAGGCGATGTTGTTGGCAAGGGTCAAACAATTGCTATTATGGGGAGTTCAGGGCGCTCTACTGGACCTCATGTGCACTACGAAGTGCTAAAATCGGGACGACAAGTCGATCCTAAACGCTATGTTTATCGCTAAAATGCTTTAAATTTCAAATAGATTCACAATAACTTTTGGTCATAAAATGTTAACTAATATAATTACAAAAATAGTCGGTAGCCGCAATGACCGCATTTTAAAAAAATTGCATAAAGTTGTAACACAGGTCAATCAATTAGAAGCAGAGTTTGAAGTATTATCAGATGCAGAGTTAAAAGCAAAAACTGTTGATTTTCAACAACGAGTAGCATCTGGTGAGACTCTTGAAAGCATTTTAGCTGAAGCCTTTGCGGTTGTTCGTGAAGGCTCTAAACGTGTATTTGGTATGCGCCACTTCGATGTACAGTTACTTGGTGGTATGGTTTTAAATAATAACCAGATTGCTGAAATGCGTACTGGTGAAGGTAAAACCCTAACCGCAACGTTACCAGCATATTTAAATGCATTAACAGGTAAAGGCGTACATATTATTACGGTGAATGATTATCTTGCTGCACGTGATGCAGAATGGAATCGTGAACTATTTGAATTTTTAGGTTTAACGGTTGGCCTTAACGTTTCAGGCATGGATAACATGGCCAAACGTGAAGCGTATGCTGCAGATGTTACTTATGGTACTAATAATGAATTTGGTTTTGATTACTTACGTGACAACATGGCGTTCGAACCGCAACAGCGTGTTATGCGTCCGTTATATTACGCGGTAATTGATGAAGTGGATTCAATCTTAATTGATGAAGCACGTACCCCGCTTATTATTTCAGGTCCTGCTGATGATAGCTCAGAATTATACACTAAGATCAACACTATCATCCCACTGCTAGAGCAACAAGAGAAAGAAGATACCGAAGAGTACACGGGTGACGGTCACTACACTGTTGATGAAAAGAACAAACAAGTATTACTGACTGAAAATGGTCAAATCAAAGTTGAAGACATGCTTAAAGAGCGTGGCTTATTAAGCGAAGATGATTCTTTATTCTCTGCAGGTAATATTTCATTACTTCATCACATCAACGCCGCATTACGTGCGCATACGTTATTTGAAAAAGACGTTGATTATATTGTGAGTGACGAAGGCGAAATTGTTATTGTCGATGAACATACTGGCCGTACTATGCCTGGTCGACGTTGGTCTGAAGGTCTACATCAAGCGGTAGAAGCGCGCGAAGGTGTGAAGATCCAAAATGAAAACCAAACACTAGCATCGATCACGTTCCAGAATTATTTCCGTATGTATGAAAAACTATCGGGCATGACTGGTACGGCAGATACTGAAGCATTTGAATTCCAATCTATCTATAGTCTAGAAACAGTTGTTTTACCGACTAATAAACCAATGGCGCGTAAAGACTTTGGTGATCTGGTTTACCTGACGGCAAATGAGAAACATATTGCTATCATCGAAGATATTAAAGATTGTGTTGAAAGACAACAGCCAGTGCTGGTTGGTACTGTATCAATTGAAAGCTCTGAGTTACTGTCTAAACTACTTAAAAAAGACAAAATCAAACATAACGTATTGAATGCTAAATTCCATGAACGTGAAGCTGAGATTGTTGCTGATGCGGGTCGTTCGGGTGCTGTTACGATTGCAACAAACATGGCTGGTCGTGGTACCGATATCGTGTTAGGTGGTAACTGGCAGACTGAAGTTGATAAGCTGAAGAATCCAACTGAAGCGCAAATCGCACATATTAAAGCGGAATGGCAAGTTCGTCATGATGCTGTACTTGCTGCGGGTGGTTTACACATTATTGGTACTGAACGTCATGAGTCTCGTCGTATTGATAACCAATTACGTGGTCGTTCTGGTCGTCAAGGTGATGCGGGTTCAACACGTTTCTATCTATCAATGGCCGATCCTTTAATGCGTATTTTCACATCAGATCGTATTACAGGCATGATGAAGAAGCTGGGGATGGAAGAAGGTGAAGCGATTGAGCATAAGTGGGTAACACGCGCAATTGAAAATGCACAACGCAAAGTTGAAGGTCGTAACTTTGATATTCGTAAATCACTACTTGAATTCGATGATGTCGCTAATGACCAGCGTAAAGTGGTTTATGAGCAACGTAATGAGTTAATGGAAGCGGAAGATATCAGCGAAACCATGGTTGTGATCCGTGAGGACGTGATTAACGCTGTAATGGATGCTTATATTCCACCACAATCTTTACATGAAATGTGGGATATTTCAGGCTTAGAGCAGCGTTTGCGTGCCGATTTCATGCTTGAACTGCCAATTCAGCAATGGCTAAGATGTTGATACTAAGTTATACGAAGAGAAGATTCGTGAACGTATCATGACTGCAGCCAAAGAAGCTTACACTGCGAAAGAAGACGCGGTTGGTGCGCAAGTGATCCGTCAGTTTGAAAAAGCAGTGATGCTACAAACGTTGGATAGCTTATGGAAAGAACATCTAGCGGCGATGGACCATTTACGTCAAGGTATTCATTTACGTGGTTATGCACAGAAAAACCCGAAACAAGAATACAAGCGTGAGTCGTTCGAACTGTTTACGGAAATGTTAGAAAATCTAAAATCAGATGTGGTGGGCGTTATTTCTAAAGTGCAGGTACAAGCACCAGAAGACGTTGAGGCAGTTGAAGCACAGCGTCGTCGTAGTGAGTCATTACCACAAAATATGAGTCATGCAGCCGCTGAAAACCAGCTTGCTGATGCATCGGCAACGCCAGATGCTGAGACATTTGTGCGTCAAGGTCAAAAAGTAGGTCGTAATGATCCTTGTCCTTGTGGCTCAGGCGCTAAGTTTAAACAGTGTCATGGTAAATTAAGCTAGTAGCAAACACTATTTGTTAGTGACGGTTATTACTTAAAATTGAAAGCGCTAAAACAGCAATGTTTTAGCGCTTTTTGTAACTATATTTTATTCCAATTATTAAATAAGAGAAATAATGATGAAAGTCGTTCATGTCGCTGCTGGTATTATTGTTCGTGATCAACAAGTATTTATCAGTAAACGTAGCTCAGCGCAGCACCAAGGTGATAAGTGGGAGTTTCCGGGTGGTAAGGTAGAGTCAGGAGAGTCTGTGCTTGAGGCGTTAACCAGAGAGCTAAAAGAAGAAGTGGATCTTGATGTCATGAATGCACAGGCATTTCACCAGTTAGAATTTGATTATGGCGATAAAATCGTGCAATTAGATTTCTATCTTGTCGATAAGTTTGAAGGGGTAGGTAAAGGACTCGAAGGGCAGCAAACGGCTTGGATAAATATAAGCGAGTTGGCGGATTATAATTTCCCCGCTGCGAATCAAGTGATTGTTGAAATGTTAATGACTCAGTTTGCCTGAGCCATTACGCTAAGGTCACGACTTAATCGAATTCGTAACCTTTAGGCGGCAATTCTTGTGGTGATACATCTTCACCTGGAATGGCGCGTTCTTCGTTTGCCCATTCGCCAAGATCAATCAGCTTGCAGCGTTCACAACAAAACGGGCGAAATTCGCTAATAGCAACCCATTCAACAGGTTTTTGACAGGTTGGGCAATTTACTTGCATAGTGATTTCCTAAATATACAGAGCTTAAGGCTTTAGTCTGCCATGGCTGCAGTCGCTAACTCAAGAAATTTTTGATGTAAGACGGCTACATCCTGCTCAAGCTGTTGGCGATCGTTATTCACCACCACCGAATCTGCTGCTGCAAGGCGCTGCTCACGACTAGCTTGTGATTTTAATATCGCATTCACTTGTTGTAGTGATACCTTATCCCTCGCCATCGTACGGTCGATTTGGACTTGTTCTTCCACATCAACAACCAGAACGTGATTGCATAACGTGGTGAGGTTGTTTTCAACTAATAATGGCACCACTAACAAAGTATAAGCGGACTTACTGGCGGCTAATTGCGCTAATAATTCAGCGCGGATCATGGGATGTAATAAGTTATTTAACCATTGCTTATTGGCGTTATCAGAAAATATTTTTTCACGTAACAAGGGGCGATTTAAACGGCCATCATCCAGTAATATCCGTTCACCAAAATGAGCGCTAATCTGTTTTAATCCATTACTGCCAATCGCCACCACTTCTCTGGCAACAATATCGGCATCGACTAAATTAATCCCTTCGCTCGCGATTAGATCGGCAACGGTTGTTTTACCTGATGCGATACCACCTGTTAATCCAACTACATACATAAATTTCTACCTTAATAAATAAAATTGGATAGATAGAAATCAACGAGTTGATCACCCCAAATAAGATACAGCCAACCTGCAATCGCCAGATAAGGACCAAATGGAATGGGGTTACCTTGGGTATGCTTTTTCAATAGGATTTGACTAATACCTATGATAGCGCCAGCAAATGACGAGAGTAATACAATCGCTAAAATCGACTGCCATCCGAACCATGCGCCAAACGCGGCTAATAGTTTGAAGTCACCATAGCCCATGCCTTCTTTACCGGTCAGTAATTTAAATCCCCAATAAACAGTCCAGAGAGATAGGTAACCAACCATAGCACCGATGATCGCATCAGAAGGGGTAACCCAAGCGTAGTTGACGTTGAGCAGTAAGCCTAACCATAACAAGGGTAATGTCATTTGGTCGGGTAGTAACATTTTATCGATATCGATAAAAGTTAGCGCAACTAAACACCAAGTCAGTAATAATGCTCCCGCTAATTGGATACCGTAGGGAATGTACAAGGCCACGACGAGCGATAACAAACCGGTTAGTAGCTCAATACTAGGGTAACGTGCTGAAATTGGGTTCGCACAACTGCTGCATTTTCCGCGTAATACTAACCAGCTGATCACGGGAATGTTTTCTAATGCGGTTATTTTATGATCACATTTAGGACAAGCAGAGCGGGGTAATAATAAATTGAATTTAGTTGTTTCTGGCTCCGGTTTCGCGCTTTTGCATTCTTCATCGAAGTAAACGGTGCATTCTTGCTTCCATTCACGCTCCATCATGATAGGTAAACGGTAAATAACCACATTTAAGAAACTACCAACGAGTAGGCCAAGTAAGGTAGCAAATAACCATAATAGCCAAGGATAAAGTTGAAAGAGAAGCGCTAAATCTTGCATGTAAATTACCTGTACCGAATTAAATTGATTAATAAATATTAATTGAAATAAGATGATAGCAAACCCACCACATAAAAGCTGTTAAAGCTTGCTATCAAAATAACACTGGTCGATATTCACTACATAATACTACCCATTTTAAAGATAGGTAAGTACATGGCAATAACAAGGCCGCCAATGATAATCCCCAGTACCACCATTATCATGGGCTCGATTAAACTGGTTAAGCCATCGACCGCATCATCCACTTGTTGTTCATAGATATGGGCGACTTTCGCCAACATATCATCAAGCGAGCCAGACTCTTCACCAATCATAACCATTTGCGTGACCATATCAGGAAATAAATTGGTTGAGCGCATGGCGATATGCATTTGTAATCCGGCGATAACTTCGTTACGCATATCCATTACTGCATTTTTATAGACAATATTACCTGATGCGCCTGCTGCTGACGTTAATGAATCAACAAGCGGAATACCAGCGGCAAAGGTTGTTGATAGAGTTCTGGCAAAACGCGCCATCGCCCCTTTGTGCATGATTGGCCCAATCGCTGGTATCTTGAGAATCGTGCGCTCAGTGATGTGTTTAACTTTGATGGAACGCTTATTAGCTTTAAGGTAAGCAAAAGGTAATCCGAATAATATACCGATCACCAAATACCAAAATTGACTGACAAAGTCAGAAATAGATAATACAAACAGGGTGAAAGGGGGAAGTTCAGCCCCAAAACCTGCGAAAATTTCTTTGAATTGAGGTATAACATAGAGTAATAAAACCAAGGTTACGACAGTTGCAACGGCGACTACCATAATCGGGTAGAACAAGGCTTTTTTAATCTTAGATTTGAGTGCTTCTGCTTTTTCTTTATAAGTCGCGATACGATCATAAATACTGTCTAATGAACCGGATTGTTCACCTGCGCTAATTAAATCGCAATATAAGTCATCAAAATAAAGTGGATGTTTACGTAATGCATCTGAAAGCGGGGTGCCTGTCGCTACTTCTGCTGCGACTTCACCAATTAGTGCTCGCATGGCAGGGCTATCATTACTGCGGGCGATGATCTCTAAGCTCTGCACCAGCGGTACGCCAGCACTAAGCATGGTTGATATTTGTCGTGAAATAAGCGCAATATCCATTGGTTTTATTTTGGCCGTGGCTTTGGAAAATAAGCCTGTTGATTTACGATTGGCTTTTAATACATTAATACCTTGACGGCGTAGCTCAACTTTTAAGTTACTGATGCTTTCAGCTTGCATCTCACCACTGACTTTTTTTCCTTTGCGGTTAACGCCTTGCCAGTTATAGGGATAGCGTTTTTTGACTGTCGATGTGCTGCGATTGGCTTTTTTAGTTACTGCGACCATGATGCTATCCTTAGCTGATGGTGTGAGATAAGATCCTCCTTTATGAAAGAGGATTATTTTGATTACTGGTCGTGAATCATTGCGTACTAATGGTTAGTGATACGTTCAACCTCAAGTAAACTGGTCACGCCGTCGATCACTTTTTTCAGGGCTGATTGACGTAATGTATTCATGCCTTCTTGCTGCGCTCGTTCGCTGAGTTCAAGCGAGTTACTGCCGGTTAAGATCATGCGAGCGATCTTATCTGACATCGGCATTACTTCGTAGATCCCGACACGCCCTTTATAACCTTTGGTACATTGGTTACAACCTATGGCTTTAAATGAAGTGATCCCATCATTGATTTGCTGTTGGCTAAAACCGAGTTTGGCTAATTCGATAGCGGGTATGTCTTCGAGTTGCTTGCATTCATTGCAAAGGCGACGACTAAGCCGTTGGGCTATGATCAAGCTGACCGATGAACCTATATTATAAGCAGGGACACCCATATTGGATAAACGAGTAAGGGTTTCTGCCGCAGAGTTGGTATGCAGAGTCGATAATACTAAGTGACCGGTTTGCGCTGCTTTGATCGAAATCTCGGCTGTTTCTATATCTCGGATCTCACCAACCATGACCACATCTGGGTCTTGGCGTAAGAATGATCGCAGTGCACTGGGGAAAGTCAGTCCAGCCTTCAGGTTGATCTGGACTTGATTGATACCAGTGAGGTTGATCTCGATAGGATCTTCGGCTGTGGATATGTTGCGTTCCACGGTGTTAAGGATATTAAGGCCACTGTATAAAGACACCGTTTTACCACTTCCCGTTGGACCAGTGATCAAGATCATGCCCTGTGGTTTTTGTAACGCTTTAAGGTACAGTGCTTTTTGTTTATCGTCATAACCGAGAATATCAATGTTGAGACTGGCTTGGTTAGAATCTAAGAGCCGCATCACCACTTTTTCACCCCACATGGTGGGCAGGGTACTGACACGTAGATCAACGGATTTATTCTTGGATAATCTTAATTTGATACGGCCATCTTGTGGCACTCTACGCTCAGCAATATCTAATTGCGCCATGACTTTTAAGCGCGCAGAAAAACGCATGGCTAAGTTAACGGGCGGCGATACCATTTCATGTAAGATACCGTCGATACGAAAACGCACCCGGTATTTGAATTCATACGGTTCGAAATGAATATCCGATGCGCCTTTTTTAATTGCATCCAGTAAGATCTTATTGACGAATTTAACAATCGGCGCATCGTCAGCACCGTTGTTATTTTCTTGCTCTAGGCGAGACTCATTTTTATCAACTTCCAAATCATCAATGCTGGCGTCATTCAGATCGCCAAGGGCATCAATATCATTTTCTAATACAGCTTCTAAGGCTTTTTGTAATTGCAGTTCATCAATCAAGAGTACTTCGGTATGCAAACCAAAACTAAAGGAAAACTCTTCTAGTGCGATTACATTAGTTGGATCTGACATCGCTAGGTATAGGGTTTGACCCTGGACATAAATTGGTAAAGCATGATGTTTATCAATGAGCTTTTCGTTGATTAGATTATCGGGGATTTCTTCGAGATTAAAAGTATCTAAATCAAGCAGTGGGACGCCATATTCACGCTCTAATAATTGTGCCAACATTTGACTATTGATGATGTTATTGTCGACGAGATAGGTTGTGAAGGATTTACCTTCCTGTTTGGCGCTTTGTAGAAGTTGTGGAATTTCTTCTGCCGCGAGATATGAATGTGCGACCAGGCTATGCGCCAAGCCGCTCGCGTTATGTTGGTTAGGCACGACTACGTTATTCTACATGTGTTACTTCAGTGCCACCAAAGCAAAGGTCTTTTGATGTACTTGCACATGCAGTTTTAGCTCCCCAAGTTAGCTTTCCGCCCTGAAGAGTAGGTGTTAACGCATATGTCACACCAACATCATTTGTTAACACGTTGATAACACCTGTTGAAGCATCAACAGATAATGTTTTAATCTCAGTACTGACTGAATTACTTGCTGTTATCGCTGCAGGCATTAAATCGTAAGAGTCACAGCCTGATATCTTACTTGTTTCACTATAACAAATTGCTAAAGGAATCTTGTAGGTATCGGCAACCGTAATATACTGAGCTTGTCTTGCTTTTATTACATACTTCTGATATTCGGGTAGTGCAATACCAGCTAAGATCGCAATAATAGCGACTACAATCATTAATTCAACTAACGTAAAACCTTGTTGTTGTGCTTTCTGTTGTACTCTCATTTTTTATATCCTTATAAAATTAGCTAATAGTCCTTTATTCATCAAATGGTATGAGATACCTGATGAGTTGATTTATTTAAACCCCGATTTAACATTTTGTATACAAGTATTTAACGATCAAGTTCAAGTTATAAGACAATGCGTCGAAATAAGCAGTTGATTTGTTGATATATAATTATCTTGTACTAAGGGTTTTGAAGTTGGAATTAAGTAATTTAAAAGCTATTTATAGATGAATAACTAAAATGAGGGTTATTATGCAGTGGTTAATTTTATTCTACTTGGCTCTACTAGAAAATGAAAAAGCACTACCCTAATGAGATAGTGCTTAGAGGCTTAATTAGGACTTTGTCATTAATTCTATTATTAGTGATTATTATTCAATAATGGCTATTTAATAAAACGCATCGACAGATCGGTTGCTTGCACGTGTTTTGTTAGTGCGCCTACCGAAATAAAATCAACGCCAGTTGCAGCAAAACTCGCAAGGGTCTTGATTGTCACATTACCTGATACTTCTAATTTCGCTTTACCTTGGTTTAATTCAACCGCTGCACGCATCATTGGAATGTCGAAGTTATCGATCATAACGATGTCTGCACCGGCATCCAATGCTTGTTGCAGTTCAGCAAGACTTTCGGTTTCAACTTCAACTGGTTTACCTGGTTGTAACTCTTTTGCTTTGGCAATCGCATTTTCAATACCGCCACAGGCCATGATGTGGTTTTCTTTAATCAGGTAAGCATCGAATAGGCCGATACGGTGGTTTTTACCGCCACCACAAGTCACTGCGTATTTTTGGGCGAAGCGTAGACCTGGGATTGTTTTACGCGTGTCTAATAACTGACATTTAGTACCTGCAAGTTGATCAACGTATTCTTTGGTTAATGTGGCAACGCCAGATAATGTTTGTACAAAGTTGAGTGCATTACGCTCACCCGTTAATAATGTACGGGCAGGGCCTTCTAGCGTAAATAGTGTTTGATCTGCAGCGACTAGGTCACCATCAGCAACAAACCAAGTCACTGTTACAGTGCCACCTAGCTGGTGGAAAACTTCATCAACCCAGGCTTTACCACAAAATACCGCTTGTTCACGGCTGATCACTTTGGCTTTAGCTTGTGTTTCTGCTGCGATTAAGTTTGCCGTGATATCACCTTCTGCCACACTTTGACCACCAAGGTCTTCTGCTAATGCAGTGCTTACTGCGCGGCGTATTTCTTGTTGTAACATAATAATTCCTAGGTCGATTAAAAACTAATACTCACTTAAGGTGAGGGTTTTGCCTTGCTGGACTAATTTAACTTGTTTTAATGCATTCATACCAAGCAGAATAGTATCACCTTGCATGTAGGGATTGATATTCGCACTAAGGTCGTAGAGCGTCAATTCACCTACTGATAAGCTGTCTAGATGCGTCGAAAATACTTCAATCACGCCATTGGCTGTATTCACCGATTGACTGTAACCCGCGGTAAGCCCGATCTGTTTCGCTATGTTAGCTGGTATCGAAACCTGCGTGGCTCCCGTATCAAGTAAAAATTTTACCTGATAACTATTTATATAACCATTAGTAACATAGTGGCCAGCACGATTTTGTTGCAGCATGACGACTGCATTGCCATTTTGTTGGTAGCTTTCTGGTCGGGTGTTGGGATTTTCTTGCTTGGCCAAATAATTATTAAAGAATAGAGTCATAATAATTAACCCACTGATCCAGGCGATATAAGTCATGGTTTTGGCGATTTTTTGATTTCCATCCATTGTCTTTCTCCGTTATGAGTGTGTTAATTTATTCGTTTTGTATTTTACGGACTCTGCTATGTTATTGCTAACGATATCATTGTAAAGTGGAGCAATTGTGAAGAGTAGTCTTGAATAGCAGTAACTCGATTATAGTTAGAAGGTATAAACAGCGTGACAAACAGACAATCAAGCTCAGGGTTATTGGCAAGTGCACATTTTTTGTCATCGCCACATTTTGATGATCGTCCGCCGAAGACTGATATTGATTTATTGGTTATTCATTGTATCAGTTTACCACCGGAACAATATGGTGCGGAGTACGTTGAAGATTTTTTTCTTGGTAAACTCGATTGTAGCTTACACCCTTATTTCCATCAATTAGAATCAGTGCGGGTATCGGCACATTTATATATTAAGCGAGATGGCCAATTGATCCAATTTGTACCTTTGGATAAACGCGCTTGGCATGCAGGACTTTCTGAATTTGCTGGTCAATCTCGTTGTAATGACTTTTCTATTGGTATTGAACTGGAAGGAGATGTTAATCATCCTTATACACCTGTGCAGTATCAGTGTTTAGCGACTGTCACTGCGGACATCCAGCAACGTTACCCCTTAATTACTCTAGACCGCATTATTGGTCATAGCGATATTGCCCCTGTGCGTAAAGATGATCCTGGTCCGCATTTTGATTGGCAGCATTATTTTGCATGTTTAAATTTGAAGGACAATTAATATGGCCTTAATATCATTATTGCTCGCATTATTCATTGAACGTGTGGTGCATTTGAGTGCTAAGTTACAATTGGATAATGTCTTGCAGCGTTATCTTTATCCTTTATTACCCTCATTTATTAACCAAGGTCTGTTTGGCACCTTGGCTATTATTGCGTTGCCGACAGCGGTTATGTATAGCTTATTAGACGCTATTTCAGGTTTATATTATGGTGCTTTTACGGTACTCGCTTGGCTGATGCTGCTATTAATGAGCTTTGGTGGCAGTGACTATCGCCGTGATTATCGCCAGTACTTAAAAGCATTAAGTCGTAATGATTTAGAAGCGAAAGGTACGTATGCCGGATGTTTGGATGTCAACTGTGAGCGTTTTTGTGCAACATTACTGACAGAGGCGGTTGCCCAACAATTGGTCTGGATTAATTATCGTTTTTATTTTGCTGTGATCTTTTATTTTGTGGTGTTAGGTCCGGTAGGTTTAACTATGTATGTAGTGGCTCGTAGTTATCATAAATATATTATTCAGCATCATAATAATCAATTAAACCGCAGTGGTATTCACCGCGTTATGCGCGTCGTTGATTGGTTACCAGCACGCTTAACTATGTTTGGTTATGCTGTTGTCGCAGAAGAGCAGGCTGCTTTACCTCAGAGTTTACGTAGCTGGCGTGATTTATCAACACCGGAGTTTGACTTGCTAGGGAAAGTTGTTTGCTTGGCGAGCAAAGCGAACGTGACAACTGATAAGTGTTATGACTATACCTGTTATTTGGTGCAACTGGCTAAACGTAACATCATTTTCTTTGTAACAATAATATCTCTCCTTACCATTAACGGTACAATTAATTAACTGAGGCATGGTACTTAAGCAAGGTTGTTAACGAGTCTTAGCTTTGACTGATACGTTAGTGACCTTGATAATAACTATGTTTTCTTCCTTCTTTCCTCCAAATTGTTTTTCATGTCATATACATCAGCAGGCGTATCAGTATTTAGCTGTTTACCAAGCGGGTCTTATCTCGCTTAATCCTTGTTATATCTTTATTTTTTATTTTGCCCTTGGGCTTTTTGTCGACCTGCTATCTTAGATCTAAATAATTGTATTAAGTGGTAAGACCAATACGCGATGGTTATTACCTTTGAGGTAGTTGATCGACTGTGTATCTTTAACTTGTAGTTATTTAAACTGCCTTTAATGTACATTTCAATATCTTTATGCTTAGTTTATCCGGTTACTTAGATGGATTTATACTGACTATTTTGATTTAAACACTATAAATACGAACAAATATATCTATTTTTAATGACAATCGAGCGTGGTTTTGGTAAATTGTCATGACTTAATATTAAATTGGTCTGACCAATTTACCACTGGTCATTTTGAGGTTCACATGGTCTATCAAAAAATTCAGCCGCCGAAGTTGTCCGATGCGATTGCAGAGCAACTAGAGCAAATGATTTTGGAAGGTAGTTTAGAATCTGGCCAGCGCTTACCTTCAGAACGTGATTTAGCCCTACAGCTAGAGGTATCTCGCCCGACTGTACGCGATGCAATCTTACGGTTAGAAAGTAAAGGTTTATTGGAACGTCGTCAAGGACGTGGAACATGGGTGAAAAAGGTCATGGACCAAACACTGATGGAACCACTGTTTCAATTATTGACGACACACCCAGAAGCGCAATTAGACCTATTAGAATTTCGTCATGCACTGGAAGGTATTTCAGCGTATTACGCTGCGTTACGTGGTACTGAAACCGATTTTCAGCAATTACGCGTTGCGCTCGATGCCATTAGTGCATCGGAATTAGCACATGATCCGCAGCTACAAGCGCAAGCAGTCAGTGCGTTTAATATTGCGGTCACCGCCGCATCACATAATATTGTGTTGTTGCATCTTCTACGTGGTTTGAATCCATTATTAGAAGACAATATCTGCCAAAATTTTAGGTTGTTGGAAAAGCGTCAAGGTGTGGTTGAACAAATTAGCCAACATCGCGGTGATATGCTTACTGCAATTCTTAACCGACAGCCAGAAGCAGCCAGAGAAGCATGTCATGCCCATCTGGCTTATATCGAGCAAGCATTGCTGGATATGGGGCGTGAAGATAGCCGCATTAATCGTGCGTCACGCCGTATACAACAAGCTAAATAGTGTTACTAATGAATATTCTTAAACGTGAAGATGCTTAAGAATATTTCTTTAATATTGTAGAGATCTAATTAGTAAGGAATCTCATATGTCCGACATCTTAAAGCATGATGTAGACCCAATCGAAACTACCGAATGGCTAGAATCAATCGAATCTGTAATTCGTGAAGAAGGTCTTGAACGCGCACAGTATTTACTAGAAAAAGTAATTGCAAAAGCACATCAAGACGGCGTTGCACTAGGTAAAGGCGGCATCACTACGGATTACATTAATACTATCCGTACTGAAGACCAACCTGTATACCCAGGTGACGAGAAATTAGAGCGTCGTATTCGTTCGATTATCCGCTGGAATGCTTTAATGATCGTACTACGTGCATCGAAGAAAGACTTAGAGTTAGGTGGCCACATGGCTTCTTTCCAGTCTTCTGCTGCACTTTACGATGTATGTTTCAACCACTTCTTCCGTGCTCCAACGGAAAAAGACGGTGGCGATTTAGTTTATTACCAAGGTCATATTTCTCCTGGTATTTACGCTCGTTCATTTGTTGAAGGTCGTTTAACTGAAGAACAACTAAACAACTTCCGTCAAGAAGTTGATGGTAAAGGTATCCCGTCATACCCACATCCTAAGTTGATGCCTGAATACTGGCAGTTCCCTACAGTATCTATGGGTCTTGGTCCATTCTCTGCAATCTATCAAGCACGTTTCTTGAAATACCTAGATGGCCGTGGTCTAAAACAAACTGAAGATCAAACTGTATACGCTTTCCTAGGTGATGGCGAAATGGATGAACCAGAATCACGTGGCGCATTATCATTTGCTGCACGTGAAGGTTTAGACAACTTAGTATTCGTTGTTAACTGTAACTTACAACGTCTTGACGGTCCTGTAATGGGTAACGGCAAGATCATTCAAGAACTAGAAAGCTTATTTAAAGGCGCTGGTTGGAATGTTATTAAAGTTGTTTGGGGCGAAGAATGGGATGAACTTCTTGCTAAAGACACGTCAGGTAAACTACTACAGTTAATGAATGAAACTGTTGATGGTGATTACCAAACGTTGAAAGCTAAAGGCGGCGCTTACGTACGCGAGCACTTCTTTAACCGTTACCCTGAAACAGCTGAATTAGTTAAAGGCATGACTGATGATGAAATCTACGCACTTAAGCGTGGCGGTCACTCATCAAGCAAGCTTTACGCTGCATATGCAAAAGCAAAAGCAACGGTTGGTAAGCCTACTGTAATCCTAGCTAAAACTGTTAAAGGTTACGGCATGGGTGAAGCAGCTGAAGGTAAAAATATCGCGCACGGCGTGAAAAAAATGAAATCGGATACGCTTAAGCAATTCCGTGATCGTTTCGATGTACCAGTATCTGATGATCAATTGTTAGAACTACCGTATGTTAAAATCGAAGAAGGTACGCCTGAACACGAATACATGCATGCGCGTCGTAAAGAATTAAACGGTTATTTACCACAACGTAAACCTGAATTCTCTGGGAAGCTAGACATCCCAACAGTTGAAGACTTCAGTGTGCTACTTGGTGAGCAAAAGCGTGAAATTTCTACAACTATGGCTTATGTTCGTGCCTTAAATGTGCTGCTTAAGCATAAAGGTATTGGCAAAAACATCGTACCAATTATCGCCGATGAAGCGCGTACATTTGGTATGGAAGGTTTATTCCGTCAAGTTGGTATTTACAACCCTAAAGGTCAAGCATACACACCTCAAGATCGCGAAATCGTTTCTTACTACAAAGAAGAAACTAGCGGCCAAGTACTTCAAGAAGGTATTAATGAGTTAGGTGCTATGTCTTCATGGGTTGCAGCGGCTACATCATACAGTACGAATGATGTACCTATGATCCCACTGTATATCTACTATTCAATGTTTGGTTTCCAACGTATTGGTGACTCTGCATGGATGGCTGGCGATCAAATGGCTCGTGGCTTCCTATTAGGTGCTACAGCTGGTCGTACAACACTAAATGGTGAAGGTCTTCAACATGAAGATGGTCACAGCTTAGTACAAGCAGGCCTTATCCCGAACTGTGTGTCTTATGACCCAACATTCGCGTATGAAGTTGCTGTTGTATTACAAGACGGTTTACGTCGTATGTATGGCGAACAGGAAAATGTTTTCTACTACATCACATTGATGAATGAGAACTATGCTCACCATGCAATGCCTGAAGGTGCTGAAGCTGGCATCCGTAAAGGTATGTACAAGCTAGAAACTTATACTGGCGAAAAAGCAAAAGTACAGTTATTAAGTTCAGGTACTATCATGATGCAAGTTCGCGAAGCGGCTCGTATCTTAAGTGAAGACTATGGTATTGGTTCTGACGTATTCTCTGTAACTTCATTCAATGAAATTGCACGTGATGGTCAAGACGTTGAACGTTACAATATGCTACACCCTGAAGCAGAGCAAAAAGTACCGTACATCACTACACTAATGAGTGATGCACCAGCTATTGCCGCGACAGATTATATCAAAAACTATGCAGAACAAGCGCGTGCATACGTGCCAACTTCATACAAAGTTCTTGGTACAGACGGTTTTGGTCGTTCAGACAGCCGTGCAAACTTACGTCGTCACTTCGAAGTTAACGCGCAATACGTAGTTGTTGCTGCATTATCTGAATTAGTTAAGAAAGGCGATCTAGAAAATCAAGTTGTTGTTGATGCAATTGCAAAATATAACATCGACGCTGATAAATTAAACCCTCTATACGCATAAGGTATAAAAAATGAGTATTGAAATTTTCGTTCCAGACATTGGTGATGATGAAGTAGAAGTAACTGAGATTTCCGTTCAAATCGGCGATACAGTTGCAGAAGAAGATACTTTGCTTGCTGTTGAGGGTGACAAAGCGTCTATGGAAGTTCCTGCACCACAAGCTGGTGTAGTACAAGAAATTCGTGTAAATGTTGGTGACACAGTAAAAACTGGTTCATTAGTATTTATCTTTGCTGATGCTGCAAGCGTAGCTGCGCCGGTTGCAGAGGTTGCTGTTGAAGCAGCTCCTGCACCAGTTGCAGCGGCAGCAGTGCAAGTATTAGAAGTTAACATTCCTGACATCGGCGACGATGAAGTGGAAGTAACTGAGATTTCAGTTAAAGTTGGCGATACTGTTGCTGAAGAAGACACGTTAATGGCTGTTGAAGGCGATAAAGCTTCAATGGAAGTTCCTGCACCATTCGCTGGTGTTGTGAAAGAAATTAAAGCAGCTGTTGGCGATAAAGTAACAACTGGTTCTTTCATCATGACGTTTGAAGTTGCTGGTGCGGCACCTGTTGCAGCTCCTGTTGTAGCTGAAGCGGCTGCACCTGCTGCAAAAGTTGAAGCTCCGAAAGCTGCTGCTCCTGTTGCTGCAAAAGCAGCTGAAGCTACTGGTTTCGTTGAAAACGACGCTTACCATCATGCATCACCAGTAGTTCGTCGTCTAGCACGCGAATTCGGTGTTAACTTAGATAAAGTTGGCGCAACGGGTCGTAAAGGTCGCATCGCGAAAGAAGACGTACAAACTTACGTTAAAAACGCTGTTAAACGTTTAGAATCTGGCGCTACTGGCGGCAACGGTTCTGGTATGGACGTACTAGCATGGCCGAAAGTTGATTTCGCTAAATTTGGTGAAATCGAAGTAGTTAAGATGACTCGTATCCAGAAGATTTCTGGTCCGAACCTGCACCGTAACTGGGTTAAAATCCCACACGTTACACAGTTCGACGAAGCAGATATCACTGAACTAGAAGCGTTCCGTAAAGTTGAGAACAACAAACTTGTTAAGCAAGATAAAGGCTTCAAGATTTCTCCACTCATCTTCATCGTTAAAGCTGTTGCTAAAGCGTTAGCTGATTATCCGAAGTTCAACACTTCAATCGGCGAAGATGGCGAAAGCATCATTCAGAAGAAATACATCAACGTTGGTGTTGCTGTTGATACACCAAACGGTCTAGTTGTTCCGGTTATCCGTAACGTTGACCAGAAAGGTATTTACGAGCTTTGCCAAGATCTTGCTGTTATCTCTAAGAAAGCACGTTCTGGTAAACTGACTTCTTCTGATATGCAGGGCGGTTGTTTCACAATTTCTAGCCTTGGCGGTATCGGTGGTACTCAGTTCACACCAATCGTTAATGCTCCAGAAGTTGCAATTTTAGGCGTATCACGTTCTGAAATTAAACCTAAGTGGGATGGCAAAGACTTTGCTCCTCGTCTTATGTTACCAATGGCACTTTCATATGATCACCGTGTGATCGATGGTGCTGACGGTGCTCGTTTTGTTACAGCATTAAACGGATATCTTTCAGATCTTCGTCAACTAGTACTGTAATTTTAATTAACGAATAGTTAATTTTAATTGCGTAATAGTTTTAGTATTTAATTAAAGAGAAGTTTTACTAGTTAATAGAGAAGAGTTATCGCATTTTTGCAATGTTTTAACTCTTTTTACTTCTCATTTATTTAACATATATGTAAAATTATCTGGATTCGAACATCATTACTCAGAAGCTTTAAATTGTGCCTCTGAGTGAGGTAACCGCCATTCCAGATAATTAAATGACAACGAGGTCATAATGAGTAATGAAGTTAAAGCTCAAGTAGTAGTACTTGGCGCTGGTCCTGCGGGCTACTCTGCTGCATTCCGTGCTGCAGATTTAGGTTTAGAAACTGTAATCATCGAACGTTACAATACCCTAGGTGGTGTTTGTCTTAACGTTGGTTGTATCCCTTCAAAAGCTTTACTACACGTAGCTAAAGTAATTGAAGAAGCAAAATCATTAGCTGATCACGGTATCGTGTTTGGCGAACCACAAACTGACATCACTAAAATCCGTTCATGGAAAGAAAAAGTTGTTGGTCAATTAACTGGTGGTCTTGGCGGTATGGCTAAGATGCGTAAAGTTAAAGTGGTTGAAGGTTTAGCACAATTTACTGGCGCTAACACTATTGAAGCAACAGACCGTGACGGTAACGTTACAACTGTTACATTTGATAATGCAATCATTGCAGCGGGTTCACGTCCAGTTAAACTACCATTTATTCCGCATGAAGACCCACGCGTTTGGGATTCAACAGATGCACTAGAACTGAAAGAAGTTCCTGGTAAATTACTTGTACTTGGTGGTGGTATCATCGGTCTAGAAATGGGTACTGTGTACTCTGCTCTAGGTTCTGATATTGACGTTGTTGAGTTTGCAGATCAATTAGTACCTGCGGCGGATAAAGACATCGTTAAAATTTATGCTAAAGCAGTTAAAAACAAATTTAACGTAATGCTAAGCACAAAAGTAACGGCTGTTGATGCAAAAGAAGACGGCCTATATGTTACGTTTGAAGGCAAAAAAGCGCCTGCTGAACCAGTACGTTATGACGCTGTTCTTGTTGCTGTTGGTCGTGTACCAAACGGTCTAGGCTTAAATGCTGAAAAAGCAGGTATTACAGTAACTGAACGTGGTTTTATTGAAACAAATAAAACCATGAGCACGAACGTTCCACACATCTATGCAATCGGCGATATCGTTGGTCAACCTATGTTGGCGCATAAAGGTGTGCATGAAGGTCACGTTGCTGCAGAAAACATTGCTGGCAAGAAACACTTCTTCGATCCTAAAGTTATTCCTTCAATTGCTTACACTGAGCCAGAAATGGCGTGGGCTGGTCTAACTGAAAAAGAAGCGAAAGAGCAAGGCGTAAACTACGAAGCTGCTGTATTCCCTTGGGCTGCATCAGGTCGTGCAATCGCTTCTGACGCATCTAACGGTATGACTAAATTATTATTCAACAAAGACACTAACCGTATTATCGGTGGTGCTATGGTTGGTACTAACGCTGGTGAATTACTAGGTGAAGTTTGTCTAGCAATTGAAATGGGTTGTGATGCAGAAGATATCGCATTAACAATTCATGCGCACCCAACGTTACACGAATCAGTTGGTATGGCTGCAGAAATTTATGAAGGTTCTATTACTGACCTTCCTAATGCTAAAGCGATAAAGAAAAAATAATTTAACGTGTTAATCGTTAATGTTAGAAAGCGACCTTAGGGTCGCTTTTTTTATATCTGAAATTAGGAGTTTTAAAACAGGCGCTGCTAATATAGTTAGGTTACATGCAATATAACCTACTGTTCCCATGAATGGGATGGATTAATTTTTAGGGTAGATGTCAAAATATGGTACAGATTAAGCGTATTTTTGGTTCTTTATTTAAGATAATGATTGGGTTATTACTTGCTTTTATCTTCTTGCATTTAAATACGGCTATAGCCGCAGAAACCGCTTCAGATAGCGGTAATAACAATGAACAGCAACGGCCTAAAATTGGTCTCGCATTAAGTGGTGGGGGGGCTAAAGGTGCTGCGCATTTAGGGGTGATCAAATATTTAGAAAAAAATAATATCCCTGTCGATTATATAGCGGGTACCAGTATGGGCTCATTTATTGGTGGTATGTATGCGATGGGGCGTTCAACGGAACAAATCGAAAGCATATTATCTGAGTATGATTGGAGCCAAGGTTACAATGATGACGTACCACGTGATGCACTCTCGGTAAGAGAGAAGCAGCGTCAGGATTCCTTTCAATTGCAAACCAATATTGGTTTTGATGGCACCAGTGTGGAATATCCATCTGGTTTTGTCCAAGGCCAAGGCATGGCAAAGTTATTACGTTTATCAACGAACAGCTTGCCTTATGTACGCCATTTTGACTTATTGCCGATCCCTTATCGTGCGGTCGCTACCAATATTGAGACCATGAGTGAAGTGGTATTAGAACGTGGTGATTTATCTAAAGTGATGCAGGCGAGTATGTCTATACCGGGGGCGTTAACCCCTGTTTTTATTGACGGTCAGTATCTTGTCGATGGCGGAATGGTAAACAATTTACCTATATCGGTATTACAAAATATGGGGGCGGACATTATTATTGCGGTTGATATTGGATCACAGCTTTATCGCCAGGAGGAGATAACCAGTGCTTTCCTTATCTTTGATCAGTTATCGAGTTCGATGACGCGTACCAGTGCCAATGAACAGATATTAAAACTATCCGAGCAAGATATTTTACTCAGTCCTGAAATTGACGGTATTGGTACTGCAGATTTTGGTTTGATGCTAGATGCGGTGGCTCGTGGTGAAAAATCTGCGCAGAGTGCGAATTCTAAATTAACGGGTTTGTCGTTATCTGATGACGACTACGCATTATATCAACAACAAAAGATATATAAAAAACAACAGTTGGCACAAATTGATATTATTCAAATCAATGATATCGATATCACCACTGATACCCGTTTAAGTTCCAAGGTGCTTGAAAATAAATTAAACTTAAAACGTGGGGATAAGATTACTGTTGCTGAATTAGAGAAGAAAATTGATGTGCTTTATGCATTAAATTTATTCCAAAAAGTCGATTATAGCATTACTGAAAAAGAGGGTATCTATGACTTACATATCAACGTAGTAGAGAAAAGTTGGGGGCCTGGCTATGTTGATTTTAAATTTAATATTCAAGAGTCTACTTCCAGTGATGATCGTCAGCAAATCGGCTTGCAATACATACTAACGGATTTAAACCGGTTGGGTGCGGAATGGCGCTCTGAGTTAGTGTATGGCTCGGATTCTAATATTAGTACTGAATTTTATTCACCGATTGATTATAACCAAAACTTCTTTTTTAAAGCGGGGATAAGATTAGAAGACTATGAAAGTAAGGTATACCTAAGCTCAATAAATGCTCCTGAACTCAAGCCTGTTAAATCTAGTTTTGAATATTTTGTTGTTACCACAGAACAAATCAATGTTTATGCAGAGCTCGGTATCATTCCTTTTGATTGGGCACAAATTGCGGTTGGTAGTTATTATCAAACTGGTACTGCAGACATCGAGGGTTCGAATATCAATACAAAATTTGATAGTCAGGGGTGGTATTTACAGACGCGCTTAGATTCATTCGATAATATATCCTTTCCAACTAAAGGCTTTAAACTCGACTCTGATATATACATAGATACAAGTGACTACTTTGATAGTAGTGAAAATAATGTGTTCTTTAGCTTAGATTGGCGTAATGCGATGTCATTTAATCGTTCGACCTTTGAGTTTAAAGTGTCGATGGCAAGTTATGATGGCCCTCCTATTTCACCAACATTTGAAGTGGGGCTCGGTGGTTTCCACAACCTCTCGGGTTATGGTATTAACGAAATCACCGGTAATTATAAAGGTTTGGTTGCTCTAATTTATCGACATCGTTTATTGGATAATAATTTTGGTGCATTCTCATTTCCACTTTATCTGGGCGCGTCCATCGAACAAGGGAATGTTTGGAATGATAAAGATGACATCAGCTTTGACTCAACCATTTCTGCGGGCAGTGTATTTATAGCCTTAGATACGGGCATAGGTCCTGTGATGTTGTCTTACGGTTATGCTGAAGGTGGACACGCTTCTGGTTATCTCTTTATTGGTAATAATTTCTAATTACGCGTTAGGACTATTCATATGAATTAACTCTTCTTTTTACACCATAAATCTGATGAATGTTGAGTATTGATGTAAAAAGCCCTCTGCACTTGCTGCTTTAATTTTAATTTTAGGTTAAAAATGTTATATTTGTGAACACTCTGCAAGAGGCCTTAACTTTATTATTGCTGAATTCACCTCAATAACCGTTGAATTCAAATAACAAATGAGTAGGTTAGGGTTACATATAACAAGGATGTCCACCATGGGTGGCATAAACTAAGAGGAATGAGTCGTGTTAGAAGCTTATCGTAAACATGTCGAAGAACGTGCCGCTGATGGGGTTGTACCTAAACCTCTTGATGCTGAACAAGTTGCTGGTCTAGTTGAATTGGTAAAAGCACCAATCGCTGGCGAAGAAGAAGTTATTTTAGATCTTTTAACCAATCGCGTACCACCAGGTGTGGATGAAGCTGCTTATGTTAAAGCCGGCTTTTTAACTGCGATTGTTAAAGGCGAAGCGACATCACCGATCTTATCTGCAGAACGAGCTACTGAACTACTTGGTACGATGCAAGGTGGTTACAACATCGAAACATTGGTTGAATTACTTGATGTTGATGCGCTGGCTCCTATTGCAGCAGAAGCCTTATCACATACGCTATTAATGTTCGATGCTTTCTATACTGTTGAAGAAAAAGCAAAAGCGGGTAATAAATTCGCACAACAAGTATTACAGTCTTGGGCAGATGCAGAATGGTTCTTAAGCAAACCTGAAGTAGCTAAAAAAATAACTGTTACTGTATTTAAAGTACCTGGCGAAACTAATACCGATGACTTATCACCAGCACCAGATGCATGGTCTCGCCCAGATATACCACTACATGCCCTTGCTATGCTTAAAAATGAGCGCGAAGGTGTTGCTAAAAATCCACTGCAAGCAATTGAAGAACTAAAAGAAAAAGGACATCAAGTTGCTTACGTTGGTGATGTTGTTGGTACGGGATCTTCTCGTAAATCGGCAACTAACTCTGTGTTATGGTGTATGGGTGATGATATCCCTTATGTACCGAACAAACGTGGTGGTGGTATTTGTATCGGTTCTAAAATCGCGCCTATTTTCTTCAACACAATGGAGGATTCTGGTGCGTTGCCATTAGAGTTTGATGTTACTAGTTTAAATAC
The DNA here is from genome assembly GCA_000953735.1 of Moritella viscosa. Classification (NCBI taxonomy): domain Bacteria; kingdom Pseudomonadati; phylum Pseudomonadota; class Gammaproteobacteria; order Alteromonadales; family Moritellaceae; genus Moritella; species Moritella viscosa. Next base: position 4,773,908 of record LN554852.1, on the reverse strand, counting down.
TGGTGACGTTATCGATATCTTCCCATATGAAGGTCTTGTTAAAGCGAACGAAACTGGCGCGGTGATCACTGAATTCAAGATCAAAACAGATGTAATTCTTGATGAAGTTCGTGCTGGTGGCCGTATCCCACTTATCATTGGTCGCGGTCTAACTACACGTGCACGTACAGCTCTCGACCTAGATGATTCAACAGTATTCCGTCTACCTGAAGATGTTGCTGCTTCAAGCAAGGGCTATACTTTAGCACAGAAAATGGTTGGTAAAGCATGTGGTGTTGCAGGTGTACGCCCTAACCAATATTGCGAACCAAAAATGACCACTGTTGGTTCTCAAGATACCACGGGTCCAATGACACGCGATGAGCTAAAAGATTTAGCCTGTCTTGGTTTCTCTGCGGACTTAGTGATGCAGTCTTTCTGTCATACTGCCGCTTATCCAAAACCAGTAGATGTTAACACTCATCATACACTGCCTGACTTTATCCGTAACCGTGCGGGTGTTTCTTTACGTCCAGGTGATGGTGTAATTCACTCTTGGTTAAACCGTATGTTATTACCTGATACAGTTGGTACTGGTGGTGATTCTCATACACGTTTCCCATTAGGTATTTCTTTCCCTGCGGGTTCTGGTCTTGTTGCATTCGCAGCCGCGACTGGTGTTATGCCACTGGATATGCCTGAATCTATCTTGGTACGCTTTAAAGGTGAACTACAACCGGGTATCACACTACGTGATCTCGTAAATGCAATCCCTTACTATGCGATTCTAAAAGGTCTACTGACTGTTGAGAAAGCAGGTAAAATCAATGCATTCTCTGGTCGTGTGCTGGAAATTGAAGGTCTACCCGATCTGAAAGTTGAGCAAGCATTCGAATTATCGGATGCATCAGCAGAACGTTCTGCTGCAGGTTGTTCAATCAAGCTTAACGAAGCGCCAATCATTGAATACCTAGAGTCTAACATCGTGATGTTAAACTGGATGATTGCTGAAGGTTATGGCGATCCGAAGACGATTGCTCGTCGTGTAGCTGAAATGAAAGCATGGATTGCAGATCCACAATTGCTTGAAGCTGACGCAGATGCTGAATATGCTGAGATCATTGAAATCGATCTAGCAGACGTTAAAGAGCCTATCCTAGCCTGTCCGAATGACCCTGATGACGTTAAATTATTAACAGACGTTGCAGGTGTTGAAATTGACGAAGTATTTGTTGGCTCATGTATGACTAACATCGGTCATTTCCGTGCAGCAGGTAAACTACTTGAGAAATTCAACGGTACGCTACCAACACGTATGTGGGTTACTCCACCAACGCGTATGGATGCCGCACAATTAAGTGACGAAGGCTATTACTCAATCTTTGGTAAAGCGGGTGCTCGTACAGAAATGCCTGGTTGTTCACTGTGTATGGGTAACCAAGCGCGTGTAGGTGATAACACTACGGTTGTTTCTACGTCAACGCGTAACTTCCCGAACCGTTTAGGTAATGGTGCTAACGTTTACCTTAGTTCTGCTGAAGTTGCTGCAGTAGCGGCAATTAAAGGTAAGATCCCTACGGTTGCTGAGTATATGGAACTTGCGTCAGAGATTGATGCAACAGCGGCTGATACTTACCGTTATTTAAACTTCGATCAAATCGCTACTTACATTGAAAAAGCGAATGAAGTGATTGTTCAAGAAGCAGTGTAATTAACGAATAATATCGTTGGTTAAATAAAGATATAAGAATAATGAAACGGCTCCCTCGATAGGGAGCCGTTTTTGTTTCTGCCATTTTTTGTTATACTTCGGCTTTGAACACCGATTAAACTATATCTATTAACTAATAAGAAGCAGGCATAACCGTGGATTTTGAATTTCGAAAAGATACCCTTACTGATACCTACCGCGTAATAATATCAATGGAACAGACGGCGCTAGGAAATTGGATCCAAGGCACTTTAGGCACGGATAAAGCCACTATTGCATTAATTCAAGCTGAGATCGATTTATTAAAAGCGCGCCAAAAACAAGAATACCGTTTAATTGGTGATGAAATGACATTAACTCTGACACAAGAAGATGTCTGTGCCTGTGCGAATTCAGAGCTGATTGATTTTGGTGAAGAATTAGATGACGATATGAATTTTTATGATGCGGAAACGGTAGCTGTTTGTGGCTTGGAGGATTTTGAAATTTTACTCCAAGCCTGGTTACGCTTTTTTAGTCAGCGTTAATCCCACTCTTCTGAAGTGTAGTTAAATGTTGGTAATGACCACTTCCAATAAATCGCACACAAGCGCAGTGAGACACCAATACAGAAGGCCACAATAAGATTAATGTTGTGGTCAATGCCAAGCGTTTCTAAGCCAAGATAAAGTACCGCGACTAATAATGAGATACCCGCGTAGATCTCTTTACAGAATACTACGGGGGTACGGTTACAAAGTAGATCGCGTAATACCCCTCCACAAATACCCGTTATCATACCCGCCATAATCACGACGGTTGGATGGTAGCCTAACTTCATTGCTACGTTACAACCAATGATGGTAAATGCAATTAGCCCAAGGGCATCTAGCACCAAGAATAAGCGGCGTAAATGATTCATGTGCTTAGCAATCAGAATCGTGAACAAACCTGCGCATATGGTGATGTAAACATAGTGGGGATGCTGGGTCCAAGATATTGGGAAATTACCCAGTAATAGATCTCGCACTGTACCACCACCAAGCGCGGTAACAAATGCGATAACAGCTACACCGAAGATGTCCATATTACGGCGACCAGCCATCAATGCACCCGACATAGCTTCGGCTGTGATCGCAATTAAATAGATATAAGTAAGCATTATTGCGAACCCTTTAAGTTAACGAAATTTGGGGGGATATCCATTTAAAATATGCTTAGCTCCTTGCAAGTTGGCGATCCTATACATAAACACTTTTATGATCAACCTAAACTGGATTTGAGGTCTGGATTTTACTTCGACTCGGATTGTAAACTCTGTGATGTGGTATTAAATCTGTTGTAACACTTACAAAGGTTATATAAATAGGGTAGACTTCTAGATGGCTAACATATTACTTAAGGATGGGAATGATGCCAATTAGAATTAAAGACGGGCTACCAGCGGCAGAAATATTAGGTAATGAAAATATTTTTGTAATGCTAGAGTCACGGGCAACCAAGCAAGAAATTAGACCGTTACAGGTTGTTGTTCTTAACCTTATGCCAAAGAAGATTGAGACTGAAAATCAAATTTTACGGTTATTATCGAATACGCCACTGCAAGTAAATGTAGAGTTATTGCGGATTGATTATCGTGCCTCTAAGAATACCCCCCAAGAACATATTGATGAGTTCTATCACGACTTTGAACGTATTCGACATAATAATTACGATGGTTTGATCATCACGGGTGCACCATTAGGCTTAGTCGGCCATGATGAAGTGGTATATTGGCCACAAATAGAAGAGATCATCAACTGGTCTAAAACCCACGTAGTATCCACTTTGTTCTTATGCTGGGCTGCACAAGCTGCATTAAAAGTCTTGCATGGCATTGATAAAAAAGTCCATGAAAAGAAATTTTCTGGTGTCTACCCACAGCAAACATTCCACCGTCATAACCCATTAGTTCGCGGATTTGATGATGAGTTTTCCGTGCCGATGTCGCGTTATGCAAATTTCTCTGAAGAAATGTTTACTGGTACAGATCTAAATATTTTAGCCGCGAATGATGAAACAGGGGTGTATTTAGCCGCCTCTAAGGACTTCCGTCAGGTATTTGTTACTGGTCATCCGGAGTACAGTGCAGATACTTTACACCAAGAATATATGCGTGATATTGCTGATGGTGTTAAAGCTGAAGTACCAGCTAATTATTATAAAGGTAATGATGCAGAAAATGCCCCTCGTGTTACTTGGCGAAGTCATGGTAATCTGCTCTATAGCAATTGGTTAAACTATTATGTTTATCAACAAACGCCATATGACTTAAACGATCTATAAATGCAATGATCTATAGACGTCTTAAGCACGTAGAGATTAGTATTAAAATAATAAGATTCAGGACTGAGTCTGCAGTAAATTAAATGAGGGATCTTGTGGCTACTATAAAAAATAAACAGCAACTGGAACAACAGTTAAAAAAACGTATTATGCTTATCGATGGCGGCATGGGTACGATGATCCAAGACTATAAATTGGAAGAAGCTGATTACCGTGGTGAACGCTTTGCTGACTGGCATTGCGACGTCAAAGGTAACAATGATTTATTGGTATTAAGTAAGCCACAGCTAATTGCTGATATTCATAAAGAGTACCTCGACGCAGGTGCTGATATTCTTGAAACCAATACGTTCAATGCGACTACTATCGCAATGGCTGATTATGATATGGAATCATTATCGGCAGAGATTAATCGCGAAGCTGCACGTATCGCACGTCAAGTTGCCGATGAAAAAACCGCAGAAAACCCTGACCGGCCACGTTTTGTTGCTGGTGTATTAGGACCAACGAACCGAACTTGTTCTATTTCTCCTGACGTAAATGATCCCGCTTTCCGTAATACTTCATTTGACCTTATGGTTGAAGCCTATATCGAATCAACCAAAGCGTTAATCGAAGGCGGTTCAGATATTATTCTTATCGAAACTATCTTTGATACCTTGAACGCTAAAGCGGCGGTATTTGCGGTGAAGACGGTATACGAAGAACTCGGTTACGAATTACCGATTATGATCTCAGGTACCATCACTGATGCCTCGGGTCGTACATTGACGGGGCAAACAACAGAAGCATTTTATAATTCATTACGCCATGCAGAGCCGATCACTTTTGGTCTTAACTGTGCGTTAGGGCCTGATGAGCTACGCCAATATGTAGATGAATTATCTCGTATATCAGAGAGTTATGTCACGGCGCATCCAAACGCGGGTTTACCTAATGCGTTCGGTGAATATGATTTAAGTCCGGAAGACATGGCTGTGCATATTAAGGAATGGGCTGAAGCCGGTTTCTTAAATATGGTCGGCGGTTGTTGTGGTACCACACCAGAACACATTAAAGCCATGGCTGATGCCGTTGAAGGTGTTAAGCCGCGTCAATTACCTGAAATCGAAATTGCTTGTCGTCTCAGTGGCCTCGAGCCATTAACGATAACCAAAGACAGCTTATTTATTAACGTTGGTGAACGTACTAATGTTACCGGTTCGGCACGTTTCAAACGTCTGATTAAAGAAGAAAACTACGACGAAGCTCTGCATGTTGCCCAGCAACAAGTCGAATCTGGTGCGCAAATTATCGACATCAATATGGATGAAGGTATGCTAGATTCGTTGCATTGTATGCAGCGATTTTTAAACCTTGTTGCGTCAGAACCTGACATTTCAAAAGTGCCTATCATGGTCGATTCGTCGAAATGGGAAATTCTTGAAGCGGGTCTGAAATGCGTACAAGGTAAGGCGATTGTTAACTCAATCTCGCTTAAAGAAGGTGAGGATAACTTCCGCCATCAAGCTAAATTAATCCGTCGTTACGGTGCTGCAATGATTGTTATGGCCTTCGATGAAGATGGCCAAGCGGATACCCAAGAACGTAAATTTCAAATTTGTAAGCGTTCTTACGACATCCTAGTTAATGAAATTAATTTCCCGCCTGAAGATATTATTTTTGATCCAAATATTTTTGCCGTAGCAACGGGTATCGATGAGCATAACAATTATGCTGTTGATTTCATCGAGGCAGTAAAAGACATCAAACGTGAGTTACCTCATGCGATGATCTCGGGTGGTGTATCTAACGTATCTTTCTCGTTCCGTGGTAATAACCCGTTACGTGAAGCTATCCATGCCGTATTCTTGTACTACTGTATCCGTGAAGGCATGGATATGGGTATTGTGAACGCGGGGCAGTTGGCGATTTATGATGATTTGCCAAAAGAGCTGTTGGATGGTGTGGAAGATGTGATCCTTAATCGCAATGATAATGCCACCGAAGCACTATTGGCCCTTGCCGATAAGTATCGAGATTCCGGTGTTGAAGTGGAAGCTGAAACACAGGAGTGGCGCAGTTTTGAGGTAAACAAACGTTTAGAACACGCTTTAATTAAAGGTATTACTGAATTTATTGAAGAAGATACCGAAGAAGCTCGTCAACAAGCGGCATTGCCATTAGAAGTTATTGAAGGTCCGTTAATGGACGGCATGAATGCGGTTGGTGACTTATTTGGTGCCGGAAAAATGTTCTTACCGCAAGTTGTTAAATCCGCACGGGTAATGAAACGTGCAGTGGCTTACCTGAATCCTTATATTGAAGCATCAAAACAAAAGAGTTCGTCAAACGGTAAAATATTATTAGCCACCGTAAAAGGTGATGTCCACGATATTGGTAAGAATATCGTCGGCGTGGTGCTGCAGTGTAATAACTATGAGATCGTCGATATGGGGGTGATGGTTTCTTGTGATGATATTTTGAAAAAAGCAGTGGAAGAAAACTGCGATATTATTGGTCTATCCGGTTTGATCACCCCATCACTCGATGAAATGGTGCATGTGGCAAAAGAGTGTCAGCGTAAAGGTTTTAAACTGCCTATTTTGATTGGTGGTGCAACTACATCTAAAGCTCATACTGCAGTTAAGATTGAGCAAAATTATGACGAACCGGTTATCTATGTTTCTAATGCATCACGCGCAGTCGGTGTGGTTTCGGCATTATTGTCAGAAACCAAGAAACCTGAACTCGTCGCTAGGATGGCGAAAGAATACGAAACTGCTCGTGAACAACATGCTCGTAAACGACCACGCAGTGCACCGGTTACACTTGACGTTGCACGTGCAAATAAAGCACCGATTGATTGGGTTAACTATACGCCGCCAGTACCAAAAACATTAGGTGTGCAGAAATACATTAGTTACTCGATTGCGGAATTGCGGAAATACATTGATTGGACCCCGTTCTTCATGACTTGGACTCTGGCGGGTAAATATCCACGTATTCTTACCGATGAAGTTGTGGGCGAAGAAGCGACGCGTTTATTCAATGATGCTAACTACATGCTTGATCGTTTAGAAGAAGGTGGCGCTGGGCTTGAAGGCGTACCTGACGATTATAAAATTGCTGTCAACGGTGTGATTGGTCTATTCCCAGCGAATACTGTGAATGACGATACCATTGAAGTGTATACCGATGAAACGCGATCACAGGTATTAACCAAACTTGAGCATCTACGTCAGCAAACTAAGAAGAAACCAGGGCAATATAATAATTGTTTAGCGGACTTCGTGGCACCCAAAGATTCAGGTAAATTCGATTATGTGGGGGCATTTGCAGTAACGGGCGGTATTGGTGAGGATGATGTAGCTAATTACTTCAAAGGTATTGAAGATGATTACAACGCGATTCTTATCCAGTCTGTGTGCGACCGTTTGGCGGAAGCAATGGCCGAGCGTTTACATGAATTAGTGCGTAAAGAAGAATGGGGTTTCACGCCTGAAGAAGAGTGGAACAACGATGATTTGATCCGTGAAAAATACCAAGGTATTCGTCCGGCACCGGGTTATGCAGCATGTCCTGAGCATACTGAGAAAGGTACTATTTGGGAGTTGCTAGATCCAGACAGTATCGGTATGAAGTTAACCTCTTCTTATGCGATGTGGCCGGGTGCTGCTGTCTCTGGCTGGATATTCTCCCATCCAGAATCACGTTATTTTGCGGTTGCGTCTATCCAAGAAGACCAAGTGAAAGATTATGCTGAACGTAAAAACATGACACTTGAAGAAGCAGAGCGTTGGTTAGGGCCTAACTTAGGGTATGCGCCTGATTAATGTGATGTATTGATTACAAAAAATGCCCGTATAGTAAATTAACTATACGGGCATTTTTATATTCGATGATCAATAAAACGCTTATCTATACATTATTAATGATTGCACTTTAGTACGTGTAAGCAAGGCTTTCTTACGTTGGGTTAATACATTGCCTAATATCACCAATACCAGTCCCAGCGTTGAATACAGTGTCCAGTAATAATCTTTAAATACCGCAGAAACACTCAAAGCTACAACCGGGGTGATAACTAAAATATAGGCAGCGTTACTGGCCCCTAAACGGTCTACCAAGATAAGATAAAACGTAAAGCCAAGTACCGATGCCGGAATGGCGAGATATAATAAACTGCCGATATATTGCGTCGTTATTGTAAATTCAAACGAGATACCACGGACTAAAATAATCAATAATAAGGCAACACAGCCATAAACCATGGCATAGCTGGTGGCGGTGAAGGGCTGCACATTATTCTTGGTATTACGTATACTTAGCATATTGCCAATCGAGAAACACCAAGTGCCAAGTAGGGCAAATAACAGACCGTATAAAGTACCTTGTGACCAATCTGTTTGCAGTAAATCACCTGCAAACAACAAGCTAATACCAGCAAGCCCAAGTATGGCCCCTAACCAGAAATTAGCATTGGTTTGGGTTTTGTAAAACAGCTTGCTGTGAAAGGCATTGAATACCGGTGCACTTGCCATAAATACCGCGACTAAGCCACTGGGAATATACAAAGTCGCACTGTAAAAGGCGATGAAATTACAACAGAATAAACACACGCCTTGCAATGCCAAAAAAGCATGGTCTTTACGTTTTACGGATTGTAGTTTTCCCCATATTTTGCCGACAACAAACATGACCGTAGCCGCAATTGCAAAACGGTAAAAGATTGATACTTCCATTGGTACATCACCGTGTTGCCACTTGATTGATATCCACGAAAAACCCCAAATAAATATCATCGAAACATAAAGTAATGCTGACATAGTGGTTCCTTAAATATAGTATTTTATGCGCTAAATCCACACTTGTTTACTTGACGATATGGTTACTTCACTTTGAATTTCGCCAGTATGAGCTGTTGATGAAGGCTCCACCATCATAAAGTGAGTATCAGGTTCGGCCTTAGGGCAATGCTCCACACCTTTAGGTACAACATACATTTCACCAGTGTTTAGTACAATATCTCCAGATCTTAATTGTAAAGTAAGCTGACCTTTAAAAACGATAAATAGCTCATCTTCATCATCATGTTTGTGCCAAACAAGTTCACCACTACCTTTAGCTATTTTGACTAACTGCCCATTTGATGTTGCGATTATTTTTGGTGTCCACTCTTCTGTGAACAGTTCAAATTTTTTATAAATGTTTATTTTATTCATTAAAACCTCATTAGCGTATAGCAGTAAGTTAACGAGATTATGGTGGAATTATAAAGTGTGAAATATCACGATGTCGGTAAAACTAACACAATATTGCGGTTTAATTATTAGCATGATCACGGTATCTGTTGAGCAATCTGACATTAATGGTAATATTTTGTTATGCCTTTAATAAAACCTGTAATGGACCAGCTGGATATTGCCTTAACTCAACTTGAGGCCAGTGCTACTAGCTTTGAACAATCGCCCAGTAAGATCTGTTTACGACAAACGTCATTAACGGATGCACTGTCGTGGGCGCATTATCAAAATGAACATGACCGCTTATATTATGTGAATGATAAGCAGCACACTTTGAGTTTGTACATGTCTGGTGGCTATGAAACCCACCGTACTGATGTTGACTCGGGGTTTGGTGCGCCAGGTAAGTTTTGTTTAATGCCGAAAGATTCTGAAAGCCATTGGCAATTGGGACAAACGCAGCAATTCATGCATCTATATTTTAGTGATGATTATCTTAAGCAATTAGCGTTGAAAGTGTTTGATATTGATCCGCGTATGTTACAACTGCCGGAATTAACTTTTACCGATGATGCGGCAACCGAAGCTTTGTTTCGTTATTGTATGGCGACTAGTGATTGGCGCAGTCGCGATGATCATCTCGCTATGGAACAAGTGACGAACACTATTTTGGTGTCGATGTTGCAAAATATGGGGGTCACTAAACTTACTGCACCAATAAAAGGCGGGTTATCACCCAAAGTAACGGCGCTGGTATGTGATTATATGCAGGCGAATTTTTACCGTCAGGTTTACCTTGCGGAGCTGGCCGAGTTAGCTCAATTAAGTGAATATCATTTTTGCCGGATGTTTAAACAAAGTATGGCGCAAACACCACAAGCATATTTGTTAGCGATTCGGATAGAGCAAGCGAAGTTAAGTATGCGTACTGGGCAGGCGAGTATGGCTGATATTGCGTTGCAATGTGGCTTTGCTAACCAAAGCCACATGGGGCGTTACTTTAAAAAGTTGGTGGGTATATCACCGCGCCAGTATCGCGATCTAAGTGCGAGTTAGTTTTATTCAGGCTTGCTGGTCGTTATTGCTGACGCTGATATAATTCAAAACAAACTTGCCCAGCTTGTTTTTCTTTTAAGATCGTCCAATTAGCTGGTAACTTAACTTGATTCAGTTCTTTTTCGCGCTCGATATAAATCACTGCATCGGTACTTAACCAATTGTTTTCTTCAAGCTTAGCGCAACACTCTTCCAATAAAGCCTGACGAAAAGGCGGGTCAATAAACACCAGATCATAGCGCTGTACTGGTACCTTGGTTAGTAACTGAAGTGTATCACCACGTACTAATTGGGCATTATCTGCTTTTAACAAATTAATGTTTTGTTGTAGTTGAGTAGCCGCGTCAGCGTCTTTTTCAAACAGTAGGCCAGTTTCAGCATAACGAGATAAGGCTTCAAAGATTAATCCGCCGCTTCCTGCAAAAAGATCCAAGCAATGACTGTCACGGACATAAGGTGATAACCAGTTAAACACGGTTTCCTTCACCCGGTCAGTGGTCGGGCGTAGACCTATAACATCTTTAACAGGGAGTTTTCGACCGCGCCATTGACCACTGATGATCCGAATTTGTCCAGAAGGACGTTGATTTTGTTGTTTGCTGTTAGATTTTGCCATAGTAATTCTTTGTCTGGACAGAATAATGGTAATATACTCAAGCAACTTAGAAATGCAAGCTTCAGTGCTCGGGTTGATACCGGATCACACTGTCACTTGTAGGTGAAGTTTAATTATATCGATATTGAGTCATTGTAGCAGGTCAATGCTGCTGAAAGTAAGGTTTTCCGAAAATGGCAAAGAAAGGCATGAAAAATTGGTTTGGCTTCGGTAAAAAAGAAGCAGAAGACACACATGAAAATGAAACTTCAGTAAATAATGAAGATATTCCACAGGGTAATGTAATTGACAGTATTCAAACTGACAGCGCTCAAGTTAGCAATACTGAGATAACAGAAACAGACGTTGAGGTGATTGAAACTGCGATTATTGATAACACTGAGGCTCGTGTTATTGATGAGACTAGGGCTGAAACGGCTGAGACTGATAGCGTGGATATTGACGCTCCAAAGTGGTACCAGTTTGGTAAAAAGAAACAATCAAAACAGGATACCGAACAAGCCGAGACAGAAGCGCAACCGCAACAAACGATAGACGAAATCGATGAGCAAGTAACAGACGTTGTTGTTACACCGACGATTATTGCGGATGAGGTTCAAACAACAGCAAAGGTTATCGAAACCACTCCTGTTATCGACACTGAAAGTACGCCTGTAACTGAAGTTCCCGCTGTAATTAATGAACGTGCAGATGATGTGGTTAATGAAGAACCAAAAGATAAGTTTTTTACCCGCTTAAAACGTGGTTTATCACGTACCAAGGGTAATATCGGTAGTGGTTTTAAAAACTTCTTCCGTGGTAAGCATATCGATGATGAGTTATTTGAAGAACTCGAAGAGCAGTTATTAATTGCCGATCTTGGTGTTGCGACAACGACTCGCATTATTGATAACTTAACGCAGCAAGCCTCGCGTAAAGAATTAAAAAATGCAGAAGCTCTTTACGATATCTTGAAAAAAGATATGGCTGAGATGTTGCATAAAGTTGAGCAGCCCTTAGAAATCGATAGTAACAACAAACCACACGTGATCTTAATGGTCGGTGTGAATGGTGTGGGTAAAACCACTACTATCGGTAAAATGGCGAAGAAATTCCAAGGCGAAGGTAAATCTGTGATGCTGGCTGCTGGTGATACATTCCGTGCAGCAGCGGTTGAGCAATTACAAGTATGGGGTGATCGTAACGGCATCCCTGTTGTTGCACAACATACTGGTGCGGATAGTGCGTCGGTACTATTTGATGCCATGCAATCGGCAACAGCAAAAGACGTAGACGTACTGATCGCAGATACCGCAGGTCGTTTGCAAAACAAAGCGCATTTAATGGAAGAGCTGAAGAAAGTTGTGCGTGTGATGAAAAAACACGACGCGACTGCACCGCATGAGATCATGTTAACGATTGATGCTGGTACCGGTCAAAATGCCTTAAGCCAAGCGGAACTATTTAAAGAAGCCGTAGGTCTTACCGGCATTACTTTAACTAAGTTAGATGGTACTGCGAAAGGTGGTGTTATCTTTGCGGTAGCAGATAAATTCCAGATCCCAATTCGTTTTATCGGTATTGGTGAAGGTATTGATGATTTACGTACTTTTAATTCTGAAGAGTTTATTGATGCACTCTTTAGTACTGAAGAACAAAAATAATAATATTAATACAGCGATATCAAGTTGTTACTACATTTTGTAGTAGGTGCTGTTAATCATATGTTGACCAAATACTCATCGATAATACGATGAGTATTTGGTTTCACTATTTTAATTTTCATACAAAATATATCAAGGACACGGTCATCATGATTCGGTTTGATAATGTATCTAAAGTTTATCCAGGCAGCCTTAGTGCACTACAAAAGGTCAATTTTCATCTTGAAAAAGGTGAAATGGCTTTTTTAACGGGTCCATCGGGTGCCGGTAAAAGTACTTTATTAAAATTAATCAGTATGTTAGAACGGCCAACCGCTGGTGAGATCACCTTAAATGGTCGTAATGTCACTAAAATTAGCAAATCTGAGATCCCCTTTCTACGCCGTGATATCGGTATTATTTTTCAAGACCATCGTTTATTAGTCGATCGAACCGTATTTGACAATGTTGCATTGCCTCTGATTATCAAAGGTTATACTGCCAAACAAGTTAACAACAGAGTGTTGGCGGCATTAGATAAAGTGGGTTTATACAATAAAGCCAAGTGTTATCCGCCCATGCTTTCTGGTGGTGAGCAACAACGTGTGGGTATTGCCCGTGCTATTATTTCTCGTCCTAAATTGTTGTTGGCCGATGAACCTACTGGTAATTTGGATCCGCAATTATCGATGGAAATAATCAAACTATTTGAAGAGTTCAATCGCACTGGGACTTCAGTATTGATTGCCACTCATGATTTGGGTTTGATTGCTAAAATGCGCTATCGCACTTTGCGTATTAGGCGTGGTGAGATGTGTAATGATGAGTTACAAGGGATTTAACATGAATAAGCAACCCAACCGACCTGATGCATCATTCATTCAACGTATCCAAATTCGTTGTCAGCAGCATATTCACCAAGCCATATCGAGTTTGACTGATGTGTGGCGTACACCCATTGCATCCTTAATGACGATGCTGGTACTTGGTGTCAGTTTAGCCTTACCGAGCACCTTGTACGTTGTATTAAAAAATAGCCAAACAGTTAGCGAAGGCTGGACTAGCCCGACCGACATTAATCTATTTTTAAAGAAAGACTTACCTGAATCCCGTTATAAAAACTTATTACATCGGTTAAAAACTTACAAAGAAGTCGATACTTTTGAGTATATTTCCAAAGAACAAGGCATGGAAGAGTTTAAGCGTTCTTCTGGGTTAGTTTCGGCATTAACACTATTAGATCATAATCCATTACCTGCTGTTGTAGTAGTGACGCCTAAACCTTATTACCGTACTGCAATTGCCGCGCAAGAGTTATTAGCGAAATTAGAGCGCGAGCCTGAAGTCCAACAAGGCAAGTTGGATATTATGTGGTTAGCACGCCTAGAAGGTATTATCTCGATCTTCAGTGATGCGGTATTAGTAGTATCAGTACTATTATTAAGTTCAGTGTTATTAATTACAGGTAATACAATACGGTTAAATATTTTATCTAATCGAGCCGAAATTGAAGTCTTAAAATTGGTAGGTGCCACTAATGCATTTGTGCAACGACCATTTTTATATACCGGATTTTGGTATGGTGCTATCGGCGGGATTTTAGCTTGGTTAGTGACTATATTCATGGTGTATTGGATGGAAGATACCGTCCTAAATCTTGCTCAATTATATAATACTGAATTTATGATTGAGGGATTAGTTTTTAGCGAGGTAATGTTGCTATTCATAACTGCTATTGGCATGGGGCTAATCTCAGCAGCTATTTCTGTTAATTACTATATCGCTAAAATTGAACCGAGTTAAGACTAAATTGAACGGAGTTATTATAAAACTAAATCGAGTTGAGCTAGATTGCGCGCAGGTATTGCGCTGCAACAATAAGTGATATCCATGTATTTAAAATTATTACTTACATTTGTCATTATGTTCGCTGGGCTTTGGAGCCCGCCATTTTTTGCTGTGCTCTCAACAGCGCAGCAGGCCATGTTAGTTGGATTACCAACGATTCTGTTTTTACTCGTGATTATTCTTAGCCATTTTTTTAAGCAAGGTCGTAGTGGTTTTGCTGCGTTATTAATGCTGGTGGCTTATAATGTTATCCAGCAGCGCCTACAAACGCCTTTGACAATGGGTAGTACGTTATTTGAATTCTATTTTCTGGTTTTGATATTACCCATCAATCTCGTATTACTATTATTCTTGCCTGAACGCTCGCTGTTTTCTTTTAAAGCACTGTCGTATCACTTTATCCTTATTTTACAAGCTGCGATTTTTTATTGGTTTATTCAACCAGAACAATTATTTCTGGTGACCCATATACTTATCGTTATCGAACCTTGGCTTCTGGTTATGGGTGATTTTTCGGTATTACCCAGTATTCTACTTGGCTTATTAGTCGGTGCGGTATTAACTGCGGCTACCGTAATGTTATTTAGAGAGGAGTCTTCAGACCAAGCGTTGTTGAGTGCATTACTTGCCTGTACATTGACTGTGATTGAGTTTGATAAGCAGTGGATATCTGTCTGCATGTTTATCATAAGTGCGATATTATTGTTATTAAGTATATTGAAGCGCAGCCATGAACAAGCATTTATGGATGACCTCACTCGTATTCCTGGGCGGCGTGCGTTGAATATTGATCTTGCACAATTGAGTGGTAAGTACTGCATTGCGATGTTAGATATCGATCACTTTAAACAGTTTAATGATACTTACGGTCATAATACTGGTGATATGGTATTAAAAATGGTGGCGTCACAATTAGCAACGGTGAGAGGTCGGGGTAAAGTCTATCGCTATGGCGGTGAAGAATTTACTATTTTATTTAAAGGTAAATCGGTGTCAGATTGCGTCGATTACTTAAACGAGGTTAGATTATTGATTGCTGGTTATCCTTTTCAAATCCGCAAATCTGTTGAGCGCAGAGAGGCAGAGAACGAAGAGAAAATTGTAGAAGGCATTGAAAAAGTTGTACAGGTAGCAATTAGTATTGGCGTTGCCCAAAGGGGCAAGTCAACAAGAAACCCGGAAGATGTGATTAAAGAAGCAGATAAATTATTGTATAAAGCAAAAGAGTCAGGGCGTAATAAAGTGTGTGCTTAAGTTACCCTGTTCTTTTATTATCTAAATATGATGCTACTGATAAATATAACTACCATCTTCACGTAACGAAAATAGCACAGGTTCACTATCTACATCACTAATGCGAAGCTGTATTAGCTTGCCTGCCGTCGAGATATAAAATGACATAATCTGCCCTGGCTTCACTTTCGTAATGTATTGCTCTGGTGTGCGTAATGCGATTAAATCATGCAGTACAGCAGAGGGAATATCATATTGACGAAAAATCCGGTAAACAGAATCACCTTTGCGAATGACATGCGCGCGCCATTCTCCGTCGATATTTTCAGGATCTAGTAGTTTAATTTGTACCGGAGGCGGGGAATTACGAGTTTTACTCTGTCCTAGGCCCGCTTTATTTGCTACATTTTGTGTCGATGTGATCGTCAGTGCGATTGACTTACGTTCGCTGCTGGCCTCTTCACTATTAGTTATGTCATTTGATATTGGAATAATAAGTAACACGATGACAACCAATGATAGCACGGGTAGTAATTTGCGGTGAATATTGGGCAGAGACTGATATGTACTGCGTAACGCATTAACGCGTTTTGTTAATGATGGAAATAATAATTTAGTTTTTTCGATAAGAGAATATAATGCATTGCTCCCCATGATTAATTTCCTGTCATTTATGTTTTTAATCGGATTTTGAGCTAATTAAAGTTACTTTAGATAATCACAATATTGGCGCGTTATAGTTGAAATAACTATCTATAACGGCACTAAACAATACAAATTTTTGTTATTATCTAAGATAATTTTATTGCGCGTTTTATCATAGTATAAATGCTGAAGAATAGCATATGTTGTTTTCGCCTTTGAATGTGAAATTTTTACTTTATTCTAAATAACAGGAATCTTGATGACTGACGTTATTGATATGAGCTTAGAGGGTGTCGAAGAGCAACCGCTAAGGGAATTTACTGAGCAAGCATATTTGAATTATTCCATGTATGTGATTATGGATCGTGCCTTGCCTCATATTGGTGACGGGTTAAAGCCAGTACAACGACGTATCACTTACGCAATGTCAGAACTGGGGTTACACGCAGGGGCTAAATATAAGAAATCAGCACGTACTGTCGGTGACGTACTCGGTAAGTACCATCCTCATGGCGATAGTGCTTGTTATGAAGCCATGGTGCTCATGGCGCAACCTTTTTCTTATCGTTATCCATTAGTCGATGGTCAGGGGAACTGGGGTGCACCGGATGATCCGAAATCATTTGCGGCAATGCGTTATACCGAAGCTAAATTATCAAAATTTTCGGAAGTATTATTAGG
This sequence comes from Moritella viscosa, assembly GCA_000953735.1. Lineage (NCBI taxonomy): Bacteria > Pseudomonadati > Pseudomonadota > Gammaproteobacteria > Alteromonadales > Moritellaceae > Moritella > Moritella viscosa. The sequence continues at coordinate 4,756,988 of LN554852.1, read as the reverse complement.
TGAAGTAGGGTTAGGTACTGTTGATTGGTCTCCTAACTTCGATGGCACTATGAAAGAGCCCCAGCTATTACCTGCACGGTTACCGCATATCTTATTAAATGGTGTGACCGGCATTGCGGTTGGTATGGCAACAGATATTCCACCACATAACGTGCGCGAAGTGACGAATGCATGCCTACATTTGATTGATAAGCCAAAAGCTGAACTGTCTGAATTGATGGCGTATGTGAAAGGACCTGATTACCCGACTGAAGCAGAAATTATCACCCCAGAAAAAGATATCGCTAAGATCTACGAAACTGGTAAGGGTAGCATTAAGATGCGTGCGGTATTTGGCATTGAAAATGGTGATATCGTGATTAGCGCGCTGCCTCATCAAGTGTCTGGTGGTAAAATTTTAGAACAAATTGCTGCGCAAATGCAGGCGAAGAAATTACCGATGGTGGCTGATTTACGTGATGAATCTGACCATGAAAATCCAACGAGATTAGTGATAATACCACGCTCTAACCGCATCGATATCGAGCAGTTAATGGCGCATCTATTTGCCAGTACTGATCTTGAAAAAAACTACCGTGTTAACTTGAACATGATCGGTTTGAATGACAAGCCGCAAGTTAAAGGTTTAAAGAAAATATTATTAGAATGGTTGGAGTTCCGTCGTACTACGGTACGTCGTCGTCTGCAATTCCGTTTGGATAAAGTGCTCACACGTTTACATATGCTCGATGGTTTATTGATCGCATTTTTAAACATTGATGAAGTGATTGAAATCATTCGCAACTATGATGATCCAAAAACTGAGTTAATTGCACGTTTTGATTTATCGGTTAAACAAGCTGAAGCGGTACTGGAACTTAAACTTCGTCATTTAGCTAAGTTAGAAGAAATGCGTATTCGTGGTGAGCAAGGTGAATTAAATACCGAACGCCATAAACTTGAACAACTATTAAGTTCAGATCGACGCTTAGCGACATTAGTAAAAAAAGAATTAATTGCAGATGCAGAGAAATTTGGTGATGAACGTCGTTCACCTATCATCGAGCGTAAAGAAGCTAAAGCGTTAACTGAAAAAGAATTAATGCCAAATGAAGCCGTGACGGTAGTGTTATCACAACAAGGTTGGGCACGTTGTGCCAAGGGTCATGATGTAGATGCCAAAGGACTCAGCTATAAAGCCAGTGATGGTTATAAAGATGCTGCAGAAGGACGTAGTAACTGTCCTGCGGTATTCATTGATTCAAGTGGTCGTTCGTTTGCACTTGATGCGCATACATTACCATCTGCGCGTAGTCAGGGTGAACCATTAACGACCCGCTTTACGCTAGCGGCGGGGAAAACCTTTACCCACGCTATTATGGCTGAAGATAACCAACAGTTCTTACTGAGTTCTGATGCGGGTTATGGTTTCATTGGTAAATTTAGTGATATGGTGAGCCGTAATAAAAACGGTAAAGCATTATTAACCTTGCCAGTTGGCGGTTTAGTGATTGAGCCACACGCGGTGACTGATATAACGACTGATCACTGTTTAATTATCTCCAACGAAGGTCGGATGTTGATTTTCCCTCTGTCATCATTACCGTTATTATCGAAAGGCAAAGGGAATAAGTTAATGAATATCCCGTCAGCACGTGTAAAAAGTCGTGAAGAATTTGTGCAAATGTTGACTATAGTTCCCGAAGGGAAGTCGGTAACACTTTATGCTGGAAAGCGTAAGTTAACCTTGAAACCTGTTGATTTAGAACACTATAAAGGTGAACGTGGACGTCGTGGGTTTAAGCTACCACGCGGGTTACAGCGTGTTGATACGTTAGAAGTTGTGGATGAATGATTCAGCTAACGCTTGTACACCGAGTATCGGCTAGGTATACTGCTGCCATGTTAAAAGAGGGTTACAAATGTTATTAATTAGTCGTTTAGTCTTGGTCATGCTATTTATGATCTATTTATTGATCATGAGTGTAGTGCGATTTAGCTTACAACCTAGAAATCCAAAACACGTGGCATGTGTGGCGCGAAACTTCTCTCGTTTGGCGCGACTTATGGGAATTAAACTAATTGTACGGAAACCTGCGGATTTGAATGATGGTGGTCCGTATGTATTTGTTGGCAATCATCAAAACAATTTTGATTTGATGACCATGACTGCAGCAGTACAACCTGGGACTGTATCAGTCGGTAAGAAAAGCTTAGTTTGGGTACCTATTTTTGGTTTTGTATATTGGTTGTCGGGTAATATTTTGATTGACCGTAATAACAAAAGTAAAGCGGTCGGTACTATTTCTGCGGTAGCGGATCGTATTCGTAAAGGTCACTTGAGTATTTGGATGTTTGCTGAAGGTACGCGTAGCCGTGGTCGTGGTTTATTACCGTTTAAAACCGGTGCATTCCATACTGCAATTCAAGCGGAAGTACCGATTGTGCCAGTATGTTGTTCAAATACGCATAACAAAATTAAATTAAACCGCTGGGATAATGGCGAAGTGATTATTGAGATTATGGCACCGATTCCAACAGTGGGATTAGAACGCAGTTCGGTAAGAAAGTTATCAACGGACGTGCACGCGATAATGAAAAAGCGTATTGACGAGTTATCTGTAGAAGCAAGAGATGCTTAATTAGATTGGTAAGTTTAGCTTAAATGCTGTATCTGAATTTAAGATAAATAACGTTTTGTTAATAGTAAAACGCCCATCACAATCGAATTGTGATGGGCGTTTTTATTTATGCTATTTATTAACGCAATGCGTTATTAGTGTAACTATTGATTCGCGGACTTATTTATTAGCGTAACTATTTATTAGCGTAGTAAACAGCGAACTTAGATGATTTTATTTGTAGTAAGCAATGCCCAAAAGCAGCTTCGATGATTTCTGGGTATTTAAGGAAGCTATTTGCAACTAAGACTAAATGACCGCGTGGATTAATGTAATTATGCGCTTCTTTTAAGAATGTTTCAGTACTTGCATAATGTGTTTTTAAACCAGCATGGAACGGTGGGTTAGAAATAATATAATCAAACGTACCACTAATATCAGAATACACATCAGAAAGGTACGCTTTACCAGCTAATTCATTTGCCGCTAATGTTAATTGACTTGATTTAACAGCAAGCGCACTAACATCTGTCATTTCAACTTTGCTTTCAGGGAAACGTTTCGCGATATAACTACCGATAATACCTGCACCACAACCAAGATCAAGCACACGACCTGATGGTTTTTTGTGTAGGTTATTAAGTAGAATATTACTGCCAGTATCCAGTTTTCCGTGGCTAAATACTCCCGGTAATGTACATACGGTTAGCTCGATCCCTTTCACTGTCATTGGGAATGTTGTGATCCAATCACTTTGCACAAATTTAGCCACAGGTTTATTCAATTGAGTTACAAATAGTGAGCTACGACGTGCTGCATCTAGTTTGTTACAAATATCGCCATAAGGGGCAAAGAATTTATTGGCGCTGCGAATACCTGCATTATTCTCACCAACCATGAAGATCATCGCGTCATCTTCAAGATGCTCTGTAATGTTGGCTAATAGGTACTCTACTTCTGCTTTTGATTTTGACATATAAATCAATGCTACTTGGTGTTTCTTAACTGCTTGATATTCTGTAGAGCAATGATTATCAATATTGCTGACATTATCATAATGTAGCTTAGCAGAGTAATCGTAGCTGAATAGCGTTACTTTTTTAGCTATTTTTGCTAACTCAGCAGGAAATGTATCTTCGATGTAACCCGCAATCAACAGGTCTTTATCTTCAAAATGTGCAGTATTACGTTCGAGTAATTGACTTGCTGGGGTATAGCTATTGCTGATCATGGGTCTGGGCTCTTTACTTAATTTGGTCGAAGATCTGGCCGGAGAGTATATACCCAAATTACTTCAATATCCTCTCCTTTCGGTTTGCTGATTATGCACCTCGGCGTTACTTAAGTATCGCTTTACCTTGTGGGATGGTCTTCTTTGTTTTTTCTTATGCTTAACCCGCTTGACATTTTGCAGTGAATGAAGAATTATTGAATGATACACAATCAGTTTTATAAATAATTTTTCAAACTATACGAGTTTAATACATGCTTAATTCTAAACGAAAACAAGATAAACAAGGCAAATTAAAGCTAACGTAGCATGTGACTCGAGAACATATAAATCCCTATAGAAACCTCGACCGCAATTTATGTAATCGAGGTTTTTTTATAATCGAAATGGAGCTTCTATGAGTGTTAACTCAACGGTCACCGATAAATCAGCAATGAAAGAATTACTTAAAGGCTCAATTGTTGCCTTGGTTACCCCGTTTAAAAACAATGAAATTGACGAACCAGCATTACGTAATCTCGTTGACTGGCATGTAGAGCAGGGAACGCATGGTATTGTTGCTGTGGGTACAACGGGGGAATGCCCAACACTTTCATTAGAAGAGCATTGCCAGATCCTTGATATTGTGGTGAATCAAGCTGCTGGTCGTTTACCGGTTATCGCTGGTGCAGGTTCAAATAACCCAACTGATGCAATCTTACTTTCTAATCATGCGCAAGCGGCGGGTGCTATCGCGACGTTACATGTTGCTGGTTATTATAACCGACCTTGTCAGGAAGGTTTATATCAACATTTTAAAGCAATTAACGATAATAATGACTTACCTATCATTGTTTATAATATTCCAGGCCGTGCAATAGTTGATATCCAACCAGAAACGTTAGCACGTATGGCTGAGCTTGAAAATGTTGTCGGTATTAAAGATGCAACAGGGGATCTGTCGCGTCCTTGGTTAGAGCGTCAATTAATTAAAGGTGACTTCTCTTTCCTGTCTGGCGATGATTGCACAACGGTTGCTTATAATGTATCTGGTGGTAATGGCTTAATTTCGGTGTCTGCTAATGTGGCGCCAAAACTGTATGCAGAAGTGCAGGAATTAACGTTTGCGGGTAAATATGTAGAAGCGAGAGAATTGCAAGATCGTTTGATTACGCTACATAACTTAATGTTTAAAGAAACAAGCCCAGCAGGTGTGAAGTATGCGGTGTCATTATTAGGCTTGTGTGAACCTGAGTGCCGTTTACCTGTTATTGAACTGACCCAAGGTACCAAAGATGAAATTCGTGCAGCCATGGTTGAATTAGAGTTGATTTAAGCGTGATGGTGTAGGGTTTATAAATAATGAAAACGGCGAGCTAAGCTCGCCGTTGTTGATCTTAACCGATTTATTTATCGATTAGCGATAACCACCTTTTACTGCGCGTACCGCATAAGTAGTTAGCGAACTATCATGTTGCCCGAGTGGCATTTCAGTACCTTTAGAAAAATCGATAACCCGTGATACTAGATGGCTGTATTCAGTGCCATTCGCGCTACCTTTAAATGGTGTACTTGAATAATAAACACTGGATACGGTATTTGGAAATAGCGTTAAATTAATTGTAGGTTCTGCGCAACTGCGATCAACGAGTGATCCCAATTCTTTGATATTGGGCAAACGCCAACCTGTAGTGCCATTGATACTGTAACTATCTGCAGCGGCAAGTGCTTCTCTCCATGTTGCATAACTAATAGCGCCACTGCCTGAACATGAGTTTGATGATAGTGTATAGGTTTGTCCTATACTGCATTTTGCCCAGATTAAGCTGGTGCGCAGATCGGTAACGCTACCATCTTTATTATCAATAAAATCAGACGGGGTATAATCTTGATATAGAGTCGGATCGCAGTTGATGCCGACAGGATCGGATGCCGCAATAGCAGCGAAGCTAAATAGACTTGAGCTTAGTAGTAATATGGTTGTTGATTTAATCATTGTCATAGCTCCTATTATTCTGATTCGGCTGAATCATCAGCAGCTTGAGTGAAAAATTCAGCTGGGATATTACTGCTTACCAGCATCACTTTACGCGCTTCATCTTTATTACAGGTATTAACGTTGCCTGTTTGCAGATTGATACACCAAGCCAGAGACTCTGCTCCTTTTACTTGTGATGAGGTCCAGTAAACGGGATTACTATCATTACTTATCACGCAGTCATTGCTTGTACAATCAAAGAAATTGCTATCCAGAGCATGCTCTGTTGCTAATGATAAGCTTGAGTAATCTGTCACTTTACTGTAATCAATGATACTTCTTAATTGTTCTACGGTCGGTACCATCCAGTTAGTTTGTCCGCAGGCTCCGATAAAGTTGGCTTCATTAGCATAAGAACCTGAACTACAATAAAGAGATTGGGCACGGCCATAAAGATCATTGCGATAACCGCAATAAGGATTAGCGAAGTCATTGCCATCTCCAGCGTCTTCAAGTGGACCATCATTAAGAGAAGATTCCCAGCCCTTGCCTTGAGTTCCCAATGCTGAAGCATTCCATAGGTAGGTAAAGTTGGCTGCACTGTAATTTTGTTTGTTTGACATTTGAAACCTATCTGCAATGACAGGATCTGGGCTAATGGTATTTGTAGGGCCTTTAATCTGCCAAGTTAATCCAGTAATTTCATCTTTCACACACTCATAATTTGTGTTGTTAGCCGTTCTCGGCATACCGTCATTACCAATCTTGACAAAGCGAAATCCAGCTCGACCTTTATATTCAGTATCTGCATTGTCTATATCGCGGCTGTTTTTATAGAATTGACTACTTGCATCTTGGGTATCACCGCCAGCATTTGCTAGCGTATTAGGGTTAATAATGACATCCAGTCCATATGCCGCATCTTGCAGAGCAAGATCGCCGCCTGGTTGTGCTCCTAGGTTGAAGTTACTACCGTCGGAATAATCGTTTATGCCTGTATCATTAAGATAAACATTACCCGAGATGAGCAGATTAATTGTTGCTGGTTCACCGACATTACCAGTAAACGTTAATGACAGAGTTCGCGTATCATATACATCATCTTTTTGATAGGTAGTGATAGTGAGGCTTGTTGTCGTCGAGCCTTTAGCAAAGGTGAGGGTTGAAGCATTACTGATGGTGTAATCTTGGTTTGTGCCTTGGATTGCAGTGCCAACAATGTCAATATCGTAAATAACGGCAGCATCAGGTGTTTTATCTAAGTAATAGTTGAAAGTAAATGTTTGCCCGCGTTGGATAACTTTGGGTGATAAATTACCACTGGCAGTGTAAACGGTATCTTCGTTACTACTGTTATCAGTATCGTCACCGGAGCCTGTATTACTACCATTACCAGAGATTGTATCACCAGAGCTACTTGTGACTGCGTCTAAGTTATCACTACCACAGCCAGTTAAGCCGAGAGATAGCAGTAAAATAGTTAAGAGACTTAACTTTTTTAAGTGCATATAAAATCCTTATTATTGCTACGACAGTAATCCGTTACTGAATAAGTGTGCTTTATTCTTTAAATTAACATCAAGTAAATATTGCTGTGATGTTGCTGTAATATTGATTTAAAGTAAGTTTATGATAATACCTATAATTTTAACGCCTGAGAAGTGTCAATTGTCACAAATGGTTATAATATTTTTATTTATGATCAATTTGTTGTGTGTTTTTGGTGATAAAGTTTGTGGTAATTAACGTTTTATTGATAGTATATACAAATTGTTTTTTATTTTTCAATTGTTATTACCGTTCAGGTTGGGTCGATATGAACTTAAGAGATTTAGAATACCTTGTCGCGTTACAAGAGTTAAAGCACTTTAGAAAAGCGGCTGAAAAATGCTTTGTTAGTCAACCTACACTTAGTGGCCAGATCCGAAAGTTAGAAGATGAGCTGGATGTTATTTTAATTGAGCGTACATCAAGAAAGGTATTATTTACGCCTGCAGGAGATCAAATTGCTGATCAAGCTCGTACGGTATTATTAGAATCGAAAGCTATTAAAGAAATTGCTAAGAGCTACGCGAGCCCAACAGCAGGGGCTATCCATATAGGCTTGATTCCAACAGTAGCACCGTATTTGTTACCGTTAATTGTACCGTCTATGAAGAAAAAATTTCCTGATCTAGATATGTTTTTACATGAAAATCAAACGCACGAATTATTAAAACAACTCGATGAAGGTGAGTTGGACTGTTTGTTATTGGCTTATTTACCGGGTATGGAAAAATACGGTCATATTGAGTTATATAAAGAACCATTAGAGCTTATTGTTCCAAGTTCACATCACTTTAAAGGTCGTGACCGTGTTGATTTATCGGAGTTACGTGGTGAGAATATTTTAATGTTAGAAGATGGTCATTGTTTACGTGATCAAGCTATGGACTATTGTTTTACCGCAGGCGCAAAAGAAGATCAGAGCTTTAAAGCGACAAGTTTGGAAACTCTGCGCCACATGATTGCAGCAGAAGCTGGGATTACTTTATTACCGCACCTTGCGATACCTCGTAGCCGTTTTACCGAAGGCGTTGAATATATAAAATTGACTGAACCTGAGCCTATTCGACGTATTGTTTTATTATACCGTAAAGGCTCGGTGAGACGCCCTTGTTTTAACGATATTGCACAAGTGATTAATAAACAAGTGACCGCAACCATCTCTTAATATATTGGCGTACGGTGACTAAAATGTTGATATAAAAATGGCGCTACTTTTAAAATAAAGCAGCGCCATTTTTAGTTTATTTATTTAATGCAATTGGTATTAAAACAAGTCGTCCAGTGATTCATTTGCATCATCACTGTTTTCACCGCCGCGATTAAATGAAGAATCAGCATCTTGATTGTTAACGTATTCTGTTGGTTCAGTTCCTTGAATAAAGTATTCAAAACGAGAAGTATAATCAGACTTATAGGTTAACAATCCCGATTCACGGTCGATACGGACTTGCACAATGTTTTCAGGTAGTACATTCGGGCGTTCTGGGATGCCTTCTAGCGCAGATTTCATGAACTCAATCCAAGCCGGTTGGGCTGTTTTAGCTCCTGCTTCACCACCACTAACTTGATGCTTATCTAAATTAATATTGCGGCTTACACGACCTAATTCACGGCGATGATCATCAAAACCAATCCAGCTTGTTGCTGATATATCTGGATTAAAGCCGGAGAACCAAGCATCTTTCGCTTCATTTGTTGTACCTGTTTTACCACCAAGATCATGACGTTTTAGTGCAGCTGCTGCACGCCAACCAGTCCCATTCCAGCCCGTTTTATGACGCCAACTACCTCCGCCCCAAATCACACTTGCCATCATTTGACGCATTAAGAAGGCATTCTGTTCAGTAATAATACGCGGAGCCACTTGTAGGGTTCCGTAAGGCGCGATGTCACAGAGTGTGCGTGCATCTCCTTCAATTGCTGACCAATATTCAGGGTCATCAGTGTTTAATGCAATTTGTTTTTCACACGTTAGGCAGGCTTGCTTTGGTGTTGTTTGATAAAGGAGTTCACCATTGGCATTTTCAATACGGTCAATAAAGTAGGGTTCAACTTTAAAACCTCCGTTCGCAAATGTTGCGAAAGCAACAGCTACTTTAAGCGGTGTTAAAGATGCAGATCCCAATGCTAATGATTCATTACGTGGTAATTTACTTTTATCAAAACCGAATCTGGCCATGTAATTAATGGCGTTGGTCAAACCGACTTGACGGAATAAACGTACCGACATTACATTTTTTGATTGTGCTAAACCTAAACGTAACCGCGTTGGACCATTATATGTTGGCGGCGAATTTTTTGGTCGCCAAGCGGTACCTGCTCGTGGATCCCATTGGTTAATCGGTGCATCATTAATAAGACTTGCGAGCGTAGCGCCTTGCGCGAGACCTGCTGAATAAACAAATGGTTTGATGTTTGAACCAATCTGACGCTCAGCTTGGGTAACTCGGTTAAACTTGCTTTGTTGATAATTAAAGCCACCCACTAAGGCTTCAATAGCACCGTCATTATTATCAATGGCAATGAATGCTGAACTGGCATCTGGGAGCTGACCTAACATCCATTGATCGTGCTTATTATCCACTGACATTGGACGTAATAGTACGATGTCACCCACGTTGACGATTGCATCTGCAGTTTGTGGTGCGGGGCCTTGTTTTTTATCAGAAATGAATGGGCGAGCCCATTTTAGCCCAGCCCAGCTCACAGTAACTTGATCACCATTGGCAAGTAAGGCTTCAACTTGTTGTTCTTTTACAGTCATGATAACGGCAGGCTGCAGTGGTTTATAACTTGGCTTATCTTTAAGTAATAACAAGATATCTTCGTTGCTTAGCACTTTATCATTAGTCCAAGCCTGACCAAGTGGTCCACGGTAACCGTGGCGTAAATCATAATTGAGTAGATTGTTTATTAATGCAGTCGTTGCCGCTGTTTGGCGATTGCTGTGTACAGTTGTATAAACGTTTAAGCCTTGCGTATAGGCTTTCTCTTCTCCATAGCGTGAAATCATTTCACTACGTACCATTTCAGCTAAATAAGGTGCTGATAGGTCAATTTCAGCACCGTGATACACACCAGTAATAGGGGCTGTGTTGGCGTCTTCAAATTGCGCTTGAGTAATATAGTTCTCGTCTAGCATGCGTAATAACACAACGTGACGACGTGCTTTGGCGCGCTTTGGCGAACGGATTGGATTTAATGCAGAAGGTGCTTTTGGTAATCCGGCAATGACCGCCATTTGGGCTAGGGTTAACTCATTTAACGTTTTACCGTAATAAACCTGTGCTGCAGAACCAATACCAAATGAGCGGTAACCGAGAGGGATCTTATTAAGATACAAGGTTAAAATTTCATTTTTAGTGAGATTTTGTTCGATATGCCACGCTAAAAATATCTCTTTAATTTTTCGAATAAAGGTTTTTTCTCGAGTTAAAAAGAAATTTCGAGCAACCTGTTGGGTGATGGTACTCGCCCCTTGTTTACGTTCACCCGTCATAATCATGATGCTGGCTGCACGTATTATACCAATCGGGTCTATGCCTGGGTGGGTATAAAAGCGGTTATCTTCTGTAGCAAGAAATGCCTTGATCATTAAGGGCGGGACATCGTCAATCTCTATAGGGATACGACGTTTTTCGCCAAATTGAGAGATCAGTTTGCCGTCCTGGCTAAAGACCTTCATCGGTGTTTGCAGCTGTATTGTTTTTAATGTAGTTACATCAGGTAGTTCTGGCTTGATATAGAAGTAAAGTGCAATGATGCTACCTACGCCGAACAGTCCGCTAACTAATAACAATACGGATAATCGTTTAATCCATTTCACAATAATTTCCACAATAATTTCCACAATAATTTCCACAATAATTGAGTATTATATCTCTGTTTTGTGAAATAGTACGAGTTCTTTATGATAGACCTCAGAGATTTAAATCTGTATGCTTTAAATGTAACAAATAATTAACAAAATCCAATCGATGTTATTACATAGAGTTGAAGATCATCATGCTAAAGCTGTTTAAAAGGAATCAGACAGTGGCAATGATCGGAGTTGATTTTGGATCATCTTCCGTAAAAGCCCTAGCGCTGTCTAATCGATCAGAGCATTATGTGGTAGATATGGTATCAGAGGTTGCAACGCCAAAAGGATGTGTCGTTGATCACCAATTGCAAGATATAGAAGCATTAACAAATGTGTTGCAACAAGTGCGTCAAAATTTTCCTTTCCGTTATAAGCAAGCTGCTACTGCCGTATCTGGTACAAATGTTATTACAAAAATTATTTATGTTGATACAGACCTTTCTGGCCCTGAGCTTGAAATGCATATCGAGTTGGAAGCGGAGAGTTTAATTCCTTTTCCGCTTGACGAGATCAGCCTAGATTTTGAAATATTAGGAGTAAATGAGAATAATCCCAGCAAGCATAATGTGCTGTTGAGCGCCACTCGCACCGAAAGCGTAGCTTCATTAGCAGGCTGTTTAGAAGAAAATAACTTTATTCCTCAAGTTGTCGATGTGGCTGCACATGCGTTAGCACGATCTCATGATCTGTATTTACGTTTGGCTGAACTACAAGATGATAGCAAGGTTGTCGCTGCGATAGATATTGGCACCAATATGACTATTTTTTCAATGCTGCATCAGGGGGAGTCGATTTATTCTCGAGTACAAAATTTTGGTGGTGAAAATTACACGCGAACGATCAGTGAACATTATGGTTTAAAGCGTGACGAAGCTGAGAAAGTGAAGCTCGCTCAAAATTTACCAATGGATTATGACATTGATGTTCTCGCCCCTTATATAACGGCATGTATTCAACAGATCCGTCGTAATGTGCAACTGTTTACTAACTCAGGTTCGTTACAAAAGATTGACATGATCACGCTGAGTGGTGGTTCTGCATTAATCATCGAGTTGGCTCAACAAGTCGAAATTGAATTGGGGATTACTACTCGTGTTGCGAATCCTTTTGCACAATTTGATTACTCTGAAGATGTTGAAGATAAAGCACGTTTAATCGCCAATGGTCCTCGTTATATGGTGGCACTTGGTTTAGCGATGAGGGCTTTATAATGTCAAATATTAATCTTCTTCCGTGGCGAGAAGCCGAGAAAAAGTCCCGACAGCAGCGTTTCTTTACCTTAAGTTGCATGAGTCTAGGTGCTACTTTGTTGGTCATGATTATGTTGAATATGGTGGTTGGTGGTTACATCAGTAATCAAAAACAACGTAATGCCTTGTTGATGCAAGAGATGCAAGTTATTGATGTTAAACTAGGTAAAATTAAAGAGTTACGTGGGCGTAAAGATAAACTACAAGAGCGTATTGATTTAATTCAAAGTTTACAGCGTAGTCGCAATACGCCGACACAGTTAATGAACACCTTGCCGCAATTGGTACCAGCTGGCGTTAATCTCGCCACTCTCACGTTTAAAAATGACATAATCAAAATACATGGCACCAGTGATTCGAATACGCGTCTCGCGGTATTACTGCGGAATATTGAGGAATCAACTTGGCTCAGAGATGGTAATTTAGACTCTATTATTGCGTTGTCAGAAGCAGAAGGAAATCGTTTTGAAATGCGATTTTCGGTAACGCCAATGATGACAGACGAGGGGGATCTAAAATGAATTTACAGGAACTTAATGAACTTGATCTTGAAGATCTTGGTAATTGGCCTAAGCCCGCTAAAATAGCTATTAATATTATATTTTCAGTATTAATTGCTGCGTTATTTTATTGGGTTTTTATTTCGACTTCACTACAAACGCTCGATAAAATTGAAAAAAAAGAAGCAAGTTTAAGGTTACAGTTTGAAGCAAAAGCAAGTCTTGCTGGTAACTTAGGTTTATATACCGCTCAGATGTCGGAAATGGAAAATTTATTTAACAGTATGCTTAGGCAGTTACCATCAAAAAGTGAGACTGCAGGATTGCTTGATGATTTGAGCTATATTGGTCAGCATAATGGTTTGCAATTACGTAAATTCAAATGGTTGCAGGAAGTAAAGCGAGACTTTTCTTATGAAGTACCCGTTAACCTTGAAGTGATAGGTACTTTTCATCAACTTGGTCAGTTCACCAGTGATATTGCTGCATTGCCACGGATTGTAACGCTAGAAGATTTCACTATTACTAAGTTGCAAGGGGAATTACTCAAAGTGAATATGATTGCCCGTACTTATCGTTATAAGGGGGATAAATGAAGCGTATTAGTAGCCTAATTTTTCTATCTCTGACGGTAGGTGGTTGTACTGCGGATAATCAAGATCTCGTTGATTATATTAATGAAGTTAAAGCACGTAAAACGATTAAAATTGAAAATGTACCGGATATGGAGGGGTTTGTTGCTTTACATTATTCTGAAACAGGGGCGCGTAACCCCTTTTCAAATCCTCGTCCAGAATCGGTAAAAGCAGAAACGCCATTTCCACAAGATTGTCCGCAGCCTAATTTTGCGCGGATTAAAGGACCGTTAGAAACTTACTCATTAGATAATTTGGGCATGCATGGCACCCTTGGAAGTGATAAACACCTCTGGGGATTAATTAGAGCAAGTTCGGGGGAAATATTTAGAGTCTCACCAGGTGATTATATTGGACTTAATCACGGTGAAATACTCGATATTACTAAAAACTATATTGAACTTTCTGAGTTGATATTAACAGGAAAGGGATGCTGGCAAGTTCGTACGACCCAAATTCCACTCAGTAACCAAGACCACAGTTAAGCCATTTTCAGGGATGATAAAATGACTAAATCACATGTAAGATGTGCCAAAATAGCAAAAATTTTGGTTTTATGGACGACCATTTTATGTTCTGCTTTCAGCTTTGCTGAACCGCAACTAAAACAAATTCATTTAAACGCTTTGGCAGAAGGGCTGTTAGAGCTCGAACTGGAGTTTAGTGAACATGTTGTTGAATATGCAGATAAATTACAATATTCACCGCATCAATTAATTATTTTAGTACCGGATGCTAGCTCAACTTTGTTGCTTAACCCTGTGGTTATCGAACAAGGTAATGTATTAAACGTAGCTGCAGAACGTGTTGATTTAGGGCTTAAAATTACTATCGCGTTAGATGAACTCGTACCGTATCAAATCACTCAAACGAATAACAGCTTAATCGCGACATTTGGCTTACTTGCCAGTGATGTGGCGGTGCCTGAAATCGCAAATAATACCGCCGATATAGATACGTTGGTGCTTGCTGTGGAACCGACTATCGTTACTACTAGCAATAGTGCTGTACTACCTGCTGCTTCTGTTATTGATAGTCATGTTGTTAGTCTTGATGTGCCTGCTGCGACGGTAAGTCCTTCGTTGCTTGTCACTAAGGATGGTCGTCAAGTGACAGTAGAATCGCCTAAAATCGAAGATATTTTACCTGTTGAAGATAATGAAGAAGAAGATTTTAGTGGTTTTGTAAACCAAGTACGTGGTATTGATTTTCGTACAGGCAATGATGGCAGTGGTAAGTTAATTTTAACTATGAAAAATAGCTCTATGGCCGTTGATATTCAACGTAAAGGCAATAAATTAATCGCAGAATTTCACAGTACGGCTATTTTGAAAAAATTGCTCTATATTTTAGATGTAGCGGATTTTGGTACACCTGTAACCGCGATTGAAACTTTTCATGATGAAGGTGTGACTGCGTTTGAATTAGACGTGAGTGATGATTTCACTTACCGTTATGATCAAGCTGATAATATTTTTGTAATTGAAATTACTAAGCAAGATCCAGATGAAAAAACCAATAAATATCAAGGACAAGCGATTTCACTTAACTTTCAAGATATTCCTGTGCGTACAGTATTACAGTTAATCGCTGATTTTAATGAGTTTAACTTAGTTACCACGGATTCTGTGAATGGTAATATCACCCTGCGTTTAGATAGTGTACCATGGGAACAAGCACTTGATATTGTCATGAAAGTGAAAGGGTTAAGTAAGCAGCTTGAAGGTAATGTGCTGATGGTTGCCCCTTCGGATGAATTAGCTGCATTAGAGCGCCGTGATCTTGTCAGTAAAAAAGAAGTGGAAGGTTTAGCTGAGTTACAATCAGAGTTTATTCAGATTAGCTTTGCAAAAGCTGCTGATATCGCAAAGCTTTTAGCACAAAAAGATTCTAGTCTGTTATCATCTCGGGGTTCGATTAGTTTTGATGAACGTACAAATACAGTATTAATTAAAGATACAGCGACAGCAATCGCTAATGTGAGGCGGATTGTTGACGTATTGGACATTCCGGTTCGTCAGGTGGTTATTGAAGCTAGAATGGTATCTGTCGTTGATAATCTGGATGATGAACTTGGGATCCGTTGGGGTCTAAGTGGTAGTACTGATATTGGCAGTGGCTTTGGTTTATCATCGGGTTCGATTGAAGGTAACGATGCTTTTGCTGGTGGTAATGTGCCCGCTATTGGTGACAGACTCAATGTTAATTTGCCCGTGGCATCACCTGCAGGTTCTATCGCTTTTCAGATTGCTGAACTAGCGAATGGTCAGATACTCGATTTAGAACTTTCTGCATTAGAAGCAGAACAAAAAGCAGAAGTGATTGCGAGTCCAAGAATTACCACTACCGACCAAAAGTCTGCGTATATTGAACAAGGTACGGAAATCCCGTATGTTGAATCAAGTTCAAGTGGTGCTACTACTATCGCGTTTAAAAAAGCGGTATTGGGTTTACAAGTTACACCACATATTACCCCGGATAATAAAATAATCTTAGATTTGAAAATTAATCAAGATACTCGTGGTGATGATGTGAAAACCGTTGGTGGTGAAGCTGTCTCCATTGATACCCAAGTTATTAGCACGCAAGTGTTGGTTGAGAATGGCGAAACTATCGTGTTAGGCGGTATATTTAAGCATGAAATTAAAAAGATTGTAACGAAAGTTCCGGTTCTCGGTGATATCCCTTGGTTAGGTGTATTGTTCCGTAGTACTAAGAATATTAACCAAAAACGAGAGCTGTTAATCTTCGTTACACCAAAAGTGGTAGTGGATACGTTGTAACCTACCTTTGACAAAAGGCCGTAAAAACTATATAAATAGCGGTCTTTTTCTGCCTGAAATGTCATCACCTGGTTTTTTACCGGGTGTTGCTGATTTTGGCTGTTGCCAAATGTCTCATCACTGGTTGCTGCAATCAGAGGACATTTTATAGGTAGGTCTGGTGCCCCCTAAGAAAAAGGGTGTTATTACTTTAGATTTATTGAAGAGTTAAAATGGCTGAAAAACGTAATATATTCCTAATAGGCCCAATGGGCGCAGGTAAAAGTACAATTGGTCGCCAACTAGCGAGCCAGTTGCATTTAGACTTTATCGATTCGGACCATGAAATTGAACGCCGTACTGGTGCTGATATCTCATGGGTATTCGATGTTGAAGGTGAAGCTGGTTTCCGTGTTCGTGAGGCGGAAGTAATTGACGATCTAACGCAAGAGCAGGGAATTGTGTTAGCAACGGGTGGAGGCTCTATTTTAAGTAAAGAGAGTCGTAATTACCTTTCTGCTCGTGGTGTAGTTGTTTATTTAGAAACAACTATTGATAAGCAGTTAGTAAGAACATCACGCGATAAGCGTCGCCCTTTACTACAAACAGAAGAACCACGTGAAGTTCTGGAAACATTAGCTGATGCTCGTAATCCTTTATACGAAGAGATTGCTGATTTTACAGTTAAAACAGACGAACAAAGTGCGAAAGTTGTGGCGAATCAAATTATAAAGTTATTGGATTTTTAATTGGAGTAACATGGAAAGTTTAACTGTTGAACTGGGTGAGCGGAGCTACCCTATTTATATTGGTGAAGGCGTATTAACGCAAGTAGCGCAATTTACGGCTGCAATAACGACCAATAAAGTTGTTGTGATCTCAAACGATACGGTTGCACCGTTGTATTTACAACAGGTTCAAGCATTGTTGCACGACTATAAATTCGACAGTATTATTCTTTCTGATGGTGAACAATTTAAAACGTTAGATACTTTAAATGAGATCTTTACCGCGCTACTGCGTGAGAATTGTGGACGTGATACCACGTTGATCGCTCTCGGTGGTGGTGTTATTGGTGACATGGTTGGCTTTGCGGCCGCCTGTTACCAACGCGGTATCCCCTTTATTCAAATCCCGACGACTGTGTTGAGTCAAGTTGATTCCTCGGTTGGCGGTAAAACGGCAGTTAATCATCCGTTGGGTAAAAATATGATTGGTGCTTTTTATCAGCCCAATGCTGTTTTTATCGATACTGATTGTTTAGCGACCTTGCCTCGACGCGAACTGGCGGCAGGTATGGCTGAAGTGATTAAGTACGGGATCATTTATGATGCGGACTTTTTTGTTTGGCTAGAAGAAAACATTGCAGCGCTAATGGCGCTCGATACGGCAGCGTTGGAATACGCAATTTATCGTTGCTGTGAAATCAAAGCTGAAATTGTTGCTATTGATGAAAAAGAGCAGGGTTTACGCGCGTTACTCAACCTTGGTCATACATATGGTCATGCTATTGAAGCTGAAATGGGCTATGGCGTTTGGTTACACGGTGAGGCGGTTGCTGCTGGGATGATAATGGCAGCACAAACATCGGCATTAATGGGGCTATTAACAGCATCTCAAGTAACACGTATTGCTGCATTAATTGCGGCTGCTGAATTGCCTTTACTGGCGCCAGCAGAAATGAGCTTTGACGCATTTATGCAGCACATGAAACGTGATAAGAAAGTACTTAATGACCAACTTCGTTTTATTTTACCAACATCGATTGGTAGTGCCGAAGTATTATCGACAGTAACTGAAAGTACGTTACGCGATGTGGTTAATTTCCATAATCAGGCGGATTCTAGTGCACTATTCAGTTCAAACTGAAATTTATTCTCAAACGCAGCTGTGTGAACGGCTGCGTCATCTCACACAATTCTCTTCACATTTATTATTCGTAAGCGGTGAATCTGGTTCAGGAAAATCAACAGTATTACGTAATTATGTAGAATCAGATTTTAATCAAAAAACCATTACAATTGATGCGCAGCAGTGCCATGATGATAGGGCTGTGAGAACGCAAGTATTACAACAGATCAGCTATGATGGCCGTTTCAATGCGCATATAATGTTAGCCGAGAGCTTACCGTTACTTGCTCAGCAGCTTGAACATGAACTCACGCTATGTATTGATAATGCGATGACGTTATCGCATGCAAGTATTGCTGAGTTTGCGCAATTAGTGGAATTAAGTCTTAATCATAAAATTAATATTAAAATAAATATCATTTTATTTGCAGAAAGTAAGTGGGTTGATATAACCATACTGCCATTTGCAAAATCAGCAACAAATGTATTGGAGTTGGAAATGACTGTATTAGATCCAAAAGCCGCTGTGCAATTTGTTGAGCAGCAATTTAGTCAAGCTGGTTATAAACCCACGTTTGTTAATCAGGATGCAATTAATCATCAAATTGAAGCGTGTGATGGTAATCCCGCTGAATTAGCAAAATGTGCGCAAGCGATCATGCAAGGTCGAGTATATCGCGCTGAGTCACCCGCACCGAGTAAGAGGGATAAGACTGTGATAACGTCCAATAAGTCATTTTATTTAGCGGCGATCATTGCTGGCGTGTTGTTGTTAGGTAGTGCTGGATCATTTTTATATGATGTTTATCAAACGGAGCAAAAAGCTGTTGATACCGTGCTGGAAGAGCCTCTATTGAGCTCTCCCGTGATGACCGAGGGCGATGTTGTGATAGCTGATGTAAATACGGATGCGAGTGAGCCACAAATGTTAGCCAGTGATTGGGATGATGAGTTACCAACCGAAATAGGCCAAACTATCACGTTAACAGAACCTGTTGTACCCGCACCAAGCTCGCAAGTGGAAAAACAACGTATTGTAATTGATGATGCCGCCGTGAATAAGATGATCGCCAAGCAAAATTCATTAAATACTGCAAAAATAATTGATAGTAAAATGGTGGTTGAAGTCTCTAATGAAATAGTGCAAAAAGACACTGTAACGACAGCTAATACATTAGCCGGTCAAGCCTGGTTAATGGCTCAACCGGCGAAAAATTATACGTTTCAAATTGCAGGGTTAAGTCATAAATCACAGTTAAAGCAGTATTTAAACGAGAATGAATTATCTGAAAATATCTGGACATATCAAACACTACGTAACAACAAGCCTTGGTATGTGGTTCTTTATGGTAGCTTTACCAGTGTTGAGCAGGCGAATGCCGCGAAACTAAAATTACCAGCGTCCGTACAAAAAGATAAACCTTGGTTGAAACGATTCGCTCAAATCCAAAGAGATTTATAAATAAACAGCGCAATTTAGCTGTAATCCATGTACAATCGGCCCCCTTTTATTTAGCGATATAAGTCACAAATGCAGAAAACGCGAGCCTTCTTAAAATGGGCCGGAGGTAAGTATTCTCTGGTTGATCATCTACGTGAAAAACTACCGACTGGTAAGCGTTTAGTTGAACCGTTTGTTGGCGCTTGTTCAGTATTTTTAAATACTGATTATGACGAATACCTGTTGAATGATATTAATCCTGATTTGATTAATATGTATAAGATCCTACAAAACAAACCAGAACAATTTATTGCCGATGCTCAGCGTTTCTTTACGCCTGAATTTAATGATAAAGAGCGTTATTACAAAATACGTGAAAAGTTTAACAAAACTCGTGACCCTTATCAGCGTTCGTTAATGTTTCTTTACATGAATCGTCATGGCTTTAATGGTTTATGCCGTTATAACAAATCAGGTGGTTTTAATGTGCCATTTGGTTCTTATAAGAAGCCGTACTTCCCGTTAAAAGAATTACGTTTTTTTGCTGAAAAATCGAAAAAAGCCACGTTTATTTGTGAATCTTATTCTGAAGTTTATAAACGTTTACGCAGTGATGACGTCGTTTATTGTGATCCGCCGTATGCACCATTAAGTACAACTGCAAGTTTTACTTCGTATGCGACCAATGGATTTAGTCTGGATGATCAGGCGCTACTGGCTAAAGTTTCTCGTGAAACAGCACAAGAGCGACAGATCCCGATATTGATTTCGAATCATGACATTCCTTTAACGCGTGAACTTTATCATGGTTCTATATTTGAGGTTGTTCAGGTTAAACGTACTATCAGCCGTAATGCTGGTAAGCGTAATAAAGTCGACGAACTGTTGGCGTTATACAGCTAAATCATAATGTATTAACACTATTCGCTTAAATTTATCGGCCAATGCTGAGTTGTCAGTGTTATTCTGGTTTTATTATTTTACCCTAGGGGCTAACTTAGGGTAAGATTTGCACAGAGTAATGGAATAATAACAACTGAGAGCACGCTAAATGAAAAACTTTCTGATTGCCCCTTCAATTCTGTCTGCTAATTTTGCTAGCCTTGGCCAAGAAGTCGATGCTGTACTAGCTGCTGGTGCTGACGTCATTCATTTTGATGTTATGGATAACCACTACGTCCCTAATTTAACTATTGGTCCAATGATCTGTAAAGCATTGCGTGATCATGGTGTGACCGCGCCGATTGATGTGCATCTAATGGTACAACCGGTTGATCATATGATTAATGAATTTGCCAAAGCGGGTGCATCAATGATCACTTTTCATGCTGAAGCGTCTGATCATGTAGACCGTTCTTTGCAACTAATTAAAGAGCATGGTTTAAAAGCTGGCTTAGTATTAAATCCTGCGACACCTTTGCATTACTTAGATTATGTGATGGACAAGTTGGACATGATTTTATTGATGTCGGTAAACCCTGGTTTTGGCGGCCAAAGTTTTATTCCTTCCACCTTACAAAAATTACGTGATGTACGTAAATTGATTGATGCCAGTGGTCATGACATCATTCTTGAAATTGATGGTGGTGTTAAAGTTGATAATATTCGTGAAATTGCAGAAGCAGGTGCTGATATGTTTGTTGCTGGCTCTGCGATTTACGGCCAAGAAGACTATAAAAAAGTCATTGATGAAATGCGTTTGGAGTTAGAAAAAGCCAATGTTTAAGCTTATTTGTTTTGATTTAGACGGTACCCTTGTTGATAGTGTACCTGATCTTGCAGCTGCCGTTAATTGTATGCTGAGTGATTTTGAACGTGCTCATTTTTCGGAAGATGAAGTACGCGGTTGGGTTGGTAATGGTGCTCAAGTACTCGTGCAACGTGCGTTATCAGGCAGTGTTAATATATCTGATGATATTGATCCGGCATTATTTAATGATGCGCTGGCGTCATTTTTAAAGCACTATTCTGCAAATGTATATACACACAGCGTGTTATACCCAAATGTAAAAGAAACGCTAACAGCACTGAGAGAGGCAGGGTTTAAACTTGCTATAGTGACCAACAAACCTATGGTTCAAACCACGCCAGTACTTGAATTAGCGGGTATCAGTGAGTTCTTTGAAGTGGTACTTGGTGGCGATTCGCTAGCGGAGAAAAAACCAAATCCATTACCACTATTACATTGTTTAGATCACTATCAGTTTAAAGCTGAAGATGCGCTAATGGTGGGAGATTCTAAGAACGATATTATTGCAGCACAAGCGGCAAACTTCACTAGCTTTGGCTTAACGTATGGTTACAACTACGGTATTCCAATTAGCGACAGTAATCCTGACTTTGTAGCTGATGATATCAGTGAGCTTTTAGCGGCGGTGAAATTGAAGTAACGGCAGTGAAGTTAACGTAATCGCCTACTTTAGCGATAAAAATAGCCGCGATAACAGTATAAACATGATTGGGTAAGTAAGCTTGCTTGCCCACAATTGAATAAATTAAGAGATTGGGAAATATATCTATGACGAAACCTGTGGTATTAAGTGGTATTCAGCCTTCAGGCAGTATGACGATTGGTAACTATATTGGTGCAATCAATCAATGGCTGGACATGCAGGAACACAGCGACTGTCATTTCATGCTTGCGGACTTACATACCATCACGGTACGCCAAGACCCGAAAGAGTTTAAATCACAGGTGCTTGAAGGCCTAGCAATGTATGTTGCATGTGGTTTAGACCCTGAAAAGTCGACTATCTTCTTACAATCTCAAGTACCAGAACATGCACAATTGAGTTGGTTACTTAACTGTTATACGCAGATGGGTGAATTAAACCGCATGACGCAGTTTAAAGATAAATCGAACAACTCTAGCAGCAGTAATTCAGGTTTATATACTTACCCTGTGTTAATGGCGGCAGACATTCTGCTCTATCAAGCAGATGAAGTACCTGTTGGTGACGATCAAAAGCAGCATTTAGAATTAGCGCGTACGATTGCGACACGTTTTAATAATATCTACGGTGACGTATTTAAAGTGCCTGAACCGATGATTCCAACTTTGGGCGCTCGTATTATGAGCTTGCAAGATCCGCTGAAGAAAATGTCTAAGTCAGATGACAATCCAAAAGCTTTTATCAAGTTATTAGATGAGCCTAAAAAGATTGTCAAGAAACTGAAAAGTGCAGTAACAGACAGTGATGAGCAAGCGCGTATTTATTTTGATAATAAAGAAAAACCGGGCGTATCTAACTTATTGACGTTACTCTCTGTTGCAACAAAACGTTCAGTTGCTGATCTTGTGCCTGAATACGAAGATAAAATGTATGGCCACTTGAAAAAAGATACGGCTGATGCTGTTGTTGCTATGATTGAGCCGATTCAAGCGCGTTATCATGAGTTACGTGCTGATGAGACTGAACTGCAGCGCATTATGCGTATCGGTGCTGAAAAAGCGTCTGAGCGTGCTGCTCCTACGTTAGCTAAAGCATATGAAGCTGTTGGTTTCATTGCTAACAAATAAACCGTGGTTAGGTGATAGGCTTATTACCGAATAACAGTATTATTGAATAATCTAATCGTTAAAACCCTATATCTGATGGTATAGGGTTTTTTTATGATTTACTGTTCCGCTATATGTGCAACTGCTTCACGCACGAGGCGGCCAATCTCTACCCAGTTTCCTGCCATAATTAGCTGCGGCGCGACCATCCAAGTACCACCACAGCAGACGACACGCTCTAAATCGAGGTAATCAGACACATTTTTTTTACTGATGCCGCCAGTTGGCATTAAAGAAACGTCGACATAAGGTGCAAGTAAGGATTTTACCATTGCTATGCCACCGGACGCCTCTGCTGGGAAGAACTTCATAAACGTTAAGTTAAGCGCTAAACCTTGCTCGATTTGACTGGGACTATTAACGCCAGGAACGATCGGCATGCCAATCTCTTGGCTGTATTTTACTGTGGTTGGGTTTAGCCCTGGCGCCACGACGAATTCTGCACCTACTGCCTTTGCCTTATCTACTTGTTCGGCGTTTAATACAGTGCCTGCGCCAATACACATGTCTGGGTAGGCCTCACGCATTAGGCGGATAGCTTCTGCTGCAGCTTCTGTCCTGAATGTAACTTCTGCAACAGGTAAACCATTCTCTACTAAGGCTTTAGCCAATGGTACGGCTTGTGAAGCATCATCAATTTGAATCACTGGGATGATTTTGAATTGTTTTAACTTAGCGATTAGCTCTTTAGACATGGTTATGCTCCTGTTATACCATTGGGTTTTAATGATTAGCGATTAAATATGCTCAAATTGTATAGAACAATACTATACCTTGCATAGTATAAGCATTTATTTAATACCCTGTAATATTGAGGTATTTTACGTGTATTTACATACAAGGTTAGATTTAGCTTGGTATGGCTTAGCTAAATAATGAAATGCACAAGGCAAAGAGTAATAATAGTGAGATAACTTGCCAAAAACGTTCCGGATTTTTTTCAACCAATGTTTGCTTACGATTATTCTTATATTTGGGATTAGGATGTTGTAACTCATATAAGAGTTCGGATACATCTCCATGGCGCTTATTCGGATCGAAGCGCAGGCCTTTTTTTATTGTGCCATCTAACCAGAATGGGACTAATGGGTTGTGTTCATAGGCCGGAATATACTTAGTATTAAGATACGCCTTTTGGGTTCGACAGGTTTCTAGTTTGCCATTAAAAGGTTGTTTACCTGTAAGCATCTCAAAAATTATAACGGAAATGGCAAAGATATCTGATTGCGCAGTACTATCACCATTGATCACGGTTTCTGGGGCGGAGTAGGCTGCTGTGCCAAGGATCTTGTCTCGTTGTAATGGGGTCGCTATTTCTGCGATGCCTTTGACGAAACAAGAACCAAAATCAATAATTTTAACTTGGCTGTTGTTATCGATCATGATATTACCGGGCTTTAAATCTTGATGTAGTGTTTCTTTACGATGAAAAGCACGTAAGCCTTTAATGACCTGTTCTACAATATTAAGTACATCTTGGATTGGCGGATTCGGATTTCGACTTATCCATTGCTCTAGCGTAATGCCTTCAATGACTTCCATTAAATAATAGAGGTGGCTTTTTTTCCTGTTGGTTTCGACAATTTTTAAAATATGCGGGTTATGCAGTCGTGAACCAATCCAAGTTTCCATGGTAAAGCGTTCGATATAAGCATGGTCATCGATATAATTGACCGAGGGAGCTTTCATACAGTATTGCTGCTTGGTTTCTTTATCTTCGACTAAATATAAGTGACTGCTGCTACTGGCATGTAACTCTTTAATGACTTTTAGTCCATCAATCGATAACCCAGTGCGTAATGCGGGAGGGAAAGGCATGGAGGCAAGGTGTACATGTACATCTTCGGCACTGAGCTTAGGTAAACTGTCGATACGCAATAATTGGCAGCTGATATTATCATTACTGTTATTGGCCAGAGCATGTTGAATTAGCTGCTCGCAGCATGCTTCAAAATTATTATCTACAGATTCATGCGTCTGTTGCACCATCTCTCGTAATAATTTATCGCTAACAAAATCATGCAATCCGTCGGTTGATAATAAGAACACATCACCGACTTGTAATTCGACTTCTTTATAATCCACATCGAGGGTGACATCTAGACCCATCGCGCGGGCGAGGTAAGACTGTTTACTATTAACAACAGTGGTGTGATCTCGGGTTAATTGCTCAAGGGTATTGTTACGTAAACGGTATATTCGTGAATCACCGACATGCAATAGATGGGCCGCATGCGATTTAAAGACAATGGCACTTAAGGTGGTGAGGTAGCCTTTTTGAGCATCGGCAAATTGTCGACCTTGACTGTATAACCAACGATTGAGTGCGGTTAACACCTGACCTGTTGATTTTCCAACGGACCAGGTTTCAGGTGTAGAGTAATAATCAGATAAGAAATTATGTACGCAGGTTTCACTGGCTTCTTTACCTGCTTCTGACGCGCTGACACCATCAGCGATAATGGCAACAGCGCCTTTGGTGGTAAGCAGTAAATCATCAGGAATACGAATACCTATGGCATCTTCATTTTGGGCTTTTATGCCTTCAACAGAGCGCTGACCTATGGTGAAGGTCGCACTGCCTTGTAAGTGCCATGGCGACATAATTACTCCTTGTAAATGATATCAATACTGAATGTTATGCTGTTACTTCCACCATACCATCTGTAATACGTACCGCATATACTGGTACAGATAAAGTGTCATCTTCAAGACATTCACCTGTGGTTAAGCTGAAATGTTCTTTATACAGTGGTGATGATACCGTTAAAATGTCTTTTACCGATGTAATAAGGCCGCGTGATAATACGTTGGCTTTACTGGCGGGGCAGTAGTTATCAATGGCAAATAATTGATCCGTTTTACGGTCAAAGAAAATAGCAACTTGCTTACCGTTCACTAACGCACACACACCGGCATCTGGGGTGAGTTTATCTTTTGCAATAATTGGAGTCCAAGTCGTCATAATAAATCCTTAAATCTGCTATTAGCGGGTGAGGACTCCCGCTAACAGCTGTTATAGATAGTTGTTAATCGATAACGGTTATAATTGTTGTTATCGATTGCTGTTAGGTTGAACCTGATGGTTATTAACCTGTTAGTTCACTTCGAGCACTGGGATTTGACCGGCGCGCTCTGCGGGTGTCGCAGGACGGATTTGATCGCGGACCTCAACAAATTGTACAGCGCTGTCTTGTTCTTCAGAGTTAATGAAGTGCTTAAAGCGCAGTAGTTTTTCAGGACTTTCAATCGTTGTTTTCCACTCACATTGGTAGTTAGCAATGTTTGCGGCCATTTCAGATTCAAGCTCTGCAGTAACACCCAGTTTGTCGTTAATTACAACGTCTTTAAGGTAATCCAAGCCACCTTCAAGGTTTTCTAGCCAAACCGATGTACGCTGTAGTCGATCTGCGGTGCGGATATAGAACATCAATACACGATCAATATATTTGTACAGTGTGTCAGTATCTAGGTCGGTAGCGAATAAATCGGCATGACGAGGGCGCATACCACCGTTACCACAAACATAGAGACCCCAGCCACCTTCTGTCGCAATAATACCGATGTCTTTGCCCTGCGCTTCAGCACACTCTCGAGTACAACCAGAAACGCCAAACTTAATTTTATGGGGAGAGCGTAAACCTTTATAGCGGTTCTCAAGATCAATGGCTAGTGACATGCTGTCTTGCACACCATAACGACACCAGGTACTACCAACACAGGATTTTACTGTACGTAGTGATTTACCGTAAGCATGGCCTGTTTCGAAGCCTTCAGCGATCAGCCATGCCCATATGTCGGGTAATTGATGTAATTGCGCACCAAATAAATCGATACGGAGTCCACCTGTTATCTTGGTATATAAGCCATACTTTTTAGCTACTTCACCGAGTACAATTAATTTTTCTGGCGTGATTTCACCCGCTGGAATCCGTGGTACAACAGAGTAGGTACCATCTTTTTGCATGTTACCTAAATAAACGTCATTGACGTCTTGCAGGCCAAGGTGATCGTCTTCGAGAATGTAATCATTCCAGAATGACGCCAGAATGTTGGCCACTGTTGGACGACAAACTTCACAACCATGACCTGAACCAAATTCGGTGATTAATGCTTCGAATGTTTTAATACGTTTAACCCGTATTATGTCCGCCAGTTCTGCACGTGAGTAAGTAAAATGCTCACACAGGTCGGTGTTTACTTCAACACCCATGCTTTCAAGCTCGGCATTAAGTACTTGCGTGACGAGAGCGCTACAACCACCACAACCTGTACCGGCTTTAGTAATTGATTTAATATCACCAATGCTGGTTGCACCATCTTGTACCGCCGCGCAAATCTGACCTTTTGTGACATCAAGGCATGAACAAATAACGGCTGAATCAGGCAGGGCATCAACCCCCATCGTCACTGCGCCACCTTCTGCTGGTGGTACTAACATGTTCTCAGGTGAACCTGGAATATCCATGTCGTTTAAGTAAATTTGTAACCAGGTACCGTAATCTTCAGCTTCACCAACCATGACAGCGCCAAGTAGTTTCTTACCGCATTCGCTAATCACTAATTTTTTATAAATTTGGTCTGCTTCGTTGGTGAATACATAATTTTGAGCGCCTTCGGCATTACCATGGGCATCACCGATACTTGCAACGTCAACACCAAGCAGTTTTAGCTTGGTACTCATATCAGCACCTGTAAAGGCTAACTTTCCTTCACCAACGATGTGGTCAACAGCGACTTTCGCCATTTGGTAACCCGGCGCCACAAGCCCGAAGATACGTCCCTGCCATAATGCACATTCACCAATTGCGAAAATATTTTCGTCAGATGTTAAGCAGTTATCGTTAATTTGGATACCACCACGTTCGCCTAGTGTTAGGTCGAATGAACGTGCTAATTCATCTTGCGGGCGAATACCGGCAGAGAAGATGATCATGTCGGTTTCAACGTGAGAACCGTCAGCAAAGTTCATGCGATAACGACACGTTTCACCTTTAACAATTTCTTTGGTATTTTTTTCTGTGTGTACAGTAACGCCTAATTCTTCAATCTTATTACGAAGAATTTTGCCACCACCATCATCAACTTGCACTGCCATTAGGCGAGGTGCGAATTCAACAACATGGGTTTCTAAACCTAATTGTTTGATTGCATTTGCAGCTTCAAGACCCAGTAGACCACCACCGATAACCACACCAACTTTACTTTCTTTTGCCGATGCTGTGATGTCTTCAAGATCGTTAATTGTACGGTAAACAAGACAATGGTCTTGGTCTTTACCTGGAATTGGCGGCACGAATGGATATGAACCTGTCGCGAGTACTAACTTGTCATAACTCTCGACACGACCTTGTGCTGTTGTTACTGTTTTAGCTGCTTTATCAATACTAACAACTTTATCGTTTACAAAGTACTGAACGCCATTGTTGTCATAGTATTCTGGCGATGTCATCATTAAGTCATCAGCTGTTTTACCACTGAAATAAGCACTTAATTGAACACGATCATAAGCAAGGCGAGATTCTTCACTAAATGTGGTGATTTGCACTTCACCCATCTTTTCTTGTTGAATAAATTGGTCAATGAAATGGTGACCTACCATGCCGTTACCGACAACTATAATTCTTTTCATGACATGCTCCGTTATGCGCTTAATTCTTGATTTTTTGCCGCTTGCTCTAGATCTCTCCAACTCAGTTGCTCTGCAAGAGAGACAACTTTACCGATCACGATCAGGCTAGGGCTTTGTAATTGGTGTTCAATCGCGAGTGCTGGCAATGTAACTACTGTGCCAACGAATTCTCTTTGTTGTAGTGTCGAGCCGTTTTCTATCAAGGCTGCAGGTGTATCACTGGCTAAACCATGGCTGATAAGTTGCGCTGAAATTTCAGCTAATTTACCAAGTCCCATATAGAACACTAAGGTGTGTTCAAGGTGTGCAAGTTGCGACCAATTGAGGTCTAGCTGGCCATTTTTTAGGTGTCCAGTAATAAAGGTACAGCCTGTTGATAAACCTCTGTGGGTTAACGGGATTCCTGCGTAGGCGGTACAACCTGATGCCGCTGTTACGCCAGGCACGACGATTGTTTTTATATCGTGGGCATGGAGCACAAGTTGTT
Organism: Moritella viscosa; assembly: GCA_000953735.1. Lineage (NCBI taxonomy): Bacteria > Pseudomonadati > Pseudomonadota > Gammaproteobacteria > Alteromonadales > Moritellaceae > Moritella > Moritella viscosa. Next base: position 4,727,673 of record LN554852.1, on the reverse strand, counting down.
CTTCACTACCGCGGCCGAATACAAACGGGTCACCGCCTTTTAGGCGACAAATATTCAGACCTTGTTTAGCTTTATCGACCATGAATAAATTCAACTGATCTTGTGGAATACAATGGTCTGCTTTTTTCTTACCCACATAAATAGCTTTGGTGTGGGTTGGAAATAAGGCTCTAATTTCATGGCTAACCAAGTTATCAAACAAGATCAGATCGGCATTCTCAATCGCTTTTAATGCTTTTAGTGTGAGTAACTCTGGATCCCCCGGACCTGCTCCTACTAATGCCACTTGACCTAGCGTGTTGTTATTTTTTGATTGCGCTTTGGTAATTAATTCAACTGTCATGACTCACATCCCTGTAGTACTGCTCTGTACTCACTAACGCAAAGACAGTGCCAACTCTGTAGGTTAAGTGTTAGTTGTTGATATTTAAGGGTTTGTTTCTATTCCTTGTTTTGTATAAGGGATTTTAGATGATTAAGTACTGTGATGTTGCACCAGTTTTTTCATTCACGCACAGCCATGGTGCAGTTAAGTTGGAGTTGTTGATAACAGATGTCGTTAAAATGGTGGAACGTGTGGGCAAATGACAGGAAAATCTCTGTGTTTATGCAGTTAAAGAAGAACATCATCCTTTTTATGGTGAATTAAAGTAAGGTGGCTTGGTTATTGCTCACCTGTGTTTATAACAAAGCTATAAAAACAATAAACAATGTGTTGAGCAATTCAATGGAGACGTCTTATGATTTTCGGACGCAAGGATCAAAAGCCTATTCGTATTGCGGATAAGCAGGTAAAAGAATGGAAATATACAACGTGTGGATATTGTTCTACAGGTTGTTCTATCGAGATCGGTATTAATAAGCAAGGGAATGCAGTTGCGAGTCGAGGCGTTGCTGACGCAGATGTCAACAGAGGTAAATTGTGTATTAAGGGTATTTTTGAACATGAATTATTTGACGCGGCGGGCCGAGGTAATAATCCGCTTGTGCGCGATCACATTCATGATCAGTATAAAGAAACGAGTTGGGACAGCGCGCTCGATACCATGGGCGATAAAATTAAAGCGATTCAAGCGCAATACGGTAAAGATTCATTTGCGATTGTTTCTACTGGGCAGTTACTAACCGAAGAGTTTTATACGTTAGGTAAATTAACGCGAGGCTGTATCGGAACGAACAATTACGATGGTAATACAACATTGTGTATGGCCTCGGCCGTATCAGGTTATAAACGTTCATTTGGTTCGGATGGGCCTCCCGGTTGTTACGATGATTTCTTGCACACCGATTGCCTTATTGCCTGGGGTTCTAATCTGCCTGAGCAGCACCCTGTTATTTATTGGCGTTTAAAAGAAGCCAAAGAACAACGTAACTTCCCGCTTATCGTGGTTGATCCGCGTGTCACTATGCTTGCACAGTTTGCTGATATCCATTTACCCATTAGTCCTGGTACCGATATCGTATTACAAAATTCATTAATGCACGTGATCTTAAAAGAAGGTCTCGAAGATAAAGACTATATCGAAAAATACACCAACGGTATTGAAGAATTAAGAGCCTGTGTCGAAGATTTTGACCCAACATCAGCCGCTAAAATATGTGGTATTGATGAAGATACCATTCGTCATGTAGCTCGTTTATTTGCTAAGGCTGGGCGTGCTATGAGTATCTGGACCATGGGACTGAATCAAAGTACTCATGGTAGTGATGCGATTACCGGCTGTAATTCGTTATCGCTTATCACTGGTAATATCGGTGTACCGGGTGGCACGAGCTTATCTATTACTGGTCAATGTAATGCGATGGGCACACGTGAATGGTCTTCTTGTTCAGGCTTACCTGGTTATCGCGCATTAGAGAAAGAAAAGGATCGTAACGATATTGCTGAATTTTGGGGCATTGACCCAGAGTTCTTTCCGAAAAAACGTGGTTTAGCACAAACTGATATTTTCCCTGCTATTGAAACAGGGCAAATTAAAGGCCTATGGTTAGTGGCGACAAACCCGATGACGTCGATGCCGAATACTTCACGTATTCGTAAAACGTTGGAAAAATTAGATTTCCTCGTGGTGCAAGATGCGTATCAAGATGTAGAAACAACCCAATATGCGCACATGTTTTTACCTGCTGCTGTTTGGGCAGAGAAAGAGGGTGTATTCACCAATACGGAGCGCCGCGTTAACCGCGTGAGTAATGTGCAAGCACCAAAAGGTAACTCTAAATCTGACTTTTGGATCTTCTCTGAATTATCGAAACGTTTTGAAAATGGTCAAAAAATCACTTTTCCTGTGACGACTGAAGAAGCATTTGAAGAAATGAAAACCTTGTCTAAAGGCGCTGGCCGTAACCTTGATATTTCAGGGATGACGTACGAAAAAATTGAAAAAGCTCGTGGTCTGCAGTGGCCGTATCGTGAAGGTGCAACGAACAATGATGAAGGCGCTCGTTTATATACCGATGGTAAATTTGCAACGCCAACAGGCAAAGCCAACTTAATTCCGCTGCCTTGGATTGATAATAATGAACACCCCTGTGATGAATACCCATTCTGGTTAAACAGTGGCCGTGTGGTTGAACATTTTCATACCCGTACGCGTACCGGGAAAATGGGTAATCTCAACAAATATAGCCCAACACCGTATATGGAAATGAATCCAGATGCCGCAGCTAAGCTCGGTATCAAACATCAAAGTTATGTGCGTTTGGCTTCGCGTCGTGGCGATGCGGTGGTCATGGTGCAATTAACGCAGCGCGTCGCACCAAATGCGGTATTTATTCCATTCCATTTCCATGATTGTGTGAATCGCTTGTCGTTAGGTCTACTTGATCCGCATTCTCGTCAGCCTGCATTCAAGCAGAGTTCAATTCGTATTGAACATGTGGACCAGAAGCTGGCGGCGAAAATGAACCGCGAACGACGTACGTACTAAGTTAAGCGCAACGCGATAACATAAGAGGGATAAATTATGTTAGACAAATTAGAACAGTTTAGAGACCGCCTTGATCAAATAGGCGCGGCAGAAAAACCGGTTGTTAAAGATGGTACGCCTATCTTTGAACAGCGTGTTGGTGAGCAACATTACGCAAAATTATCAGATGTAGAAATATTTGATGTTAATACATACGGTAAAAAAATTGACTTAATCGAACGTACCGAAGGCAAACTACCCGTTGGTCGTTCAATGAATATTAATGAAAATAAAGCGGTAGGTGATAACCCTAATCGTAATAAACAGCATGCTTTCCACTTTACTGCGGATAACTGTATTGGTTGTCACGCTTGTGAAGCCGCATGTAGTGAAAAAAATGACAACCCTGCACACATTGCCTTCCGTAGTGTGGGTTATGTCGAGAGTGGTAGCTATCCTGATTACAAACGTATTAATATTTCAATGGCGTGTAACCATTGCGATGATCCTGTTTGTTTGAAAGGTTGCCCAACGAAAGCTTATACCAAACATGTTGAATACGGTGCTGTATTACAAGATCCTGATACCTGTTTTGGTTGTGGTTATTGTACTTGGGTTTGCCCATACAATGCACCACAGCTTGACCCAATTAAAGGTCAGGTATCTAAATGTAATATGTGTGTCGACCGATTAGAAGTTGGTTTAAAACCTGCGTGTGTATCTGCATGCCTCGGTAATGCACTTAATTTTGGTGTTGTGGAAAACATGCCAGAGAACCGAATTCAGGCTAAAACATCTATTCCGGGATTTCCTGACCCAAGTATTACCAATCCGAATATTCGTTTTCAGCAGACCACCAGTACTCAGCGTGAAATGACGCGTACTGATAACATGCCGCTTAAATACCATAAACAAGATGATGGGTCATTCCGCTCTGTTGTTGATGAAAAAGATGGTAAAGAGCAATCGTGGAACTTGGGACGCTTGAGTTCACGTGAAAATCCATTGGTGATATTCACGTTGTTTTCACAAGCGGCGATGGGCGCATTTGCGCTTATTTTCCTTGGTCCATTACTGGGTATTGAAAGCTTAACTGGATTTGCAGAATCAGGCGCGGGTTTATCATTACTGGTTATATTAATGGCGATGCAAGCTATTGGTTTACTAATGTCGACACTTCATCTTGGTAAACCAAAGCGTTTCTATCGTGGTTTTAACAATTTAGCGCATTCTCCTGTCAGTCGAGAGGGTTTAGGCGTGGCTTTATTCTTTGGTTTCATGGGGGCATTTACTTTCTTCCAAGGCGTAGCATGGTTCTTTGATATGCACTTCTTTACTTATGTCGCGTCACTATTTGGTGTACTGGCGTTAGTGGGCACCACGGGTGGTTTGTACTACATGTACCGCAGCTATCGTATTAAAGCACGTCCGTTCTGGGACCATTGGCAAACTGCTTGTTCGTTTGTTGGTTCTGCCATCGCACTTGGCACGCTATTAACGGCATTAGTCGCTGTGATTGGTAGCGCTGAGCTTTATCCATTACTGACTGAGCTGGCACCGATTGCAATCATAGGCTTAGTGATTGAAGCATTTGGCCTTTATTCACATGCAAAACATCTTAATGTAGAGCAGGGGGAAGGTGCGGCTTCGCATTATGTACAATGCACTACTTTTGGTAAAACGTATAAGTTACGTAACCTTGCCATTGCGGTTAATATTTTTGTAGTAACTTTGCTGTCTTTATTAGCGCCTTCTGGCTTATTAAGCTTGTTATGGTTATTGCCAATTGTATCGATTGTATTCGCGTCAACGGTAAGTCGTGCGCTGTTTTATGTACTTGTTATTCCGACTACAATGCCAGGTGCATTTTTCTGGAAAAATAAAGGTTTTGAGCAGCATGCCCGTGATGTTGGCTTAGCAGATATGCCACAAGTGGGTGTTATACCAGATTTTCACTAATGGACTCTGATTTGCAATAAATTGTAGAGACAGAATGATAAGGGCAGCGCTTGCTGCCCTTTATTATGTTCATGATAATATTAATTTTCTCGAAGTATTGAATCTTATCGATAAGTTAAAGTCATACTAAAGGATTAGCATTAGCCGATTGATTTATTTTTATTTTTCATGTTAATGTAATTTTCTGTAATTAAACTAGAGCTTTAATAATCTAGCGTTAAACTAGATTGTACATAAATAATACAGTTTCCGATAAGTTAATAACTTTTTAGTTATTTATCAGTAGGCTGAATTATCAATTTGAAATATTCAAGACTATATATTTTATTTGTGGGGTTGCGCGGATGCTCGAATTTGTCGATAAGCATCAGTCGTGATAAGATCTCGCGGGTTAATTTGTGATAACGGGAGAATTGTTGATGAGCAAAGATATGCAAAGTATGGCATTAGTTCCTCAGGGGAGCATTGAAGCCTATATTCAAGGTGTGAATAGTATTCCAATGTTGACTGCTGAACAAGAAAAGGAACTAGGCGAACGCTTGCAGAATGAAGGTGATGTTGATGCTGCACGTCAGTTAATCATGTCGCATTTACGCTTTGTTGTTCACGTTGCTCGTGGTTACGCAGGTTATGGCCTTTCTCAAGCGGATCTAATCCAAGAAGGTAATATCGGCTTAATGAAAGCCGTTAAACGATTTAACCCTGCAGTTGGCGTAAGACTGGTGTCTTTTGCTGTACATTGGGTGAAAGCGGAAATTCATGAATTTGTGCTTCGTAATTGGCGGGTAGTGAAAGTTGCGACGACTAAAGCGCAACGCAAACTATTCTTTAATTTACGTAAATCAAAAAAACGCTTAGGCTGGTTTACCAATGCTGAAGTGCAAACAGTTGCTGAGACCCTTGGCGTTTCGACTAAAGATGTAGTCGAAATGGAATCAAGAATGTCTTATTCAGATCAAGCATTTGATTTGTATGCTGATGATGATAGCGATAAAGATTCAGGTTCGATGAGTTTCTCGCCAGCACAGTATTTAGAAGACAATGCTTCGGATGTTGCACAACAAGTTGAACGTGAAAACTGGGATAAAAGCGCATCTCAACGTTTAACTAACGCAATTTCTGAGTTAGATGAGCGCAGTCAAGATATCGTTAAATCTCGTTGGTTGGCGGAAGATAAAGCTACACTGCAACACTTAGCTGATCGTTATAGTGTTTCTGCTGAACGTGTACGTCAGTTAGAAAAAAATGCAATGAAAAAACTTCGCGAGTTTATTTCAGAATAACGAACACACAGAATTGTTAAAAATGAGGTCTCCGAATGGAGGCCTCATTTTTTTTGGCAAGAAATTAAGTACAAGTTTAATTATAGTTAATGATAGATGGAAAATAACATGAATAGAGATCCCCTATTTGGTTTTCAGGGAAGTGAGCTTAAAAGCTACTTAGAGCGTAATAAATTAACTGAAAATCAAATGATGTTGGTTTATAACGGGTCTGGTATGACACACGAATATAGCCTAGCACATGTTGTAATACCTGAAGAGGGTAAGCAAAAAAGGATTGTTGTGCGGCTCTTAAGTAGCGGTGAAGACGTTACCTTCTTCCGTACAGGTAAAAGTGTACTGAAGAAAACTGCGCATTATAAAGTGATGCCTATGGTACCTTGGCTAATGACACGTTTTGGTACGCAAGAGCAAATTCGATTTAACTGGAAATGGGGTTATGCTTAAACTCTCGCGTTAAGTTTAGAAGAGAGTTGGCCCAATCATAAGTTTTTATGATTGGGCCTTTTTGTAACTAAGACGTGCTAACTCTGGTATGTTAATAAGCGATTATGCCATCTGTTTAAAGCTAGTCTTTAGTTCAACCATTAACTGTTGTTGCCAAGCCACTTGGTATAAATTGGTAGACTCTTCTTTTAACTGCGCAATTTTAAATAATTCAATTTCAGATATTTCACGTTGCTGCTGCTTGGCATTATGATTGATTTCTTGGATCTTGGCGTAATTGTCATGTTCAGGCCCATTCTTAATTGCTTCAATACGATCTACATGCAACTGCACTTCTACTATCATTTGTGTTTTTGGTAATCGTACTAATAAATTTATATCACGGTAACCATTTTGTTTTGGGCTGTTAAAACGGTTTTTCACTTGGATGATATCGGTTTCTTGTTCAAGTAGCTCATAAGCACTGAGTAATTCATGACTGTTTTTGGCTACAATTGAGCTACGGGCTAAATCGGTAATTTTCTCTACTGCGCCATCATGTTTGTTAGCAATCTTAGCTTGTGCTCTTTTAATGCTTTTGATTGCAGGAATAACAGCACTTGTCTGTGACATTAATGCAATTTGTTGAGTTAAGGTCGCTAACTCATTTTGTGCTGATTCAGCTAATGAATAAAGTGAGTCAAAATCGCTGTAAGGTTGCATGATATTACTGCTGCTAATATCAGACAGTTGATAAAGTCCGGCTAAGTCTTTGCTTATTTGTGTGCGTACTCGGTTAGTTGCACTGCCGTTATTAGAAGTTTGACTAAGGCTAAGCATGGTTGCGGCTTCAAGCGGCGCTTTACCTGCTAGCATTAATACTAAAATTAATGATGTTCTGAGAAAGCTATACATAGGTATCCTTTTTTAGAAAAAGCATTTACATCATTGTATGCTGATACTTAGTAATAGATGAGTGCGCTCAGTCACAATTCAAGCTGAGGCAGTGTAAAGCTGTGTAAGAAGTGACTAAGCTTGTCGAATAGTGAGAGTGATATCACTTATTCACGTGGAATCAGTTTATTAACTAGTAAATATGCCTGTGCGCTTGTATTTTATTTAAGTTAGAGTGTTTGGGAACAATCATCCCCAATATCGTTTCTATAATTAAGGCTTATTCAATGATGAAAAAAACAATAACGGCAGTAATGATTGTTGCAGCTCTTTCTGGCTGTGCTCGTCAAAATGCGACAACTGGTGAAGACGAAACGAATACCGCAACGAAGTCTGCCATTGGTGGTGCAATTGCTGGTGCATTAATCGGTGCTGCAACGGGTAAGAAAAATGCAGCGATATATGGGGCCGTTGGTGGTGCTGCAATCGGTGGTGGTATTGGTTACTATTTTGATCGTCAAGAAGAAGAATTACGCCAAGAATTGACGGGTTCTGGTGTACAAGTTAAGCGTGTTGGTGAAAACGAACTGCAGTTGATTATGGCTAAGGGTATTGGTTTTAAAACCGCGGGTTATAACTTAAGTGGTGATATTCATTCAAGCTTAAACAGTGTTGCTAAAATTCTTAATGAATATCCTAAGTCATCACTACGTATTGTTGGTCATACGGATAGTATAGGCAGTGCAGAGTCTAATTTAACACTCTCTGAAGAGCGTGCAGAATCTGTGAGTGAATACCTCAATAAACGTGGTATTAAATCAGGTCGTTTATCTACGCGTGGTTATGGTGAACGTCGTCCTATTGCATCAAATATGACAAAAGATGGTCGTGCTGCTAACCGTCGTGTGGAAATTACTATTACTGCTAATTAGTTTCAAAACATGCAGGAGCGACCAGCTGACGTCATATTAATTGTTGCTGGTTGTATCATAAGCCGAACCAAGTGTTCGGTTTTTTTGTATTGATAAATTAAAGGGCTCAGCTAATGCGCGAGTAGTATTAATATATAGGATTATTAAATTAAAATACGAGGCAGGACTAAATTTTAGATAAAAAAAGACCCAGTTATATAAATAACTGGGTCTTTTTAATTGGCTCCCCTTGCTAGACTTGAACTAGCGACATATGGATTAACAGTCCACCGTTCTACCAACTGAACTAAAGGGGAATTATTTGGTGCCCGAACCCGGAATTGAACCAGGGACACGAGGATTTTCAATCCTCTGCTCTACCGACTGAGCTATTCGGGCAAATGGTGCCGACTGCCGGAGTCGAACTGGCGACCTACTGATTACAAGTCAGTTGCTCTACCTACTGAGCTAAGTCGGCACTAAATGCTTTTTCATAAAGATAGTGGTATATATCTTTATTTATTAATATGGTGCCCGAACCCGGAATTGAACCAGGGACACGAGGATTTTCAATCCTCTGCTCTACCGACTGAGCTATTCGGGCAAATGGTGCCGACTGCCGGAGTCGAACTGGCGACCTACTGATTACAAGTCAGTTGCTCTACCTACTGAGCTAAGTCGGCACTAAATGCGTTTTAAATAAAGATATCTATTAATGAAATATCTCTACCTTTTGAATATGGTGCCCGAACCCGGAATTGAACCAGGGACACGAGGATTTTCAATCCTCTGCTCTACCGACTGAGCTATTCGGGCAAGTGGTGCCGACTGCCGGAGTCGAACTGGCGACCTACTGATTACAAGTCAGTTGCTCTACCTACTGAGCTAAGTCGGCACTAAATGCGTGTCGCATAATATCATCTTCATTTTAAAAAACAAGTCAATATTACACTTTTTTATTCTTTCCAAATTTTGGTGCCCGAACCCGGAATTGAACCAGGGACACGAGGATTTTCAATCCTCTGCTCTACCGACTGAGCTATTCGGGCAATGGAGCGTCATTAAATAGAATTTAGGCCGATCCGTCAACTGTTTCACCCTGTTTAGTGAAAATAATATGCGTTAACCCTATGCGCTGCCTGATTAATCATCAATACGTGTATTTTGTTGACGTTTAACTGCTCAGTTGACGAAAATGACGGTTTACCTCATACACATAGTTTTTTATATCAGCTCGAGATTGCGCATTAGTGAAACTTTGGTAAACCTCATAAGAAGACAAGCCATTTATTATGCTCAACGCTTCATTTTTGTTCTTTGAGAAGGTTTGCAGCATATTTTTAGGTCCTGCAATATAACTTGCTAGCGTGGCATAGTAGCGAGATTTTGGATTGCTAATTTTTTTAAGGTATTGTTTATCTAATAAATTTAAATAACTCATACCGATATCTAGATTATTATTGTTATTAAATAGCCAGTTTGGTTGTGGTTTAAAGGGATATTTCTTTTGTTGCTGAAATACATCTTGGCCAATCGAATCAGAAATTTGCATTAGACCAATGCGCCTGTTGTGATTTAAGGCGTAGGGGTTAAATAAGCTATCGACTTGGATCATGGCTGTGACTACGTTGCTATCAATACCATAACGTTGCGCTGATTGTTTAATCTGAGCTTGATAGCGTTGCATACGCACTTTGGTATGGTTAGGGGTTAAAGTAAATATTACGACGTCTACAGAACTACCATTTATCGTTATTTTCTTACGCTTATGCTTAATAAGAGAATTAGCATAGCGAGAAGCGCGCCAATGCCATTTTATTGATTTCCCATCATTATCTTTAACTTGTAGGTACAGAAAGGGCTTCCCTTTAATTTCAGAGCTGTAACTAGTGTAGAAATCGGTGTATTTAGGCTGTTCAGGGGCAAGTAAGGTGTACTCAATCGCCTGTTTAAGGTATTGCTGGCTATTTGGTTGTGTGAGAGTCTCGACACGGACGCTACCTTGTTGAAAATCGATAATTGAGCGGCTGCGATAATTGTTGGTATATTTGATATAGCGATAATTGCTTGAAAACGAGAGTTCAGTATCACCCCAAATTTCGGTAACATTTTGATAATAATTGTCTTTTAGGGCTTTAAGTGCGGTATTGTCTTTTTCGTTGGATCTTTCGGTTTTAGCGCGGTAATTGGGTTGTTGATAAGAAAGCCGTTCTAACGCTTGAGACGTATTGTTGAGACTAGCGAGTTCGACAGAGTGTTGATAGTTACTCATCGAGCAAGCGGTTAATACACAGCAACTGACAGCGATTAATATGATACGGAGTATAGACATATGGTTGATTTGTTCTCTGGGTTAAAACTTGCCTAGCGCTAGAGTATCACGCTAGGCAATTGGATTAGGCTTTAGGGGTAAAACCCTCAATGATTACGTCTTCACCTTCAAACAGGTATTTGATCATCTCTTGTTCTAGAAATGCGCGATCATTTTCATCCATCATGTTTAATTTTTTTTCATTCAACAGCATGGTTTGTTTTTGCTGCCATTCTGACCATGCTTCTTGGCAAATATGATCAAAAATACGCTTGCCTACTTCACCTGGATAAATTTGAAAACGTAAACCTTCCGCTTCTTTTTGTAAGCGTGTGCAGAAAACCATTCTAGCCATGTTATGCCTCTCTCAATGCTTGAGATGTTAATAATTTTTTAGTTGCAGCTGCTAATCCCACAGTTGCCGGTTGCTCTATGTTATACCAAAGAGTCCCTTGAGGTTCCATTATTTGCGTACTTGTTGTGGCATTTATTTTTACTAACAATGGGCTGATATCAAGATGGAAGTGACTGAAAGTGTGTCTAAATCCAGGCAACTCTTGGCTAGTAAACTCACTAATACCAAATTGTTCTAGCTGTTCTTCCAGCGATAAATTGTCATCGCGTTCAGGGAAACACCATAATCCCCCCCAAATACCTGCCGGTGGGCGCTGCTGTAAACACAGTGTAGAACCTTGTTTTAGTAATAACATTTGCACGGTTCTGACTGGGATTGTTTTTTTAGGTTTAGGGGTTGGGAATGCTGTTGGTGTACCCATTGCATGTGCTTTACAATCTTCATTTACTGGGCAAATATCACAATCAGGTCGACTACGGGTGCACACTGTCGCGCCCAGATCCATCATCACCTGATTATAATTAGCGGTTTGTTGTTGCGGGGTCAGTTCTTCTGATAGTGCCCACAGCGTATTTTCAACAGCCTTCTTGCCATACCAACCTTCAATGGCACCCCAACGTGTTAAAACGCGTTTTACGTTGCCGTCTAATATAGGGTGTGGTTGATCTAATGATAATGACAAAATTGCGCCCGCGGTTGAGCGACCGACACCGGGTAATGCTAATACTTGTTCAAATTCGGTTGGGAACAGACCTTGATATTCATCGCGGATCAATTGTGCCGCTTTATGTAAATTACGGCCTCGAGCGTAATAACCTAGCCCTGTCCATAAATGTAATACCTCATCGATGTGTGCATTAGCCAAATCGATAACTGTGGGAAACTTCTCCATAAAAGTGGTGAAATAAGGGATCACAGTGCTGACTTGGGTTTGTTGTAACATCACTTCACTTAACCAAGTAGGGTAAGGTTCGTGGTATTGTTGCCAAGGCAGATCTTTACGACCAAAGTCTTTAAACCAAGCAAGTGCCCGTGGAGCAAATGTGTCTTTATTATTCTCTAATGGCGATTTCATCGGGTATTTTTAGCAAATGTGGGGAGTTTAGGGTGAAATTATGCCACATAATAATACATGTAACCAAAACTTAGATTCAAATGTTAGAAATCCCAGTTAACAAAAGGGCTCAAGGCTATTCATCTAAGTTTAATAAAAAAGACTAACTTTTTAGGCTTTTCATTAGTTAAAAATAGTCTGCAAAATGTAAAAGTTAGACTCATGAGATATATTTTTTATCTAAGTTTATTTTGGTTGAATTGTCAGAAGACAGCATAGCTTGATCACTTTTCAAAAGTACATTAAAGTTTGATCGTTTTTCAATAGATGACGTTATATTCTGATCAGATACATTATTAATTACTGGAAAGGACCTAGAATCACCCTTCCTATAGTGACTTGTATCCCATATTACAAAAGCATTATAAATAAGCATTTCAGGATAAATTAAACTCAAATATACTTTTTCTGTAATGGTGCAAAACCTGCTACCCGTAATTACGCGTTAAAATCGATTGAAAGTGGTGTAAACGAGGCTTGGAGGGTGTTTTCTAGTTGAGTGGTGAAATGTGTGTTACTGCGCATTATCATATTTATGCACCCTAGCCTATATATTACTTAATTTAGCCATGAACTGAAAAACCAACCAAATAATCTCAACTTTGCGAAAAATACACTTATAGATAAAAACGGCTATTAAAATTAAATATTTAATAGCCGTTTAAAAAGTATTTATACTGACGTCTACAATCAACTTTAAGCGTTAAAGCTATATGAAAAAAATATCATCATTTAATGAATTTCATGAATTTATAGAGAAGTGCCTTATTCCTTCAAACTGGTTGTTCAGAGGGCAAGAAGTTGAGCAGTGGGATCTGCTCCCAAAAAGTGAAAGACTTCCGTATAGTAACCGAAGTGATCGAGAAATTTTCGATACATGGAAAACAAAAGCAGTAGAGTTCACATCGAGTCCACCTAAGAATAGCTGGCACTGGTTGGCGTTAGCGCAACATCACGGATTAGCAACTAGACTGCTCGATTGGACAACGAACCCTCTAATTGCAGCATTCTTTGCTTGTCAGAATGATAACGAAGATGGTGCTATATTTGCGTATCTTGGTGGCAAAACAATTTTAGATCAATCATTCGACCAAAGTATTCCTTGGGAAGTAAAAGATCCTGTAATCTTTTATCCAAGTATGCAAAGCAGACGAGTAGCGAATCAGGGTGGATGCTTTACCTTGAGCTCCGAACCTGAAATTTGTTTCTCTAAACAAATACGTTCGAATGAAAAAATGATCAAATACATTATATGTAAAAGCTACAAAAATAAATTTTTAATAGAACTTGACCGATATGGGGTTAATTGGAGTTTGATTTACCCCGATTTAGATGGGTTATCAAAAAGAGTTAACTGGCAGATTGAGCATGGTTCAAAGATGTTTCCTCAATCAAAAATCGCCTAACAAACCTCTCGAGTCAAATGGGCTCGTATAAAGAATGTCATGTAATAACCCATTGAAATAATTGTTCGCTACGTAAATATAGCGAACTAATTCCCACCAAAAATAATTCTAGCCTCATAGCTAATGACTATTAAAAGACCCCAGTCACATATAAGTAATCATTTGTTTTATAATGCTTTTATATTAAACAAAAGGTTGTAGACTAGTAGAACCCAATTAATTAAATCACAGAGTGAATAAACGAAATGAAACAATTTTTTATAGATACATTTGGTGGGCTTAAGACCAGTTATCTAATTCGACAATACATATTCGCTATATTTTTAGCTTTATTTTTTTCTACCATGATGACTAAAAATGGACATGTATTGAGCTTTGGGGAAATAACGATGTTAACGATAAACACTGCTCTGTATCCTTATTCAAGGTTTGTCTACGAAAGCATTGTAGAATTTATTGTTGGCGAAAATAATTTCTACGTAAACACAATCCTAATGCTCTTTGTAAAATTCATAACGATGGCTATTTGTTGGTCTACAGCAATACTAATTTCCCCACTCGGCCTTGCATACATTTACTTCCGAAATACTCGAGAAGCTAATTAGACAAAGCCTGGCTGTTAAACCCCGATTGAAGTTCCATAGGAAACTGAATAATGAGAATATTTTTAGCTTGTGCAAGCATAGCCATTGGCTCATGGCTTTTATATGCGGAACTTAACACAAGGGAATGTAAGCCAAACGATGTTTTTTGCACATCGAATAAACACCAAAAATCAAAATAGGAAAACTCATGGCTTTCAATCGAGATATTTTGGATAACATTATTCTCTACGGTGATCCGCATGGGAATTTCTCTGAAGTAAATAAAATTATTGAGGAAAGAAAGCCAATAGCTATCTTTTTACTAGGAGACGTATCCAATAATGGTCAAACGACCATTCCTCTTGTTAATAAATTAAATACAAAAGTTTATGCCATTAGCGGGAATCATGACTTTGGTGATTACATTGAAGGAGTGGACTTCATAGATTGGTCGGTAGTAACAGTTGAAGGCATTCGGTTTTTAGGTCTCGGGAACGCAACATCCAGCAGCGGCATGGAATTATTAATGAGACGTCAAGCTTATGTGGATGTTGTCCTGTGTCATTACCCAGTAATATCGGCCTATTCAGATAAAGGTCGATTTATAAAGCAGATATTTACAGATACCACAGCTGCGGTCTATTTTCACGGGCATTACCATAACAGTATAACCGCGATAATGGAGGGGTGCTACTCAGGTATAAATAGAGCATTAATCACTGATATTGGGATGATACCATCTGTTAATACGGCTGAATCTGCAATAACACTATCTTTAAATCGACTTGGAAAATCATTGTCCCGCCTCGGACTTTTGAGTGACCTAGTTATCGCCACTGAATACGAAAGCATGACAGAAAATGAACGGCTGGCTGATTACGGCATTAATAATGAGGATCACAATACTAAATTTGTATCTAAATGTTTAGATACGACTAAAAGTAGGGTTCTATCTCACTTATTAAACCAAAATACTAAAGTTGATGATTCACTCAAAGGTCGAGCAATTAAGGCTATTAAGCTTATGCATAGGCGTGACTGGCTATTAATTGGCGAAGACGATCAGATTTCTAATATAAGTGTTCCAGTTAACTTTTTTTGTGGTATTGCAAACCATGAAAGCTTAAGTTGTGAATCTTGGGTGCATGGAACATCTAAAAGTAGGTTTAACACAGTCTATTTGATAAAGATTAATGAAAATGTGATCCAAAAAATCATGAATAAAATTCATAAACGAACATAGGAAACTGCTGGATAGAGAATCACTTAAAACGCGCTTAATAACCGCGAGAAATCAAATTTAAAATTTGATTTCTCATTTGTGAATTTTGAATCGAATTATATCATGTACTCTCACCGATAGAAATGTCACTTTTTTGGTCAATGTGAGACATGAAAAAACGTGACGCGCTATACCCGTATGGGTTGTTGATATGATACGCGTTATGTTTAATCGGGTGTAAGGGCGTTAGTTAGACGCCTTCGCTTACCCTATAAAATCTAATGAGTCTTACCATCTGTAGTTAAACCATCCCTGTCCACAAACATGTTAGCCCAACCGATCCAACCCCAACTGTTATGGTCAACTCAAATCGGACACTTTATTAAGCTGCTTTTCTTAATATCTGTCGCTCAAATTCCATCGGTTATAATCCCTCAATGTCGTGTAAATATTTCACTCTCACACATTCAAACCTACTACATTTGAAGTTCCTTTGGTCAGTACTGATTTGTGCCGATGCAGCACCCATGTTAATTGAGCTACAGATGTAGCCATTGATTTCATTTCTTCTTTTAATTGGTCGTTCTCAGCTCTTAGTTGCTTATTTGACTCTTCAATCTTATCGAGTACCGCTTTGTCAATTTGCTTATTACTTGTTGAGCTTCGCGCTGTAATCTTTGGATTGGACTGGTAAGATTCCTTTTCAGTCGTTACCATATCCAATATTACGGGATGATTTTTACATGAACCATTCGCAACGCCAGCCCTTTTTTCAACGGCATAAGGACTGATTTTCTTGCCTTCCTTTTTCAGAGCATCGAAGGCGCTAATTAGCTTGTTTTTTACGCTCGGCATTATAAATCTCCTAATTCAAATCTTTTAAATTCGATACTATGGTCACGCATTACTTTTTCCATCGTGCGGATATCAACTAACTCACGAGCAAGGGTGTTTTTATTATAAAAGCCCATATCTTTCATTTTTCGTAGTCGGTCATGCACCTTATTATGTCGTTCCTGCCAACGCTGAGATTCTTCATCGTTTATGTTAAGATTTTCACAGTCACGGCCAACACAATCGGAAGGTTCAAATAAATGGGTCATGCTACATTTACTACCCGCAAAACACCGTCCATAACCAGTTGACTTATTTGCCCCTTTCGTTTGTTTTTCAAGTTCTTCAAATTGTTTATCAGTCAGTACCTTTGGGTCACCTTCAAAATGTTTCATGTACCCACCTGACTGTTGGTCAGGGTTATCCATCATATCTTTCAGATAGGTGTGATGGTTATCACTTTCAGCTTTCTCGATGGCTTTTTTTACACTAGCTGGATTTTCAATTCCTAACAGTGTCAGCACGTCCGAGTGACTCGCATAGA
The DNA here is from genome assembly GCA_000953735.1 of Moritella viscosa. Classification (NCBI taxonomy): domain Bacteria; kingdom Pseudomonadati; phylum Pseudomonadota; class Gammaproteobacteria; order Alteromonadales; family Moritellaceae; genus Moritella; species Moritella viscosa. The sequence goes on along the minus strand of LN554852.1, from coordinate 4,710,921 downwards.
TAGCAGTCATCGCCAAGCTAGCATGCTTGAGTTGATACTTTAATGCAGCCAGTGTTACCAAGCCATTACCAACAACAAAGTGAGCAAATGTCCGTCTTAGTGAATGGGATGAAAAATGCCAATAAAATGAACCATCTTCTCGCTGTCTAATTGGTTTTTTTTGACTTGCTATGACAGGATTAAGCAGGCGGTAAACCTCGTCCATTTCATCTGGTTTGTAAGTTATATCAATAACTTTTGAGTAATAGCTAAGTAAGATTCCTAAATTGGACTTATTTAAAATCGCATCAACTTTTTGACTGGAGATATTATCGCCTTTCGCACATTGTCCCTCAAAGTTAAATGAAGGAGAGTGATGTATATTGCCTTTATCAGAGCGATAATCATCATTAAGAACGGATAATACTTCCAATGCTTTCTTACAAATAGGAGCGCACGCCCAAGAATCTTCTCTTGGGATTAGCTCTAGCTTACTTGTCCATGACCGCAGGGTACATAACGTCAGACCATCCAAGTCAACCTCTCTGTATGACGTTGAATCTATTTGTGTTAGCTCACTAATTCTCATACCACTAAAAGCACTAAGCGTCATAAAGCAAGCGCCCTCTATCGTTTTAAAGTCATAATCGGCATTGTGTTCAGTTCGTTCGTATTTTTGAGCGTAATGCTTAATATTATAAAGGTCGGATAACTTATCATGAGCAGCAGTAACATCTTGAATTAATCGGCCCATCAATTGCTCGTAAATAACAGGTATTACAGTAGGAAAATGCCCTGGACTTGACGATGAATACTGCTTGGCGGCTTTTTGTATCGATGTTCCCTCTGGTAAACCTAATGAAAATATAGAGTGTTCAGGGAAGTGATGGTTAAGCTGTGTGAGTACACTAAGGCTATTTAACCTAAATCTAACGGTCTGCTCATTCAGTCTTTTAAGGTCATGAAGTAATTGATTAAAAACAAGATCATTACTAAGTAATGAAAAAGAGTTAATGGCGGTATTTTTAAATAGCCTTAAACTTATATTTGCGGTCTTTGCAACACTATGACAACTGCTAAACTTACGAAACGAGTCACCGTTCATGTGTAACAATTCACCTTCAGTACCCCAAATAAGAAAGTAAAGCCGCTGCTTTAACTCCAAAAGTAATTTAGGGTTATGTTTATCTGGGTTGTGATTCATGTTATATGCTGATGGAGATTCATTGGTATTATTAAAAAATGCATTAAAATCCCAAGTGTCATCACCAAAGTAAGAAACAGGATTTCCGCCTTTATCAACACTAACAACAGTAGCATCACTAGGCATTGGGAACTGAGACTGTGGCAGTGCATATCGCTTGAATTTATCAACATCCATACTTACGCTAAACATCACTTATCCTCTAAAAATATCTTTGATTGACTCTTCATCATCCCAAAGAGGATGATACTCACGCTCTAACATCTTCATGGCTGCATTTAAATTACGCTTCTTTAATCGTGATTTAAGGTTATTGATATTGGCTTTGATTTCACCAAAATTGGCAATGAAATGCTCTACATTTTGATGTGCTGCCATCGCTTCGTTCAATCGCTTCTCAAAAGATAAAAACCGCCAAATATCATGAGGTTCGTCAACTAAACCAAAGTTACTGCAAGAAAAGCATTTAATGACAAACCCACAACCCAATTCTGATTTATCTGAGTTTGACAAGGTACTGTTACGGTCTATTTTTTTTCCAAATTCACGTTTTTGAGGAGTGTCATGTCCCTCACAAAAACCACCGTTTTGATTTGCAACAGCATTGTTGGACTTATCTACCTTAAGTGCGTTCCATTCATCATTTGAGATTATTTTTCCTGCTGCCTTTTTTGCTTTTGCAACAGCGACAATAGAGCCTCCATCGGGATTTTTTCCAAGATTCTCCAGTGCTGTCAAACCAATCGAAAGCTGCGTTCTCGCTTCGCCTTTATTTACTGTGCCATATTTTGCCGCATCATAAGTATTAGGCGCATTACGAGTAGACTCTGCCGCATCTTTCCTACCCATTTTTTGTTCAGCTAATTGCTTAATTGACGATTTCAGTAAGTTACAATTCAGACTAAAGTCAGGATTTCTTTCTTTTAGTACTTGCAACCGCGCACTGTTTTTCATTAAATATTTAACATAGTCTCTAAGGTTGAGCGCAGATGGCTCTTTTCCACTTAGTCTTTTAAATAGATAATGCTTATCCAAACCAAGGGATTTAGAATGTGCTTTTGATAATGAAAGGTGAGAGTCAAAAAAGGCCTTGCAACTTGCCCGTGGCGTAAATGTGCGAAGTTCAACATTTTGCCCTCGGGTTTTAATTCCTTCGATTGTAATGCGCCCTGCACCCGATTTGCTACAGCGCCACTCTTCCTCTAAAAACATACTCAACGTTTCCGTTTGACCAGTTCCAAGATAGTAAATGGTTAAAAACATCGCATTGGATATCAGTCTGTCGAACGTTATCTTTCTTTTGCCGTCACTTAACGAATCACTTTGATAAAGATGTAAGAGCGCCTTACGGTCTTCAAGCAGCGAACGAGCTATTACAACTAACGTTTTGCGCGTGTAGTTATCCGAATCGAATACCGCTGAGTCAGAACGAATTTTGAGGACTGATTGAGGCACTTTGCCTAGTCCAAACTTATCACAAATACCACGAAGAGAACCAGAGGTACGCCCTATGTGATTGACTGTAATTGGTTTTCCATGCAGCCCTTTACCCGTTGTCATCATCGATGAATATGTAGCATGAATATATTTAATAATCGTTTGAGGTGAAAAAACAACTTTTGATTTCGAGTTATCTGGTTGAGTTGCGAAGGCATATTTAAGAACGTTTTTGATTAAATCAAAACGGGTAACCTTGCTAGTATTAGACCATCCGGAGCACTCAAATTTAGAAATCAACAAACGAACATGCTCATCCTCTGCAAAAATTCTGAATTCTTCAAAGTTACAAGTTCTATTTACTCCACTGTGCTGCCAAACATACTTCCATTTTGAGATACTTGTTAATGGGTTACTCGTGACCATATCCGCTATGGGTGTTGAGCGATAAGAGCGAGAGTTTATATTTTCTGTGTTTGTCGTATCAACCACGCTACACCTCGCCATCAAGTAAAGTCATCATAATCTCTGGTACTTGGTTTTTCTCAGGGTTACCCTCATAATGCGTTAAATAACGCATTGTTATTTTTAGGGCTTTGTGACCCATTTCATCCATAAGTAAAACTAGAGCTTGCATAGTCGTTAGTTCTTTTAGGGATAAAAGTGATTCAAGCTTATACGCTCCAAACGTGGCTCTACAGTCATGTTGCTTATGCTTAAAATGAGGATTACTATTTTCCTGTATGGCTGCGCGTAGCTTGCTCCAAAGTGTATTAATACTTGCTGTACTGAAGGTGCCGCCATCCTTGTTTATAAACGCAGGTGGGTTCATATCGCCTGTATTCATAAAATATAATTGTTTGCGCGCTTTATACCTATCGCTTTCATGATACTTATTAATATCTTTCATCAACCAAATCGGCATTGAGACTTCTCTGTTTACGTCAAACTTTGTTTTGCAGTCATGCGCTGGACCAATCCAAATACCAGTTAGCGTATTGCCTTTAAATCCTTTAGGAATGATGAAATGTTTAGGCTTAACATCTGTAAACTCAACAGCTCTCAATCCCGTAGTCAGTGCAACAGATACCATTAGGCGAAATTCGAGCGACAGGCCATTACAGCGCCAATTGTCCTTGATGTGCTGCATGTCGAGATCATTCAGTGGTTGTAGTTTTGTCTCAGAATTCCTGCTTGAAATTGAGCAATCTGTGATCATTTGTCCGTATTTAGTCATTCCCTTATCCTGAAAAGGCAATCGTGTTATATATCCGTGACGCTTACAGAACGAGTAGAATCGTCTTACTATAGACAATCCAGATACTGCCGTGGTACGCCCGAGATCACCTTTTTCTACAGCATCCAAAAGGTAAGTTCTATAGAGGAATATCGGATCTCGTTGAAGTTCTTCTTCGTGGTCATCCCACTTGAAATTATTAGCGCCTAAGAACCTGAAATAGCGGAGCATATGAAAACCAGTCGGTAAAATATCTTTACTGCCTTCAATTACACTTCGGTGTATAATATAGGCGTTTGCAATGAAAACAGGTTCACCTTTACTACTAAACAGCAGCGGTACACCTTTTGATAGCATTCCTTTATTATCAACATCAAATGAATATTTACCGCCATCTTCGTGAGTTTCGATGTCACCCAGTTTTATCGTATCGTCAGTTTTAATTATGTGGTAAAAACTATCCATTTAATCCATGCTCAATTTTGCTATAATCTAAACATAAGTATAGGTTGAAATCTAACTTTTTCAATTATATTTAGGTTGAGTGTCAATCTAAATATAACTAACTATTTTTAATGTAGGTGTTAATCTAAATATAACTAATAAACATATTAGGTGGGTGTACAAAACTTGCCAAATTCAGCTATCTTTGGATAATGCCCGAATTAATAGATAAATTTATAATGTTTATGGCGATTAAATTGTCATAACGGCGACTGGATAAAAAATGACTGAACATAAAAGAATAGCAGAACCTGAATTAACAGAAGACGGTAAACGTATCCGTAAAGTGAGAAGTTTTGTTTTACGTGAAGGGCGTTTAACCAAAGGCCAGGAAGCCGCTATGAACGATTTTTGGCCGACTATGGGTCTAGATCATGACATGGGCATGCTCGATTTCGCTGAAGTTTTCGGTAACGACAATCCTGTGACATTAGAAATTGGTTTTGGTATGGGTGCATCTTTAGTTGAGATGGCGGCTGCTTCACCAGAGAAAAACTTTATTGGTATCGAAGTGCACTCACCAGGTGTTGGTGCATGCCTAATGGCTGCGGGTGAACGCGGTATCACTAACTTGCGCGTATTTTGCCATGATGCAGTGGAAGTATTAGCGGATTGTATCCCAGATACTAGCTTAGGTGGCATGCAATTATTCTTCCCTGATCCTTGGCATAAGAAGCGTCATCACAAACGTCGAATTGTACAAGTAGAATTTGCAGAAAGTATTCGCCAAAAACTTAGCTTAGGTGGTATCTTCCATATGGCGACGGACTGGGAAAACTATGCCGAGCATATGATTGAAATAATGGCTGCTGCACCCGGTTATGAAAATACCGCAACAGAAGGGCATTTTGTGCCACGCCCAGATTGGCGTCCATTAACTAAATTCGAACAACGTGGTCACCGTTTAGGGCACGGCGTTTGGGATATTATTTATAAACGTACTAAGTAATTCGAGGTAATAATGGCTAAAAATCGTAATCGTCGTCTACGTAAGAAACTACGTGTAGATGAATTCCAAGAGTTAGGTTTTGATCTTTCTTGGGATTTCCCAGAGGGTATAACTGAAGAGCAGGTTGACGCTATCTTAGATGGTTTCATTGCTGAAGTTATCGATCCAAACAAACTGGCGTTTGCTGCAGACGGAAACTTACAATGGGATGGTATGATTTGTACTGAAACCCACGGTAAATGTACTGAAGAGCAACGTGAACAAGTGAAAACTTGGTTAGAAGCAAAAGGTGTTAAAAACCTAATTGTTAGCCCATTATTTGATTTATGGTACGGTGAAGAAGGCGAATAAGCCAATTTACTAGTCATTAAAACCGACTGTTTTTCAGATCTATCTCCTTAAACGGTCGGTTATTTGTTGTCTTATTTCTACGCACAGACAATTTCTCTTTTCTTTTATTTTTGTTCCCGCTTATCTACAGCACATCGAACACTGCATTTAAAATAGGTTATTTATGCTTTCTAACGCATCTTTAGAAGAACTGCTCGACGAAATACGCCCGTTAATTGGCGAAGGCCATGTTGCCGATTATATACCTGCATTGGCCAATGTGAATCCTAATCAATTGGGAATTGCTGTGTGTATGGCTAACGGTGATGTATTTACAGCGGGTGATGCAGATATACGTTTTTCAATTCAAAGTATTTCGAAAGTATTTGCATTGACTGCGGCATTAACACGTTTTTCTGAAGATGAGTTATGGACAAGGGTTGGACGTGAACCTTCTGGCCAAGCATATAATTCACTTATTCAATTAGAGTTTGAAAAAGGCAAACCGCGTAATCCGTTTATTAATGCTGGCGCATTGGTGGTGGCTGATATGTTGCAAAGTCGCCTTTCTGCACCGAAACAACGGATGTTGGAATTACTCCGAAAACTGGCTAACTCGACTGATATCTATATTGATTATGACGTAGCAGATTCAGAATTTGAACACATGGCACGTAATGCCGCTATTGCTTATTTGATGAAATCACACGGCAACTTTAGTAATCATGTCGAAACGGTATTACAGAGCTATTTTAGCTATTGTGCGATTAATATGAATTGCGTGGAATTGGCCACTGCATTCTCATTTTTAGCGAAAAAAGGTATACCTTGTCATCGTAACAAGAGTTTGGTTAGTGAGCGTTGTACTCGCCGCTTAAATGCGTTACTGGCGACATGTGGTTTATATGATGAATCTGGAGACTTTGCTTTCCGTGTTGGTATGCCTGCAAAAAGTGGGGTTGGCGGTGGTATTGCTGCTGTTATCCCGGGGAAATTAACGGTTTGTGTGTGGTCGCCAGAATTGAATGAATCAGGTAATTCATTAGCGGGTACAGCATTGTTAGAATTGTTTAGTGAGCGTTTTGGTCACTCAATTTTTTAATATGCTTGATATACATGATTTCGAATAGCGAGTGCTAACAATAATGCATTCATTACTGCTCGCACTGCTATTTAATGTGTTTAGATAAACAGATCGAATAAGCTGTTTAGATAACGATGGCCAAGTCTGGTCACTTGCCAATGGCTTTCGGTTTCAGTCAGTAAACCTTTCTTCACCGCGGCATTAATCTGCTCACTAATCGTGGATAGTGGTAATCCAGTAAAGTCACAAAAGTCCTGCTTGGGTGTTGCTTCGATTAAGCGAAAGCGATTCATGAAGAACTCAAATGGCAGTTCGTCTCGAGCTACCACATGTTCATTGTCTAAAAAGGCTTTGTCAGCGTCCATATAACCGCGTGGATGCTTTACTTTACTGCGACGGACTATCTGACCTGTTTCTGGTTCAGTAAGCTTACCGTGAGCACCACAGCCAATGCCGATATAATCACCAAAACGCCAATAATTTAAATTGTGCTGGCACTGCTTTCCAGCTTTCGCATAGCCTGATATTTCATATTGTTCATAACCGGCTTCACTTAGCAGCGCATGACCTTGTTCAAAAATATCCCAGAGGATATCTTCGTCCGGTAAGGTTGGTGGCTTAGAGTAAAACTGGGTGTTCTGCTCAATGGTTAATTGATACCAAGACAGATGATAAGGCGCTAATTCTACTGCCTTATTTAAGTCATATAAGGCATCATTCAGATCTTGATGTGGTAGGCCATGCATCAGGTCCAAATTGAATGAATTTAGCGCTGATTCGGTGGCAATGTTGGCTGCGCGGATCGCTTCGTCTGGATCGTGAATCCGACCCAATAGATTGAGTTTTTCGGCTTGCAAACTTTGCACACCTATTGAGATCCGGTTAATCCCCGCGGCTACATAACCGTGAAAACGGTCGGCTTCGACCGTGCCTGGATTTGCTTCCATGGTGATCTCAATATTTTCGCTAAACGGGACCATAGCTTCGATACCGTTAAGTATTTTGGCAATGCCTTCTGAACTGATCAAGCTCGGAGTACCGCCACCAATAAAGATCGAATGCAAAGAACGCTGAAATACACGGGGTAGTTCACTGCGAAGATCCGCCAGTAGGTCTTGAATATATTCGTCTTCTGGGATCTTACCTTTCTGCGTATGTGAGTTGAAATCACAATAGGGACATTTTTGTACACACCAAGGAATATGCACATATAAACTCAATGGCGGTAGTCGCATTGGCAGTGTTGTTACTGTATTGGTTGTAGTCGTCATCATGGTATCGGTCATTATTTTACAGCTAATCGAGTTTGCTGTTCATGCATTGCCGCTAACAATTTGGTTAACGCTTGGCCGCGATGACTTAGCTCACTTTTACGTTGTTTAGTCAGTTCCGCGGATGTACAGCCTTCGGATTCAACAAAGAAAATAGGATCGTAACCAAAACCATCTTCACCACTCGGCTGTTCTGTAATAACGCCATCCCAGCTGCCATGGCAGACTAACGGTGTTGGATCTTCAGCGTGGGTCATATAGACCAAAACACAATGAAAACGAGCCGTACGTTGTGCGGCTGGCACGTCTTTAAGTGCATCTAATAATTTAAGTAAGTTATCGCGATCACTGGCATCCACACCGGCATAGCGTGCAGAGTAAATACCCGGTACGCCTTGCAATGCATCAACTGCTAAGCCTGAATCGTCTGCAATCGCAGGTAGACCTGTTAATGCTGCCGCATGTTTCGCTTTGATGATGGCATTTTCAATAAAAGTAGTGCCTGTCTCGTCAGCTTCGACAATATTGAAATTACTTTGTGGCAGCACTTCAAGACCAAATTCAGCAAGCAGTGCTGACATTTCACGAACTTTACCTGGATTACCAGTAGCGAGAACAACTTTAGACATGGTGCGCCTTATTATTTGTTAAAAGAGAGTTATTTATTAAAAAAGAGTAAGTGAATTTAAAATGGGCATATCACATTGAAATCAGGTTATACAGGATCGCCGAACACTGATAAAGCCTAATCAACATAAAATTTTTGTTGAAACTTTAGTTCTTGCGTTTGGTTTTCGCTGGTTAATGTGACCTTGATGCGGTAAGTTTCTTCGTTGCGATGCGGTACTTCCGCAATGTAGTAAATGGCATCTTGTTCACGTATTTCACGCACGTCTAATTCGCGGATATTACCTAATAAGTTACGCGCAGTCACTTTGATGTCAACAGCCTGAGCTTTTAAGCTGTCACTATCTAGCACTGAAATGTTGATAATACCTAAGTACTTACTGCGTTTAATATCGTACGTCGATGCAACGTCAGAAGTTAAAAATGTACTTGGGAATGCAATATAATGGACATCCCAATCTCCCAGTTTTTGCATTTGCTCTGCACTAGCATTTGCTGAACATAATAGGGTGAGGGAGAGTAATAAAGATTTAAATAATGTTGGCATGTTGGCTCCGAAATTAAATTTGAGCAAACTGAATGGAGGTATCTTCGGCATTGTGAAGTCTTGAATATCCTCTCCTTCTGTTTGCTGATTGTGCATCTTGAAATAGTTTGAGTATAAATAGTATAGCTAACTGAATGGATAAAATATCAATGCAAGGCTTTCCCCTGCATTGATATTAATTTTATTAGAATGGTAGACCTGTCAGATCACCAATTAGAATTTGTAAAAACTGTAGGCCTAAAATTGCTACTAACATTGATAAGTCAAGACCACCAATGGCTGGAATAAAACGACGGATTGGCGTTAAGATTGGTTCACTTAGCTGTGATAGTACATTTTCAACAGGACTATTGCCTTGGCTAACCCAGCTTAAAATAGCACGTAAGATTAATACGTAGAATACTAAGCTGAAGCATTGCTTAACAAGTTTGATAGCAGCTAAGATTAATACATCTTGGATAGGCGCTACAGCACCCGTTTGCAGGCCGAATAGGGTGTAAATCATCGCACAGGCAGGCAAGGTCTAAGCCACCCAAGCTTGGGATCACACGACGTAATGGACCGACAACAGGCTGGGTTGCTTTAACAATAAATTGGCTCATTGGATTGTAAAAATCAGCACGGGCCATTTGTAACCATACACGTAGTAGTATGATAAGAATGTATGTTTCAAATAAGATACTGACCAAAAAGTTAGCCGCGTTCATAAATTACCCTTCAAGTTAATTGGTTGTGAGTTAATTGTTCGTTGGTTCATTGTTAAAATAGTTTTTGCATTTCTTCAGCACGAGAGACCGCTGCTTGCATCGCTGTATTGACCGTCGCACGTAGGTTTTGTTCTTCAAAAGTACGAATTGCTTCTGCTGTGGTGCCACCTTTTGAGGTTACATTTTTGCGTAATGTGGCCAAATCAATATGCGGGTTTTGGATGACTAATTCGGCTGAACCTGCCGCTGCTTGCTGTACTAACTCTCTTGCTTGTTGTTGAGTGAATCCCATGCCGATAATACTTTCTTGCATGGCTTCCATAAACAGGAAGAAATAAGCGGGTGAACTGCCCGTTGCTGCAATAATAGTATTTAAATCAGCTTCGTTATCAACCCAACAGGTTTTACCAACAGCCATCATGATCTGGTTAATGGTTTTGATATCATTATCAGATACTTCTGGTGATGGGAATAAGCCCGTCATGCCTTTTTGAACTAAGGCTGGTGTATTTGGCATGGTACGTACAATTGGTTGATTGTCAGCTAGTAAACTTTGTAAACGCTCGACCGTTACGCCTGCGGCAACGGAAACAAATAATTTGCCTCGATAATTGGCACTTTGTTCTGCAAGGTGAGAGCAAACATCCGCCATCAATTGCGGTTTTACCGCCAGAATAATGATATCAGCCTCGGTAACTGCAAAGTGATTGTCTTGAGTGGTATTAATCGCAAATTTTTCTGCTAATACATCTAATCGAGTACGTGTCGGACTTGCTGCATAAATTAATTCTGCAGGATAACCATCTGTGATCATTCCGCCGATAAGGCTGCTTGCCATATTTCCTGCACCAATAAAGGCGATTTTTTTATTCATGATCATTACAGTTTAATTCCTTATACTTGATCGTTACTGTTTAATTCCATAAAACGGAGTGATCAGCCGCGTGCGCCAAAAATGGCAGTGCCAACACGTACCATGTTACTACCTTGCGCAATCGCAAGTTCCATATCGTTGGTCATGCCCATTGATAAGGTGTCTATTTGGTTATATTGGTGCTGAAGTGATAAATACAACGATTCAAGCTGGTTAAATTGTGATTTAAGCTTCTCGAGATCGTCGGTTTTTTCTGGAATCGCCATGATCCCGCGTAATACTAAGTTCGGTAAATTAGCCACTTGTTCAGCTAAAAGTCGAGCTTGTTGCAAATCAGCGCCAGACTTGCTGTCTTCGGCACTGATATTAATTTGAATACAAACGTTTAATTTTGCCATCTCTGCTGGGCGCTGATCATTGAGTCGTTGCGCCACTTTTAAACGGTCGATACTTTGAACCCAATCAAAATGCTCGGCAATCGGACGCGTCTTATTCGATTGAATTGGACCAATAAAATGCCACTCGATATCGTCATAATCACCGTCATGTTGTAGATGAGTAATTTTTTCTACGGCCTCTTGCAGGTAGTTTTCACCAAATTTACGTTGTCCGAGTGCGTAAACTGCCATCACTTGTTCGACGGGTTTGGTTTTACTTACTGCAAGCAGGTTAATTTCACACCTTTTTTTGCAAGATGTGCTTGCCGTGTTTTCAATTTGAGTCAGAACCTGTTGTAATCGTGTTGATATACTATTCATGATGTTACTTGCAATGAGGTTAAAAAGAATATGGATGTTACAGAGTTACTTACATTTAGTGTAAAGCATAACGCATCAGATCTACACCTTTCTTCGGGGGTTCCTCCGATGATCCGTGTGGACGGTGATGTACGTAAAATCAATTTACCTGCTTTTGACGCCAAACAAGTACATGCGCTAATTTATGACATTATGGATGATAAACAGCGTAAAGACTATGAAGAACATTTGGAAGTAGATTTTTCTTTTGAAATTAATAACGTTGCTCGTTTTCGTGTAAATGCATTTAATCAACACCGTGGTCCTGCTGCTACGTTTCGTACTATCCCAAGTGAAATTAAAAGCATGGCAGAATTAAGTGTGCCAGACATTTTTCATGATTTGGTGAAACTGCCACGTGGTTTAGTATTGGTGACTGGGCCGACGGGGTCTGGTAAGTCAACGACACTGGCGTCAATGATTGATCATATTAACGAGCATCAGCATAAACATATTCTGACAATCGAAGATCCGATTGAATTTGTACACAAGAATAAGAAAAGCTTAATTAATCAGCGTGAAGTATTCCGGGATACTAAAAGCTTTAATGCCGCATTACGTTCTGCATTACGTGAAGATCCCGACATTATTTTGGTCGGTGAAATGCGAGATTTAGAAACCATCCGTTTGGCATTAACTGCGGCGGAAACTGGGCACTTGGTCTTTGGTACCTTGCATACCACCTCGGCAGCAAAAACTATTGACCGTATTGTTGATGTATTCCCAGGGCAAGAGAAGGACATGGTTCGTTCGATGTTGTCGGAATCATTACGTGCGGTAATTTCCCAGACATTATTAAAACGTACTGGTGGTGGTCGAGTTGCGGCACATGAAATCATGCTTGGTACACCGGCGATTCGTAATTTGATCCGTGAGGATAAAGTTGCGCAGATGTATTCCGTGATCCAAACAGGTATGATGCATGGCATGCAAACATTAGATCAGTCGTTACGTGAATTGGTTAACATGGGTATTGTCACTAGCGAAGAAGCGCGCATTCGAGCTGTTGATCAACAAAGCTTTTAAGGATGAATAACATGGGGATGCTACCACAACTCTTTAGTGCGATGAAAAAGCTTACTGGTTCTGACATGTATATTTCAGCGGGTATTGCACCAACAGTAAAAGTACATGGCTCATTACGTGCGCTCTCGGAACATAAATTAACGGCTGAGCAATCATTAGCATTGGTGAAAGAAGCCATGTCTGAGGGGGAATATGCTTCTTTCTGTCGTACCAAAGAATCTAATTTCGGTATTTTCATACCGGATATTGGTCGTTTCCGTGTCAGCGCATTTTGGCAATTAGAAAAAGCGGGTATGGTGATCCGTCGTATTGAAACCGATATACCAGCAATGGATGAGCTACACTTGCCACCAATATTAAAACATACGGTACTAGAGAAGCGTGGTTTAGTATTAGTTGTTGGGGCGACGGGGTCTGGTAAATCAACTACGCAAGCAGCCATGGTGGGTTATCGTAACCAAAACTCATCAGGTCATATCTTAACGATTGAAGATCCGATTGAGTTTGTCCATGAACATGGTAGTTGTATTGTGACTCAGCGTGAAGTGGGAATTGATACCGAGTCTTTTGAAGATGCGCTGAAGAGCTCATTACGTCAAGCGCCGGATGTGATCTTGATTGGTGAAATCCGTTCACAAGAAACGATGGAGTTTGCCTTGGCGTTTGCGGAAACGGGGCATTTATGTATGGCAACGCTACATGCAATTAATGCCAATCAGGCTATCGATCGTATTTTGCACTTGGTACCAAAAGAAAAGCATGCTCAGTTGTTATATGATTTGTCACTAAATTTAAAAGCCATTGTGGCACAGCAATTAATCCCAGTACAAGGTGGTTCAAGTCGACGTGGTGCATTTGAAATTTTATTGAACACACCTTTGGTCAGTGAATTGATCCGCAAAAATGAACTGCATAAAATTAAAGAAGTGATGATAAAGTCGGGCGAGCTGGGAATGCAAACCTTTGATCAAGCGTTATTAGCACTTTATAATACCAATATGATTAGTTATACAGAGGCTTTACATCACGCTGACTCGCCAAATGATTTACGCTTAATGATTAAGTTAAATCAAGGTCAAGCAGGCAGTGATAGTATGCTTGACGGGGTGACGATCGAAGCTTTGTAATGACGGGCTATAAAATTCATCGCAATATAATAAACATCAGTTTAAGAAAAGTAAGGAAGAGTTATGTTAATAGTGGTATCACCGGCTAAAACACTCGATTTTGAGACGCCGTCTATAACTGAGCAGTATAGCCAAGCTGACTTAACTGTACATTCGGCAGAATTGATTGATGTTTGTCGTCAATTAACGCCAATGGATTTGTCTTCATTAATGAAAATTAGTGATAAGTTGGCTGGACTAAATGTTGCTCGCTTTACCGAATGGTCAGCAGAGTTTACCCCCGACAATGCTAAACAAGCTGTATTTGCCTTTAAAGGTGATGTTTATACGGGTTTAGACGCAGAAACGTTTAGTGATGCTGACATGGCGTTTGCGCAGCAACATTTCCGTATTTTATCTGGTTTGTATGGTTTGTTACGACCACTTGATCTGATTAAAGCATACCGCTTAGAAATGGGCACTAAGCTCAGTAATGGACGTGGTACTAACTTATATCAGTTCTGGGGCGATATCATCACAGATAAAGTCAATGAAACGCTTGCTGCACAAGGCGATAAAGTGTTAATTAACTTAGCGTCCAATGAGTACTTTAAAGCGGTGCAAAAGAAGCGCTTAAAAGGACAGGTGATTACACCAGTATTTAAAGACTGCAAAGCGGGTAAATTCAAGATCATTAGTTTTTATGCTAAAAAAGCACGCGGTTTAATGGCGCGGTACATCATTGAGAATCAATTAACTGATGTGTCACAGCTAACGGCGTTTGATACTGATGGTTATTACTATTGTGATGCTGAATCAACGGATATTGAATTGGTGTTTAAGCGTGATGAAATCTTTAAATAATGAAATAGTATGTGTTATGAGTTAAATAAAGTGATGGTATAAATCAGTTTTAAAAAAGGATATTCATATTTGAATATCCTTTTTTTTAATCTAAATAATGAGTTAGTTTGAAACTGAATGTATTAGTAGGAGGATGGGTAAATAAAATTTTTTATAAGTAAATAGTTCATTCTATTTACTATTTCATAACAGCTATGTTTAAACAAACACAGATATTCAAGGTGATTAATATCACAGCCTATTATTTTGGCATAATAAGTTCATCACAAAAAGTTGGTGTTATGTTGAACTTTTCATCTTTTAGTATTAATAATATCTTCAAGTACCTATTATGAGATAATTTAAAGTTAGAGTGTTAGCTTCACTCAAGGAAGACTGGTTAAGCTCATAACCTATATTCATTTTAATGATGATCTATATAGGTTATGGCTTAGCTAGTTGATATTATTTTATGGAAGAGTTATCAATATGCTTAAAATAAACAAATCTATTATTTTAGTTACTATCCTGTTGTTTCTGTCTATCTCCGTTTTATATGGGATAATTGACGGGTCTTCATCTTCATCTTCATCTTCATCTTCATCTTTACCTAAAAATAATAGTCCTTGTTCTGCGGGACTTGATTGTTCCAATATAGACAGAGGTATCATTCGTGTTATTAAACCGACCGGTCTGTATTTGAGTGAAGCTATTCAGTTAGCTAGCGCTCGATCTGAATGCTCAGCAGGCTGTGTCGTAGATCTAAGACCATTGTTAAATAAAAATATTATATTAAATAGTTCGCTAGAGACTGTTACCAACTTGTCCCACCCTATATGGGTGGTTGGTGAGCCTAGCCAACCAGCGGTTATTGATGGCGTGGGTAAATATCAAATCATATCAATTAATAATGATAAAAATACCGGATTTATTTCTTTTTTTGGTGTTCATTTTATTAATGGCCTAGCGCAGGGACAGAAGGGAACAAATGCTGGTGGTGGTGGACTCGGTGCTGGTGGTGCGATCTTTATTAATAAAGGCAAAGTTGTTCTTGAGCAAACAATTTTTAGTCAGAATACTGCAACAGGTGGTGATAGCGTTGATCCTGGTGGTGCAGGCGGAGATCCTTATGATAATCATTGTCAGAGTACAAGTGCAAAGCCTGGTGGTTCAGGTGGCCAGTTTAATAATAACGCTTCATTTAAATTATTAAGTGGAGGGGAAGGTGGTAAGGCTGGATCTAACTGTGGGTCAAAGCATTCTTGTGATCCTGAAGACGGACAACATGGAAAAACTGGTAGTTGGGGAGCTGGAGGTGGTTCTGGCGGTGGTGGTGGTGGTGATTGTAAAACATCGTATGATGCAGGTCGTGATGGTGGTAATGGTGCTAATGGTGGATTTGGTGCTGGCGGTGGTGCTGGAGGCTCTGGTGGTGGTGATGATAAGCAAGTTGGTGAATATGGACTTGAAGTTGGCCATAAAGGATATGGTGGTTACAGTGTTGATGAGAAGAATACTGGCTACGGTGGGGAAGCAAATAATGGTGTCGATGGTGGTAATGGTGGTGGTGCAGCTAAATTTGGTGGTGGCGGAGCTGGCTTAGGTGGTGCAATATTTGTAAGAGAAGATAATAATGCTCAACTTACAATGCGATTAAGCAAGTTTAATGATAATACTGTAAATGAAGGTGTATCAGGAAGTAGACATCCTGCACAAGCTAAAGGAACTGCATTATTTGTAACAAGAGATCAGCGTGATTACGATTTTAGTAATGATGATACCCTCTCTGATTATCCTCTATCTGAGCCCGTCCCTACCGTAGGGTTAAGTTTAGTTAACCTTAATAATGAACCTATCGATAGAGTTTATGAAGGCGAACGCGCTAATCTAAAAATTAATCTGTCTCAGCCTTTTGCTACTAAGACTCATTTATATTTTTATCTTAGTGATCCTGATGCTTATGCAAATCCAGGTAATAGTGATGATCCGGCAGCTATTGGCCAACAAACTAAAGCCGATTTTGCTTGGGGAACAACATTTATCTACTCTGTAGCCGTACCTGCTGAAACTGCAGGCGATATTTATCTGAATATTCCTAGACGCCAAGTCAATGATAAATTAGGCGCGTATACCGGAATTCAAACTTATTTAGACAAGCGTTTAGAAGGGGATGAGTCTTTTACTGTCAATTTATTAGCAAGTGATGCTTATGCTATTGATGTGAAAAATTTCTCACAAAAAGTAACAATAGAAGATGTTAACTTTCAAGTCGAAATATTATCAGACCTATCTCGCACGACTATTTGTGATCTTGCTGATGGTTTAGCCTCATCAGGCTCTCCTTGTGATCAAGTTACGTCACCAGTGGTTCGTAATAAAATTAATCTTGATGATATTAAAAGTTTGGGTTACGTAACTTTGCAGGCTAAGCGACCTGTTAATGTTCAGCGAGAATCAAAAGAGGAAGATTTACCTAATGGTTGGGATTCAAATGTCAGTCAGTACTCGACAGCTGTCCAGGGGGCATTCTTTAATAATACATTAGCGGGTGGGCTACCGGTTCATTATAGTATTACAGAGACAGAGTCTGGGGTTCAGTTCTTATCTAACCAAATCAATTATAACAATAATCGATATGAAAAAATTACGGATGGAAAGCTTGATGATTTAGAGGGGGCTCAAATATTTAATGCTGTCATCATTCCTGTTACCGATATAAATAATGAAAATAAAGAGAGTGATCTTCCTGCAGGTGCTGCCCGTATTTACTTCGCAGCGTTACCGGATGCAATCAAAGAGGAAAGCCAAAAATATACGCTCATACTTCAGGACTTTACAGATCCTAGTTATGATGCTGATCAGCTAGATATAATCTTACATAATACACCCGCCGGAGAATATCAGTTTTATCAACCTAAAAGTGAAGCAAAAGACGTTATATTTACGTTGCTTGATAGTGATGAATTTTCCCCTGGTATTATTATTTCCGATAATATTAATGGTGAGCAGGTAAACAAAACGGAAAATCCGTTATTATTAGCTGAAGATGAAAGTGCAATATTTTGGGTGAAACTAAGTAGTCAACCTAGTGCAGATGTCCACCTCAAAGGTGATATAGGATTAACTTTTTCTGCAGATAACTGGTTTACTTATCAAAAGGTTAATATTAGTTCATGGGGCAGTGTTATAAATGTTAGCGCTGATAGTAGCGACCCATTTTATAATAATTTAACGCTTGCTATATATCCTGAAACTGATGCACACAAATTAAAGATAACGGAAGGTAAAATACCGGATGCAACACAACGTGATGTGAGTATTCAAGTGCTTCCTGGTCTTGCCGAATATACGGAAGGAAGTAAAGATCAGCCTGAATTTATTATTAGTCTTGGACAACCGTTACCTTATGGAATCAACGTATTATATAGCATTGATGATAGTACGCCGAAAAGTATCTTTCTTGCTGCATACCATTCAAGTTTTACAGTCTCCTACCCACTTATTAATGATGATCTGATAAATGGTGTCCGTAAAATCAATATTAAATTGACGGGAATAACCAATCTTAGCGGTGAACCATTACAGGGGATTTCTTACTCTAAGGGTGGGGATACAGCTAGTTTAATTATCCAAGATGATGATATTTCAACTATTTTAATTAGTCAGTATCAGGCGGAAAAACCAACTGTCGGCGATAAGGTGATCTTATCACCAGAAGTGGCAATTATCGGTTTTAAAGACAATGGCGATTTGATGATCCAACACCACGATCCATTGATAAAAGACATCGTTATTGAGAAAAAAGGTGCAGGTAAACTTGTTTCATCGGTTGTGGCTCGACATGGTTTATTGCAAGAAATAGCCCCGAATGAACAATCGGATAGCCCCTTAATTTATTTTCCTAAACTACCTTTAGAAGCTGAATTTACTCGTAATGAAGCATCTTTTACACGTAACGAACTCGTTGGAAATACTGTAGCCCGCTATAGAGGTCAATTAAAAGTAACTAAAACAGGATATTACCGTTTTAATTTAGCAGGACCGGCAACGGCATTAGCTGAATTATGGCTTAACCCTGTCAGTGCCGATAGACAGAATAAAGGATTAATTGCATCTTTAAATGAAGTACCGACATTGGGTACGAAAGACGATGAGGCAATCAGTTATCTACTTGATACAGAACATAGTTATTATATAGAGGCATTGTATCAAAACGCCTTGACGCAACCCGTTGGTGAATTTTCTGTCAGCTGGCAATTTAGTAAAGAGTCAGAAGGTTCTTTTTCTGAGTTAGTGGCTATATCCAAAGATAATTTGATCCCAGATACACTTGCAAGTGGATTCATGGTCGAAACTTGGCAGGATATCGCTGTTGACTCTATTGCTGAATTTAAAGCTAGCCAGTCATATCTAAATAAATCACCGGATAACAGTAAAATGTTGACTCGTGCTTTAGATATTCCATTAAATAATGAAGATAAAATTGGCCGCCGAATTAGAACTGTATTAACCGCACCGGAAACCGGTGAATATATATTTGCTTTAGCATCTGATGGTGATGCTCAGCTAACCCTAGAAGGTGCAGAGCTTGAACCACGGATCCTTGCTTATATTGATGGTAATGAGAAGTATGGTAAATATGAGGTGAAGGCTAAAGCTCATCCTCCATCATACACTCGAGTTCAATTTGAATTATCACGATTTAATAATGCGATTACAGCGGAAGACCCTTGGACTGTAGAATATACCATGGGTGAGAATAAAGGCACATTACCACTCGGCAATAATAAAAAACTGTCACTGTTACCAGACTTGACAGGTGTTGACATGATTTGTAATGAATATAATTTTATTAATTCAGAGATTGTTAATTGGTATGGTAGTACTGATAACCCAGTATTAAATAATCAATTATATATAGGGAACCCTCCTACCGTTTCGAAGCCAGAACCCTGTAAGGACAATCCAGATCAAGGTTTATATCCAGACTATGATGGTAAAAGTATCACGTTTATTTTCCAGGAAAATATAAAAAGCGTAAGTGCTGACGACTATGTTAAGTTTATTGTTGATGGTCATGACCTAGGTGATCCGGCTGATTACCCTAAAGAGCATGATTGGTGGTGGGACGCAGCAATTGAAACTGAAACTCAAACAGAGGGGCAGAAAAACTCCCAGCAGAGTTCACGAAGGGTCCACCTGATTAAAGGTCAGCAATATACGTTAGAAGTATTACAGGTTAACAGCTTAGAGACGCAACACTTATCTGTTGCTTGGCAGAAACCATCCGATACTGGTTTGGTGTTACTGAGTGCAGATAGTCTCTCTCTTCCTCAGGTGTTGCTACCCATTGAATTGTTAGCGACTACATCAAATATAAAAGAATCGGAATTAGCAACAACACCAGATTCTGTGTCTGTATCTCTTAAGCTTTCTGGTAAATCAGTCTTTTTGTTGGGACAAGAGTATATAGTCAAAAGTATGACGTTAAAGGGCGCTACTAATTTAGATGGTACGCTATCTGCGTCGACCTTTATGCAATTTAATTCTGGCTTCAGTGGTTCTGTGAGTCAGGATGTCGTTCTTACTGAGGCTGCGACACCTGTTAATTTGATTTTACGTGATCAGGTCAGTGGCGCTGATGAAATGAATTTAACTGTTGGTCAGCAGCAACGATTAGGCTTTAGATTAAAATCGCAACCATTACCTAATGCGAAAGTAACCATAATATTAGAGCAGAGTGGTGTAGGTAGTGACGCAAATAATAGTGCCGCGATTCGTCTATATTGCGATGGATCACCAACTGAAGACTGCACTCAGTTTACTTTTACCGCAGAAAACTGGGATCAACCTCAGTTTGTTAACGTTATAGCTAAGTCTGCAGGTACGGATCAGCAAGGTACCTATTCACCGGATTTATCCTATATTAATTTGACCGCAAAACAAAATAATGATCTCCAAGCGACTTATACTTCAGATTCAATAAAAATACAGATATTTCCGAATAGTTTAAACACGCACCGGATCTATTTTGTCAAATCGAATGAAGAAAAGATTTCTGAAATAAGTTTCTCCTCATCGAGTGTTGGAAATATTATTGTAACTGATAATGAAGATACAGAGGTTAAAGGCTGGACATGGGGATTTAAAAATAAGCAACTTGTGGCATCAAAAAATGGTACCGAATTGTTAAGATTATTACCTTATTCTACAGAGGAGGCTGGCAGTGTTGATGCTGGAATTAACGCGGGTGTCGATCCTATAACCTTAACTGCCCAAGCGGTAGTTACTTCTGCATTGTTTAAACAAGAAACTAAATGGCGAGGGAATCTCTATATTACAGGGATCCAACTAGAAGCCAAAGGTGAGCGAACAACGGCGAGTGCTGATGTGAGTGTAATGTTAACAAATGGCTTACCAAAGATTACGATTCTCAGTAATATTACTGACGAAGACCTTGCCTTTAAGCAACCTAAAACTTTCTCTTATCATGCGCTATCATCAAGTGCCGAAGATAATATAACCGCTAATGTTGGTGAAATACTATTAACTGAGTTTGGTGCATTAACCGTTGTGGATAAAAAGGGATATGCAGCCTGGTCTTTTGAAGCTAATCCGCGTCCACAAGCCGATGTGATCACCTTTAATATCTCGAATGCTGCAAATGTCACGGAAAAAACAATCAGCTTAGTTGATATTAATAAGCAACCAAGGATTATTACCAGTTATGTTGCGTTAAGTGATCCGAGTAAACCGCTTGCTACCTTGTCTATTACGGATAATAGCGTAACTGAAGACGGTGGGGAAATAGCAATAACGGCAAGACTTGCAGAACCTGCAACGCAAGCGACCCGTGTTTATTTTAATATAAATACGCCAAGTTCAAATGAACCATCAAATATAGCGCTAAAACTGAAAGACAAAACTAACGGTTATGCGCTTGAAGTGACGGATGAAAATGTGTCATTAAAGGGAGAGGACAGTACAGGCATAACTTTAGAAATGTGGTTACATCCAGAAATCAGTAATAACCAGCAAGGGCTATTCGTTGGTGAAGACAATAACGAAGAAAGTAATTTATTGACGATAAAAAATCAGGTTTTGACTTCATTCAATGGTTTTAGTATTGAACTGCCTGACAATGTAATAAAAAAACAGTGGTTTCATATCGCTTATACGTCTTCAGCTTTAGGTGAGGTGTGGTATGTAAATGGAGAGAAAGTTGCAACAAACAATGCCAATGTTATTGCTACTATTCCGACTCATTTACGCGCGATTGGCCGGGCTAAAAATAAAACGGAGTATTTTTCAGGAGCAATAGATGAAGTCCGTATTTGGACTCAACCTCGAACCGATATGCAGATCCGCAGCAGTTATGCAATAACATTACCTACTGCTGGTTTGAATGACGATTATTCATCATTAAGTGGTTTGTGGCAGTTTAACCAATTGAGTTTAGCTAATATAGCCAATGAAAATACTCAATCGACATTGGAAAATAGCCAGGGAGACGAATTAGATCTCGAAGATTCGGCTGTAAAGCAAGATGTTTGGTTGGTTAAACAAAGTGCACAGGAAGGGGCTGATTATGAAATGCTCACGGGTTTTGTCACTCGTTCAAGCAATTTATTTAACCTTGAAACTGTCAGTCGAGGCCGGCTGTTCACCATTGCTGATTTTAATGGTGATAACTTACCTGATGCAGTGGTTATGGATGATTCAGGTCAGTTTTATTTACATCTTAATTTAAATAAAAAAATTAATCAGAGTCCTCAATTTCAGAAAGAACCACTTAATTTAATACTGAAAAATACGGTATCAATGACGGCTGGTGATTTAGATCAAGATGGGGACGTCGATTTGGTTATTGGTACTAATGACGGTCGCTTATATCAGCTAAAAAATACGGGTGATTTAAAAAAACCGCAATTTTTACAGGCTCATAGCCTTTATCAAAAAGGTACTCATCCAGAGCTGAAGAGTATGTTGTCTCCAACACTCGTTGATTTGGATAATGATGGTAAATTAGAACTCGTTGTAATAAGTAATGAAGGGAAAACAGTCCATTTTTCTATTGAGAAAGGTTTAGCAAACGCTGAGGAAAAAGGGCGTCACGTATTGACTCGCAGTCATACAAGCCTTCTCAATTTACCTAAGCTGAAACAGATGGAACAAGGCTACTTTATTCAATTTGTTGATTTTGATAATGATGGTGATAAAGATGCCGTCATTGATTATATCGGTAATAATCCGGGGCAGTTACCAGGGGGACTGAAGTATTTTGAAAATTACGGTAATGCGGAACAACCTTATTATGTAGCAGCTCCCCACAGTAATATTGCCAATTATTTGAGGCATCTTGATACAGATATAGGTGGTGATAATGTAACGATGCAGCATGCTTATGACCAAATTGAGTTCTATCAGTTTTTTGACTGGGACGGAGATGGTGATGATGATTTGTTCCAAAGTAATCATCAGGGTGTGATTAGTTTGAAGGAAACACAAGGTTTTTCTTTTGTCACCATTGACGAGGGGAATTCGGAAGCGAATATCATGATTAAGCTTAAAGATGATCAGCGTGCAGAGCCTCTTGAGTTTATTCAATTACAAATTGTCGAAGGTAATGTCAATCAAGCTGATTATCATACCAAAACGGGCAGTGATTTAGTTCGTATTGATATTAAAGATAATGACCAAGTAGGGTTGGTTGTGAAGCGGGAAGATGATTCAGTACTCACACTTAATGATCCAATTTTACGTATTGACGTGTCTGAGACAGAGACTGACGCTAAGCTTTATAAGGTCCATTTAGCGAGCCAGCCAAATAATGTCGTGAAAGTTAAAATTGCGACGACGGCTCCAGAGCTCGGTGGATTAGTGAGTAAGCTACCAGAAGAAGGCTTTAAAGATACAATTTCCTTTAAGTTTAATCCCGAAGGCGATAATTGGAAAACTGATCAGTTCTTTTGGGTTAAAGGTGTTGATGATTTAGTTGACGATGAATCTACTCTCTTTAGCTATTTGTTCATTACGAAGAGTGAAGATATAAATTATGATAATTTGGCAAATGCGCTGCCAGCGACAGGGATTGAGAATAATGATCACGCTGCGATAAATGTCAGTTTTTCAAGTTTACCAACAGCTGCGATAGCACCAGGTAGCATACATGCTACAGAAGGAGAAATTAACGCTGTTGAGGTTCGTCTGAATAGTAAACCTACACAGGCTGTGACAGTGTCCCTAGTGCCAGAAGATAACCAGTTAACCTTCTTTCCGCAACGACGTATTATAAAAATGGTCGATGTTGATGCTGCTAGTCGTCAGGTCAAAACTGTCATTGCTCGTAACGATAAGACATGTACTGACACACAAGGACTTTATGGAACCTTATGTTGGCAGTCAAATGGTGATTATACCTACCAGCAAGAAACAGCCGTTGAAGAGGGGCAAGCTAATGAGAATTTCTCTTATGTGATTGATAATGGTTATGGTCGTTTATCAAGTGATAGCCTCAGTATTGTATTAATAAATACTGAAGGTAAGCAGCAAAATGATCCAGTTATATTGAGTAAAAGTGGAAACCTATTCTTTAATGCTAATTCGTTGGCTGGTCAGCCAGTTGATTTAATATTTACCCCTGAAAACTGGGACTTAACCCGTACTGTTGCTGTGGCTGCTGTTGATGATGACATTGTGGAATATAATCATACTCGACAGATTGAACTGTTACTGACAGATCCTCAGCAAATGATTCTGGGCAATTATGGTCAGATTAATTGGGATAGTGACGGTCATTATCAGTATCGTTTGTCTAGGGAGCTGTCTGAGGGTGTCTATCAGGAACAACAGCTTTATTTTACCCAAATTGATAACAAACAATCTCACACATTGGATATAGCAATCGTTAGCAAAATTAATGAAAGTGGTGTTGATATAGCTGTTTATTCTTGTATAGATCGTGATAATTATAAGTCAGAACGCGATTGTTTTAAACGTCTTGATGATGCTGAAGAGCAAACGTTTACAGGCACAACTGATGGGCGACTTTCTGGTATGAGCCGTGATTTATTGGACCCGGTCTATCAAATGACAATGACGCAACCATTGTTAGTTAATATTGAAGATAATGATAAACCGATTGTGCGCGCGGGAGTGGATCTTAATGCGGGTGAAAATACTCACCCTGGTTACTTTACTTTCAGTGTACTGGAGAATGTAGGTTACCCAGGTGGTTTACCTGTTAACTATACACTTTATGGTTATAATTCTGCTGATCCTCATGGGGCAACCGCAGAATCTAAGCCACCAAAAGGCAGCGATGTATTGGCCGATCCAGGTCCCGACTTCCAAGGTTATGATACGTTAATGTCAGGTACTCTCTACATACCTAAAGATAAAAAACGGGTTAGTTTCCCCATTTTCCCGATTGATGATCTAACACCGGAAGAGTCTTTAGCTGCACGCTATGAAAAAGTTGTAGTCGTGATTAATCCGCCTGTATCTAATAAAGAGCATCCTGAATCTGCTGATCAATATCGCTTAGACTTGGCACATCCAGAGACACATAAAGCTGCTGTTCGTATTTTAGATAATGAAGATATCGGTCTGAAAATTGTCATGCCAGAAGGCGGTCTGAGTGTCGAAGAAGGGCAGTATAATGGATTTAGGGTTGGCTTAAAATCTCAACCACAGACTGACGTGAAATTAGCATTTTACTACGAGGATGTCCGTTATAAAAACCAGCGTGATCGTACCTTTATGGCTATCGAACCGATTGAATTTAGCACAAATAATTGGAATCAGTGGAAGACGGTAGATATTCACTTATTTAATAATTTGATTAGTAATGATGATGCATTAGCGCCTCGTTATAGCAATATTTATTTCACATTGCTTGATGAAAGTAATGAATGTCAGAAGGATTATGCTGACTCTTCTGTGTGTGAACCTTTTTATAATACGATGAAGGGGGCTCTGAATTTAACCAGCCCAATAGACGCTGAAGACAAAGATGCGCTCGTTATTGAAGGTGCAGTCAGTTTTTCTGGCGCTACTTTTGCTGAAGGAGAGTATGGGCAAGTTTCATTAACACCGATAAAAGGCAGTAAAGATTATTTAGGTGATTTTGTTTATCGTATTTCTGATGGGAAATTTGGTAGCTCAGATTCTCAAAAGGCAATACTCACCGCTATTTCCAAATCTCCGATTGGTAAGATCTATGATGTATTCGATTATCAGATCGCACTAAATAAAAATGATACGCTCATTCAAAAATTAGCGGTTGAGATTAGTGCCGTAAATCAAGCAATTCTTACTTCAGTCCCACCATCGGGGGAAAAAATAGCTTTCCCTGATGGGGATAATGGTACATTAGTATTTGATTTAGCTAATAATAGTTATACATATACATTGAACACGAATAGTAGTGAGTATACCCAATCATATTGGACTTTTTCAGACTCATTTATTTACAGCCTGAACAATGAAAATGTTGAAGGTGACGTAAGTGATAACTTCGCATTTAATATTGATTTAACTAAGTATACGGCTACGTCTGAAGGGAAAATATTATCTGCACAGGTGAATGGCTATAGTCCTGGGGTTTGTGATAGTGAAAATAATTTAACTGTTTGTATTGATAGTAATGGGGCTCCATATATCACAGGACAAATAATATCTGCGGCCTTAGATACAGGTTCAGAACTAGAGGACAATATTCTAGCTAGCGTAAGCCAGTATGGGCGAACATATGCGCTACCTAAAGTAACAAATATGTCATTGCGTGATAAGGATGATAATGATCTTTGGGTTGGAAAGGGATTACTCACGACAAATCCATTATTTACAGCAAATCCACTTAATTCAGTGGCAAGTTTAATTGCTGTGGATAATGAGATTAATTTAGCTGGTCAGTATGGCGAATTAATACTGGGTAAAGATGCGACTTATATTTACAAGCTTGATGAAACTCTAATTAAGGCTGGGCTTGATAATATTGATGAGCGCACAGTGACTGAACGCTTTAAGTATATACTCAATAATCATTCTGATCATCTACTGGCACTGACTGTCACTTATAAGCAGTCTGGTGGTGCTAGTCTGGCGCAAGTGCAGGCTGATAGTGAGCTGTTATCTTCTGTTGAAGGTGAAAAACTGCAGTTCAGTGGTAAACTTTTGGATAAAGACAGCCCCATTAAACTCGTCCGAGCCGGACTGGTAACCAGTAGTGTTTATTTACAAGAAGCAGCGTTAGACCCTATCGAAATTGCGCAAGGAATCTCGGAAGTTTTAGGATTCCTTCAGGCGCGTTTGTATGATACTAGTGTCCCTTTACTTGGTCGATTAGGTGGTGGCCCAACAGGACTTACATCTGGTGATGCTAGCCATGCGAATATACCGAGCTTTTCTGAAAGAATTGAAGATATTGTCGTGAGTGAATTACTTAAACAACCGCACCTAACGACGACAGAAATACAAAGAATATTCACAAAAGCATTACAAGCTACCTTTGGTTATTATCATTGGCCTGTGCAAATTTTAAAGTTTGATAATGAAAAACTAATGCTAAAAGTTTCCTTTACTGCCGGATTAAGTGCTCAGACAGATGAATTTGTGACAGACTGGGGAATGCCAGGAATGGGACACTTTACTGGAGCAGCAAGAGGTACATTTAAATTTACCTCGGATCTGGTGTTTGGTATTAAGTTTGACCGTAAGAAAAAAGATACAGGTTATCAGAAATCAGTAAGACCTAGCATATTTATTGTCACAGACAGTGCTGCGCTAGATAGATTGCTTGGAAGCCCGGTATCTAAACCTGTTGAGCTTTATTCACTACAAACTTGGGAAGGAATATCGATTGCCCCTAATGGTATTGTTTTTATTACTCAACAGGGAAATATACCCGATATGGATAGTAAACCTGCAGAACCTAAGAACATGTTAGCTATTAATGCTGACCTGAAGAAGAGGAATGTTAAGGTTTATTGGCAATGGAAAAGGGTTAATCCAAGACACAGCGATCCTTATCAAGATAAACCTATATATGATTTTAGTGTTATAGAGGGCATAGTAAAAACATTATTGAGTGAGGAAGATGTGATATACGGTAAAGATAGTCATGATGCTCCCTTTATTGAAATATCACTCAAGCAACCTGAGTCAATAGGACCGAATAAGAATGTACCTATTATTATTAGTCATGAAGTGGACCCTGATCATAATCTTAATAAGGCTTCGACTAATCAGGAAAGGCAAAATATTGTAGCGGTATTGAACTATTTGTCGACGCTTAAGGACGGATTGAAGTTTAAAAACCGGTCCATTAAAGCGACCGATTTTAACGATAAGAACAACAATAGAGGCTCTCAAGCACTGAATTTTAATTTTGATATTAATGTTTTTGAGAGCATTGACTCAACATTACTTGGACCAAGGAATAGTACATTTACAGCGGATATTATAGTTAGTGAGATAAAACCTGCAGTAGAACTCAAGACTGATAGAACCTTAGTTATGCTTTCAACTACGCATAAAGACCCAAGTGTCATTTTGAAAACAAGTTGTGAAAAAACAGCTGATAATCGCTGTAAACCTGAAAAATTAAACATTAAAGCACCTTGGTTAAATGCACTGAAAGATTCGGTTAAATCAGTACCAAGTGATATGAATGTATTTAAGAAAAAATCGGTTTGGTCTGAAACGTTAAAACTTGAGGATGGTGATCTGAAAGTGATAGGTACCTTAAAGAAAAAAGGTAATGACTATCATATTGAATGGACATGGGAATTTTCATCACTTTCGGTTGAAAATGTAGCTTTTAATGGTAAAGATAAATTAAAAGACATTGATAATATTCAATTAAAAGGTGCAGATGACATACCGTGGAAAACTGTTCAATACACGCTTTCTAAGTATAAAATGATGTTTTTGAAATCAGAAAATACAGATACGCCTAAAGTTGACACGGTAAGTAAATTGTCTCTTAGCTTATCTTCAGCCCTTGACTTTAGTGGTGATATGCAATTATTTGTTGCGAGTGCAAGTATTAGTCAGGCTCCAATGCAACCGGCAAATGTGAGTGATACGGCGCAGACATCCCCAGCTAAAGTATTTAAAACACTTGTTGGCAACTATGATGACCGTGATAAAGTTATAGAATTTACGGAGGCGAATAGAAACGAAAATCTAGAGGCATATATTGTTGGTCAATATGGGATCTTATCTCTAACTGAGCAGGGTTATTATAATTATTACTTAAAACGTGATGTTTCTGAATCTAGTTATATTTTAAATTGCCTTGATTGGGAAACTAATCCGCCAGCAACAGCGCAAGAGTCAACGGATAAAATATTATGTAAAGATTTGTTGAATAGTGAATTCATCTCAATGACGGAGGAAGAAGAGGAAGAAGATCAGTATAAATATAAAATTAAAGCCCTGTTTAAAGGATATAAAGTTTATTGTACGGACGAAGACAAAGTAAGTGAAGGGCAAGATTGTAAAGTACATAGTCCTAATATTTTGATGACGAAAACCACAAAAGGTGATCTTAAACTTAAAGGTGTCGTGTCATTAGAAAATGCAATTGATATTATGGGAGAGGGCATTCCTAACTGGGAAACCTCGTCAAATTTATCAAATAAATCAACATTGAATGAATTTTATAAGCGTATTATTGCTAGACCGGCTGAAGACACAACTTATGGAATAACTCAACTCCAAGATGACTTTTTTATTTCGACTAAAAGTAATCTTAGTTTCCGTAAATTGAGCCTAATGATTCGATACCAAAATGAACTTAAGGTCAGTTTTGATAATCTGTCTGAAATTACATATTCAGGTGACTTTCATGATAATAGTTGGACCGGTGATAATTTATCCACTTTTGAATCTAATATCAAAGATATCGTAAAAGCGAGTAAGGGATTAATTCAACCGATGGCAAAAGCCAACTTATTTGCTGAGCTAGCTCTTAATAGTAGAAATGGGATACTTTATTTGACTGAACTTCGTAAGGAAAAACAAGGCGTAGTCAAATTTACACTGGGTGGTGATGCGGCGCTCTATGCGCAAATAGATACTGCAATAGGTAATAATGGTGGTGATGCAGTTGGAGGTAATGTTGATTTTCCTTTACCTTCGGTTGTTGCTAATTTAGGACTAACAGCACGTTATTCTGGAACGGATCTATTTTCTAATGTATCGAGCCGAGGTGGTGAATTTATCTTTGGGATTTATAATCTAGGTCTTGATCTTGGTTCTTTATTGTCGGATCAATTAGTGGAACCACTCTCGCATGTGGCGACTGAAATGGCTCCAATACGACCGATTGCGAACGCGTTAACGGCAGATATGAAGTTGTTTTCAAAGCTTAGCCTTCAACATGTATTTGATTCAAATAATGATGGTAAGGTAACAGTACTGGAAATACCTACGCCATTTTTGAAATCTCAGGGTTCTGCCAAAGCAAAGAAATATGCGAATATGCTTAAGAATGCGAATCGTTTTCTTGAGTTTACAGCAGATATTTTTCAACTGATTGAAATTGCAGCTGACTTAGGTGAAGAATTATCTGGAGCAAAATCCCTAGAAGAAAGGATCATATCATCAGATGGTTTCTTGGTATCGCCTCAAGATATTCGTGTTACCCCTCATCGTGACACATCAAGTTTACCTGGTATTGATACATCTTTGGTTCCTTATGTTAATCAACAAGGACATATTATTCTTGGTAGTGATAAAAACTTTGAGTTTACTAAAACTGCAACGGGTAAAGTTGGACCAAGTAAAGTTAAGCAAAGTTCACCTGAGCGTCCAGAACCTCCACGAGCTAATATAAAACCAAATAAAAACAAGAGTAAAGTGAAAGGGCGCTTTAACGAATTACGTAGTCGTGGAATTATTTCATTCCCAATTTTAAGTTCACCGTTGGACATACTTAAATTTATATTTGGTGATCCTGCAGAACTAATTTTAATTGATGTGCCTGATGTGGATCTTAGTTTTGAAATTGATCAGAAGTTCCGTCCTACCCCTATTCCTATCTTTGTTGGATATATTGGCGGTAGTATGCAAATAGCGACGGACATTAAAGTCGGTGTAGATACTGGAGGCTTATTACAAAGCATTTGTGGTAGTAATACTCCAGAACGAATTTGGGATTGCCAAGGAGAACTGTCGGATGGTGATCGGTCATTACGTTTATTAAATAGTATTTATATTAAGGATTGGTCTGAGCAAAGTTATTATGCTGGTGGTGACGATAGTACCGATCAAGATTGGTGGGGTGGCTACGAACGGGAATTATCAGATAAAAATGTGTGGGACAAATATGAACTTGCAGGAGATGCAAAGGTTTATCTTGGTGCAGGTCTCGATCTCATTGTATTTGGTTCCTTCTTCCAAGGAGGACCTGGTCTAGCTGGCGGTGTTGATTTGGTGGATATTTGTGAAGCAACAACACCAAATGCTTGTGAACCACTTAAAAATGGTAAATTTACCGCTGGTGGTCAGTATGATGGTAAATTACGTGCTTATGATCTCGCTATGCAGTTGATAACAGATCCTAAGGATGCATTTGAGCTTGGTTTTACTTTATATGTTGAACTTAAAGCGTATGTTGAAGCCTTGAAAATAAGAATGTGGGAAGAGACGTTAGGTATTTTCCGACTTTATGATTTTACTCTTGAGGGTGTCAAATGGGCTGGTAATTCGGCTGTGATGGAGCAGGCTAGTATTGTCGGCGGTACAGTATTCTTTGATGCAAATGGTAATGATTTGTGGGATACCAATGAACCGATTGGTTTTACTGATAGTAAGGGACGTTCAACGTTCAACATTCCTTATCAGTATTTTGATAAGAATGCCGATGGTTTGATTGATGAACGAGATGGTTTGATTAAACTTATTAATGGTGTTGACACTAGAACCAGTAAGGCACAGCTAGTCATGCTCACAACAGTTCCTCAATCGAGTGTTATCACGCCGCTGACTACATTGATGACGCAACATATGGCGAAAGGATTAAGTTTAGATGAGGCTCATGAACGTGTTATTAATGAGTTCTCGCTACCGGAAGATCTTAATCTCATGGACTATAATACGGCTGGAAATGGTATGCGGAGTAGCCATTTACTAACGAACCAAGTTATTGCTGCACAGCAAAATGCATTGAATGTGTTGCAACAGCGTATGCATTAATAATGCTTTTTTAAATGGCTCAATGATACCTTGAGCCATTACTCTTCACGCAGGGCAAGTTGAATCTATTGAATAGACTTAATTGAGAGTGTTACGTTCAGAAATAAAGCACATGGTTTTAATGAACTGTAATTTCCGGTAACGTTTGAAAGTAATATCTCTAGCTTGGATAGAGTTTATAAATGAGGCGGCTTAATTTGATAGAAGGAATCTTTGGTGCATCTTGAAGTAGATTAGGTATAACTGCCCACCCTTAATATAATAGAAGATAGGCAGTTTATAGATTCAGGAATAGGGCTCATAAGTATCACTCTATTCGCTATGCTGGTGTTTAATTATTTACAATGGCGAATAAATAATTAATCCCAGCCATTATTTTTCTTTCGACGGAAGCGGATTGATGGGATTATTAACCCAGCAATTAAGCCTGCCGCAAGAATTAATGCACCTAAAATGATGAAACGATGTTGCGCATCTTCTTCTTTGGTATCTAGGCGTGCTGATAATTGCTCATTCTCTTCACGTAAACGTACTGCTTCTGCCGTTAACGCGGTATTTTCAGCTGTTAATGACGCAATATTGTTCGCTTGTGTTGCAATATCAGCTTCTTTACTGATGAGCTCGTCACGGTTAGCATTTGTTAACTCTGCCATTGCCGCCGAGTTTTTATTGCTGATTTTTGCCAACGCTTCTTTGGTTTTTTCAAGCTCAGCTTGTAGTTTTGGTGTACGTACTTTTAAACTTACTTGGCGAGAAAGTGATTTAGCGTTAATCCAAGCTGTTTTGTTTTTGCTGGTGGTGATCTGCGCAAAATTAGCGTTTGGATTAGTTTGCAGGTAGGTTACAGCTTCACCGGCTTTTATCGTACCAATAATACGATACTGAGTGCCTGGACCTGAGTGCATAAATATAGACACGTCATCACTAATATAACGTGTTTCTTTTGCAACACTCGATAAGCTAATGAGTGTTAACAATGATGCTAAAATGAGTTGTTTAATCTTCACAAGTTGTCCCGTAGACGAAATATTCTGATAGGCATAATAAATATAAAATCGAACTTCGACAAGCCTCAGATGATGTTTTCCCACCATAAAATCGAAATTTAGTGGATTTAAAAAAAGGCCATCAAAAAATTGATGGCCTTTTTAAATTCTATAATCAATTACAGGACAAAGATAGCCTCTAAGAGCTTGTAGAAGATAATAGCGAGTACGGCACCTGCAGGTAATGTGACAACCCAGGATACAACGATCGTTCTAACGACGTTGAGATTCAGTGCTGCAATACCACGTGCCATACCTACACCTAAAACAGCCCCTACGAGCGTTTGTGTTGTAGAAATAGGTAAACCTGAACCTGAGGCAATAACTACCGTTGTCGCTGTTGCTAGCTGCGCTGCAAAGCCACGGCTTGGTGTTAATTCTGTAATGCCGGTACCGATAGTAGACATCACCTTATGGCCCATTGTTGCTAGGCCAACCACGATGCCAAAACCACCGAGTGGTAAAATCCACCACGCTAGCGCTGCTTTTTCGGCAATTTCGCCACCATTTTGCACAATTGATACAACTGCTGCTAATGGACCTATCGCATTGGCTACATCGTTAGAACCGTGCGCAAAGGCCATTGCACAAGCAGTAATGATCATTAAGATACCAAACACTTTCTCTACATTTGAGAAATGCATGTCTTTGTCATTGCTTGGGCTGTAGTTTTGTTTGCTGATGTAAATGGCACCTGCAATAGCAACCAGTAGACTGACTACTGACGAAGCAACTAAAGCTTCAGTTGTCGTTAAATGTAAACCTACATGTTTTAGGCCTTTTTTAATTGTAACCATTGCAATAACAAATGTTGTTAAAGCCATGTAGAAAGGCACGTAACGTTTAGCATTAGCAAGCGGATCTTTGGTATCAAATATGAGCTTTTGAATACTCATAAAGGTGACGTAAGCGATGAGTCCTGAGAGTATTGGTGTTATAATCCAACTACCAACGATACCACCTGCTTTATCCCACTGTACGGCTTCTGGACCGACACTGACAACCGCAAAACCGATGATAGCACCAATAATTGAATGTGTTGTTGATACCGGCCAGCCAAAGACTGATGCGATCATTAACCAAGTACCAGCAGCGAGTAGTGCTGCGATCATACCAAACGCTAATGCATCAGGACGGCCTTGTTCTTTGAATACTGCAAGGTCAACAATACCTTTACGAACTGTATCGGTAACTTCACCACCGGCTAAATAAGCCCCGGCAAACTCAAAGATAATCGCGATAAAGATCGCTTGTTTTACGGTCAGTGATTTGGTACCTACAGAGGTCCCCATCGCATTTGCTACGTCATTGGCACCAATACCCCATGCCATATAAAGGCCGAAGACAGCCGCCATAAACAGTAGGTAAGGACCGTATGCTTGAATGATTTCCATTATTTATATACCTATAGTGATCTTAATTACGCGCTAGCATTAGTTCGAGACGTGCGCCAACAGTTTCAGCTTGGTCCGCTAATCCGCCAACCCATTCTAAGATTTTGTAAAGGAACATAACATCAATTGGATTGTAGTTATTTTCAATTTCACGCAGTTTTTGACGAAGTACGATTTGCATTGAGTCAGTATCATCTTCGATACAATCGAGTTCGTTGATCATGTTTTCAACAAGATCGACTTCGCGGCCTTTAAAGCCTGTTTCTAGTAACTCATCGAGTTCATTAATGGCTTTTTTAGCCTGCGCGGTTGCATCAATGCAACGTTTTAGGTACAGCGTGAAATCATCAGCGATCTCTACTGGTAATTGTAGGTTTCTACCCATGACACGACCGGCGATATCTTTCGCCCGATTGGCGATTTTATCTTGCTGAGTCAGTAGGTCTAGCATATCGGTACGATCGACAGGCATAAAGATACCACGTGGTAGCTTTAAGCGGATTTCACGTTTCAATATGTCAGCATCTCTTTCACATTGTGAGATTTGCTGGCGGATAGTTTCCGCTTTATTCCAATCTTGTTGCGTAGTCGCAGCAAAAAATGGCACAAGTAATTCACAAGTCTCATGCACTTTCGTGATGTGTTCTTGTAACGGGGTAATCGGAGACTTAGCAAAAAGTCCTAAAATTGTATTTACTGGCATAGCCATAATCCATGTATGTGACAATAAGATGACACTTTTGAAGATGTCGGGAATGTTAAACCACTCTCACGAGTTTGCAATATAAAAATTGCCTTATTAGTGATTGAATGAGACCAAAATCAATATATTTTTGTTTTTACGGGAAATCTTATTCGCAAATTAAAGATTTAACCTTAGACAGGTTTTAAAATAATTGGTAAATTTTATACTTTAAAGTGTTAGATATTCTGTTGTATCTGACATTATTTTTATCGTTTATGAGTCTAGCGAGGCCGGATGAGTACGGAAGTTGAAATAAAATTTGTTGCTAAACCACAGGTTAAATCGCAATTAGCCGTGTTATTAGCGGATTATGTGATAATCGAGCAGGCTGTTAAGCCTTTATCTAATACTTATTTTGATACCACGACATCCCAATTTCGTCAGTTTGATTTTGGTTTGCGCACACGTAAAAGTTTAAATTTGTCTGAGCAAACCATTAAGACCGCAGGTATTGTCCGTGGTGGATTACATCAGCGTCCAGAATATAATTTACCATTACAAGGCGATTTTCCGACCTTGCTTGATTTCCCGGCTGAAATTTGGCCAAAAAATACCGATGTTGCCCAGTTACAAATGGATCTTGTGGATTTATTTACCACTGATTTCGAACGTACTATGTGGCATGCTAAATTGCCGAATGGGGCGGAAATAGAAGTGGTTTTCGATCAGGGTATGGCACGCAGTGGCGAACAAAGCTATCCGATTTGTGAAATTGAATTGGAATTAGTATGTGGCGATATTACCGATTTATTTACGTTAGCGCAGAAGATCACGCAATTGGGTAATGTACGTTTGGGTAATGTGAGTAAAGCTAAACGTGGTTATCAACTAGCAGGTTTATATACCCCTAGAATTAAACCGTTGGCGCTAAAAATGCCAGAATTAGAAACTGAAAACTTAGGGGATATATTTTTAACGACATTGACTCAAAGTTATGCGCATTGGCAACACCATGAGCAGCAGTATTTAGAAACCCAAGATATTAATGCCTTGGTTGAAGTTGTGTCAGCGATAGCGCTGATCCAGCAAACGCTACTCAGCTATGTGAATATACTGCCTGAAATCGCGCTAAAGCAAACGGAATTGACTTGGTTACAACAAGAGTTGTCAGCGGTAGATAGTGCGTCACAATTAAAGCAAGCGATGACCAATAATAGACAGTTTATTCGTAAGTTTCCTGAGTATAAACGCATAACCAAAGAATTACAGGCATTACAACATAGTTATATTAATTTTACGGACATTGAAACGTTATTTAATACACCAAGATATGCCAGTATTATGCTGTCTATTAGCCAACTACTGAGCCAAGGCTTAAGCAGTGTAAAACTTGATAGTGCCAATGTACTTTCGTTTGCTAATACGCATTTACAAGCCAGTTGGCAGAGCGTACTTGACTCGTCATTGTCAGCGCCACAACTCGATGCTGATACGTACTTAGTATTACATGCCAAATTAAAGCAAAATTTATTGATAGGGCATTGTTTTAGCCACCATTATTCAACAGATAAGCGTGATAAATTCCGTTTACCTTGGCAGGATATATTACAGGGTATTGATGATTTAGCGGTATTGCAGGTACTCATGGGGGTTGCAAAACAACAGCCAGAAGCAATTGCTAAACAAATCGAAAAGGTATTAGTGCGTAAACAACGTTCGTTATTGGATGCATTAGAGCAAACTCGCCATCAAGCATTAACGATGCGGCCGTATTGGTTGGAAGGATAAAAATATACAATCAGTGGCTGCGGATGTCACTGATTGTTACTCATTTCTTCTCTATAAAACGTGCTATTAATTTGAAAATCTGACAAGATCTTCAATGACTAATTTCTTAATTTCTAACTGTTGCTCTGGTTGTAGTCCATATTTTTCAGCCAGCTCAATATAGTCTTGGTTATTTAAAGATACGGTTAAACGAGGCCTTTTTGGTCGTTTATTAATAGTTAAACCGAGAATATCCCGGATCTGTTCTGACGGGCTTAAATTATTATCTAATGCTGCTTTCCGGATCTTGTATTGGATTTTTTCATCCATATCGAATGCGACTTGCACTGCTTTCATCGCTTTTTGTGATGATTGCCATCTTTCCGGTAATTCACGTGATTTAACCATCTTCAATCTGCCTTGTACTGTGTTTATGCTATTGGCCAGTATCCTGTAATACTGTCATTACCAAGCTGTACGGTCAAGTACACGTCAGTATCGCCGTTATTAAGTACCATTATATCGATTAACTTACTTTCTTTGGCATCATGTAAATGATAAAACTCAAATTGCTGACCTGGGTTTTCATCGGCGTATTTTGAAGGTGCTGCTGTTCTGAAGTCTGTTCTATGGTGATAACCAACGGTGGCGATATCTTGCTGGTAATAATGGTCAGCATGCCAGTCTCCTAACGATACCGGTTGTTCAGTACTTAACTCGGTAAAACCTTCTTCGAATACGTCACTAAATAATTCTAAATCAAATAATTGTGAGACGTCTTCGCGAGTAAGCTCAAGGCTTAACTGGAAATTGTTCTGGTCGTAGCCAGGTAATGATAACCAAACATAGGTTTGTTGCTCGCCTTGCAGCTTAAAGCGCGGGTAATGTTGGTGCTCAAATTCAAGAGTCTCAACAGCTATGACTTCAAATTTTTGTCGGCGTACTTCAGTCGGTAGAGTAAAGCTGTCACTAAACTCGATGATATCACCAATAATTAACTTACTGACGTGGTTGAGCTCCCGGGTTGGGGTTTCGGGTGCGGACTTTTTAAATAAATTTTTGAAGAAACTCATCATGGCTCCTAGGCATAGCAGAATGACAAATAGGAACAGCACGTGTTGCCACAATGACTGCTCCTATTGGGGAATAACTCACTAATTGATTAGTCGTTAAATTTAGCTATTTTGCTTGGCTTTTAAACGCTCTAATACCGAGTTCGCGTTACTTTGCTGTTGGCCAATGCCCGCTTCCGCAAGTTTTGCTTTTAATGATTGGTCGCTGCCTTCAGCTTGTAGTTCATCAGCTGCAAGCATACGATCATCAAAGTCTTGCTGTTTTTGTTTAATACGTTCTAATGAATCTTTAGCACTGAGTAGTTTTGAATTACTTGCGCTAAAATTGTCAGTGATAGCTGATGTTGCTTTTTGCACGCTATCAGTGGTCTTCACCATTGTTAATTGACGTTGATGCTCTGCCAATTGACGCTCACTTTTCTTGACTAAATCTTTTAGTTTTGCAGCGCTGCTCGTGAAACTATCTAAATTTTGCTGTTGTTCGATAACTTGTTGCTCTAGCTGGGCAATTTTTTCAGCTACTTCTAATGCTAGGGCTTCGTTTCCGGCATTTAATGCTTGTACAGCATAACCTTCGTGTTCAGTTAGGTTGGCTTTTACACGCTCCAATTCACGGCCTGATTGCATCTGTTTTGCCATTACATCCGTTAAATTACGTTTAGCATTGGTTAAATGGGTTTGGGCGTCACGAATTTCTTGTTCAAAGATACGCATTGAGTTTGCATCAACAATACCTTCACCTACTTCACGGGCGCCACCACGGATCGCGGTCATAATTTTCTTAAAAATGCTCATAAACTTCTCCTTAGAAGTAGGGTTTAAACTAAATAATCTGATAATTCAGTAATAACTTCGAGACTGTTATCACTTAATACAACTAATTCATGTTCTACATCAGCAATGGTTGATTGCACTGATAATGCGCCGTATACCACGTACATGTTATCGATTTTAGCGAATGATGACAGTGGCATCGGAATGTTAAGTTCTAACATCGCTTCTAGCATTTCGACACGTTTTTCTGTTTTAACTTCGTTTTCGCCCCAGAGATAAGCAATACAAAGAATTTGCTCATCAGTGACAGAAACAAAAATTGGAATTTCTTCACGGCCTTCAACGTCGACACGCAGTACATCAACATCACCGGAAATTGGTGTACAGTCAAATTTATAGCCTGTGTCAGACTTGTCGCCAAGAGCATTCAGATAATTTGCAATTTTATGTATGTTCATCTTGTTCCTTTTTGACATATTATGTCTAAGTGAGGTTAACTTTAAGCCTCGAGACATAATATGTCAAGGGCATAGAACTTATTTATTGTATTTTATATATTATCGTTATCTTATTTTGTCCGATAAATGACCGTAAAGTTCATTGTCTATAATGACTTAGTTACGTTATAGGACTGAGTGTATTTATTATCATAAATAATCTAAAAACACACAGTATTTACAGCCAGCTCGAGATTAAATTAATAACGCTGTGAGGATGAAGGCAATAGAGAGGTTGATTGCCATGTCCATTGTCGCGACACCTATGTTATTTTGTAGGTCAACTTCTTTATTAATATCCACGCCATTAAGAATTAATTTTTTAGCTATGATAGCGAGAATAGTAAAAGCCGTTAGCATGACTAAGCTAAACACCATCCAAGAACCTAAGGTGGTCATGAGATTGGCTGTATCGTAATAAATGTAGTTACTGGCTATCGTCACTGCTATCGCGACACCAATCAAGTAACCCCCGTGGCGCACAGCAACGGCAATATTATTATCGGTAAAGGCTTGCTGCATGGTAGTACCAAGATTACCGCGTGAATAACGGTATTCACGATAGCGGGTCATGACTAACATTAATGTTTGGGAGATCAAAAAACCACTAAATATAGCGATAAAAGTGATAACTTCTAACCCTTCTGCCCAAACTAATGTTGAACGAATTATGATAGCTGTTGCAATTGAAGCGCAGGCATCTACAATCGCCACCGCAACATTACGTTGCGCTATTTCAGTATTTTTATCGAGTAGATTGAGCGATACATGATCATGGATCCAACGACCCAGTTTAATTAACACAAGTCCTGCTAAGCCGTACAGGCTTATACCTAAAATTTCGATTGACAGTGTTGCGGCTTTTTCACCTGTTATCGCCCCAGAAAGTACAATTCCTAAGCCAAAGATAGCCCCGGCCAAACTAATACCAAAGGCAAAGTTATCCCGTTTGGCTAATTCATCGGTGGTATCTATATTATCGACGGCGCCAGTAAAAAATCGCATTGCAGAGAGTAAGGCGAGGGCGATGATGAGGTCGGCGATTAAAAAAAATAACAGTTCAGACGATAAGAGCGTTTCAAAAACAGACATTAAAGGTGGCCTTATTTTGCGATTTTAGCTGCCATAAACTCCCTACTAATGGTAAGTTTACTGGGGTAATTAATATCGGTAAGTAATAGCATGTAAGGCTGGGTGTGTCTATATGTGCATGCTTGATATAAATCGTTTAATTAATTGGATCACAAGTCTTAATTATATGGATGTCGTTTATGAGTACTGAATGTCAAATTGTAGGTATATTAGCTGATACGGGTGGTATTTATTGGCAACGTTGGTGCGAGCGAAACGCGAGCGACTTAGCCCTGTTGACAGCAGTACAAATTAGCCAGAGCCAACGGATATTTTCGTTAAGTGATTTTATTGCGGAAAGTTGTATTAATAATACCGATCTATTACGTGATATTTGGCAATCAGGCTTACTCGCTCAAGCATCACGTACTACGCTGGTGGAATCGCAGTTAGCGAGTCAACTTGCTGCTTGTGATTCAGAACCTGCATTGCTGCGTACTATTCGCCAATTTCGCCGTTTTCATATGTGTATTATCGCGTGGCGAGAGTTATTACAAGATGCAACGCTAAGTGAAAGTTTAACCCATACCTCCCACCTTGCTGACTGTTTAATTGAAGGCGCTCTAGAGTGGTTATATCAACTGCAATGTAAAGAGCAAGGAACCCCGGTTAATCACGACGGCGCTAAGCAGCAACTAGTAATCTTAGCCATGGGGAAATTGGGTGGTGGTGAACTCAATTTTTCATCCGATATAGATCTTATTTTTACGTATCCAGAAACCGGTGAAACCGTTGGTGCGGGACGTACTGTTGTGAATCAGAAATTCTTCCAACGTTTAGGTCAGCGGCTAATTGCGGCTTTACACCAAGTCACCGCAGATGGTTTTGCTTACCGCGTTGATATGCGTTTGCGTCCGTTTGGTGATTCAGGTCCATTAGTCATGAGTTTTAATGCGTTTGAAGAATACTACCAAAACCAAGGTCGAGATTGGGAACGCTATGCCATGGTAAAAGCTCGTGCTTTGGGTGGTAATGCTGAAACCAGAGTTGAACTGGAAAAAATACTTCGTCCGTTTATCTATCGCCGTTATGTGGATTTTAGTGCCATTGATGCGCTGCGTAATATGAAAGCCATGATTAAGGCAGAAGTGCGTCGTAAAGGATTAAAAGATAATATTAAGTTGAGTAGTGGTGGTATACGTGAAGTGGAGTTTGTGGCGCAAACGTTCCAACTTATTCGCGGAGGTCGTGAACCGGTACTACAAATAAAATCATTGTTAGCGACGCTTAAAGTCTTGCAGTCACTGGGAGAAATATCAGCAGAAAGCTATACCGTACTCACCGAAAGTTATTGTTATTTACGCCAAGTTGAGAATATTCTGCAACAAATTAATGATGCGCAAACCCAAACTTTACCGCAATCAGAATTGGATCGTAGCCGCTTAATTAGCGTGTTAGGTTATGCTGACTGGAATAGCTTTTATGTTTATATCAATCAAGTGATGGCGAATATTCATTCCGAATTCAGTCAGGTGATTGGTGGTGATGACGATGATAATGAAGAATCACAACCTGCGTTAGATTTATGGCATTTAGAACTATCAACAGATGAAGCAATAACTTTGCTTGCAGAATATGGTCTGGCGGAACAAGATGCGCAAAACTTTGTTCGAGATTTAAATCATTTTAAGACTGACTACGAACGTAAAACAGTAGGGCCTAGGGGTCGACAAACGATTGAAAAATTATTACCTAAATTGCTATTTTCGATCTTAAAATCGGATGATCCTGTTGCGTTATTACCGCGTATTATTGCCTTGTTATGTAAAATTTTAAATCGTACTGCTTATTTAGAATTGTTAGCCGAGAATGACTTAGCGTTAACACAGTTACTACGTTTGTGTGGGGCAAGTTCGATGGTGGCGAAACAGCTGTCGAGTCACCCCATTTTATTAGACGAGTTATTAGTGCCGTCACACTTATATCACCCAACGCCATTGCATGAATATCGTAGTGAGTTGCGCCAATTTATGCTGCGAATTCCGGAAGACGATCACGAACAGCAATTAGAAGCGCTACGCCAATATAAACAGACTCAATTATTACGTATTGCGGCTGCGGATATCGGTGGTGAGTTAGCGTTAATGAAGGTGAGTGACCATTTAACATGGTTGGCGGAGGCTGTGATTGATAATGTGGTCAATCTAGCTTGGCAACAATTAGAAGAGAAGCATGGCGTTCCTCACAATGTGGTTGAAACGGGTGAAAAAGGGTTTGCTGTTGTCGCCTATGGTAAGCTTGGTGGTATCGAATTAGGTTATGGTTCGGATTTAGATCTGGTGTTTATCCATAATTGTGAAGCCGCAGGCGTGACCAACGG
This sequence comes from Moritella viscosa, assembly GCA_000953735.1. Taxonomy (NCBI): domain Bacteria; kingdom Pseudomonadati; phylum Pseudomonadota; class Gammaproteobacteria; order Alteromonadales; family Moritellaceae; genus Moritella; species Moritella viscosa. Next base: position 4,668,507 of record LN554852.1, on the reverse strand, counting down.
AGCCAAAGTGATCGATAGCCGTCAATTTTATTTGCGCTTAGCGCAACGGATTATTCATATCTTTAGTACCCGTACTAGTACTGGTATTTTGTATGAAGTTGATATGCGTTTACGCCCATCGGGTAGCTCTGGTGTACTTGCTTGTCCGGTATCTCGATTTTTGGATTATCAATGTAAAGAAGCGTGGACCTGGGAGCACCAATCATTAGTGCGTACCCGTATCGTCTATGGCGATAAGCTGATTCAAAGTCGTTTCACTGAGGTTAAACGTAGTATTATAGCCAAACCGCGTGATACTACAGAACTGAAAAAGCAAGTGGTCGAAATGCGTTTGAAAATGCGAGAGCATTTGTTAAAAGCCAATGCTGACCAGTTTGATATAAAGCAGTCAGAAGGCGGCATCACAGATATCGAATTCATGATGCAGTATATTGTATTGAATCATGCTGCGCAGATGCCTAAGATCCAGTTGTGGCCTGATAATGTCCGTATTATTAGCCGTTGTGTGGCAGAAGGGTTAATGACTGAGGAGTTAGGCGCGAGCTTAACATCGAGCTATTGCCAAATGCGTGATGAAATCCATCGGCTTAATTTATTAGGCAAGAAGGGAGTTGTTGCGAATAGTGAATTTGTTGCACAACGTAAAGTTGTTATTGATTACTGGCAACAGTTGTTTGCACTGTAGTTAAATAAAAATCCTATTGATGCCCACATTACAGTGTTTTATCAATAGGACTTTATTTTGTTATGTAACCGATTACTTATACAAGCTCGGTTCACCTTCCGGACGCGTTTTAAAGCGGCGATGTAACCACATGTATTGTGGCACTTGTTCTAAAATAGATTTTTCGCATTCTTTATTACAGATAGTGGCATCTTTAACTTCGTCGCCCGTTGGGAAGTTCTCCAATGGTGCGCGAATGGTTAACTTATAACGACCATCTGGAAAGCGACAAGAAGACGCAGGGTAGGTTTTTGTATTATTCCCCGAGGCGAAAAGCGTGGTGCCAGTAATAGTACAGGCTTTTTCAACCGCAAAAAATGGTACAAATACGCTTCGACGAGGACCATAATCATGATCCGGTGCATACCATAATGGCTCACCTTCATCGAGTACGCGTAACATGCCTTTGATATCGCGGCGGTCAAGTAATCCTTTATTTGAAAGTGTGCGACCACGGCATTGTAAGTATTCCATTAATGGGTTTTTATTTGGGCGATAGATAGCATGGGCCGGTCGTAATAAACCAAAAATACGTGCCGACATTTCCAGCGATAAAAAGTGACCCCCTAGTATTAGCATACCATTACCGTCAGCTTTTGCTTGGTCGATATGCTCCTGACCTTCGATCACCATATTCTGCTTAATGCGCCAATCTGGCCAGAACCAGGCATTAGCAGTATCAACAACCGCTAAACCGGTATATTCGAAATTTTCTTTTGCGAGTGCTTTAATTTCGCTGTCAGATTTTTCTGGAAAACTTAAAGCCAGATTTTTTTGTGCTGTTTTTAAACGGCCGGGTAATATTTTAGAGACCAAGCGGCCTAAAGCCCGACCAAATACGCTTTGCGCTGTATTCGGTAGCAAAGAGATAAACCATAATAAAGTTGCCGCGAACAACAACGACCAGTTTTTAGGGTGTAAAAAACTGAGTTTAAATTTCGTGTTTTCTTTGGTAACCATCGGCTTGGTGGTTTTACTTTTATCTGTCATGAAAAATTCTCATTAATACGAGTTAACTCTATTTGCATTTATAAGTGATTGATAATTACATGTTAATAGATGCATGTTGAGCTGGTATATGCGATTTCAGATACAAAAAAGACGACACTGGTGGTCGCCTTATCGTTCTGTATTACGTTTTAATTTAGTATTGTGCTTCTAACCCAGCATTAACTAAACTTATATCCTCAGCGTTCAAGGTACCAGCGGCTTGTTTTAACTGTAACATACTAATGATGTAGTTATAACGTGATGCTGATAATGATTGCTTCGATTGATATAAACTTTTCGTTGCATTTAGCACGTCAATAATTGTACGTGTACCCACACCAAAGCCAGCTTGCGTTGCTTCTAATGCACTTTCAGATGATTTAACTGTTTGCTCGTAGGCCTTGATAGAACTTAGCGCGGCCGTCACGTTGTTATAATAAGTACGAATGTTTGTTTGTACTTCACGGCTTGCTTTGGTTAATTGTTCTTGGCTGGCTGTGACTTGATAAACGGCTTGTTTTTCTGCTGACGTTACTGCGCCACCTGTGTATAACGGCATGCTAAATTTGATACCCACATTACCTGAAGACACAGTATTTTCAGCGCCTGCACCACCATTGTTATTATCATTGCCATAATCCGTATATTTAGCACCGGCATTTGCGACTAAGTTCAATGAGATGTTATCAGTAGAGTTCGCTAAATCGACATTACCTTCTGCAATTTGCTTCGCAATACGTTGGATCTGGATTGATAAATTTTGGTTGTTAGCAATATCTAACCAATTATCACGCTGACCATTGGGTGCTGTAGGGCTAAAACGCGCAGTATTCAGTGGTGAAATATCGGTATGCGTTAAACCAGTGATTTCGGTTAACGACTCGTAGCTATTTGCGAGGGTATTTTCAGCGTTAATGACTTCTGCTACTGATAAATCGAAGCTTGATTGTGCTTCTAATACGTCAGTTTTGTCGGTTAGACCCACATTGTAACGTTGGGTTGTCTGTTCTAGTTGACGTTCTACCGCTTCTTTATTACGGTTAGAAAATTCTAAGGTATCATTGGCGCTGAGTACATTAAAGTAAGCATTCGATACGCGTAAGATAAGACCTTGCAGCTCGGCTTGAACGGCAAGTTCACTTTGCTCTGCTTGTTTAGCGGCTTGGCTAACATTAATGAAATTACTTTCTTCATATAATGACTGCGTTAAACCAATACCTACATTACCAGTTAAGGCGTTACCATTAGAGCTTGAATCTGTTCGATAATCGCTTGTCACTGTGTAACCCAGATCTGCACTTAAACTGATTTTTGGTAAGTTCGCTGCTTCTTGTTCTGTAATTCGTTCTAGTGCTGCATTGCGATTTGCTTGCGCTTCTAAATATAGTGGATCTTTGGTCAGAGCTTGTTCAAATATTTGTTGTAAATTATCTGCACTTGCTGAATTTGCAAAAAATGCCAGACCGCAGGCTAGAAGAATTTTATTAAACTTCATTGGTGGTTACCTTAGTGTAAATAGTTGCCGTTATGAATTTGCATAACAATAAGTAATGATAACTGCTTAGTCAAACTAATAATTATCCAAATAGAGATAGTTAGATTTATCGGATGTTTTAATTTTATACTAGGTGTTATCTCGAAGCTCGAGTTTTAAACGTTGAATCAATGCTTATATGGCATTATTAGTATATTTACTAGGTATCGTGCCTAAACCCCAGCTGCCAATATGGTATTCACCGTAACTAGTTATTATCATTATATTTTAGGATATGTAAATGAAAAGTCGAAAGTTAGAAATAGAATCCGAGTATGATATTACGGATATTGAGATCATAAACAAGCAGCAGGTTTTTAATGGTTTCTTTAAAATAAACACCTATACCTTTAAACATAGGTTGTTTTCGGGTGATTGGAGTGGTGAGATTACGCGAGAGGTTTTTGAACGTGGTAATGCTGCGGCAGTCATCCCTTATGATGCAGCGCGTGATGAGGTGGTATTGATAGAACAAATTCGCATCCCTGCTATTGAATCCAGTACGCAACCTTGGTTACTGGAATTAGTGGCTGGTATGATAGACAAACAAGGTGAAGACTCTGCCGAGGTGGTTAAACGCGAAGCCGAAGAAGAAGCTGGGCTAACTGTTGGCCGCTGTGATTTTATCATGCAGTTTTTTGCCAGCCCTGGTGGTACGAGTGAGGCGATTGATCTGTATATCGGTGAGGTCAACAGCAGTACTGCTGCAGGCGTTCATGGTTTAGAGAGCGAAGGTGAAGATATTCGCGTGCATGTGGTGAGTCGAGAAACTGCTTATAATATGGTGCAAACTGGGCGAATAAATAACGCATCGACTATTATTGGTATCCAGTGGTTACAATTGAATTTTGAAACATTGCAAAAGTCTTGGCTCTAGGGCTACAATACCTAATATATTTTAGGCTAAGTTGTTTGAATCTCTCATTATGTTACCGGTTTCTTATTCGAAATCGTGGAAGTGTGTGCTGGACAGCAGATTTATCATGTCCTATTAGGTATCCTTTAATAGTCTTAAGGATCTTTCAATTAGACTTGCTGATATGTCGTTACAATCAGTGTAGTTACTATTCGACATTACTAGGCAACATATTAAAGGACAAGGGTTAAAGATTATTGTGGGCGCGGACATTTCTAAATTAACAGCAAAGCATAACGTCATTAATTTATTACAAGTGACGGATACTCATTTGTTTGCAACTGCTGAGAAGGATCTTCTTGGCGTTAAAACACAACAGAGCTTTAGCCATGTTATTGATGCTATTCTGCAGAATCAACAACCGTTTGATGCTGTGCTTGCCACGGGTGATATTTCCCAAGATAACAGTATCGCTTCTTATAAATACTTTGCTCAGCATATTAAACGTCTAGACAAACCTTGTTATTGGTTACCTGGTAATCATGACAATATTCCTCTCATGGCTGATGCATTAAAATCTGAAGGCGTATTGTCGGATAAATATAAAGTTGTTGGCGACTGGCAGATTATTTTATTAGATTCGCAATTAACGGGCTCACCGTCAGGTTATTTATCGCCTGAGCAGCTGACATTACTTGACGAGCAACTTAGTTTACATCCAGATAAGTATGCATTGGTGGTATTGCATCACAATACTTATCCTGTGGGTTGTAAATGGTTAGATCAACATATTTTGCGTAATCCTGAGGCATTTTTAGCGGTGTTAGCGAAACACCCTAAAGCACGACATGTGTTATTTGGACATGTGCACCAGCAGTTAGACGAGACTTATGATGGCATTCACTTTATGGCGTCTCCGTCTACTTGTTTCCAATTTAAACCACATTGTGATGAGTTTACTCTTGATGCGAGAGCGCCTGGGTGGCGTTATTTACAACTGCACAGTGATGGGACTGTTAATAGTCAGGTTTGGCGTTTGTCTAATCATGATTTTAATCCCGATCTTGAGTCGAAAGGTTACTAACAATACTGGTAGAGGTAAATGAACAAATGGCTTCCACGCTACTACTCTATTTGCACGGTTTTAATAGTTCACCAAAGTCGGTGAAAGCACAGCAAATGGAAGATTATCTTTCATTACACCATCCCGATATAACGATCGAAATACCGAATCTTTCACCTTACCCTCAAGATGCTTGGCTACAGATAGAACAACTTATTTCAGCTTACCCTGCGCATCAGCTTGGGGTGGTAGGCAGTTCACTCGGGGGGTATTATGCGACCAAAGTTAATCAACAATTTCACTGTCCAGCGGTGATTATTAATCCCGCAGTAAAGCCCTATGAATTGCTCGTAGATTATTTAGGTGAGAATACGAACCCTTATACCCAAGTTAAATTTAATTTAGCTCAGCAGCACATTGATGAGCTACGGGCATTGGATTGTTCGGAATTAGTTCACCCTGAAACGATCTGGGCACTGTTACAGACCGATGATGAAGTGTTAGACTATAACCAAGCAACAACAAAATACGAAATGGCGAGATTGACAGTAGAGCAGGGAGGCGATCATGCTTTTATTGGATTTGAACGTTACCTTAGCGATATTTTAACCTTTCTTGCATTCAAACCGATGTAACGAACAGCATAAAAGAAACTCATGACTCAAGAATATAATGCGGGCTCGATTGAAGTCCTAAATGGTCTCGAACCAGTACGTCGTAGACCCGGTATGTATACCGACACAGTACGCCCTAATCACCTTGGCCAAGAAGTTATTGATAACAGTGTTGATGAAGCGTTAGCCGGTCATGCGCAAAACATTACTGTTACCTTACATGCCGATCAGTCGCTAGAAGTCAGCGATGACGGTCGTGGTATGCCTGTGGATATTCACCCAGTGGAAGGCGTGAGTGGTGTTGAGCTGATTTTATCTAAGCTACATGCGGGTGGTAAATTTTCGAACGATAGCTATCAATTTTCTGGTGGTCTACACGGCGTAGGTATTTCGGTTGTAAATGCGTTATCTAAACGTGTAGAAATTACCATTAGACGTGGTGGCCAAATTTATCAAATCGCGTTTGAGCATGGCGATAAAGTGTCTGAACTCGAAGTGATTGGCACCATTGGTATCCGTAATACCGGTACTAAAGTACATTTCTGGCCAGATGCGAGCTATTTTGATTCGGGTAATTTTTCGTCTAAACGTTTGATGCATAACTTACGTGCGAAAGCGGTATTGTGTCCCGGTTTAAACATTAAATTTGACGATAAAGTAAATAAAGAAAAACATGTATGGTGCTTCGAAAAAGGCCTGCAAGACTATTTAATGGAATCGTTACAGGGATGGGCAACGTTACCCGAAGCGCCGTTTGTCGGCAGTTTTTCGTCTAATAATGAAGCGGCTGATTGGGCGGTTATTTGGCTACCTGAAGGTGGTGAATCAGTTACCGAAAGTTATGTTAACTTGATCCCAACTGCGCTTGGCGGTACCCACGTGAATGGTTTACGCCAAGGTTTACTCGATGCCATGCGTGAGTTCTGTGAATTCCGTAGCTTATTGCCACGCGGAGTGAAGTTAACGCCGGATGATATTTGGGATCGTTGTTCTTATATCTTGTCGGTTAAAATGCAAGATCCACAATTTGCTGGGCAAACCAAAGAGCGCTTGTCATCACGTCAGTGTGCTGCATTTGTTTCTGGTGTGGTTAAAGATTCGTTTTCATTATGGTTAAACTCAAATACAGACTTGGCTGAATTATTGGCTGATTTGTGTATTAACAACGCCCAGAAACGCTTAAAAGCTAGTAAGAAAGTGGCGCGTAAGCGTGTGACGAGTGGACCTGCATTACCGGGTAAATTAACCGATTGTTCGGGTCAAGACCCTATGCGTTCAGAACTGTTTTTAGTGGAAGGTGACTCTGCTGGTGGCTCCGCAAAACAAGCGCGTGATCGTGAGTTTCAAGCTGTCATGCCACTGCGTGGTAAGATCTTAAATACCTGGGAAGTTGATTCTGCCCAAGTACTTGCTTCAGAAGAAGTTCATAATATTTCGGTGGCGCTGGGTATTGACCCTGACTCGGATGATATTTCTGGTTTACGCTACGGTAAAATCTGCATCTTAGCCGATGCCGATTCCGATGGTCTACACATTGCGACCTTGCTATGCGCTTTGTTCTATAAGCATTTTAGAGCCATGGTTGAAGCTGGGCATGCGTTTGTCGCTATGCCGCCGCTATACCGTATTGATATTGGCAAAGAAGTTTTTTATGCATTAGATGAATCTGAAAAAAACGGTATTATCGACCGTATCGAAGCTGAAAAAAAACGCGGTAAAATCAACGTGCAACGCTTCAAAGGGTTGGGTGAAATGAATCCGTTACAATTGCGGGAAACCACCATGGATCCTAATACTCGTCGTTTAGTCCGCTTAACGATTGATAATGCAGACGAGACATTTTCAATGATGGATATGCTACTCGCTAAAAAACGTTCTTCTGATCGCCGAACTTGGTTAGAAGACAAAGGTGATATGCTCAGCGATAGCTAGTGTTGAATACATCACTAGCTATCGCTTATTAACACTCATTATCCTCAGAACTACAACTTAGTCCTGAGGATAAAATTCCCACCAAAATAAATTTAAACAATCTTCCTTCACGATATAACTAAGTCCTCGTCTATTTTTGAGTTTTGCCCACCTATCACGTTTGTAGGGATTATACGTAGGTGTAACCTAGGTTTTGGGCTTTGTTGCACTTAGTTACACTAGGTTACACTAAATTGTTAAAAATGAGGGTATATTCGCTAAATATGACTGGTTGTAACAATAGTTATAATAATAGTCGTAACGATTCTCAATTTCGTTAAGCAATTTACAGTAATTTATTAGGCGAATATTATTTACGTTATGAAAAATCTTACCTACAGCGACTCCAATCTGTCTTCAGAATACAAGAGCATATCTTCAGCATTGGCATGCTCGGCACTGCTTTTGAAGTTATCGGGAGCTAAGGAAAAGCCCTGCGAAAAATTTGATGGCAGTTTATCTTTTAAAAAGGCTGTTAAGCAGTTTGCAAGAACCAATAACGTTAACTTAGCGCTTTCTAAATTAACGCTGAGCAAAATTTCCCCAGAAATGTTACCGCTATCATTCAGGAGCCGTGCTGGTTTGTTTGTTGTGTTGGCTAAAATGTCTTCAGAGCAGGCTTTGATCCAGTCCCCAGAGGCTTCAGAACCGATGCTGTTGAGTATCGAAGAGCTGCAAACACAGTGGGGAGGAGAAGTGATACTTTTACAAGGTGCTGCTCTGCGTTTCGATATATCTTGGTTTATTCCTGAGTTTGTTCGCCACCGTAAACTACTTGCCGAAGTTTTACTATTTTCATTGATGTTACAGTTGATCGCTTTAGCCACACCTCTTTTCTTTCAAGTGGTTATGGATAAGGTTCTGGTTCATAACGCTTTGTCTACCCTAGATGTATTGGTGGTGATATTGGTTATTATTAGTATTTTTGAAGTGGTATTAAAAGGGATGCGAGAATACCTGTTTGCGCATACCTCCAACCGTATCGATATTGAACTTGGCATTAAACTGTTTCATCATTTACTGGGTCTGCCGCTCCTTTATTTCAAACAGCGTCAAGTTGGAGCTATTATTACCCGTGTTCAGGAACTTGATAGTATTCGTGACTTCCTGACAGGCTCGATGCTAACCCTTTGCGTCGATGTTATGTTTACTTTTGTTTTTTTCGGTGTGATGGCCTGGTTGTCGCCGCTGTTGACCTGCATTGTATTAGCAAGTCTGCCTTTTTACTTTGTCTTGGCCTGGCTTAGCACTCGCCCTCTGCAGGAACGCATTGAACGTCAGTTTCAGACTTCGGCGATGAATACTTCATTTTTGAATGAGTCAGTCAGTGGTGTAGAAACCATTAAGAGCTTAGCGGTAGAGCCTAGCATGCAAAGGCGTTGGGAATCGCAGACTCAGGAAATGGTTAAAGCTGGTTTTCAGACTCAGATATTAAACGGCGTGATTAGCCATGTAGTCACACTGCTTCAGAAAGTAACCGGAGTGGCTGTTATATGGGTTGGGGCGAATCAGGTTATGTCATTAGAACTGACTATTGGTCAGTTGATAGCATTTAATATGATGACCTCACATGTTAGTCAACCGATTGCCAAGCTTGTTGAGCTTTGGCAACAGTTTATACAGACCCGCGTTGCTGTCGATAAGCTGGGGGAGATGCTGAACTTGCCGATGGAGCAAGATCAGGGAAGTGAAGTTCCTACTTCTGTACTTTGTGGAGAATTACGGATGCAGAATGTTTCTTTTCAATATCAACCTGATCTAGCTCCCGTGCTGTGCGATATAAACCTACATATCAAGGCTGGTGAAAGCCTGGGTATTGTTGGTCCCTCGGGATCTGGAAAGTCGACGCTGACACGTCTGTTACAAAAGCTTTATACCCCGCAAAGTGGCAGTATTCTAATCGATGGTATGCCACTGCATAGCTTAGCTCCTGATTACCTGCGAAGCCAGATAGGCGTAGTGTTACAGGATAATTACTTGTTCAACCGCAGTGTCCGTCACAACATTGCGATAAAAGATCCCAGCGCTAGTTTAGAAGATGTGGTGGCGGTGGCTAAGTTAGCAGGGGCGCATGATTTCATTTTACAACTTCCGCTTGGCTACGACACTATTTTAGCGGAAGCGGGCAGCTCATTATCAGGTGGGCAGCGGCAACGGGTCGCTATTGCTCGAGCGCTAATGGCCAAGCCTAAAATTCTTATTTTCGATGAAGCAACGAGTGCGCTTGATGATGAATCGCAGGCGATTATTCAGGAGAATATGCAAGAAATATCCCGCTATCGTACCGTTATTATTGTTGCTCATCGGTTATCTACAGTACGTCATTGCGACCGTATTATAACCTTAGAAAAAGGCCATATTACTGAGTCTGGCAGTCATCAACAATTATTAGCGCTGAAGGGATGTTACGCCCGTTTATGGCAAATGCAGCAGGAATTACGCAAGGAAACAGACTCATGTTTATCAAATACTTAAGAATAATTCGTCAGGCGTTAAAATCGCAACGTAACGAGGCTAATGATATTAAGCGTTCTCGTGATGAATATGAATTTCAACCTGGCTACTTAGAAATTGTAGAGCGTCCACCTGCGCCTTGGACACGACGTACGGCATTGGCATTGACACTGCTACTTCTGCTGACACTGATCTGGTCGGTAATTGGCAGGCTGGATATCCATGCCAGTGCTGCTGGGCGTTTATTGGTCTCTAGTAATTCTAAAGTGATTCAGTCAATTGAATCCGGTGAAGTGGCTGCTATTAATGTCCGTGATGGTCAGCGGGTAACAAAAGGGGATGTGCTGATTGAACTTAATCCTATTGGTATTAAAGCGGAGATTCAGGAGATACAGGAGCGGTTAAATTTTAAAAATTTAGAGCTAGCCCGTTTGCAGGCGCTATTGAGTGATGAGCCCCTAAGCCGTTTTATTGTCCCTATGGGAGCTAGCCCATTACAGGCCAAAATTGCACGCGCCCACTTACGTAGTGAATGGTCTGAAGTTGAGTCGAATATAGAGAGTCTTAACGGCGAAATAGGCGTTAATTTGGCTAATCAGCAAGCGCGTAGAAGTGAAATTACAGAGCTAGGAGAACTGGCTGCGAATATTAAAAACCGACTAGATGCACAGCGTTCTTTAGCAAAAAATGATCTGATCCCGCGAATGGTATTGTTGGAACAGGAAAGAGAAAAATTAGAAATAGACAGATCCTTATCACAGCAACACGCAATGATTGATGTGCTACAGGCTGAATATAAAAGTAAAAAGGAACAGCGCAGCGGCTATTTGGCAAAAGTCCGCCGTGAATATTATGACAAGCTTAATGAAGTGCAGGCTTCAATTGCAGTTATGGAACAGCAGCTGATTAAGTTATTGGAAAAGTACCGCCAGCAGAGTCTACGTGCACCGGTCAGTGGTGTTGTACAGCAACTGGATATGCACACCCTTGGTGGGGTTGTAGAGGCAGCTAAACCGCTGATGATTATTGTACCTGACGATGCAGTGTTAGAAATTGAAGTGAAGATCCTTAATAAAGATGTTGGTTTTGTACATAGCGGTCAGGATGTTGAAATTAAGATCGATTCTTTTCCTTATACACGTTATGGAACGATCTCTGGCAAAGTGGCTTATGTGTCTAGAGATGCTGTTGAAGATGAGAGACTCGGTTTAGTTTTCCTCGCTCGCGTGAAGATCACGCAGCGTACTATTCTGGTTGAAGATGAAGAGGTGCCACTGCAGGCTGGTATGAGTGTCAATGCTGAGATCCGAACTGGTGATCGGCGAGTGATCGATTATCTGCTTAGCCCCCTGCAGCAGTATCAGTCTGAAGCGATGAGGGAACGCTAATGGGTGCTATCAAAAAATTTACACCAGAGCAAAATATACCTGCTAAAGATCCCGGTCTGGTTGCTCTAAGTAGAGCCGCCGCCCAATTTAAATTATCAGTGGATGTCGGACAATTGGCTCATCAGCTGGGACGTAGTGAAGGGCTCGCTGATAGTATAGACTTATGTCGTTGTGCACTTTGGATTGGACTACGGGCCCGCCAAAACTACAGCACGATGGACAGACTATCGGCGTTACCTTTACCTGCATTAATGCTGACTGCACAGGGCTGGATGGTATTGGAAAAGGTTGACGGTGACAGGTTGGCTGTGTTTATACCGGATCAAGCTGACTGCCATGAGTATTCGCGGCTGGAATTCAGTGAGTTATGGCAGGGAGAGTTAATACTGCTTGCTGAAGCGTTAGATGTTCCTAAAAAAACAAAATTTGGTTTGGCTTGGTTTGTGCCGTCAATTCGTAAGCATACCTCGCAGTTTCGTTATGTGCTGCTGGTGTCTTTAATGCTGCAATTAATTGCATTGGTTACGCCACTATTGTTTCAGAATGTTATCGATAAAGTGTTGGTTAGTCGTAGCCTTTCCAGTTTGCAGGTACTCGGTATTGCGATGCTTGCGTTGGCAGTATTTGAGCCTATTTACGGTTTTTTTCGGGCTTGGTTGTTTGCCAATCTTGCCAGCAAAACGAATTCTGAGTTATCCAGCCGCCTTTATCAGCATCTGATTACTCTACCGCTAACTTATTTTCAGCAACGTCAGACTGGTGAAATTATTGCGCGAGTGCGGGAAATGAGCCAAATTCGTCAATTTTTAACTGGTTCTGCGTTGAGCATGGTGTTGGATCTCGCCTTTGTTGGGATATTTTTGGCCGTCATGTTTACTTATGCTGCCAAGCTAACTTTACTCGTGAGCGGAGCTCTGGTGTTGTACTTTATTTTTTGGTTGTTGGTCGGGCCGGCGCTTCGCACTAGGGTCACAAGAGAATATGAGTTAGGGGCTGATAATACCGCCTTTTTGATTGAATCTGTTACCGGCATTGAAACGATTAAAACCACTGCTACTGAGTTATCTTTTTTACGCCAATGGGAGCGCCAGTTGGCCAGCTTTGTACGGGCTTCTTTTCGAGCCAAAGTGGTTGGAATACTGGCCGGACAAGGGATCGGACTGATTCAAAAATTGACTTCTGCATTAGTGCTGTGGTGGGGCGTCACTTTAGTAATGGAGGGATTGTTAACTCCTGGAGAGCTGGTCGCATTCAATATGTTGGCGGGCAATGTTACACAGCCGATTCTGCGTCTTGCGCAGATCTGGCAGGACTTTCAGCATACTTTGATTTCACTGCGTCGCATCGGCGATATTCTTGACGAAGATACGGAACAGGGCAGTGGCGGTTTGGCATCTGTGCCTAAACTGGCTGGTGGGGTGAGCTTTAGTGGTGTGCGGTTTCGTTATCATTCCGATGGTCAGGAAGTCTTGCGTAACCTTAATATTGATATTAAACCTGGTGAGTTTATCGGGATTACAGGACCGTCTGGCTCTGGTAAATCAACGCTGACACGACTACTACAGCGTCTCTATATTCCTCAGCACGGGCAGGTGTTGGTTGATGGTATTGATTTAGCTATTGCAGATCCTGTGGCTCTGCGCCGGAATATGAGTGTTGTACTGCAAGAAAGTTTACTTTTCTCTGGGAGCATTGCTGAAAATATCCGCCTTTGCAGTCCACTTGCGAGTGATGCAGAAGTTATGCAGGCCGCATCACTTGCTGGTGCTGACGAGTTTATCCGGGAACAAGCGGAAGGTTATAGCGCACAGGTCGGCGAAAAGGGCGGGCGCTTATCTGGGGGGCAGCGTCAGCGGATTGCGCTGGCTAGAGCACTGCTTACTAACCCGAGAATTTTACTACTTGATGAAGCGACCAGTGCCTTGGATTATGAGTCTGAAGCGGCCGTGATGGCGAATATGGATGCGATTTCTCAAGGACGTACAGTGATCAGTATTGCCCACCGTCTTAATACCCTACGCTATGCGGATCGAATACTTGTACTCGATAAGGGAGAGATAGTGGAACAAGGAACGCACCAGCAGCTGCTAGATCAGGAAGGCTCTTACGCCAACTTGTGGAGGCTGCAGGTAGCATCGTAGCCTTTTATAGGCTGCAAGTATGCCCTAAGACTGACTTAGAAAAGTAGCCTAGGGTAATTTTAACTTTAAAAAGAGAATAAATTTATGACTGAGAATTTTGTACAGACAGTATCAAGTGTTAACTATAATAAAGGCATTTTTTCATTGTATTTTGTTGGCCAAAATCAACAGAGTATGTCTAATGGTGTTATGGCTGAAAATGATGCTGATCTGGAATTGAAGCAAGTTGTACATATGCCAGCCATCGGGTTTATGTATATGGTTTCTATGGTTAAAAACATGCTTGAAGATCCGCGCATGGCTGCCGAGTTTGACAAGCTAGTTGCGGCTGGTTTTTTACCAACAGATCCAGCTCTGGAAGAATCTGGGGAGGAGTCTGAAATCGTGTCAGCTGCATCGAAAAAGAAGACTGCACGTAGCAAAAAATAACATTAAGAGGTTGATATATGAATATAAATTATCAACCAGAAGAGCTTGATGATTCAAAAATGCAGGCGATGATTGGTGGGGTTATGCTGTTGAGCCAGCACTCTCCTCTACATCAGCATTATGTTGTTGCTGAATGGCAACAACGTATTATGCCTGCTTTTGAGTTGAATCAGTTTTGCTATTACGAAGATGAGCAAGGCCGCCCAATTGCTTTTTGTAATTGGGCGTTTTTATCTGAGCAAAATAGAGATGAGCTACTTTCTGGAACAAGAGAGCTTTTGCCCTCCGATTGGCGTTCTGGCGAGCATATCTATATCCCAGAAATGATAGCCCCGTTTGGGCATGGGCGTCAGATTGTCAACGATCTTCGTCGTCGCGTGTTCTTACCATGGAAAGGACAAAAAGTATGTACTGTCCGCGGTAAGTTAAATATAAAAACTAATCAATGCATTCGAAGTGTGCAGTGGTTTTCAATTTGAATTAATATTTGAGGTATTGTTTTTATGGGTAAAGCATTTTCTAGAAGTACAGAGTATTTCTTTACGGGAATTTATTCTGCTGATGATGATGATGATGATAATGACATTGTTGCTATTGGCGTTGGTGGAGAAATACATGCCGGTGGGGGCAATGATAATATTACTGTAGTCTCTGCTTACACGACTGCATTTACAGGTAGTGGCGATGATAGCGTACAAGGTGCAGCCGGTTATATGAAGGTTGTGGATACTAGTGGTCATCTAAAGGTAAACGGTGCCGCAGGCTACGCTCTGATAAACAAAAGTGAAGATGGGGATGTTTCATTTACTGGTCTCGCTGGTGCAACGAAGATTGCTCATAGTGGAGATCATGGTCGTGTGACATATACTGGGGCAGCTGCTTCAAATAAGTTAGAGCGTCAAGGACTGACTGGTAATGTGACATTTGAGGGCGCCGGAGGCGAGAACAAGATCTGGAATGGAACTAATGAAGGTAATATTTATTTTGCTGGAGCGGGAGCTAAGAATCAGCTGAATCGCTCATCTAGTCTTTACAAGAGATCTAGCGGCGAGGTTACTTTCAATGGTATTGGAGCTTCAAATATCATCAGATCTCAAGTCGAGACCGGTAATATTTCCTTTAAAGGTGCAGGTGCCGAGAATTATATTATCCGTGAAGGCAAGGAGGGGAATGTCACTTTTCAAGGGGCTGGTGTATCGAATCGTATTGAACGTATCCACGATTCTTTCTACGATTCCTACAGCGAGACGAAAGGTGATATCCGGTTCGAGGGGGTTGGAGGTTACAACAGTATTAAATCAGATGTTGCACACGGTAATATAGCGTTCAACGGTGCTGGTGGTTTTAATTATATTACTCGTGAGGGCGCCGGCATTGAATATTATGGCGAAAGCCTACAAAATGCCAAAGCTGATGAGATTGCACTAACGACTGCTTACCTTGGTGGTCTAGGTATGATTAAACCCGTAGTCGTAAAGGGAGTAAAATCAACGAAAGAAGATAATACTTACCTTTTTACTTACAAGGATGAAGTCGAGACCAAAATCGTTAAAGTTAAATTGTCTAACGATGGGGTTACCGGCAGGCTGAACTACTATGCTACGGTTTGGCATAATCGTCATTCTTGGAATCGTGCAGAAAATTTTCATGAGCAAATTATTTCATCTGGCAATGGTTTTGAGAAGATTATTGCAGATGGTCTTTATAGCCTTTCTAATCTTCGGGTCGAGCATCATGAAGCTGTAACTATCCACTCAGTCGAAAAAGAATTGACTAAATCTGAATGGATGAGCTACGGCGGCGGAACAGCTATTAGTGCTAATAATATTATTCTGTCAGATGCTAAAATGGACGGCGCTTCTATTTTGACTGACGGTACAATGATCGATGTACAGGCTGTTAAGTCCAACAAAAAACCGAACACTTACATTTATGCTTCATTACAGGGGGAAAATACCAAGATCGTAGTGGTTGAATTAATTAATGATTCAGAGAATGGAGAGCTGAAATACCGAGCAACATCTTGGTATAAAATAGGTGATTATACGGCTAACCTTGCGAACGAAGATATTTCTGAAAGTAATGGCTATCGGCATGCTGCTCATTCACTTCGCGATCTGAACTACAGTGTAGATACTGTACGTATTAGCTCTGAGGTTGCTGAGGTTGCGGATCTCACTGAAAACCGTGTAAATGGACTTATTCAATCTTCTGCTGACTTTGGCGAAAGTTCGGGTGATGTGCGCTTTAATGGTGCTGGTGGCGGTAATGTAATTAAGTCCAATGTGACGCGCGGTAATGTGTACTTCAACGGCGTTGGCATTGGCAACGTAATTTTGCACAGCTCTAAGTTCGGTAATACTGAATTTAATGGTGCTGGTGCAGCGAACGTGATTGTTAAAAGTGGTTTGGAAGGGGATTTAACGTTCCGTGGCGCAGGTCTTGCTAACGTACTCGTTCACCAAAGTAAGCAAGGTAAAATGGATGTTTACGCTGGTGGTGCCGTCAACGTATTAGTACGCATTGGTGATGGCCAGTATTTGGCGCATCTATTAGCGTATGGGAATATATCAGTACATAAGGGCAACGGGGCAAGCCGAGTCGTTATGTTTGGCGGTTATAATACGCATACGCAAATCGGTAACGGTAACGGGACCTGGGCTGCTGCTGGTGGTTTTAATGTTATGACCCAGGTGGGTGATGGTGATATTACCTCTGTTTTAGTTGGTGGTGCTAATGTACTGACAAAAATTGGGGATGGTGATTTAACCTCCGGTATGATTGGTGGCGCTAACATCATTACCCACATTAGTGGAGATGAACAATCCTCTGATACCACTGCTGTTGCTCTTGGTGGGTTAAATGTATTGACCAAGAAAGGTAAAGGGAATGCGCTTGCGGTAATGGCCGGAGGCGGTAATGTCCTGACCCATATCGGAGATGGAAGCACTACCGGCGTAATGGTTGGTGGAGCTAACATCTTAACGAAAGTCGGAGACGGTGATACCACTGGGATAATGCTTGGTTTAGGTAATGTTTTAACCCATATCGGCAATGGTCAGACTCTAGGCGTGATGGGCGCGGTTGGTAATGTATTTACCAAAGTGGGCGACGGAACGGCTATTGCTGCGATGGTCGGTGCTGGCAATATCTTTACACATGTCGGCGAAGGTGACTCTTGGGCTCTGATGGGCGGGGTGGGTAATGTATTTACCAAAATAGGCCATGGAAATGCGTTGGCACTAATGGTTGCAAAAGCGAATGTATTTACTCACATTGGTAACGGCACCACTGTTGCTCTGATGTTAGCGGAAGGAAATATTGCAACTAAAATAGGCAATGGAATGACCATGGCTGCAATGGTCGGCAATGCTAACATTTTCACTCATGTTGGAGATGGTGAGACATTTGCGGCTATGATCGGTCAAGCAAATATTCTCACTAAAGTCGGTAATGATGTGACTGCAGCTCTGATGGTTGGTCAAGCTAATATTTACACGCATGTTGGTGATGGAACAAGCATTGGCATTCTAGCAGGTGAAGCGAATATCATGACGAAAGTCGGCAATGGAACCACGCTTGCTGCGATGTTTGCTAGAGCTAATATCATGACCCATGTCGGTGATGGTCTGACAGGTGTTCTGGCGCTTGGTCAAGCGAATATTGTAACCAAAGTTGGTGACAGCTTTATGGGCGTTGTTGCAGCGGCAAAGGCGAATGTGGTAACACATGTCGGTGATGCGACGACTGCGGCAGTCTTACTTGGCCAAGGAAATATCTTAACCAAAGTTGGTGACGGAACTACTGTTGGCTTGCTGATTTCTAAGATCGGCAACATCATGACGCATGTCGGTGATGGTATGACCATTGGTGTGGCGAAAGGCAAAGCGAATATCATTACCAAAGTGGGTGATGGGCTTGGCGTTAATGTAGCTTGGGGCGAGGCAAATATTCTGACGCATGTTGGTGATGGCGATCGCTATAACTTTGCCAAAGGTAAAGCCAATATCATTACTAAAGTGGGCAATGGGCAAGAAGTTTCTGTTGTTCATGGTGACGCTAATATTATTACCCATGTAGGTGATGGCGATGATTACACTGGCGCTTGGGGTAATGCTAATATCATTACTAAAGTGGGTGACGGACGTAATGTTGTATTCGCCAAGGGTAAAGCTAATATTGTTACGCAAGTTGGTGATGGTGACAGCTTCAATGCCTTGTGGAGTAAAGGTAATATCGTGACCAAAGTGGGTGACGGTATGCAGGTTACTGCTGCGAAAGGCAAGGCGAATATCGTTACTACTATTGGTAATGGCCTAAGCGTAACCGCGACCTATGGCGATTTGAATATCAATACTAAAGTCGGTGACGGTGTTTCTGTCAATGTTGCCTGGGGTAAGTATAACGTCAACACCAAAGTGGGCGATGGCCTGAATGTTGCAGTAATGAAAGGTAAAGCTAATGCGAATATCCAAGTCGGTGATGGCTTAGGTATTAATGCTTCTTACGCACAAAATAATGTTGCAATAAAAATTGGTAACGGCGATTTCTATAGTTTGTCTGTTGCATCGAGCAATACTGAAAGTAATAAATTATCTTCGCTATTCGATAATATCAAACAGACGATATTAGGTATGGCTGGTAGTCAGGGGATCAATTTCTTGGTTCAGGGTGATGATGCTTCGACATCAGGTTTTCGTAGAGGTCGCGGAGCAATTGCTACTCCGGAGATCACTAAACTTAACGGATTCCAGATGGAGGAAATTGCTAAGATCGGCAGCAATCTTGGCAACAGTATGTCTGGTTCGGTTACCGATGTAGAAACGCCGGACGTTGCTGTGATGGAAAAAGAATTAGCGATTGATGAAGATGTGCAATCAACAGAAAATAAAAATCTGATTGTTAATGGTGACTTCGAACAGGGTAAGAATGGTTGGAATGGAACCTATGGGGTTGAAGCGTCCCACCCTGCAAGAGTTTATGGTGCCGATGATAAGGGGCATGGAACACGAGTCAGCGAACTAGATACTTACACTAATACTAGCCTCTTCCAAGATTTGAGCAACCTATCTGATGGTGAAATCATTTCTTTGAGTTTTGATTTTACAAAACGTGCAGGCGTTTCGACCAAGGCTGGTATAGATATTATCTGGAATGGTAACCTTGTATTTTCAGCCTCGGGTGATGAAGCAGCTTGGCAGCAACAAACATTGAAACTGACGGCAAAGGCCGGTAGTAATCGAATCGAATTTAAAGGCACAGGCGACAATGATGGACTGGGCTATATCTTAGATAATATCGTTGCAATATCTGAACAACTGCAAACTGATGCTGTTAGCAAACATGCAGAACAGAATAAAGCTACGCAAAATGCAACCGCCGACAAAGAGCGCGCAGAGGCTGATAGTCAGCGCCTCAAACAAGAAAAAGCTCAACAGCTTGCAGCTATATCTGGCTCGCAATCAAAGCTTGAAGCGACCGATCAAAGCGCATTAGAAACAAATGGTCAAGCAGAGCGCGAAGCGCTTGTGGCAGAGCAAGAAGACATTACCAAAGAACTGACGGATATGACCAAGGGGCTAGATGCACTTGACGGTCAAGCTAATTACCAAGGTGAATCTGGTGAGCGTTGGAGAGAACACTTTGCTGGCGGAATTTTAGATAACGTTCAAAGTAAACTTGACGACGCCAAATCGCATTCAAATGAGCAGCTTGAGAAAGCGGCGCAGAAAAATAAACAGAATCAGTTAAATGTTCAAGATGCAGTGGCAAAATCTGAAGCGGGCGTAGCTAAAGGCGAAGAAAAAAAAGCCAATGTACAACAAGATATTGACGATGCAAAAACAAAAGCGAACTTACGAAAGGATGAAGCTTTAGTTAAGGAGCAAGAAGCACAGCAGGCCGCAACTAAAGCCAATGCTGACAGCAATAAAGCTCAGAAACGTGGAGAACAAGATAGTGCAGCCGCGCAAAATAAATCTTCGCAAGCGCAAGCAGATGCTAAAGCTGCAAAGCAAGATAAAGATGAAACCCCGAATCGTGATGGTGCTTCAGGAAGCGGTCTTTCTGGTAAAGCATATGAAGCACAAGAGGTTGCTGAAAGCACGGGTCATGTTGACGCAGATTTTGAAGTTGCCGCTGACGGGCGATTCAGTGAAGGTTTGACGGAACAAGAGCAGAAAGCGATTGAAGGAGCTACTCTAGCAGTAAATCGTCTGACGATAAATGCTAGAAGTCATGGCTCAAAATCTGCGGCGTTTATTACCGAGATGTTCAGTAATAATGGGACGAAGGCGATTGAAGCAACTAAAACTGTTAACTCCCAAGAAGTTCACCGTAAGGAAGTTCAGATATCCGGTATTCAACAGGATGTGATGAAAGCTGGAATTGCGCAAATACTTGGCGATAAAATATTTGACTTTAGGGCCGGTGGTAAAGAGTCGGATGAGTCTTCATTCCACTTCAGGCAAGGGCCTGATCTACTAGACCAATTGACTAAGCTGATCCCAGAAGTGGGAAATGTGTTGATCACCGATGGCAATAAAGCTAAGTCCAAAGAGTTGCTTGAAGGTGTGTGTTTTGCGCTGTCAGCCCGCTACATGATGGAAGAACGTGTTAACGGTATTGGTGGTGGTAAGGCATATATGGAATGGTTAGAAGACTCAGTTCATGCATACAACGATAATCAAACTAGCAATAAAGTGGATTCGGGTTCAACAGAGCAAAAATTATTGAATCAGTACCGTCGCCAGAACCTAGGTTTGGCGGTTAAGGATCTGCTTTCAATGCAATATAGCCAATCGATGGATGCGTCCACTGAAGCTGCACGCGATGCGGCTAACAAGAAATACAGCGGCAAATTGAAAGCTAATGGATTGACTGGTGCAAATATTAATGACGCACTGAGTTATGCTGCTGACGGATATGAATCAGTGATGGATAAGCTTCGTAACCCGAGCAAATCCGTGTATATGACATTTATGTCTAAAGGACACGCTATGTCAGTTGTGGTTCACAAGAAAGGTAATCAGAAAGTTTGGTCTTTCTATGATCCTAACTTTGGCGCCAAGTCATTTGTCCAGTACGATGACTTCCGTGGTTTCATGAATAAGTTCCATAAAGGACTGCTGGCGATATACAAGTTTCAGGAGAGTGAAGAAGCCGGTCAAAGCTTCTATGTTCGTTTCAATAAATTTGAAGATGGCGATATCTCTGCTTATGACGGTCTTTGGAAGCAGAGTCGAGAAGGTGAGCAAGGCTATGTGCTTCGTGCGCTGAAAGAACAGGGTAAAACATTCTCTTTAGGGAATAATGCAACTGGTCGAGTTGTGGATTTCCAAGATGAGCAGATCACTATGGAGATGACAACTAAGCAAGGCCGTAAAATCTTGCTTGATGTTGAAGGAAGTAACTTTAAACAGGCTGTGGATCTAGTTGAAAAAAATATTGCTCAGGTTTTAGCTGATCCATCTACGGCAAAGTTCTCAATTAAGCGCAATGCTGACATTGAGCAGTTTGAAAGTTTAGGTAAAGAAAAGTCTATTGTGACGGAACCGGCAGGGCAAGCTGGTGATAGTGATTCAAGAAAAATACACTATACACAGCCTTATATTGATGATCTTTTGCATTATGTGGCAGAAGCAGTACCTGGAGGGTCAACAAATCGACAAGACAGTTATGAACAGTTAAAAGCACATTATTCATCAGAAGAAATTGCCAATAAATTTGCTGGATTACGTGGTGATGCTCGTTCACATATGATCACTTCAATGTATAGCGGTCTCGATAACCCTTATATCAAAAAAGCAATGAGTAAAGCTGAAGCTGCTCGCTTAAATGGTATAGGTAATTGTGACGAAATGACTTCGTTGGTAGTTGAAAAATTCCTTAAAGATAATAAAACTGGTTTTGCTATTGTCGGTGTCGATACTTGGGACAGTGTATTACCTGAAAACAAATTAAATACAGGTCATGTATTTATTATTGCGGGTTTAACTGAGCGGCCATCAATTACGGGGGAAATTATAACTGCTAATACAGATTTTGAGCATTTTGATATAAAGGCCAATCCTGGGGCATTTGTTATTGACCCTTGGGCTAAACAGTCTTATTCGTTGGATGATCCAAAATGGAAAGCCAAACTTTCAGCGATTTATAATCAAGCCTATGAAGAAGATCTCATCGCCGATGGTAAATCAATGTTATCATTAGAAGAATCAAATAAGATTGTTGCTAATATTAATATTTATGTTGATCAAGAAGGTCTCTCTTCTGAAAAATCGATCGGCACAATGTTTGATTTAAAAGAAAAGGCCGATGCTAAGCGTCATTTTAAAAATGCTGTAATCAGTAAAATATATAGTGACGACTTTATTGATAATCAAAAGGTTAATTTTATGGCTTATCATGGCCGTAATCAGAATGAGGCTTCTATCGTAGTGTTAGAAGATATTCATCACCAAGTGGCGGCCGGTCAAAATGGTATTAATCTTCTAAATCAAATTAATAGTACCGATGCAGGACGAAAAGTTTTAAATGATTTGCATAGTAGTGGTAAGAAACTGGTTATCTCATTTGCAGAGAAGGACGCGTTTTTTGATCAATACACCAATAGTCAAGGAAAGATTGTTGATAATGTTGCGCATTTAGTATTATCCACTGCTGATATTGATACGGATCCCCGAGTTGCTGCTACGGCAGTTGTTGACGCTGCTGCGAAAATGACCAGTGCCAATTTTGATGTTAATGAATTTGAAAGTCAGTTTGCTAAGAAGAAAGTTACATTGAAGCCAATGTTTTCTGTTAGCAAAGAACCTGGTTATTTTGACGTTAATTTTGATGATGTTGCTGCAGTTTCTGAAGTGAAAAAACAGGCGGCAGTGACAGGTAAAAGAATTGGTAACAGTTATCAGGATATTCTTGATAAATTGGCGCAGTTTCATGAGACATCGCCTGTTGGTAAAAGGGTGATTGCTCAGGAATTAGAAAGCGCCATTTCCCAATATGTGGCAGAACATCCAAGTTCAGGGCGTAATTCAGCGTTACTACATTTGCAGCAAAGCCTAGAAAATGGGGACAGTTTACTGGACGAGTCGTCCAATAAAGATAAAAACCATAGTCAGCAAGAATCGTTAGATGGTACTGCGCGTAAGGCTAATACCCAAGATGTTGATTCTTGGGATACAGTAGCCGTAACGTCGAATGATGATAGTGGTGAAACCCGCTTTGACGGTCAGCTTATTATTCAGACGGAAAATGACCCGGCAGCTGCGAAAGCGGCGGCTAATTTGGCCGGTAAACATCCTGATTCAAGTGTGGTCGTTCAGCTTGATACTGATGGCAAGTACCGTGTGGTCTATGGCGATCCAGAACAACTATCCGGCAAACTACGCTGGCAAGTAGTCGGTCATGGTCGAGATGAAAGTGACAATAATAATACTCATTTGAGTGGTTACAATGCAACTGAACTGGCAGCTAAGCTCACGCAGTTCAATCAGGACTTCAGTCAGGCGGAAAATATCAGTAGTAAACCGGAGCATATCAGTATTGTCGGTTGTTCGCTGGTTAGCACTGATAAGCAGAAAGGTTTTGCTCAAAGTTTCATTACTGCTATGGCGGAAAATGGTGTTCGTACAGATGTTTCTGCACGCAGTACTGAAGTAGCCGTTGATGCTGCTGGGCGTAAGCATACCCGTGATGTAGACGACAAATGGGATAAGAAACTGGTTGATAACAAAGTAGTACTGAGTTGGGATGATCAGGGCAAAGTCGCTGTTCGCGAAGAAGCTGTTCGTAACAGTGTTGCCGAAGGTGATATTGACCTTAGCCGTGTAGGTCAGAGTGAAAACGATCGGGTGGTTCGTGGCGCCATTGCAGATAATGATGATGTCTTTACGGCTCAGAAAAAACGTGAAAACAAACTAGAAACCAGCAGTTCGGATAAACCGGATAACAAAGTGAGTTACTCTGGCAATATTCAGGTGAACGTGGGTGATGGTGAGTTTACCGCGCTCAACTGGGGTACCTCAAACGTGGCCGTTAAAGTTGGTACGGGTGGCTTCAAGTCGCTGGCCTTCGGTGATAATAACGTCATGGTGCACATCGGTAACGGTGACAGCAAACATAGTTTCGATATCGGAGGCTATCAGGCTCTGGAAGGTGCGCAGATGTTTATCGGTAACCGTAACGTGAGTTTCAATATGGGGCGCAGTAACGATCTGATCGTGATGATGGACAAGTCTATTCCGACGCCGCCATTGGTTAATCCTTTTGATGGTGCTGTACGTATTTCTGGTGTACTTCAGGAGATTGCTGAATCAGGGAAGGGTCAGGACTGGCTGGCTGCTCAGGATAGTCAGTGGACATTAGCGGGTGCGAAGAAATTCGTTAACGACATGTCGGGTCTGGATCAGACCAGCAGTGTTGATTATAAAAGCTTAGTTAATCTCGACTCTCAAAACGAACGCAGTAGCCGTGGATTGAAGAGTGATACTGAAGCAGCATTGAACAAGAAATATAACGAGTGGTTGAGTGGTAATAAGAGCCCTGACACCAGTAAAATGAGCCGTACAGATAAGCTTAAGCAAAAAAATGATGAACTAGCATTTAACCTTGCAGTAGGCGGCCGAGGTGCGGATATTCAGGTCACGACTGGTAACTGGAACTTTATGTTCGGTGATAATATACAGTCAATTCTAGATACTAACCTCGGTTCGTTGTTCGGTGTAATGACTCAGCAGTTCTCTGCATCAGGAAAAGTTCAAACAACCTTTACTTATAATCCTCAAGATTTACCTCGTCAGCTGAAGAATAAGTTGTTGGGTAAACTTGCTAGTGTTGGTGCTGATACTACCTTGGCTGATATTTTTGCTGTTGATTATACAGCAGGCGGTCAAATAGTTGCGCGTAATGGCGAAGCTGTTGATGCTGTCGCTATATTGACTGAAATGGTGGAAGTTGTTGCTGAATTTGGTGGCGGACAGCTGAAATCTTTTACCGACCCGTCGAAATTGCTAGATAGCTTAAAATCAAGTTTGGATATGGGTAAAGATGGGCTAACCTCTTTTGCTGAAAGTCATGGTTTAAAAGAGAAAGCGCCAGCAGAACAGGACGATAAGTTAGCGGTCAGCGTTAATAGTGAAACTGGTTCTCAGGCTAAGCCTACAACGATAGGTGAAGTTAAAGAAAAAGAAGAACGTCCATTTGGATTCAATGCACTGAATTTACCTAATTTATTTTCAACTATTTTTAGTTCAGATAAACAGTTAGAAATGAAGTCTTTGGTGACTAATTTGAAAGAAAATCTCACTGCTGATCTGCTTAATATGAAGGAGAAAACTTTTGACTTCCTTCGTAATAGTGGGCATTTAAAAGGTGATGGTGATGTAAATGTATCTCTGGGTAATTATAATTTCAACTGGGGTGGTGACGGTAAAGATCTAGGCGCTTACCTTGGTGATAATAATAATTTCTGGGGTGGCCGCGGTGATGATGTTTATTATGCGACTGGCACGTCGAATATCTTCACTGGTGGAGAAGGCAATGACGTGGGCGTATTGATGGGCCGTGAAAACATGATGTTTGGCGGTAAGGGAAATGATACTGCTGTTGTCGCTGGTCGTATTAACCATGTATTTATGGGCGACGGTAATGACCAAGTCTTTGTCTTCGGTGAAGGTGGAACCATTGAATCTGGCTCCGGCTTAGATTACGTTGTTACATCTGGTAATTATAATTCTGTACAGGCAGGTAATGATCAAGACTATGTGGTGACGATTGGTAATCACAATCAGATCGACTTAGGTCATGGTGATGACTTCTCGAACGTTTTCGGCAATTATAATAAAATTGACGGTAAAGCGGGCAAAGATGTGATCAAACTGATGGGCTACCACGCAGTGGTTAACGCTGGGGCTGATGATGATCATTTAATCGCAGCATCTATCTCGAAGTTCAGTAAACTAGATGGTGGTGAAGGTAATGATCTGTTAGTACTTGGTGGTTATAGTAATACCTTCCAAGGCGGCGCCGGTATTGACAGCTTTATGGTAAGCGCTAATGTCATTGAGAATCAGGTCACAGATATTTCTAAAGATGATTTCATTGTCTTTGATAATGTGAACTGGAATGATCTATGGCTACAGCGCAGTGGTTCTGATTTAAAGATTCTGATAAACAGTAAGACTGACTACCGTTCGGATCAAGCTAAATTTGAAAGCCTAGGTTCGGTAACCTTCTCTGATTACTTTGCGGGTAACCGTGCTGAGTTGGTGATCAGTATGGATGCTAAACAGAAATCAGGTGTACGTGATTATGTAGCCTTGTCGAATAGTGCTGTCGATAACCTAGTACAGGCTATGAGCGGTTTTGCGCCATCAGTTGGTAATGCTGGGTTTATGGATTCGCTAGATAACAGCGCACAGCATAAGGTTGCGTTAGCATGGGGTAATGTAAATAAGGGAACTGGCTATATAGCGTAATTTTATATTGTTATTCGCTTGCGAAACAGGACCGACTCACTGTGATTTAAGTATGATACTAGCAGCGTATTTTTTACGCTGTTAAAAGTAAAAATCAGTGAGATATATAAAGGGCTACCTCATTACTGAGGTAGCCCTTTTTTTTGCCCAGAAAGTTGGAAAACCCATTTAAAAAGTAATTTTCTTGAGTTAGTGTCTGTCCAATACTCCTATTTAAATAGAAATCAGACTTTATCATTATCCTTAGTTAATCTTTGTGATAATTATTATCATTTACACTTGTGAATCTTTTTATATTCTTATAAACTCCGTTTCATATTGTAAACAATTCGTATTTAGAGGTAAGGATGAAAAAGGGAATATTTGGTTTATCTGCTTTAGCATTAACAACGTCATTAATGAGCGCTACTGCTTTTGCCGGTGAAGAAGTTAATATTTATTCAAATCGCCAAGCGAACTTGCTTAATCCGATCCTTGAACAATACACGAAAGATACTGGTGTGAAAGTTAACATTGTATTTGCGAAGAAAGGACTTGCAGATAGAATGAAACGTGAAGGTCGTTTATCAAAAGCTGATCTATTACTAACAACTGATATTAGTCGTTTAGTTGAAGCTGTTGATAGCGGTGTTACTCAGTCTGTATCAAGCGACGTATTAGAAGATAACATTCCAGCGCAATACCGTGACCCAGATGGCGAATGGTTTGCACTAACAACACGTGTACGTAATATTTATACTTCACGTGAAGCTTATGGCGACGTTGCTAACATCACTTATGAAGAACTTGCAGACCCTAAATATAAAGGTCAAATCTGTACTCGTTCAGGTAAACACCCATACAACGTAGCACTTATCTCATCGATGATCTCACATCACGGTGAAGCTGAAGCAAAAGTATGGTTGGAAGGTGTTAAAGCTAACTTAGCACGTAAACCACAAGGTAACGATCGTGCACAAGTTAAAGCGATTAAAGAAGGTGTTTGTACTGTTGCCCTTGGTAATAGCTACTACCTAGGAAAAATGTTAAAAGATCCAAAACAAATTGCTTGGGCTGAATCTGTTAACATTAACTTCCCTAACCAAGAAAACCACGGCGCGCACGTAAACGTTTCTGGTATGGTGTTAGCGAAATACGCACCGAACAAAGGTAACGCAGTTAAACTGATGGAATACCTGTCTGGCGCGAAAGCACAACAAATGTATGCTGAAGTGAACATGGAATACCCAGTTAAAGCGGGTATTAAAGCATCTAAGCTAGTTTCATCTTGGGGTGAGTTCAATGCTGACTACATGCCTGTAGCAGAGATTGCAAAACATCGTAAAGCTGCACTAAGACTACTTGATGAAGTTAAATTCGACTTGTAGAATAGCGTATAGCCCTATAATACATTGGGTTAACAGTGAATGTTACGGCTGATTTGGTTGTTAACAGACTGATTCAAAGGTTGGTTTAGTTACTTAGTAACTGACCAGCCTTTTCGCGTATCTAAACAGGAGTTATTTTTCCGTTCATGAATCATAAGTTAGCCTTTTCTTGGCATTCTAGTAGTTGGTTTATTGCGATAATGTTAGCGCTACCTATTGCCGCGTTGTTTTATCAGGCAATTGGTCCCAGTGCTGATGTTTTTCAACACCTTATTGATACAGTACTTCTCGACTATGTTCAAAATACCTTCGCACTTGTTTTCCTTGTTTGTTTAATCAGTAGTATTATCGCGTTACCTGCCGCTTGGCTTATTGCCATGTGTGATTTTCCTGGGCGTAAAAGTTTACAGTGGGCATTGATGTTACCAATGGCCATGCCTGCTTATATTGTGGCCTATATTTATACTGATATGTTTGATTATGCTGGACCGGTACAAATTGCCTTACGCGGTATATTTGGCTGGCAGAGTGCCAGTGATTATTGGTTTTTTGATATCCGAACCATACCCGGTGCTGCAACTGTTTTAGCATTGGTGTTATATCCTTATCTTTATTTATTAGCTCGGACTTCATTTCTGGAACAATCAACCAGCCTTATTCAAGCAAGCCGTGTACTCGGCAGTTCAGCACTATCGAGCTGTATTCGTGTGTCATTACCCCTTGCGCGTCCTGCAATTGCTGTTGGTTTATCGCTGATCGCGATGGAGACTGTTGCTGATTTTGCTACGGTGAATTATTTCGCGGTAAATACGTTAACCACTGCGGTTTATGATACTTGGATTGGTCACGGTAGTTTAACGGCTGCCGCGCAATTATCGGTGATGACGTTATCGGTGATCTTATTGTTTGTCGGTTTAGAGCGTTTTGCACGTCGTAAACAACAAGTGTTTCAAAAAAGCATGCTACATGAGCAAGAGGTGCGTTATCAGTTAACGGGCTGTGCTAAGTTATTGGCGATGGTTTGGTGCTGGTTGTTGGTGTTTGCTGGTTTCTTATTACCGTTTACGGTATTAGTTAATTATGCATGGCATTACTTTGCTGAATCTTGGACTGAGGAGTTCTTTCAATACAGTGCAAACAGCTTAATTCTTGCGGTTATTGTCGCTGGTTTAGCGGTTCTTTGTGCGATATTATTGGGTTTATACCGTCGTTTAGTCGGTTCTAAATATGCGACTATTCCAGCACGCATCAGCACCATGGGTTATGCATTACCCGGTACTGTATTAGCTATTGGTATTATTATTCCGTTAACGTCAGCCGACTTTTTATTAAATGATATGACTGAATTGTTGTGGGACTGGACACCGGGTTTGGTCTTTACTGGCACTAGTTTTGCACTTGTTTTTGCTTATCTTATTCGTTTTTCTGCGATAGCGGTGGGTTCTATTGAAAGCAGTATTGATAAAATATCGCCGTCACTAGATATGGTCACGCGCACGCTAGGGCACCGTCCGCATAGTATGATCCGTAAAATTCATATTCCCTTAATCCGGAAAGGTGTATTGGCAGCATTTTTGTTAGTCTTTATTGAATCAATGAAAGAGTTGCCAACGGCTTTGTTATTACGCCCATTTAACTATGAAACGCTAGCGACTTACGTATTTCAGTTTGCTTCTGATGAAATGTTAGAGCAGGCTGCATTAGCGGCCATTGTGATTGTGTTAGTTGGATTAATCCCGCTTATTTTCTTGAACCGTTCTTTGGAGCAACAGCACTGATGACACTATCTTCTTCTCCTGCTTTACGTATTTCTGATCTGCATTGTAGTTATGCTGGCGTCGATATTTTAATGGGGCTTGATCTGAGTTTAGGTAAAAACGAAATTCTGTGTTTATTAGGCCCAAGTGGTTGTGGTAAAACGACAACGTTAAAATTGATCGCGGGGTTACTACCACCCACGCAAGGTCGCATCGAAATTAACGGTAATGTCGTTGATAGTGGTGAATTCAACCTGGCACCAGATAAACGTAATGTGGGTATGATCTTTCAGGATTACGCATTATTTCCACATTTAACAGTGACTGACAATGTCGTATTTAGTTTACATAAACAAAGCAAAAGTAAACAAAAAGAAAAATTGGATTATGTACTTAATCTGGTTAATCTGACCGAATTCGCTGACCGTTATCCACATCAATTATCGGGTGGTCAACAGCAGCGTGTCGCTATTGCCCGGGCGTTGGCAAGTTCGCCGGCGTTATTATTACTTGATGAACCTTTCTCTAATATTGATAGTCAGGTACGCCATCACTTGATTGAAGAGATGCGCGGCTTACTTAAGTCGCATAACATGAGTGCTATCTTTGTTACCCACAGTAAAGAAGAAGCGTTTGCTTTTGCCGATCGTTTAGCTGTTTTTCATCAAGGTAAGATTGAGCAATTAGGGACGCCAAGTGAGCTATATAACCAACCTGCGACACGTTTTGTTGCAGACTTCTTAGGTAAGGTTAACTATTTAGATGCAGTGGTCGTCGATGACTACAGTGTACAAACTGCATTAGGTATTATTCGCGGTAAGCATAAGTTAACTGCAGCTGTTGGTGAACAAAAACTGCTAGCTCTTCGACCTCAACAATTAAACTTAGCACTTGCAGAGCGGGGGATCGCAGTGATCAGCAAGCAACAGTTCTTAGGTATGACTACACATTGCATTATCACCTTAATAGATAACAATATGGCATTATCGATATCAATGCAGCAACCAATGGTCATCGGTGATGTGGTGAAAGTGACAGTTGAAAATCATGAGCTGGTGTTATTTGATCATGATTAACTGATTAACTGATTAACTGATTAACTGATTAACTGATTAACTGATTAACTGATTAACTGATTAACTGATTAACGAAAGTAATGTTTGGCGTGCGAATCGTCGCTGCGCCAAACATTAATATGCTTATTACAGATACTCAAACAACTCTTTTACTGCACTATCTACTTCTGCAATAATAGTGGTGCTAGTCGGGGTTATGAAAATAGTGTCATCGCCTGCTATCGTCCCCAAAATTCCTTCAGTACGCCCTAATGAATCTAATAAACGAGCGATCAATTGTGCCGAGCCTGGGCTTGTTTGGATCACAATAAGACATTCATTATGGGAAATATCTAATACTAAGCTTTTTAACTGGCTGCTAATCGTTGGCACACCTAACTCCGCAGGGAGGCAATAAACCATTTCATCCTTGGCATTGCGTGTGCGTACTGCGCCAAACTTACTGAGCATTCTTGATACTTTCGATTGGTTAACGCTGTCAAAACCTTGATCTTTAAGCGCATCAACGATGTCACCTTGTGAACCCAGGTGCTCTTCTTTTAATAATCCTTTAAATGCTTTTACTAACTGATCTTGTTTTTCACTCATACTTGTTACCATGTCAGTTGATTCATCTATAATTCAAGTTGCTAATCTTAAAATTAATGTGGTTTTATTATGATACTGTCATTAATTTTATAGTTCATTTATAAAGTTTGCTACTAAGTCATTAATACAATGAATAAATGGATTAGGTTAGCGATGAACTGAATAATTATGCATATGATACCAGCAGGATAGATTTTATCTAGTTTATTTGGTTAATGTGGCACCTGTGCATAAAAACCGAATTAAAGTGAGTATTTATGTTGATATTGAGGTTTGTTCGGTTACTATACTTATATCTAGTGAAATTATATTCAGTTACCATTATGAGCATCGAACTAAAAAACATCTGTAAATCTTGGGGTCAACTTGATGTATTACAAAACATCGACCTTAAATGTGCAAAAGGCGAAACTTTAGTGCTGCTTGGTCCAAGTGGTGCTGGTAAGAGCTCACTGTTGCGTGTGCTTAATTTACTTGATACGCCAGATAATGGTTCTATCAGTATTGCCGGTGAAAAATTTGATTTTTCTGCCACACTGAGTGATAAGAAATTAGCTAAGCGTAGCCAGATGCTAAGACAGAAAGTAGGTATGGTATTTCAACAATACAACCTATGGCCGCATATGTCTGTGATGGATAACTTAATTGAAGCACCCGTTAAGATTTTAAAGCAAACAAAACAACACGCTCGTGAAGAGGCCATGAAGATCCTTGAGCAATTACAATTAACTGATAAAGCCGATGTATTTCCATTAGCCTTATCAGGTGGTCAACAGCAACGTGTCGCGATTGCACGTGCTTTAATGATGAAACCAGAAGTATTGTTATTTGATGAACCGACAGCGGCGTTAGATCCAGAGGTCACTAATCAAGTGGCTGAAATCATTAAATCATTAGCTATCACAGGTATTACGCAGGTTGTTGTTACGCACGAAGTGGACTTCGCGCGTAAAGTCGCTAGTCAGGTTTGTTATCTTGAAAACGGTGGAATTGTTGAATTTGGTGGTGCTGAGCACTTCCAGCAACCACAAACGCCACAGTTTACAAATTACTTAAAACATTAGATTATTTAAATATTAGGAATAGGTTGATCCAAATGAAAAAATTACTCACAGCATTAATTCTAACTTCAGCAGCGGCGCAAGTAACAGCGGCAGAACAAATAAAATTTGTCACTGAAGCGACATATCCTCCGTTTGAGATGATGGATGAAAATAACGAATTCCAAGGTTTTGATATTGATATCGCCCGCGCAGTTTGTACTGAATTAAAAGCTGAGTGTAGTTTTGCTAACCAGTCATTTGATAGTTTGATCCCAAGCCTAAAGTTCCGCCGTTATGATGCTGCAATTGCAGCAATGGACGTAACGCCAGCACGTCAAAAACAAGTTGATTTTTCTGATATTTATTATGAAAACTCAGCGGTACTTGTGGCTGAAAAAGGTAAATACAATGTGGTTGCTGATTTAGCAGGTAAAGCAGTAGGTGTACAAAATGGTACATCACACCAAGCTTACATGACAGATACTTATGCAGATGAAAAAGTATTATTACTTAACTTCCCATCATACCAAAAAGCATTTTTAGACCTTAAAAATGGTCGTATAAATGGTGTATTTTCAGACTCTGCAGTAGCGCACGATTGGTTAACTAAGCACAGTGGTGGTAACTACGAAACTGTGGGTAAAGCCGTCACTGATGCGAAATACTTTGGTGCTGGTTTTGCTATCGCAGTGCGTAAAGGTAATACTGAATTATTAGCTAAATTGAACAAAGGTTTACAAACGATTAAAGCGAACGGTACTTACGATAAGATTTACGCAAAATACTTTGCTAAATAACTGATAGCAGTGTTTAATCTCGGCCTGAGTTGCATTGCAACATCAGGGGATAGCCAAGTTATTGTAATAACGAGATAATTCATTTTAAAGTGCCTTCTAGGGGCACTTTTTGTTTTTACGTCCGGAGTTTTTATGGATCTTTTGCAGCTTCAATTATTATTGGATGCAACAAAAATCACCCTTGGCCTCGCGCTAACATCATTATTGGTTGGCTTGGTTCTTGCTATTTTATTCTGTGTTGCTGAAATGCAAAAGAACCCACTGATTGCCAAGCCGGTTAGCTTATTTGTTACTGTATTACGTGGTTTACCTGAGATATTGATTGTATTTTTCATTTTCTTTGGTGGTACGCACATCCTATTTCGATTAACCGATGAATACTATGACATTAGTCCGTTTTGGAGTGGTGTAGTGGCATTGTCGTTAATTTTTGCGTCTTATGCATCACAAACATTACGTGCGGCTATTCAATCGGTGCCGAAAGGTCAACAACAAGCAGCACAAGCGCTTGGCATGGGGCCTATGCGTTGTTTTCTGCGTATTACCTTACCGCAAGCATGGCGTTTAGCATTACCGGGTTTAGGCAATCAGTGGATGGTACTGCTAAAAGATACTGCGTTAGTCTCCTTAATTGGTGTGACGGACTTAATGAAACAAGCTGATTTGTTATCAGGTAGTACCTATAAGCCCTTCACCTTTTTGGTCGCGGCAGCAGCGATTTATCTGATTATAACTTTGATTAGTCAATGGTTGTTAAAGCACTTTGATAATTACATTAATCGTTTTGATGCCGGAGTAGCAAAATGACGTTAGATCACTTCTGGTTATTATTTAATGGTTTGAGCACCACCCTTGAAATTACTTTTTTCAGCTTATTGTTTGGGTCTATGATAGCGGCGTTGTTAACGCTGGCGATGATCAATAAGATCCCTGGATTAAACTTATTATCACGGACTATTATTTTGGTCTTTACCGGTACCCCGTTATTGATTCAAATCTTTTTGGTATACAGTGGTCCATCACAGTTTGAGTGGATCAAAGACAGCTTCTTATGGGATTACCTGCGTCAGGCTAAAATTTGCGCGATTATTGCGTTATCGTTTAATACGGCGGCGTATTCATCGTTACTCTTTAAAGGTGCGATTGAATCGGTACCACGTGGTGAATGGGATGCATGTAAAGCCCTCGGCATGAACCGCTGGCAGACACTAGCTGTTATCGTGCCACATGCGATACGCCGGGTATTACCGTCTTATTCTAATGAAGTAATTTTGGTACTCAAAGGTACATCATTAGCCAGCTCGATCACGATTATGGATGTGATGGGTTATGCCAATCAAATCAATGGTCAAACCTATGATGCATTAATGGCCTTTTCTGCAGCGGGTATTATCTACTTAGGCATGAATGGTATCTTGGTATTAATCTTTAAACAGCTAGAGAAAAAAGCCCTCGCGTTCCAATCTTAATTTCTGCATTAGTTGCTTACTGATATTGTTATTGATACCGATATCAGTGAGCAAATTGTATTATTTCACCTGAAAGTGAATCGCTAATAGATAGAAAGCGAAACTCTTAAAACCCATACGTAATTCATTTATTTACCGTGCATATTCGTGTTGTTAATTGTTTTTTAGTCAATGTTGCAGTAAGGTAGCAGTGATTAAAGGAATGTGTGAATATTGTATTCTACATAAACAATTAAGATAATGGAGACGTCTATGAAAGTTGCTGTATTAGGTGCTGCTGGTGGTATCGGTCAAGCTTTAGCCCTACTTTTGAAAACTCAACTACCTGCTGGTTCTGATTTATCACTATATGATATCGCACCAGTAACTCCAGGTGTTGCTGTTGATTTAAGCC
This sequence comes from Moritella viscosa, assembly GCA_000953735.1. Taxonomy (NCBI): domain Bacteria; kingdom Pseudomonadati; phylum Pseudomonadota; class Gammaproteobacteria; order Alteromonadales; family Moritellaceae; genus Moritella; species Moritella viscosa. The sequence goes on along the minus strand of LN554852.1, from coordinate 4,633,373 downwards.
ATATCCCTACAGACGTTACTATTGCTGGTTTTGCTGGTACAGATCCTACAGATGCACTTGTTGGTGCTGACGTTGTACTTATCTCTGCGGGTGTTGCTCGTAAGCCAGGCATGGACCGTTCAGATTTATTTAATATCAATGCTGGCATTATCAAAAACTTAGCCGCTAAATGTGCTGAAGTATGTCCAAATGCATGTATCGGTATTATTACTAATCCTGTTAACACTACTGTGCCAATCGCTGCTGAAGTACTTAAGCAAGCGGGTGTTTACGATAAGCGTAAACTATTCGGTATTACGACGCTGGATGTTATCCGTTCTGAAACTTTTGTAAGTGAGCTTAAAGGCATTTCACTTTCTGACGTTGAAGTGCCGGTTATCGGTGGTCATTCAGGTGTCACTATTCTTCCGTTACTTTCTCAAGTTAAAGGTGTTGAATTTACAGCAGAAGAAATTGCGACGCTAACACCACGTATTCAAAATGCTGGTACTGAAGTTGTTGAAGCTAAAGCGGGTGGCGGTTCTGCGACACTTTCTATGGGTCAAGCAGCAGCACGTTTCGGTCTTTCTCTTGTTCGCGCACTACAAGGTGAAGAAGGTATCGTTGAATGTACTTATGTTGACGGTGGCTCTGAGCACGCAACGTTCTTCGCACAACCTGTACTACTAGGTAAGAACGGCGTTGAAGAAGTATTAGCATACGGTGACTTAAGCGAATTTGAAACGAACGCACGCGATGCAATGCTAGAAGAACTAAAAGCGAACATCACATTAGGTGAAGAATTCGTTGCTGGTTAATCATTACATTTAGCCTGTTAGGTTAAAGATGATGACAATTGAAACCCAAGTTATTTTTAACTTGGGTTTTTTTATTTAAGAAAGCGACACATCGGTCGATATAACTGTTACTACAGTAGTTATTATCGCGCAAATTTTTTAGGTTGATTGATATGTTTATAACACCGACAGCTAGGTTAACGACAATTTGTCATTATGTGAAAGCTGCATTATTAGTCATGGCGACGAGTGTGTCTTTGGCCGTTGTAATGCCAGTCTTTGCAGAAGAAAGTGTCAAGACTGTCGTGTTTAGCAAACCAGTTGGTGAAAAAGAGCAACGTATTACCGACAGTGGAGAACGTGCTGTTGCAGCGGAGAAAGCAGGTAAAACAGCATCTGCATTCAGCGAATATCCCAGTGCGATAGAGCTATATAGTGATGATGAACTCAATCAATTAATTGCAGAAAATACCCACCTTAAAAGGGTACGTGCAGATGAGTGCCAACTCGTTGCTGATATTAAAGCGCGTGCTGAATTAGTAAGGCTACCTACTTATCAATTTCTATGGGGTGACATGTTAGCCTGGGGTGTGTGTGTTGATAAAAATGCCGAACTTGGTATTTATTATATGCGTGCAGCAGCAAGACAGGGTCAACCTCGAGCATTAGAACAACTGGGGCGTTACTATGTACAAGGGAAATTTGTGCAGCAAGATATCGAGCGTGCTGTACCGTTATTTGAACAATCTGCTAAATTAGGTTTTTTACCGGCGAAAATACAATGGGCCGAGTTATTAATTCAAGGTTACGGTAGTCCTTATGATTATCAAATGGCTTACAGTTATTTATATAATACTGTGACGGCTGATGTTAAGATGCACAAAAAATTAACCCAGTTATTAGCACAATTAGAAAACTTAATGCCTGAACGTGTGGTTACAGCAGCAAAGAATGCCGCTAAATATCAGTAAGCATGACGAATTAAGTACCTCATTGAAGCTAACTGAATAGTCAATTAGAGTTAGATTAGATTCGATCCTGCGTTCATTTGGCACTATCCTTCTCGTATACCGACTTACTTATGGTACAAAACTGTATCCTGACGTAGTTTGGGTATATAATCTGACCGTTATTTCCTCCAATTTGGACCTTCTATGAGTAAAGACCCTTTCCACTCGCGTGAGCAGGAAAAATATAATAATCCTATTCCTAGTCGAGAATTCATTCTTGATTATCTTCGTAGCCTAGATAAGCCGATTAATCGTGAGCAAATATTTGCCGGATTAACGTTACAAGGCGAAGAACACGAAGAAGCTTTACGTCGTCGCTTACGTGCGATGGAGCGTGATGGGCAGTTGGTTTTCTGTCGTAACAGAACTTATGCACTACCTGAACGCTTAGATTTGCTGGAAGGTTTGGTATTGGGTCACCGCGATGGTTTTGGCTTCTTCCGTCCTGATGATGGTGGTAAAGATTTATTTATCTCTATCCGTCAAATGTCGACGTTATTCCATGGCGACCGTATTCTTGCACAACCTGTAAAAGAAGAGTTTAAAGGCCGTAAAGAAGCGCGTTTCGTGCGTTTATTAGATGCTGAACCACTGCAACTTGTTGGTCGTGTTTATTTGGAAAAAGGTATTGCCTTTGTACGTCCAGATGACAGCCGTATTAAACAAGAAATACGCATTAGTGATGAAGAACGTCTCGGTGCTCGTGCTGGTCAAATGGTTGTGACTGAAATTGTAAAACGTCCAACTTATAACTTGCCTGCGTTAGGTAAAGTGATCGAGATACTGGGTGAAAATATGGCACCTGGCATGGAAATCCAAGTGGCGATCCGTACGCATGATATTCCGCATGTATGGCCAGAACATATTCTTGATGACATGGCAAAATTGTCACCAGAAGTCCCTGAAGATGCGAAACTAAATCGTGTTGATTTACGTGATCTACCGTTGTTAACGATTGATGGCGAAGATGCGCGAGATTTCGATGATGCTGTATTCTGTGAACGTAAAAAAAGCGGTGGCTGGCGTTTATGGGTAGCAATTGCAGACGTAAGTTCGTACGTGCAAACTAATTCAGATTTAGATTTAGAAGCACAAGGCCGTGGTAACTCGGTTTACTTCCCTGAGCAAGTAGTTCCTATGCTGCCAGAAGTATTATCGAATGGTTTATGCTCACTGAATCCACATGTTGACCGTTTATGTATGGTTTGTGAAATGACCATTTCTGATGCTGGTCGTTTATCGGGTTATAAATTTTACGAAGCTGTGATGAACTCACATGCGCGTTTAACGTATACCAAAGTAGCTAATATTCTTGATGGTGATACTGAACTTCGTGATGAATACGAAGCGGTAGTACCACATCTTCACGAATTACATAACATGTATAAAGTGTTGAAAAAAGCACGTTCTGAACGTGGTGCCATTGAATTTGAAACGTTAGAAACGCGTTTTGTATTTAATGAACATCGTAAAATAGATAAGATCGTACCGGTAGTACGTAACGATGCGCATAAACTGATCGAAGAATGCATGATCTTAGCGAACGTTGCATCGGCACGTTTTGTTAGCAAGCATAAAGCTGCGGCATTATTACGTGTGCATGATACACCGGGTGAAGAAAAACTGGTTAACTTCAGAAGTTTCTTAAGTGAGACGGGTCTAGAGCTAAAGGGTGGTTTGAAACCAACCCCGCTAGATTACGCTGATTTGATTAGCCGAATTCAAGATCGTCCGGATAAAGAACTTATCCAAACAATGCTACTACGCTCAATGAAACAGGCTGTATATCAAGCAGAAAATAACGGTCACTTTGGTTTAGCATTAACTGCGTATGGTCACTTTACATCACCAATTCGTCGTTATCCAGATTTAGTCTTACACCGTGCGATCAAGTTTGAAATTGCTAATCAAGCGGCAGTTAAAGCAGGTAAACCCTTAACGAAACGCTGGACTAGCACAGGTGGTTATTGTTACCAAGTATCGGATGTTGAGACACTCGGAGAGCATTGCTCATTAACAGAGCGTCGTGCCGATGATGCAACGCGTGATGTGTCAGATTTCTTGAAGTGTGAATACATGCAAGATCATCTTGGTGATACATTTGAGGGTGTGATCGCAGCGGTAACGGGCTTTGGTTTCTTTGTGCGTATTAAAAATCTTAACATCGATGGTTTAGTACACGTGTCTAGTTTACGTGGTGATTACTATAATTTCGATGGTAGTCGTCAAACGCTACGTGGAGAATCAAGTGGTGTTGAATATCGTATTGGTGATCAAGTTGAGGTGAAAGTCTTAGCGATCAACATGAATGATAAGAAGATTGATCTTGAGCTAGCGGGTGCAGTAACACACAGTCGTCGCAGTAAACGTAAACCCGCAGAATTTTCAGGTAAACGTAAACCTGAAGGTGCAAAAGCGAAGCCGAACAAAAAGACTAAATTAAAGTTAAAAACTAATAGTGATGTAGTGGTAAGTGCGGCTGATAAAGCACGCGTTGCTGCCAAGCTACAGCCTCAAACAGGCGATGCTGTTGAAAAAGGCACATCACAGGTTGATGCCGTTAAGCCGAAAGGCAAGACTAAGCCAGCAAAGAAAAAAGTAAAAGCCAAGGCTAAATCACGTCCGGGCAGAGCTGAACGTTCAAAGCAAAAAGCTAATAAATAGTAATGGTAATAATAGTAACAAGGTAGAGAGATACAATGAGCAGTGAACTAATTTTCGGTATTCATGCAGTTAAATCATTATTGGAGCATGAACCAGAGCGCTTCATTGAAGTATATGCATTAAAAGGACGTGAAGATGATCGTCTAACACCATTAATAGCAGAATTAAATGATATTGGTATTGCAGTGCAATTGGTTAACCGTAACACACTGGATAAGAAGTGTGACGGCGGCCGTCATAACGGTGTATTAGCGCGCGTTAAAGAAGGTAAAAAACTAAATGAATCTGATCTTGATACGTTACTAAACCGTATTGAAGAAAAAGAAGAACAGCCATTATTACTAATTCTTGATGGTGTTACTGATCCGCACAACCTAGGTGCTTGTTTACGTAGTGCAGATGCGGCCGGTGTTCATGCTGTTATTGTGCCTAAAGATAAGTCTGTACAACTGACATCTGTGGTGCGTAAAGTAGCGTGTGGCGCAGCAGAAACAGTGCCACTGATTGCAGTAACAAACCTTGCACGTACTATGCGTGAGCTACAAGAACGTCGTATCTGGATTGTGGGTACTGCGGGCGAAGCTACACAAGATTTATACCAGCCTAAGTTAACTGGTCCATTAGCTATTGCGATGGGTGCGGAAGAGAAAGGTCTGCGTCGTCTAACGCGTGAACATTGTGATGAACTAATTAGCATCCCAATGGCGGGTAGTGTTTCAAGCTTGAACGTATCAGTAGCTACTGGTATTTGTTTGTTTGAAGTTGTACGTCAACGTCAGGCTAAATAATCCTAGACTCTTGTTTAGTCAGTCGGTTTAACCAATCGGTTTTACAACAATGAGTTGATATAAAAAAAAGCGTCCAATCAATGGACGCTTTTTTATTAACTCTTTTTTATGAATTAAAGTTTTTACCGACTATAGTTTGCTGCGTGATGGTATTACTTAGCTTAATGCGCTTGCGATTAAGCATCCATTACGTCTGAGGCTTCACTTTTACCGTCACTATCTATATGCGCTTCGCTACTCGCAATTTTACGGCCTCTTGGCATCTTCACGACTAATGTTTTAGCTAAGTCATCATGTAGGCAGCGGCGTTGATCACCTCTAAAAATCGCCAAGAAATTACTGATTGTAATTACAAAACCAAAGAGTGGTAGATAAGCGACAATCCAAAATGGCAGGTAACGCTTAAGGATAATATCTTGTAAGCTGAGGCGTTGGCCATTTTCACCCACTACCGCAATTCCAACAATGCGTTTACCTAGGGTTTGACCATATTCTTTAAGTAGGTAACTGTTTAGCGCCATGAATAACACAATCTCAAGTAAAGATACTTTGACTTGAGTGGCAAAGGAAATTGTAAAGTTTTCATCGATACCGGCACTTAAATTCAGTAAATCAAAACCGAGAATAAACGGGACTAACATTACAGTCGGAAAAATAACTTTATCTAATATTGCTGCTTGAAAGCGTTGAGCTAACGTAGCAAGTTCAACATATTGACGTGATGACGAAGGTTCAGGTTGCATATGACTTCTATAAATTAGTTAGTTAACTGGATTCAGACATAGATGATAATCAATCCTTAGCGTAATAATCAAGATTTACTCGCACTTATTTATGAATCTAAGTTTTAATACACAGCGTAAATAATATTGTTATTATGCTTGATGATTTTAATTTTAGTATACGGGATTGATTATGACTTGGATGTGTTATCGGTTTAGCGAGTTGTCGAGTTTACAACTCTATGATGTATTGCAATTACGTGCGGCTATCTTTGTTGTCGAGCAAGATTGCGTTTATCAAGATATTGATGGTTTAGATATGCATCCAGATACGCGTCATATTCTGCATTATAGTACGACGGGTGAGTTACTTGCTTATTTGCGTATTTTAGCCCCAGGTGTCAGTTATCCTGATGTGGCTATTGGTCGAGTGGTTACTGCTGCATCGGCACGTGGTCAAGGTCTTGGTCATCAGTTATTAGAGTGCGGTATTAATGCGGCCAAATCAGCATGGCCTGAGCAAGATTTATACCTTTCTGCACAAGCCCATTTACAGCATTATTATCAAGGCTACGGATTTACGAGCGTGACGGTAGAATATTTGGAAGATGGAATACCCCATGTTGGTATGCGCTGGAAAACGAGTGTTGGGTATTCGAAAAGCTCATAACAAATAAGACTAATAACAAGCACGATAGCATGTAAGGTGATAATGTTTTTATCATAACAACTCCTTGTTTAACATTGATAAACTTCAGTTATTTTTATTTTTAATACTTTATTTAATAGGCCACATATTATTCGCTATTTTTGACAGTTTGATGATAAAGCTAAAAATCAGTATTTGTTATTAACGCTTTAACTTATCAACAGTTAAACGATTGGTTTTGACTAATACTTTAGACTGAATGTGAAATTTGCTGTCACCATAGAATAGTTTTTTACTATTATCTGTGTTTGCTAGTTGAATTATCCGCTGTGGCACTATATAATTCGCGGTCTCAAAATTAGTCAATTTTCTATACGTTCCTTGCCTCGATGGACCGACTAAGCCAGAGCCGAGGCTGATTAAACCCGTGAGGAGCTTACGATGCGTCATTACGAAATCGTATTTATGGTTCACCCAGATCAAAGTGAACAAGTTTCAGGCATGATCGAGCGTTACAGCGCTGTAATCACTGAAGCAAATGGTACTATCCACCGTCTAGAAGACTGGGGTCGTCGCCAATTAGCATACCCAATCAACAAACTTCATAAAGCTCACTATGTTCTTATGAACATTGAAGCTGGCCAAGATGTTATTGATGAGCTAGAAAATAACTTCCGCTTTAACGACGCAGTGATCCGCAACATGATCCTACGTACTAAAGGTGTAGTTACTGAAGCTTCTCCAATGGCTAAAGCTAAAGAAGAACGCCGTGAAGCGCCTGTTGCTACTGAAGCACCAGCTGCTAAATAATAGCGTTTTAGCTATAGGTATTTGTTTATTGGATAGCATTTAGTTATCCAATTATTTGAGAAGATTTTAGGAGATTTTAATTATGGCACGTTTTTTCCGTCGTCGTAAATTCTGTCGTTTCACTTCTGAAGGTGTTACGGAGATTGATTATAAAGATATCGCTACGTTAAAAAACTACGTAACTGAAAGCGGTAAAATTGTACCAAGTCGTATTACTGGCACACGTGCTAAGTACCAACGTCAACTTGGTCGTGCGATTAAACGCGCACGTTACTTGTCTCTACTTCCATACACTGACTTACATAAGTAAGCTATTGTTTGGTCGTCAAGACTAACTCTATATTTTTGAGGAAAGGTAATGAAAGTAATTTTATTAGACAAGATCGCTAAATTAGGTGCATTAGGCGAGACTGTTAACGTTAAAGCTGGTTATGCTCGTAACTTCCTTTTACCGAAAGGTAAAGCGGTTCTAGCAACTAAAGCAAACGTAGAATCTTTCGAAGCACGTCGTGCTGAACTAGAAGCTAACGTAGCTGCTGTTAAAGCAACTGCTGAAGCTAAAGCTGCAACAATCAACGCTCTAGAAGCTGTTGTAATTGCAACTAAAGCTGGTGACGAAGGTAAGATTTTCGGTTCTATCGGTACTCGTGACATCGCTGATGCGATCGTTGCTGCTGGTGTTGAAGTTGCTAAAAGTGAAGTTCGTCTTCCTGAAGGCGCTTTACGTACTCTTGGTGCGTTCGAAATCAGCATCCAAGTACACAGCGAAGTATTCGCTACAGTGAACTTAGAAGTTGTAGCTGAAGCTTAATTTAAAGTTTAACTTTAGATTAATCTCAGTATAAAGCCATGGTGTATACCATGGCTTTTTTTATGCCTGTAATTTGAGGACATCACTATTTTGGGTAGCCAGTGATGGTACGAATAGACTGGTATAAAGGTTGTAACTGTTTATACATCTTTAGATAGACTTGGTTATAAAGTGCATCATAAGTCGCGACGATCTCTGGCTGCGGTTGAAAGACTTTATTTACTCGTGTCATTCCTGAAATTGCCTGATCAAAGTCGGCATAAATACCGAGCCCAACTGCAGTAACAATCGCAGCCCCTAATCCCGATGTTTCGAATGTATGTGGGCGTTCTGCTGGCATATTAAAAATATTGGCCGTTAATTGCATCGCGACATCACTTTGAGAACCGCCTCCTGATACCCGCAACGTGGTTATTTTTACCTTGTTACGTTTACTGATACGTTCTTTACCTTCTCGTAATGAATAGGCAAGTCCTTCTAATATCGCACGATAGATATGGGTACGGGTATGTACATCACCAAAACCAATAATACCGCCTTTGGCTTCAGGTCCGGGATCGCGTGCGCCAGGTGTCCAATAGGGTTGTAACATCAGCCCCATAGAACCGGCTGGAATTTTTGCGACTAAGCGATCGAATAATACTTCTGGTGCGATACCTTCAGCATCTGCGAGATGTTGTTCTCGTAAACCAAACTCTTTTTTAAACCAACTGATTAGCCAAAAACCACGATAAATCATGACCTCTGAAGAATAGTGACGGGGTATCGCGGAAGGAAATGGCGGTAAATGTGGGGTGGCTTCCACGTATTTTTCTGTGGTGATATTAATCGTAGCGGTAGTGCCATAACTTAAACACGCGATGTGAGGGCGGTTACCACCAGAGCCGATAATTTCGCAAGCTTTGTCTGATGCCGAGGCTATCACAGGTAACCCAGCTGGAATCCCTGTATAGGCCGCCGCACCTTCGGTAACATGACCAATAAGTTCACCGGGTTCAATGAGTTTAGGTAACATTTTCGGATCTATCGCTAGCATATTCCAGCGCCAATCCGATTTTTTTAACCACGCTAATTTTTTATAATCAAACGGAATATAGCCAACTTGGCTACCGATTGAATCAACTATGTTATCGGTGAACTTATAATTTAGAAAGCCTGATAACAGTAAGTATTTGGATGTATCGCGCCATATGTCGGGTTGATTCTGACGGATCCAAATCGCTTGTGATTTTTCTTGAAAGCGCTGAATAATATCCTCAACACGGGCAATGTTAAATAACCAGTTCCAAGGCCATTGAATATTCTCTTGTTGCGCATGACGTTGATCTAACCAGATGATCGCCGGTCGTAATGGTTTACCTTCCGCATCGAGATTGATCACTGTGCCACGTTGGGTGGTGATCGACATGCCTACTATGTCTTGTTTATTGATCTCAGGGAATTGCTTAAGATCTTGCCAAAGTAAATCACAGGCCTGTTTGACGGCTAGCCAGTAGTAATCAGGATCCTGCTCTGCCCAACCTGGTTGCGCTGAAAAGTAGGGGGTGATCACTTGCTGTCCTTTGGCGATCAAATTTCCTTGGTTATCAAAAAGCAGTGCGCGAACACTTTGGGTTCCATTATCAATACTTAACAAATAGCGTTGCTGCTCCGATGCTAAAGGTAATGATGTTGGAGTACGACTATCCATGTAAATTATCTCCGACTGAGCTAGCTTGCCACAACGTGAGGTGAGCTATCGTTATGTTTTGGTAAACAATGACTATGCTTTGGCAAACTATAGTAACGCTGAATTATGGTTTGATAGCGACCGACTTCGTGTTGCCATTGCGCTTCATTCCAGTGTAACGCTGCTTGGCAAAGCGGCTGTAATTGCACGAATAACTGTTCTCCACCTTTTGGCAATAATAGCCCGATACGACAACGACGTAGTAATAAATCATCAAGATGAATCACCATTTCGTGCTGTAGTATCCACTTTAGTTCAGCAAATAATGTATTTGTGCTACCAATCAACTTGAGATCACCGTGAGTGGCGTTATTGATCAAATGACTATAGTGGTTACCATACTGACTTTTTAAACGCTGTATTTGCTGCGGGGTCAAGATACTGTCGATTGGCTTAACTTTGATCGGTTGAAATAGTTTAGCTGCTTGTAACTCGATGAGATTTATATCTGGTAAGTAATGCTGCGCGACCTTTAATACATCGAGAGCGATTAACCTGAAGGTGGTGAGCTTACCGCCTGCGACACTGATCAAACCTTGTTCATTCCAGATAGAATGTTCACGTTTTTCATCTGACGGTTTGGTATTTTTTACCTTACTTCTGGTATTGGCAGTGCTATTTGTACTATTACTGACTACAGGCCGGATCCCAGCGTAGGTTGATATCACATCGGCTTCGCTAATATTAGCTTGCGGAAACTGCCTGTTGATCCCGGTAAGTAAATAATCAACTTCGCTTTGGCTAATGCAAGGTTGTTGATCTAAATCGCTGTTATGATCAAGATCTGTAGTACCAATCACAGTACTATTCTCCCAAGGAAAAGCAAAGATAGGACGCTTGTCTTCAGGGTGGAAGTAGCTAACCGAATAGGCGAGTGGTAAGCGCCAGCTTGGGATAATTAAATGACTGCCTCGCAATGGCCTAATCGCTTTTTTAGCTTGCAGTTGCTGGCGTAATTTGTCAGTCCAAGGACCCGTTGCATTGATTACCACGTTGGCTTTTAAGCTAAATACTTGTCCAGATACCTGATCAGATACTTTAATGCCAGTGACTCTATCGGCGGTTTTAATCAGATGCTCTGCGCTGAGATAATTGATGGCACGACCACCAAGTTCTTGCGCTTCTTGTAATACCCGCATGACCAAACGAGCATCGTCAGTGACTGCATCGGCAAACTGTGTTGCACCCTGCAATTTGTTCTGTTCAATCCCTGGGACATGAAAGTCACCAATGCCTTGATTAATATAACTATGATTACGTTTCCCACCAATCCAATCATAGATGGTCAGCAAGCTATTAAACACAAAGGGGCCTGGAAATTGAGATTTATAATGGCCCATCAAAAATTGCAGAGGGTTGACTAAACCGGGTAACTCGTTAAGCAGTTTTTCACGTTCAGTCACGGCATCTTTGGTCATATTATATTGACCACTACCAAGATAACGCAGACCGCCGTGTACCATTTTTGAAGACTTGCTGGATGCACCCCAAGCAAAATCTTGTTGCTCAACTAATAATACTTTCAGTCCAGCTTGGCTGGCACTTAACAATATGCCAGCCCCCGTGATTCCCCCACCAACAACAATCATATCCCAAACAGTATTATCAGCAGTTTGTTGGATCTGAGATAGATGCTGTTTACGACTCAAGCTGGTTAATATATGGTTCATATTACCTCCTAGCTGACCTGTTCTTGATGTTGTGTGCTATCACTGTTTGATTGCGCACTCAGTGTTGATGTTTGTTGTGGTACGACTGCTGATGCTGGTTTTGATGCAATGAGGCAATGTGGATTCATTATTTGCTGTGGATCAAATGTGTCGCACAAAGACTGAATAGCTTTGAGCGTCAATTCTCCTTTCTCTGTAGTTAAGTAAGGTTGGTGATCTTTACCGACGCCATGCTGATGGCTAATGGTGCCTTGGTTGTTAACGATGATCTCTGAGGTGGTATGTTTTAACTTTGCCCATTGCGCTAAAGTTTGCTGGTAATTGTCACCGGCTTTGAAAATATAAGTGGTGTAAATACTAGAGCCCTGTTGGTAAAAATGAGACAGATGAGTAAACACATGCATTTGTGGTGAGCCAGCAGTTGGATCCTGATTTAATACTGTGCGTAGATTGGTTTCTATTTTGGTTAATAGATTATCGACGTTATGCCAGTCAGTTGCTGTTTCTAGGGTATCAACGACATAGCCTTTTTGCCATAACGCTTCGCGGAAGTAGGGCATGGTAAAGCGTTTTTCAGCCCATTTATTACCCATGAATGACCCTGTGTATAATCCTTGGTATGCTTTGGTGATCTTTTTTAGTTGCTTTAATGCGCTGCGACATTGGAACTTGGTCCCTGTTAAGCCAAATGTCATCATGCATTTACCTTCTTTTACCCCAAATGCAACGAGGGCTTTTTCGAGTAAGGCTATTTGTTTTTCGTGTCCGGCTAAGGCGAGTTGGGTTTCGGTCTCGATAGCATTGCTTAAACGCAGCATAGACAGTTGTATATCGGATTGGACGAGTGTTTTTGCTGCTTCTTTGGCTTGCTGCCAACTCGGGAAGAAGGTCACGTAAAAGTTCTCTTGTGCTGCGAGTTTACGCACACGGACTTTGACTTCAGATAAGATACCAATACGGCCTTCTGAGCCCATTAACAATGCTTTAATATCAGGGCCAGCTGCCGAAGCGGGGAAAGTTGGAATATTTAGTCGACCTACAGGGGTGATTACTTCACCTCCGGCAAATAGTTCTTCAATGCGGCCATAACGTAAAGACTGTTGACCACTCGATCGCGTGACTACCCAGCCGCCAATGGTTGAAAGTTCGAAAGATTGCGGGAAGTGCCCTAAAGTATAACCTTGCGCACGTAACTGTGCTTCGACTTGTGGTCCCGGTGTTCCTGCGCCAAATGTGGCGAGCTGGCTTTCGGTATCGAGTGCAATGAGCCGATTCATACGCCCCATATCGACAGTTAAAATAGCGTGTTCGGATGCAAATGGGTTGATATGACCTGCTACACTGGTACCGCCACCATAGGGGATGACGAGGATATTGTGTTGTTGACAAAAGTGAAGGATCTCGACTAAATCATCACTGTTTTCTGGAAAGGCGACGCCATCCGGGAAATATTCAAAATCACCACTGCGCATGGCTAACCAGTCCGGTAAACTCTGCCCCCTAGCGTGACGAATACGTACTTCAGAATCGAGATTAAATAACGGGTGTTTGGGCAACCGGGAGGCTGGTACTTGTTTCATCACCTCCTCAAGCTGCGCATCGATGAGTGGTGTTGTTGCCCCTACTTTTGAAAGTAAAAATGCATCAGCAGTACTCGGTAGATCTAATTTATTGGCTTCATCGCCCCAACCATTCCAACGTTTCATAATCTCATCTTCCTCTGTAATATTACGGTATGTCATCTAGTTTAGATGTAAAGTACGGTTGATAGCATTGTCGTATTAAGCCAACATAAGTATCAAATTAGGACTAACTCACAATACCTCAGGGTAAAGCTCGTTATACTCATAAATACGTATTGAATAAGGATGATTCAGTTATGGTAGGGCTAGGTTCAGTATCAGTGCCAGTAATAAAGCAGTATTTACGCTATGTGGAAACGTTGGATATCGATGTACCGGCGTTATTGTCACGCAGTAATATCACTGTGGCAACACTTGCCCAAGAAAGTGAGCGTATCGCTGGTGAGCAATTACAGGCATTTTTGGCCAACCTTATTATAGCTACTGATGACCCCTTATTCGGATTGAAAAGTGGTGCCTTTGTTGAGCCGAGCTCGTACAGTGTACTGGGTTATATCACGATGACGTGTGCGACGCTTGAGCAAGCACTTGAACGTATCCAACCTTATGAAAAATTGGTGGGCGACATGGGCGTAACTTCAATTAATTATCAATCTAAGCAGCTATGTATCAATTGGCATTGTGCTTATACATTTGAAGATGTGCGGGATCAAATGGTCGATAATGTATTTGCTTCTTGGCTTGCTTATGTTCGCTGGTTGTCAGGGCAAGATTTAGGGCCGTTGGAAGTACACCTGCAACGAGCAGCACCAGCGCCAGAACTTATACATCACTATCAGCAGGTATTTTCTTGTCCAGTACTATTTTCACAACCAAGTAATAGTCTTATTTTGCCGCGTGAATATCTTGATATTCCGTTACGGCAACCTGATCATAATTTATTGAAAACCCTTGAGTTACATGCCGCTGGACAAGTTTCTGCCCTTGGTGATACACACAGTTTTAGTGTCCAAGTTAAAGATATTATTCGTATTTTATTATCGAAGGGCATTACCCGCAAAGATATGGTCGCTGGGCAGTTAAACATGAGTGAAAGAACACTACAGCGGAAATTGCAGCAAGAGCAAACCAGTTATCAGAAATTATTGGATGAGGCGCGTTTATCACTGGCTCAGCAGTATTTAATTGAAACACAGATGGCGGTAGATGATATTGCCATGCAGTTAGGATTTAGTGAAGCGCGTTCTTTTTTTCGTAGTTTTAAGCGTTGGACAGGAAAAACACCGAGCGTTTATAGAGAGTGTAGTTCACAAAAATTAAGTTAAGTCAGCCATTTATAGTCCCAATACTTTCATTTTTCGAGTATGAGGTCTAATATTTGTAAAAATAATAAAATTAACCCTTACACTGCTTCAAAGCAGGATGCAATTAGTGAGTATATGATGAAAAAAATTACAACAATGATCGTTGCGTTAGCATGTTTAGTACCTTCTTTATCTATGGCTGCGGGTGATGTTGCTGCTGGTAAAGCCAAAGCAGTCGTGTGTGCAGCTTGTCATGGTGCGTCAGGTATTTCTGCTGTTCCTATGTACCCAAATTTAGCGGGTCAGAAAGAAATGTATTTAGTTAATGCATTAAAAGCATACAAAGCGGGTCAACGTACTGGCGGTATGGCACCTGTGATGGGAGGTCAAGCTGCCGCACTATCTGATGCTGATATTAATAACGTAGCAGCGTATTTCTCAAGCCTTAAATAGTATTGAGTTAACCGTTACGTTAATAAGCACATAAGCCTCATTGTGGGGCTTTTTTATTAACCAAAAAATTAGCAAACGATTTCTTCATATAAATTTTTCCCACTTCTCTGGTTATTTCATTTCCCCTACAGGGATATTTTTAGGATAATGGTTAATCACACTAAATTTCGTGAGTGCTAGCATGGCCGAAAAACGTCAAAACCAGTTTCAAAATCAGTTTTCAAAAGATAAAAATAGAAAAGACAGTGCTGTTGATGCGCTAAAAGTGCCGCCGCATTCGTTTGAGGCTGAGCAATCGGTTTTAGGTGGCTTATTCATTGATAATGAAGCCTGGGATCGTGTAACCGAATTTATTGTAGCAAAAGATTTTTACAGTCGCCCACATCAACTTATCTTCGAAGCAATGGCAAAGCTGGTGGACCAACATATTCCACTGGATATTATTACCGTTTCCGAATGGCTAGATAATGAAGAATTACTTGATGATGCAGGTGGTTTTGCGTATCTGGGTGATATTGTTAAGAATACCCCAAGTGCGTCAAACATTACTGCTTATGCCAACATTGTGCGTGAACGAGCTGTGATACGTGAACTTATTGCGGTAGCCAGCGATATCAGTGAATCAGGTTATGAGCCACAAGGGCGTAAAAGTACCGACCTACTTGATTTAGCGGAAAGCAAAGTATTCCAAATTGCAGAATCAAGACAGAGCGAAGGTCAAGGTCCGAAGAACTTAGAAAGCGTATTGCAAGAAACTGTTGATAAAATTGAAGAGCTTTATCAAACTCCGCATGATGGTGTGACGGGGGTTGCGTCGGGTTATAATGATCTTGATGCCATGACCACCGGCTTCCAACCATCAGATTTGATTATTGTCGCAGCTAGGCCATCTATGGGTAAAACGACTTTTGCGATGAATTTATGTGAGCACGCGGCGTTAAATCAAGATAAACCAGCGGTTATTTTTTCACTAGAAATGCCTGCGGAACAGATTATGATGCGTATGCTCGCGTCACTCGGTAAAATTAACCAAACCAAAGTACGTACTGGTCAATTAGATGATGATGATTGGGCGCGTTTGTCTGCGACCATGAAGAGCATGCTTGAGCAGGGGAAAATGTACATTGATGACAGTTCTGGTTTGACTCCGACCGAAGTACGCTCGCGATCACGTCGTATTGCACGTGATCATGGTGGCATCAGTATGATCATGATTGACTACCTACAATTAATGCGCGTACCTGCATTAAGTGAAAACAGAACCTTGGAGATTGCCGAAATCTCTCGTTCATTGAAGTCCCTTGCTAAGGAACTTAAATGTCCTGTGATTGCCTTATCTCAGTTGAACCGCTCGTTGGAGCAACGTGCGGATAAGCGTCCAGTTAACTCAGACCTTCGTGAATCAGGCTCTATTGAGCAGGATGCCGATTTAATTATGTTTATTTATCGTGATGAAGTTTATAACGATGACTCTCCTGATAAAGGTACCGCCGAAATTATTATCGGTAAACAACGTAACGGCCCTATTGGTAAAGTTAGACTGACCTTTAATGGTCAATTCTCGCGTTTTGATAATTTTACTGGTCCTGCTTATGATGATGATTATTAAGGAATAGCTATGCGTTCAGCAACGGCTGAAATATGTTTGCAGTCATTGCAGCATAACGTTAAACAGATAAAAAAAATTGCCCCCAACAGTAAAATAATGGCTGTTGTTAAAGCAAATGCTTATGGGCATGGACTACTTGCAGTCGCAAGCGCGCTTAAAGCGGTTGATGCATTTGCAGTTGCTCGGGTTGAAGAGGCTCTCACACTGCGTAGTGGTGGTATTGTAAAACCAATCTTACTGCTTGAAGGTTTTTTTTCGACAGATGAATTACCGATCTTAGTGGCGAATAATATCCAAACATCGGTTCATATTGAACAACAACTTGATGAACTAGAGCAAGCAGATTTAGATGCCCCTATTCATGTTTGGTTGAAAATGGATACCGGTATGCATCGTTTGGGCATTCGTCCTAACAACTGTAAACGTGCAATTGAGCGATTAAAGAATAATACTAATGTAGTGCAACCAGCACGGTTAATGACGCATTTTAGTTGTGCTGATGAAGCAGATCCAAGTATCACCCAACGCCAAATTGATTTATTTGATGAATTAGTTGCTGGTGAAGAAGGTGAGCACTCTATTGCTAACTCTGCGGGGGTTTTGGCTTGGCCTGCCGCACGTCGAGAATGGATCCGTCCAGGTATTATGCTGTATGGTGTTTCACCGATGATCGGCGCTACAGCGGTAGAGCATGGTTTAAAGCCAGTGATGACCTTAACCACAGATTTAATTGCAGTACACGATATTAAAAAAGGTGAAACGACAGGTTATGGCGGTATCTGGAATGCGTCGGAAGATACACGCTTAGGCATTGTTGCTGTAGGCTACGGTGATGGTTACCCACGTATGGCGCCAGAAGGAACACCTGTATTAATTAATGGCCGTATTGTGCCGATTGTTGGCCGGGTATCTATGGATATGTTAACGGTTAATTTAGGTGCCGAATGCGAAGATAAAGTGGGTGATAAAGTGATTATGTGGGGGGCCGGTTTACCAGCAGAATTAGTGGCAGAACACATAGGAACCATTGCATATGAACTCGTAACTAAGCTTACGCAACGGGTTACACTTAAATATTTATAAAAATTAGTTGACCCTGATGCCCAGATTTTTTTTGCCAAGACCAATGAAAGTTAAGTCATATCAATGCATTATGTTATAGGTAACATAGAGTCATGAATTTAAATGCATAAAGTAGATTAAAATATGTACATTTCATCTGCAATTTACTCATTAATTACGTTATGATTAACTAGAGTTCAAGCTCTACCTTTGGATTTAATAGGGATTTAAATCTATAAAGTAACTTATTGTTTTATTTCGGAATTCATTAATAATTATAAAATTTATTTATGTGGCTAGTGGCTGCGACTAAGCTTATCTAATCTCATTTTTATCATTTAATTTGTATAGCAGTAAGAGGGGCATATGACAGATAATAATACAACACAACGAAATCTTCCTAGACAAGAAAGAAGCCTTGAAAGAGTAAAGCAAATTATTGATTCAGCAGCAGCCTTATTTGATGAGATTGGTATTGCTAATGCGACGCCTTCAGATATTGCTAAGGCATCGGGTTTAACGAGAACATCGTTATATCGTTATTTTCCGAACAAAGCATCGATTATCCGAGCGCTCGCTGAGCGTCATTTACAAGCGCTGCAATTACGCTTCTCTGCGGTGCCAAATGATTTGCCGCTTGAAGAACGTATTGAACTAGTCATTGAGACATACGCTGAGTTTTACCGTAAAGAACCTGGCTACATGGCGGTTTGGTCGGGTGTTGACTCATTACCTGAACTTAAAAGTATCGACCAGTCAGCACTCGATTTTCATTCTGCTGTTATTCAAAAGCAAATGACGAGTATTGTATCTGATGATATTAGTAGCGAACAAATTAAAATGATCTCGGTTATTTTACCGCGTACCGTAGGTTCTATTTTACGTTTAGCAGTTCAAGAACCTGAATCTGCGGATAAATACGTACGTGAAGCAAAAGTACTAGCGACAGTATACTTGACTCATTACGCTCACCTTACTGGTTATGACTTTAAGATAAATTCAAGCTCAAGTTCTGAATAACAATGTAAGGTTGTTTATTGTTGCCGTGCCATTAGACTCGATACGAGTATAATAACCGAATAAGCTAGCAGTGCTGAATAATATAGCCACTGCTAGATTCCTTCCTAAATTAGCAGCGGATGCTGACTCTTAAATAATGGAATTGTTACATGCCTATCTCTTATGTTGAACCTGTGTTTCGTCCACCGAGTGAATGGCGATCGTTGATCTTACAGGTCGCAAATGGCTGCTCTTGGAATAACTGCTCTTTTTGCGATATGTACACGCAACCTCAGAAAAAATTTCGAGCTAAAAAGATAGCTGATATCGAAGCCGAAATTTTGAGTGTCGTTGCTAGCGGGCAAAAACATCAGCGCGTTTTCCTCGCTGATGGGGATGCCATGACACTACCATTTAAGCGGTTAAAAGAGATCTTGTTACTTATTCGTAAACACATGCCACATGTGCAGAGAGTCAGTGCATATTGCTTACCACGTAATATTAAAAGTAAATCATTAGCAGAGCTTTATGAGTTATGTAATTTAGGATTGGGTATTGTTTATGTTGGTTGTGAAAGTGGAGATGATAAGGTTCTCGCATTAGTTGAAAAAGGGGAGACTTATGATTCACAACTTGACGCCCTATATAAGCTGAAAGGCGCGGGCATTAAAACTTCTGTGATGATACTCAATGGTCTGGGTGGTACTGAGTTTACCGAGCAGCATGCATTAAACTCTGCGCGCTTAATGAATGCCGCGCAGCCAGATTATTTATCGACGTTAGTGGTGTCTTTTCCATTAGGGCAAGCTAAGTTTGCCCAAAATTTTGTTAATGGCTTCCAGTTACCTGATCAGCAGGGCTTGTTTTTGGAAATGCAAATGTTGCTCGAGAATTTAGACCTGAAAAATACCGTGTTCAGATCTGATCACGCCTCTAACTACCTGTCTTTAAAAGGAACGTTAGGGAAGGATAAAGCACAGTTGTTAGCGCAAGTACGCAGTGCCATCGAAGTGCCAGAACTGAGCCCGCTACGAAAAGAGTGGCAACGCGGATTATAATTTCACGATCACAGGCACTGTCACAATCACAACATTAAGCGCTGTTATTATCACAGCGTTAACAAAAATCGATTACACAAGATGACAACTAGAAAGTGCGGTGCTATGGTTATATTTCAATAACGTTTATCTTATAATCACCAAGTATTTGATAGCTTTAACCTATCAAAATGATTGTCTAAAGCAATTGGTTTAAGATTATATTTAATGTAAAAATCATGCCGTAAAATAAGCAAATATTTAATTAATTTAGGAGATTAAAATGGTTTTAGTAGGACGTCAAGCACCAGACTTTACAGCTGCAGCAGTACTAGGTAACGGCGAAATCGTTGATAGCTTTAACTTTGCTGAATTCACGAAAGGTAAATCAGCGGTTGTATTTTTCTATCCACTTGATTTCACATTTGTTTGCCCATCAGAGCTAATCGCTTTTGATCACCGTCTAGAAGAATTCCAAAAACGTGGTGTTGAAGTTATCGGTATTTCAATCGATTCACAATTCAGCCACAACGCATGGCGTAACACTTCTATTGAAGATGGCGGTATTGGTCCAGTTAAATACCCACTAGTAGCAGACGTTAAACATGATATTTGTCAAGCATATGGTGTTGAACATCCAGAAGCTGGTGTTGCTTTCCGTGGTTCTTTCCTAATCGACACAAACGGTGTTGTTCGTCACCAAGTTGTTAACGACCTTCCATTAGGCCGTAACATCGACGAAATGCTACGTATGGTTGATGCACTAAACTTCCACGAGAAAAACGGTGAAGTTTGTCCTGCACAATGGGAAGAAGGTAAAGAAGCAATGGACGCATCTCCAGAAGGCGTTGCTAAATACCTAAGCAAAAATGCTAAAGGCCTATAATTTTACTTAACTTATTAAGTAAAATTAAGTCCTAATAAAAAAGCCAATCTCATTGAGATTGGCTTTTTAGTATTTAATGAGCTTGTTTTAAATAACGTTTAGCTGAGTTCGTTAATCAAAGCATATCTCAATAGATGCACTGCCGAATGCACTGGTCAGTGGCAGCAATAGTTTAGGCCCTTCAGCTTTGTGAGTCACGGTATGTCCTTTACCTGATACCACAATTGGTGTCGACATATCAAAATCAAAACCTTTATCGGCTAAAATGCGTTTTGCGCCACCTGTGACCATATTGGTTATCTCACCGACCATATCAATGACTTCGGCGTCAATTTTAGCTGGTTTTTCACCTAGCATATTATTCATGATCGCTAATGCCAATGATTCATCAAAGGTGAGTGAAAATGAGCCTTTGGCTTGCGTTGACATCATTCCCATGATGCCGGAAATATCACCTTTGGCTTTATCATCTTTTTTGAGTCTTGGCTTACCGGGTGTTAATTCCACTTGTGCCATGGTATTTAATACATTTAATAAAGATGAGATAAATGGATTGATAAACTCTACGCGCATAGTTTGTTGTTCCTGAAAATTTAATTATTCACGACAATCAGCACAGATACCGTGTGCTTCGACTGTCTTAGTCGTAATTGCAAAACCATGTTCATCGGCAAGTGATTGTAGTAACTCTTCTATTTCTGCATTATGTAATTCAATAACACCACCACAACTCTTACACAAGAGTAGTTGAGAAGGGTGTTTTTCACCAAAATGCGGACACAAAATAAATGCGTTACTTGATTCTATCTTATGGATAAAACCTTCTTCAAGTAGAAAATCCAGTGCACGATAGACGGTGGGTGGTTTTGCGTTTGGTTCTAACTGCTGCAATTGAGCAAGCAGATCGTAAGCGCTGATCATGGCGTTGTGCTGTGCCATTAACAGAAAAATCTGCTGCCTAATTGGGGTGAAGCGAACTGCACGAGTAACACAGAGTTGTTGTGCTCTGTAGAGTAAATTGTTCGCTGAATCTGTCATAGGGATCATTAAAGTAGCTGAGAAAGGATAATGCTAACACATTAAGATTAGTTGTCTAATCGTGAATAGAGATAACCTAGGTCTAAGTCGAAAGTTTATTACTATTCTGCAGTTATGGCTGTATGCATAAGTGAGTCGGTAGGTTGATCTTTATGTTACTATTTTCGGTTTTATTCTGAATCCAGAGGTCAGTTTAGCTACTGCGATTTGTTGTCGTTGTTATACCGTTCTTTTTACCTCGATTCTAGTCGTCCTTTCCTTTTCCATATGTTCAACATAGTCATTATAACTAGTTAATATTAGCGAAAACACTATTTCCATTTTTGCTGCAATAAGGCTCCAACGATCCTATAAATATAACATATATATTTATAGGTATAATTATTCATGTTCTTACTTTTGAAGGATTCCGGTTAGTTTTCAATATATTATATATAACTTTGAAATTATAAAATTGAAGTTGTTACGTTAAGTGTCTGATATATTTAATTTAATTTAATTTAATTTAATTTAATTTAATTTAATTTTATTTTTTGAAACTGTGCTGTTGATGTTGGTTAATTATAACGAAGACTAAATACTGTACTTCTTTGATGTCTAAGTAATGATATGTTTATTTTTTGTTACGTAATATATCGTGCAATAAAAACACTCGTAATTAATAATAGTTCTCATTTGCGGAGTTGGATAAATTATTGTTTAATCATGCCTTATTTTTATATTGAATAGCCATTTTTCAATCTTATTAACGTTTTATGTTTTAAAAAACGGACGTTCAAGATGGAAATGCTCTTCTAACAATAAATTATTATAGGAATGTTTTATGCGTAAAATTATCATTTTATGTTCATTAATTATTCTTGGTTGCAACGATGATTCATCAACAAAATCAGTTGAAGCCAAGGATATTCTATCAATTAAAATAACTCACGAAAATATAGCGGGTTCTCCTACTGCAAAAATTGCTTCGGATTCTTCCTTACTTTTTAATGCTATTGCATATTATAAAAACAATTCAAAAATGGATATTACCAAAGAAGTGAATTGGGTTACTTCAGATCCGGCTGTAGCAACAGTAAGTAAAACTGGTCTAGCAAAAGGTATTACTGAAGGTATCACGACAATAATGGCAAAATATGGTGCTATTGACAGTAACGGTATTTCATTGTCTGTGACTGATGCTAATGTTTCTAGTCTTCGGGCTGGGTTTACCTCGGGTTATTCCGGTACTCTTCCTAAGGGACGTTCGTATCCTACAGTTGCTATTGCGACTTTTAGTGATATGACTAGGAAATATGTAGTGTCTGATGTTAGCTGGGTCAGCAGTGACCCGTTGGTTGTATCTGTGAATGAAAATGGGATCTTGAAAGGTATTAGTGCTGGTGTGGCAAAGGTAACGGCTAATTTTAAGAATGAAAAGAGCAATACCTTAGAAATAAAAGTAACAGATGCTGTCATTACTAAAATCCAAGTATTACCTAAAGAAAATCATTTGAAATCCATTCCTATTGGATTTACACAATCAATGGTTGCCGTAGGTGTATTTAGTGATGGAACTAAACAATCATTACTGAATGGTATTACTTGGCTTAGTGATGATGAATCTATTGCCACGGTAACAAATGAAGGTGTTGTTAAAGGTATTAAGGGAGGACAAACTACAATAACAGCTCAATATGATAATTTTAACAGTGGGCAATTATCGGTTACGGTTCCCGCGATTACACTCTCTGAGATGGAAATTTTGGGAGGTACTCATAATGTAGCTAAAGGAGAAAATCTGCAAATTTTTGCATCAGGTACTTTCAGTGATGGTTCAAAAATGGACATCTCAGATGATGTTTCTTGGTTTAGCGATGATGAAAATGTGGCTTTTGTTGATAGTGTAGGAAGCGTCCATGGTATAAGCGTTGGTCAAACTAATATTTTGGCAAAATTTGGAAATATTAAGTCTGAATTTATTGTAGATATTAATCGGGGGCTATCAACGTTCAATATTGTCAAGCTTGGAGCTGGAATTAATTCTAGTTATACACAAGTAGTTGGAGATAGAGGTCTTTTAGCTGGAGAGGATGATATTACTTTGACATATCAAGGCGACAATATTGATGTCTCAGTTAGTTCTTTTGTTAAAGATATTCAAGCAGAGGATATTGGACATTATTTCATTGAGAGCAAGGACGATGAGGGTAATATTATTGGGTTTACTGGGTATGTGAATGTTTATAAAAGTAGATATGGATATAATGAAAGTTTTTATACGCGGTTTTTCTCTGGGTATTCAGTACCGAATGAAGCAAAGATTAACTCTATATATCGTGGGGAGCTTTTATATTCCACACTATCTTCAAATGATGAAAAAACGGATATAAAGACTGGTAATATTGTCCTTAATTTAGATGAGAGTAATCCATCCTGTACAGTTCATCGAGATAAAGTATATACATGTGGTGAGCTTGTTGCTCCTTATGGCAACGGGTTTGTCTCTATTCTCTATGATGAACAAGGAAGAAGAGGAGGTAATCTCTTCATTGATTTTTATGGTGATAATAGTGAATTTGCTTCTGGGTATATCTTTGAGCAAGGTTATCGAGGAACGTCTGATAATCTTGATGTTTTCTTATTAAATAAACGATAAGTTACATTAGCCTGAGGACAGTGTTAGCTTGTAACAAGGTTAACACTGTTTCATAGTATCTTGATCAGCTAGCAAGCCTTTGTAGGCAATCCCGGAACTCAACACTTAAGCCTATAATCTCAGTTAAAGTTGGTCGATAAAGGATGTTGAATATTTCTTTTCCTCATTTGAACTCAATAAGTACTTTCCTGCCGAGTGATGTGGTTTAATTCTACCGGACACTTCTAAAGCATTTAAGTATAATGTTAATTAGAGGTGATCATGAATACTAAGTTTAAACGTCCGAAATTTACAACTGAATTCAAACAAGGCGCAGTAAAACTCGTTACTGAGCAAGGATATACCAGACAAGCAGCCGCTGCTAGCTTAGGTGTATCGTTAAGTGCAATTACACGCTGGGTTCAAGCAGAAAGCGGCACGCAAGCTAGACCTGGAACCAAACAAGAAGGCCTAAACCTATCCGAACGTAATGAACTTGAAATACTACGTAAAGAAAATGCAAAACTGCTGATGGAGAAAGAAATTTTAAAAAAGGCCGCAGTCTTCTTTGCCAAGGAAAGCGAGTAAGATTTCAGTTCATCGCAGAGTATAAGAAGACATTTCCAATTCGAGTTACATGTAAAGTTATGGATGTAAGCCCAAGTGCTTTTTATCACTGGTTATCAAATAGAGCATCGCCTAATAAGGATGTGGCGCTTGAGATTAAGGCTGCCGAGATATTCGACTTACACAAAAAAACGCTAGGTTATCGCAGATTAACCAATGAGTTACGCAAAGAAGGCTTTGATGTTGGTCATTACAAAATATGGCGTTTAATGTCACGCTTAGGCTTGCAAGCCCGCTACCCAAGACGATTCAAGGTAACTACTGATAGTAAGCATAATTTTAATATTGCAGATAACTTGTTAGAGCGTAAATTCGATGTTCAGCAGCCCAATAAATATTGGACAACTGATATCACCTACGTTTGGACGCTTGAAGGTTGGATGTATTTAGCCGTTGTAATGGATTTATATTCAAGGCAAATCATTGGATGGAGTATTGCCGACAACATGAAAACAGAAATGTGTTTGCAGGCGCTACAGATGGCTTACTGGCGACGAAAACCCAATGCTGGAGTTATGCATCATTCAGATAGAGGCAGCCAATACGCAAGCGGCAAGTACCAGGAAATGCTTTCGAAAATGGAGATGATACCCAGCATGAGCGGCAAAGGTGAGTGTTGGGATAATGCACCAACAGAGCGATTTTTTAGAAGCTTCAAACACGAGCATATGCATTACTATCGCTTGAAAACAAAGAAAGACGCTGAACGCTGTATTTTGGATTACCTTGCTTATTACAACAGCA
Source organism: Moritella viscosa (assembly GCA_000953735.1). NCBI lineage: Bacteria > Pseudomonadati > Pseudomonadota > Gammaproteobacteria > Alteromonadales > Moritellaceae > Moritella > Moritella viscosa. Next base: position 4,607,785 of record LN554852.1, on the reverse strand, counting down.
AGCGGCCACATACAACATTGGGGTATTTATCACCGATGGAATTTGAGCAGCAGATATTAAGAAAAGTAGCTTAAGCAAGTGTCCGATTTGAGTTGACCATTACATTCACTAGTGGTTGGTCGTCGTGTACGTTTATTGCTTTTACCGATTAATTTCATTTCAATTAATACTGGTATTGTTTCTTCAAATATTTCAACGTTAGCCTTGATGTTGAAAACGGGTAGTGCCTTTTTCATTACTGAACGTAAATAAGCAACATCATGATAAATAGTTGCAGGCTTTGTACCGGTTGCTTTTCTATTTTTACAATGTTCAATAATGTCGCTGGATTTTAGTTGATCACTTATTACGTTAGCTATATCGCAATCACGAAGCATTTGTATAACATATTGCTTGGTGCGGCCTGTGTTATCCCATAACAGACCATCATTCATAAACTTATCGAGTAGTTGACCAAGGGTACATGTTCTATGGCCACTAACCCCAAATTCCTCTAATTCTTGAACCTTCTTTTTCCCCCAGGCAGATGCGTTCACTTTCTTTTTGAAAGTCTTGGATTCACGGTGTATGATGGCGCCTTTATTTTTAACGATGACGACTGCTTTAAATCGTAATTCTTTACTTGCAAGTACGCGCTTTTCTATAGAACAAGAAGCCATGGAATCCTACTTTTTGAGGGGGACTATAGGGGTACTGTAATACGAATTTCAAGGCAATTCAACGTAATTCAAAGCAAAAAAGCATGCTAAAAAGAGAGATAAAGCAATGACGAAGCCAGTTACTAACAGTGTTCACGCCGCAGGACGCTTCTCCATTGCACCAATGTTGGATTGGACAGACCGTCATTGCCGTTACTTCCATCGCCTGCTGACCAAAAACACCTTACTGTATACCGAAATGGTGACCACTGGTGCCATCATTCACGGCCGAGGTGATTATCTTGCCTATAACCAAGAAGAGCACCCAGTGTCTTTACAGTTAGGTGGCAGCAACCCGTTAGATCTGGCACAAAGCGCTAAACTGGCACAAGAGCGTGGTTATGACGAAATTAACCTGAATGTAGGCTGTCCGTCAGATCGCGTTCAAAGTGGTAAATTTGGTGCCTGCCTAATGGCGGAACCTATGCTTGTGGCAGATTGCGTTAAAGCGATGCAAGACGTGGTAGATATACCAATTACTGTTAAAACCCGTATTGGTATTGATGATCAAGATTCGTATGAGTTTTTACAAACATTTATCGATACTGTTGCGGCAACGGGTTGTAATGACTTTACTTTGCATGCCCGTAAAGCATGGCTAAGTGGCTTAAGCCCGAAAGAAAACCGTGAGATCCCTGAACTTAACTATCAACGTGTTTACGATATTAAGCAGGATTTTCCGGGATTGTTTATTGCGATTAACGGTGGCGTAAAAACGTTAGCAGAGACAGAATCGCACCTTACGCATATTGATGGTGTGATGATGGGGCGTGAAGCGTACCATAACCCTTATTTATTGAGCCAAGTCGATGAACTTGTTTACGGTGCTGAGAAGTCGACTTATAGTCGTCATGATTATGCAGAAATGATGTTACCGTATATTGATAATCACATTCGTAATGGCGGGAGTTTAACGCATATTTATCGTCATATACTGGGGTTATTCCTTGGTCAGCCAGGTGCCAGAGCGTGGAAACGTTACTTGAGTGAACAAGGGCATAAAAAAGGGGCTGGTGTGGATGTTGTTGAAGCCGCGCTAAAGTTAGTTCCAAAATGCTAATGTATTGATTTTAAATTTCAAAAATAAAAAAGCTTATTATGATTTATATAATAAGCTTTTTTTTGCATAAATTTTTAGAACACGGTTACTTATTAAAAATGCTCTCATTTAGGCTAGTTTATTCAGGTGGTGTAAAAACTCTAATTCTAAGGGGTTAATAAAATAAAGATCCAAAATATGGTCATGATTTTGATTGTTAGGCCGATAAGCTATTAGGATTTTAAGGACGTTGTCCGATCTATAAGTTAGATCAAAGGGACTGGATTGGTATTGTAATAATACTATCAAACTAACTTGTAAACGCTACAGAGGTATGAAATGGGACTATCAACCCAACTAAAAATTAAGCATCAGATCGGCATTCTTTCGGCGGTTGTTGTCGTTAGTTTTTTAACTTATCTTTTTGCGAATATTCTCGTTGTAAAAGAAAATAAAGAACGTTTATCACAACTGTCTGCTATTTATTATCCAGTACTTGAAGCTGCTACTATTAGTAACAGTAAAATTGCTGAATTAACGCAAGCAATTGAAACATCTGTCACGATCGGCGATGAAGATATGCTACTGAGTGCAGATGATGTTTATATTGATCTGATTGCACAATTAGATTTAATTAACTCGATTCATCCTGATAAAAATCGTGAATTACTAATAATTAAAAATGAAGCAGCTGAATATTATAAATCAGCTAAATACTTAGCTAATGGTTTGATTAGTGGTACTATTTCTATTGATAACTTATCAGTGTTAGCTGAGAAAAATAGCCTTAAGTTAGAAAAATTATTGGCAGACCTTGGTCAATTTAAACAAGACAGTCAATCTGAGTTTACCGCATTAATTAATGCCTCATTAGAGAGCTCTGATAGTAGCCGTAATAAAGGTGTTTTATTGGGTGTGGGTGTCATCATTTTAGTGTTAGCACTGTGTTATTGGTTAACAGTGTCGATTACAGGGAGCATTCGTAAAGTATCTGATTCTTTAAAAGAGATCGCGCAAGGAGATGGTGATCTGACGATACGTATTGATTACACTAATAAAGATGAAATCGGTGACTTAGTGTATTGGTTTAATCAGTTCTTGAATAAGCTCCATGGTAGTATCTCAGAAACTATCCAATCTATTGATTCGTTATCACAAGTGTCGACGCAGTTAGCGACATCAAGCAGCACGTCTAAATCTCGAATTCAAGAGCAAAGTAAGTCGATTGATCAGGTATCTCGCTCGATGAACGAAATGTTCGATACTGTCAGGCATATTGCTGATTATGCATCTAATGCTTCTTTAGAAGCGAGTAGTGCAAACAAGGAAGCTGAGACCGGAACAGTGGTTGTCGATAAGACCATTGAAGCCATACATGACCTCGCTAATGAGGTAAAAACAGCATCAAAAGTAATTGATGAATTAGACTCCCATACTAGCAATGTAGGGGTTATTCTCGACACTATCCGTGGTATCGCCGATCAGACCAATCTGCTAGCATTAAATGCGGCCATTGAAGCGGCGCGTGCGGGTGAACAAGGACGTGGTTTTGCTGTAGTTGCCGACGAAGTACGAACTTTAGCATCTCGCACACAAGACTCAACCCAAGAGATTCAACAAGTGTTGGAAGAATTGCAACGCGCTTCACGAGGTGCTGTGGAAGCGATGCAACGTGGGATGAATAAAGCGGAGATGGGCGTAGAGCAATCATCGAGTGCGAGTGATTCCCTCATCAGTATTTCGGGTAAAGTTGAAGCGATTCACGTAGTCAACGAGCAAATTGCATCGGCAACGGAAGAGCAAGCGCAAACCAGCAAACTAATACATGGTTATATCGATGAAACTCATGCGATAGCAACACAAGTATCCCAAGATACCGAAGTACTTGACGAGATAGCAGGTGCTATTGAAGTTGCAACACAACAATTAAGGCAAGCAACAAATCAATTTAGTGTGTAGTGAGTAACGACAGTTTGCTTGCTACACAAAATTTCTAAGGAGAGAAATTTTATGAGTAAGCAAATTGCTACTGATAGACCAATCATTTTATCAAAAACAGTACCAATCGTAAGATCAAATTTATTACAAAAAACCACTGCCAACTATCCTTAGCCGCTTGTATTTCAGTAGCGCAATTCTCAATCAGAGACGGACTTTCGTGATTGAAATGGCTGACGAGAGCGGAATAAAGTATGAATTTCATAATAAAGTCACTCATAAAAATAGGAACGATTATTTTAATGCAGTAGGCTCTTGTTTTACATTTCGTTTACTTCATTTATACATATTAATGTTTGAGTATAATATTCAGGCTAAATGTTAACCCATAGAAGTAAAACGCAATAAGTTCAACTTAATCGTTCACAATCTCATAACAACTTGTCTCTGTGTGATCTATGTCACGCAAGTAAATTCGATAAGAATTAACAATCCCGTCATACTAATGAGCTAATTGATTGATATCGAATTTATATTTTTATGGCGACTTGCTGAGAAATTCAATATGGATAAAATGTTTAATACAAGGAGTGTTTTGATGAAAAAAATATTTATCATGCTACCGCTGGCCGTTGCCTGCGCTTCGCAATTTGCGACTGCGGCAACAACGGATGCACAGCGTCTTGCCCAGCTCGAACAAGAACTTGCGATCTTACAAGAGGTGAGTTCTTATGATTCGTTATCTGATCGGATGACCGTTAATGGTTTTTTCACTGGTAAAGTAGGTGTTGCTAGTAACGATGCTGGATATAATGGATACGATAAAGATGCTGATTTCTCTGAAGGCAGCAAACTTGGTCTGCAAGGTTCGTTCGCACTAACTGAGCAAACAAAAATTGTTGCTCAGTTAGTTGCTCGTGGTAATGATGATTGGTCTACCGAAATGGAATGGGCATTTTTAAGCCATGATTTTGATAATGGCTTTGTCACACGTATCGGTCGTCTGCGTGTGCCACTGTACATGTATTCTGATTATCTAGAAGTGGGCTATGCACAACCTTGGGCAACGCCTCCAAGTGAACTTTACAGTATTGTGCCACTGTCATCTTTTGATGGTGTTGATGCTATTTATGATTTTGATTTTAGTGATGTTGCAGTCACACTACAAGCAAGCTATGGCCATGCTGATCGTGATACGGGTGCGCTTGGCGAAGTTGACTACAAAGATATTCTCGGTGCTTCAGCATCATTTTCTTATGAAGAGTGGGTGTTCCGTACGACTTATTATCAAACCACACTTGATAGTAAGAACGGAGCAAGCTTTTTTGATAAAGAAGATAGCTATTTTGCTGGTATTGGTCTGAGTTATGATGACGGTTCACTACTTGCTATCTCTGAGTTTGCGGTTTCTGATGTAGAAGGTAATTATTCAGATACTAAATCTGGTTATATTACCCTAGGGTACCGTATTAGTGATTTCACTCCCTACGTGAGTTATGCTTTCCTTGAAACAACAGATGATAGTGAGAGAGCCCCTGGATACGAATCAAGCTTTAACTGGAAGCGTAATGCTTACAGCATTGGTACGCGTTATGACATTAACTCAAACCTCGCATTAAAAGCCGATGTTACTTATGCAACTAATTTTGGTGATACCTCAGGTGGTATGACTCCAAATATAGCTGATAGTAACGACGATACTATCGTTTACACCATTTCATTTGATGCCGTATTTTAAGGAGAACTTTGATGAAATTATTAGCTAAAGTTGCCTTAACAGCAGCATTGATATCTGGCGTAGCACAAGCGGGTGTTGTGGTTATTGCTAACCCAACAGGCCCTGACTCGTTATCGAAATCACAAGTATCTAAATTATATTTAGGTAAGTCGAAAAAATTACCAAACGGCGCAAAAGCTGAAGTGATTGAGCAAGCGACAGGTAGCTTTATCCGAGGAGAATTTCACGCAAGTGTTACTGGTAAGAGTGACTCACAGTTACAAGCTTATTGGTCTCGTTTAATATTTACTGGTAAAGGCAAGCCGCCGAAGACAATTGGCTCATCAGCATTGATCAAAAGCCAAGTGGCGTCACGTACTAACGCGATTGCTTATATCGATTCGTCAGAAGTCGATGATTCAGTAAAAGTGGTCTTTACACCTTAATTGTAATGTCTAATTGTAAATGCCAAACCTTAGGTTTGGCATTTTTTTTGGGTAAAATTTAATGGCATGAATATTAAAAGCAGAGTATTCTTCACTCATCATAATTAAAGAGATTAACCTAGTGGATTTTGAAAAAGAATTTGCCGAACTGAAAGTCGAAGCTGAAGAGATCATTGATAACTTATTAGAAGATGGCAGTGATCCTGATGCTGTGTATTCAATTGAGCATCACTTTGCTGGGGATGATTTTGCACAGTTAGAAAAAGCCGCTATTGCTGCATTTAAACTGGGCTACGATGTATCAGATCCTGAAGAAGTTGAACTTGAAGACGGACAAACAGTATTCGCCTTCGATTGTATTGTTGAAACTGAACTTGATATCGATACGATCACGCGTGATATCGAAGCGTTACTTAAAATGTCTATCGAACAAGACGTTACTTATGATGGTTGGGGTACTTACTTCGAAGAAGACGCCTCATAGTACTTACATTATAGTACTGGCATAGACAGCGTTGTTTCTGTGTGTTGTAGATAAGTCATATTATTGTGTGTGGCATGGTGTTTTTTGTACCATAGACAAAATTTGTCGCTCGGTAACGGGCGACTAAATAAATACCCCTGAAGTTGATCACATTGTTGTGCTTGTAGCCATTCCATTTGTGATTCTTCCTCGATTCCTTCTGCTGTGACTGTAATGTTTAATTCTCTTGCTAGGCTGATCACAGAGCGTGTTATTGCTGTTGTCGTTTTATCTATTTCTAATTCATCCACAAAAGATTTATCTATTTTTATTTTATGTGCAGGCATATTTTTTAGATAAGACAATGAACAATAACCTGTACCAAAATCATCAATAGAAAGACGCACGCCGAGTTTTATTAATTCTTCTAGCATTTGGTCTGCGGTCTTGTTTGATTCCATTAGGGCGCTTTCAGTGACTTCTATTTCGAGCCGGTGTGCTGGTACCTGGTAATAGTCGATGCAGTATTTAATTTTATTGATGAGCTGTGGATCATTAAATTGAATCGGTGACAAGTTGACGGCCATAAAAATATCGATATCGTGAGCACGCCATTGGGCTAATTGCTGGCAGGCTTTTTCTAATACGACTTCACCAAGCTGCCCAATTAAGTTATTTTTTTCGGCAAGCGCAATGAATTTAATCGGCATAATAAGCCCTTGTTCAGGATGATGCCAACGCGTAAGCGCTTCAACACCCAATACAACTTTGGTTTTACTATCAATAATGGGTTGGTAATATAAGTCGATGTTCTTCTTTTGTATGGCGTATTTTAAGTCTTCTGTCAGTCGTCTTTCTGCATCGGCATGTGCTTCTAAGACGGGATTAAACAAACTGTAGCTCTGCTCTGGGTGTTTACGTGAACGCTGTAAGGCTTGTTCACTGCAAGTCAGCAGTTGTTTGGTATTTTGAATACTGTAAGGGTAATTGGCTGCGCCAATGCAAATGGCCAGATCAATAACATGCCCTTGAATCGCAATTTTTTTGTTAAGCCTATTTGTTAATGTATTACATAAATCATCAAGTTGCTTAGAGCTACTGACTTGATCACTAAGAATCGAAAATCGGTCACCTTGAATTCGTGCTAAGTAAGCATGTTCAGGTGCTATTTTTTTTATTGCCTCGCCGACATAAAATAGTACTTGATCCCCAATATCGGTACCATGATGGCTGTTTATATATCCCAGTTTTTTGATATCGATGAGTAGCATACCCCACTTAGAATCTGATTTTATTTTATCGAGTTTTTTCAGAAACGTGGTGCGATTTAATAGGTTTGTGAGTTGATCTTGTTTCGTTAATGTATCAATTTTTTGCAAGGTAATACGGCGCTCTTTCATATCGCGAGATATACTGACCGTCCCGACTAATTCATTATTTTTAATGACTGGGTGCTTATGTACATCCACGTATACGTCTCGGCCTTCGAGTGTGAACTCCATCTTATAATTGACACTTTTATAATTTGGTTTGAGTTGACTATCATAGCTGATACTTAATTTAGCTGTTGTTTCAGGCAATAATTGTCCAATGGTTTTACCAATCACATCGGCTTTTTTTTTGTTGGCCAACTTAAGTGCGGCACGGTTGCACTCGACCACACGTCCTTGCATGTCTTTGTATATGACAGAATCTGGCAGGGCATCAAAAATAGAATTAAGTAATGCGGTTTTTTCTTGCAGCTTCTGCTCGGAACGAAATTTACTGGAGACATCCACGGCAATACCAAGTAAGCCAATGATTTCACCTGTTTTGTTTTTAAGGGGAATCTTGGTTATTTCATATTGACCATCGCCGTATATGGTTTCCATGGTCATTTTTTTTGCAATGACACTACGCCCGTATTTTAACGCTTGCTGGTCGGTTTGATAGAGTTCGTCGTTGGGGAGTTTTTTTTCTTTGAATGCAGGTTTTAGCTGAACGTCTGTTTTGCCTATAATGAACTGTTCGGAGGGGAGATCAAATAATTCCAGACAGTGTTTATTACAACCAAGGTATTGACCTTTGGTATCTTTCCAAAAGATACCAATAGGTAAATGCTGAATAGCGGCAATTAATACGTGATTCAGCGGATCCTTGTTGCCCATAATCTATCACTCCATTCCTTGGTGTCGACATTTATAGTTAAGCGATGTTGTCTTCCATAACCATAACTCACTGTTATTAACAAATATGTTACATTGTATGTCGAGGGATGGAAACGTTTTTGCGGGAAAGGCATAGGTAATTGTGACGTTGATTTAGTATTTAGCGGAATCTAAAAATAATAAAGGGAAGGCTGAGTGTTCAACCTTCCCTTTGTAGGTAAGTACGATGTTAACGATTAGATCGATTCAATTCGTGCTTTCTGTGCTTTGAATTTAGCAATTGTATTTTCAAATTCAGCTTGTTTCTCACGCTCTTTCGCGATAACAGCTTCTGGCGCTTTACCAACGAATTTTTCGTTGTTTAGTTTGCCTGCAACACGGTCTAAGTCTTTTTGTACTTTTTCCATTTGCTTGTTGATACGCGCAATTTCAGCATCTTTATCGATTAGACCAGCCATTGGAATTAAGATTTCCATGTTGCCTAATAATGATGTTGCTGAGATTGGTGCTTCTTCATTTTCGCTAAGTAACGTGATTTTTTCTAGTTTTGCTAGTGAACTTAGGAACTGTTGATTTTCGTCTAGGCGACGTTGTTCTTCAGTACCTACGTTTTTAAGCAAGATAGAAATTGGCTTGCTTGGGCTGATGTCCATTTCGCCGCGAATGTTACGGATAGCGATAATGAATTGTTTCACCCACTCAAGATCTTGCATTGATTGTGCATCAACTTTAGCCGCATCATATTCAGGGAATGCCTGTAGCATGATTGTTGCGCCTTCGGTGTGTTTACCTGCAAGTGGTGCAACACGCTGCCAAATCTCTTCAGTGATGAATGGCATGATTGGGTGCATTAAACGTTGTAACTCTTCTAGAATTGTTACTAGCGTATGACGCGTAGCACGCAGTTGTGCTTCAGTGCCGTGTGCGAATACAGGCTTAGTTAATTCTAAGTACCAATCACAAAATTGGTTCCAAGTGAATTCGTAAGCAATGTTTGCAGCCAGATCGAGACGGTAAGTATCAACTGCTTCACGGTATGTCTTGATAGTTTCTTGGAATTGACCTTGGATCCAACGATCCGCTAGGCTGAATTCCATGTCGCCGCCATTTTGGCCGCAATCATGTTCTTCTGTGTTCATTAATACGTAACGGCTTGCATTCCATAGTTTGTTACAGAAGTTACGGTAACCGTCAAGGCGCTTCATATCCCAGTTAATGTCACGACCAGTCGATGCCATTGCTGCTAATGTGAAACGTAGTGCGTCAGTACCATGAGCTTCGATACCGCCTTCAAATTCTTTACGCGTTGCTTTTTCAATTTTCTTAGCAAGTTGTGGCTGCATCATGTTGCCAGTACGTTTTTGTACTAATGACTCAAGGTCGATACCGTCGATCATGTCTAGTGGATCAAGTACGTTACCTTTTGATTTTGACATTTTATCGCCAGCTTCATCACGTACTAAGCCTGTCACATAAACCGTTTTGAATGGTACTTGTGGTTTGCCGTTTTCATCTTTGATGAAATGCATAGTCATCATGATCATACGTGCAACCCAGAAGAAGATGATGTCGAAACCGGTTACCAGTACATCACTTGGGTGGAACACTTTAAGATCTTGTGTTTGCTGTGGCCAGCCTTGCGTTGAAAATGTCCAAAGCGCAGATGAGAACCAAGTATCAAGTACATCGTTATCTTGGCGTAATTCTACTTCTGGACCAAAGTTGTTTTCTGCACGAACTTCTGCTTCGTCACGACCCACGAATACGTTACCTTCGTTGTCGTACCAAGCTGGAATACGATGTCCCCACCAAAGTTGACGAGAAATACACCAGTCTTGTACGTCGTTCATCCACGAGAAATACATATTTTCGTATTGTTTTGGTACGAATTGGATTTCACCGTCTTTTACTGCATCAGTGGCTACTTTCGCCATTGGACCAACACTTACATACCATTGGTCTGTTAGTAGTGGCTCAATCACAACGCCACTACGATCGCCATAAGGTACTTGTAGTGTATGTGGCTCAATTTTTTCGAGTAGGTCAAGTTCTTCAAACTTAGCAACGATTGCTTTACGAGCAGCAAAACGCTCCATGCCTTGGTATTCAGCAGGGATAGTGAAGGTTAGTTCAGTGTTTTCTGTACCGTCTGAGTTGATGATTTCTGCTTCTTCACGGATATCTGCATTTTCAGTTAGGATGTTGAACATCGCTAAGTTGTTACGCTTACCAACTTCGTAATCGTTAAAATCGTGGGCTGGTGTGATCTTCACACAACCAGTACCTTTTTCCATATCTGCGTAATCATCAGCAACAATTTTGATGCGACGGCCAACGATTGGAAGAATGATATCTTTACCAACAAGCGCCGTATAGCGTTCGTCTTTCGGGTGCACTGCAACCGCAGAGTCACCTAGCATTGTTTCTGGACGTGTGGTTGCTACAACGATGTAATCTTTACCGTCAGCGGTTGTTGCACCATCTGCCAGTGGGTAGCGGAAATACCACATGCTGCCTTGTTTTTCTTTACTCTCAACTTCAAGATCAGAGATGGCAGTGTGGAATTTTGGATCCCAGTTTACCAGGCGCTTACCACGGTAAATCAGATCTTCTTTAAATAGGCGTACGAATACTTCTTTTACTGCTTCAGACAGACCGTCATCCATAGTAAAACGTTCACGATCCCAATCTACCGATGTGCCTAAACGACGCATTTGGCGAGTGATGGTACCACCTGATTCATTTTTCCAATCCCAGATCTTGTCAATGAACGCATCACGGCCATAATCGTGGCGTGTTTTACCTTCTTCAGCTGCAATCTTACGTTCAACAACCATTTGTGTTGCGATACCGGCGTGATCAGTACCCACTTGCCATAACGTATTGTTACCTTGCATACGCTTATAACGAGTTAGCGCATCCATGATTGTTTGTTGGAAGGCATGACCCATGTGCAGGCTACCAGTGACATTTGGCGGTGGGATCATGATGCTGTATGCATCTTTAGTTAGATCGCCGTTTGGCTTGAAGTAACCTTGCTCTTCCCAGTTTTGGTAAAGCGATTGCTCAATGGCTTGGGGATTGTATATTTTTTCCATAGGTCTGCTTTCTAATTCTCAATGGTTGATTGATTATTCGGCGTTCACAGTTAACAGTTGTAACCCTGTTTGACGATAATGTTTATAACGTTCTCGAGCTTGTTGTTTTAGCCCGTCTTGATGCGGTACAAAATCGATAATCTGATTAAAGTTGACTGCAAATTGCGGTGTCTGGTCGTGCAGGTTGATTAGTACCTGATAGCGATGACGGGGCGGTTGAAAACCGATTTCAACGGGCGCGCCATTACGTGGACCTTCACCTTGTAAATTATGTGGTACAAAACTGCTTGCATCTAATTGCCAAAGGTATTCGTCAACCTGATTGGCTGCCGATTCATCGTTGGTGTGAATATAGACGCGTTGTCCTTGCTGATAAAACTCACCAGCTAGTTTACAGGCAAGTTCATGATGCTGCGGCATACTCGCCGCAACGCCATTTTTAGATTCTTGCATAATATAAAAAGTGACTTTTTTCATCTGTAGTTTTGCGCCAATGACTGAGTCATTTACCAATTATAAATATAACAGCACATAGTATCACAAAGGATAGTGATGAAAAATAGAGTTGTCGGCGGGAATACTGTGTTTTGTGTTATTTACGGGAATTAATACTAAACCAAGTCTGTTCCTTAATGTTGAGGGAGACGTTAGAGGGCTAACTCAACCTCGTTGATCTGAATTGTCGGTTCGATGTTAGTATAATTTCTTACATCATCTTGTAATTTTTCGGCGTGAGGAATAAAGGCGGCCATGAAGTTTTCTAAGGTATCGAAATAGTAATGGCACATTGCGACATAAGTTGAATCGATAGTGTTAGATATATCGATACCGCGTTCCACTTTTACGCCTTTAAATCCTTCTGCGTTTGATAATATCTTAATCGACATTGGCATATGGATATTAAGATAATAGTCAAAATCGAAGTGGTAATTGTCCATTTTTTCATAAATACTAGCGATGTTTATCATGATATAACCTTAATATCCTTATTAATGGCATTAGTATAAATTGTTATACTTTGTGTACTTATTACCATACGCTAACTTTATGTGGCAACCATTTTAGAAACCTTTAATTCAGTATTATTTCATACTAAAGTTGATTAATAAGGTGGGGTTTTAGATTAGTTGGGAATAAAAAAGGCCGCTACAGCGACCTTTTGGATATTGACGATATGAAATTAATTAAGCTTCGTCAGCCTGCTGTACTTCATTTCGTTCTGTACGGTTTAGTAAGAATTGGGTCAACATTGGTACAGGACGACCTGTTGAGCCTTTATTTTTACCACTTACCCAAGCTGTACCTGCGATATCTAGATGCGCCCAGTTATACTTTTTAGTAAAGCGTGATAAGAAACAGGCTGCAGTGATTGTACCGCCACCTGGGCCACCAATGTTGGCTAAATCAGCAAATGGACTTTCAATTTGTTCTTGGAAGTCGTCAGTAATTGGTAAACGCCATGCTTTATCTGCGGCTTGGTCAGACGCATTTAATAATTCATGTGCCAGTGGATTATGCGTAGACAGTAAACCTGTGATGTGATGACCAAGTGCAACAACACACGCACCCGTTAAGGTCGCGACATCGATAACAAGTTCTGGATCAAAACGTTCAACATAGGTTAATACGTCACATAATACTAAACGGCCTTCAGCATCGGTATTAAGTACTTCAACGGTTTGTCCTGACATTGTGGTAATGATGTCACCTGGACGGTAAGCGTTGCTACCCGGCATGTTTTCACAACCCGCTAGAATACCGATAACGTTAAGTGGCAAGTTTAGCTTCGCTAATGATTTCATAGTACCAAGTACGCCAGCGGCACCACCCATGTCATATTTCATTTCGTCCATGCCTAAGCCTGGTTTTAATGAAATACCACCGGAATCGAATGTTAGACCTTTACCAATCAGTACAATCGGTTTTGCGTCTGGATCTGGATTACCTTGATAATTAATAATCGACATCTTAGCTTCATTCGCTGAACCTTGTGATACCGCAAGATAAGAGTCCATTTTTAACTCTTTCATTTCAGGCTCACCCAAGATTTGTGTTGTGATCTTGTCACTGTCATCAGAAAGTTGGCGTGCTTGATTAGCAAGATAAACTGGATTACAGATGTTTGGCGGCATGTTTGCTACGTCTTTACATAGACGCATACCACTGGCTACAGCTAAACCGTGAGCAATGGCTTTTTCACTTGTTGGTAAATCACGACGTGAAGTAACGTTGAATACCATTTTGCGTAATGGACGACGCGTTTCTTCTTTATTACTTTTTAGCTGATCGAAACGGTAGCGACTTTCGCGAGCGGTTTCAACGGCAAAACGAATCTTCCAGTAGGTATCGCGGCCTTTAACATTGAGTTCTGGTAAGAAACAAACTGCTTCCATAGAACCGGTTTCGTTTAAGGTATTCATTGTTTTGGTGATAATTTGCTTGTACTGACGCTCATCTAATTCACGTTCTTTACCACAGCCAACTAATAATACACGTTCGCTAAGTACATTTGGTACATGATGAAGCAACAATACTTGACCTGGTTTACCTTCGATATCACCACGACGTAGTAGGGAACTTAAATAGCCATCACTAATCTTATCGAGTTGTTCTGCTGCTGGTGATAAACGACGTGGTTCAAATACTCCGACAACAACACAAGCGCTGCGTTGTTTCTCAGGGCTACCACTTTTTACATTGAACTCCATGGACTCTCCGGTTTCCTAAAGACAAAATCAAATATTTATAACATAATAGGGGGTTATACGTATTTAGTTAATCAAAAACTAAACATTTTCAGATAAAATGGGTGTGCAGTTAACTATTTAAACTGCATTTGTAGCTGAGTTTACCTAATTATGAGCTGCATTTCATACAAAACATTAGTCTAATATAGGTTTTAAGTGATAATTTTCCGATATTTATTTGCTGAGACAGTGAAATCACAAATTGCTGTTTTATTCATCTTATCACTTATCTTTGTGAGCCAGCAGTTCGTTGCACTGCTCTCAAAGGTAATGACAGGTGCTTTACCTGCTAATTTAGTGATGGAGATGTTGCTGTATACTATGCCAGCGTTAGGCACATTAATTTTACCTGTGAGTTTATTCATTGGTATTTTGTTTGCGCATGGGCGGTTGTACGCCGAAAGTGAAATGGTGATCTTAACGGCCTGTGGATATACCCCGAGTCGGATATTAATGTCGTCGTTATTATTATCATCAGTGACGATTGGTCTGGTGGCTTTTAATGCGTTTGTTTATGCGCCTACAGCAGAAGAAGGTCGCGTGAAATTACGCGAAAATATAGATGCTGATGTCGGCTTAGCGACATTGAAGCAAGGGCGTTTTGAGTCGCTTGATGGTGGTCGCGCTGTGGTCTATGTGGAATCTTATGATAGTAATAAATCGCTGCGTAAAATATTTATTGCCAAATCACCCTCGCAGGAAGGGGAGCGTCCTTCTATTGTGTTAGCTGATAAAGGTAACGTGGAGTCTGACGACAATGGCTCACAATGGTTGAAGCTAAGTCAAGGTCTACGTTATGAAGGTGAATTATCACAACGTGATTTCCGTATTGTTGATTTCAGTACTTATCGTGTCTTAATTCAAGAACAAGATGTGCGTGAGCGTGGTCGAAGAACTAAAGCATTACCTACATCGGAGTTATGGAATTCAACTGTATTCGAACACAAGGTGGAACTGCAATGGCGTATTGCCCAAGTCGTATCAATTCCACTCCTCACGTTATTGGTTGTGCCTTTAGCTATGGTTAACCCTAGACAGGGACGTTACGCGAAACTGTTCCCTGCGTTATTAATGTTTTTAACTTATTTCATGTTATTGAGTGCGGCGCGTTCGTCGATATTGGATGAAAAACTACCGTTATCAATCGGCTTTTGGCTTGTTCATTCAGGGGTGCTGGCTTTGGCTATTTCGTTTAATTTAGCCAATTTTTCTTGGTACCATCATCTAGTATATAAAGTGAAAATGCGTTTATCTCGAGGAAATAAGCAGTGATTAAAATTTTAGATATCTATATTGGTAAGGCTATTTTATTTGCCACTATGATCTGTTTGTTTACCCTCGTTGGTTTATCTGCGGTGATTAAATACGTCGAACAATTACGAGCGGTCGGTCAGGGAACATATGGTTTAGTTGAAGCGTTAATATTTGTGATGCTGAAAATGCCCCGCGAAATTACTATTTTTTTTCCGATGGCGGCATTACTCGGTGCGTTGATTGGTCTAGGAGCACTCGCAAGTTCGTCTGAATTGGTGGTGATTCAAGCTGCTGGTCAGTCACGTTTTAAAATTGTACTTTCAGCAATGAAAACGGCTATTCCGATGATGATAGTGGTGATGTTGATGGGGGAGTATGTTGCCCCTTATACCGAGCTAAAAGCTGTTCAATTACGTGGTGAGTCTATTTCTGGTCAATCAATTATCCGGGCTCAAAAAGGGGTCTGGGCGAAAGATAAAGATAACTTTATTAATATCGGCAAAGTGAATAACGGCAGCGAATTACATAATGTCACGATTTATGAATTTTCAGAAAGTCAGCGTTTAGTTAAAACGACCCAAGCTCGTAAAGCGATTTATACAGACAAACACTGGGAATTAACGGGCATTAATATTACGGATTTCAAAAATGATAGTATTACAGTGACAAAGCAGTCTCAATTGCGTTGGGATTCAACGCTGACACCAGAAAAGTTAGATGTGGTAACGATTGATCCCGAGGATTTATCAATATCAGGCTTGTACTCTTATATCACTTATTTAGACAGCAATAAGCAGGATGCAGCAAGTTATGAGTTAGCCTTCTGGCGGAAAATATTTCAACCGATATCGATTGGTGTAATGGTCTTACTGGCGTTGTCTTTTGTATTTGGACCACTCCGAACGGTTACTATGGGCGCACGTATTCTAATGGGGGTGATTGCTGGTTTTACTTTCTACCTCGCGAGTGAAACCTTTGGCCCGATTAGTTTAGTGTACTCGTTACCGCCGTTTCTTGGGGCGGTTGTTCCTAGTGCCATTTTTACCTTCATTGCGATTATACAGTTAAGGAAACATGGTTAACGTGCGAGTTTAATGCTACTGAATATGATGTATCTCTGCTCTGTAGATGCAAAAATGGCAACCTATTTGGTTGCCATTTTTATTGCTGCTTATAAATTCAGCATTGTTCGTTAAGCCTAAACTCAGATAATTATTTCTGTTTTAGCTTGTCAGCGTACCGGAGTAATGAACCGTTTTGATCTTTACTTAAACGTAATACATTGCAGTTCGACCAGTGATCTTGAAAGGCTCTATTTTTAACATCAAACGGTACTTGTAAGTTACCTAAACCACATGCTGCAGTGGCTAGGCGGATAATTGCTTGAGTTAAGCTAATTGCGCTGCCATCGGTATTTTGTACGCGTAAACGCCACGCACGCATACCAACTGTTTGACCGCCGTGTGTCCAAAACCACAAATAGAATCCTGCTACCGAACCCCATACTAATATCGCAAACCAAATTTGGCTGCCTGCATACGCCGCACTATCCACATAACGGCCAGCAATATCGACGATGCCGGATGCAATTAATGCTTCTGCAATACCAAGCCCTATTGCACTGGCAATCGCAGCTATACCAATAACAATAAGTGCGTCATACACAAGCGCACCAATACGCGGGCCAAAAGTGGCAATGGATGCCGTTTCACCTGTTTCAATTTTAGGTGCGTGTTTTGGTTTTCTGAGTTTGTTTTTTTTCGCCATTATGAATCCAGCCATGTCTTCAGGGTTATCTCGAAAGTGGAAACAGTGTAGCAAAAAAAGTGAGTCTTAGTCGTACTAAATAGTCAGTGCTGGTGGACATCAACTGATATACGGTAAGAGTAACAGCACTGATATTTAAGGTTTTGAGTCTCTGTTACACCTTAGTATCAAGTTTAAGTTGCACTTTGCTTTAATTTTGAGCAGTTGATTTTACGATCATTAGAAACGGCTTGCTTGGCATCGTTTGCTATGTATAATACTGATCTATGCCCGAGTGGTGAAATCGGTAGACGCGGTGGATTCAAAATCCTTTTAAAACAAGGCTTTAAACCGAAACTTCGTTCCGGTTTTGCAGTCCTCAATCATACCAAATGAGCCATGTTTCACCTAAGTTTTTTACCCTATCTAAACACCTTATATCTCTCTAAAACATACCTAATAAACGCACATTATTACCCTTAGAAAATCTGCTCCTGTTCATATCTTGTACTTTTCCATGCAGAACTTACGCGCAACAAAATTTCACGCACTTCTGATGGTTCCAGCAAGCTCCTGTACTGTAGCGATTGTTAATTTTTCTGGTGGTTGTCAGTGACAGTATTAGCATGGCAACAGGTTAGGTGAGATTCCGGTCTTTTACGGTCCTCGTCCTGTCCTCTTGAATCTGTATGCGTGATTCGGTAGGTTTATCAATGCTGAAGGTGGTTGCGCTATTATTTCGTAATTGGCAAATGTGGTAAGTGCTTATGCGATATGGTTTTGTGGCGTGTGTGCGATTTGATCGTAGGGGATAGATAATAAATAACACACACATTGATCCCCAGACTTAATATTCTTCACAATTGTAGGGGGTAATATTTACCATCGCAGCGTGGATATTAATTTCTAGTATTTATCATTATGCACATGTTGAAGATATAAAAAGTGTTTTAAGTCTAACTCTTGGGAGGTGATTACACTCTGTTTATAAAAATGAAATAAAATGATTTATTGTTTATTTACAATGAATTGTGAATTTCACTCGGTTATAAAGGATGCGGTTTTGTCAAAGCATATATCTTTAAAATTAAATAAATGTAGAGTTGTTTTATTTGACTTGGAATTTTATGTTCCAGAGAAAAGTCGAGTTAAAACAGGCTTGTGCTATAACCCATGGGATAAAAGTTGTAAGTTATTAGGCGGTTCATTTTTTGTCGCTAATCCGATTAAAGATTTTAATTTAAATGATGACGGTGTGATGAAAAAAATAGAATCATTCTGGTTATGGGATTTCAAAGATGAAAGAGAGCTAATAGTAAAAATATATGAATTATTGAAAGAAGCTTTATCTACAGTTCATAATGCACATCAAAAGAAGGTGTCTCCTCTACTTTGTGGTATCGGCATATCATCATCTGATGTTCCTGTGTTAATCGAATTATTTAAACGTTACCACTTACTTAGCAATGCAGAAGCATTTCGCTTTCAAAGCAATTTTAGGGTTATTGATTTATCTCAACTTGCTATTGCATGTTTCAATAATTCTAATGATTATCTATATCCTAAGGTTAAAAATGACTTACTGACAAAGTATATTCCGGGTCTGAAGTTTGAATCAGGAAAAGGTGTTTGGGATTTATATGAGTCAAAAAAATATACTGAAATTATGAACAGAGTAACGAGTGAAATTATATCTACCCATACTGTTTATAAGTGTATTTTATCTGACTATAGGAATTTCAAGACTTTGGAAAAGCAGGATAAAAAAAGAGTTAAGTTGGAAAGTAAAGTCGTTTAATACTGTTTTAATCTAACGTATCTAACGCATTTTCAAAAACATATTAATGCCTTATATAACTAACAATATGAGGTATTAATCATGACTATTATCACCACCAAGAAATTCAAATTCACCAATGCCAATCTAAAATCCCTACCATCCAATTCAGCAAATTCATCATCAACAGAACTTGAAATATCCGATACAGAAATCATCGGTTTAAAATGTCTATCCGGTAAAACAGGTAATAAACGCTTCTTACTACGCTATAAATTCAACGGGCGTAAATGCAGTATCACTATAGGGCGCTTTCCTGATATTGATATTAACCAAGCCAGAAAAGTAGCTAGAAAGTATAAAGGTATGATCGCTGATGGTGTTGACCCTAAAGCCGAGCGTGACAACCAAGTTGATTATCCAACGGTTAAGTCATTCTTCTACGATACCTACTTACCACTGGCAAAGCGTAGAAAGAAAACATGGGGTATTGATGAAAAACGATTCCGTAAGCATTGTAATGCAATTGCCAACATTAAATATAACGAGCTAACAGTTAGTCATGTAATGAAATTACATTTAACCCTGAGTGAAACTAAATATAAAGATAAACTATACGCACCTGCTAGTTGTAACCGCGTACTAGCTTTGCTCAAGACAATGGGTAAGTTGGCGCATAACATGTTTGATATAATCAATGTGGCTAATAGGGTGTCACTACTGCCAGAGAATAACGTTCGGACTCGATACTGTGATATTGATGAAACTAAACGCATAATCAAAGCAGCTAGAGCCTACCCGAAGAAAAGTTTTGGTAATTTCATAGCCCTGCTGCATCTGATTGGCTGTAGGGAAAGTGAATTACGCTTCAGGCTGCATAGCGATATTAATTATGAGAAGCGTACACTCAATATTCCAGTGACAAAAAATGGTACTGCTCATGTCATTTATCTATCAGACCTTATGATCGAGATCCTGCAATCAACCCCAAAAGTAGCGGGCAATAATTACATCTTTCCTGCACCACATAAAAAAGGAAAACCAATAGCACGTCCTCGTGACTCCTTCGATAGTATTAAACGAATCGCCAATATAGACAACCCTAAAGAGGTATTGCTGCATACGGCACGTCATTCGGTAGCTAGTAACTTGATTTCTAACGGAATTGACATCAGTGCGGTGCAAAAATTATTAAATCACAGAGATATATCTAGTACCTTAATTTATGCAAAATTGAGTCAAAATAAGCAACGTGAGACAGCGTCAATAATATCGAACATGGTTGAGTGTGAGTAATGTCAGCTTGATTATTTAGCGTAATAAAACAAGGCTGAATTATATATAAATATCATGATTATTGATTGTTAACCTATGGAGAATACAACCAATGAAAGTGATTAAGAACTTCAACCTTGTTAATGAACTAACCCTGCCTGAACAAGTTAAAACAGCATTGAATAATGAGTTGATTAACCCATTCGATGGTTGCTTGGATACCACTGCTGAGTTCTGGAATGAATACGATACCTTTCTTATTCTACTAGAAGAAGACGATGTTAATAGTTTATTACTTGATGCTGATGAAGATATCCAATATTTCATTCAACGAGTGATAGATAACCCTGAATTTGTCGTGTTATTGAATGATGACACTTGTTCCTATCTATTAGCGTTATCAGTCATTACAGATGCTGGTGGTGGCTGTTATCTATTAGCACCGCTAACATCTAAAACAGCTGCTGCCACTACATTAAGTAAGATGCTTTAACCGTCAATATTACCAATCTAAATTAAACCTAATTTAACCATCATTATTAAAGGATTTTCTATGAGCCGTAAAACTAACAACACCAATAAAACAACCGATGTGAAAGCTGAAGATAACAATGTTATTTCTACTACTGTTGCAGTTGGTGATACTAATGTCGATAACATATCTGTTGAATTAACCAATGAACAAGTAAGTGATGTACCTGCGGATTCACCAACAGATAAAGTTGTTGAAGATAAGCCAGCTAATGATAAACAAGCTGAATCTGAGAAACATGACCATTTCAGTAATATTGTATTATCAGGTAAAGGTAAGAAACTAAGTCCTAAAACAACTAACCATGTTTTCTTCGATATCGCAGAGCATGATGAAGAAGGTGAGTTGTATATTCGACTTAGCGGCAATGAAGGTGGAGGGTTGTTTTCTCAAGAATGGATTAACTTGTCTAAGTTGTTTGCAATCCTGGATGAACAAGTTGATAAACCATTTAAAAGTGCAGCTTTAAAAGCAGCATTCAGGGGGTTATCTTCCAATAACAATGCCTTCATTTGCGCTTCGCTTCGCTCGCCTGATATGGGGTTAATTGTCCAATCAGGTACTAGCGTATTTCTTCATGTATTAGCTGATGATTATGAAGAGAAGAAAGCCAAGTTGTTAGCATTAACTTAATCCACGCTGCTGATTCACCACTTACATACCTGAGAATCTCACTAAACCTAATCCCACAAACTTACTAACGGAACTCATTATGAAACTGAACTTTGATTCGGATGGCTTACTCGTGCCTGTCACACCTACTTTGATGGATTTACTTGCCAAGGTCGCTCAAGAGCAAGATATATCAAATGACGCTAAAACTATCGTATTTAACTTTAGAGATAGTACCTACAGCAATGACAGTGGTGGTTATCACCCTGTTGAAATAAGCATTACTTGTTACAACGGGTTGTGGCAATTTGATTACATCACCTCGTTCAGCTATCAAGGTTATCCTTATTCTGAATTGGCTAAAGAAATTGATTTCGATATGCGCAATGGTACTGGCATGGTGTACCCATTACCGATGCGTTCTTTACATGAAGTTATGGATTTCTACCCAACGTGGGAGATGAACTTTATTGAGTATCAAGATTTTGGTGCATTTGATGAAGTTAAACTCAGTACGTTTTAGCCAATACAAAATAAGCTGTAATAGCGTTTTAACTGGACTGCGTAAAGGTCAGGAAAAAGTCGCGTTATGGACAGGAGGAGAAGTAACAACTTAGTGTGCTTAAATTGGCACTGCCCATCGCAGCTTACGTAGTAAGGTGTGATGGGTATTGCCTTTCCATTCAATGACTTTTTAGCAAAGGATACTAAATCCTTTTACAGAAAAACGGCTGTTTTAGCTGGTAATGATTGATGCTTAATGAAGTCAAAAATACCATCTGAAATAATAACCCCATTACACGATAGGCAATGGGGTAGGTGGTTTAAATTAATGTAATTGGGGTAATGAAATATTAAAAATTAGAATAGTAATTTACTGATGAAAATATAATATTTATCCCTATATATTAAACCTGCTAAAGCGCAGTTATTATTATGTTTAGTAACTACGGGTGAAAAACAAGCCCGTTTTGAACCTTCCGATAATCCGTATCGGTTTACAGGTTGATGAATTTTAAGTGTCTGGTTAACCCACGTCAGCAACTTTGATTTTAACTAACTATGTCAATTTAAAGTAGGGGCTACCTAGTTCAGAAGTCAAAAACCAACAGTATGTAAAATAAGATAATAAAGTTTAGCTGTGATTTATATCGGATTAACACCTACCTCAAACTAACAGCATTACATCATCTTAGTGCGCTCTAATGACGCGTACAAATCGCGGATAAGTTCATGCTTTAGACCCACTGGTGATAACACTTCAACATGGGGCATCCAAGCCTTCAAAATAGGAATCACATCGTGTAATCGTGTTACCTGACTGCTAATCAGCAATGAACCATCATCCATTTCTTTTAACACCTGAATATTAGGGAGTAAACCACCATCAAGAAAGCGCGGTGCAACATGGGCATCAACTTGTATGAGTACATCTGACTTATCGATATCTAACCACTGCATTCCCTGCCTAATGATTTCATTTTGTATATTAGATTGAGGTTTATATTTATCGTCACTGAGTTGTAACTGTGAAATATAAGCAATTCTGAATGAGTGTAGGTGGTTGTGATAGACAGCGGCTAGATACCAGATACCTCTGTCATTCACTAAGCGGTAGGGTTGAACTTGTTCGAGTAATTTATCTTTATATGTAAATGAAATCTGCCGCTGTGAGCTAATAGCACTAGCCAATACATCAAACAAACCAGTAAACTCTGATACATCTTCAATACGCACATTCTTGAATAGAAATATTGGTACATCATTGGTCTGCCAGTTGTTCATGTTGAGCTTAATCGGGATGAGTGATTCGAGTCCCATATTGTGAATGAACTTATTCATGTTATTAGATGATTGCTGCCTAACACTGCTCATATCAAGAAAGTAACAACCTTCTTCACGAATCAAAGGTAAATAGGACAACCTTTCAAAGTCACGCCATATCGTTCTTTCATGTACGTTAAATTCAACTTCCAAGTCTTTTAGATACAGTCGTTCACCAGTATTTAATCGGGCAAGGATAGTACCTAGGCGCTTGGCTAATTTCTCATTCTTACTTTTCATTTAACTAGATTAAACCACTGCACTGACAGGTTGAGTCAGCCGTTATTATTTCTAATCTAAACCCATTAGGTTAGCAGTATTGTTATTAGTTTCATGAAGCAGTAACAGTAAGGCGTGAAGCAAAAATCAATAATTTCAAGTATCACTGACTCAACCTGTCAGTCGAGCATTTCATAATACCCATCAATTAATTTAAATATTAAAACAAAGGAAAACAATCAATGAACAAATCAATCATGCTGCTGAGTCTATCTTGCCTATTTGCATCAACAGCGGTATTAGCTGGCGGTACTATGGGTGGTAATCCGGGAGACATTTCTAAGATGAAATCAGTTTTAGAAGCAAACTGGAATGGTAAATCAGACATTCAACATACGGCCTCGTATGGTGTGATTGTTCAATGGAAAGCTGATGTTTGCGGCACGTTAAATGGCCATATCACCGATACAACTAAATGTACTAAAACGATAAACGTAGTTAATTCAACTAATCAATAAATCATAATAGGGAAATATCATGACAATCAAAAAAATCTTAACAGTAGTCACAACATGTCCAGCCTGTGGTCAACGTGCTTACGATGATGGTAGCTGCCAAGTTTGCGGTCATTCTCACTAATCAGGAACGAGCTAAGATGTCATTTTTTAAGAAGTTGAGTAGTAACCTAAAACTATGGACTTGCCATAAGTGCGGAAAGAAGACAGAAGCTGCTGGTGGCACTTCATGTAACCGATGCGGTAAGTGGGTGTGTAATTCACATAAAGCATCTGGCGGAGTTTGTAAGGGCGGTTGCTAGCCAAAATTTAATAAATTACAACACTTAACACAGCGCCATATCAGCAATGATATGGCGCTTTTTTATATCTGAAACAAAGAAGAAAATATTATGCCTGTTGCAGCTTTTTCCAATCCCATATTTGGTATTGGATTTATCATCGGCTACGCCATCTATAAAGAATTAAACAAGGAGTAACACCATGCCATTACCATTGATTTACTTAGGATGCGGATTGATTTCAGGGTTCTTATTTGCAGCGAATGAAACCAAGATTACAAGTAACCATAAATCTAAACGTGCTTAATGAATCTAGTATCTGTTCGGACATTATGACGTAATGAAAAAGTCATTTCCCAGCTGGGTTTGGAAAATGACTTTTATTATTTTTTTTTCTAGGTGATTCTATTAATATAAGGGGTCGTTGCTTAACTTCGTTAACCCCCTCACCCCTTATATTAATGCCTATATTAGTGAATAAATTACCCACTAATACAGACATACCAATAAATCACACTCAATACCCGCTATCAACCATCACCTCTGATTTTAGCAACAGTGTAATCAAACTCTTCAATAACCTTACGACAGCCCCAGTTAGGTTTATTAGATAAACATACGATGAAGTACGCTCTAATTCTAAAGATATCAGGTATAGCACCATGCATCATTTCAATGTCATTTACGATGGCATCAAATTCCTTAATTCGCGCAGTTTTTCCTTGATTAGCCTTGAGAATCACTCGAGCCTTAAACGCTTCAACAAATAAATTAAATGTACTCATTTTTATTTTTCCCTATGTATGAAATAGCCCTTCGATGAAACGTTAGGACAATTAAAATTTTAACTAATTTATTGTTGATTTAATTCCGTATAAAAATAGACAATTAAGCTGTATCTCTGCGCGTATATCTATGAGGTGGCGCAGTGGGTGTTAATGCAAGCCCTTGTTTTAACTTCGTTAAAGCCAAGGTCTTAGATATTTATATGGGTAAGAGATAATGCGCAACCTAATCCAGTGATATTAAACCAGTAATCAAGAACCTTAATTCATCACGAATACCAGAACTTACCCATGATATTACAGCGCTTAATTATCACTGGATGTATTAGCCATCAAGATGCTACCCAACTATCCCCATCAGATTAAGCAGTGATAAATCATATAAGAATCTCAGACCTAATTTGTTACGAGTAGTCGGGTAAGCAATCTCTGCGCAACTATCAATGCTTAAAATTAGGAGTGTAAATGTAATCTTGGATGGGATGCGCAATATCTCTTACCCATATAAATATCTAAGACCATCCTCTCAGCCCTTTAATCACGGGGTTCTATCATCGACCACTGTGCGCAGAGTAGGCAATAAAATCGCAACAACTTGATGAATGTTGTTATTTAGGAAGGTAATTACAGCATGTGGGTATGAAAGTATTATGATGTTAGTTATTTGACTAAAGGTATGGAATTAAATGGCTGATACTAAAACAGGTTTTATAAACACCCCGAGTGGTGTTGAGCGTTCAATGCAGACTATCCATGGTGCTTTACTGTGTGAAGAGACAATCGTGTTATTAGGTATGAAAGCTAAGACTATCGACTTTAAGCAATATGATACTGAGACTGCTGCATCTAGCGTATTTGCTAAATTGGTTGTTGAGTTGAAGAAAGCTGATGTTCAGAAGGGCGATTACTTTATTGAATTACCTAATGGTAATTTATTGCGTAAAGGTCAAATCATGGCAATTGAATTGATCTCGACGCTTTATAAGGGCTTCATCTTACGTAACGAGTATGATGAAATTGTTGATTTCGTGGGTTTGCTAGATGAAAGTAAGCATGAGACTTTTAAAGTAGAGCTGCTGAAGGCACTTGAGGTGAAGGTAAAGAAACCTGCACTCTATCAACCAGACTGGGATAAGTTGGGATTACGTTAATAAATAAATTAGGTCCGATTATCTTACCCGCATGATATAGACATTTGGTATACAGCATGACAACTACATTATCCCCAGAACAGACTAAAGATGAACAAGACGAGAAAACAGTAGTATCTACCCCTGTGAAAAAATCAGATAAATATGTAAGTACAATTTCATACTCCACTATTAGAGGTGGTGAAGCTACTGAAAGGGCTACTCAAGATGCTCAACTTCAAAACCTCATGGATGGAATCAGGCGTCGTTTTGGTCCTGAGTATCAAAAAGACAGTACTACTGAATTACGAAAATACTTAGCTAATAGGGTTAAACCTATTAAAGAAAATAAAGATGTAGAAAAGGAACTGATTCACTATCACATTGACCGTAAATCTCGATTTAAATATCTAAAGGCTCAAGGTAGTAATATTCATATCGGTATTGATACTGAGTTTGAATATGATGAAGAGAATGAATGTAATAAGATCTTATCTTACCAATATTGTTTACTGACCGCAGATGGTCGTGAATTTAAGGGGGTTGATTACCCTGCGAGTACCGATAAAAAAGACCGTTTTGATTTTAATAACTATATTTTCCAGATCATAAATTATGCTAAGAGACATGGTTGGCTCTCTGAGTACCCAGAGAAAACATTTATTTATGCCCACTTCATGAGAGCTGATATAGCTTCATTCGATGCTTATTGGAATATCAAAAGTAATAAGTTAGATGCCGTTAAGGCTGTAGCTAGTAATGCGCGCGGTGATTATGGTTTAGATTTACGTGCTATTGGTGCATCGCAGTACAAGCCAAAATATGTGACTTATAAAAATAATGGTAAACGTCTAGAAAGAACGACTCTTCACCTAAAAGATACATTATTCCTTTCTCCCGGACGTTGTTCACTTGATGTTATTGGTGAGGCCATTGGTATCCCTAAAATTAAGCTTCCGGCTGGTTACTCTATTGAAAAAATGAGTAAGTTATTGGAAGAGAACAAGGGGGCGTTTGAGAAATATGCCGTACGTGATGCTGAGATAGCCGTTAAATACGGTCGTTATGTAGAGGAATTTGCGCTTACTGAATTAAATGATGTATTTGATAATGATGATAGTGAAGCTAACGATGCTGGTGCAGTGTCTGAAGGTGGTGCTAAAACTAAAAATAGCTCATCTAATCGAATTAAGTATCTCCCTAATACGCTTGGTAATTTGTCAGTAGCGTTGTTTAAAAATGTATTTGCTGATAAATATGAAAAGAGGGCTGCTGAAGCTGAGAGCTATACTGCTCCCTTGATCCCAAATATGGCATTTAATGAAGTGTTTGGGATGGAGGAAGTTATATCTTATAAATGGGATGAACGTAGGCATCGTTCTATACCAAATAAATTAACTGTGTTATCTGGTGAGCGTGATAGGAATGAATCAACAGCTCGTCGGTGTTTCTTTGGTGGAAGGAATGAGGATTATGTGTTCGGACCGTCAGCTAAAGATGCTGTCAGTGATTGGGATTTAGCAGGCGCTTATACTACAGGGCTCGTTGATATTTTACCTGTGAATTACAGAGCTGCTTTTTCTTCAACAGATATTGAAGACTATCTAGGTCATGTTATGGGCTTTGCTTATGTGAAGTTTAAGTTTGATGAAGGTACGCGATTCCCTTCATTGCCAGTTAGAACCGAACTATATGGTCTTTATTACCCGTTGGAAGGTGAGACTTATTGTACTGCCCCTGAGATTGCAGTGGCTTATAACATGGGCTGTAAAATTGAAATACTATACGGTGATATTATTCCTTGGGTTAATGATGCAGAGCCTATCTTTGAACCTTTTACTAAAGTGATCCGTAAGCTACGGAAAAAACATAAAGGAACATTTGAAGAGAAAATCGTAAAAGACGTGGGTAATACTGCGTATGGAAAAATAGGACAGGGTGTCGGGTTTCAGCGTAATAAATTTGATACTAAAACAGGGTTGAGTAAGCCCAATGGTAATTCGCCTCTTACTAATTCATATTTCGCATCTCATGTAACAGGATTTATCAGAGCAGTATTATCAGAGCTATTAGATAACGTTGATGATGATATTACAGTTTATAGCGCGACCACCGATGGTTTATTGACTGACTTGGGTAATGCTGATGCCATGATCATTGATGAGTACGATTTAGACGGTAAAATATACCAATCTACAACTGCGCGATTTAAAGCTTTATGTGCTCGATTTGGTGATGATGATGCACTTGTATTAAAGCATCAAGTTAAACAAATCATAGCAATGAAAACACGCGGACAATTGACAGCTGAAATGATGGAAGATGATGGTACTAATCCTGAAATGTCTGCGCTATATAAGAAGCCTGTTACCGCCAAAGCAGGTATTAAGCCACCTCGAGATTGCCCTAATGAAAATGATTGGATGGTTGATCTCTTCTTAAATCGACAACCTTCTGAAAAAGTAGCGAATAACTGTATTGTTTCTGAACGTGATATGTATCTGCATGAGTTAGATTTAATTGAAATCAAACATGATAAGTATCTGAATCTTGATTTTGATTTTAAAAGACGTCCAGTAAACCCTTCTATGGTTGATGTTCGTAATCCTCTTACGGGTAAGACAGTTAGTCACCTTACGTTTGATACTGTGCCATGGAAGAATCATAAGGAAGGTGAACTTGCTCGTTCTGCTTTTGACGGTTGGCGAAAAGGTAAGTTAACACCTGTAGAGCCGAGTGAGGAACCTAGCGATGAGACTGATAAGAAATCAAGTAAGAAGCCTGAGAAGAAGCCTAAGAAGGTGAGAGTAGGCGGTAATTGCCTTAAAACGCTTGATGACTGGGATAACTGGATGGACTTTTACAAGATTAAAGCTGTGATGACAGTGAAAGGTCAGAAGTATGAAAATGACAGTTCTGAAGGGATATTCAAGCGCTTAGTATTGACGGCATTGACCAATGATTCATGGGGATTGTCTAAGGATACACCTGATGGTACAAATCGTACTTACCCTGAGTTAATTAAGCTATTTACTAACGCTGGTTATCCCGTTAAGAAATCAGATTTTACTAATGCTAAGAACCGTAAGATTGAAGAACACATGATGCCAGCAGCACCTAAGTCTATACCGTTACTTAAATGGGTTATGAGTCAATATCCAGATATGGAAGTTGATAAATTTTTCATGAAAGAAGAGTTTGATGAGGTGATGGGGTTAGTTAATAAATCTTAAAGCCTACGTTCTATAACGGGAATCTATGCCCATCTTCTCGTTACTTGTTACTGGCGAACCAAGAACTGGTTGCTGGTGGTTATATCGAGAAGATGATTACGTTATTGAATCAGAAAGCCCGTAGGGTGAAGGCTGAAGGTAGATCGTTGGGATTATCGTTGGATGCCGTTAGTGTGAAATTAGGTGTTGATAAACTGCTGTATACGGTTGAGTTTGAGTGAACTGTTAGTAAAGTAAGGGGGGAATTTTTATCTTGAGTCTGATTATGTCGAATAGCTTAGAGTTATGGCGAGAGTTATTTAATATCAGCGAGTGTGTTTTTAATGTAAGTCATTAAAAGTTTTATTGATTGGCGTGGTAATCACTAAGGTGCCAAGATGTAAATAGACGATTAATTCAGGAAACTTAAACATAACAGGGCGGGAATGTTGTAAATGTTGATTAATCATATGTTTACCATTGAATATCGAGCAGTACTGCCACATATATATATTAAATCTATTAATGAGGAATATATATGTCGTATCTTTTTGATATTAATAATTTCAGTCAACGTTTCTTTCAGTTAACGGAACACTGTTCTTGGGAAGTTCAAGGATTTGTTGATATGAATAATAACGTATTACCAATTGACTCTGATTCAAAAGTGCTCAGTACCGTATTTGAACGATTTGCTAGTCCAGCGCTGCGTTCACTAGCTGCTGAGTTCGGTTATGTAGTTGAGACTGCAAATCAGACAACATATCCCGACTTTACCTTGACTAAATATGGTATGAACGGCTGTGTAATCCACCGTATTGCTCTGGATATTAAGTCGACGTATATTGAAGCAAAATATCACAACCCACAAGAATTTAAGAAAACTAAGATGACTCTTGGTAGCTATAATTCATTTATCCGCAATAATACTAAGAATATTCTTTACCCTTATAGCACATACCATGAACATTGGGTTTTGGGGTTTGTATATTTCCGTAATGCTGCTTTTGAAGAGTATACACTAGAGAATCTTCCTCAGCGTGGCGACATCTATTGTCCATATTCCGTTGAATCTATTTTCATTCGTGAGAAAGTTGATTTGACTGGTATCCGAGCTGGTAGTGGTAATACGAAGAATATTGGGTCAGTCGATATTTCTTATCCTCGTGGTTTTGAATATGTAAATGGGCCATTCACTCAGTTTCATCATAAGAAACAGGCTTGTGATTATTATTGGACTAATTATGAAGAGTTAAAGTTTGATATTACAGATAGTGATTCATTGTATGACCATCCGGAAATGGTACAATTTCGATAAATTAAAAAAAGAAGAATAATGGAGGGGGCTGGGCAAGTAATTGATCCCCCTTCCTTTTTATGCTGGTCTAGCAATGATAATTAATTCTTCGTTGGTATTCGTTTTACTTAGTGCGTATTTGTATTCGCCAGCAGAGTGTATTTCAGCAACTCGACCATTTGTTGACATTGCTTTTGCTGCTTCAACGGGAATTGGTAATCCATCGCTTCTGTAGCTGAATACTATTGTAGCATTTGGCCAGCGCTCACAGATTGCAGTTAACTCTATTAATGCAGTATCAGGTTTTAGCCATGCACTTGGTTTTTTGACTATAGGCTTATGTGGGTATTTATCATTAGCAGAACCGAATAATTGATAATCACATAATCCTTCAAGAAAGTGATAAAAATTGCTGTAATCAACAGAAGTACCCTTGCCGTTTATATAAGGAGGGTCTAGGTAAATTAGATCAAAATCATTTGAAAAAGAATCTAGTTCTGAGGAATTAAACCCAGTAACATTCTTATTTAGTTCTTTCACTTCATTGATCGGGAACTTCTTTAACTCATTGATACACTTTATCGCGTGATCAAACATTGAGGTGTCCCAAGTTTTTTTATTGCCGAATGAACGCTCTACCTCTTTAGTTCGCATTTCTAAATTTGCGCGATGAAATAGATTATACGGTCTTTTTTTTGTTAAAGCCTGCCCTATTGCATAGATGTAAACTGATTTAGCAAAATCATTGTATGTATTGATATTTTGGCAAAATCTATCAATTTCAATATTTTCTGAATCGATGAAATAGATATTATGAAAATGCTTAGAGACTAATTTTTCTTCATTGACTGGTAGTTTATAGAGTAAATCCTCTAAGTCTTTCTTAATCTCAAGATTATTCAAATTATCAAGGTTAAATTGTTGGAATACTTTAGCTGTATTTTGGTTATAAAGCATAAAATCATTTGAACTAATATCTTTGTCTAAAGTTCTAAATAATAGTGATACAACACCTGAACCGCTAAACATATCTAAAGCTTTCGTGTAATTTACTGTGCTTAATGCTGTAGCTAATTCCGGCAATATTTTGCGTTTTGACCCTTGATAACGAGTCGTTGGGAATTTTGGTAGATCTAATGCTTTAACTTTCATACGGTTGACACCACTATTGTCAATGTTGCAGTCGATAGTAAGTTGTTGATTTTCTAGCATTTATAACCTGGTTATTTAGTTGGGTAAGTGGTATCATTATAAGCATGTATTGATGATAATGAAATATTTGTTCCTATAATTATGAAAAACTTACATTTCCTACTTAGATATAGTGACAAGCTATCTGGTGCTGATACTATTGGTGAGCATCAATTCATGATTGAACAGCATGGTAGTGTATGGATGGGGAAGTTCGGCGTCGGTATGAGTAACCGATTTGTTGAGATAGCTAAAAAGCAGCTTGAAAGAGGTGAGCCTTGCTTTCTTTACTTGATGCATGGGGCTAAATATACCTGTAAAGCTAACATTATCGATTTAGTTGCAGCTAAAACTAGTCAAGGTGAGATGTCTAGTATACAGCCATCCATTACACCTTCTTATTATCGTAAGAAAAGATGTTCAATTTGGTTTAAATTGTCGGTTATAGAACCAATGAATAGTGATGACTTACAGTATTTGTGGTTATTTAATGATCCTGCCTCTCACCCTTGTTCTGGTGGTATGAGAGGGTTGATTTACCTAACTTATAATGATGCTCCTCCTCCTCTGAGTTCGTCAGTTATTGATTCAAGACCTAGTATCTATACTGAATCATTATTCGATTAATTTTTAATATCTAATTATATAGATCTAAATCCTATATTTTAGCTAATTCGATACAGCTAGATTACTTTTTAGGGTGTCAGCTTATTGATTCTTGTGCGGTGTCTTACGCGGTTTATTTAGTAAATAATATTCTTTCCTGTCCAGTTTCCGGTCCATCAATTATGACTTGTCATTCAGGCTTTAAAGAGATTTTGAAAGTGGTTATACGTAGCAAAAATTTGTGAATGTTAGTTGTGCTGAATGGTCCGCTCAGGTGGATGATGGGCAGTAACAGCGCCTATCTTTATTCCAATGCTAATGTTAGTTGGTTATGCACCTGAAACGATTCAAGCAGCATATCGTATTGGTGATTCTGCAACGAATATCATTACGCCGATGATGAGCTACTTCGGTCTTATTCTTGCTGTTGCAACGCGCTATATGAAGAATCTAGGTATCGGTACGCTGATTGCGACTATGCTACCTTATTCAATTTGTTTCATGGTTGGTTGGAGTATCCTATTCTACGTTTGGGTATTTGCCTTCGGTTTACCAGTTGGTCCTGGTGCCGCTACGTTCTATACGCCTTAATCGTTATAGATTTGATCCTTTAACTTAGGTGAAGCCTAGGTTAAGTGACCCGAGATAGTTGGATAACCGATTATTACGGGTCTTTTTTTATGCCAAATATACTTGTTAGTTCAAATCAATATCTGCAATAAAGCTGTCTTTATGTGGTTAGTTAGCACTGATATTTAAGGTTTTGAGTCTCTGTTACACCTTAGTATCAAGTTTAAGTTGCACTTTGCTTTAATTTTGAGCAGTTGATTTTACGATCATTAGAAACGGCTTGCTTGGCATCGTTTGCTATGTATAATACTGACCTATGCCCGAGTGGTGAAATCGGTAGACGCGGTGGATTCAAAATCCTCTTCCGAAAGGAGTGACGGTTCAAGTCCGTCCTCGGGCACCATATTTAAGTAATAGAGCCTCAGCTAACGCTGGGGCTTTGTTGTATCTGGCACAATCAAAAGCTTACGTTACTTCCCCTTAAGTCATATCCCTAAAAATATCCTCTAATAAACTCTCATTATTACCCTTATAAAACTTACTCCTGTCCATATCCGGTACTTTCGCATGCAGAATCTGTGCGCAAGGCAATCTCACACGATCCAACACCGTCCTGTACTTTGAAGATTGTTAGCTTTGCCGTTTGTAGCATTAGCATGGCAACAGGTTAGGTGGAATTCCGGTCTTTTACGGTCCTCGTCCTGTCCTTTGGAGTTGGTATGGGTAATTTGGTGGATTTATTAATGGTGCAGGTTACTGTGTTATTTTTTCGTAATTGGTAAATGTGGTTAGCGCTTATGCCATATGGTGTTGTGGTTGATGTGTGATTAGCAGGTAGGGGTAAGATAATAAGTAGCACACACATCAGTATCGCATATCCTTTTTCTAATATTCATCAGTACCCTCCCAACGTTAATGAATCAAGTAAAATATGAGTTCACCCTTATTAATTAGAACTGTATTAACCTCAGTACTACACGTTAAATAAAACAAATAAAATGAATTGAAATTTAATTCACGCTGCTGTAGTCTCTATGTATATAGGCTGCTTAGCCGCGTTTAACTTAAATTAAGGGATTCATCATGACAGATATATTTAATAGCGAACATAATAGCGTAGGCGGTGCTGATTCGAGCCAGCAGCAGCAGCAACAAACATCTGAAAGCACCTTTAGCCAAAGCACAATGGCTGATATGCGTGACACCCAAGCAAAATATCAGCGCACCCAGCAATCTATGGCACTCGACTTAGCTAAAAATAGTGGTGATGATCCACAGCAAATGCTTAATCTATTAATGGAAATGAAAAGAAACCAAAACAATATGGATTCATTCGCAGCTAAGATTGAAAGCGACGTTTCTGACTTTACTCATTCTGATACTGAGAATATGCGTGACCGTCGCAAGAGAGGGGAGACTGACGCACAAATAGCCAAATCTTTTGATACGAATACATCCTTTATTAACCGTCGCATTAATGGAAAATAAAAACTTATATCCTCACTATTAAGATTTGCGGGTGCGATATCTAGTAAAATCATTTAATAGACTAGTATCTAAATCTGTGTGATACACCTTTGTTGACGTAACTAACCCATCTTCAAAAACATATTAATACCTTGTATCCCTAACCAGACGAGGTATTAATATGACTAGCAATAGCACTAACCCCATCACCACCAAGAAATTTAAATTCACCAACGCCAACTTAAAATCCCTCCCCGCCAATCCTGCAAATTCATCATCAACAGAACTAGAAGTATCTGACACTGAAATCATCGGCTTGAAATGCTTATCTGGTAAAACAGGTAATAAACGTTTCTTATTACGTTATAAATTCAATGGACGTAAATGTAGTATCACCATCGGGCGCTTTCCTGATATTGATATCAACCAAGCTAGAAAGGTAACTAGAAAGTATAAAGGTATGATCGCTGATGGTATTGACCCGAAAGCCGAACGTGACAATCAAGTTGATTATCCAACAGTTAAGTCATTCTTTTATGATACGTACTTACCACTTGCAAAACGTCGTAAGAAAACATGGGGTATTGATGAGAAGCGATTCCGTAAACACTGTAATGCAATTGCCAATATCAAATATAACGAGCTGACGGTTAGCCATGTAATGAAGCTTCACTTAACCCTGAGTGAAACTAAGTATAAAGATAAACTATACGCACCAGCTAGTTGTAACAGGGTTTTGGCACTCCTCAAGACTATGGGTAAATTGACGTACTCAATGCACGATATAATCAATGTGGCGGATATGGTGTCACTATTACCGGAGAACAACGCCCGTACTCGTTATTGTGACATTAATGAGACTAAACGCATCATCAAAGCCGCTAGGGCCTATCCGAAGAAAAGCTTTGGTAACTTCATTGCATTGCTGCATCTGATTGGCTGTCGGGAAAGTGAATTACGTTTCAGAGTACATAGTGATATTAATTACGAAAAGCGCACTCTCACTATCCCACGGACAAAGAACGGCACTTATCACATCATTTATCTCTCCGACCTTATGATAGAGATCCTGCAAACAACCCCCAAAATATCAGGCAATAATTACGTATTTCCAGCACCACATAAAAAGGGCAAGCCAATAGCACGTCCTCGTGACTCTTTCGATACCATTAAGCAAATAGCAAAGATAGACAATCCAGATGAAGTATTGCTGCATACGGCAAGGCATTCGGTAGCGAGTAACCTGATCTCTAACGGTGTTGATATCAGTGCTGTTCAGAAATTATTAAATCATAAAGACATATCTAGCACGTTACGTTATGCAAAATTAAGTGAGGGTAAGCAACGTGAAACAGCATCGATGATATCGAGTATGGTAGGAGGCTAATAGCGTAATAAAACAAGGCTGAAGAATATATAAATATCATGATTATTGATTGTTAATACATAAGGAATACAACCAATGAAAGTGATTAAAAACTTCAACCTTGTTAATGAAATAACCCTACCTGAGCAAGTTAAATCAGCATTGCATTCTGAGCTTATCATTCCGTTTGATGGCTGCTTAGATGCTACTGCTGACTTCTGGTCTGAATACGATACCTTTCTTATTCTGCTAGAAGAAAGTGATGTTGATGGTACGTTAGTTGACGCTGATGAAGATATTCAATATTTCATTCAATACGTAACAGATAACCCTGAGTTTGTCGTATTGTTGAATGATGATACTTGTCCATACCTTTTAGCCTTATCAGTCACTACAACAGCTGGCGGAGGCTGTTACCTATTAGCACCATTAACATCTAAAACAACTGCTGCCACAACATTAAGCAAGCTACTTTAATCTGTAATAAATACCGATATTACCAATCTAATTACCCATCATTATTAAAGGATTTTCTATGAGCCGTAAAACTAACAACACCAATAAAATAACCGATGTAAAAGCTGATACCACTGTTGTAGTTGATGATACTAATGTTGATAGCACATCAGTTGAATTAACCAATGAACAAGTGAGTGATTCACCTACGGATACACCGACAGATAAAGTTGTTGAAGATAAGCCTGCTAATGATAAACAAGCTGAACCTGAGAAACATGACCATTTCAGTAATATTGTATTATCCGGTAAAGGTAAGAAACTAAGCCCTAAAACAACCAATCATGTTTTCTTCGATGTCGCAGAGCATGATGAAGAAGGCGAGTTGTATATCCGTCTGAGTGGTAATGAAGGCGGAGGGTTACATTCTAAAGAATGGATTAACTTGTCTAAGTTGTTTGCAATCCTGGATGAACAAGTTGAGAAGCCATTTAAAAGTACCGCCCTTAAACCTGCATTTAAAGGTGCTAGTGCTAATAATGTTGGGTTCCTTGCTGGGGTGTTACGTGCTGATGATATTGGCTTGATTGCTCAATCTGGTACTAGCGTATTTCTTCATGTATTAGCTGATGATTATGAAGAGAAGAAAGCCAAGTTGTTAGCATTAACTTAATCCACGCTGCTAATTCACTACTTACATACCTGAGAACCTAGCTAAACCTAATCCCACAAACTTACTAACGGAACTTATTATGAAACTGAACTTTGATTCGGATAACCTACTTGTGCCTGTCACACCTACTTTGATGGATTTACTTGCCAAGGTAGCCCAAGAGCAAGATATATCAAATGACGCTAAAACTATCGTATTTAACTTTAGAGATAGTACCTACAGCAATGACAGTGGTGGTTATCACCCTGTTGAAATAAGCATTACTTGTTACAACGGGTTGTGGCAATTTGATTACATCACCTCGTTTAGTTATCAAGGTTATCCTTATCCTGAATTGGCTAAAGAAATTGATTTCGATATGCGCAATGGTACTGGCATGGTGTACCCATTACCGATGCGTTCTTTACATGAAGTTATGGATTTTTACCCAACGTGGGAGATGAACTTTATCGCATATCAAGATTCTGGCGCATTTGATGAAGTTAAACTCAGTACGTTTTAGCCAATACAAAATAAGCTGTAATAGTGTTTTAACTTGTCTGTGCAAAGGTCAGGAAAAAGTCACGTTATGGACAGGAGGAGAAGTAACAACTTAGTGTGCTTAAATTGGCACTGCCCATCGCAGCTTACGTAGTAAGGTGTGATGGGTATTGCCTTCCCATTCAATGGATTTTTAACAAAGGATACTAAATCCACTGACTGGAATTGGCTGTTTTAGTTGGTTATGATTGATGCTTAATGAAGTCAAAAATACCATCTGAAATAATAACCCCATTGCACGATAGG
This sequence comes from Moritella viscosa, assembly GCA_000953735.1. Classification (NCBI taxonomy): domain Bacteria; kingdom Pseudomonadati; phylum Pseudomonadota; class Gammaproteobacteria; order Alteromonadales; family Moritellaceae; genus Moritella; species Moritella viscosa. Next base: position 4,569,918 of record LN554852.1, on the reverse strand, counting down.
CAATGGGGTAGGTGGTTTAAATTAATGTAATTGGGGTAATGAGATATTAAAATTTAGAATGATAATTTACTGATGAAAATATAATATTTATCCCTATATTTAACCCTGTAGAAGCTAGGATATTATTATAAATATGTTAGTCACCGCGGGGAAAACTTTGCTCATTTTGAATTCCTCGATAACTCATATCGGTTTGCAGGTTGATGAATTTTAAGTATCTGGTTAGCTCGCATTAGTAACTTTGATTTTAGCTAACTACGTCAATTTAAAGTGGGCCTTACCCTGTACTCAAGCCCAAAACCAACAGTATGCAAAATAAGTTAATAAACTTTAGCTGTGCTTTATATCGGACTAACACCAACCTTAAACTTACAGCGTTACATCATCTTGACGCGCTCTAATGACGCGTACAAATCGCGGATAAGTTCATGCTTTAAACTCACTGGTGATAACACTTCAACATGGGGCATCCAAGCCTTCAAAATAGGAATCACATCGTGTAATCGTGTTATCTGACTGCTAATCAGTAATGAACCGTCATCCATTTCTTTTAACACCTGAATATTGGGGAGTAAATCACCATTAAGAAAGCGTGAAGCAACATGCGCATCAACTTGTATTAGTACATTAGATTTGTCGATATCTATCCACTGCATTCCCTGCCTAATGATTTCATTTTGTATATTAGATTGAGGTTTATATTTATCGTCACTGAGCTGTAACTGTGAAATATAAGCAATTCTGAATGAGTGTAGATTGCCCTGATAGACAGCGGCTAGATACCAGATACCTCTGTCATTAACCAAGCGGTAGGGTTGAACTTGTTCGAGTAATTTATCTTTATATGTAAATGAAATCTGTCGCTGTGAGCTAATAGCACTAGCCAATACATCAAACAAATCAGTAAAACTTGAGACATCCTCAATACGTACATTCTTGAATAAGAACGTCGACATATCATTAGTCTGCCAGTTGTTCATGTTGAGCTTAATAGGAATGAATGATTCCAATCCAGCATTCTGTATTAACTTATTCATGTTATTTGATGATTGCTGTCTAACACTGCTCATATCAAGAAAGTAACAACCATCTTCACGAATCAAAGGCAGATAGGAGAGCCTTTCAAAGTCACGCCATATCGTTCTTTCATGGACATTAAATTCAGCTTCCAAGTCTTTTAGATACAGTCGTTCACCAGTATTTAATCGGGCAAGGATAGTACCTAGGCGCTTGGCTAATTTCTCATTCTTACTTTTCATTTAACTAGATTAAACCGCTGTACTGGCAGGTGGTGTCAGTCGTTATTATTTCTAATCTAAACCCATTAGGTTAGCAGTATTGCTATAGCTTTCATCGAGTAGAGGCTGCAAGGCTTATAACGATAATCAACAATTTACAGAGGAGGTGACACAACCTGTCAGTAGCTAGCCATATACTAATTTCAAGCTGCTTAATCTAAGTGGCTATCACTAATAGAAACTAATAGGGAAATATCATGACAATCAAAAAAATCTTAACAGTAGTAACGACATGTCCAGCTTGTGGTCAACGTGCTTACGATGATGGTAGCTGCCAAGTTTGCGGTCATTCTCACTAATCAGGAACGAGCTAACATGTCATTTTTTAAAAAGTTGAGTAGTAACCTAAAACTATGGACTTGCAATAAGTGTGGTAAAAAAACAGAAGTTACAGGTGGCACATCATGTAACAAATGCGGTAAGTGGATATGTAATTCACATAAAGCATCTGGCGGAGTCTGCAAGGGAGGTTGCTAGTCTAGATTGAACAAATAACAGCACATAACACAGCGCCATATCAGCAATGATATGGCGCTTTTTTATATCTGAAACAAAGAAGGAAATATTATGCCTGTTGCAGCTTTTTCCAATCCCATATTTGGTATTGGGTTCATCATCGGCTACGCCATCTATAAAGAATTAAACAAAGATTAAATAAGGAGTACCCCATGCCATTACCATTGATTTACTTAGGGTGCGGACTGATTTCAGGGTTCTTATTTGCCGCGAATGAAACCAAGGTTACAAGTAACTATAAATCTAAACGTGCTTAATTAAATAAGTATCTGTTCGGATATTATGACGTAATGAAAAAGTCATTTCCCAGCTGTATTTGGAAAATGACTTTTATTTTTTCTAGGTGATTCTATTAATATAAGGGTGCCGTTGCTTAACTTCGTTAACCCCCTCTCCCCCTTATATTAATGCCTATATTAGTGAATAAATTACCCACTAATACAGACATACCAATAAATCACACTCATTATCTGCTATCAACCATCACCTCTAACAGTGGCAACGGTGCTATCAAATACCTGAATTACCTTACGGCAGCCCCAGTTTGGCTTGCTTGATAAACCAACAATGAAGTGAGCGCGGATTTTTGCGATATTTGGAATAGCACCGTATACCATTTCAATGTCATGTGCGATTGCTTCGAATTCCGAAATTCGAGCTGCAGCCCCTTGGTTCGCTTTAAGTATTACCTTTGCCTTAAACGCTTCAACAAATAAATTAAATGTGCTCATTTTTATTTTTTCCTATGCATGGAATAGCCTTCCGATGAAACGTTAGGACTATTAAAATTATTATTAATTTGTTGTTGATTTCATTTGCTAGTTAAATGAGTACGTTTGATTTTTCGTTTTAGTTTATGTGTTTATTTTCTTATGGTTCAAAGAGTTGAGTAGGTGTGTGATTTACACGTAGGGGTAGATATAATAATGACACACACATGTCTAGCACTGTATTATTATCAACATCATGCTAGTAGGCTTTCAACTATAGAGATTCGATGTTTTGGCTAGATCTGTAAATAAAAAAGCAACGCTAAAGAAGCAATGTAAAGAACATGAATTAAATATTAAAGAATCACTCAAATTACAAGGTATTAATTACCATGCGTCAGCTCTCGAACTTGATGTTAGAAAAATGCGTGGTCACATAATTAGCTATGTTTATGAAGCTATTACTGATGTTAAAAATAATGCTTTTGAGTTTATTGATGATGAATTTTGTGTGCTTCATGGTTTGCCTACTATTGATCGCTTTCATGATGAGTTAAGTGATACTCAAGCACTTTTCATTTCTCTTATCGTCAGTGAACTATATCCCGACATTGATGCTCTCCTAGAGAAACAGCCAAATACGGCAATGTTATTATTCCCAGCTTTAGCTCGTGATAAATTAAATAAAGCGCGTAGTGCAATTGAGAATGATAATGTTGAAAACGCTGAATTACGGATTGAAGAAGTTCGCTGTATTGCTGAAATGATTGTGATCGTTCACCGCTACTTTAATCCTGCACCATATAAATCTCTAAATGAAGAGAAACAGCAGCACAATAAGAAAGTATCTGATATGAGGCGTGAACTCGTTAAGAAAACCCGCCAATATGATTTTAGTGTCAAGTTGCGTGCTTTGGTGGATGTTTATGTAAAAGGTGTAATTGAATTGTTTTCAGATAATGAGCTAGAATTGGATTCTCATTCGATCACTTTGTCTTGCTTGAAAGGAATTGAGACGCAAAGTAATCCAGCTCCACTTGATTTATCAATATTAGATTTGTTTGATCGGTTAGAAGAAAGTTATATGGCACTTTATGAGAGTGATAAACTGAATAAAGGCGATAATGACAAAGGTTGTGATATCGAGTTAGAAGATGTACTTCTCAACCCTGCAACGTTCAGGCGTCACGTGGTTGATATTGTATCTCAGCTACTACCGTAAGAAGATTTATCACCTCTAAAACAAACCATTTGTACTGAATATCGTGATCCACTCTAGTCTATAAAATCCGTTGCATGTATTTAATTATGTAACGGAGTTTTACTTTGTCTGCTAACACCATCCTTTTTACTGCTGATGCTTTTATAGCGCACCCACGGCCTAACATCGGTGAGAAGCCTATTGTTAAGCGTCGTCGTGGAGCTCGTCATCAGCAAGTCACATTTTATCCGACCACTGTATCGCTGAGTATATCCAAGTCATTCAAAGGTCAGCGTACTAACCAAGTTATCGGTCATTGGCCTGATATGAGCATTTCAGCATTTGAAAAACTTGCTAATGCGCGTTTATCTCAAATTGAACAGGGATTTTACAATAAAGCTTCAACGATATCGGTAGGTGATTTCTTTATTGATAATTGTAATGGTCAACTCAAATCGGACACTTGCTTAAGCTACTTTTCTTAATATCTGCTGCTCAAATTCCATCGGTGATAAATACCCCAATGTTGTATGTGGCCGCTTGCTGTTGTAATAAGCAAGGTAATCCAAAATACAGCGTTCAGCGTCTTTCTTTGTTTTCAAGCGATAGTAATGCATATGCTCGTGTTTGAAGCTTCTAAAAAATCGCTCTGTTGGTGCATTATCCCAACACTCACCTTTGCCGCTCATGCTGGGTATCATCTCCATTTTCGAAAGCATTTCCTGGTACTTGCCGCTTGCGTATTGGCTGCCTCTATCTGAATGATGCATAACTCCAGCATTGGGTTTTCGTCGCCAGTAAGCCATCTGTAGCGCCTGCAAACACATTTCTGTTTTCATGTTGTCGGCAATACTCCATCCAATGATTTGCCTTGAATATAAATCCATTACAACGGCTAAATACATCCAACCTTCAAGCGTCCAAACGTAGGTGATATCAGTTGTCCAATATTTATTGGGCTGCTGAACATCGAATTTACGCTCTAACAAGTTATCTGCAATATTAAAATTATGCTTACTATCAGTAGTTACCTTGAATCGTCTTGGGTAGCGGGCTTGCAAGCCTAAGCGTGACATTAAACGCCATATTTTGTAATGACCAACATCAAAGCCTTCTTTGCGTAACTCATTGGTTAATCTGCGATAACCTAGCGTTTTTTTGTGTAAGTCGAATATCTCGGTAGCCTTAATCTCAAGCGCCACATCCCTATTAGGCGATGCTTTATTTGATAACCAGTGATAAAAAGCACTTGGGCTTACATCCATAACTTTACATGTAACTCGAATTGGAAATGTCTTCTTATACTCTGCGATGAACTGAAATCTTACTCGCTTTCCTTGGCAAAGAAGACTGCGGCCTTTTTTAAAATTTCTTTCTCCATCAGCAGTTTTGCATTTTCTTTACGTAGTATTTCAAGTTCATTACGTTCGGATAGGTTTAGGCCTTCTTGTTTGGTTCCAGGTCTAGCTTGCGTGCCGCTTTCTGCTTGAACCCAGCGTGTAATTGCACTTAACGATACACCTAAGCTAGCAGCGGCTGCTTGTCTGGTATATCCTTGCTCAGTAACGAGTTTTACTGCGCCTTGTTTGAATTCAGTTGTAAATTTCGGACGTTTAAACTTAGTATTCATGATCACCTCTAATTAACATTATACTTAAATGCTTTAGAAGTGTCCGGTAGAATTAAACCACATCAAATGTACTACCGATGATGGAAGTGCATAACCGTGATATTAAAAGTGTTAAAACACGCTGGCGTCGTGTTGCAGGTGATATTGCGCATCGTACTCTAGGTGATGTTACCCGTATCGATATCATGCAGATATTAACTCAACTTGCTTTAGAGGTTAAAGGCTCTACGGTTAACCGCCACCTATCATTACTATCTCGTATTTTCTCTATTGCTGTTGACCTTGAACTGCTGCACCGCAATCCCTGTAAAGGCATTAAGAAATGGCCTGAAGGTAATATACGCGATCGTGTATTAAGTGATGCCGAGTTATATCACTACATTGATAAAGCGATTGAAATTGATTCATTTCATTCTAAAGCGTTATTGGTGAGTCTTTTTCTGGGGTTGCGTATTGGTAATGTTATTAGTATTGAAAGAAGTATGATTAATCATGACTTCTCTTTACTGTCTTTACCGCAAACTAAAAATGGCCGCGCCTATCGTATTGCTATTAATGAGCCAGCAAAAAAGCTCTTAATTGAATGCGCTGCTTTATCTTGGAACCATTGGCTATTTCCATCTGCCTTGAAAGATAACCAGCATATTTCAGCACCTAAAGATTGCCATGCCAAAATACGTGAACATGTAGCATTAACATCAGGCTGTCATGATCATTTCGTTATCCATGATCTACGTCGTACTTATGCCAGTCGTCAATTACAGTTGACTGGTGATGCGAGATTGGTTCAGCAAAACCTATTTCATCAAAGTGTCACTACTACTGAGCGATATGCTTTTCATGATAATAAGCAGCTTACTCAAGCTAGCCAAGATACAGCCTCATCGTTGATATCTGGCCATCATCACGCATTTAATTTGGATTAAGGAATATCCCATGAATAACACTATTTTAACTAAGGCTGATTTAGCTAAACGTCAACAACGTAGCCTTGAATCTATTACCACTGCTTGTTCGCGTAATCCATCTTCAGTGCCGCCTTTCTTTAAACTGGGTACTAATAAAAACAGTCCTATACGCTTTAGATTAAGTGATGTGATCGCTTGGGAGGATGAACTTGCTGAATTACAGAAACAGCAGGTAGCCGAGCAAGTACAAGCCTTGAAACCACGTTGGATAATTTAATAATACTTAATTAAATAGCTGAAACATAAGGGCGTTGTGACGAATAGTCACAATGCCCTTATGTTTATATATGAACAATCTTGTCAAGGCGGTTTTATTTTACTGAGAAATGGCTGTTTTGTACTGAATATAGAGAAACGACCGCTGTTAGATAATAGCGCTGTGTTTAAGACACTTGGTTTTAATACACATAGATGGTTGCTTTTACAGGCGCTCATTATGAAGCATTTAATCTCCGCTGAAATGGCTGTTTTGTACTGAATATACGGACATGGCAAGAGCGAGATAATTGCGTTGTGTTTAAGGCTTTTGTCTTGGACTCCCATGGAGCATTGCTTCTATGCGTGCTCTTTAAAAATTTCTAAACCCTTAATAGGAAATATAATCATGACTATTACTAAACCACTATTTCTTCGTGCATCAAACGGTATCGTAAACGTAAGCGCAGCAACAACCGCTATTCATTCAGAAGGTACTACCTTACTGCTTGATGCAAAATGTCGCAAAATCATTTTTGATAACAGTGAGAAATCATCTGAATTGTTTGATAAAGTGAAGCAACGCGTTAAACCATCTAAAGACTATGCCATCGTACTTGAAGATGGCGGTTTCATTGATGCTCGTATTATTAAAGAAGCATTTGAGTCGCCGAAGACTGGTCACTTACTTGTTATTGGTCTTAATGAACGTCCACTCTATATCTTTGATAAAGAAAAATACTCGGATATTTCTGGTCTTTCCGATGCCATTGCTGATGTGCTTATTGACATTAGCGATGATAAAAAAGTGTCAGCCATTGAATGGGCTGCATACCAAAAATAAAACTTTGGTAAATCACATCACTTTCTAATTAAGGCTCCCTTGCGGAGTCTTTTTTGCATCTGGAGAACAGAAAAATGAATAGCGAATTAATGGTATGGGATCAGGATGAACTAGCGGTACTTGATTCTAGTGATGAGGATAATGGTTCATTATCAATGTGGGATGAGGGAAATTCTGTAGATTACGAAGCAGAGATACCCGCTGCCCGATATGAGGAAAAAGTGAATCATTCCTTTGCTAAGAGCAAAGATAAGGATAAGGTCAAAAAGCGTAAGCGTAGAGTCGGTACCAAGTTCTTTGAGCGTCCTACTGTGTCGTTGGATACTGAATTCACTGAATGATCCTGTCGTACGTACAATCGCATGCAGTGCTATCAATTTGTGGTGCGTTATGGCGGTAAGTCATCAAGCCTTATCTTATACCCTGAATCAACCAAGAAGTCCGGTCGATTAGCTTTGGATAAATGCTTGGTTTTGGCATTGGAAAAAGCGATGGCAGAAGATGTATTAACTTGCTGGCCTACTGATATCATTTTGGTGGCCCATTTTCTTAAAGCTGATTTGTTTAATTTCAGCAATGCTTTTGATCAGTTGAAAACTCACGTTAAAGGTTTGCGTAAGACCGTAGCGAGTCTTGATGAACCTTATGGTCTTGATCTTGATGAGGTCTTATCTCGTCGTATCGATAAAGAACCGTTGGAAGTTTATGATAAAACCCGTAATTACCACACTTTATACATCACCTTCTATGACAGTATGTTGCTTTCACCAAACGGTAAGTCGCTCGCAGATGTTGGTGCATTAGTTGGACAACCTAAACTAGATATTCCTGCGCCATATTCAATATCACGTATGGATGAATATCGAAAGGGTGATCCAACTGGCTTTGAAGCTTACGCAATGAACGATGCAATTATTACGTCGCTTCATTTTGAGCGAATCTCTAAATTTTGCAAAGGTATCGGCCTTAAATCGGTGCCATTCACCATCGGTGGCATTGCAGTTAAAGCTTTTGTAGATGGACTTGCAGACAGTAAAGGTTATCGTCAGTTATTCGGTTTTGAAAAGGTAACTAAGGAGGTTTGGCCTGAAGATCGTAATAAGCCACTGACGCTAACTAGAGATGTTCCTGTAACGGCAAGAATGACGTTGGAAAACTTCGCAACACAGGCATATAGCGGTGGTAGAAACGAGAGCTTTATCGCAGGAAGTGTACCTATTGATACGTGGAATGATTTCGATGCCCCAAGCTGTTATACGGCTATTTGTTTAGGTCTACGGAAGTTAGCTTATGACCGTATGTTTATGACCAAAAAACTGGAGGATTTATTCGGTGATAAATGTGCGTTGGCTTGGGTTTGCTTTGAATTTCCGGCCTCGACTCGCTTCCCTAGTTTAGCTGTGCGCTCAGATAAAGGCTTGATATTCCCACTTACTGGTGAAACGCACTGCACTGGACACGAGCTTGAGGTTGCATCTAACCAAGGGGCGATCATTACCATCAAACAAGCGTTCGTGATTCCTTGGGCTGATGATGTTCGTATCTTTGAAAACTTTATGGGTTGGGTGAGGGAGAACAGACAAGCGAATGAGAAAGGCGGTTTCGAGGAGCGTTTATTTAAAGAGATCGGCAACACGCTTTATGGCAAGTTTTCACAATCTCTACGTCCTAAAACTGCGTTTGATATACAAGCTGGTTACTCTAAACAGCTGCCACCTTCAACACTAACTAATCCATTCTTTGCTGCCTATACCACGGGACTTGCTCGTGCACTGATGGGCGAAATGGTCGCAAGTATTCCTGAGCATAGAACCGTCGTTTCACTTACTACAGATGGAATGCTTACCAATGCGACTTTAGAGGAGTTTGATCTTAACGGTCCTATCTGCCAACGCTTTCGTGAACATTTTCATCGCATCGATCCTGACGGTGGTGAGATCTTGGAATTGAAACATCAAGCGAGGCAACTTATTGGGGCTAAGACTAGAGCTCAATATACAGTGCTGGAAAGTGAAGGCTTTGCGCCTGTTCTAGCTAAGGGGGGTGTAATGGTTGATCGGAGTGTGGTCAATCAAAATGCTTATATGGTGGATCTTTATTTAAATCGATATGTTGGACAACTAACAGACTGTTTTTATTTGACCTCTACTCGTGAAATGTTCATTGGGCGTAAAGACTCGATGAATGAACAAGGGAAAACTTTGTTAAATATGGAATACGACCATAAAAGGGCGCTTATTAATCCTGTAATGATTGATGTTAAAGGTCAGTCCCACATTAGTTTGCAGTCTAAACCGCATTATTCTTTAGACGATATGTTATTTACGCGCTTACGATTTGATCGCTGGCGTAAGAATAATTGCTTGAAAACGATGGATGATTGGATCATTTGGCAAGACCGTCTAGCAATGGCTAAAGCATCAAAGAATAAGTCTGTGAACTTAAAAAAAGATGAAACTTCGGGTGAATATATGGCTCGTTTATTCTTGCGCTTTTACGGGCATGAACATGCGGGAATGCTTAAGTCAGACATTAATGCTGCTCAATTGGCACTATGGTTGACGGAACTGGGCTATCCGACTAAAGCCGCAGCTGTTCGAAGTGGTGGCCGGAGTAAGTTGGTTGAAGGTGCAGTCCCTTTAACCGAGCTGACTATCAAATTTGCTAAATTATTGGTCGCGAAGTTCCCTCACTTCAATCCAGAACGATTGTTTGAAGCATCATCACGACATCAATTACGTGAAGCTTTAAAGCAGTAAATAATATTTCTTCGTAAATACCTATATATCGAAGCCCTTATCGCATAAGGGCTTTTTTCTCATGTGTGATTTGAATGTAGGGGATACAGATAAACATCAACACACACATTTCAAATACCAATTAATCGCTACATTCCGTAGCAAATTTTAATTTCAAATATAGAGGGTCTAATCATGGCCAAGAAACCAAAATATAATTTTTATGCTGCAATTAACGATAAAGAAGATCGTATTGTAACTACATGGGCTGAGTGTGCTGCTATCGCAATCGGTAAACCTGGTGGTGATAATAAAGGTGCTTTTACTCTTGAAGAAGCATAGAAATATCTTAAGCAGTTAATTAAAGAACGTACCGCACGACAGAAAAGAAACAAGCCAAAGCGTGGTCGTAACTCTAATTTACCACCTAAACCAAAAGAGGACTTATCATTTCTAGCTAAAGTTGGCGCACCTCAGCAACCTAAAATTGTCACGTTAACTTGTGAGCTTGGTACTGGTGGCCTTGGTTCAACGATTAAGAGTTTAGATTGCGATACGTATGTTATTGAAACATCTAAAGGTGCAACACCAGCGCTAATGAATTTAGAACTTGGCTATGCTGCATTAAAGTTGGCGGATAATCATATTAAACAGGGTGCTGATACTGTTGAAATTCTCGGACTGAATGCGAGTGTGGGTAAGACTCTGAATGATTACGCACCTGATTGGAGGGCTAACGGTTGGTTCAATCCTTTGGGTAAATCACCCGCTAACTTACACGTGATACAGCCAATGTTTGAACTGTATGAGCGGATTAAGAGCAAGGTAGCACTGGGCGCTAAACAGCCTAAAGCAGCTAATACAGACGATTTACCGTTCTAAGCATCCCATCAACTTAACCCCACGGTTGCAGAGCTTGTCGATGCAGCCTTGGGGTTATTATCTTCTTTATTTTTATTATATTTCGGAGTTACAAATGAATACTGAAAATTTACATATTGTTGATGGGGTTGAATTCGCTAGTCGTTCTGAAGCTGCCCGTCATTATGGCATTGAACCTAAATTAGTTAATGAACGTGTGACTAAGTTTGGCTGGTCGTAGGTGCTGAATCACGGCCGACTAAAGAACATAGTAAACCTGTTGAGATTAATGGCGTTAAATATAATAGCGTTAAATATAATAGCGTTAGTGAAGCTGCTAAGGCATTAGGTATGTCTAAAACGACATTAGCGAGAAAGCTTAAGTCTGGTAATGGTATTGATATTGATGTACGCGAGCAGCTGAAAGGACAGTCAAAGCCAATGTTCTATAACGAGACTCTATACCCATCTGCTCGCCACTTGTTACTGGCGAACCTTAAGCTGGTTGCTGGTGGAGATATTGATATTATGGTTGCATCGTTGAACCAGAAAGCCCGAAGAGCAAAGGTTAAGGGTGAGAAACCGTGGATGTCGTTAGATGGTGTTAGTGCGCTATTAGGCGTTGATAAGCTGCTGTACATGGATGAATTTGATGCTTGGGTTGATACGGTGAGTGATCTAGTTGGTAACGCTGGAATGGCAGGGATGTTTTATTGTTATAAGCTGTGATGCTGTAGGTATTTAAAATTATTTTGAAAAGGCACGATGACTACACTGAGCGTATGCGAGGTGTGGTTGTTGTGCCTTTTCTATATATAATTTCCGTAGCCGACTGATAATCAGTTATATATTAGTTATTGGTATATGTGTTTTGCACTTCGTTTGTGTTGATAATGTTAGAATGTAAAAGTATTTACAGGAGGTAATATGGCTTTATATAAAAAAGAATTTGGGGCTCAATTTGAATTGGGTTTTGATTTAGCTAAATATGATTGGCTGACAGATAAGAGCTGGCATAACGATGTATGCCCTAGTTTTACTTATAAGACTTCAGATGGATATTTTATCTTATGGGTTGATTACATTGACCCTGAACAGCGTGAATTTGAGCAGTGTCGATATACAGTTATTAGTGCAATAAATGAAGGTGATGAAGATAGTCCTGAAGTTTTTAGTTTTAGTGAGAGCGTTACAATATTTGAGAGTGAGTCTGATGATGATTTAATTGAGTTTCTCAGCTGTGTAGTTGCCTAGGAACTGTGTATGCGTTGAACTTATTATGGTTCTTCTACAGTGTCCATATTACATTTTCTTTATATTTAAATGATTAAAAAGAAGCCCGACTGGCGAGCTTCTTTTTTAGACTTGAAGATATTGTGATATCTATTTTAATTTTTCTAATAAATTTTCAATTGTAAGTCCTAGAGCTCTCCCTAATAGTGGTGGGACAGCGTTACCTACTTGTGTATATTGAGGGACTTCAAATTGTCGCATTTTACCCCCAGTTGTTACTTTTGACTTGAATACAAAATTATCAGGAAATGATTGAATACGAGCCATTTCTCGCACAGTTAAAGTTCTGAGTTCATCATGATGATAATGGCATGCATCATCAGGTATCGATAATGCTGCTGGTGCTGGTGTTCCTGCGTTTAATGCTTTTTGAGTTTGCTTTTTAGTTGGATGTCTTTTTAAAAAAGCTATAAATTCATCCTTACTTTTAAAAGTAGTATAAGAGCCATCTTCAATTAAATAGTCGTGCTGTTTAAAGCTATCCCATGCTGCATCACTTATTGAAGTGCTTACCCCTTTTAGTACACTTTTTACTTCTTTAGATAATGTTTGACCGATTATTTGCATGATTTGATAAAGTCTAAAGCGACGCTGTACTAGAGTTCCATTAGCTCTCTCTTCGTGATTTGATAGTTTTGATCTAGAGATGATCTTGCCATTGGATAGCAGCTCTGCATTTTTTTTAATATATGATGAAGGCTTTGTTTTTTTGCCATTAAATCTTAAGTCATCAATTGCATCGAATACGGTTACATGATTATCCGGTTCAGTAACTAATGGGGCTAGAAATGAATTTTTAAATAACTCAATATCGGCTTCTTTTGTTACGTCGTAGTATTTTAACGACATGTCTTTTTTGTTTTTTGTCACGGAGTCAAAGAAGTGAATTGAAGATTGGAATAATTCTTTTTCTGTTATGTTAAATGTCTTTTTGAGTTGTTTGTATATGTCGAGCCTCACTCCAATCATGATAAATCTTGGGCGATTTTGGGGGACTCCTGCAAATCGAGCATTAACATGTAAGCATAATGGAACGTAGTTAATCATTGAGAATGCTTTAGCAACTTCAATCCATGCATAATATTTTTTACCTTCTTCTTGGAAAGCTCTTAATATTCCAGTCACATTTTCTAATATAGTGAATCGAGGTTGTACTTTTTCTACAAATTTAGCAAACTCCCACGGTAATGAATTTTTATCACAATCTTTCTTTCTTAGTCCCGCCATACTAAAGCTTTGACATGGTGGACCTCCTGATACAAAGTCTAGCTCACCGTGACCATATGCTTTAGATAAGTCTGTTTTGATATCAGGGTTATTTGTTAGAAATTCATTTAAGTGGATAATATTAGCAACAACAAGGTTACCATCTAAGCTATCGTCTGTTGAAATGTCCGTATATTGTCCTTCTGAGTTAAGCTCTGGGTAGTGCCTAGGGTCTTCTCTCAGTCTTGACTTTAAATCATCAATATTATGCTTACTTGAAAGCCATTTAACTTTTTTAGGTACATGGTTTGGCTTATCAAGATCCTCTTTGAAAAAATTATAAGCAAATGTTTGTGCTGGCATGGGTGATAGCTCGTTTGCCATGATCATTCTTGATCCATCAATAGACTCAAGCCCTAGAGATAGTCCACCACAACCTGCAAATAATTCAATGTAATTCAAAGTTGATAACCTAAAGTAAAAATAAAGACTGCAATTATAATTTTTTTTTAAAAGAAAATCCAGGATTATTGTTATTACTTTTAGCTAATAGATAATTATTGACATTTTGTTCATGTGTGGTAGTGTTGGTGGGATCTTGGTGGAATGCCTTCATTTGTAATATCTATATGATTTTACAGTGTAAAGCCTCATGGGCGAGTTGAGCTAATTAATACACGATGCTTTCGTGATTTTTACACAATAATTTAGGATATCCACATAATGAAACCCATTTCCTCGTTAAAAAAAGAAGCAAAAAGTCTTAAAAAGAAAGACTCAATTCAACTTAGTCAAGCTCAGAATATTATTGCTATAAAATACGGTTATAAAAGCTGGCAAGATTTAGTATCTCTTTCTGCAAAAAATTGCTTTGAATCTAGAAAAGATTACATTACTGGTAGTAAGCGTGTTCTCGTATCTTTAGGGTTAGACTTTGCTGAATTTGTCCCTACTGATACCGTTATAGATAAAGCCACCTTTGATGCTACTCATCCTGTACGAGCGCTTTTTAAAAGTGAAAAATTCCATGATTATAGTGCTCAATCAAAGGGGCAAGACAGTAAAATAATTAAAAATGCACTGTTTTTGAATCATGACGAGTCTATATCTGATACTTTTGATTTTGACAATGATTCCAATCTCGATATTCGCTTATATCGTCCAAACACGAAAGATGGCGATCCTCGTATGTGGTTCTCTGGATTTACTAAATATGCCAAAGAGTGGGATCGTATTGCTGTCATTATCATTAATAACCACCCTGTTTTAATTAATTTAAGTTGGAATGATCTTCATGAAGATCATTCAATAATATTGAGTCAGTTAAAGCTCCTTATAAAGTTATTTAAAACTGATGATAGTTGCGTAAGTGAAGAGTTGTTGGCAAAGCTTAAAGTCCTAGCTAAAAATGGGCTTTTAAAAGCGACGACAAGTGGCTCTACTGCAATTGGGATGACTATTGAACATGCGTTGGGGTTACCACCAAATAGTAGTAAAAAACCTGATTATAAAGGAATTGAAATAAAATCAGGACGTGGTGGGAGTAACCGTACAACATTATTTGCTCAAGTTGCAGATTGGAAACAGAGTAAACTTACAAGTAGTAAAGCTATTCTTGAGCAGTTTGGATATCAACGAGAAGAAGATTTTAAGCTGTATTGTTCCTTATCTTGTTTGAAATTTAATAGCCAAGGGCTTCGATTTGAGTATCGAGAAAATGAAGATGCTTTAGTTGAAATTCAAGATGAGTTTGGTGATGTTGCCGTTTGGCCTGCTGAATTATTAAAACGGCGTTTGCTTGAAAAGCATAAAGAAACATTTTGGATACGCGCTGAAAGTGTTATGAAGGATGATGTTGAATATTTTAAATTAATATCGGTCATTCATACTAAAAATCCTCTATCTAATCAGTTATTGCCTTTGCTTCAAGATGGTGTAATAACGATGGACCATCTGATCAAAAAACGTGGGAGTGATGGTAAAGTTAGTGAGAAAGGGCCACTATTTAAAATGGATAAAAAGAATTTAGGGTTACTCTTCCCTGACCCTGTTACCTATTCTTTATTGTAATTTAAAAGTTATAATTTGAATGAAGCACTTCGGTTATTATCGAAGTGCTTCAAAATCCCTTTATAAGAATTTGCTCATCTAATTAGATGGGTTATTCCTGTGCGCATCAGTAGCTAACTAGATCCAATACAATCCTAAGTTATGGACAAGAATATCCAACAAGATCCTAGTGTTTATAATCACCGCAAAGGCGTCTCAAGGAATTCAAAATCCTCTTCCGAAAGGAGTGACGGTTCAAGTCCGTCCTCGGGCACCATATTTAAGTAATAGAGCCTCAGCTAACGCTGGGGCTTTGTTGTATCTGGCACAATCAAAAGCTTACCTCGTATTTCCTTAATTCATATCCCTAAAAACACTCCCCAATAAACTTAACTTATTACCCTTAGAAAACTTACCCCTGTCCATATCCGGTACTTTCGCATGCAGAATCTGTGCGCAAGGCAATCCAAGTAAATCCAACACTGTCCTGTACTTTAAGGTTTGTTAGTTTTGCTGGTGGCTGTCAGTGGCAGTATTAGCATGGGAGTTGGTTAGAGGGGATTCCGGTACTTTACTGTCCGTGTCCTGTCCCCGTTTTGTCCTTTGGAGTTGGTATGGGTCATTCGGTGGGTTTATTGATGCTGAAAGTCATTGCGTTATTTTTTCGTAATTGGTTATGGCTGAGAGTGCTTATGCAGTATGGGGTTGTGGCGTGTGTGATTAGCAGGTAGGGGCAAGATAATAAGTAACACACACGATCAGTATGCTCACGTTGTTGCGTTGTTACATTTGTTTGTGATTATGATTGTATCTTGCGTATGAAGTAATGGTGATATAAGTGAATTGTGTTAGCTTGAAGCTACATAACTCGATGATTATTCTTAGAAACAAGTATCGTTAGACTAATGTTGAGTTCAATAATTTAAATTGTACCGTTGATGGAGTATTTTTAGGATGATATTCGATTTTACTGAAATTAAAAATTCAGATGATTTTGAGTTTTTTCTGAAAAGTTTTTAAAACTGACGTATCTCAATACTACAACAACTGATGTGGTTTAATTCTACCGGACACTTCTAAAGCATTTAAGTATAATGTTAATTAGAGGTGATCATGAATACTAAGTTTAAACGTCCGAAATTTACAACTGAATTCAAACAAGGCGCAGTAAAACTCGTTACTGAGCAAGGATATACCAGACAAGCAGCCGCTGCTAGCTTAGGTGTATCGTTAAGTGCAATTACACGCTGGGTTCAAGCAGAAAGCGGCACGCAAGCTAGACCTGGAACCAAACAAGAAGGCCTAAACCTATCCGAACGTAATGAACTTGAAATACTACGTAAAGAAAATGCAAAACTGCTGATGGAGAAAGAAATTTTAAAAAAGGCCGCAGTCTTCTTTGCCAAGGAAAGCGAGTAAGATTTCAGTTCATCGCAGAGTATAAGAAGACATTTCCAATTCGAGTTACATGTAAAGTTATGGATGTAAGCCCAAGTGCTTTTTATCACTGGTTATCAAATAAAGCATCGCCTAATAGGGATGTGGCGCTTGAGATTAAGGCTACCGAGATATTCGACTTACACAAAAAAACGCTAGGTTATCGCAGATTAACCAATGAGTTACGCAAAGAAGGCTTTGATGTTGGTCATTACAAAATATGGCGTTTAATGTCACGCTTAGGCTTGCAAGCCCGCTACCCAAGACGATTCAAGGTAACTACTGATAGTAAGCATAATTTTAATATTGCAGATAACTTGTTAGAGCGTAAATTCGATGTTCAGCAGCCCAATAAATATTGGACAACTGATATCACCTACGTTTGGACGCTTGAAGGTTGGATGTATTTAGCCGTTGTAATGGATTTATATTCAAGGCAAATCATTGGATGGAGTATTGCCGACAACATGAAAACAGAAATGTGTTTGCAGGCGCTACAGATGGCTTACTGGCGACGAAAACCCAATGCTGGAGTTATGCATCATTCAGATAGAGGCAGCCAATACGCAAGCGGCAAGTACCAGGAAATGCTTTCGAAAATGGAGATGATACCCAGCATGAGCGGCAAAGGTGAGTGTTGGGATAATGCACCAACAGAGCGATTTTTTAGAAGCTTCAAACACGAGCATATGCATTACTATCGCTTGAAAACAAAGAAAGACGCTGAACGCTGTATTTTGGATTACCTTGCTTATTACAACAGCAAGCGGCCACATACAACATTGGGGTATTTATCACCGATGGAATTTGAGCAGCAGATATTAAGAAAAGTAGCTTAAGCAAGTGTCCGATTTGAGTTGACCATTACAATTCACCATGCTTTGGCAGATTTGGAGAGCTTTTTAGCTAAATCAATTCCATTGTCCAATCTATATGTTTTATTCGTACACCAATGTTGGCTAATATTCACGAGCTATCAATTTTATATTTACACCTGTTTGTTTTTAAAATAAAATATCCCGTACCCAATTTTTTGAGATGATAAATGTGAAAATTAAATACTGGCTTGTAGTAATCTTGTTGTTAACTGGTTGTGGTGGAGGTTCAGAAACTGAGATGATAGAAGCGCCGGAAGGTAATTCTGCCCCGGTATCACCTTCCGTAAAAGAACCACATGTACAGGCGAGTGAGCTGAAAATTGAACGCATAATAATGCACCCTGACAATTTTTCTGCTAATGACACTCTTAAACCTTTTGTATGGGTACACGATTACATTACGTTTAGTGGAAAGACAGTATGCAAATGGCATATTGACAATATTGAGGTTTCAAATGCTTGTGAATATACACTGAAAGAGAATGAGTATTTAAAACCCATTTCATTCACCGCATTCGTTACAGAAAATGGCAAGAAAAGTGAAAAAATAACCAAAACTTACTTCAAGAAATTTCCGATAGACCATTTATCAAATACCAATGCAAAACTAACGTTGTTTAATGATGGAACGGTAGCGGAATGGGACAGTGTCCTTGATGGTGAGTATGCGTACATAGTTAAGAACAGGTATAGAAAATTAACTGAAAACGAGAACCAAAACATTAGATCTGTTTATTCTAATGACGGCGCATTTGCTGCTATTAATGATAAAGCACAATTTATTACCTGGGGGGAGTCACCAGATACCGGAACTGATGATATAAGAAAGAAGATTAGTGCGCTAGAGGTGATTTCGGTGGCCAGTGCACAAGATTCATTTGCGGCATTGACGAAGACAGGTGATGTGTACGTATTAGGTAACCTAGGCGGTTTTAGTAACCAAATGATCAATTACAGTGACAGATTTGTGCGGATTATCGGTGATAAGCATGGTTACGCGTTACAGACAGATACTGATAAAGTATGTCTGGTGACCACTGAAATGTCGTTAAATTGTCAGGTTATCTCAGGGGATATAAAGACATTTTTATCACTAAAATATGAGTACAGCGATAATTTTGCAGTGTTAACGGACAGTGGAAATCTATACCGATGGAGAAAATGGAATAATGCCCAGGGTGAGCAGATTGCTTCTGATGTTAGAGCGTTAGTTGCTAACGACTACGCCTATGCCGCTATACGGGATAATGATACGGTTTTGGTCTGGGGTCATCCTGATAAAGGCGGTGATTTTAAATATGATTATTACTCTTTTGAAGAGCAACTGGTCCCGTCAGGGAACCGTTGTTTCTCATCACAACCCGGCAAGATAGATCTTTCCGAGTGGGACGAAGCCAGACAAGGTTCATGCAAAAAAGGTGAAAGAGAGTTATTTATCCCTGAATATACTAAGCAGGTAAAGAAGAGTACCCATCATAGACTAGAGGATATTCCTTCTAACATTAAAAAAGTGGTTCCAGCCTTCAATGCTTTTGCCGCACTAACAAGAGATGGTCAGGTGATTACCTGGGGGAGTGTTTTTTCAGGTGGAAATATTTACTCTGATAAAGTTAACCATATTGATGAATTGGTTGGGGTGAAAAATGTGCTTTCCAACGGGGATAGTTTTACTGCCATAAAAGAAAACGGATCGCAGGTTTCATGGCGGGGGATTTGGGATATAGATATGAAGAATGAATTTGGCGAATATACTAAATTCTATATTTATGATGATGATTATAGTTATAGTAGTGGTGATTGGTATTCACGTGTGCCCTATGTCACTGGAGCCAATATCCAAGACATGGCTGCAAATAATGGTGCATACCTTTTAACGGTAGATGTAACAACAGCCAATAATGAGGCATTTAAAATATATACCTGGGGTAGTAAAGACCGTGGAGCGGGATTAGAAGCGAATCAATACGGTCACACTATAAATGGAAGCACTGTGGCTGTGTATTCCGATAGATATGGTTTTACCCTATTTACCAATTATGGCGATGTGTATGTCGTTAGTGGCAGTAATGCTAAAGGCGGGATTTCAACACTTAGGCATGTTTTTAAAAGTGAAGATGTAACGATGATTACGCAATAAATAACTTGGTTCTGTCTATAATAATTGTTTTAGTGTGTATACAAAGTTGGTACTGGGGTAAATACGGATAGGCATGAGATACTTTTATTTATGACAAAGGGCCTCATTAGGCCATTAAAGCGTAAACGTATCTAACCCACCGACCCTGTAAATGATTCTGTGTAATTATCATTTCAGAGATGATTTTTTAATCGGTCTTCAAATTCAATGATAAAACGATTCATGGCTGCTTTCCAGTTATGGATCGGCATCGACCACTTTTTTGAAGCTGAACGGATCGCTAAATACACTACTTTTTTAGCTGAATCATCGCTTGGAAATACCTTCCTATTCTTGATTGCTTTACGTATAACGCTGTTAAGTGATTCAATGGCGTTCGTTGTGTAAATCGCTTTTCTGATATCCTTAGGATATCTGAAAAACGTATTTAAGTTCTCCCAATTGCTAATCCATGACTTTGATATTTGTGGATATTTATCATCCCAGCGTTCTGAAAACCCATCTCGTTCCATTAACGCTATATCTTCAGTATCTGCTTGGTAAATTCGTTTTAGGTCTGCCGTTACCGCCTTGTAGTCTTTCCAGGATACAAATCGTAGTGAATTTCTAATCATATGAACGATACAAAGCTGGATATGAGTTTCAGGGTAAACTGTATTAATTGCATCTGGAAAGCCTTTCAGGCCATCTACACACGCGATTAGGATGTCTTCGACACCTCTATTCTGTAACTCTGTTAATACATTCAGCCAAAATTTAGCACCTTCATTCTCAGCGAACCACAAGCCTAACAGCTCTTTTTCACCGTCAAGGTTTATGGCTAAAGCAAGAAATACGGCTTTGTTAATTACGCGATTGTCTTGGCGTATTTTAACGACTATGCAATCTAAATAAACGATAGGATAGATGCTATCTAGCGGCCTATTTTGCCACTCGTTTACTTCTTCAATGACGGCATTGGTTACTTTTGATATGAGGGTTGGAGAGATATCCGCATTGTACATTTCTTTAAATGAATCAACGATATCACGTGTTGTCATTCCTCGAGCATAGAGACTCAGGATCTTATCATCCATCGACGTAAAACGAGTTTGGTTTTTCTTGACCAGCTTCGGTTCAAAGCTACCCTCGCGATCTCTGGGTGTATCAAGTTCAAATTGGCCATCTTCAGTTTTTAGTGTTTTGGAAGAATGTCCATTTCGATAATTTCGCGAGGTATCTTTCTGGTTTTTTTCATAACCCAGATGGTCATCTAGCTCCGCATTGAGCGCAGCTTCAACGGTTATTTTAGTTAGCATTTGACTAAAATCGAGGAGGTCTTGTTGAGATTTCAAGCCTTTTGCGGCTTCCTTTGCAAAGGCTTCAAGTTCTTGCTTTGTCATAATTACCTATCCTTAATATGATAAAGTTAATGATAGGCAATTACACAGATTTCGGGACAGGGTCGGGCATTACTTACTATGTCATTCCTGTGCGCATCAATAGCTAACTAGATCCAACACAATCCCAAATAATGGACAAGAATATCCAACAAGATCCTAGTATTTATCAGTTCTGCAAAGGCGTCTCAAGGAATTCAAAATCCTCTTCCGAAAGGAGTGACGGTTCAAGTCCGTCCTCGGGCACCATATTTAAGTAATAGAGCCTCAGCTAACGCTGGGGCTTTGTTGTATCTGGCACAATGAAAAGCTTACGTTATCTTCTTTTAAGTTATATCCCTAAAAACCCCCCCAATAAAGTCACGTTATTACCCTTAGAAAATTCACTCCTGTCCATATCCGGTACTTTCACATGCAGAATCTGTGCGCAAGGGAATCTCAGCAGATCCAACAGCGTCTTGTTGGGGTGAGAAGTGAAGTTTGAATATGTTTTAATTGTAAGATAGGAATGTCAGAATTTATGAGCAAATTTAATATTTTTTTGCGTTATTCTCACTTATAAATTCTTCAGGATACCTAATCGTTGGTTATGTTGATCCTACTAATTTGCCAGTAAATGTTTGGTTTGTATTAATCCAAATTATTTTATCCATATTTTTAACAGGGTTATCAAGGGTTAATAAGCTCATCAAAAGTAAACGTCTTGCTACTTTACACATATATGCGGTGATATTTTTTTATACTTTTATGATTGGAGTATTATTTAGCTCAAAAATAAAACTACATAGCTTTGCTGATGCGATCTTTGTTGCAGCTGTATGATATGTTCTATAGCCTAAAGACCCACCTGATTCATAAATATTCCCCCTTTTTAACTCTTCTGTAGCTTGTAATAACATTAAACTATTACTTTATTTCTCGTTTATTTTTATTTTTGTGTTATGTTATAACAATACTTTTCGTTTACATTGATAGATTATGCTGGACTTATCCTCACACCTAAAAGCCTTTTCTATATTGGCTTTGCTTTGCACTTTATATTTGGGTGTGATGACAGTTAGCCATGAAAGCAGTTTTGATGAGGATTACCATCATACACACCAGTGTGAGATGTTTTCAGGATTACAGCTAGGATTAGTACCAGATCTTGCTCTTCCCGGTGTTATACCTGTTAAAGCTGCGGTGTTTATACAGGAAACTCCCACCCTCCATTCAACGCTCCCTACCAACCGAAGAGCGCGTTCACCACCAAGATTCCTAAATTCATTAACTTAAATCATACCCGTTAATTTATATTTTGGAATAATCATGATAGCTAAATCAAAATTGGCTGCACTAGCAGCTTTATGCGCGTCTACGGGCGTTTTTGCAGATCACCACGGTACAGAAGAAACAAGAAACCACCAAGCGCACGTGCATGGTGAAGTGAGGTTTGATATAGCCCAAGAGGGTAAAGATTTGATCTTAGCCATTTCCGCTCCTGGTGCTGATATTGTTGGTTTTGAGCATGCAGCTGAGACTGCCCAAGAAAAAGAAATTCTGAAACAGGCTTTAGCTCGTTTAGAAACACCAGAACATTTATTTTCCTTTGAGCAAGTTGCCCAATGCAAACTCAGCGATAGTTTTATTGAACAATCTCTTTCTGCTCACGATGAAGACGAGCACCATGGCGAAGATAAGCACCATGATGAAGATAAGCACCATGATGAAGATAAGCACCATGATGAAGATAAGCATCATGACGAAGATAAGCACCATGGCGAAGATAAGCATCATGATGAAGATAAGCATCATGGCGAAGATAAGCACCATGATGAAGATAAGCACCATGATGAAGATAAGCACCATGGCGAAGATAAGCACCATGACGAAGATAAGCACCATGATGAAGATAAGCACCATGACGAAGATAAGCACCATGATGAAGATAAGCACCATGATGAAGATAAGCACCATGGCGAAGATAAGCATCATGATGAAGACGGACATGCTGCGTTTGAAATAAGCTATCAGTACCATTGTGAGAATGTTGCATCACTCTCTAAAATAAAAACCAGCTGGTTTAAGTATTTTCCGAATACGCAAGAGATTCATGTCAATTTGCTAATGGAGCAGAGCCAAAAAGTGCTCGAGCTTACAACAACCAATACTGACATTAATTTTTAACTCATTGCATGAATACTCAGCAAGTGAGTCCTAATTTGCTTGCTGAGTATGGGATAACATATGACAGACTTCCAAAGCCCCTTGATTGAAACATCAGGGATATTTGCTATGAGCCAGAAAAAAGAAATGCCAGTGGCCATTGAATTAAAAGATGTACAATTTCGTTGGCCTAAAGCCGACCACATTATTTTAGATATTCCAGCGTTTACGATCCGTTCACAACAACATCTATTTGTGAGGGGACCAAGTGGCTCTGGCAAGTCGACTTTGCTGAGTTTATTGACTGCGATAAATACCCCAGAAAAAGGTCGGATCAGCTTATTGGGCACCGATATTTGTCAGCTTAAACCACGCCAGAGAGATCAATTTAGAGCTGATAATATTGGTTACATTTTTCAACAATTTAATTTATTACCTTATTTAAGCGTGGTGGATAATGTCTGTCTTGCTTGTGAATTTTCCAGCAAACGTAAACAAAAAATCATTACCAAGTATTCATCCGCAAAAGATCCTATTCGCAGAGAAGCTATTCGTTTACTCACCGCTTTAAATTTACCAACGGACATACAAAATCAAAAAGCCAGTCACTTAAGTATCGGGCAGCAACAAAGAGTTGCAGCTGCAAGAGCGTTAATGGGCAGCCCATCTTTAGTGATTGCCGATGAACCCACCTCTGCATTGGATCATGATAACCGAGAAGCTTTTATTAAGTTACTTATGCAAGAAGTTGCATGCAACGAAGCTACGCTTATTTTTGTCAGTCACGACCCCACGTTAGAAAACTTATTTGATCAAACAATAGATTTAACTCAAATGAATCAAACTCACAGAGAGAAATATATACTAACCAGCAAGGAGAATGCGCATGAAAAATCTTCTTCGACTGGCGTTTAATAGCCTGTTAAACCGTAAAGCGACAGTATTACTGAGTATCTTTACCATTGCCATTTCGGTTTTGCTGCTACTGGGTGTTGAGCAAGTTAGAACACAAGCTAAAAATAGTTTTGCTAATACCATCTCCGGTACTGATCTGATAGTCGGAGCACGATCAGGCCAAATTAACTTGTTACTTTATTCTGTTTTTCGTATTGGTAATGCCACCAATAATATTGATTGGAAAACTTACCTAGATTTCCAAAATCATCAAAGTGTTAAGTGGACGGTACCGTTTTCATTGGGGGACTCCCACCAAGGGTTTCGTGTTTTAGGTACAAATCCAGATTATTTTAAACATTATAAGTTTGGCAAAAAGCAGCCACTTACCTTCTCTCAAGGTAAAGCCTTTAATCAACTATTTGAAGCCGTTATTGGTGCGGATGTAGCACAGACACTAGGCTATAAGCTGCAAAGCCCTATGATCCTCGCTCACGGAATGAAAGATGTAGGCTTTACTAAGCACGATAACTTGCCCTTTAAAGTCGTCGGCGTACTTGCGCCAACGGGTACTCCTGTTGATAAAACGATTCATGTTTCACTTGCAGCTATTGAAGCCATTCATGTGGGGTGGGAGTCCGGTGCCTTTTTAGGTCATGCCCCCAGTGCCGATAGCTTAAAAGGCAGGGAATTTGAACCTAAGCAAATTACTGCATTCTTAGTTGGGCTTAAATCTAAAATCCACACTTTCAAACTGCAAAGACAGATCAATGATTATCGCCTTGAACCCTTGAGCGCCATTGTACCAGGCATCGCTTTACACGAACTCTGGTCATTGATGTCTGTGGCCGAACAAGCGCTTTTGATTGTGTCTATTTTTGTGGTGATTGCGGGCTTTTTAGGTATGTTGGCGAGTTTATTAACCAGCTTAAATGAACGTCGACGGGAAATGGCTATACTGCGTGCGTTGGGTGCAAGGCCTCAGCATATTTTCAGTTTGTTAGTGCTTGAAAGCGGCATTATCTGTGGCTTAGGCATTTTACTTGGCATGGGGCTATTATATTTGCTCCTTGCTATGGCGAGTCCTCTCATTCAACAACATTACGGATTGGCAATTAACTTAACTACACCTTCTCACTATGAACTTATGCTAGTCGGTTGCATCCAGTTAAGCGGTCTTGTTATTGGTATTATTCCTGCTATTTCAGCTTATCGCCAATCGTTAAGCGATGGTATGACCATAAGGATTTAAACAATGAAAAACACAAAAAATCAGACCTGTTTGGTCATTTGTAAAGCTTATAAACTCACTCTTGCGTTGAGTTTTTTACTTTTCTCTTTATTTGGTGCAAGTACCTCCTATGCAGAAATGTTGCAATTAAAATGGATTGATCTTGTGCCTGAATCAGAAAGGATTACCAGTGAACTAATGGTGGATAAATTAAAGTACAGTAATTATAATATGCGGTCAAAGCAGGGAGCTGTACGACCTGAATTAAACGGTAAACAAGTTAGAATTCCGGGTTTTATCATTCCCCTTGAAGGCGATGCTGACAAGGTCACTGAGTTTTTATTGGTACCTAATTATGGATCTTGTGTGCATACGCCTCCACCGCCGTCAAACCAAATTATTTATGTGACGTTTCCTCAAGACGCGCCCGATCTTGACCTATGGGATGTGGTGTATTTAGAAGGGAAAATGAGCACACAACTACGTGAAGTGGGTATGGTTGAAGCGGGATACCACATCATAGGTTCGAGTGTTACTCCTTACCAATAAACTAACCGATAACGTAAATGTAGTGGTTGAATAGTATTAATCACTACTGCAAAGGTACCTCAAGGAATTCAAAATCCTCTTCCTAACGGAGTGGCGGTTCAAGTCCGCCCTCGGGCACCATATTTAAGTAATAGAGCCTCAACGAAAGTTGGGGCTTTGTTGTTTCTGGTACAATGAACAACTGACGTAATCTTCTCTTAATTTATATCCCTGAAAATATTTCCCAATAAACTCTCGTTATTACCCCTAAAAATGTACTCTTATCCATATCCGGTATTTTCACGTGCTGAATCTGTGCGTAAGGCAATCCCACGTAGTCCAACACCGTCCTTTGACTCGCTATTGGAATTGGTATGCGTAATTTGACTGATCTATTAATGTGGAAGGTTTCTACTATTTCCCCACTGTATCGGTGGTGTTTAGGTGAAGGTAAGTGCTAGCTTAGTTTAGAGTTTGCTTGTCTAATTTAGTTAGATGATAGGATAACCAATATGGTCCCCTCAAAGTGAGTTCGGCTATAAATACATTATCTAAGGCTGCTAAAACACTATTGGGGGGATCGTTGCCATATTTGAAGCGCTATATGGCAACAATTGGAATTTACTGCAATTCAGTTAAGATTATCTTATGTCGATCAGAACCCGTTAATTGACTTTCACTAGTTTTGGGGTCATAGCTGGTTGTCTGAATAAATAAATCGAACCTATAACCATACTCGAACCAAACACTGTTGTTACTGTGATGGTGGTGCCGAAGGCCATATAATCAAACGCCATCGTTAGAATAGGTACAAGATAGAACAATACACTGACACTGCTGGCTGAATCTTTGCTCAGCATATACAGAAGCAACAAGACTGCACTTGTCGAGACTACGCCAATCATCCATGCTGCAGAAATTATAAACTGTGTTGTCCAATGAACTTCCCAGCCAACCAACGATGAAACAGCCATAAAGATGCATGCAGCGAGAGCATTTTGAATTAATGCTGATGCAATAGGATGAACGTTAATCTGTTTCTGATACACAGAGCCCGTAGTAATGGCCAATACTGCAACAATAGCAAATAGCAGTCCTAAAAATGTAATGTGGCTAACATCTCTTGCACCATATACAGCAATAATTAATCCTGCAAAACCTAATATGAGCGTAAGGTAGCTTTTTAATGAGACATGTTCTTTACTCAGAAATGGTGTTAATAAGGGTTGCAACCCCAGTACCATCGCCACTATTCCTGGAGAAAGCTGATAATTAATGGCAAGAAAGTAACTAGCTTGATAACACACCTGTAATAGAAAACCGGACAATAATAGTTTTATTAGAACAGGGCGCTGTAATTTTGCCAATGAAGTAAAGTGTGATCCTCGCCAGAAGATGGCAATTATGGTGATTAATACGGATGCACCAGTGACCCGTAATGTAAGGAATGACCAGACCGATGCATCTTCTAATCCCATTTTTACGAAAATAGCGCCACTACTCCACATGAGAAGAAAGAGTATTGGTGAGAGTTTTTCTAGATTTAGCATCGCTCTATCCTCTATGTTAGGCTGCCCAAGAATTAATCGTAAAGCGCTCGTTCATTTCACGGTGCTCGATTAGGTAGCGTTTCATTTGTTGGCTTTTAGTTACAAGATGATCATCGTCGGTACGTTTAGCCGCTTCAATTAGCCAGTCATATGCTTCACGAACTGGTAGCTTGTGTGTGAAATGGAATTTAGATAATGTGAAAACAAGGTCTCGGAATGTATGTTTGTTCATCAACTCGGACACGTTCGCGATAATTTTTTCTTTAGTTATTTCATTTACTGGTTCACGCGAAATATAAGTTGGTTGAGCTTCAAAGTCGATATCTGCATTTTGGTTGAAGATGACTCTTTCATCGATACCATGCTCTAAAACGAAGTCAAAGCATAAGAACATCCGGCTGTTGGTCGAAAAGTTAATGGCAGCATGATCTATTGCTGCATCAAGGAACCATACTTCTCCCAGTTGCATTTGGAAAACGCCAGTTTCATCAGAGTGGAAAGATTCTAAATTTTTTTCAATAGCGATAAATACGCGGTAGTAGCGAACATTTTTGTCTAGTTCTACAAAATCACGGTGTGGCATCACCATGCCATCAATCAAATTTCGTGCTCGTACCATGCGAAGGTATTTAGAATTGAAGACTTCATTAATTAATCGCTGAATGGTTGGACAGCTATCCATGTATTCAGTTGGGAGGCAAGTTTGTGCATCACGATACTGAGAATCTTCTGCTACACCTGATGCATTATACAAGGATAGATTTTTCCAATATCCTTGTCCGAACTCATCGTATTCTTCTCTTTGCTTTGGAATGGCATTAAGAAAATTGATTTCGTCACCTAATTGACAGTCGTTTTCCCTGATGTTTTCAACTACCGTGTTACTTGCTGGTGAATTATTATTTTCCAATTTTTTTTCGATAAATTGGAAACGTGATAAATCGATTTTACCAAGGATGTGCGAAGCCATAAATCTGTACCTTTTTGTATTTGTTGGTTTTAAATTGAGGTGGTTTTTTTCAACGGCTAAATTAGCATTGCAATTTACATTACAAAAATTAATAATGATGATGAGTTAAATCACAAATATTGATACAAAGGGTGAAACTATGAACTTAGACACATCTCAGTTAAGAGCTTTTGTGACAGTGGCAGAGCTTAAGAGCTTTTCAAAATCTTCTGAGCGTTTGTGTCGAGTTCAATCTGCAATCAGCCAGCAGATTCAGAAGTTAGAAAAACAGGTAAGTGCCGTTTTGTTTATACGGAATCGCAACGGTGTTAAGTTGACTGCTCAAGGGGAGCAATTACTGCCCTATGCAGTAAAAATGCTGTCTATCAATGACGAGGCTGCTTCGGCTTTATGCGAAGATCAACCTAAAGGTTGGTTACGTGTAGGCACGTCAGATACTTACGCCACCTGTTTTTTGAAAGATATATTGATGTCGTATTCAGAACGCTACCCTGGGTTACAAATTGAAGTACATTGTGGTTACAGCGAATCTATTTGGTCTATGTATGAAAAAGGACAGTTAGATATAGTGCTGACACAATGTTGTCCAAGTCATATCAATAGTGAAACGTTATACATAGAGCCCTTGCTGTGGATGTGCTCGCGTACGTCTGATGTCTATAAAAAAACACCTGTGCCGCTCGCTTTATTCTCTGAAGGTTGCGCTGATCGTGAAATAGCCTTAAATGGGTTAGTACAAGTAGGGAAAGATTATACGGTGGGTTTCCATAGTTCCAGCCATGCTGGTATTCTTGCTGCTGTATCATCGGGGTATTATGTTTCAGCAATACTGGCGAGTACATCTAATCAGGATTTCAAAGTCTTAACTGAAACAGATGGATTTCCGCCTTTAGGTAATTTAGAAATTTCGATGGCGTATAATGATCATGCTGATAATTCCCCTGCTCAGATGTTTGTCTGTGTTGTGAGGGAGTATTTCCGTTGGTCCCGCAGTCGTCAGCACCATTTGAAAGTTGTTTAATTGATGGCTATTTATTGTTTACGTCGGCCAATATGACTAAAATTCCGCAAGTTCATAGGCTAATTCACGGTTAGCCGAATGTTAAGTGTAATGATCATCAACCTATATTTCCTTACGTTATACCTCTACAAATTCCCCCCATAAATTTAACTATTACCCTTAGATAATTTACTCCTGTCCATCTCCGGTACTTTCACGTGTAGAATCTGTGCGAAATGAAATCTTAGCAGATCCAATTAACACCTATACTTTGAGAGTTGCTCGTTTATCTGGTGGCTGTATTTGCATGGATTTTGGTTTAGTAGTTATTTATTAAATATATAAATTTTGATTTTAATGTGATTTATTGTGTACCATGCCCTTTGGTGGTAGTTTGGTTTCTTCAATTTTATTCGCTAACGTATCTAACTTATAAATATATAACATCAAGCAGGACGCTATGAAAAAGATATTATTCCTAAGTGTATTATTGGTTTCAAATGTTACAAATGCAGAACTCAACCTTGATTATAGAGCTTATAATACACCTGTTAATTATAACTTCGCAGAAGTCGAAGTTGGCTATAAAACTTATAAAGCTGATGGCAATGAGGATAATATGAAAGTCATTTCTATCGGTAGTGAATTAATGCTTAATGAAAAAGTGATAATGAAGTATTCATTTTCAGGTGAAGAAATAAATGATTTAGCAAAAATTCTAACTTTAAATATGGGGTTATTGTATCGAATCTCACTGGCAGAAAAAGTCGACGTTGTACTTGGTGGTGAAGTTGCATTTGATTGGTTAGCGTTAGAAGGTACCGATACCGATACCGATACTGATTATAGTTATGATAATTATGACATAGGTGCTCATCTTGGGCTCAGATATGGTTTTACCGATAACGTTGAAGGCGTAACACAAGTTATTATATCTGATTCATCTTCGTATTCATTAATAACAACACTCGTTACCACAAAACTATCATATTATGTGACCAAAAATGTTGGTGTTGGTGCTTTCTATACTGCAGGGTTTAATGATAAGTTTGATAGTACTTATGCTGGTGCTAATATTAAAGTTAGATTTTAATTAAAATAACAATCAAAAACTTACGCTAATTTCCCTTTGTTCGAATCCCATTTCTCCCTCCAATATAAGCTTCTTCGATGACAGCTATATGTATGTTATATAATTGTGATAAATACCTCTTTATTAGTGACTACCTATATCTAAATATGTAATAAGGAGTATTTTGTGGTTTTACGATATATTTTTTGGGGTTCGGATGTTTGTTTTACAATCAAAATATAGTGTTATGTTTCAAGAAAATGGAGACTTGAAGGATCAAGTTAATGATTTAAAATTGCAAAATAGAAATTTGGAATTAAAAAACCAAGGACTATCTGAGCAATTGGATAAAGCATTGAATAATCCTGATATCGAATTTAAACATATGCTTCTGAAATGTACTATTGAGTGTATCAACCATGTCGAAGGGGTTAGGGAAACCGTATTGTCTTCATATCAAGCAATTGAGTTAGAGAATCAATCGAGTGACAATATTAAAGAGTTACTTGATGTTTCAAGCCATTCTTTAAAGCATATCGTTTCTGAAATGCAAGACTTAACCCATAAAATGATGGGGATGACAGATAATATTTCTGGACTGTCAAAAATGGCCGCGAGTATAAGTGCGTTCGTTTCGACAATCTCAAAGATTTCGGACCAAACTAATTTACTTGCGCTGAATGCTGCCATAGAAGCTGCACGTGCTGGCGATGCTGGAAGAGGATTTAGTGTTGTGGCTGATGAAGTTAGAGCATTAGCCAATAATACCAATTCATCTGCAAGCGAGGTAGCTGAATTAGTGAATGGTATTATTGAATCGACAGTCTGAGACTGTTGGTTCAGTAAATGATATCCAAAATAGTAATAGTCAATTATCAGGAGGTGTCGAGAAATTAAATGATGATTACACTTCGATTGTGACCCACTGCACTTCAATGAACCAAACAATTAACCATGCTTCATTACGCACTTTTATTCAGACTGTGAAATTAGATCATATTGTTTGGAAGGGAGAGATTTATGCCGTTGCATCGGGTGTTAGTAATAAGTCAATTGATGACTTTACAGACCATACTATGTGCCGATTAGGCAAATGGTATCAAAGTGTGGGGGCTGAAATTTATGGCAATACATCACCGTTTAGAAAGCTAGATGAACCACATCGAGAAGTGCATAAAAACGGAGTTGAAGCTTTAAGCTTAATATTTAACGGTGAAAAAAAACGGGCAATTGAACATTTACTCGCTATGGAAGAAGCGAGCAAAATGGTGATGAACTATCTTGATGATCTATCAAGTACTTGGTCTCATTCTACCTAACCTTATACCCGGCACTTTTCGGTCCCAGTCCTGTTTATTCAATTAAATTTTTTAACCAAATATGGCGTTGTGAATTACGATTACGGGTATGCCAAATTTTTACTATTTCAAAAGGAGATACTTCAAAAGGTGCTGGGGTCTGCGCGAATTCTTTGAATAATGATTTCGATAGTTTTGAGGGCATTGTCACTATAATATCAGTGCCTTTAATTAAAGAGGCTAGGGCGCTAAAACTTGGTGCACTAGCCACAATTTTTCGGTTTGCACCTAAACGTTGCAAGTCCATATCAATATCTGTTTTCTGCGAGTTATTAAATGACATTATGGCATGCGGTAATTGACAGTATTGCGCTAATGTTTTTGGGGCTCTCTGATACTCGGGATCGTAAAAACACACTTCTCTATCACTGAATAGTGTTGTTTGTACTAGATCGAGTTCACTGCTATCTAAGGTTGGAGATAGCACTAGATCAACCTCTCCTGAACGCAATAAACTTGCCCACTGAGATTGTGTTCGTGCAGGGGCAATGTGCAATGTACTCAATGGTGCTTGTACCCGAAGTTTTTTAAGTAACGGTTTGATAATGGTTTCTATCTCATAATCGCTAGCTGCGATGGTAAAGGTAGAAGTATCTAGCATGGGATTATATTGTTCAGGGGTGGCGAAATCTTGCATTGCGACGACAATCTCACGTGCTTTATCTATCAGTACATCTGCTTTTGGTGTCGCGGTAATACTTCTACCTGATTGTACGAACAAATCATCTTGTACTATCTGGCGCAATTGATTAAGACCGTGACTAACAGTTGATTGTGTTAATTCTAATGTCGCAGCCGCTTTCGTCACTGATTGGCAGTCATAAACGCTGATAAACATACGTAGTAAGCGCACATCTAAGGACGTGTAATCGATTTTTTTCATAGCTGGTATTTAACTCATGATATTTATTAATCCAATGTGACTAATCATAATCGTTTTAATCTCACAACAACAGATGGATATTTCACAATGATATTAAAACGTACTTTAGTTACAGCGACACTTAGTTTGGGATTATTGCTAGCGGTGCCGAGCTTTGCTCAAATCAAGATGATAGACGAACAGACAGAACAGTCTGTTGAAATAGCGCAGGGATTTTATTTCGATGTCATTAAGTATCGAAACCTTAATAATTTCTCTCGATATGTAGGTGAAACATACTTGCAGCACGCTCCCGCCTATGGTGACGGTCCTGCACAGCTAATTTCAGCCGTGGCGCTAGAGTTGACGAATGATCCAGGTGTTAAGGTAGAAATTTTGCGTACTATCGCAGAAGGTCCTTATGTTGCAATTCATTCAGCATGGACGGCAACCAGTGGCGATGTGTATGTCTATATCGATATTTGGCGTACAGAAAAAGGGACGTTAGTCGAGCACTGGGACCATTATCAGAAGGTGCCTACAGAATCAGCGAATAAAAATACGATGTATCAAGGTCCTGACGCTGATATATATTCGCGACAGAACAAAGAGCAAAACAGAGAACGTTCACTGGCACTATTAGCGTCCTTTAATAATCCATCAAATGTATCTGCTGTTGATAATTTTGTTGCCGAGCAGTATATCCAACATAACCCTATGTTGCAGATGGTCCGAAAGCGCTTGTTGATTATTTGAAAAGCTTGGCCTCTGACGGTGTTCGTTTAAAAACGGAGATAGCTAAAACGATAGCGATGGGCGATATGGTTCTCGTTCATTCACGCCAAACTAACCTCGATATTAAAAGTGACCTAGGCACAGGCTACATCGATATTTTTCGCTTTAATGACGAAGGAAAAATAGTAGAGCATTGGGATATAGAAGAAAAAGTTAGCGGTAAGTCTAATAACGACAATGATATCTTTGGTTACTCTAAAAAATAGACTTTTCTTGAACAGGTTTATATACACGACTATTTTAAATTCTAACTCAGGATTTCGAATGGTCGTGGTTATATGTCAGTGGGATAGAGGTATGTTTAATAAATTTAATGGACATAAATGTAGATTAATCCTAATTGTTATTGATTCTCATTAATAATTGAGTAAACTAAGTGTTATGTTATAACATAACCTCGAGGCAATAATGAAACAAGGCATCCACCCGGATTATCAAAAAGTCGCTTTTCACGATATAGCAGCAGATAAATATTTTATAGTCGGTTCAACGTTGAAAGCGAATAGAACGGTAGAAATTGACGGTACAACATATCCTTATGTGCCACTGGATGTATCAAGTGAATCACATCCTTTTTATACGGGTAAACAAAAAACGATCCATAGTGATGGTCGTGTGGCACAGTTTAATCGCCGATTTGGTGGATTAAAGAGCCAAAAGGAGGTTTGATATGAAGGTTTTAAGCTCACTTAAAAGTGCTAAGCAGAG
The DNA here is from genome assembly GCA_000953735.1 of Moritella viscosa. Classification (NCBI taxonomy): domain Bacteria; kingdom Pseudomonadati; phylum Pseudomonadota; class Gammaproteobacteria; order Alteromonadales; family Moritellaceae; genus Moritella; species Moritella viscosa. The sequence continues at coordinate 4,535,465 of LN554852.1, read as the reverse complement.
ACACCCTGATTGCCAGATTGTGAAACGTCGTGGTCGTGTTTATGTTATCTGCAAAGCCAACCCTAGGTTCAAAGCTGTTCAGGGCGGCACCAAAAAACGATCTTGAACCTTAACACCACTGACAGCAAGTCATCTAACCAGATTAAAAGATTTAGAACTACTGTAAGGGGCTAAGGAATTAAAAATCCTCTTCCAAAGGAGTGGTCGCTCAAGTTTGTCCTTGGCATACATATCTAAATAACAAAGCCTCAACCTATATTGAGGCTTTGTTATATTTTAATTACGACCTGCAATAACCCCCCCCGTCGACATCCCAGATTGCACCTGTTACCCAGCTTGATTGATCTGATAGTAAGAAACAAATACTGTTGGCAATATCTTCTGGTGTACCTACACGACCGATTGGGTTGAATGCGTTAAAACTTGCTAATGTCGCATCCATATCTTCAGGACTGATAAATGTCTCATATATTGGTGTTTTTACTACTGCAGGCGATACTGCATTAACGCGAATATTATGTTCGGCCAATTCCATTGCCATATGTTGAGTTAAGGCGTGTAACCCTGCTTTTGCCATCGAGTACGCAGAAGAAGGTGTGGCTTTAATTGCTTGTTTTCCCCACATAGAACCGATATTAACCACATTACCACCACCATTTGTGATCATTTTTTTAGTCACTGCTTGGGTGATTTTAAATGTTGCTTTGTTTAATTCGTGGTACTGATCGTAGTCTTGCTCGGTATGATCGATAAACGGTTTTGGATTAAAGTAACCCGCGGCATTAACAAGGTAACCGATGTTTTTATCCTGCTTGGTTATATTGTTAATAAATTGCGCGACACTGTCTTGGTCATAGAGGTTTAATTGAATGCCTGTAACGTCTCCGATTTGACTAAGTTCAGAAACTGCAGCGTCTAGTTTGTCGATATTATTACCAACAATTGCAACGGGAATACGTTGAGTTACAAGTTGTTTTGCTGTTTCAAATCCCATGCCACTTGTGCCACCAATGATGAGAGCTATACCTGATTGAGTAAATGTCATTTTCTTTCTCCTAAGATTTTGTATGTGGTAATCTTAGGTGTTAACTCACTTATTTAATAGTAAGTACAAATTGGTTACCTAGGTACTTATTGGTACATCTTTATGAATAATAACGAAAAAATATTTGTAAGAAAAACTACACCGGAAAATAGCGCAAGAATGGTCGAAAGTATTTATGGCTGTAAATGGTCATTGACTGTCTATCAGTTACTGGCTAATAACATTAACCGCCCGGGTGAAATGGTACGTAATGTGGAAGGCTTAAGCACTAAAGTATTAAATCAATGTTTAAAACGAAATGTTGAATTTGGTATCTTAGATAAAGTTGTCTACAACGAATTACCTCCGAGAGTTGAATATCATGTAACGGAATTTGGTTATAAATTTCTTGATGTTTTGACGCAGCTCGACACTTTACAAGATGAAATTGATAACAAATACAGTACTTGATTCTAGCCGCTATTATTGAGTACTGTCTTCTTTGGCATTATTCAACATAAATGAATCTACTATCTCTGCATATGTGATGCCTAAACATAGACGTCAATGCTACGGCTATGTTTATCTGGTGTTCAATAAATAGAGTGAACCTTAACCGCTTGTGGATAAACCACAATAATTTGATCTCGATGATTTAACATATCTATATTTTCGAATAACATAGCGCTGAATTCTGTTAATAATACTTATGGTAAGTATTATTAACTGTGTCTGTATTAATGTTTTAACAAGGAATTAAGTGGATGAACAATATAGAGCAAGGGCCTAAAAGTCTTAATCGTCGTAAATTTCTTAAAAGTACAGCGGCCAGTGTGGCGGTTGTAGGGCTTGGTGGTTCAGTACTTGCAAATACAGCGAGTGCATCAGAATTAGATCCTGATTGGTTGCCGCATACACATAATAGACATAACAGAAAGTTTTGGAATAAAGTTCAGAAACAGTTTGTGTTAGATAAAAGAACAACCTACATGAATGTGGGTACAACAGGCTCAATGCCAAGACATGTACTCGCAGGGCTTAATCATAATAATAAAGCTGTGGCGAAATACCCATGGGATATGGATGATCGGTTTGGTTCTTGGCCATATATGCTAGAGATGATGACTGATGTAGCATCGGGGTTTGGCGCTGAACACCATGAGATAGTGTTGAGCCGTAATACCACTGATGGCATATGTTCTATTATCAATGGCCTTCACTTTGAAGAAGGTGACGTTATTCTGACTACGCACCATGAGCATATGGCTGCTACAACGCCAATGAATGTTGCTAAACAACGTTTCGGAGTGAAAATAGTGGAAGTTCAGCTTCCAGTTTACACTGGTTTTGAAACCGTGACTGAAGAGGATTATGTTGAAGCATTCCGAACCGCATTAAATGAAAACCCGAATGTTCGTCTTATGGTTTTCTCTCATATTACCTACAAAACCGGTACTAAGCTGCCAGCAAAACGCATTTGTGAATTAGCAACGCAATATGCCGTACCAACACTCGTCGATGGTGCGCATTCGATCGGTATGCTTGATTTGGATTTTCACGATATAGATTGTGATTTTTATGCTGGCTCTGGTCATAAGTGGCAATGTGGGCCAGGCGCAACCGGTATTTTATATGTACGTGATAATGCACAACGTTTAAATGAATACTGGAGTGACCGTATTAATCCGCTTTGGATTATTAATTCATCATTATCGCATGCTGATTACCTTTGTTATCAAATGCAGTACATAGGTAATGATAATTACCCTGCGAAACAAGCCTTGGTTGATAGCTGTAAAATGTGGGATGACATTGGTCGAGCACGTATTGAAAAACGCGTGTTAGATTTAAGCGCATTGTGCAAATCATTATTGGCAGAGGCGTTGCCTAATGCGTATATCTTTTCTCCAAACGTTGAGTCGCTGGCGAGTGGTTTAACGACATTTAACCCATTTGAATTAGAAGATGGTGAGCGACTGACTGAGTTTAGAGATCGGCTGCGTAACCACTACGGCTACATTATTCGCACAACTAATTTTAAGTTGTATAAAGAAGATACCACTAATTCTTATGCTCTAAGAATTTCGACGCATCTTTTCCATGATGAAAAGGATGTGAGAGGTTTAGTCAACGCGATTAAGAAACTATATAGACGCATGGCTTAATATCTTAGGCGTCCAGTTAAACTGGGCGCTCTCTTTAAATTAGAGCCGATTAGATAGAGTATATCGATGAGAGTTACAAAATTTAAAAATACGATAAATAATATTTTGTTTATAGGTTCAGCCATGATTTTTAGTCAAGGTGTCTTGGCTATTGATTTACAAGAGATAAAAAAACAAGGTGTGCTACGTCATATTGGCGTACCTTACGCAAATTTTGTGTCTTATATTAAAAAAGATGACTTTGAATTGTTAAGCGGATTGGATGTAGAACTCGTGAAAGGTTTTGTGGAATCTCTGGGTGTTGAGTACCAATATGTGCCAGCAAAATGGAACAATGTGATAGGAAAATTAACCGGTCAACATGCGCAGTTCCAAAACAATCAAACCCTAATTGGCGATGAATGCGCAATAGAAGGCGATATCATTGCTAATGGTGTCACTATTTTAGATTGGCGTGCTGAACTAGCCGATTTTTCAAATGATTATTTCCCCTCAGCAGTATGGCTCGTGGCACGTTCAGATTCAGATCTACAACCTATTCACCCAACTAACTCTATTGATAAAGACATTAAGAAAGTGAAGGAACTTATTAATGGCAGAGATGTGTTAGCGATGGAACATTCCTGTCTAGACCCTAATTTATATAATCTTTATAGCACGGGTGCCAATATCATATTACCCGCGACTGAACGTAGCTTGAATGAAATGGTTCCGGCGATCCTAAATAAGGATGCCGAAAGTACCTTACTTGATGTTGCTGATACCTTAATTGCGCTAGAAAAGTGGCCCGGTGAAATAAAAGTGATAGGGCCAGTGTCAAAAGAACAAAGAATGGGGGCTGTCTTTAGAAAAAGTTCGCCAGAGCTACGTAAAGCGTTTGATCAATATTTAGATGACATAAAAAAAGATGGGGCTTATCTGCAATTAGTTGAGAAATACTATCCATCAGTTTCTTATTTCTATCGCTATTATTTTAACCACAGCAATAAGTTAGGTCGATGATAAAGTTGAAGCGTAAATTATCCAGTAGCCGTTTAATTATTATTGCTGCGGTATTACTTGCAGCGTATTTAGTGTCTATTTTGGCTGTAACCAATTTTGGCCAGACACGATTGAAAGAGTCACAGCAACGAGAACTTAATCTTAAAGTACAAAGTTACACCAATATGTTGGAATATTTTTTCAATGTGACAAATGATGAGTTAGCAAATCTTGCTAATGATAAATCAATGTTGACTTATTTTGCTAATTTGGCATCAGGCATGTCAATGCAATATGGCTTAGGAGCGAGTTTATTCAACCTTAATAGGGAACTGAACAGCCTCATCGATAATACTGAAATTAGTCAACAATCGGTTTATCAACGTTTGGTACTTGTTGATTATGATGGCACTGTTATTGCTGATACCGAAAAGAACCCTGATACCGCGTTCGATAAGGTCAACATGCCACATATTCACGAACAGAGTTTGACTATTCGTATAGTTCAAGATGGTAAGAGTCCTTATATTCAACTGGTTAAACGAGTTCAATACGCAGGTAAACCGGTTGCGTTTTTGGTGGCGGATTTGAATAGGAAAGTAATCATTTCACAATTGACGGCACAGGAGGATGCTGATAGTCGAAGCCGCATGGATTTAATTACAGCCGACGGTGATATTTTTATCTGGGATTCATTAACAACGAAACTACAAGCTGATGATAAAAACGTGCTCGCGAATAAAATTTATTTTGAAATGGAGATTGAAAATACACCTTTTAAATTAAGAAGTTGGTTTGAACCCGTCAATGAAAAAGAAATTTTCACTTCAGGTTGGTTTATCGCCGGTCTGTCTTTTCTTGCTGTGCCTGTTGTGTTTGGACTTTTATATACATTCATGATTAATAACGCAAATGTTATTTTAAGAACTAAATTTGAAGAAAGTTATAAACAACGACGGATCTTATCGACTCAAAATCAATTGTTAATTGAAGAGATTGAAAAAAGAAAGGCTTCAGAACAAGAATTGGCTTATCAAGCCTCGCACGATGCGTTGACTGGGTTACCCAATCGAAATTGTGGTAATGACAGCTTGGATCAAGAATTAATAAGAGCAAAAAGATCGAATACTAACGTATTAGTCATGTTTATTGATCTTGATAATTTTAAACAGATTAATGATACCTTGGGGCACTCTGCTGGCGATCAGATTTTGATGCAGAGTACCGAAAGATTACTGGATTCTATACGTGATGCCGACGTTCTCGCCCGTTTAGGTGGCTATGAATTCTTATTAGTTATCCCGGAACTGAAAAGCTTGGACTCGGCAACATACTTAGCGGCTAGGGTGTTGTCGTTATTTGATGCTCCTTTTATTTGGGAAAACCAGGAGTTGTTTATCTCCACTAGTATTGGCATGTCGGCATATCCTCAAGACGGTCATAATGTACAACAGTTACTTGCCAGAGCTGATACCGCCATGTATCGAGCCAAACAAGATGGGCGTAATACCTTTAGTTTTTATAATGCGGCGATGAGCGCTGATTTACAGCGCACGTTAGATCTCGATGGGCGATTACGTCAAGCGCTTGCGCGCGATGAACTCGAAATTTACTATCAGCCGATTATTGAGTTAGCATCCAACAAGATTATTGGTGCAGAAGCCTTGATGCGTTGGCATGATATCGAGTTTGGTTTTATACCACCGGATGAATTTATTCTTTTAGCTGAGAAAAATGGCTTAATACACTTACTTGGTGAATTTGCGATTAACAAAGCCTGTATGCAGGCCGCTGAATGGCAAAAGATCACGCCGTTACATATTGCTATTAATTTTTCGAGTGTTCAATTTAGGTTTTGCGATAAGCTGTTCGAGCAAATTAATACTGGATTAATACAATCTGGCTTACCTGCGGATAAGTTGGATATTGAGATCACCGAAAGCTTGCTGTTTAATCATAATGAAGAAGTCGTGACCTTACTTAATAGGCTTCAAACTATGGGTGTTCAGCTCTCGATTGATGATTTTGGTACGGGTTATTCGGCACTGAGTTATTTACAAAAATTTCCCTTTGATAAGCTAAAAATTGACCGTGCTTTTCTGAAAAATATGCAGGGTAGTGATTCCGATCGTGAGCTGGTAAATGCGATTATTGCGATGGCGAAAGCACTTAACTTAAAGGTGGTCGCAGAGGGAATTGAAGATCAATGGCATGCGGACTATTTGAGAACAATGAACTGTGAATATGGGCAAGGTTATTTTTATAGCAAACCAGTACCGGCTAAAGAGTTTGAATTGTTATTACATCAATAAAAGTAGGATTTGGTGTAGACAATTAAAAGGACGATTAATATCGCGTTGTGCTTTATTAATGAATTATTGGTTTATACAAAACATACGCAATTTCAATCATAAAACGAGATTATAATCATATATGTACATGTTTATTTTCCGCCTAGATTGAAATGTTGCGGTGTCGTTAGAGTATTTTAACTAATTATAATGTATTGTTGTTAATTATCAATATAATCAACGGTTAACAGTTAATCCAAGGACTAGGTAATGCATTTAAATAAAATATTTTTATTGTTGATTTTAGCGCTGATATCGCTAAGTCAGGTTCATGCTACAGAAAACATGGATCCAAAAATCATTAATGGAGAAAAAGTGGCCGTGGGAGCTGGCCATTTATGGTGGCTTTAGTCTCTAAAAATAGAGACGTATATAGTGGCCAATTTTGTGGGGCTAGCTTTTTAGGTGGGCGCTATATATTAACTGCTGCGCATTGTGTCGACAGCAAAGAAGGGCAAGATTTTGATGCCGTTATTGGTATTTCAGATCTCGCTCAGAATGATGCAGCAGCACGTCGATATAGTGTTAAAGAAGTTTATGTTCACGAAGATTATTGGAAGGCAACTGCTGGTAATGACATTGCAATTTTAGAACTTGAGCGCGAGATAAATTATACAGCCGTTAATTTGGCTGATAGGCATTTACGTAACAGCCTACCAGTAGGTAAAGTATTAACTGTGATGGGGTGGGGAGATCAAGACCCAAAGCCAGGCTTAGATAACATGAAATTTAAGAATGAGTTATACCAAGTTGATGTACCGCTAGTCGAACAAGCGCTATGTCCTGGTGGTGTCAGCTTAAAAGATAATGCATTTTGTGCTGGATACCTTGATGGTGGTTATGATTCTTGTCAGGGTGACAGTGGTGGGCCAATCGTTGTTGCCAGTGCTAACGGATATGAACAACTTGGTATTGTGAGCTGGGGGGATGGGTGTGCAGAAGCCGGAAATTACGGTGTTTATGCTAATGTAAGCCATTTCTCAGACTGGATTTCAGGAAAAATGCAAGGATTCAGCTATCGTCAATCAGAATTTGTTGGGGCTAAACGTCTGGGTGCTTATTCGCATACTTTTACTCTTCAAAATAATACAGAACAAGTGATTAGAACGCTAGACTCTACGATACAAGGAGTTGGCGCTTCAATAACTTCGAATACTTGTTCTGAGATTGCTGTTAATGCCAGTTGCGCCGTGACGATTAATTACACTGTTAGTGCGTTAGATTTTGGTAACGTGTCGGTGAGTATATCGACCGATTATGCGCAAGCATCTCACTTTGATATGGCTGTGTCATATATTGGTATTGAAACTGCGTCTTCAAGTGTTAGTAATATGATTTCTGTTACGAACAGTGGTATATATTCTTCTGCAAATTCATGGTTTAACAATGGTCACTCAATTGAATCTCCAGTATTGGGTAACAATGAGTACTCACAATTAGCGATTACGGGATTAGTTGCTGGGAAGTTATCTTTCAATGGCGATATCTCAATCCAAGAATACGATGATTATTTTAACATATATATTAATGGTCATTTACATCGCAGAGTTAGTGGTATTGAGTCCGATAAATTTACTATTGGCTTATCTAGAGATAATAATACAGTTGTGTTTGAGTATAGAAAATCTTCATATAATTCGTATGGCGATGACCGAATTACTATCAGTAATTTAACTCACTCGGCATTTGGCGAGTCTACAGGAGAGTCTACTAGACCTGATGGTAATTCGACTAATAGAAGTTCTGCTGGTAGCGGCGGCGCTATTAATTGGATTACTTTACTTGTTTTAAGCATGTTAGCGTTATTTAGAAGACGGCTAGTATAATAACTTAGTCCGTTGTAAATGATGACCCAACTATTAGTTGGGTCACTTATTACTTACAAACGACAGCTTGCGGTAATATCTAAACGCGGGTTTATCACGTTACTTTCGACACCATAGAATCCAAGTAAAGTGTGGAATAAATTATCGTGAGAGAAGGTTTCTGTTTTTGCTTTTTCCATTAAGCAGCGTTTATTAATGCCCTTTGCGTCAGCATATTGTTGCGGTAGCCACATGAAAAATGGTACTTGAGTTTGTTCCTCTGGGGCAAATGAGTAAGGAGTTCCATGCAAATATAAGCCTTTCTCACCCAATGATTCGCCGTGATCGGAAATATACATTAAAGCAACGTTATAATCAGCTGAATAGCGCTGTAATTTCTTAATCGTTTCTGCGATCACGTAATCGGTATAGGCGATCGTATTATCATAGACGTTAACGATTTTTTCGTCGCTACAATTTTCAATATCACTCTGATTACATGATGGAGTAAACAACTCTTTTTGTTGTGGGTATCTTAACCAATAGGTCGGACCATGACTGCCGATCATATGCATGGCTATTAATTTATTTTCTTTCATGTTGGCGATTTCATCATCAAATGACTTTAGCATGGCTTCGTCATAACAGGTGGAACCATTACATACATCAGCATATTGGCTGGCATCTATTGTTATTTTTTTAATATTTTTTGCTACTGACTTATCTCCACCATCATTATCTTTCCATAACGTATCTATGCCTGCATGTGTCAATACATCAAGTACGTTATCTTGGCTGTTCGCCCGATTTTTATCATAGTTATTACGGTTTAGGTTTGAAAACATGCAAGGTAATGAATGTGCTGTTGCCGTGCCACAAGATGACACATCTTGGAATGAGATAATGCCCATATTTTGAGTATAAGGGTTGGTATTACGTGTATAGCCATTGTAACCAATGTTCATTGAACGTGCGGTTTCACCCACAATTAACACCATTAGCGTTGGTTTACCATTGACTGCTGCTGGTAGTACTGCATCTGTTCCTTGCGCTTTATAAGCTAGCTTTTCGGTAAACACTTCTTTCTTTAGGTATTTAACACTATTAAAAATATGTGCAGGTACAATCATTTTATTTAGGTAAGAATTATTACGGCCGACAGAGGCATAACTTTTATAAAAACAGGCGGCGATTAAGAGTAATATGAGAATGGCTGAAATAACCAATATCAACCTTTTAAAAGCACGCTTGAGTAACGGCTCTTGGGTGTTAAATCGAATGAAGGCGATTAATATGGCTGGAATAATACCAACAAACAACAGATAGCTGGACGAACTTAAATTGACATATGACGACATTTCACTCGAATTAGTTTCAATCACATTTTCAATCATTGAATAGTCAAATAGCACACCATATTTTGATGTTGCATAACAAGCTGCTGCGGAAGATACGAGTACAAAAATAAAGAATGGCTTGGCAAAATAAGGGATCGCAAATAACGAAAAAATAATGATAAACGCACAACTTAATAATACGGGCGCAGTATAAACAAATAACCAACTGCTAGTATCTGCCGTGATTTCAATTAAACGCGAGGTGATAGGCGTATTAAGCACGAAGCCGAAATATAACGAATACAGCAATAAGAATTTGGTCATACTGATATCAATACGAAAATTACGTAATGTTTTGACGCTAATATTAATATTCGAAAATGTACGATTGTGTTGAGCGTTGAATATGTTCTTCATCTTTATAGCATCACTATCATAAACCAAGTGAATACAGCTAAGCACAAGGTAACAAACACGGCTGCTGAGCCTATGTCTTTAGCGCGGCCACTTAATTCGTGATGTTCAGTGCCTATTCTATCTACAATTGCTTCAATGGCAGAATTTAATAATTCAACAATGAGTACGAGTACCAGTGATGCCACAAGCAGTATTTTTTCAATATTAGTGATGTCTAATAGCAGGGCTATGGGCGTGAAAATGATCAGTAATAGCAATTCTTGCCTGATTGCCGATTCGTATTTGAATGCAGCTCGTAAGCCTTGCCATGAATATCCGGTGGCTTTGATAATTCGCGTTAATCCTGTATATCCGGGCTTTCCTGCGTTGCTTATCACATCAGTCTGATTCATTTATTCATCCATCTTAATCTAATTGAAACAATTATCTAAATTAGAACACAGTGGCAGGGGGATATGTTGTAAGGCATAGTAAGAAGGTGTCAACGGATGTAAGAGGATGTAGAGAAATGTAAGAAATATAGTGGTTACAATTTTATCACTGGCACACATTTAATGTTTTTGTATTGTTACCTTGCTGTGTGTTCGGTAGTATCGAGGTTTATGACAACATAATGTATTGGATGAACAAAATGAAGAAAACCCTGTGTGCAGCGATCATTATATCGGCTGCTGGATTATCAGGCTGTGCGTCGACTGAATCAACGCAACAAAATGTTCATAATACCAATGATGTTGAAGTTATGGATGAGGCTACGTTGGCGATACAGAAAGTCAAAGCCCTAGCTGAACATGTTGAGCAGCAATACCAAGAAGCAAAAGAACAGAACTATGTTTACTTTGCACCAGATAGCTGGGGAGATGTAAACTCCGATGTCCGAACGATGCGTACACTGGTCGCTAGATTTGATCCCAATGACCAAGGTTTTTTTGGTGGACCTTCGGAAAGTAAAGTAATCGATAAAATTGAAGACGCGCAAACATCATTAGATAAAGCCGTGCGTATTAAACAACTGGTATCGGTATTTTTAGCACAGCAGTTAGCTGACATTGAATATTTGTCACCACAAGTTCATGGGCAATGGCAAAATTCATTAAATGATATTAATGAAAGTACGGCTGATTTAATTGCTGATATTGAAGATGATGATTCAACTGATGGTTATGAAAAACGCAGTATGGCAGTGCAAGCGCGTTTATTAAAACTTGAGATCCGAATTGTTAAAAGTAATTACTACACGCCATTGGTAAAGAAAATGAAAAAAATGGATCAAGACCTGATCCCACAAACATATGCTCAAATACAACAGAGCGTGCAGCAGTTGAATGATGCGATTATGCTTGCTCCGCGAAACCAAGATATTATCGAAAATATAGTGACTAAAGTGGAAGATGATTTACGTCGCGCCAACAACGTCACTACAGAAGTAAAGTGGATCAACAGTGTTGATCGTTCTGACAGTGAAATGATCGCGTTACGCTACCGCGATGCGATTGCAACTGCGGCATTTAATTTATTCTCAGAAGATATTTCTAGCCTAACTTATGTTGAGCAAATTGCGTATTTTCATGATGCATTGCATAATAAATTCGAACAGCAACAAGCCCTTAATAATGAGCAAGCACAGCTAATTATTACCTTAACAGAAAAGGTCAAATTGGGACTGACAGAAACGGATACCTTAACAAACAATGCGGCTATTACAGATTTAGATATTATTTCCAAGACTGCTACCGAGTAGTATCATGAAAATTGAATTGCTTACTCCTCATATTGGGGCGTTGCTCCATGACGTTGATTTAGCCAATTGTAATGACAGTACGTTTGAAACTGTGTATCAAGCTTGGTTTACCCATCAAGTGATCTTCTTTCGTGAGCAAAAATTTTCACCGCAGCAACATTTAACCATTGCCGCCCGTTTTGGGGAATTAGAGCCTGTACATCCTTTTTTCCCCCATGTAGAGCAAGCACCACAAGTCAGTATTATTGAAACCGTTAGCGGTAAACCACCATTAGAAAGTTTTTGGCATACTGATTTAACCTGGCGAGAGAAACCTTCTAAAGCGTCTATTCTTCACGCGCAACATGTGCCTTCTTGCGGTGGTGATACTTTGTGGTGTTCGATGAGCGCTGTATTTCGGGATTTACCTGAACGAGATAAAGTGCTGCTGCGAACATTATCCTCCATGCATGCATTATTTGCTTTTGATGGTATTGAATCGAGAGATATCACCGAGGATTGGCAAAAAGAGGTGATGGCAGTATCTGCACTAAATCCGCCTGTATCGCACCCTGTAATAACACGCAACCCTGATACAGATGAAGAAATATTATTTATTAACGAGCAGTTCACCCGTTATATTATAGGTATGAATTGTGATGACAGTAATGCGTTATTAGCGAAACTATTTACAATGGCAAGACAACCTGAGTATCAGGTTCGTTTTAAGTGGCAGTCAAATTCATTAGCTATTTGGGATAACCGTAGTACTCAGCATTATGCGGTTATTGATTATGCCGATAGCCCTCGTAAATTACACCGTGTAACAGTCTCGTGATCGTTTTATAGCGGCCTTGTAATGATGTCGGATAAATAACCTGCCCTTGTCCTAATACATTGTATAGATAAACTTCATTTCCCATCGATTCCAGTACTTTAATTTAAGTTAGTTCAACATTTTGTTGTGGCTCCGATGTATTTTATTTTTAGCATTTTGTTTATATGAATTGTAGGTTTCTTTTCATAAATATCATATAAATTTGTAATTAAAATGTAATTTAAAAACTTATTAGTTAACACTTGTTTATGTTTTATTTTAATTTTATTCCACCAGCCTTGTGTATCCTGTTGTTTTTGAATGGTTATTCTTGCTTTGGTTTAAATTAGAATGTTTTTCAAATATTGATAGATCATTCTAGTGTACACATGTAAGCTCTATTTAACTTTTAGGGAGAGTGCTATATGCTTAATGAACTAACCAATAAATTATCGCTGACGTTATTTAATAACGATACATTCAAGGCTTACTTCGCACCGTTTTCAACCAAACCGATCGCCGTACTTATGGGTGATATGCATGCGGCAAGCGTTGTGGGTATAAAGGCTGAAAATAATGATATGTATTCATTAACATTAGCGATATCAGGCAAGGTGAACGAACAATATTTTTCATTTAAGGCTGGTCAATATGTTGAGCTGCAAGTAAAGAAAAATGGCAGTTATATTAAACGTCCTTTTACTATTTCGTCGTCGGTATTGCAGTTACAACAAGATAAAACCATCACTTTAACAATTAAGAAGCAATTTGAAGGGCGGATCACGCCTTGGTTGGAAAATGCGGTCGAGAAAGGAGAGTTACTCGGTATTTCTCCTGCCAAAGGCGAATTTGTATTAAATACGGCGATACCACAAAACCGAAATACGCAAATAACGAAAGAGGTTATATTCATTGCTGGTGGCAGTGGTATTACCCCTTTTCACAGCTTACTGTTATCGCATGTAGTGAATAACCCGAAAATCGATTTCACCCTGCTTTATTATGCTCGAGCTAATCAACATGTACTAAAAGAAAACCTTGTATCGTTAGAAGTGGCTCACGCTAACTTTACCTTGAAATTATTACAAAGTGAACGTGATGGACATTGCTCTCAAGCGCATATTAACGCCATTACAACCGATTTAGTACATTGTGATGTATATATCTGTGGCCCAAATAGCATGATGGATAACACACAAGCATTATTAGTCGAGATGGGATTGCCGTTGGATGGATTACACCTTGAGCAATTTGGTCTCGCTAGCTTCAGTAATGTCGATTTAAATGTCGCGCGCAAAATTTCATTCATCACTACTAACAAAAGCATTGTTGTGAATGAAGCAAATCAGAAAACACTATTAACCATTGCTGAGGATAATTATGTTCCTGCGAAATATGGTTGTCGTATTGGTATTTGCCAAGAGTGTAAGTGTAAGAAGGTAAGCGGTGTGGTTTATAACAGCCAAACTAAAACATATTCAGATACTGGTGAAGAAGATATCCAAGCTTGTATCAGTGTTCCAGTGACTGACGTCGTTATTAATTTATAGGGAGAGCGTAATGGCAAAGTTAAATGAACAGCAGTTAGAACGACTGGCGATAGACCTTGATGCTGTGAAAGAAAGGGCTATGAAAGAAGTAGGCAGTGTTGATGAACGGTATATTAAGAAAATTATTCGTTTACAACGAACGTTAGAAATTGCAGGGCGAATTAGTATTGTACTGGGTTTTATGTCGTTATACTTCTGGGGGGTTGGTGTACTGCTATTAAGCGCATCTAAGATCTTAGATAACATGGAAATTGGTCATAATGTCCTGCACGGTCAATATGATTGGATGAACGATCCAACGGTTAACTCCCAAACATTTGAATGGGATAATGCCTGTAGTTCGGAATCGTGGAAGCGAGTGCATAATTACGAACATCATACTTACACTAATATAATTGGTAAGGATCGTGACTTTGGTTACGGGTTATTACGCTTAAGTGATGATTTTTCTTGGCGTTTACGAAATTTATGGCAGTTCGGTACGTACCTTATATTAAGTACTTTATTTCAGTGGGGGATCGCTTTTCACGAGATGGCGGGTGAACGAGTATTCTTTGGTAAGAGAAAAGAAGGCCGTGCGTCACATGTTGATATCGAACGTTTAAAGCAAGTATTTTACAGTAAATCAACGCGCCAAATTTTAAAAGATTACGTGATCTTTCCAATCTTAGCCGGACCGCTTTTCGTGATGGTACTGTTAGGTAATCTATGCGCTAATTTATTGCGTAACTTTTGGACCTCAACGATTATTTTCTGCGGGCACTTTCCTACTGAAGTATATACTTTTACGGAAAAAGAATGTGAGGATGAATCTCGTGGCCATTGGTATTATCGTCAAATTTTAGGTTCGGCAAACTTAACTGGGCCTAGATGGTTCCATATTTTAACGGGTCATTTGAGCTGCCAGGTAGAGCATCATTTATTTCCTGAAGTGCCTGCACATCGTTATGTGGCTATGTCGAAAGAAGTGCAAGTGATCGCAGCTAAATACGGGATTGCTTACAATACGGGGAGTTTCTTTAGCCAGTATGCATCGGTAGTACAACGGGTTATTTATTTCTCATTCCCATTCGGTAAAGTCACGGGTAAGAACACGGCACTTTACCCTCGCTTTTAACGCTTATTAAGGTCAGTGATACTGGCTAGTTAAATGGCAATTAATAAATACGAAAAAAGCCTGACTGTGTGAATAGTCAGGCTTTTTTGTGCGATCAATATAAGTGCGAATATGCGCTATTTATGAAAGCTTGTGCTGTGACTAAGATCGTTGTTATTTCTTAATTAACGGTGACCAAGTCAATTGCGGCCAGTGCTGTGTTTCAGCATACCGGGCCAATTGCGGGCAAGGGTTAACAACATGCGGGTATTGACTGAATAGACATAAAGGCAGATCGTTAATTGAATCAGTATAAAAATAGAGATCAGCAAAGCTCTCGGTTTGTTCTGCTAACCAAGACTCTAAGCGTGTTACTTTTCCTTCTCGGTAGCTGGCAACGCCGAGTACGTTCGCTGAATAATGGCCATTTTCAATTAACAGATCGATACCCATCGCCTGTTCGATGCCGAGTTTTTTGGCTACTTTTTTGACAATAAAGCTGACTGTTGCTGATATTAATACCGTGGTAATATTATCTTGCTTAAGCTGTGCTAAGAGTTGCAGGGCTTGTGGAAATACGGTTGGCATAATATATTTTTCTACACATTCATCCACCAAACTATCGACTTGTTCTTTAGGAAGTTTCGCAAGCGGTGCTATTGCAAAGTCGAGATAGGTCGGCATATCCAATTGACCTGCGGAATACTGCGTCATTAAACGCTGATCTTCAATTAGAAATGTTGGATCGGTGATAATTCCTTTTTTGACCAAAAATTGGTGCCACAATACAGAGCTATCCGCACCAATTAGGGTTTCATCAAGATCAAAAATATATAATGCTTGGCTCATGGTATTCATTCCCTTAACTTACTTGTTGTAATTCATTTAAATTAAACAGTAACTCGAGCTGCGAGCCCGTCTTGAATAATCGCTCTGATGAACGGTTGAGTAAATCGACAGTAATATCACAACCTTTTACTGTTACTTGATAGCGGATCACATTTCCCAATAATTGATGGTTTTTAATGATGCCCTGAGTCGGCGCGGAAATATGCTCACCGTAAGTTCGACCCGCTTCACGTACATAAATGGATTCCGGACGGATCGCCAGTTTGCCATTGATTTGTATATTAAGCACATCTTGGGCTTGCTGGGTCGATAATAAATTATAATGACCCATGAATCCGGCCACAAATTCATTATGTGGCTGGGTATAAATTTTCTCCGCACTGCCTTGTTGTACAATAGCACCTTCATTCATTAAAAAGATACGATCAGACATGGTCATGGCTTCTTCTTGATCATGGGTAACAAACACAGTGGTTAGATTAAGTTCTTTTTGAATATCACAGATTTGTTGACGTAAATGTTTACGAATACGGGCATCTAAGGCTGACAGTGGTTCATCAAGCAGTAATATTTTTGGTTGTACCACTAATGCTCTCGCCAGTGTGACTCGCTGTTTTTGACCGCCAGATAATTGATGTGGATGCTGGTGTTCTTTGCCTTTTAGCTCGACTAATTCAATCACCCGAGCCACTTGTTTGCTTATTTCATTTTTGCTCAGTTTTTTCATTTTTAAACCGAAGGCAATGTTATTTGCTACCGTCATATTTGGAAATAAAGCATAAGATTGAAACACCATGCCGATGTCTCTTTTTTGTGGGGCTAAATGGGTAATATTTTGGTCTCCCACCCATATTTCGCCTGCTTCGACGTTATTTAGACCAGCAAGGCTGCGTAACAAAGTTGATTTACCACAACCACTGGGGCCGAGTAAGGTAACAAATTCACCTTGCTTGATACTGAAGTTAATATCTGAAAATACGGTATTACTACCAAAGCTTTTTTGTAGATTTTTTACAGTAACAAAACTCATGATGGTGCTCCTCGGCTAATACGGCTGGCCAACCAAGTGAAAAGAAAGATAAAGGCAAAGTAAGTCATCACTAATGGGGAGGTGAAGTGACCACTGGTTTGGCGCATGTTATATAAATAGATTTGCAGGGTTTCATAACGTGTACCCACCAAAATATTCGAAAATACGAATTCACCTAATAAGAACGAGAAAGATAAAAACAGTGAGGCAAATAACCCTTTCTTCAAATTAGGTAAAATAACCATAAAGAATGCTTGTGCCGAACTTGCACCAAGTAAGTGTGCTGCATCCATCAGATCCGCCAAATGAATCGCTTCAAAACTGTTAGCGATGGCGCGATACATAAATGGCAGCGCAATAGTGAAGTAAGTACCGATTAAGATCCATGGCGTACCAACAATCTGCATTGAACTATCGGCATATATTTGCAGTAAACCCACGGACGATACCACTGGCGGTACGGCAAAGGGTAATAAGATCAGTACATTCATCAGCCCATTTAATTTAGGAAAATAATAAAACACCACAAAGATGGCTGGAATGATCAACACACTACTTAATATCAATGCGCTAATGCAGATAAACAGTGAACGACCAAATGCAGCAATAAAGCGCGGGTCTTGCCATAACTGGCTATACCAACCGGTAGTGAAACCATCGGGTACAATCGTTGCGCCCCAGCTAGAGGAAATAGAATAAATAAACGTTGCTAGTATCGGGATGAATAATAATGTCACCGTACCATAGACAATAAATTTATGTAACGACGAAGAATTAACGTTTTGCATGATAACTCCGGCCAATAAGCAGTTGGTTAATGATGGTAATAAACGCCAGTAATAAGATGAGTAAAACTGAAATCGCGGCGGCTAGATTTGGTTCCAGAAAAATATCCCCCGACACTAAACTGGCAATACGTACTGTGATGACATTGTAGTTACCCGTCGTTAACGCATAAACACTGGCGTACGCTCCCATAGCATTAGCAATCAAAATAATAAAAGTACCGAGTAAGGCTGGAGATAATACTGGCAGGGCAATGTAACGCCAGAACTGCCATGTTTTCGCGCCCAGTAATGCGGATGCGGCTTGCCAATCGTCACTTAACGCATCAAATGCCGGGTACAGCAGTAGTACCGCGAGAGGTACTTGAAAGTAGATATAAATGGCCAGCAGTCCCCATTGACCATATAAATTAAAATCGTCAATGATGCCGTATCTTTTCAGCAGTAATGTTAGTGCCCCGTTAAAACCAAGAATAATAATAAATGCAAAGGCTAGGGGAACACCGCTAAAGTTAGCGGCCATATTGGTAAACGAAATGATCCAATCGCGTAACCCTGAATCAAAGCGGCGCAGTGATGACACGAAGCACGCGGCAATGGTAATAGCCACCAAGCTAGACGTAATGGATAACCAGAGACTGTTGGTAAATCCTTGTAAGATAAACGCCGAGTCAAAAATCTCTTGATAATTCTCGACGCTGAATGCTTCTTCATAAATGAAACTGTTAACCAGTACCCATAACATCGGGGCTATTTGGAACATAAAAAATAATAGTGCAAACGGCAGCAAGATTAATGCAGGTTTGAACTTCGTTAATGCCAAACGCTTATGGTTTGGCTTTGTGGTTGCTACTTGTGTAACTGGGGCCGAAACAGTGTTCATAGGTTTATTTACACTCTTGGACTGTTTGATTAAGCGAGCTAGATTGGTTGATTAATAGCTCAGGTTTTTTGATTAATAGATCCTGATTGTAGGATTTGTCATGGTCGGTTAATCCCAATAATTGGCAAACGTTACCGCAAATATCTGTTTGTTTCATTGTCGTAGGCTGGTGGCTAAAATGTTCACCGATTACAAACAAAGGCACCGCGCGTTCTTCAGGTAATATGCCGCCATGTGATTTATCATTGTTCATGCCATGATCACTGGTAATCATGGTTTGATAGCCCGCTTGTAACCAAATATCCATATAGTTAGACAAAATGATATCTACCCGACGGGCTGAATTACGGTATTGGCTCGAGTCCAATCCAAATTTATGCCCTGTATCATCGATGTTCATCGGGTGGATCAGTAAGAAATCAGGCTGGTGCTGTTGGCGTAGATGTTCTGCGTCCAAAAACAACATTTCATCAGGGTAATGATCCAAGTGATAGAAGCAACCATGTTGAATATTTAAACTTGGATCTTGGGTAAATCGATCGCGCACGGCATTGTAAGGTGCGATATTATATAATTCGCTCATCCAATGGTAAGCGGCAGCAGCAGTGGTGAGAGAGGCTTTTTTAGCTAAACTAAATATACTGCTATGGTGGGACAGACGAACAATATCATTATTGACTATGCCACTTTGTGCTGGTGTTACGCCCGTTAATAAACATTCGTACAGCGGGCGTGACATGGATGGTAGTTCACTGATAATCGGATAAAGTGTCGCTCGATCTTGTTCGATTAATGCATTCAAGTAACCCATGCACTCACGGGCTACTTGATGATTAAGACCATCGAGAACAACAAGTATGACTTTATTGTTCATTCAATTCTCGTTATTTGATATGACTTTTTTGCTATTTAATATGGAGCAGTACGTTTTCTTGCCACTGACGTGGTAGTTTGCGTGTGCTTTTTTCCCATGCTTTAAAATCTGTTACCGGGTGTACATTGCTATATTGCTCAGTCGGTAATAACTTTGCTTGGACTGACGCTGGTAAGCTAACATCGTCACGAATTGGACGTGCGTAACCTTTAGCTAAATTGATTTGGCCTTGATCACTAAAGATGTATTCACGCGCCAGTTTTGCCGCATTTGGGTTTTGGGCATATTTATTAATGATGGTGGTGTAACCAGAGATAACCGAACCATCTTGTGGAATCGATACGGTGAAACGGCTACGATCAATTTGATCACGATAGTTAAGGGCATTAAAGTCCCAAAGGATAGCGACTTCAACTTCGCCTTTTTCAAGATTCGTTAAACCGGGATCATTCAGTGATAGGCGACCTTGTTTTGCCAATTCAGCGAAAAATTTAATCGCTGGTTTCAGATTTTTTTCGCTACCACCTTGGGAAAAGGCAGCAGCAAGCACTGCATTATTTGCTTGTGATGCGATGCCCACATCACCCACTGTGACTCTATAATCGCCTTTGAGAATATCGTCCCATGATTTTGGCGGGTTTTTGACTAAATTATTATTCGAGATAAATGAGATGGTACCAGTATAAGCAAGTGCCCAGTGGCCGTCTTTGTCTTTGGCCCAATTTGGAACGCTGTCCCAGGTACTTGGTTTATATGCTTGTGTTACGCCTTGTTTTACTGCTACACGTGCAAAAGCAAAACCAACGTCACCGATATCTGCGGTTGCATTGTGTTTTTCGGCTGCAAATTTAGCCACTTCTTGTGCTGAACTCATATCAGTATCTTGGTGTTTTAAGCCATAGATATTACTCAGATCAACCCAAGTATCTTTCCAGTTCGCCCAGCTATCTGGCATACCGACACTGTATACGGCACCTTCTTTTTTTGCAGCGACAATAATTGAATCAAGATTGTCATTAGCATTAACGGCCGTTATCATCAAACTTGCGATTAATGTAGTACTGGTTAGCAACGTTTTCATTATCTCTATCTTCCTAGACAGGTGAGTTCGTTGTGTATGTTATGCCTTTTTTATGACAGTTTTTGTGGATTTTCATGACAGCTTTATGAAGAATAGGTGGGTAATAAATAGTTATTTAAAGCATAACGCAAGTTATATGAAACGTATTGTCATGTTAAGTAATGCACTGTTATATAAAGGTTTGTGGATCATTCACATCTTTCTTTACTCTTTATATATTTGTCCTGTATGATTATGTCACTATCATCGACAGAGGATTGAACTAATAGGGATGTGAATGTTCATTAAGTTCATTAATGTTAAAAAAAGTATCACTAGAAAAAAAATTATTATTAATAGCAGGCAGTCTATCTGCGCTATTTATTATATTTAGTATCAATTATTTTTTATATATTCGAAATAATGTCATCGATCAGCGTCTATGTGCATTAGTACCCCGCATTAATTTCATTGGTTCAATTATTAACGATTATTATCAGCAATATCTTGATGGTAAATTAGCATTATTAGACGCTCAATCGCAGGCGATTAAGCGAATACATCAAATCAATAAAGACAATGATAATTACATTTTTGTGTTTAAGGATGATTATACCTTACTTGAATCCATTAACCGTTCTGTCTTGCGTAATCAGAATGTCAAAGAGGTAAAGGATATTAAAGGTGTAAAGCTCTATCAGCTTTTACATACCGAAGTGATAACGAGAGCTAATGGGGGTTATTCTCATTATTATGCTTATTCTAAAGTTTCACATGAAGAGCAGGAAAAAATTTCCTACTCTAAGTATTTTTCTCCTTGGGGTTGGGTCTATGGTGAGGGGATGTATATTAACGATGTTGATAAGTCTATTCTCAATATACTGACTTCTAACTAATCACTTTCGTTTTATTTATGTTTTTGTAACACACTTAAACCTCAGCTTGCTGGGGTTTTGTTGTTTTCAATACAGCATTTTATTCCTGAATTAATCAATATCAATAGACCTCAATATCTGATCTCCGTTAATATTTTAGTTGGCCTGATTATTGCATTTAAAATGAAATGACCAATATTTTGACGGTGTGATCAAGGAATCGAAAATGAGAAAATCAATAATAACTTCAGTGTTGGCAAGTCTACTGCTATCAGGCTGTGGAAGCGGTGGAAGCGGTGGCAGTGATAGTAGTAACTCTGGTTCGACGCCAACCACGAAGTATAGACTTCAGTTTGTGCAATTAGTTGAACGAGCTGAAAATACTGGTGATGCTCGTTGTACTTTATTTGATGTTGGCGGACAGGCTAGCGGCAAAGAAACATACGCAAAATTAGCAACTGATGTCACTGTGAAAATGTATGATAAAAATGGCGATTTCGTCGAAGATTTATCATCTTCAATTACGACTGCAGGTATATTAAGTATTGCTAAAAATAGCGTAGCGGATGGTGGTTATATATCCGTTATTGATTCTCCGAGTGATACAGATTCGTTTTACAAAGTATTATCAATCCAGAAAGCACTTCTGGGTGACCTTATGATTGCAGTAGAGCGAAATCAGGGAGTTAACTCGTCTTGTTATAAAGAAACTCCAATAACGATGAAAACGGGATATGCTTCGGTTACCCCAAATGGTATTCCTTCAAGCACTTGGGCTTATGATTCATCTCAGAGTGAGATTGCAGCGGTTGCTTTTACGAGTAAAAAGGTTAGTGCGTATGGTAATGAAGACGTATTAGTACGAGCCTATTTTGGTGGAACAGATTTAGTTGATTATGCGTTTGTGTCAACGTTAACACCAGGTGACGGTGGAGATCGAAAGCATTTATCTGGTGTTGCTTTTCCTACGCATAATTGGACGATTGGCCAAAGGCTTACTGGGCAGCTCTCTGGATTATCGGTACGATTAAATCGAGGTAATTACAGTTACCCATGGCTTGATGCAACATTTGTTGCGGCTACGGGCGTGACAACTGGTTTTGCTTACGTAGACACGGAAACGAATTGGAGCTATAACGCTACAGGTAGAACAACCTCAAATTGGAACTTCAGACACAATGATGAATTACTACCTGTCTCATTAGACGTTAACCTACCAACAGAGCTAACCCTCCGTAATGACGATTCTGAAATTAATACCCTTGCTTCCAATTTTGTTTTTCAAGCACGAGGTATTGATTCTACATTAACGCGTTTACAAAGAAGTAGTTATTATATCGATGTTACTGATATTGAAGGTAAAACAAATACTTTAAACCATGTTATTTATAGTGAAGTTGCAAGCGGTGAAAATGTGATTATTCCAAACCTTGCATTGACTAACTTGGATGACCCAACGAGTGCGACTAATCTAACTACCGCGGTATTATCAGCTGATTCATTAACTGCCGATTTGAAAACATTTTTCATGTATGAAAATGCAGTTTCAGATTTGGTTTCCGTTGTATTGTCACCTGCAGATATAGTTCAAAACAATAAAACCAAATACACGGACACGTATACCTTACTTAATCGTTAATACGCATTATGTAAATATTAATAATAAAACCTCAGCCTGCTGGGGTTTTATTGTTTTTGGCTATTTAAACTGGTGATATGCAGGATGAACCAAGTGCGCAATTCGATGAAAATAGTTGCTGTTATGGTTGCCAATGAATGGAAGCACTGGGTAGACTGCCGACTCGATAGTTATATTTAAACATTAAGTTTGTATATAAATAGTGAGTTTGCCGCGACAAGGAGTTGTAAATGTTGGTCTATAGCCTAGAAATGATATGCATTGTTGCGTTTGCGCTCAGTGGGGTATTGGTTGAGTCTAATCGCGGTAAAGATATTGTCAGTATCATGATGCTAGGTTGGATCACGGCATTAGGCGGCGGCACATTACGCGATCTTATTTTATCGGCAGAGACGATATTTTGGATCCGCGATCCCAGTTATTTTTGGACCGCATTGTCGAGTGCTGTTATTGGATTTTTCAGCATTACCCATATCCGTAAGAATAGCCTGAACAAGCTCATTATTATGTTTGATACTATCGGCGTATCGCTATTCTCGATATTAGTCACTCAACAATTATACAGTGCTGGTTATGCGGCTTATGTTTCGGTATCAATGGGTATAGTCACTGCGATATTTGGTGGGGTATTACGGGATATCCTTGCTCATCGACAAACCTTGTTTAATAATACAGAACTGTACGCAAGCCCTGTTATTTTAGGCTGTTGCCTGTATATATTATTGATTAATTTTCAGGTTGATATAACATTAGCAGCGTTGACATGTATGATATTAATTGTCTCTATGCGTTTGTATATAATGGTAAAAAAGATCCGTTTTCCCGCATTCTTATTATTAAAATAACCATTATCTACATATTACGCCGTGTTTTGATATCCCTGCTAGTCTCTGATATAGCATCTTGAAGAAACTTGGATACCACATATAGTGGTAATAATGCGGATTAAAAGTGGTGATAAGAAACGATGATGAATAAACCTTCGATAAAACCAACTGCAGCTGAGTCTGGAGATATGGTTAGTGAACCAATTGTGGCTGAAAATTTTTTAGTCTCGCAGCCATGGCGGGCATTATTGCTGTGTGCAGGCTGCCTAGCGGTGGGTCTTGGCGTGCTAGGTATATTCTTACCCCTATTACCCACTGTGCCATTTTTATTGTTAGCAGCTGCTTGTTTTAGTCGTTCTTCACGAAAATTACAGTTGTGGTTGTTTAACCATCGCTATCTCGGACCGTACTTAACTAATTATTTATTGCGTAAGGGCATCAGTAAAAAGCAGCTATTGAGCTCACTTTCCAGCATGTGGATTGCGATGTTGTTAGCGATATATTTTGCCCCTATCTGGTATGTGAAAATACTATTATTGGTCACCGCTTGCCTTGTTAGCCGTCACCTTCTATCCTTACAACGCTTGCCATAATCACTATTGTACTGATTTTTACACGGCTATCAGGCTAAAATAGTTGCTTAAACTGGACTGAAATACTAATTATTTTATATAAATCGTATTTTTTTCCATTTCTGCTAACTAACTCATATTATTTTTGTATCTTTAATGTAACACTCCCGCAGCATTAAATTTCGTAAGTTAAGAGGCCCTTGGTATGTTTAAAGCGTTAGATGCACTTTCTCCGTCGTTTATAGATCGTCCATTGGATGAACTTTGGCAGTTAATTTCTCCTTTGTATATGGTTGATGAGTCAAAATGGTTAGCAGAATTGTTACCAATGGCACGCCCATCTGCAGAAGAAAAATCTCAGATCACCACCAATGCAACTGTGTTAATTGAACGCGTGCGCGCTGATAAGCAAGCCATCCAAATGATCGATGCCTTGTTACTGGAATACAGCCTAGATACCAAAGAAGGTATCTTGTTGATGTGTCTTGCTGAAGCATTGATGCGTATTCCGGATGCGGCAACAGCAGATGCATTAATTCGTGACAAATTAAGTGTTGCAGACTGGAAGTCACACCTAAAAAATTCTGATTCAACATTTGTGAATGCATCCACTTGGGGACTATTACTGACAGGTAAAGTTGTCAGTATGGATCGCAAAGATACTAAATCGGCGAGCAGTACTATTAGCCGTTTAGTGAATAAAGTATCAGAACCTATTATTCGCCAAGCAATGAACCAAGCCATGAAGATCATGGGACACCAATTTGTATTGGGTCGTAATATTGCTGAAGCACAAAAAAATGGTCGTTCATCGCGTGATAAAGGCTTTACCTATTCATTTGATATGCTAGGTGAGTCGGCATTAACAACTGCCGATGCGAAGAAATATTTTAATGATTACATTCAAGCCGTCGAATCGGTTGGTAGCAATAAATACGGTAATGACAAAACGCCGGCACCAACAGTTTCAATTAAACTGTCAGCACTGCACCCGCGCTATGAAGTGGCTAACGAAGCGCGTGTTATGACTGAAATGCACGACACAGTATTAGAATTACTGTTGCGTGCACGTGATTTGGATGTGGGTATTACTATCGATGCGGAAGAAGCGGATCGTTTAGAATTATCACTCGCATTATTTGAAAAGCTGTACCGTCACCCGAAACTGCAAGGTTGGGGAAAATTCGGTATCGTTGTACAAGCTTACTCTAAGCGTGCTCTGCCAACATTAATTTGGCTTGCAGCATTAGCGAAAGAGCAGGGTGATGTGATCCCATTACGTTTAGTTAAAGGTGCTTATTGGGATACAGAGCTTAAATTATCACAGCAAAATGGCTATGATGCTTACCCTGTTTATACCCGCAAAGAAGCAACTGATGTTGCCTATTTAGCGTGTGCTCGTTTCTTATTAAGCGAGCAAATTCGTGGTTGTATCTATCCACAGTTTGCCAGCCACAATGCTCATACGGTGTCTGCGATTGCGACCATGACTGAGCATAAAGATTTTGAATTCCAGCGTCTACACGGCATGGGTGATGCGTTATATAATCACGCATTAGAGATCTATGGTGTTGATGTGCGCATCTACGCACCAGTGGGTAGCCATAAAGACTTGCTACCATACTTGGTTCGACGCTTATTAGAAAATGGTGCAAACAGCTCGTTTGTGCATCGTTTAGTTGATGCCGATTGTCCGATTACGGAATTAACAGAACATCCGGTAGATACTCTAGATAGTCGTCCGACATTACATAACAGTTTGATCCCACTGCCGACTAAGATCTTTGCGGGACGTAAAAACTCATGCAACATCAATGTTGACATTATTAGTGAAATTACGCCGTTTAATACAGAGCTTAGCTTGCAAATGCAAAAAACGTGGCAAGCGGCACCAGTTGTTAATGGGCAGGTGATCACGACTGAATTAGACAATGCAAAACCAGTCAGTGCCCCTTACGACCGCCGTATTCACGTTGGCCAAGTATTGTGGTCAACACCTGCAGAAGTCACAACAGCATTAGATACAGCTGCTGATTATTTCCCTACATGGTCAGCAGTTCCGGTGGCTGAACGTGCAGCATATGTAAATAACGTTGCAGATCTACTGGAAGCGAACTTAGCCGAATTAGTGGCGTTATGTCATAAAGAAGCCGGGAAAACGATTCACGACAGCTTAGATGAAGTACGTGAAGCGGTTGATTTCTGTCGTTACTACGCAATGCAAGCCACCGAAAATTTCTCGGTAGCAAAAAACCAAGTTCGTTTTGATGGTATTGCCCAGCAAGTAACGCGTCAGGGACAAGGTGTGTTTGTGTGTATCAGTCCGTGGAACTTCCCACTGGCGATTTTCCTTGGTCAAGTTGCGGCTGCATTGGTTGCGGGTAATACCGTTATCGCGAAACCTGCAGAGCAAACAAGCTTGATTGCGGCACGTACTATGGAATTAATGTTAGAAGCGGGTCTGCCTAAAGAAGCTGTGCATTTATTGCCTGGTGGCGGTGCGGCAATTGGTTCACTACTGACAGCTGACGAGCGTATCGCGGGTGTTGTATTCACTGGTTCAACAGAAACTGCACAAGTAATTAACCGTGCATTAGCGAAACGTGATACGAACGTTGCCACCTTAATTGCTGAAACGGGTGGTCAAAACACCATGATCGTTGACAGTACGGCACTGCCAGAACAAGTTGTTCGTGATGTGATGCGTTCTGCATTTGCTTCTGCGGGTCAACGTTGTTCAGCACTGCGTGTATTGTTTGTGCAAGAAGATATTGCTGACCGTATTACCACCTTGATTCAAGGTGCAATGCAAGAATTACATATTGGTCTACCGCAACATCATCATACAGATGTGGGCCCGGTGATTGATTTACTTGCTAAGAACAAACTGCAAGCGCACATTGATAAAATGCGTGCGACAAGCAAACTAGTCGGTGAAGTAAGTCTGACTGACGAATGTAACTTTGGTGACTTCATTGCTCCAATAGCATTTGAAATTAACAGCATTAACCAATTAGAAAATGAACAGTTCGGTCCTATTTTACATATCGTGCGTTATAAAGCGGCTGATTTAAACAATGTGATTACTGAGATTAATGCGACAGGCTTTGGTTTAACGATGGGGATCCACAGTCGTAATGAACGTACTTACACTGATATCGAACGCCAAATTAGAGTGGGTAACTGTTACATTAACCGTGACCAAGTTGGTGCTGTTGTTGGTGTACAACCATTCGGTGGTCAAGGTTTATCAGGTACGGGTCCAAAAGCGGGTGGTCCACATTATCTATATCGTTTCACTAAGCAAGTTGTTAGCGCTTAAGCTGCGTCATTGTAAATTAAGGAGTTAAACCATGGTTGTAGAAAAAAAATTAGTTCAGACGCAGCATCTGATTGAAACTGGCCTTTGTGCGTGGCAGAGCTGGAACGAACAGGGTGTTATTGCACGTGCTGAGTTGATTGCAAAATGGGCTGAGATTATTAGCCAAGAAGCCGCATTAGGTAAACTTACGGCTGAAATGGCGAAGTATCAAAAACACCAAGCCATTACCCTATTGG
This sequence comes from Moritella viscosa, assembly GCA_000953735.1. Taxonomy (NCBI): domain Bacteria; kingdom Pseudomonadati; phylum Pseudomonadota; class Gammaproteobacteria; order Alteromonadales; family Moritellaceae; genus Moritella; species Moritella viscosa. The sequence goes on along the minus strand of LN554852.1, from coordinate 4,507,250 downwards.
GCGATGAAAAATTAATGCCAGGGCCGACAGGAGAAGTGAACGAGCTTTACAGTGCCGGACGTGGTTTATTTATTGTCGCCGCAACAGATGCCGAGCAAAGCAGCACGATTAATGCCATTGTGGGTCATGTGAGTGCGGCGTTATTAGCGGGTAATACTTTGGTATTGGCTCTGCCACAAGCGCAGCAAGCATTGCAATTTGTGTTGCTTAATACACTGCATGCCGCGGGTATTCCTGAACTTGTTGTGCAGGGTGCTGAAGAAACAGAATTAACGGCACTGATTGAATCTCCAAAAGTAGCGGGTGTTGCGTTTACCGGTGATAAAAAAACCGCGCAAACGATTAACCGTACTTTGTCTACACGCGAGGGTTTATTGGCGCAGTTAGTGGCTGAAGTGAGTGGTAGTGCATTGGCTTACGTAACAGATAATCACTTTATCTTACGCTTTATTACCGAGCGTACACGTACCATTAATATTACTGCTGTGGGTGGTAATGCAACCTTGTTAGAACTCGGTGGCGGCGACCATTAATTGTTAGCTTAATATGAATAACCCTATCAGGTACGCATTTGCATGCCTGATATGGGACTCCTATCAGTGTAAGTCCGTTTATTTAGTAGTATCATCAGCCCCATTGTCTTGAGTTATCATTTGTAAATTAAAAGTAGGTCACTGATGCAAAAAATTACCCGTTGCATGGCAACTAATAAACGTATCGCGCTTGTAGCCCATGATCACATGAAGTCTGATTTGATTGCTTGGTCAAAAGCACGTGCTGATATTCTCAAAAAACACCATTTATTCGGAACTGGCACGACAGCCACCTTATTAACCAAACACGTTGAACTACCTGTTAAAGCACTATTGAGCGGTCCTATGGGCGGCGTTCAACAGCTTGGCGCACTGATTGCCGAAGGCGAGATTGATATGATGATCTTTTTCTGGGACCCAATGAACGCAGTACCGCATGATCCGGATGTAAAAGCATTATTACGTTTAGCCGCAGTATGGAATATTCCTGTTGCGACAAATCCAGCAACGGCTGATTTCATTATTGATTCGATTCATACCAGTAACAAATACGAACATGCAGTGCCTGATTACGAAGGTTATTTAGCGGAACGTACTTGCGAGCTATAACGCAGAAAATAACTATTGTTTTCGAATAACAGAAAATAATTATTGTTTTTAAATGGCAGTATGAAAGATAATAACAGCAGAAGCTATCTGCTGTTATTACTGATTGGCATAAGTCGTGTTAATCTTCTTTGAAATGCTCTTCAGTCATCATATGACCAAGCTTGTCGGCTTTGGTTTTCAAATAATGTTCATTGTGCATATTCTTACCCACTTGTAATGGTTGGCGAGCAACCACATTAACGCCGTATTCTTCCATTGCCGCTAATTTTTTCGGGTTGTTGGTCATCAATTTAACTTTGTTAATGCCAAGGTGAGCTAACATAGGTTTACACATCGCATAATTACGTAAATCGGCAGCAAAGCCTAACTTTTCATTTGCTTCAACCGTATTGGCACCAGAGTCTTGTAAATTATACGCACGGATCTTGTTTAGTAGACCAATACCACGTCCTTCTTGACGTAAATATAGAATGAAACCAGAACCTGCTTCAGTGATATTTTTCATTGCGGTTTCAAGTTGGAAGCCACAATCACAGCGTAAACTAAACAAAGCGTCACCAGTTAAACATTCTGAATGGATACGTCCTAGTACGACTTCATCCTTCGCTAACTCGCCATAAGTTAGCGCTACATGTTCTTTGCCTGTCTCTGAGTCTTCGAAGCCGTGCATTGTGAAAGTACCAAAAGGTGTAGGTAGTTTTGAAGATGCGATAAATTTAATAGACACGGATTACCTCTTACTATCCAGCGCTATGATTAGCGATGAACGTCAAATAGAATTTATTTTGGCTAGTTTACTCGTTTATGGCGGCAATCTGAATAGAGAATTGTAAAAAGACGGGATAATTATCATTCGTTATCACGATTAATGCAAAGTACACCTAATTATGTACTTTACCGTCGTGGATCGTGCTTAGGTGCTCGCCGTATTTCTATGAGTGCGAGTATTAGTGGCGTACGTAAAACTCTTTTGCAAATGATGGACGTGCCGCTTTAAGAGTTTGTGCTTGTTGTTCAGTCATTTTACCGGCTGGAAAACCTAACGCTTTGTGATCGAGTAAAGCACGGGCCTTAATATTAATACACAGTTTGATTTTACTGCCACTACCGATGATTTCTTGACTGTTGAGGGCGGGAACTAAAATGCAGTGTTCGATTAAATTGGCAACAGAAGCGACTTCTAAAGGCAGTGAAATAATATCTTTCTTTTGAAAAATGAATTCACGGATCACAGCTTGCTCAGAGGTATTCATTATTTTAACCATTTTGGTTATTTTATTCATCATATCTGTTTCGCTTTGTTTCTCAAGCACTGAGTGGCCCACTTGAACAAGTAACAGTGCGATAAAATAAGCGATGCTTGAAATGACAACAATAGAGATATAACCACGGTATTCCGTCACCCATTGTTCTAATCCTGATACCGACAATGCTGTGGTTGGCAGTAGCAGTACTAATGCTGCTGCAAGCAGTAACCAAGTTGTGGCAATGTTTATTTGTTTGTAATTTTGAATATACTGCTTAAGTTCATGCATGATCAAGCCTCTACTAATAACTGCTGTCAAAAAATTGTCTGATGTATGACATTATTTCTGTAATTCTTCTTAGGTTCAAATATAAGCATTTTTTGTGCCACTAAATTAATTATTTTCAATAGTCGTGATATTGATGACTATCAGTTGGTTGAGCCGTATACTAAGTGCTGTTTATGCACTTTTAAATGGATGTAACATGCAGTATTTGCCAATTTTTATGGATGTAAATAATAAGAACGTATTAGTTGTTGGCGGTGGTGAAGTCGCGAGTCGAAAAGTTGACTTGTTATTGAGTGCTGGTGCTAAGGTAACTGTATTATCTCCACGCTTAAACGATACGCTGCAACGCTATCGTGATGATGCCAAAATAACAGTGATTATTGACGGCTATAATCGTGATTACCTCGGTGATTACGTGATGGTATGGGTAACAACGGATGATACCTTGCTCAATAAACAAGTATGGCAAGACTGTTGCGAACGTAACTTATTAGTGAATGTCGCCGACCAACCTGAATTGTGTGAGTTTATCACTCCCTCTATTATTGATCGTTCACCGTTACAAATTGCTATATCGAGTGGTGGCGCTTCGCCTGTACTTATCCGCTATTTACGGGAGAAATTAGAAGCATTATTACCGGAAACACTCGGCCTGCTTGGTAGTTTTGCTGGTGAACAGCGTGAACGTGTACAGCAAAAATTTGGTAGCGTGACAGAAAGACGTCGTTTTTGGGAACGTTTTTTCACCTCGAAAGCAGTTGAACTTGCAACCGACAACACGAAATTACAGTCTGAATTTGACCGACAGTTAAGCACACCGAATACCGATGTTGGTGGGGATATTTACCTTATTCAATTACCTGATGAAATTGATTTATTACGGTTAAGAGCCTTGCGTTTAATGCAGCAAGCTGATGTGATTTTATATGTAGAAGGCGATGACAATATTGCTGATTTTGTTGAATTATGCCGTCGTGATGCCGAGCGCTATCCTGTACTGAGTGATGACTTTGCTGTGCAAGTACAAGCGCGTAAGCAACAAGGCGAACGGGTTTGTCTGTTAATTAATAACAACGAACAGTTTAATTTATTAACCACAGAGCTCAACGCGGTTAGTGTTATCGCTTAATTATTTGTAGGACTGATTTTAAGATGTATTCAGGTTTTTTCATTGTTATAGTCCCTTTGGTACTGGGCTACCTTGTCGAATTAAAACAAACGAGACATATTCATTGGATTAATGTTTGTACCAATAAAATGATCTACGTGATCTTGTTCTTGATGGGAATTAGCTTATCGCATTTGGATAACTTTGCGCAAAATATTCAGAATATCGGATTATACAGTTTTACGGTGCTCAGTTGTGTGTCAATCGCGAACTTAATTACGTTGTGGGGACTGGATAAACGTTTAACTAAAACGATAGTGGGGGAAGGGGAGTCATTAAGTAAATGGCATCTTATTTTAGAATCGATACAGTTAATTTTTGTTATTGCTGGCGGTTTTATATCGGGTTTATTTATTCCTTCAGAAATGATTAATATCGATATTATCAGTGAAGGTGCATTGGTATTACTGTTACTGTTTATCGGTTGCCAATTACGTAATAGTGGTATGCAATTACGCGAAATTTTACTTAATACTTGGGGTATCAAGATTGCGATAGTGATGATACTGAGTTCTTGGGTTGGTGGGTTGGCTGCAGCCTTATTACTGGATATACCGTTAACGAATGGTTTGGCCTTGGCATCGGGCTTCGGTTGGTATTCGTTATCGGGTATTTTGATTACAGATGGTTTATCGCCAGTATTTGGTGGTGCGGCGTTTATTATTGATTTAGGTCGTGAGCTGCTGGCTATTTTAATTATTCCCTCATTGATTCGTTTATACCCATCCACTGCAATTGGTTATGCGGGCGCGACGGCAATGGACTTCACGCTACCAATGATCCAAAAATCCGGTGGTAATGGTTATGTACCGCTTGCCATTGTTAGTGGTTTTATTTTAAGTTTATCGTCACCGTTATTTATTAGTTTGTTCTTAGTACTGTAATCACAGGAACTTAGGCTAATAAATCCAGATAAATAAAAGGGAGATGCTGTTAGTCAGCGCCTCCCTTTTTGTATTTAGTCCCTGAACAAGTTAATTTTTGAATTAGCTAATCTTGCCTTCAACTAATAGCTGACGAATTAATGGCGCACAGATAAGCTCCATCGCCAGTGCCATTTTTCCGCCAGGTACAACCAAGGTATTGATCCCAGAAATAAACGAGCCATCGATCATGGTTAGCAAATAAGGGAAGTCGACATTTTTTACGCTTTGGAAACGGATCACCACCAAACTTTCATCCAATGTTGGGATCGTTGTCGCACTAAATGGGTTTGAGGTATCGACTAACGGTACGCGCTGAAAGTTAATGTGGGTACGTGAGAACTGCGGAGTAATAAAGTTAATGTAATCGTCCATCGACCGCACAATTGAATCTGTTACCGCCTCACGAGAGTGACCACGGTCTTCAGTGTCTCGGACTAGTTTTTGGATCCACTCCAAGTTGACGATCGGCACCATGCCGATCAATAGATCTACATGCTTGGCCACATCATTGTCTTTGGTCGCGACGCCGCCGTGCAGGCCTTCATAAAATAAAAGATCAGTACCCGCATCGATATCTTGCCAAGGCGTAAATGTACCCGGCATTAAGTTGTATGGTACGGCTTCGTCAAACGAGTGTAGGTAACGACGATATTTACCGCTGCCATCGCGGCCATAGTCTTGAAAGAAGCTTTCCAGTAACTCAAAATCATTGGCTTCAGGGCCAAAATAGCTGATATGTCGACCTTGTTCACGGGCTTTGCGGATAGCCACATCCATTTCGGGACGGGTATATCGATGAAAACTGTCGCCTTCGATAAAAGAGGCTTTGATGTTTTCTTGCTGGAACATATGTGCAAAGGCCAAGCTAGTGGTAGAAGTACCGGCGCCTGATGAACCTGTCACAGCAATAATAGGATGTTTTGCTGACATTTGATCGACCAACTAGTTGAATTTAAGGAGTGAGTGCTATGTTATACGAGTTAAATGCACTGAGATCAAGTATAAAATTTGCACAGTTATTGTGGGTTTTTAAGAACTTCGCTCTTTGGTAAGATGTTTACGCTGTCATGTAATTCAGAGTAAACGATAACCACATCACCGGTTTCAAGTTGTTTGGTTACCTGGCACACTTTCTCTGACATCGACATTTCAAGGCTGCCATAATCTGTACCTTCTCGTAGCACGAAATGTTCGATTAATGTATTTAGCGTATTTGTATCTAGTTGCTGATATGGAATAATCATAATTGAGCTCTACATTAGTGGTTACCGATAATTTGTCTAATATTAACATATTTTTTCTAATTGATTGCTAAATACAGCCAGCTTAAATACAATGATTCTCATTTAGATTGTTTCGATTTATATATTCGCTCACTCTTAACTTCATATTTAGTCGCAGTGGAACAACATGAACTATTCAGCAATTTGGTCAATCGGGTTACTTACAGGCGCATTAATTATGCCTGCTCAGGCAACGAGTAAGCTTGATAATATTATTGGTAGCAAGCAGCAATCACAGGTGCAAGCACAACGTACTCAGGAGCATATTGCTGATCTAGATGACAAAACAAGCGAAACTGTGAATGAATATCGTGCATTGTTACGTGAAAACGCAGTATTGACTGCTTATACAACACAGTTAGAAAAACAGGTTTCACAACAGCAGCAGTTACTCATCAGTTTAGAAAAGAACATGGCCAGCGTCCGTGAAACACGTATGGAACTGACCCCGTTAATGCAAGAAATGGTACAAGTACTAACCCTGTTTGTTGAACAAGATATCCCTTTCTTATGGCAAGAACGTCAATTACGTTTAGCTGAACTCAATCGTTTGTTAGATAACCCTAATATTAGTGTCGCGGATAAATACCGTCGTATCTTAGAAGCCTATCAAATTGAGACTGAATATGGTGATACTATCGAAACATGGCAAGCACAGCTACCATTAAGTGATGCCGACAAAACTGTACAACTTATCCGTGTTGGTCGCGTCGCTCTATATTACCTGACGCCAGATCATAATAACGCAGGTTATTGGGATAACAGCAGTCGCACTTGGTTAATATTACCAGCAAGTTGGCTGCCGAAAGTGAAACAAGCCTATGATGTGGCAGACAACAAAACCGTACCAACTTTATTATCCCTACCTTTATTAGAGGCATCGATAGTATCGGAAATCGTACCGGCGAATTCTGTTTCGGCCACGCAGCAGCAGGAGGCGCTATAATGACTATTACGACTACGCTTAGAATTATGCCAACGTATTTTAACGCTCTCTTGATTACGACTAGCTTGTTGATGTTCAACGTCAATGCGACACCATTGGATGATCTGTTAAAGCAAGTTAAGCAAAGTAATGTGGCTGAAACTAAAATAGACAATGAGGCATTAACGCGTTTTAAAAGTAATCTTGCGACTCAAGAAGCCAATTTAGCGAAACAAGCTAAACGTAACCAAACACTACAACAACAAATGACCCAGTTGCAAAATACCATTGCTGGCAACAATAAACTGATTTTAGCGAAACAAAAATTAGCCAATAGTGAAAAGTCCGATTTGGATAACGTGTTCAGTGAATTCCGCCGCGCTAGCCAGGACCTACGTGGTCAATTAAATAAAAGCCCACTAAGCGCTATTTTATCAGGACGTTCAATCCAACTATCACCTTATAGCGAAGCGAATTTTGAACCGAATCTTGTAGCGATTAAAAACTTATGGTTATTATTTACCGAGCAAATGGTGGCAAGCAGTAAAGTCACGACCACAGAAACTCAAGTGACGATGGCGAATGGTAGCAAAGAAATGTTAGCGGTTACCCAAATCGCTGGTTTTACCGCATTTACCGCGCAAGGCCCGCTGTTGTATCAACCTGCGAGTGAAAGTTATCAGTTATTACCGTCAAATTCGGCGGATATGACAGCACGTATAGCGGCTTTTTCACAACCACAAGACGGCTTTGTGAGTACCTTAATTGACCCTTCTGCAGGTGCATTACTGGAGCGTGCGACACAAGTTCGCGCTTGGTGGCAGGTATTTTCTGATGCGGGTGTTGTTGGTGGCATTATTGTCGCGGTGGGAATTATCGGCATGACAATCGGTTTATTCCGTCTGTTGGTTCTGACACGTGAAGCGAAGAAAATAGAATTACAAAAACAGCAATTAAATAAACTGACAGATAACCCACTCGGCCGTATCATAAGTGTCGCGGAGCGTCACGAACGCAGTAATGCCGATGAACTAGCGCGTTTTCTTGATGAAGCAATTTTGGCTGAGCTACCTGAATGTCGTAAAGAACTGGGTTCGATAGCGGTACTGGCGACTATCGCGCCACTGCTCGGGTTGTTAGGTACTGTGGCAGGGATGATTGAAACATTTCAAGCTATTACCGCGTACGGAAACAGCGACCCTCAAGTATTATCAAGTGGTATCTCTCAAGCTTTGTTAACCACTAAATTTGGTTTGATTGCCGCTGTGCCACTTATGTTATTACACAGCTTATTAACCAGTAAAAGTGACAGTATCCTGCATGTAATAGAACACCAAAGTGCAGGTTTATTAGCGCAACGTCAACAGCGCCTTAGCTTATATGCCAATGAAGCAGAGCCCCGAGTAATGACTCATCAGCAGCAAGCGACAGGTAACGTGTAAGTATGTCTGGCTTTATTGATTTTCTTAGCAATGCGTCGGTGATTTTTTGGGTCATCATGTTGTTGTCGGTGGTGATGTGGTGGACGATAGCACGTTGTTATTTACAGTATGCTTTGCAATATCCGGTGCTATCACTGCATTACCAACGCGAATGGGCGCAGTGGCAGGGACAATCTCATTTACTTGCGGTCGCGGTGCGCGATGGCTTTATTTCTGAATTACAAAGTCAGCTCACTCGTAAGCTTATTTTTATTAAAACCTTAACCGGGGTTTTACCGTTATTAGGGTTACTGGGTACGGTCGATGGCATGATTGATAATTTTTCCGTGTTGTCTGACAGTCTCGGTGTATCGGAATTATTTAGTAGTGGGATTGCCCAAGCATTATTAACTACGCTAGCGGGATTGGTGACAGGGTTATCTGGTTTGTTTTTTTGTCATAGTTTGAACAAACGGGCGAATTTATTGACCTTGGATCTCGCCCAAAAATTAGTTGTTAAAGGGATATAAATGAGAACGCGATTTAGCCGAAGTAATAGTGATGCGCTCACTGTTGATTTAACACCTATGATTGATATGGTGTTTATTTTACTTATCTTTTTTTTAGTGACTGCATCGTTTAATAAAATGAATGCGATTGATATTCAACGTCCTGATGGCGCGACCAATGATATGCAAGGGGCGGTCAGTTTAGTTGTGTCTATTGATGCTGAAAGTGGTGTTTGGATTGAAGGTGAACCCGTCGATATTCGTAAATTACGGAGTCGCGTAAAAACCTTGAGCGGTGGTGACCATACTTCGGTGATGTTAAATGCCGATCGCACGGTTGATACCGGTCGTTTAATTGAAGTATTAGATCAAATTAGATTAGCTGGGGTGGACAATGTTGCAGTTGCAACAGCGGGGAAGTAAGCGCTTTCGTTTAATCGCACTAGTACTGGCGGTACTGGTTAATATCAGTTTAGCAGGACTTATTTATTCCCTCACAATTGGCGGGAATAAAGCAGCGGTGAACGATCCGATCACGATCAACTTTCGTCAGTTTACTGATTCGAATGTGGAAGAACAGCACGTTACCCCTGAGTTAGAGGTGATCCCTGAGCCGAAACCACAGCAAGATATGGTCGCACTGCCACAATCGATACAGCCGAGTTTCGATGTGCAGAACATTAATTTAAACAGCAGCATAACCTTGTCTGCGTTATCAATGCCAACCTTTGACGTATCACCGCAACTTATCGATGTCACAAGCCATATTCAGCCCCAAGTAGAAGTTACGCCCACAGTAGAGACTAATGTTGAACAAACTGCGGTTGGTGAGCCTGAAATTAGTTTTGCAAAAATATTACGTAAAACTGAACCGCAATATCCGTATAAAGCCAAACGCCTCAGGATTGAAGGGTATGTGTTATTACATATCTTGATTAACGATGATGGTCGTGCAGAAGAGATTAAGGTTATCGAAGAAAAACCACGGGGTTATTTTGCTAAAACATCACGTAAAGCGGTACGTCGTTGGCTGTTTGAAAAAGCCCCTGTAGGTACTGAGGTGTGGAAAAAATGGAGAATGAGTTTTGAACTTGAATAAAATGAAGCTATACCGTTCATCATTGTTATCTATTATTTTACTGTGTTCGAGTTTATTGTTGTTATCATTACAGCCTGCGCAAGCACAGCGAGTACCTGCGTCTGTTTATAGCCGTTACGTTAGCTTAACAACTGCCTTTGCTAAAATGTCTGCACAAGACGATAAGCAAAGCAAAGCCAAGATTGAATCTAACAATATTTTGATTAAAGATATCACTGATTTTTATCAACAGCAGCGTGATCACTCGATAGAACGTCAATTGCTGGCCAGTAATTTACAGCTGCAAGTTCTGCTTATGCAGCAAGATTATCAGCAAGGCTATCAGGTGGTGAGCCAGTTATTAAGTTTATCGCTAGAACTTGAACAACAATTGACATTCCAACAACTCGCAGCGCAGTTAGCCGCGTCGTTAACAGCAAAAACTGTCGCGACGAAAGGACAAGAAAGCAAGTCGTGGAACTTGGTCGAAAAACACCTTAATGCTTGGTTTTCATTAGTAGATAAATTCGATGACAAACAACGCACCAAATATAAAATCACGACAGCTAAACAAGCCCGTAATGCCGCATTATTAGCGCAAGCGTATTATTTACAAGACAAGCTAACCGCAGCGTTATCTCCAGCAAAACGTGCTTACAAACTTGTGCCAAAGAATGAATCTTATCTTAAATTATTGTTAGCTTTATTACAGCGTTTAGAACAGCATAAACCGCTTAATAAATACCTTGAAATTGCGGTCGTCGATTTTCCTAAATCGAAAGATTATTGGGAACGTCTGGCGTATAGTTACCTGACTTTAGAGCAGAATAAATCCGCGTTATCGACATTGGCGATCACCCGTAATCAAGGTTTTCTCTCGGCACAAGGTTATCGGGTATTAGCTTCGTTATACCTGCAGCAACAACAGCCTCGATTAGCCGCAGCTGTGTACTTAGAAGGCGCGGATAAGCACTTACTTAACCAAGATAAAGCCTATTTTAAAGGTTTGAGCAATGCGTGGTTAATGGCGCGTGAGCGCAGTAAGGCACTCGCTGTTTTAGCTCAAGCTAAATCCGCTGGCATTAAGTTAGCCAAGCAGGATCAACAACAAGCCCAGTTATTGTATTTAGAAGCACGTTGGTCAGAAGCTGAATTAGCGTATGCCGCATTGTTGGATCGTAGTGTTAAGGGAGAAGATAAAAAAACGTTACTTATGACAGATAAATGGCGACTTTTATTAGCCGTCAGCCAAATTGAACAAGGTAAAAAAGCACAAGCGAAAGATAATTTACAACTGTTACAGACCAAACAATACCAAGGTTACAGTAAAGGTTGGCTAGCGCAGCTGTAAGTCATATTCCTCGGTGTTTACTGGGATATTTATCTAATAGTGGCTAAGGCGGAGTTATTAAATGCATTCTATAGTTAAATGATAAAAAATATATAGAAGGCAACCGTAATGAAACTATCTAATATAGTACAGCGTGGTTGGGAAGCCGTTGATAGAGGTGATTTTGATACCTTAGTCGCTGATTACACAGATGATATTACATTTATAATGCCGGGGCAGGAGAATATAGTGAGAGGGCTGATGACGTTCCGCTCTGTGCTAGATCAGCTAGGTGGCTTACTTCCTCCCGGTTTCGAGATTACAGAACTCCGTCAGATTGAAGGAGAAAATGAAGTTGTCTCAATCGTTGAATGGAAATCAAATAAAATAGAGTTCTCCGCATTATCCGTCTTGTTCCGATTTGAAGGCGACAAAATTTATGAGGAAAGATGGTTTGTCGATACTGAACAATGGAAACGCTTGTTCTGAACCATTTTACATGGTGACTTTTTCAGTGCTGAACAAATATGATGAAATATTAAGTTCATTGAATTAGCAGTAGACGTTTGGGTTGGCCTTAAACTGTGAAAAAGTAACGATAGTAAATAAAATAAATAGAGGCTAAGACAAATCCAGCCTCTATATTTACAATATAATTTAAGCTTGTTCGCTTTCTTCAATCATTTCTTCAAGTTGTTCGTTTAAATCCATCCATGTGGTTTCAGCGTCTTCAATCGCTACAACAAACTTCGCTTGATCGCCTAATGCGGTTTTTAGCTTAGCCTTGTTTTGATCTTCATAAATACTGGTTTCACTTAACTGTACTTCAACGGCAGTTAGCTTGTCACCTAAGGTTTCTAGCTGTTTATCTAGCTTCTCTATTTGCTTGCGTACTGGCTGCGTTAGTTTACGTAATTCAGCCGCTTTACGCTTTTGATCTTTCTTTGCTTGCGCACTGTTGACACCTGTATTGATTACTTGTACGGCTTGCTTTTCAACTTTTTGTTGTTCGCTTAACCAGCGATGGTAATCATCCAGATCACCATCAAAGGGTAATACCTTCTTATCGTGTACCAAGTACAGCTCATCGGTCGTAGAGCGTAATAAGTGACGATCATGTGATACTACAACCATCGCGCCTTCGAAGCCTTGTAGGGCCACTGACAGCGCGTGACGCATTTCTAAATCCAAGTGGTTGGTTGGCTCATCAAGCAGCAATAGATTTGGTTTTTGCCATACGATCAGCGCTAGTACTAACCGTGCTTTTTCACCACCCGAGAATGGGCGCACAATATCTAACGCTTTTTCACCGATAAAACCAAAACCGCCTAGGTATTTACGCAGTTCTAATTCAGTTTTTTCTGGCGCTAAACGTACCATGTGTTGCAATGGCGTATCGTCTAAGCGTAAAAATTCTAATTGGTGCTGGGCAAAGTAACCTACTTTTGAATTGGGGTTAACTTCGAGTGTGCCTTTGAGCGGTTCCATTTCAGCAGACAATAATTTAATCAGTGTTGATTTACCTGCGCCGTTACGGCCGAGTAGACCAATGCGACTGCCCGGGACGAGATTCAATTTAATGTTATCTAAAATTGAGGTATCGCCATAACCTGCACATACGTCTTCCATTGTTAACAACGGGAGTGGCAGGGCATCGGGTTTTAAGAAGCTAAAGCTAAACTGTGAATCGGCATTGGCCGCAGAAATAAGCTCCATACGCTCCATCGCTTTAATACGACTCTGTGCTTGTTTAGCTTTTGATGCTTTGTAGCGGAAACGATCGATGTAGCTTTGCATATGAGCAACTTCACGTTGTTGCTTTTCAAACATAGATTGCTGTTGTGATAGTTTCTCGGCACGTTGCTTTTCGAACGAGGTGTAATCACCTGTATATTCGTTTAGCTTTTGGTCTTCAACGTGAATGATCTTAGTAATAATGGCATCGAGGAAGTCACGATCATGTGAGATCAGCATTAATGTACCATCGTACTGTTTTAACCATTTGTCTAACCAAATAACCGCATCTAAATCCAAGTGGTTGGTTGGTTCATCCAGTAGCAATAAGTCAGAACGACATAATAGCGCCTGTGCTAAGTTTAAACGCATACGCCAACCACCCGAGAAGCTTTGTACTGGCAGTTGTTGTTTATCTTCCGTAAACCCTAAGCCCGATAAGAGTTCAGAGCAACGGGCGTTAATGCTGTAAGCACCAATCGCATCTAGCTTTCCATGGATTTCAGCTATTTTATTACCGTTATCCGCTGTTTCAGCTTGTGCAAGGTCAGCTTCTAATTGACGGAACTCAATGTCACCATCCAGCACATAATCATGGGCACTACGATCAAGCGCGGGCGTTTCTTGTTTCACACTCGAGACTTGCCAGCTGCTTGGATAGGTTAGACTACCGTTATCCAAACTAATTTCATGGCGAATAAGGGCGAATAGGCTGGATTTACCACAACCATTCTTACCGACTAAACCTACCTTTTGACCTGAGTTGATTTTGGCACTGGTATTCGTAATAAGCGGCTTGCCGCCACGCAGAAGTTCAATATCGCTAGCTATGATCATATGAGGGCTATTAGTAACTATAATTGCGGCGATTTTAACGGATTTACGCGCAGTTTAAAATGTTAAACTTTGAAATTTGTACTAAGAATAAAGTACACTTATAGCTAAACGATGGTAATAGACTAAAGATCAGCAATGATACGCTGATGATTTAAGTTAACTTACGTCGTAAATGACTGGGAGGTTGCAGTGGTTGAACGGAAGAAAAAACGCTTTGTCGCCGGTGCTAAATGCCCGACGTGCAATGAAATAGATGTGATCCAGCTATTTCAAGTGAATGGAGTAGAAACAATTGAATGTGTTAGTTGTGGCTATACCCAAGCACAAGCCGATGGAGAGGTGAGTACCGCCACCCGCGATTTTGAACAAATGATAGGTGTGTTTAAACAATAGTTAGGCAATAGCCTTGTTTAAAGACAACCATATATAGTTAATCAGGAATGAAGAGAATAGATATGTTTATTGAAGCAAACTCAGTAGTAGTACTACACTTCGCAGTAACAGACGATAAAGGCGAACTTATCGATGATACGCGTGATTCATCACCACTGGAATTCTTAATGGGCTCTGGGTACCTTGTTCCTGGTCTTGAAGCTGAATTAGAAGGCCTAGCAGTTGGTAACGAATTTGACGTAACGATCCAACCTGAACAAGGCTACGGTATTTACGATCCTGAACTCGTTCAAGAAGTACCTGCTGAGTTATTTGATGGTGTTGAAGGCGTTGAACCAGGTATGGCATTCAGTGCTGACACTGATGCTGGTCACCGTACAGTTATTGTAACGGCTGTTGAAGACGACGTTATTGTTGTTGATGCGAACCACCCATTTGCGGGTCGTACACTGCAATTTAACGGTGAAATTATCGGTATTCGTGAAGCTACGGAAGAAGAACTAGAACACGGTCATATTCATGGTGCTGGTGGTTGTGGTCATGACCACGGACACGATCATGATCATGAAGGCGGCTGTTGTGGTTCTGAAGAACCTAAAGAAGAGAAAAAAGACGGTTGCTGCGGCGGTCACTAGTCGTCTTGGGTGTCGTTATTGATTGTCGATGACCCACAATAACAATTAAATTTCGGTTTAATTAAAAGCAAAATGCCAGTCACTGAGACTGGCATTTTATTGTTTACAGTAAATAACCTGCTATTTTGTTCTCGGCAACCACAGTCATTCACGTATTAATAATGCGGTGGCGGTGTCTCATCTGCTTCGCTTGCTAGTCCACTGCCCACTTGCATTGTTTTTATACGACTAATTAAAAAAGTCAGCTGTACTTTTTGATCTTCAAGTATTTTTTGCTGATCAATAATGGCATTATTTAATTGTTCGATAGTGTCGTCTTGAAAACTTAGTTTCATCTCTAAGTCACAAACACGCTCTTCTAATTGCTGAATTTCCATGTTTTTCCACTATGGCTATAATTTTATGAACTAAGTTTAACATGTAATGTCGATTTATTTGAGCTGAAATACTAGGCTAGATAGGATGTAAAATTAAGTAAAGTTGGATGATTTATCATTTTTTACATTTATAGTTGCTAATATCTTGTATGAAAGCATCAAATAGTTATGATAATACTAAGTAGTTATTAGGTATAAGTAACTTAGAACGTAGTTGTGGAATTACACTGCATTATTTTAATTAGGTATTTCGATGAAAAAATTTTTTAAAGTAACGGTACTCGCTTCAGCAGTATCTCTGTTAGCGGCATGTGGTCAAGAAGCACAAGAAGCTCCAGCAGAAAAAGTAACAGACATTAAAGCATACACTGAAGATCAACAAGCGGCTTATGCAATCGGTTCAATCGTTGCGCGCAACTTGGTCGCACCCCTTAAGCGTCAAGAAGAGCTAGGTGCACCATTAGATAAGGAGATTATCGTTAAAGGCATTACTGATGCGTTAAACGAATCTACGCAGTTATCTGATGAAGAATTACAAACTGTATTAAAAGCGTATGACGAGAAAATGAATACGCTATCAACTGAAGCTGCACGTATAGAAAGCGAAAAAGCAGAAGCTGATGCAGAAAATTTCTTTGCTGAAAATGGCAAGAAAGAAGGTATTACCACGACTGAATCTGGTCTTCAATATGAAGTACTAACATCGGGTACAGGCAAGCAAGCAACACCAGATGATACGGTAACAGTGCATTACACTGGCTCATTATTAAATGGTAACGTTTTTGATAGCTCTGTTGAACGTGGCGAACCAGCAACATTTGCACTTAATCGTGTTATCCCTGGTTGGACTGAAGGCGTGGCGCTAATGAACGTGGGTAGTAAGTATAAATTATACATCCCATCTGAATTAGGCTATGGCGCACAAGGTGCGGGTGCAGACATTCCACCAAATTCAACATTAGTATTTGAAGTTGAGTTATTAGAAATTGCTGGTCAAGATAAGAAATAAAACGAATATTAATAATACAATTGCTTACTTTTAGGTGGCTGTTGTTAAATAAAAACCCATTCATATTTGACGATGTGAATGGGTTTTTTATTGGCTGGAGTTAAATCAAATGTACAGTGCTTATTCTGCGTCGACCACTTCGCGATGATAAGTTGATAGGGTATATAACAACTTATCTTCTAATTCAAAGCGTTGTTCTAATAGCTCACCGACTTTTGACATATCGTTATCTAAAGACAACAGAAGTGTATCGTCATCTTGATTTGCTTCAGCGTATTTATCATTGAATTCAACCAGTGCTTCTGTAGTTAATATAATCTTAGGTTGGATTTGTTGTGCGAGGGTAAGACTTTTTGCGCTGTATTCTGCACATTGAGATACGATCTGGTCATAAACTTCAAAGTGACCCGTAGATAAATAATCAATTAAGATTTGGCAGAAGGCTTGTAGTTCATCTTTGCTGGGTAATGCGGCAGTTTTTTCAAATGGGGGTAAGCCTTCGAGTTTGCAATAATCGACAATCAGTGTTTGTCGCTCTTCTAGCCAATGATCGATGGCGTTGTGCGTGCCGCCCCAAGCTTGTTGCGCTTGTTCTAATTTGGTTAACATATGACTTACTCCATGTACCCTTAAAAAAATAAGGTATCCTATTACTAAATTTTTTACCGTAAAACGTCAACACTATTTTATCTGGTCAAACCTGATTAATTAGCATCACAGTAATAGATTTATCTACTAATGGACGATTACTGATTTGAAACTGTTGTATGTCTAATCATAGCACATAAGTGTTTGTTATGAATGATTTTTGGGTTTGTAGAGAGAGCTTGTCAATGAATTGTGATTAAGGTCTCTGATTCTATTAGTACTAATTGCGTAAATTAATTGCGCTAATTGAAACATAGATTGAGTGAGTTGTTATGGGTAATTTAAAGCTGTTGTTTTTTTCTCCGCTAAGTCAGTAATCTTGGCTAAATCTTTTATATTTTGGCGTTAATCCCCTGTTATGATCAACTTGTTGTTAAATTAACGGTGAAAATGGCGTCAGATATTTTGTCAATTGTTGAATAATGTTACAATCACGCCATATTAGAGCCGCAATTCAGGAAAGGATATGAGCGAGTTAAAGAATGATCGTTATTTACGTGCGTTAGCCAAAGAATCGGTAGACCAAACACCAGTATGGATGATGCGTCAAGCAGGCCGTTATTTACCAGAATACAAAGCAACGCGTGCTGAAGCGGGTGACTTTATGTCGTTGTGTAAGAATGCAGAGCTTGCTTGTGAAGTAACGTTACAACCATTACGCCGTTTTCCACTTGATGCGGCTATTCTATTTTCAGATATCTTAACTATCCCTGATGCGATGGGTTTAGGTCTGTATTTCTCAGAAGGTGAAGGTCCTAAGTTTGAGCGTCCGATTACATGTAAAGCAGACGTAGACAAGATTGGTATTCCAGATCCAGAAGGCGAATTACAATATGTAATGAACGCAGTTCGTACTATTCGTAAAAACCTAGATGGTTCAGTACCGCTAATTGGTTTTTCTGGTAGTCCGTGGACGTTAGCAACTTATATGGTTGAAGGTAGCGGTACTAAAACTTTCACTAAAATTAAGAAAATGGCATTCGCTGAGCCACAGACGCTACACTTATTATTAGATAAGTTAGCGGATTCTGTTATCACTTACCTTAACGCGCAAATCGCGGCAGGCGCACAGTCTGTGATGGTATTTGATACTTGGGGCGGTGTATTATCGCCACGAGATTACAAAGATTTCTCACTGCAGTACATGCACAAAATCGTTGATGGCTTAACGCGTTTCAACGATGGCCGTAAAGTGCCAGTGACACTGTTCACTAAGAACGGTGGTCAATGGATCGAGCAGATCGCTGCAACAGGTTGTGATGCGATTGGTCTGGATTGGACAATTGATATTGCAGAAGCTAAAGCCCGTGTCGGCGATAAAGTTGCACTGCAAGGTAATATGGATCCTTCAATGCTTTATGCATCACCAGAACGTATTCGTGAAGAAGTAAGCACGATCTTATCTGGTTTTGGTAAAGGCAATGGTCACGTGATGAACTTAGGTCATGGTATCCATTTAGATGTTGAACCTGAAAAAGCAGGTGTATTCATCGAAGCGGTTGGTGAATTGAGTAAGCCATACCACAAGTAAGCTATAATCAGGTACAGTAGCTTTCACTTGGCTACAGTTATACGGTAATCGAAAACAAAACGGCGTCTATTTGCATAGACGCCGTTTTTTTATATTTTATTTTTAGTCTTAATAATCGTTAGTGAGGTGCCTTGATCATTAATCCGCGTTAACCGCTAATATTTTTTCGGCATTCGCTTTCAGCGTTGGCTGTTCTAAAATATCGTACGCTTTAATCATAACTTTTAAGGCGCCAGTTCGTGACTCTGTATCTGCAAAGTTGTCGATAATATACTGTGCACGCTGGATCGCCGCGATGTAGGCTTTACGCTTCATGTAATATTCTGCTGCAGATAATTCATAACGTGCAAGACGACTTTTAATTGCAATCGCACGCTTTTGCGCATCAGCCACATACTCACTTTCTGGGTAGCGTTTGATCAGGCGCGTGAAGTCATTGAAGGCTGCATTTGCATAACTTGGGTCTCGATCTGAACGATCTATATTAAATAGGTCATGAAATAGGTTATAATCCGCGCCCATATTGGTAAGTCCACGCATATAGTAGACATAGTCTATGTCTTTATGGCTTGGATTTAAGCGAATAAAGCGATCTATATTGGCCAATGCCTGTGCAGTGTCACTATTCTTGTAGTAAGCATAGATCAAGTCTAACTGCACTTGTACTGTGTGAGGGCCAAATGGATAACGCGTATCAAGCGCTTCAAGCGTTTCAATAGCGGAAACAAAGTTACCTGCTTGTAACGATTGTTGGGCGATGCTGTACAGCTCAATGGCTGGTTTATCCGGTACAGTTGGTTCTGATTTTGAAGAACAACCTGTTGCGACAACCAGTGCGAGCGATAGACTTATTGCTAATTTTATTGATTTTTTCATTAGGTTGGATAAGTTCCAAATTGCTTAATGCTAAAAATAATTACGTAGCTAATATGCTACAGCAAAATAAAAGGCTAAAATAGCCTGAATCCTGTAATTATACTGAAAATTAGGACCGAAGAGGGTCCCAGCTACCTATGAGCCAACATATAGAACTTTCTGCCGCTGTTGCAGAACACCAAGTCGGTCAACGTTTAGACCAAGTTTTAGCCGAGATGTTCCAAGATTATTCTCGTTCACGTCTGAAAGAATGGATTCTTGCAGGATTTGTTAGCATTAATGGCAAAATTGTCGTTAAAGCACGCGAAAAAATGCAATTTGGTGACGCGATTATTTTGAACGCGGAAGTTGACGAAGAAGTTCGTTACGAGCCACAAGATATCAAACTTAATATCGTTTATGAAGATGATGATATTCTTGTTATCAACAAACCAGCGGGCTTAGTTGTTCACCCGGGCGCAGGCAACCCAGATGGTACAGTGCTTAACGCATTATTATTCCATTATCCTGACATTATTGACGTACCACGTGCAGGTATTGTTCACCGTCTAGATAAAGACACAACTGGCTTGATGGTAATTGCGAAAACAATTCCAGCACAAACGCATTTAGTAACAGCATTGCAAGCGCGCCGTATTACACGTGAATATGAAGCGATTGTAAGCGGTACTATGACAGCGGGTGGTTTTGTTGATGAGCCTATCGGTCGTCATCCAACTAAACGTACACACATGGCTGTTCGCCCATTAGGTAAA
The DNA here is from genome assembly GCA_000953735.1 of Moritella viscosa. Lineage (NCBI taxonomy): Bacteria > Pseudomonadati > Pseudomonadota > Gammaproteobacteria > Alteromonadales > Moritellaceae > Moritella > Moritella viscosa. The sequence goes on along the minus strand of LN554852.1, from coordinate 4,487,138 downwards.
GCGGCTAAAACCCATTACCGTGTGGCTGAGAAATATCGTGCTCATACGTTACTAAGACTGCGTCTCGAATCGGGTCGTACACACCAAATTCGTGTACACATGACTCACATTACGCATTCAATTGTTGGTGATCCGGTATACGCAGGTCGTCCGAAGCCACCTGGTAATGCAACAGATACGCTAATTATGGCTTTACGTGGTTTTGGCCGTCAGGCACTACACGCACGTATGTTGAAATTAGAGCATCCAGTAACAGGTGAAATGATGATGTGGCGCGCAGAGCGTCCGTCAGATATGAATACATTAATTCATATTTTACGTGAAGATACTGCGTTAAACATGATTGATGATTTCATTAGTTAATCATTGATGATGCCTCGTTTTATTCAACCAAACTGGCCAGCGCCGAGTAATATCAAGGCGCTAAGCAGCACTCGTGAGGGGGGCGTTAGTCATATGCCTTATGCAGGACTAAATTTAGGTCTGCATGTGCAAGATGACAGTCAGTTGGTGTGGAAAAATAGGCAGTTGTTAATGACCGCTGCTCATTTACCGCAACAGCCATATTGGTTGAATCAAACTCACAGTATCGATGTTGTTAGTTTAGTGGGGCAATCTCACAATGCGAAGCAACTTCCTGCTGCAGATGCGTCTGTAACACAGATGACGGGGCAAGTTTGTTTAGTGATGACTGCCGACTGCTTACCGCTATTAATTTGCGATAAAGCAGGTACGCAAGTTGCTGCTATTCATGCTGGTTGGCGTGGTTTACTCGATGGTATTATTGAAAATACCATAGTGAAGCTTACTGCTACACCCAATGAACTATTAGTGTGGTTAGGTCCAGCAATTAGCCAAGCTCATTTTCAAGTAGGCAGTGAAGTACGTGATGCCTTTATTACACATGATCCACAAGCAAGCTGTGCGTTTATTGCCGATGGTGATAAATGGTTAGCAGATTTATATTTATTAGCTCGCCAACGTCTACAAGCGTTAACGATTAATGCGGCTGATATTTATGGTGGTGACCACTGTACTTACCGTGAAACTGATTTATTCTATTCTTATCGACGAGATAGCCAAACGGGTCGCCAGGCAAGTTTGATTTACCTTGAATCTCAATAAATAACCCCCAGATAATAACTATGGGTTTTAGTGCCTTGCTAAATATTCCCAGCCAATTAAACGACTATAATTATAGCCACGACCGATAGGACATCGTTATGCGCTTAGATCAACTTACCACTAAATTCCAAATGGCTATTTCTGATGCACAGTCACTTGCTTTGGGTAAAGATAATCAATTTATCGAACCTATACACTTGATGACCGCGTTATTAAACCAAGACCATAGCTCTATTCGCCCATTATTGACAGCCGCAGGCATTGATGCCAATTCACTGCGATGGCAGTTGAATGACGAACTTGATCGCTTACCACAAGTGCAAGGTACCCAAGGTGATATTCAGTTATCGTCTGCATTAAATATGCTATTAAACTTGTGCGATAAATATGCCCAAAAACGTAAAGATAAATTTATTTCTTCCGAGATGTTTGTACTTGCAGGAGTTGAAGATAAAGGGCGTTTAGGGGACTTATTGCGTAAAGCTGGTGGAACTCGTCAACAAGTCGAAGAAGCGATTGATGTGATCCGTGGTGGTGACAAAGTGGATAATCAAGGCGCAGAAGAGCAGCGCGAAGCCTTAACTAAATATACTTTAGATCTGACCGAACGTGCTGAAGTCGGTAAGCTAGATCCTGTGATTGGCCGTGATGACGAGATCCGTCGAGCTATCCAAGTATTACAACGCCGTACTAAAAATAATCCAGTATTAATTGGTGAACCAGGGGTGGGGAAAACCGCGATTGCGGAAGGGTTAGCACAGCGAATTGTGAATGGTGAAGTACCGGAAGGGTTAAAGAATAAACGTGTGTTATCACTGGATATGGGGGCGTTGATTGCAGGTGCCAAATATCGAGGTGAATTTGAAGAACGGTTAAAATCAGTGATCAAAGAGCTGGCGCAAACCGAAGGCCAAACTATTCTGTTTATTGATGAACTGCATACCATGATTGGCGCGGGTAAAGGTGAGGGTGCGATGGATGCAGGAAATATGCTTAAACCGGCATTGGCCCGTGGAGAATTGCATTGTATGGGTGCGACCACCTTGGATGAATATCGCAAGTATATTGAAAAAGATGCTGCACTTGAACGTCGTTTCCAAAAAGTACTGATTGAAGAGCCAAGCGTTGAAGATACCATTGCTATCCTACGTGGTTTAAAATCACGTTATGAACTGCATCATAACGTTGATATTACTGATCCGGCTATTGTAGCGGCTGCGACCTTATCTCATCGCTATATTTCCGACCGTCAATTGCCTGATAAAGCCATTGATCTGATTGATGAAGCTGCATCGTCTATTCGTTTACAGATGGATTCAAAACCAGAATCCTTAGATAAGTTAGAACGCCGTATTATCCAACTTAAAATTGAGCAGCAGGCGTTGGAAAAAGAAGATGATTCCGCCAGTATTAAACGTTTATCGACGATTGCGGAAGAATTGGATGAGAAGCAGGATAAGTTTAACGAATTAGATGAGATCTGGCGGACTGAAAAAGCTGCGCTTTCTGGTACTAAGCACATTAAATCAGCGTTAGATAAAGCCCGTGTTGAGTTGGATATGGCCAGACGTGCGAGTGATTTAAATAAAATGTCAGAACTGCAATACGGCACTATTCCAATGTTAGAAAAACAATTGGATTTAGCCGCCCAAGCTGAAATGCAAGACATGACCTTGTTAAAGCATAAGGTCGGTGAAGCTGAAATTGCCGATATTTTATCGCGTTGGACGGGAATCCCGGTTAACCGGATGTTGGAAGGCGAAAAAGAAAAACTGCTGGCGATGGAAGATAACTTACATCAGCGGGTGATAGGTCAGGCTGAAGCGATTAGCGTGGTATCCAATGCGATACGCCGTAGCCGTGCTGGGTTGGCTGATCCAAACCGTCCGATGGGATCTTTTTTATTTATGGGACCGACGGGTGTTGGTAAAACTGAAGTATGCAAAGCCTTAGCTGATTTTATCTTTGATTCAGACCAAGCCATGATCCGTATTGACATGTCTGAGTTTATGGAAAAACATTCAGTCGCGAGATTAATTGGTGCGCCTCCGGGTTATGTAGGCTACGAAGAAGGGGGTTACCTGACGGAAGCAGTACGTCGGAAACCTTATTCAGTGATTTTATTGGATGAAATTGAAAAAGCGCATCCAGATATTTTTAATATTTTATTACAAGTGTTGGATGATGGTCGTTTAACCGATGGTCAGGGACGTACTGTTGATTTCCGTAATACGGTTATTATTATGACGTCTAATTTAGGTTCGGATATCATTCAAGAGGAATACGGTAAACATGATTATGATACGGTAAAATTACGCTTATTAGACTTACTTGGGCAAAGTTTCCGCCCTGAGTTTATCAACCGTATTGATGATACCGTGGTATTTCACCCTCTGGGTCGTAGCCACATTGAAAAGATTGCCGCTATCCAGTTAAAATCATTAGAAGTGAGACTAAAACAGTTGGGTTATAGTTTGTCGATCACCTCTGGTGCATTAGCAAAACTAGCGGAAGCCGGGTTCGATCCCTTATTTGGTGCCCGACCGTTAAAACGCGTATTGCAAAAGCAGATCGAGAATCGATTAGCCAATGCTATTTTGGCGGGCGAAGTAATACCGGGTAAACAGATTAAGATAAGTGTGGTTGATAATGAGCTAAGCGTCAGCCAATAAATATGAATAGTCATTAACGAATAATGAAAGGAGCCCTGAGTATCAGGGCTTTTTTTTGAATAAAGATTAATTGTTAATCATTAAAACTGCTTTTTGTGTTTTTATTGAAGTTATACGTGATAGTATTTATCTGCGCGTAGTGTTTAACACTATTTCGTATCCACACTAAGTTCGGATGAAGGTAGCAGGAGAGTGGCCAATGTGCCCGCCGAAGAAGTAAATCTTTCAGGCGCTTTATTTCGCAATAAAAAGCATGGACTGTTACTGGACGAGCCTCTGGAGAGATCCATTAAATTGGACGCCGAAGGAGCAAAGCGACAATGTCGTTGAAACTCTCAGGTACAAAGGACAGAGGATAGGATTATTTTTTTTGCGTACTTTCACGTCTGCTTTTTGCTGTGGCTTTTGCTGTGGTTTTTTTGCTTCGTTTACCCATCTTGAATAATTACATCCTCCTCAGATTCACATTCTCGAGGAATGATTTTTAATGCACTATTTACAATTTTCTTTACTACAAACTGTACCACCTTCTTTATTAGAAACCCTACAAAGCATCGATCATTTTATTTGGGGTCCGCCATTATTATTACTTTTGGTCGGCACAGGTATCTATCTCACCTTACGTTTAGGTTTTTTACAAATCACCAAATTACCGTTAGCACTAAAATATCTGTTCTCTGGAGACAAAGGTGACAGTAAACAAGGTGATATCAGTAGCTTTGCGGCGTTATGTACTGCACTTTCTGCCACAATTGGTACCGGTAATATTGTCGGTGTTGCTACTGCGATTAAAATGGGTGGTCCCGGTGCATTATTCTGGATGTGGGTGGCGGCCTTTTTTGGTATGGCGACCAAATATGCCGAATGTTTATTAGCTGTGAAATACCGTGTTGTTGATGAAAATGGGCAAATGGCGGGCGGTCCTATGTATTATCTTGAGCATGGTTTGGGTAGTCGTTGGCTAGCGAAAGCTTTTGCCCTGTTTGGTATTGGTGTGGCGTGTTTTGGTATTGGTACTTTCCCACAAGTGAATGCTATTACTGATGCAGTTCAGATTTCGTTTAATATTCCGGTGTGGTTATCTGCGGGGATACTGACGGTATTGGTTGCTATGGTGACCTTAGGTGGTATTCGCTCTATTTCAGCTATTGCTCAACGTACTGTGCCCGTTATGGCTGTATGTTATGTATTGGCATCGTTGCTGATTCTATTATTTAATATCGAGGCGGTGCCTGATGCAATTGGTTTAGTGATCAGCAGTGCATTTACTCCAACAGCGGCAACTGGTGGTTTCTTAGGTGCGACAGTTATGTTGGCTATCCAAAGTGGTGTGGCGCGTGGTGTGTTTTCTAATGAGTCAGGTTTAGGCAGTGCTCCGATTGCCGCTGCGGCAGCAAAAACAGATTCCTGTGTGAAGCAGGGGCTGATTTCAATGACTGGCACCTTCTTTGATACCATCATTATTTGTACCATGACAGGTCTAACATTAGTGTTAACTGGGGGATGGAGTGGTGAAACATCCGGTGCAGCGATGACAACGCTAGCATTTGAGCAAGGTTTATCACCGCTAATTGGTCAATACGTCATTACCTTAGGGCTCGTGTTTTTTGCCTTTACCACGATTCTCGGTTGGAATTATTATGGCGAACGTTGTGTGCAATATCTGTTTGGTCAGAGAGGCATTAAACCGTACAAGTATTTTTATATATTGTTGGTGGCTGGTGGCGCATTCCTACAGTTGGACCTGATTTGGATCTTGGCTGATATTGTGAATGGCTTAATGGCTATTCCGAACTTAATTGGTTTGATTGGTCTACGTCATGTGGTGATTGCCGAAACGCGATTATTCTTTGATAAATTAACGCTGGAACAGCAGACGGTATAACCAGTATAAAGAGGCAATAAAGACGTTTTTTATTGCCTAGCTTCAATCCATTAATCCATGATTAAGTGCATATTGGATTAACTCGGCACTGGTTTTTGTATTGATTAACTTCATGATTGAATACTTATGAAACTCGACAGTGCGCGGTGAAATAAATAATTCATCAGCGACTTGGCGTGCGGATTTCCCCTGTGCTAATAAACGTAATACGCTGATTTGACGAGATGATAGCTTTGGTTTATCGGTATTTACTGAGATAGAGGGCGATATATATTCATTCCCCGCTAATACTTGGTTAACAGCTTCGATTAAGCTCTCGCTCGCTTCGTGCTTGAGTACATAACCTTTTGCGCCTGCAGCCATTGCACTTTCGGCATATTCTTGTTCGTCATGCATCGTGAGACAAATTATTTTCACGGTTTTATTAATCCGCTTTAACGCTGCAATAGCCGCAATCCCAGTCATGTCTGGCATACTAATGTCGGTGATCACTAAATTTGGTTGATGTTGTTTAACTAGTTTGATCAATTCTAAGCCATCTTTGGCAATTGCTAAAATTTGATGCTCAGGTTGTAAAATACTGGCGATGCCTTGCGCTACAATCAGGTGATCATCGGCTAAAACTATATTACTCATAATATTCCTTTAAGGTAGGGATCATTATATCAACGATAAAACCACCATTTTTTGGAGAAGTGAATACCGCTGTACCGTTAAATAATTGTGCGCGTTCTTGAATGCTAATTAATCCGATCCCCCCACCTGTTTTATTCAACGTTAGATCGCAACCTATCCCGTCGTCGATAATTTGAAAGTGGAGGTTACCTTCATGGTGTTGCATCAATACAAATACTGCAGATGCTTGTGCATGCTTGGTAACGTTATTTAATGTTTCTTGTAATATGCGGTAAAGATTTAAGGATAGTTCGTTATTAAGCGCTGGAATAGAGTTGAATAAAGTTTGTATATCAATATCTTTAATTGTAGATATTCGGCGGCATTCCGCTTTTAATGCGGTTATTAAACCGAGATCATCTAAGATTGCAGGATGTAACGATCGTGATAAGGCTTGCATATCTTTGGCTAAATCTTGAATCTCATGGTGTAATGCGCTCGCGGACTGTTTTTCACTATCGACAATTAAGGTCTGCGAAAGCGAAGATGCTTTAATGATTAATAGCGCCATTCGTTGTGAAAAATTATCATGTAGCTCACGGGATAACAGTCGACGCTCGGTTTCTTGGCTATCCATTAAATGGTGTGATAATAATTTGAGTTTTTCATTTTTACGCTGTAACCTATTCCCAATAGGCATAACGTTCGTAAGTACAAGCTAGCATCTGGCCAAAAGCACTTATTCCGGTGATGGCATCTTCATTCCAATGCTCTGGTTCGATATAGCGGCTAGCTGTAATACCACCCCAAATTCGGCCTTGCACACGGAAGGGGACGACAATATGGGCAATAACTCCAGCCATTTCTTTAAGTAGCAATTCATCATGATTGATAATATCGAGCAGATTACCTTCTGCAATAATGAGCTCGCCTTTACTTATCTGATCTAAATAGGGGGAGTAGAGTCCTTGTGCTGGTAATGATACGGGTTTGTAGCCGGGAGCAGCAACAGCAAGTGCACCTTCAAAGCGGTTATCTAGGGTTAGGCGAACCAATGACATACGCTGAACTTGGATATAGGGCAGAAAAGCAGCTAGCGAATACTCAATAGCACTCAGTAAGTCGGCGGTATCGTTTTCCAATAACCAATTAGAAATTTTAGTGGTGAATTGTTTGATACTTAAGTCAGCCTCATTCATCTTTGGCAGCGCTCGCATATGTAGTGTCCTTATTAAGTTTAAGGTATATGTAATTCGTCTCATTACAGTCATATATTATGGGCTTGCCACGTACTATTTGGCTATAAAAAAATAGTGACAGTGTGTAAATCTAGCAATTATACGAGTACCTTTTGACTTCCTTTCACGAATATAATCGAGCTCAATATTCATTATTGTTATTTAGTGCCTAATTCGTAGGTACTGAACTAGCTAATTGAGGAATTAACCTGTGAGTTTAATATCTATGCCCTTTGTGGGCACTGGCTTTAATACGGGATAACATATTGTTGCTGCTGTTGTACTTATCGCAACGGTGGCTGCTGCAGGGATTAGCTTTTGGAAGTTTCATGAGGTTCCTATTCATCAGGCACATAAAAATAGCCATCAACAATTGACGCTGATCACGACATTAACTTGGGTCGGGTTCATTTGGCATTGGGTGTGGGTACTCGCAGTGATTATTGCGTTTGTCGATGCAGAACAAGCTATTGCAAAGGTACGTGATATTTGGAAAGCAGAGGGGGATAACTCATGTTAGAAGGTTTAGCTGTCTGGGCATTTCTTATTTATCTATTACGTTTAATCGGGATGCCATGGAATAAATATTCTAAGAGCTTTGCCTATATAGGTGGCTCTGGGTGGTTGTTATTCGTCTGGGTTGGGTTAATTACTTATACACCGATGGATTTATCGGGTGGTTCATTAGTGCAATCGCCACATATTCAGTTACGTCCGGGTTCAACGCAGGTGACCGGCAATATTAAAAAGATCTATGTGAAGCCGAATCAGGCTGTCACTAAAGGTCAACTTATTTATGAACTTGAAGATCAGGTTTATCAGATCGCACTGAATAAGTCTGCTGCGCAAGTGAAGAGTGCTGAAGTTGCGTTAACATCGTCATTAGATGATGTGCGTATTAATGAATATAAATACGCGATCTCGAATAAAGAGATAAAGATCAACCTCGATCAACAAGCTGAAATAGACGTCGATATGAATTGGAAGAAGACGACATTGCAGCGCTATATTGATCAAAACAAAGTGGCTGCATTTACCATCACTGAAAGTAAGTTAGATGAGCAGAAAACTGCGGTACAAGTTGCGGAAGCTAAATTGACAGTGTTGCAATCTCAAGCTGAAAAATTACTACTAAGTGCACAACAAGCCCAGCTTAATACTATCAAATCCAAACATGCTGTGAATAGTCGTAAAGCTGATTTAGCCAATCAAACCGCAGTGTACGCACAAGCACTGTGGAATTTAGAAAATACCCGTGTGTATGCGCCAGCCGATGGTTATTTAACAAATTTTATTATTCGTGAAGGTCAATACATAGGTGCGATGCCGCGTATTCAAATGTATACCAAAGAAAAATATGTGCTAATGCGTGTTAACCACCAAGCCATTCGCAATATCAAAGTTGGCCAAGGTGCAGAGTTTGCGTCTGCGGTTTACCCTGGTCATATTTTTGCTGCGGAAGTAGAAGGGATTATAGAAGCGACAGGCGAAGCGCAAGGTTCATTGCTGGCAAGAGAAACCTCGGTTCGAGTTACCACGGGACTGAATGTAATGAATAAACATCATTTTGTACGTCTAAAACTGATTGAAATCGAGGATTATGACATTCCTGTTGGCGCTGTTGGTTTAGCCTGGATCAGTGGTGTGAAACCCATTGCGTTTCTTGGTTTCTTAGATGTTATTCGCGGTATTATTATTCGGATGAAATCGCAAATATACTATTTTTACACCATGTAAATAGGTCGTTCAAATGAGAATAAAAAACCGAGTACATTAAGTATTCGGTTTTCGTCAATTCAGTCGTTAGACCGAAGTTGTATCATGCGCTAGAAATACATAATAAAACTGCACGTAAATGTGAGAATTGAGATCTAGGTGTCGTTATCAAATGGGCTCAGTGATTCGCGTTAATCTATACTCAATTGGTGGGATCATCGGAGATGGGTTTAGCTATGCATAAAGAAGTGATTAAGTTTTGGTTTGAAGAGATTAATCCAGCAAAATGGTGGGTTAAAGATATTGAGTTTGATCAAACAATTTTAACCCGTTTTAGTGAGTTACATAAACGTGCCATTGCCGGGGAGTTATTTCACTGGCGTCGAAGTGCAGAAGGGCGGTTAGCTGAAATTATCGTTTTGGATCAATTTTCGAGGAATATGTACCGAGACACCGCAGGCGCTTTTGCTCATGACGGTATGGCATTAGCGCTTGCACAAGAAGCGATAGCTTGCGGTGCTGATCGTGAGTTAACCCAACTACAATGTAGTTTCTTGTACTTACCTTTTATGCATAGTGAATCATCAGTGATCCATCAGCAAGCGATATTTTTATACAAAGAAAATGATATTCAAACTAATCTTGAGTTTGAATTAAAGCATCAAGCGATTATTGAACAGTTCGGGCGCTATCCTCATCGTAATGATATTCTTGGGCGAAAATCTACCGCCGAAGAATTGGCATTTCTGGATACACCGGGTTCAAGTTTCTAATTATTATGCAAAAATACTTAATATTTGCTTCACTTGTTCTGAAACTTGTTGCTGTGCTGTGCTGTGCTGTGCTGACTGAGTTTTATGATGGGTATCTTCACTGTGATTTTTCAGCGCCTGCATTTGATCATTTACGATACTAATATGGCTGACTTGCTGACTTGCTGATGAGTATTATGACGACTATTAGCTGCGTTTTGTTGTGATTGTTCAGATTGCTGAATGACGCTATTAATTTGTTTGTGCATGTCCTGAGCATTATCTAACTGTTGTTGGCAGCGTTCTGCGATATGCACAACTTCATGTTCGAGTGATGTGCTCGAACTATTTAATTGAGTTAGAAAAATGCTGATTTGTTCCAGTGCTTGCTGGGTTTTTTTCGATAAATTACGCACTTCGTCGGCAACGACTGCAAAACCACGCCCTTTCTCACCCGCCCGTGCAGCTTCAATTGCCGCGTTGAGTGCCAATAAATTGGTTTGATCAGCGATATGATGAATTGAGGCGACTATGGTTTCGACATTTTCCATGTTGGTATTTAAGGTTTTAATGGCTTTTAAACTGTCAGTCCCCGCTTGCTTAGTCTGCTGAGTCGCTGAGCTGAAATCGATAATCTGACTCGCTGCATTATGCATTTTTTGATTGGTTTGCTGGGTTAAGTCGTGCACCGACTGGGTCTCGGTATCAATTTTCTGTGCTAATGCATTAATTGCTGAGACGCCACTACTTATGTCTCCAATGGTACCACTGCTGGCTTGTGAGTATTGGCTAATAGATTGGAAGTCATCTTGCAGTGAATTTAATGCATGTGTTACTTGCTCCACTTGATTAAGTTTAGCAACTTGCTCTTGTTTAACGTTATCAAGCAGCTGGTTAAAATGTAAGGCGATTAAACCTATTTCACTTTTATGATCGGCAAAGGTCAGACGTTCACGGGTATTACTTTCCACTAAAGAGGCAAGGGCTCTATCTAGCTTAATTAACGGTTTTACGACCCAATATTTCTGAGCATAAAACAAACTAATACCAAGTAAGATCAAACTGAGAGCGATCACGGCAAGGTATAAATAGGTGTTTTGTCTTTGTGCGTTGGCATAGTCATTAACGGGTTTCTCTAATGCTAAGATAGCGGCTTGAATATTACTGATTGCCGTTAAAACGAGTTGTTGGTTATGTGTTTGCTCAGAAATAACGATTTTAGTATTCAATAGTTCTTTTGGATAACGACTAATAAGACTGTTTAGTTCATTGGTAATATCAACTATTAAAATAGTTTCTTCATCTTCTTCGTCATTTAAGAAGTTATCGTCCTCAATCGTAAGTTTAGTGCTGGTGTCATAACGACTCAATTGAGACAATTCGTTAATCAGTAGACCTGTTTCTTTCACTACGAGTAATAATTCTTTCCATTGCGATGCTTGTAACTGATTAAAATAGCGTTGACGCTGATTGACCAAGTGGGCGAGAGTTGCTTGTATATCACTAATTAGAACGAGATCTTGTTGACGTAACGGTATCTCACTTTCTAATAACCGACGCTTTAATAGCGATAAATTGTCCGCCAGTTCTTTTTCGTTAAAATTCAATAACTGAAAATTATCAGAGGCGAATTTACCCGATGACCGTAAAGGTCCTTCAACGAGACTTGCAAATTGATTGAGTTCTTTGCTTAATGTTGTGGTATCAATGGCACTGGCCAGTTGCTGAAGTGAATTGATCAACTGACTGATAATTTGTTCGGACTGCTGTAAATCTGCAGTATTGCCTTGTTGTAAATAATCTGAGATCGAGTGGTTTAATTTAATCGTGACTTGTTCTTTCATTCGCGCAAACATCGAGTTTTGGTGATCAAGACGATTAAGCTGTTGGTGGCTACCGTAAAGGTTATAGGTCATTAAGAGTGAAAGGCAGATTAAAGTAAGGGAACTGATCCGAGAAAGAGTTGTAATACGCAAGGTCATCATCCTGATAAGCTATCTATATTGATGCATTGCAGTGTAAAAGCGAAAGATGACAGTTATATGAATATAGCTTTGTTTATCGATGTTTAGAGTTATTACGTAGATTAGTGACTATTTCTATCATTATATGATGCAGATCTCGTTGTTAGCGGCGGTTATCTTCTATATAAGGACTATTTTGTCATTGTTCACGACTAAAAAGTCTTAAAATGTCACTTTTTGAGTGTTTTTTAGTCTAATTAAGTGAAAGTGTCATAAAGTTTAGTAAATCACTTGCCAATGAAGCTCTGTTATCTATAATGCATCCCACTGACACGGCAATAGCCGCTCAGTATGCTCTTTAACAATTTATTCAAGCAATCTGTGTGAGCACTTGCAGAGATATAATGACCAAAAATTATATCAATGTAATTGTGAACATTAAATTAAATCGAAAGATTTGGTTTTATAAATAACAAACTTCGGTTTGTTGTTGAAGTACAGAATTCATTGAGCCGACTTAATCGCTTAGGCGATTAGTCAAAAACTTTTAATTGAAGAGTTTGATCATGGCTCAGATTGAACGCTGGCGGTAGGCTTAACACATGCAAGTCGAGCGGAAACGAAGAATAGCTTGCTATTCTGGCGTCGAGCGGCGGACGGGTGAGTAATGCTTGGGAATCTGCCTAGTCGAGGGGGACAACAGTTGGAAACGACTGCTAATACCGCATACGACCTACGGGTGAAAGGGGGCCTCTTCTTGAAAGCTCTCGCGACTAGATGAGCCCAAGTGGGATTAGCTTGTTGGTGAGGTAAGAGCTCACCAAGGCGACGATCCCTAGCTGGTCTGAGAGGATGATCAGCCACACTGGAACTGAGACACGGTCCAGACTCCTACGGGAGGCAGCAGTGGGGAATATTGCACAATGGGGGAAACCCTGATGCAGCCATACCGCGTGTATGAAGAAGGCCTTAGGGTTGTAAAGTACTTTCAGCGAGGAGGAAAGGTAGTAGATTAATACTCTGCTACTGTGACGTTACTCGCAGAAGAAGCACCGGCTAACTCCGTGCCAGCAGCCGCGGTAATACGGAGGGTGCAAGCGTTAATCGGAATTACTGGGCGTAAAGCGCATGCAGGCGGTTTGTTAAGCGAGATGTGAAAGCCCCGGGCTCAACCTGGGAACTGCATTTCGAACTGGCAAACTAGAGTTCTTGAGAGGGTGGTAGAATTTCAGGTGTAGCGGTGAAATGCGTAGAGATCTGAAGGAATACCAGTGGCGAAGGCGGCCACCTGGCAAGTAACTGACGCTCAGATGCGAAAGCGTGGGTAGCAAACGGGATTAGATACCCCGGTAGTCCACGCCGTAAACGATGTCTACTCGGAGTTTGGTTCCTTGAGAACTGGGCTCTTAAGCTAACGCATTAAGTAGACCGCCTGGGGAGTACGGCCGCAAGGTTAAAACTCAAATGAATTGACGGGGGCCCGCACAAGCGGTGGAGCATGTGGTTTAATTCGATGCAACGCGAAGAACCTTACCTACTCTTGACATCCATAGAACTTTCTAGAGATGGATTGGTGCCTTCGGGAACTATGAGACAGGTGCTGCATGGCTGTCGTCAGCTCGTGTTGTGAAATGTTGGGTTAAGTCCCGCAACGAGCGCAACCCTTATCCTTATTTGCCAGCACGTAATGGTGGGAACTCTAAGGAGACTGCCGGTGATAAACCGGAGGAAGGTGGGGACGACGTCAAGTCATCATGGCCCTTACGAGTAGGGCTACACACGTGCTACAATGGCGCATACAAAGGGCTGCAAACCAGCAATGGTAAGCGAATCCCATAAAGTGCGTCGTAGTCCGGATTGGGGTCTGCAACTCGACCCCATGAAGTCGGAATCGCTAGTAATCGTGAATCAGAATGTCACGGTGAATACGTTCCCGGGCCTTGTACACACCGCCCGTCACACCATGGGAGTGGGCTGCACCAGAAGTCATTAGCTTAACCTTCGGGAGGGCGATGACCACGGTGTGGTTCATGACTGGGGTGAAGTCGTAACAAGGTAGCCCTAGGGGAACCTGGGGCTGGATCACCTCCTTACGTAAAGTTGTTAATTTTTGTAAGTGCCCACACAAATTGCTTGAATAGAAAGTTGAAAAGCATGTAAGAAATGCGATAGGACTGTAGCTCAGTTGGTTAGAGCGCGCCCCTGATAAGGGTGAGGTCGGTAGTTCAAATCTACTCAGTCCTACCAATCTTCTTACGAACTCTATGATGTGGGGCTATAGCTCAGCTGGGAGAGCGCCTGCCTTGCACGCAGGAGGTCTGCGGTTCGATCCCGCATAGCTCCACCACATCATAGTTGTTAAAATACAAAGCTAAGCAAGCTTAATGCTTATCTTTGCTTTTTAGCAAATTGCTCTTTAAAAATTTGGAAAGCTGAATAAATAAAGAAGTTCTTAAAACACGTTATTGCTTCGGTAATAACAATAGAGTGTTCTTGAGTATTCTTGAGGCGAAAAAAACTAGATAATACCTAGTTATTTCAATTGTACAGTCGACTTTAGATTGTATGGTTAAGTGACTAAGCGTATACGGTGGATGCCTAGGCAGTCAGAGGCGATGAAGGACGTGTTAATCTGCGTTAAGCTGTGGGGAGTTGATAAAAAGCGTTAATCCACAGATTTCCGAATGGGGGAACCCACTCTACTTTGTAGAGTATCGTAACGTGAATACATAGCGTTACGAAGCGAACCGGGAGAACTGAAACATCTAAGTACCCCGAGGAAAAGAAATCAATAGAGATACCCTTAGTAGCGGCGAGCGAACGGGGTCTAGCCCTTAAGCAGTTTGGAAGTTAGTGGAAGATTCTGGAAAGTTTCACGATACAGGGTGATAGTCCCGTACATGAAAACGACCTTACTGTGAAATCGAGTAGGACGGCACACGTGATATGCTGTTTGAATATGGGAGGACCATCTTCCAAGGCTAAATACTACTGACTGACCGATAGTGAACCAGTACCGTGAGGGAAAGGCGAAAAGAACCCCTGTGAGGGGAGTGAAATAGAACCTGAAACCGTATACGTACAAGCAGTGGGAGCCTACTTTGTTGGGTGACTGCGTACCTTTTGTATAATGGGTCAACGACTTAATTTCAGTAGCAAGGTTAAGCGAATAGCGGAGCCGTAGGGAAACCGAGTGTTAACTGCGCGAATAGTTGCTGGGATTAGACCCGAAACCCGGTGATCTAGCCATGGGCAGGTTGAAGGTTGAGTAACATCAACTGGAGGACCGAACCGACTAATGTTGAAAAATTAGCGGATGACTTGTGGCTGGGGGTGAAAGGCCAATCAAACCGGGAGATAGCTGGTTCTCCTCGAAAGCTATTTAGGTAGCGCCTCGCGTCTAACTATTGGGGGTAGAGCACTGTTAAGGCTAGGGGGTCATCCCGACTTACCAACCCTTTGCAAACTCCGAATACCAATAAGTTCAATCGCGGGAGACACACGGCGGGTGCTAACGTCCGTCGTGGAAAGGGAAACAACCCAGACCGTCAGCTAAGGTCCCAAAGTGTATGTTAAGTGGGAAACGATGTGGAAAGGCTCAGACAGCCAGGAAGTTGGCTTAGAAGCAGCCATCTTTTAAAGAAAGCGTAATAGCTCACTGGTCGAGTCGGTCTGCGCGGAAGATTTAACGGGGCTAAACATACCACCGAAGCTACGGATGCATACTTGTATGCATGGTAGAGGAGCGTTCTGTAAGCCGTCGAAGGTGAGTTGAGAAGCTTGCTGGAGGTATCAGAAGTGCGAATGTTGACATGAGTAACGATAATGGGGGTGAAAAACCTCCACGCCGAAAGACCAAGGGTTCCTGTCCAACGTTAATCGGGGCAGGGTGAGTCGACCCCTAAGGCGAGGCCGAAAGGCGTAGTCGATGGGAAACAGGTTAATATTCCTGTACTCACTTATATTGCGATGGGGTGACGGAGAAGGTTAGGCTAGCATGGCGATGGTTGTCCATGTTTAAGGTTGTAGGCTGTGTGCTTAGGTAAATCCGGGCGCACATTAAGGCTGAGAACTGATGACGAGTCTCTACGGAGATGAAGTAGTTGATACCCGGCTTCCAGGAAAAACCTCTAAGCTTCAGATATAAGAGAATCGTACCCCAAACCGACACAGGTGGTTAGGTAGAGAATACTAAGGCGCTTGAGAGAACTCGGGTGAAGGAACTAGGCAAAATGGTACCGTAACTTCGGGAGAAGGTACGCCAATGATGGTGAAGGACTTGCTCCGTAAGCTATTGTTGGTCGCAGAGAAATGGTGGCTGCAACTGTTTATTAAAAACACAGCACTGTGCAAAATCGAAAGATGACGTATACGGTGTGACGCCTGCCCGGTGCCGGAAGGTTAATTGATTGGGTTAGACTTAGGTCGAAGCTCATGATCGAAGCCCCGGTAAACGGCGGCCGTAACTATAACGGTCCTAAGGTAGCGAAATTCCTTGTCGGGTAAGTTCCGACCTGCACGAATGGCGTAATGATGGCCACGCTGTCTCCACCCGAGACTCAGTGAAATTGAAATCGCTGTTAAGATGCAGTGTACCCGCGGCTAGACGGAAAGACCCCGTGAACCTTTACTATAGCTTGGCACTGAACATTGAACCTACATGTGTAGGATAGGTGGGAGACTATGAAGCATTGTCGCTAGATGATGTGGAGTCAACCTTGAAATACCACCCTTGTACGTTTGATGTTCTAACGTAGGCCCCTTATCGGGGTTGCGGACAGTGTCTGGTGGGTAGTTTGACTGGGGCGGTCTCCTCCCAAAGAGTAACGGAGGAGCACGAAGGTTGGCTAAACATGGTTGGACATCATGTGGTTAGTGCAAAGGCATAAGCCAGCTTAACTGCGAGACAGACACGTCGAGCAGGTACGAAAGTAGGTCTTAGTGATCCGGTGGTTCTGAATGGAAGGGCCATCGCTCAACGGATAAAAGGTACTCCGGGGATAACAGGCTGATACCGCCCAAGAGTTCATATCGACGGCGGTGTTTGGCACCTCGATGTCGGCTCATCACATCCTGGGGCTGAAGTTGGTCCCAAGGGTATGGCTGTTCGCCATTTAAAGTGGTACGCGAGCTGGGTTTAGAACGTCGTGAGACAGTTCGGTCCCTATCTGCCGTGGGCGTTTGAGAATTGAGAGGAGCTGCTCCTAGTACGAGAGGACCGGAGTGGACGAACCACTGGTGTTCGGGTTGTTATGCCAATAGCATTGCCCGGTAGCTAAGTTCGGAACTGATAACCGCTGAAAGCATCTAAGCGGGAAGCAGGCCTCGAGATGAGTTCTCACTGGAGCTTTAAGCTCCCTGAAGGGCCGTTGGAGACTACAACGTTGATAGGCAAGGTGTGTAAGTGCTGTGAGGCATTGAGCTAACTTGTACTAATTACCCGTGAGGCTTAACCATACAAATTGAAGTATGATTAATTGAAATATCGACTTAAGAATAGAATTGAACACTTTATGTTTTAAAGACTTCTTTATTTATAGCTTTTCAGATTTAAAATGAAACGTAAGTTTCTATATAGAAAGCAAAGCAAATTTGCTTGGTGACCATAGTGTTGCGGTACCACCTGAACCCATTCCGAACTCAGTAGTGAAACGTAATAACGCCGATGGTAGTGTGGGGTTTCCCCATGTGAGAGTAGGGCATCGCCAAGCGCAAAACAACGTCGAAAGACTATAAATTAAGACTGATTTTATCAGCACAGATTGTGCGGAGCGGTAGTTCAGTTGGTTAGAATACCGGCCTGTCACGCCGGGGGTCGCGGGTTCGAGTCCCGTCCGCTCCGCCAACAAACAACGAAAGCCTGAATCGAAAGATTCAGGCTTTTTTGTGCCTGAAATTCAGCGAATAAAGTACCGAGCAGATTGTGGGGAGAGGTAGTGCTCATAAATAGTATTTAGTTGGTCAGACTGTTTACCTAAAAATGCGGCTTTCAGGCCGGTGGGCGTGGGTTGTGACTTATAAAAATAAACCCAAGCTATGTTTCCATATCCTTGGGTATCAATTCTATCTTTGTACGTCAATAATCGCGTTATTTAATTTGTTATCTTACGTGCGGATTAGTTCTTTTTTCGTGACCGATTGTCGATGTCGGTCCGTGGCCTGGGAAGAATACCGTTTCTTCTGGTAATGTCCATAACTGGCCTTTGATCGCGGTCATCAAGGTATTAAAGCAACCTTGTGGGAAATCAGTACGACCGACAGAGCCATTGAATAATACATCACCAACAATTACTTGTTTTGTTGCTACGTGATTAAATACCACATGCCCGGGTGTATGGCCTGGGGTATGCAGAGCAGTCAATTCTTGATTACCAAATGCAATAATATCACCGTGCTCTAACCAACGTTGAGGTTCGAATGGTGGGACTTGTGGAAAACCGAACATCTGACCTTGCATTGGTAGTTTGTCTAACCAAAACTTATCGGCAATATGTGGACCTTCAATAGATACATTTAATGCTGCAGCAAGTGCTTCAGTGCCGCCAACGTGATCAATATGAGCATGTGTTAAAAAGATCTTCTCTACTTCTACGCCGTGTCGCTTCACTTGGCTAATAATCTTTTCAATGTCACCTCCGGGATCAACAATCGCGGCTTTATTGGTTTCAGGGCAGATTAATAGACTGCAATTTTGTTCAAAAGGCGTAACTGGAATGACTTTAACTTGCATTGCTTATCTCTCTTGGCTAGATAGTCGTGTTTGTTTAGCTATATACCCAAGTTACTTCAAAATACTGATTGCGTATCTTGAAGTAGCTTGGGTATATATAGTTGTGCTAGTTTACCGATTTGTAAGACAAGAGTATACGGTCTAAATTGTTGCGCTGTTGTTAATTGATGATCTGTGTCAAAGCAGATTTTAGATTGCTGGTTATGATAACAACCCTTATTTCTATTCTTTTAACGGAACTATTATGTATCCATTGCTGTTGAAAGCTCATTTAGCTTTATTGTTGATCAGTTTGTTAAGTTTTGCATTACGTACATTTTGGGCGATCAAAGGTTCTGAATATATTAACAATGAGGCTTTCTTTAAAATCCATAAGGTACTTAATTTGATACTTATTTTATCTGGTTTCGCGTTATGCGTGACGATCAATCAATACCCATTCGTTGATGCATGGGTAACTGAAAAATTTGTGCTGTTATTTGCTTATGTTGGATTTGCGATGTTAGCGTTTAAGCCTAAGATGAACTTAAAAGTACGTCAATTCTGCATTGCGGTGACTATGGTGTTTTTTGTGACTATTTTTTATATTGCGAAAACTAAAGTGGCGTTGTTTATATAAATATTGCGTTATCGTAAGCAAAGATCCATACGGATATATTGAATGACAAAGATGGCACTCTAGAGTGCCATTTTTATTACTTAGTGATTTTGTAATTATTTATAAAGAGACGTTGAGCTGACTTTTCGTTTTGCTTTTCTTCGTCAATAAATGATGACTGATTACACCTGCTAATAAAATAAAGGCCAAGATCAATAATGGCGTATTGCCATAATGGTTAAAAGGGGTTGCCCCTTGATAAGGCGTGACCTGTGCACGTAATACGGCTTTTTTGAATTGAGCTATACGACCCACTTCTTGACCCTGTGCATCGTAAATAGCAGTAATCCCCGTATTAGTACTGCGGATAACTGGGCGCTGGAATTCAAATGCTCGCATTCTCGCTATCTCTAAATGCTGATCTGGACCTATCGAAGAACCAAACCAAGCATCGTTACTTACCGTTAAAATAAAGCCGGTATCAGGTGTTACTGCATTCACTAAGGTTTGATTAAAGGCAATTTCATAGCAAATCGCGGTGGCAATATGTACATTACTTGCTAATAAATTTAATTGTTCCTCACCACCACGTTGAAATGATGACATAGGTAAATTAAATAAGGGCGCAATCGGCCTTAGTAGATCTTCAAACGGTACGAATTCACCAATGGGCAATAATTTATTTTTGTAATAACGGTCATTAACAGGGGAATGACCGTTATTATGTTGTTCTTGTTGACCGAGTACGATCACTGCATTGTAATACTCATCAATATTATCAACACGTTGGTAATTAATAATTCCCGTGATAAGGGTAGTATTCGTTTCGCGCATTAATTTTGATAAATAGTCCAAATAACTTTTCACTTGAAATTCTAATGCTGGGATGGCAGATTCTGGCCAAATAATAATATCCGCATCTGTATTATCTAAACTTAGTTTTAAATATTCATTGAGAATATCAGCGCGTTTTTCTGGTAGCCACTTTTTGTCTTGATCTGTATTACCTTGTACCAATGCAATTGACTTTATGGCTTGAGGGGTTGTCCATTGTTGACCTTTCAAGGCAATTGAAGACAATATGATAAGCGATACAACGGCGGCTGGCATGATGAATTTACGTTCACGATAAACATAATACAAACTGGCGGTGATGAAACAAACTGCGACAGTAATACCCTCGACACCGAGTATTGGCGCGTAGTTAACCAGCGGGTTATTCATCTGACTATAACCAAGTTGTAGCCAAGGGAAACCTGTCATCACCCAACCGCGTAACCAATCTGTGATTAACCAGATTGCTGGGAAGGCAATAAAGTAGCGTACTAAGGCTGAATGGGTGCTAAATCGGTTAACGAGATAGGCACAAAGCGCAGGGTAAATTGCAAGGTAAGCACACAATAGCAGAACCAGTAACCATGCAACGGGTGCAGGCAAACCGCCGAAATCTAAGATACTAACTGAAATCCAATGGAGACCTGCGACAAAGAATCCAAGCCCCCACAGAAAACCATATCCGGCCGCGTGTTTTGCTGATTTATTGTCAATGAAAAAGAGTAGGGAGAATAATGAAACGTATAAGCTAATGGTGTAATCAAACGGTGCAAAAGCAAAGACGCTAAGTGCGCCAGTAAGTGGCGCCCCTATTTTATGAATCAGTGATTTGATAGGTTATTCCTTTGTAGCAATTTACAGCGACAAGTGGAGTAACCTGCCACTGAGATGGTTAAGCTGATTCAGCTAAGCGATTCTGTTGTGCTTCTGGTACCTTCACTTGTAATTGGATGATACGACGGCGGTCAGCAGAAATGACTTTAAATTGGAAGTCGTCAACTGTAATGATCTCACCCTGCTCTGGTAAATGACCGAATGCATGGGCAATCATACCACCAATGGTATCAACTTCATCATCGCTAAAGTTTGATGCGAAGTAGTCATTAAAGTCATCAACTGGTGTTAATGCTTGCACTGAAAATACGCTTTTATTAATACGACGAATATCTTCTTGTGCGGATTCATCTTCATCGAATTCGTCTTCAATTTCACCAACGATTTCTTCAAGAATATCTTCAATGGTTACAAGACCTGAGACACCGCCAAATTCATCAACCACAACGGCCATATGATAGCGTTCAGAACGAAACTCTTTAAGGAGTTTATCAACACGTTTACTTTCTGGTACAACAACTGCTGGGCGCATAATAGAAGATAGCTCAAGGCTATCTGGCGCGCCAGTGAACACAAATTTGAGCAGATCTTTGGCTAATAAGATCCCTTCGATATGATCTTTATCTTCATTGACGACTGGGAAGCGCGAGTGCGCAGAGTCAATCATGATAGGTAAAAATTCTTCTACTCTCTGGCTCTTATCGATAGTAATTATCTGTGACCGTGGGATCATGATATCGCGTACTTTAAGTCCTGAGACTTCGAGCACACCTTCAATCATATCTTTTGTGTCTTGATCGATCAGTTCGCGATTTTCTGCATCTTGAATAACTTCTACAAGCTCTTCTCTGTTTTTCGGCTCACCTTGGAATAATTGAGAAAATTTATCAAAAAAACCTTTTTTTGATGAACCGTTTGTCGAGTGAGGTTTGTCGCCGTTCATAGTTTGTTGTACCTAAGTTATGTAACGTTAATGGTATTAATATTACTTTTCAGTAATATAGGGGTCTTCAAATTCTAGCTCTAGCATGATTTCGGTTTCAAGACCTTCCATCTCTTCGGCTTCTTCATCGATAATATGATCATAGCCGAGTAAATGTAAAGTACCATGAATAACCATATGCGCCCAATGTGCGGTCAGGGGTTTTTGTTGCTCTTGTGCTTCGTGTTCAACAACTTGTTTGCAGATAATTAAATCTCCAAGCAGGTCTAATTCAATGCCTTCAGGTACTTCGAATGGAAACGAAAGTACGTTGGTTGGCTTATTTTTGCCACGGTAATCATTATTCAATTGTTGGCTTTCTTCGTTATCAACAATACGAATAGTTACTTCAGCACTATCTTGAAAACGTTTAACGACTGCATTGAGCCAAGTTGTTAATTGTGCTTCGGTTGGTAATTGCTGTTCATCTTCAGTCGCAATTTGTAAATCTAACGTGGTATTCATTGGTCTTTATCCTTACGGGCAATGCTATCTTCAAAGTTTTCATAAGCATCGACAATTTTTGCAACAACAGGATGACGAACGACATTATTGGACATGAAAATATTAAAACTGATTTCTTTTACTGGCTCAAGTACATCCATTGCATGGCGTAAGCCTGATGTGATGTGTTTCGGTAAGTCAACTTGCGTAATATCACCAGTAATCACCGCTTTGGAATTAAAACCAATACGGGTTAAAAACATTTTCATTTGTTCAATAGTGGTGTTCTGACTTTCATCTAAAATAATAAACGCATCATTTAATGTACGGCCACGCATATATGCAAGTGGTGCAATCTCTATGACATTGCGCTCAATTAAACGTTCCACTTTTTCAAAGCCAAGCATCTCAAACAACGCATCATAGAGTGGGCGTAAATAAGGATCAACTTTTTGGCTTAAGTCGCCGGGTAGAAAACCTAACTTTTCACCAGCTTCAACAGCAGGGCGTGTTAATAAAATACGACGGACTTCTTGTCGCTCTAAGGCATCAACAGCTGCCGCAACGGCTAAATAGGTTTTTCCAGTACCAGCAGGACCAATGCCAAAGGTTATATCATGGGTTAAAATATTGGCAATGTAATTGGCTTGGTTGTCACCACGCGGCTTAATCATGCCACGTTTGGTTTTAATCACAGTACTAAAATTAGCTACTGCTTGCTTAGGCTCTGGTTCGAGTAATCGACATGCTTGTATCGCAAGATGAATTTTCTCTGGCTCAATATCGCTCACTTGGCCTTTTACTGGCTGAGTATCAATATAAAGATCACGGAGAATATCCATACAGCTGTGGGCATTAACCGGATTACCGGTAATGTGGAATTGATTATTTTGATAAGTGATTTCGACTTCTAAACGACGTTCAAGTTGTTTAATATTATCATCAAATGGGCCACATAAATGAGCGAGTCGCGCACCGTCAGCAGGTTCTAAAAATATATCGAGCGTTGTCGTATTTTTATTCAAAATCATCTCATTAGGCAGAGCCATTAAGGGTCATTAATGGCTCTTAGTCTATCTCTTATGGGTTGAACTTAGCAACACCTAGCTCATTGGGCTGATTGGTCGCACGTGCCAAGATTTCGCTTGGTTTAACAGCTGTACGTAGACCCATCTCATTTTCGCCACGGATGAACACACCGCGAATAGAGTTCGGGAATACATCAACAATATCTACATCTACAAACGTACCGATTAGATCTGGTGAACCTTCGAAGTTAACAACACGGTTGTTTTCGGTACGGCCAGTCAGTTCCATGATATTTTTCTTCGATGGACCTTCAACTAGAATACGCTGCGTTGTATTTACCATATTACGGCCAATTTTTTGTGACATTTGGCTAATACGTGTTTGTAAAATACTTAAACGTTGTTTTTTCTCTTCTAGCGAGACGTCATCTGGTAAATCTGCAGCTGGTGTTCCAGGACGCGCACTGTAGATGAAGCTGAAGCTAATATCGTATTCAATGTCTTCAATTAGTTTCATTGTATCTGCGAAATCTTGTTGGCTTTCACCTGGAAAACCGATAATGAAGTCTGAACTCATCACTAAACCTGGACGAGCTTTACGCAGTTTTCGGATCAATGATTTATATTCTAATGCTGTGTGCGCACGTTTCATCAAGGTTAAAATACGATCTGAACCTGACTGCACTGGTAAATGTAAGTGTGACACCACTTCCGGCGTATCTTTATATACTTCAACAATATCGCTGGTGAACTCAATAGGGTGACTGGTGGTATAACGGATACGGTCGATACCATCAATCGCAGCGACATAACGTAATAAGTCAGCGAATGAACACATGTCACCTTCGTGCATGTCACCACGGTAAGCATTGGCATTTTGACCAAGTAGGTTTACTTCACGTACACCTTGCTCTGCCAGCTGTGCAATTTCATATAAAATATCATCAAGAGGACGGCTTACTTCTTCACCACGTGTATATGGCACAACGCAGAATGTACAGTATTTTGAACAGCCTTCCATGATCGATACGAATGCTGATACACCTTCGGCACGAGGCTCTGGTAAACGATCAAACTTTTCGATTTCAGGGAAGCTGACATCAACAAGGCCTTTTTTACCGGCTTGTGCATCTGTAATCATTTCAGGTAAGCGGTGTAAAGTCTGCGGACCAAATACCAAGTTTACAATGGGTGCACGTTTTTGAATCTCAGCACCTTCTTGTGATGCTACGCAGCCACCAACACCAATCACTAATTTCGGATTGCGTTTCTTTAGCTTTTTCCAGCGACCCAGTTGGTGAAATACTTTTTCTTGCGCTTTCTCTCTGATAGAACAGGTATTTAATAGAAGAACATCCGCTTCCTCTGGGTTATCAGTCAGTTCAAAACCATTTTCGGCATTTAACAAATCTGCCATTTTTGATGAATCGTATTCGTTCATCTGGCAGCCCCAGGTTTTAATGTGCAGTTTTTTACTCATTATCCACGTTGCTCTTTATTATTTATTGCTATATTCGGGTTGTGTGAGAACACACAGAAGATCGCGTATTCTACTGCCTTAATAGTCTGTTGACTAGACGTTATCGCTGCTTCTATGTATAAATTTACTGTAATTTTCGTAGTACAAAGCAATCATTTCGACGTAAAGCTTGCTAGAATTCTGATTCAGATAAGAATTTACCCTTAAACGGTTCAGGAAGCACGATGCAGGAATTTGATGTAATTATTGTTGGTGGCGGAATGGTTGGTGCAAGTACCGCTAATCTACTCGCACCTTCGGGACTTAAAATTGCGGTAATTGAAGCGCAAGCGCCACCCGCTTTTTCATTTGATCAACCGATGGATCTACGTGTGTCGGCGATCAGTCTGGCCTCTCAGCAACTACTTGTTGCGACAGGTGCTTGGTCTAATATCAGAGAAATGCGTCTTTGCCCTTATCGCCGTTTAGAAACGTGGGATCAAGGTGGCTGCGAGATCAAATTCCATGCTAATGATATTGGTTACGACAAGCTAGGCTACATTATTGAAAACCGAGTGATTCAGTTAGGCTTACTCGAAGCAATGAAACGTCACAGTAACGTACAGTTGATGTGTCCTGAAAAAGTTGCCACTTTTGAGCAACGCAGTGAATATGCTGAAATTACGTTAACCTCTGGCGCTAAACTACGTGCTAAATTGGTACTTGCCGCCGATGGTGCTAACTCAATTATTCGTCAGCAAAGTAATATAGGTATTAGCAGTTGGGATTATCGCCAAAACTGCATGTTAATTAATATTAATACTGAACAACCGCAGCAAGACGTTACTTGGCAGGAGTTTTCGGCAACGGGACCAATGGCGTTATTACCGTTACCCGGGCATAAAGCATCGTTGGTCTGGTATCATCAAACCGCGCACATCAACTATTTAAGTAAACTGTCTCATGCTGAACTTAAAGTGGAAGTACAACAACATTTTCCTGATCTGATTGGGGGATTTGAGATCACCAATCATGGCTCATTCCCTCTGACACGACGTCATGCACAGCAATATTATAAAGGTCGAGTGGTGTTACTGGGTGATGCGGCACATACCATTAATCCATTGGCAGGACAGGGCGTTAATATCGGTTTTAAAGATGTGAATGTGTTATGTGAGTTAATTAGAAGTGCAGTGATAGAAGGTGAAGCCTGGGACAGTGAAGCATTATTAAAACAGTACCAACGCAGCAGAAAGCCAGATAACATGTTAATGCAAACCAGTATGGATCTGTTCTATTCGGTATTTAGTAATAACTCTGCACCTGCGAAGATACTGCGTAACGTTGGACTTGCTGTTGCACATCGCGCCGGACCCTTAAAGCGTCAGGCGTTACGTTATGCGATAGGCTTGGGTTAATTAAAGCTAGAATTTGTAACCGAAAGAGATATAAAGTGATGAAAATGTATAATCATCACTTATTCTTTTTCTTTCTTGATAATTTATATCTTTAATGAGCTCATCATACTTTAGCTTGGCTGTATTGACTTGATATTGTATACCTATATCGAAATTATCAGAGATTGAATACTTCCCTCCTAAACTGGCAATATAACCAAAACCGGAGCCTTTTACTTCCATCGGAAATATCCCTTCCTCAGATTCAGTACGTAGTATGTTGTAGCTTATTCCAAGAGTGGTAAATAATTTTATACTTTCAGCCGGACTGAAGTAGAGTACAGGGGCCACATGTGCTGAGTAGGTTGTTAAATTTAGTATTACGGATGAATTGCTAAAACGATAGAAACTATTTTTATGGAGCTCTAAGCCGCTTTTGACACCAAAGTAAATACTGTGGTTATCAGATAATGTTGCCAGTATGTGCGTTCTTTCTACGGCTAAACTATAATTATGCTCATTGACATCGATCGCGGAGTTCTCTGCTACCGATGTCGAACCTAATTTTAAGTCGACAAAATGGGAAGAGTTATCAAGAGCCTTGTTAGCATTGGCTGTACCCGTTGTTATTAATAACGCTATGGTGAGAATTATTTTATTCATTTTTATGTTCATCTTTTTGATTTAGAGTATTTTTGATTACGCATTAGATTTAGGGCAATCATGAGTATAATTAATATAAAGTCTATAGACGCAGCAGATTTTGCAGCGGTCGGTTTGGCTGGTGTGACAGGTGTGACAGGTGTGACAGGTGTGACAGGTGTGACAGGCGTGACAGGTGTGACAGGCGTGACAGCTGGTATTATATTAACAGTTGCTTGATAGGGTATGCCGTTATGCTCTGTGATGGTAATTTTAAAGGATTTTTCAGCTTTAATGTTACTAAATACTATGTGACCAGATGCATTGGTTTTACCTACCAAAGACTTGCCATCTGAAAATACCAAAGCCACGCGCGCACCTTCGATAAGGTTAGCTTGAGTTCGCACTGTAATATTGAAGGTTGTTATTTCACCTTGAGTAAGTGATTTATCGTGGTCGGCATATAATTGCTGAGGTTTTGCTGTCCGTAATTCTAATTCAGGATCGCCGTACCAGTTAAATAGACGAGCTGTTAATACAGCTATTTTGCTATTGGCCGTGTAGTGCGTAAAAACACGATCTTTTGCCCGATTTAACGCAATGGCTGGTTTCCATGATGTGGGAT
This sequence comes from Moritella viscosa, assembly GCA_000953735.1. Classification (NCBI taxonomy): domain Bacteria; kingdom Pseudomonadati; phylum Pseudomonadota; class Gammaproteobacteria; order Alteromonadales; family Moritellaceae; genus Moritella; species Moritella viscosa. The sequence goes on along the minus strand of LN554852.1, from coordinate 4,459,598 downwards.
ATAATTTACTCGACCAATTGGTATCGTAATCGTCCCAAAAGGTATCCATGATACCGATATGAAATAAATCATTATATCCAGAATAACTGACACGTGCTGCACCGGTAAACCCTACAGAACCACCGCTAGCACTTCGCATCCAAGATTCGGCAAATGTATCTTTACCATCAAACCAGCCTGTCGCACAGTTTAGGCTGAAAACGACTGGGGTAAGCGTATTACTCGTTAACGTGCTGACATCTGAACTGATAAATTGAGGATCTGCCCAACCTTGACCTCCGGCATAACCATGGTCGCGATGCATTACAAATCCGACTCCGGAATTAATGATGGCTGTAATGTCATCTCTGTCACCTATGCCCTGGTTTTTCCACACTTGTGGAACAATTGCGGGAGGGGGAATTCTGCCTGCGCCATAACCTCAACCGCCATAAGTTAAGTTTTTATTGGTTGCGGAATCCCACTTTAACGCTGTATGAATCTGAAAACCTTTATTAAATGGATCTACTGTCTGGTCAAAAAAATCATAATCAGGCCCAAGAAAATCGGCTAGACGGTGCAAATCCTCCATAAACATGCGATCGGCTTTTAAATCGCTGTTGCTGTCCTGGAATTGACCTGCTAATAAGACATGATTATAACGCTCACTGATTGCTGGTTTTTTTTGGTATGTTAAGGTTTTATTGACCATCGCAGTTATCTGATCGGCTGTATCACCAGGTAAGCGGCCGATGACGATATCGGGGTAGTTATCATTACCGTCAAGTAAGCTATATTCAAAATCGGTATACCATTTATGGTCTTTACCATGAAAAGAGTGACCAATCTGTTCCCAGGCCGGTAAATCTTCATGATCACCGACTAATAATACATAACTTGTCATGGTCCCATTACCATAAGCATCTTTAATGAACGCCTTAATTTCTTCTTGGCTATTACCCGATATATCTGTAGAGGCTACATAAACCTGATAACCCATCTGGCGTTTCCATTCTGCTAATGGTGTTACCGCATGAATAAACTCTGGTGGGGTAATAATCAAATAATCGGCCTGTTGGGAAGCTGATAATGATGTATCTATTTCAAAATTACTATTTGTACCGGATTTGCCTTTACCTTTATGTGGGAATTCATTTAAGAGGGGGTCTTGGCGTCTTTGCTCATTACCTTTTATTTCAGGATAAAGATACTGTAAATGGAAACGAACTTTTGTTGCAAAGCGTACTGTTTTGTTTAGTGGGTTGAAGTCGATAGGGTGATATCTTGCTGTAATAAATTTTTTACCGCGGATATAAACTGGAGATAAAAGTGTAACTGGGGCAGCTATGTTACCTGCCATCTGTATATATGCGTCTTCATTTTTAATAAATGGTAATCGCTCATCGGGACGCTCACCATTCATAAGGGCAACATCAGGAAAAGGCTGTTGAACAGGGTCTATCGTTGTGTTGATAAATGTGTCAGACCAAAGTATCTCATCAATGATTAACTCAATGTCTGCATCATTGGGGATCGATAGCATTTGCGAATAACTTTCAATATTAGGGTTACCTGGTATTTTGTTCCCCCCACCATCAGGTAATAGAATACGGCTGTATGTAATGCCATCATCCAGTACTACTTTTGCAAATATGGCTGAGTGCAAAGTCGCTTCAAAATTTTGACCATAAGCATCTTGGCTGATAATTGAGATATGTTTAGTGCCTTTCTCTGATGGGGAACCAAAAAAAATTTCTTTTTTATCTACAAGTTTACTATCAACATGCTCAGAAGCGATTACAGGTAGTACGGATAAAAAACAGATCATACTGAGTAATATTTTTTTCATTATGAATTCCAAGTAGACGAATAAAATATATATACGTGAAATTCTGCATTTATAATAACGATTAGTAAAATAATAAAAAATTATTTTACTATAATTAAATTTTATTAAGGAATAGATTAATTATTATTGAACGTTATTAAAATTAATTATCTATACATAATTATTATACAAAACTTATATTGTTTAATATTTTGGTTGTTAATATTTTATTTTTAGAGATTATAATAATTGAATGTTGCTTTAAGTAAGTTGATTTTGATATTTTCATTCGTTTCTAAGTCGACTTTAGCTGCCGGGTCTAATTATAAATTAGCTGATTTACCGGACTTTCATCGTGATGATGGTTACGGTGATATGTTGCAAAGTGAATACGTTACTTCCACTCCCATCAATAGGCCTCATGATGAATTATTAGCTCTGGGTACTTCTGATCGTATTTATTCACAGCTACATGAAATTCGGGTAGCTGGATTTTCCTCAATGCAAGTCAGTCTGTAGTACAAGTAAGTGGATTTTTGTATAGATGGAGACAAACGGCTGGAAAAGAAGTACTTATTAATAGCTCTGACTATATAAGAGCATGGGTGCAAACGCCGAGTAATATAACCCGTGATGAAATACTTGAATTCGAACTAATGGTTACAGATGATAAGGGCAAATATGTTGTTGCTACACATACTGTATTCTTAACGGCTATTGCTAGTAGTCCTGCGCAAATCGATAATCCTAACCCTGACTTGTTATAGTCAATTCTGATAAATAAAACTAATTGTATCCATAATTATATTTATATAATTTTATTGTTTTAGAAGGGGTTAAATTATGTATTAAGAATTAGTTAGTTGAATATTAAATGTAGGATCTACATTATTAAAGTTTTCTGGTTTACATTGTTGTTTTTACCTCTATTTAGTTATTCTAACGGTTTGACTCGGTTAAACTTATCGATTAAAGAGGTGATGGATATATATAATAACCTTGACAGTAAACCGACGTTAAATAGTTGTCGGGTATATAAAAAATAAAGAAGAATACAACATATTTTTTGCAGGATTATGTCGGTATCAATACCCAACAATGCCGTATAAGTGTGATGAACTGAAATTTTATGCAAATGTAGTTGGTGATCGTGTATATATATTATCGGATAAATATACCTATGCCGACGCGATTGACATACAGGCTAAGGTATTGAATTGTGGTTTTAAAACCTGGCTTAGACCTGTTGGTGTAGCTTGGCTCTAACCGTAACGATCGTTGACTATTTACTCCCGTTTTACTATCAAATAAAAATGGCTGATACAGACGTTCTGTATCAGCCTTTTTTACCTTCTATGAAATACCTAGTTGTAGATAATATGCTGAATACCCAGTATTTGGTAGTTCATATGTCTGTATAGGTAGGTTAAATTGGCATTACATTTTGTTATGGCTCCATAAATATAGATTATTGTACAGTTCCATTACCTTAATTTACACTTTATTTCTGTTCCAACAATATTAACTCAGGATATAAAATATGAACTTATTCAATAATATGTGTGCATGTGTATATGTTTCGATGCAGGGCCAACTACGTGCTTTTGCTAAAGATGAAAAGGGTGTTACGGCCATTGAATATGCAATTATCGCCGTGGCCGTGTCTACGCTGGTATTGGCTGCGTTTAATAGTGATGGGTTTGGTGATGTACTGAAAGACGCAATCGCTAAAATTAAAGGAAATATTGGTCAAGCAGGTACACAAGCTGCACCATAAGCGACAGTTTTAATGGTGTCTAGTATCAGCTTATATGCCCTGTTGTTTGTGTTGTTTGTGTTTTTTATCTGCACTACGTATATGGATGTGACAGTAAGGCGGTTGCCTAATGGCTTAGTTATATTAACGGCATTGTTATGTCTGACGGTAGCGATAAGTGGTGACTTTTACATTAGTTCACTTCAGCAGTCGGCTTTGGCATTGGCGGTGGGATTCGGACTGTTTCTATTACGAGTTTGTGGCGCTGGTGACATTAAGTTAATTGCTGCTTACCTACTGGGTATAAAGCCAGAATACTGGGCTCTATTTCTATTTGTTATGTCACTAATAGGTACTTGTCTTGGCGTAGTGCAATACATTTTTAGGCGGCAACAAAATGCGGGTATACCTTATGGCGTGGCTATTTCATTGTCAGGCCTTTTCTTTGTCATTGCGTCAGTTTAAGAACATAGTTTTAGGTACATAGCATGAATCAGAAAGTCATATTTTTCGTTGTTTTGATGGGGTTGATTGTAACTCTGATGGGATTAAAAATAATGCTGTTTCCGGCGGATACAGCGAGTACTGGTGAGGTTGATGGTATAGCCATGGTTGATGTTTGGCTGGCCAAAGAAGGATTAGATAAAGGTGAACAGCTGTCAGAAGATAAGCTTGAGCGCATTGTTATGTCACAGAGTGAAGCACACCGCAATGGATTTTTGGGTGAACAAACTCTGCCTTTTCATCATCAGGCGATATTTAGTCAGTCAATTGAAATCGGTGCAGAGGTTACGCGCAATGACGTGGTTTTACCTGGTGATCCTCGCTATATCAGTTTCGTTCTACCAAGTGATAAACTGGCTTACCCTCTTACTGTCAATAAAAAACAATTGCTTGCAAACGCATTGATGGTTGGCGATTTTGTCGATGTATTTACCTTTAACTCTCCAGATGTCAATACTTTTGACGATGGCTTTGGTTCCCACCGAAATCTCATGATCACAATGTTGCTTAACCGTATTAAATTGTTGTCGGTACCAGTATTAAATAATGAAAATGAAAATGAAAATGAAAATGAAGCGATGGCGAATGCAGATTCAGTTAATGTGCTTATCGAACTAGGCAAAGAAGATGCGATGACTCTGGCGCTTGCAGAGAAGATCGCTCAGATTGATATTATGCCGTTCACTGAAGGGGTTCACCCTCGCAGTATTGGTACTGAAGCTTTGATTGAGGCGATTAAAGCTGAGCGGCGTGAATCGGTCCGAGAGATTCGTGGTATGAAGGATTCACTTAAACAGGATATGTATAAATGAAATTATTAAAACCTGTCTTTGCCGTCTTATTATTGTCTATAAGTTCAACCGCCTTTGCTGTCGGAATGATCCGATTACATCCGGGCAATGCTAAAACGATTAATTTTAGTTCAGACGTTGCCACTATCTTCGTTTCTATACCTGAAGTCATTAATTATAAAGTGATTAATCATCAGAAGGTTGTGATATTTGCATTAGAAGAGGGTTTATCCGCTTTTATTGTTTATGATCGGGATGGTAATGAAATTTATAACAAATCAGTTGATGTTGTAAAAGTAGTGGTAAAAAAAGGCGTGCGAGAGCTAAGGGCAGATCAAGAAAAAGGGATTGGCGATGAATAAGATCAATCTAACATTCGCAATCCTACTGCTGTTGGTATGCAAGCCTTTATTCGCATCTAGGATCATTAATTTGAATACAGGCGATGCCCAAACTGTGATGTTAGATACCAGCGCTGCCACAGTATTTATGTCTCAACCTACAATTGTTGATTATAAAATGATTGATGACAGTAAAGTGGTTATCTTTGCGAAAAAAGAAGGCCAATCGACGTTTATTGTTTATGGCGATAAAGGTCAAGAGATCCATAATAGTTTGGTGGTCGTAAATCGAAATTTAACATTGTTAGAACAACAGCTTGCGGCTTATTTTCCTGATGAAGAGATAATGCTGAATAATGTTGGTCAGCAGGTTGTGCTCTCTGGAACGGTTGCTACAGGTAGAGTAAAACAAAAAATTTATAATTTTGTTGGCGAAATGATGGAAAAAGAAAGCAAAGACTTACTCGTAATGGTATCTGGTGATGATCAAGATGAAGAACTTGATTATATGACACGTCACGTATATTCCGGTGTGATTAATAACATTAAAGTCATTAGTAGCCAGCAGATTAATGTGAAATTAACGATTGCTGAAGTATCCAGTTCATTTATGGATGAGATTGGGATTAAATATTCAGCGATAGCGGGCACCGCTGGAGATTATGTTAATCAGCTACTGCATTTCAGTGCAACTGATATTGTGAACATTATCACTGCCGTCGACGATGATAAAGTGGGGCGCATTCTTGCTGAGCCAAACCTGTCGGTTATCTCTGGTGAAACTGCCAGTTTCTTGGTTGGCGGTGAGCTTCCTGTCGTTACTTATATCGATAATACCGCTAACGTGATGTTTAAAGAGTACGGAATAAAGTTGGACGTAGCCGCTATAGTTCTTGATGAAAGTAATATTAGAGTAACGCTCATTCCCGAAGTTAGTTCGTTAGATACAACTAATGAAACAATTAATTCCAATGTTCCATCACTGAAAACGCGTAAGGCTAAAACAACGGTAGAACTTAAAAATGGCCAAAGTTTTGTTTTGGCTGGTTTATTAACGTCTGAAAATAGTGAATCAGTCATCAAGGTTCCTATGCTCGGTGATATTCCCATTCTAGGCGCATTATTCACTTATACCAAATCGAAAAGAACCACGACTGAGCTAATTATTGTTGCGACAGTGAACTTAGTCAGTCCGATATCAACAGAATCAGTTGTCCTACCGTCGATGCAAAAAGTAACTATGTTAGAAAGAATATTACGCGTTAATTTATCCGATCATGATCGTGAGCAAATTGGTGAAATTACCGCAACAATGGGATTTAAATGATGCGGATTATGAGTTTTATATTATTGGGCATATTGCTATGTGGTTGCAATCAGCAACTACCGCGGACTAATAATTTACAAGTTAACGAGAAAGTGAATCAGGTCGAATTTAATCTGTTCGAACCAGAGAAGACAAAACGCGTACTCGCTGATTTTTTAGTTAATAAAATTAATAAAGAACAATATTATGCGGTGACTGTAAATTACGCCATTGAGCAAAGTTTTTTTGTCGATGATATGAAACAGTTAATTAAAGATATTGGACTCGATCCTCGTAAGGTTAATTTTCTGGTGAAAGACAAACAGCAGAAAAAAGATTTTAAAATTGCGATTAAAACACGGCATGTTAGTCATCAAGAATGTCTTTCCTACAATATTTTTAATGGCGGCTCACGGGCTGGATGTGCCGTGGAGGTGAATCGCTGGAAAAGCATGGTTTCACCAGTAAGCAATTTACAGTAGAGGTCATATGTTAGATTTAGCTGATATTTTTAAAACGGGAAACAAAAAAAATAACACCGTTAAAATGAAAGTTGTTACTGGATTAATTGTGTCTCCAGATACTGACTTTATAGAATACCTCAGTGAACTTTATGTTGTGGAAGGCTTAGATAAACCCGAAGTTAAAACGATGCTTAAAGAGAGTGATATTGCAGAACTTAGCGAAGAATTTGTTGATGTATTGTTCTTAGATCTAAGAGGTAATACCGATTCATTTACGTATGCAGAGCTGGTGGCTAATCTATTAGCAAAAGGGATCAAGTTAGTTGTTATCGGTAAGCAAGACTCGATAGTGATTAGCCGTGAGTTGGCGAAAAAAGGCATTGAATATATTTATTGGCCAGCAGAAGAAATGATATTTATTGATATTATTCGCGCCCAAAAAGGCAGTCAAGCCTCGGGGCTTAGGTCTTATCAAGGTCGAAGAGCCAAACGCATTGCTGTCGTGGCGACTAAAGGAGGGGTGGGAAACAGTCTTATCGCTAGCGGTATTGCTTTATCCATAGCAAATCAAGCAAAAGTTAAAACCTTATTGGTGGATAATGCTTATTTTGGTACTAACGTCGATATTAATTTAGGATTGAAAACATTTTCCAGAAACTCTGTTGTTTTCGAAGATGTTAGAAATGGCATTGATAGCACAGTTGCTAAATCGATGACAAGTACGGTATCGGATAATCTAGATCTGCTTGCTGTTAACCATGATAGTGCTAAACCGGCAGATATACATGGATTCTCAGTACATGTGGTACATGCTCTATCGATGCAATATAACTTTATTATTGATGATATTTCTCTACCGTTAATTTATGCCTTAGGCATGGATGAATTATCCATATTATATGATCGGATCATATTTGTTTGTGAACCATCTATAACCTCACTGCGAACATTGAAAAAATTTAAACAGAGTTTTGCAGAAAGCCATACCTTGATCGATGTGGTCATCAATAACAATAAAGCGGCGAGTGAATTTTCTTTATCTATCACTGATATGTGTTCGAAAATTGAAGGTGAAGTTATTGCCGTGTTTCCTTTTGAGTCAAAACTAAAACCGATGATTATTAATAACGGTGGTTTAGGTAAATGTACGTCAAAGTTAAATGAAGGTTTTGATCCAATATTAGGCAGACTGACGGGAAAAAATGTAGCGAGTCCAGTCAGCAAGCGTAAATGGAACACTTGGTTGAGTCGTAATAAATGAGTGATATAAAAGACATATACGTATCAATCAGAGAGCAAGTGTTTGACGCACTTGACGCTGCGGCAATCGATAGCTTGAGTAAAGAAGAGTTGACAACACAGTTGACCGAAGGGGTCAATATACTTATTGAGCAATCCGAGTATGTGTTACCCCATGTGGTGAAGGTCGGTATGGTAAGCAGTTTTGTCGATGAACTTACCGGTCTAGGTCCATTGCAGCGACTGATGGAAGATGATGAGATTGCCGATATTATGATTAATGGACCGGATAATGTGTTCATTGAAAAAAATGGCAAAGTATCCAAATCGGATGTACGTTTTTTGGATGAAGCACAATTGATTTCAATTGCAAAGCGAATTGCATCTAGGGTCGGTCGTCGTGTTGATGAATCGGAACCATTATGTGACGCCCGCTTGATGGATGGCAGTCGAGTTAATATTGTCATTCCACCTGTGGCTATCGATGGCACGTCGATGTCTATACGTAAGTTTAAAAAACAGACTATTACACTACATGATTTAGTCGGATTTGGTGCTTTGAGTATGGAAATGGCGCAGGTGCTGACGATAGCAGCCCGTTGCCGATTAAATATATTAATTTCGGGTGGTACAGGTTCAGGTAAAACGACCATGCTAAATGCATTATCAGCGTTTATTTCTGATAGTGAACGTATTGTTACGATTGAAGATGCTGCTGAGTTACAGATATTACAGCCTCACGTTGTACGTCTAGAAACTAAAAATGCGGGACTTGAGGGTAACGGGGCCATTTCAGCAAGAGAATTAGTGATAAATGCCCTGCGGATGCGACCGGATCGTATTATTGTCGGTGAGTGCCGTGGCGGAGAAGCATTTGAAATGCTACAGGCAATGAATACAGGGCATGATGGTTCCATGTCTACTTTACATGCCAATACTCCACGTGATGCAGTTGCTCGTGTTGAGAGTATGGTAATGATGGGAACGGCTACGCTACCATTAGAAGCGATTCGTAGAACAATTGTCAGCTCAGTTGATTTAATTGTACAGATCCGTCGTTTACATGATGGCTCGCGTAAAGTAATGAGTATAGCGGAAGTCATCGGTTTAGAGGGGTCCAGTGTCGTTTTAGAAGAGATTTTCACTTTTGAAGCAGGCTATTCGGAAGACTCAAATAAGGTGGTTGGTGAATTTGTGACTCCTGGACTAATGAAGCGTTCGGTATTATTCGAAAAAGCGCGTTTTTTTGGCGTTACGGATATATTAGAAGGAATCTTTAGCCAGTGAATATATTACTTATTTTTATGCCTTTGCTGGCTGTACTCTTATATATGTGGTGTAAAAGAAAGAAGAACCACAACTTGATTGAAGTCTATTTGAGTGAGTTTAATGTTAAGGAGTTTACTGGACCTAAAACTACGATTATGAATATGGCAGCTTTCAGCAAGTTAAGCGTATTTGATAAAATAAAAAATTTCGTTACTGACTCGATATTATTGATCGGGGACAACGTGGTGCTGAAGCTCGGCCTTTTTTATGCAACAACCTACATACTGAGTATTGTTCTAAATACGTATTTATTGCAGGCCAACATTACAATCATTGTCATCGTTATTGCTATATGTGCGACTTTTTTTATGTTGAAAATACTACAAAATAAACGTGAACATGAATTTAAGGATGGTTTTCCTGATGCCTTAAACTTGCTGATTAGTGCGGTATCTGCGGGGGACAGTATCACTCATGCAATCGATTTTGTGGGGAAAAAATTAGACAATGTTGTTGGCCATGAATTTAAACGGATCAGTGAACGCCTATTAATCGGAGAACCACCAGAGCAAGTGCTAAAGAAATCATGTCAAATGTTTCCCTATACGGAATACTTCTTTTTTGTGGTGACATTAAGAGCAAACATGAACCGTGGTGGTCAGTTAAAAGAGATATTACAGCGAATTAATCGCATTATGTTTGAGAGCTATGCAATCAATAAAAAGAAATTTGCGCTGACGTCGGAATCTCGGGCTTCTGCTAAAATTGTCAGTGCAATCCCGGTTATTTTTATTGTAATTCTTAAATTCATTAGCCCTGAAAACTTTGATTTTGTGATGTATGAAGAGGCGGGTAAACCGATTCTATATTATGTAGTAATCAGTGAATTTATCGGCTTGGGGATCATTAGAATGCTAATGAAGAGTGTCGGATAATGCAGGAACTATGGGTTGAAAATATTAATCTACTCTTGCTTACGCTGATTATCGCTGTGTTTCCCGCGCATCTTATGTCACGAAAAATATATAAAAAGAATCGTGACGCCTGGTTAGATAAGATGACAATAGAAGAGAAGAAAAAACAAGCCGTATTTGCTAGTTTCATGATGTGGCTGGTGGCAAAGATTAGTATTAAGAATGAAGAAATAGAGGCTAAATTTGTTGCAGCAGGGATCCATAATGTGTTTATTTCTCAAATATATTTACCTTGTAAATATCTAGCGTTAGTGAGCATTAGCGCGCTAGTCATAGTTATTGGCTCTTATTTTGACCTCGAATTATTGAATTTAATCTCGGCACTTGGGATTGTTTGTATTGTGGTGATTATGATCCCTGATGGGATTTTAAATATGAAAGTAAAAGGCAATGTAGCTAAGGTATCTGATCGGCTCCCCTTTTTATTGGACTTGATGTCTGTGTGTGTACGTTCTGGGATGACGATTGAAGCGGCATTGACGTATTTAGCCGAAGAGATGGTTCTGTTTGATCAAATGATGGCTTATCTATTAACACGAACTATGCAGCGAACCAATTTAGTTGGAGTTGAACAGTCGCTGGAAGAGCTCAATGTGATTATTCCGTCAAAAGAGATGCGTAGTTTCGTGATGACCCTGACGCAAAGTTTGCATTATGGCACGTCTATTAGTGATGTTTTAGCAACCTTGGCTGCTGATATACGCGAAATGCAGATCTTAGAGATGGAAGAAAAGATAGGTAAGTTGGGGGCTAAAATGTCCATGCCTCTAATCCTATTTATCATGCTTCCAATCGTTATATTAATTGTCGCTCCTGGCATTATGAGGGCTTTTTCCTGATGTTAAATAAAATATGTATAATTTTTTTGCTCGTATTTTTGGTTAGCTGTAGTTCTACTACGTCTGAAATCGATGTATTGAAAACGACAGAAGAGATTATTATTACCTCTCATGATGACGCTAAGTTGATCGCATTTTATAAACAAAATCTCAAACGTCAACCAGAGTATATGCTGAAGTTAATTAATATATATCTTAATCAAGAAGATACAGCGTCGGCTAAGATATACGTTGAGATGCTTGGTAGTGATGAAAAAGACACACCAGCGGCCCTCTTTGTGATTGCTCGTATGCATTATTATGATGGGGAGTTGAACTTGGCACTAGATAAAGTTAAAAAATTAAAATTAATTCGCAATAAAAACTCCGAGGTTGAGTTACTCGCCGGTAAGATTTATGCCGGATTGAGGCAGTTTGTACTCGCTAAGCAAAGTTTTCAAGGTGCTCTTCGCTTGGGTCATGAAGATAAAGCGATTAAAAATAATCTCGCATTGCTGCATATGATGCAAGGTCAGTATGAGGCCGCTATTAAGATTCTACAGCCGTTATATAAAGCTGATCAAGAAGATCAAACTGTTGAATCTAACTTGTTAGTCGCTGTGATTAATAATGGCAATATAGATCTGGCGAGAAGCATATTAGTAAGTCGCTACAGTGGGGATATTGCCGAACAAAACTTAGAATTACTGATGGCAACGAAAACTAAAAATGGTAATGAATCTGTTGCTTTGGTCGCAGAATGGCCAGCTACCGCACTGTATAAACAAAGTATAACCGAAAATACGCAATTAATTACTGATGACATGATAGAAATTACGCCATTTATGAGCAGTGACTTTACACCTGATAATTCAGAGGAAACAGTATTCAGGGTACAAATATTTGCGTCTAATGAACAACTTAGTGAGATACAACTGGCGCGTTTTAAGAAGTACCAGACAGATATATATTTTTATAACTTTGGTTTTTGGAAGCGTTATTGTATCGGAACATTTACGACATTACAGGAAGCAAGATTGTTTAAAGAACACTTGAATGCGAAAGGTGCTTTTGTCGTGAAATATCCAAATAAGGATTACAAGATAGTATATGAATATGCAGCGTAAATTCCCCTCGGGTAAGCAAAATGGTGTTGTAGTTATTGAATTTGCTTTGGGATTTCCAATATTTTTATTTATGTGTTTTGCATGGCTTGAATTGTGTTACCTCTCCTATATCTCAGCGTTAACAGACTATGTTGTTGCCCATTCGTCCCGGGAAAGTAAAAGCTATGTTGCTAAAAAAGGTATTAATCCACAACAGTTCTATCAAGCTCGGTTTAAAGATATTTTGACGACGAATGATTCTTTTTGGGCTGATTATGTGGATGTGAATAAATTTAAGGTACAAATCTCGTATTTTAACGATCTCGCACCATTGATCGAACCTTGCGTTGATAAACATGTGCCTGTCGAGGAGCAAAAGCCTAACGAAAATTGCTTGCCTGAAGGTGAGCCGTCCTCAAAGGGAGCTGCTATTGCATTGTATAGTGTTAAATATCAATATCGGCCATTAATTATGCCATTACTCAATAAGTTAATGTTAACGCGTGAAGTTATTGCAGTTCAAGAGCATGAACGTTGCAGCTTTGATATTAGCGGGAGTTTAAATTGTGATGCATAAATATAAAGGTATTTTTATGGTTGAATTATCTTTGGTATTGCTGGTATTTAGCCTGCTATTCGTATTTTCTATGGATATTATTTTGAAACTATCGCATCAGGGGAAGTTGGATCGCATGTCACATTCGATAGTCAGCATATTAGCCGAACGCAGACAACTATTTAATGGTAATGACATGCTTTGCTCAACAGAAGACCGTGGTTGTGACCAAGCTGTTGATAAAATGTATCTTATGGCGAAAAATTCATTGGCTAGAATGTTTTCAAATTTCGATGTAAAAAAAATGACGATGGTGGTTGAACAGCTGCAGTTTGAGAAGAATAAACCAAGTCATTATTATGCTAAGTGGCTAGAGATAAAATCGACGAATTGTACCTTTGTTCCACTTAGAGAATTACAATCTTTGTCGCCTGAAACAAATTACAGTAGGCGTGCAAGTTTATTTCAAGTGACTATCTGTTATGGAAGTGATGATTTAACCACCGATATATTAGGGAATGGCTTTACGACATTAAGCTCATCTTCTGTGGCATTAGCGAGGAATGGTTAATGAAAAATCAGCAAGGGGTTGCAATGATCATTTTTGTTATTATTGCGCCTATATTGATGACCACGTTTTTTATAGGCCTGCAAGGTGCAAGAGCACTACAGAATAAATCACGAATAGAAGACGCAGTCGATATGGCTAATATGGCTGTGATATCACAAAAATCAACCGAGAAGCAAGCTGCTAAGGCGTTGGCGGATGAATATATGCGTACTTATATGACAGGTGAAAACAACAGCATCAAAGTTAATGTTGAAAAATTGGGTTGCTATGATTCTGCCGCATGCCGCAAAGATAGTGCTAACGGAAAGTCTATTTATATCGAATCTAAGTTGTCAGCGGTGAGTAATCATGATTATTGGTTCAAAAACCCTTTTAGTGATGAGTCTAGTTACGATGTCGCGGCAGCGTCAACGTCGAGAAAATTTCAGGGTAAACCTGCGGATGTTTATTTTATTGCGGATATGAGTGGTTCTATGACCTCCCCGTTTAAGGCTAAAAGGAATGGTAAATCTAAGTTTGAAGTATTAGCAGGGGTCATAAAACGTGTAACAGCAGATCTCGAGATATATAACTCTCGTCATACCTATAAGCATCGAGTCGCGCTTACTGGTTATAATTATTACACTTACCATCGAGCGACGAATGGGGCGATTTATGAAGCTAGGCAATACAATCAAAATAACATAAATATCAGATATGTGGTTGATAATATGCTTAAAGTAAAACCTCTAGGTCGTCAATCTTCTGGTTCATATGGTTATTTTTACGATATGTTATTGACGAGTGAATTTAAGACATTTAATGATCAAATTGCATTATTTCGACCACGTGGCGTAACAGCGTCTGATCAAGGCATCATGCGGGCTGCACAAATTGCAGATCGGGCTGTTGATCTAAATGACAATCAAGTATTTATTATTCTATCAGATGGTAACGACACATATCCTTGGGTTACTCGTGATCTTGTTCAAGCTGGTATGTGCAGTAAAATAAAAAAATTATTCAATAATAAGAAATCGCTTCATGGGGAGGATATTACCGTTACATTTGCCGTTATTGGAATTGATTATAATGTTAAATCGTTTCCTGCTATGTCGACTTGTGTCGGGCCTGACAATGTATATCACGCATCGTCTGGTGAGGATGTATACAAAAATATTATCAATTTGATCAGTGAAGAAAGTGGTCGACTGGTTACACATTAGGAAATGAAAAATGAAAGCGCTTACTCTTGTTATATATGGACTATTAATGGTATTTACGGCAACGGCAACGGCAATGCAGAAATGTGAAAAAATAAATAATGATTATGTATTTACAGAATCAATTGAAAATAAATACTCAGTGATAACGAATAAAGAAAATAATCTGCATGAGAGTGAACTACAACCGAATAAGCAAAAGGATAATGTTAATTCAATCAATTTTGAAGAAACGCATTGTTATGATGTTAGTAGTTCGCGGACGCTAGTTTCGTTTGATTTTGATAAATATAATATAAAGGACAGTGAACAACTGGTGTTAGACGCATTGGCTATTCGTGATGATTTACCTGCTAATTTAGTTGTTGTTGGCCATACAGATAATGAAGGTCATGCAGAGTATAACCATGATCTTGGGTTACGTCGTGCTAATGCTGTGAAGCAGTACCTTGAAATAAAAGGAATTAAACATATTCGTTTGATAACGAGGTCTGAAGGTCTGCGGAACCCTCGTTGTGTAGGTGAGGGAAAGGGGGTTGGAGAGTGTAATCGTAGAGTTGAGATATTTTATGAGGCGCTTTAATAAAGAGCTTAACTATTGTGTTTTATATCAATAAGCTATTCTAAAACAAATGTTTAAATTTTAATATACGCTATGATATAGTATTTGTAAGGTGACAATGTGTCACATGGAACTTCGCGCTTATGTAGAATTATGTTTTAACTTTCATGTATTAGGTGGTTTTTAGGACTGCATATATCGCGCTTAGTGGTTTATTGTGCTTCTTTAGGTGGTTGGATTTGCCTATTTGTAGTTTGAAATTAAAGGAATAATTGATGAAAGTAAGCATTAACCCAGTCTGGCTTCATAGTTTTTTACAGTTAGTAAAAACTAAAAGCTTTACTGAAACAGCGCAAAATCTATGCATGACGCAGCCAGGCGTTTCCCAGCATATTAAAAAACTAGAATCTTTTTTTGATGGTGAGGTGATCGATCGTAATGCTAGAAGTTTTAGTATTACACCTCTTGGTGAAGAGCTATATAGATATGGACAGTTAAGATGTAAATCTGAATCAGAGTTTATTGATCGTTTAAGAAATAGGAATAGGAAGGTGAAACAAATAAAGCTATTTGTTGATCACGCATTGTATCCTGCTCTTTTTGCTCGGCACCTGGCTATTTATTCGGATGAAAATAGAAAAAAATTAAAAATCACATCTGGTTATGTTGAGTCAGTAATCAGTGCGATGGCAAAGGGGGACTGTGATGCTGGATTTTTGTTATCATCTGAGCGACCTGAAGCTGCTGAAGCTATCTATATTGGTGATGTTGAATTTGGCGTTATATGTAAAAAAGGCCACTTCCCGTCGTCAGTTGTTACACTTGATTCGCTTAGCCAACTTGGTATTGTTAGTTATCCCGATATGGAACAAGAGTCGTTGTTGGAAGATTTAGTGACGAGTGAATCATCCGCTAGTGCTATTCCGACGCATTGTCATGCTGAGACTATCTGTGCGGCTTTACAGGCTGTATCTCTTGGTACAGGTTTTACATTGATGCCAAGGTTTTACTTCGATGCTCATCATGAGCGGCATAGACTACATTTTTTTCCGTTAGCAAAACATAAGCAATTATACTATTTGAAAAAAAATGTTGATTTGGATGATGACATAAAGGTAGAGGATATGCTTAAACCACTTATTTTGAAGAGTGATAGTCGGGATACGAGCGTACCTAGCCTTGATGTAATGAGTAACCTTAATTTTTCAGAATATGACTCTATAGAAAAAGCGGCTAGTCAATCGTCTTGTTATATTTACGCTCCGACGTCCACCTCTCTTGGTGTATCTATATAATAGTGTTTATTATAAGGATTTTTACTTATGTCATAAACGAATTACAGTAATTCGTTTATGACATATTTAGTTTAAATAACTTTTACTTTCGTGAGTAATTCGTCGAGTGGTTTAATCAAAGTAGAGCGCGATAGTTTCAATGTTGTGTGGAATATCTGTGGTTAACTCTGCGGTGTTATCGATGATTTGGCAACCGAATTATTTAACTGATTAATCCCCTACATTTCACATGTCCGCTAATAGCGATACTTTTATTGCTTCATCTTATCGACGACATGATCGAGCTGTGTTGGCATCGAGATATGCTTCGATTATGAACTCGCAGGGTATTTTAATAATAGGTAACCGAAATTAATGTTTGGGGAAACTTATTGTTAAGATACTTAAATTTAATGTAAAACTATATGTATGTTAAAATATAATGATATTTAATCTTCGTTAAAATAATAAAATATACACTATGTTATTGGTATGTTAATTGACCAGGCTTTCACTTTAAATGTTTTAACCTCTCGATATATTTAAGTTATATTTTTACTTTTATGGGGAGGATTAAGTAAATATGGTCATGTGTTTGTTTTGTTAAAACGATATTGGTATTAGTAAATAGGTGAATTATTAATTATATTATCACTTGTTTTCCATATTTAAACTGTAATTAATCAAAGTAAATCTATCCATTATTGTAGAAAAATACGCTGGAAACAGAATATTATATCAATAGACTACCTTAGCTCAACTAAGAATAAACTGAGCAGGGGATGAATACCGTGGTGTGTTTTCATGTAATAAAATAAATCTGTTAAAATTGTTCGTTATGATGGTTCCTGTACTTTAAATATAGTTTGTAAGTAAATGATTAGTCTGTTTGTCTTAATAAAATAACCATAAGTATCTTAATGTTATTTCATAATGATAAGTTAATTATATTTTTCATTCGACTCGTTCGTTATTCTCTCTTTTATCTTCCCTCGTAAATTATTTTATTAGGACATAATAATTATGTTCCCTTTATATTTTAATTTACAGTTATTCGTCTCCGCTGAATTTAACCATATAAAATTAAACTTTTTCATATTATATGTCGCTATATAAGAAAGTTAGGCGAATTACGTTGTTACCGTCGTAATTAAATTTCCTAACATAAAAATATTCTGCTAGTGCATGGGAAAATTAATTATTAAATAAAGGAGTACTTATGGTTAATGGTATGTTAAAGAAATCAATTTTAACTTTGGCTATTTTATCGCAGTCTGTTATGGCTGTAGAAAATATATATAGTGAGGAGTTTGATAAGAAGATCGTTAATTTTGGGCCTGTAGCTGATATAGCTCAGCTAACCAAGGATTCCAAGAAACCTAGTTATTTCTTGCTGACCAGTAAAAGTGAGCAAAGTGCGATATTTGAAGCGCAGTTAACGACCCTTTCGCTCGCTAAGGTTAAAATGGCGGATGGTAATGTTTATAATCGTATTCTTTTACCTGACGCTGGTAGTTCGGCGCAACCCGGGCATCCTAACTTAACTGGCTATCGTCAGATGGTTCGTATTCCTGATGGCGTACAGCTGGAACTTGTGATTGATAAGGTGATTTGGTCTGAGTCATTTCCTGATATGACTGTTGAACCCGTGCAACTACCGATCCCGGATGTAGTGACTGCTGATGGTGAACGACCTGGGCAGCATATGCCTTTTGTGAAAGATGAAACTGTTTATAATTTGGCTACTGATGCCATCGAAGAGCCAATTCGAATTATTGAAACTGTGCGTGTACGTGGAAAAAACTATGCAGTTATTTCCTATCGTCCAACTGATTTCAACTCGATAGATAAGTCAGTTCGATTTGCCACTAAAGTTAAATTTCATCTGAATTTTGTTTATTCAGACAGCGTTGGCAGTAAACCTAAACGTCATGATCCGTTACAGCCTAATAGTTCAGATAAAGGTTCAACTATTGATTTGCGTACTGACAGAGATTTCGCTGTTGATGCTGTATCGGCTCCAGATACAGTAAAGAATGATGCAGCCCTTACGCCGGCTCAGGCTGCTGATTACTTGATCATAACGGCAGATCGTTTTCAAGAGGCAGTTGCACCTCTAGCTGCTTGGAAGCGTAAAATGGGTTATAAGGTCCATGTCGCACCAATTTTAGAAACGGGCAGTACACAGGAAGAAATTAAAGAATATATTAAAGATGCTTATCAAAATGGCACTATGACCTCATATGTGCTCCTTGTTGGTGATCATGAAGATGTTCCAAGCTGGGAAGTTATTGGACATCCTTACCACGGGCAGGATCATGTTTGGCATACTGACTTTGATTATTCGCTAGTTGATGGCACTGATGCATTACCAGATCTTGTCATTGGACGTTTCTCTGGTGATACGGTCGAGCAGATCACGACTATGGTCAACCGTACTCTTAATTATGCAAAGAGTCCGGTAGATTCAGACCGATATGGACATGTGCTGTTGGCTGGGCAGTTCCAAGATCATAATCGCGATAATAAAGGCGACCGTATGTTTATGGAAGATCTGCAACGGATCGCGGATTTCCTTGGACCTGATTTTGATTTCTTCGCGGGTTTAGGTGACTTGTTTAATAAAGGTTATACGGTTCATACTGCTTTAAAATGGGATGCTGACCTGAACAATGAATTGAAATATGGTGGTTGGGCTTATGGCAGCGCTAGAATTACGCCGCCGACAATCGTACCACAGGCATGGAAAGATCAAGGCAGTGGTGACCGAGTTCAAATTGCAGAGGCGATTAATGACGGAGTTGGACTCGTTGTGCATCGTGATCATGGCTATGCGGGCGGTTCTGGTTGGGCTGATCCTGAGTTTACCAGCGGGGATGTTAATGGGTTAACTAATGGTGATTTTGCACCAGTAGTGTTTAGCTTAAACTGCGCGACTGGCTGGTTTGATGGCAAAGATACATTTGCTGAATCTTGGATGCGAAACGCCAACGGAGGAGCCGTCGGATTTACCGGTGCTGCGCGAGTCAGTTATTCAGGCTATAACGATAATTTTCACGTGGGAATTATGGACAGTTTCTGGGACGATTATGATGGCACCTGGTCTAGTGACATATATCCCGTGTCTTGGCAACCAGCAATGGCACTGAACCGAGCTAAAGAACGATTATATAGCCATTATGGGCAGGCTGGTTACGCGAAGATGACAGCGCGTTTCTTTAACTGGTTGGGTGATCCGTCAATGGAAATGCGTACTGTTCGTCCGCAAAGCCTGACGGTTACTCATCCGGCTAATTTATCTGCGGGAAATGAATCTTCTTTCTCTGTGGTTGTTCGTAGTGGTGATGTACTACTTGAGGGTGCTCGAGTTGCGTTAGTGACTACTTCGGGTGAATCGCATGTGGCGGAAACGGATAATAATGGCCGCGCTACTTTTGAGTTCACACCGAATAAAACCATGAGCGTAACAGTGACTGAACACGACGCTATTCCTTATGAAGGCAAGATTGTTATTGCCAGCGAAGGTCCTAAAGCCGTCATTCAGCATAATGAGGTGATCAATGCTGGTTCATGGTTCTATTTAGATGGTCGAGAATCTGTTGTTGCTAAAGGTGTTTACGCTATCAGTGGACACAGATATCAGGTCAAAAAGTTGTAATCAATCAAGCGAACGATAGCAGGGCATGGGTGAATACATCTGACTCCATCAGTCAGGATGAAACATTAGTGTTTAAGTTGATGGTAACAGATGAATCGGATAAGAGTGCTTTTACTACCCATTCTGTATTGATTAAAGCTTCAGTTAAAACTAAGGTGGAAGATAATAAAGCGCCTGTGGCACGTGTCGAAGCAGATCAGAAAATATCGGTCAGAACCTGGGCTGTTTTAGATGGTCGTAAGTCAACCGATGCAGATGGTTCAATTGTCAGCTATCAATGGACTCAGGTATCGGGACCAACGGTTAGGATTATTCGTCCAACAGGCCGTTATGCTTATGCGTTAACATCGCAAGATACAGCTACCCTGACATTCAAACTGACAGTGACCGATAATAAGGGGATGACAGATTCAGCTATACATACGATTGTTGTTAATGATCCAAATGCAATTGTGAAACCAATTCCAGTTGCTAATGTAGCACCTGTGGCTCTTATTCGTGGCACGGCTCAGAAGGCAATATCTCTTGGTAAGTGGACAAATCTGGACGGCCGTCAATCACGTGATGCGGATGGTTCTATCGTTAGTTATCAGTGGACCCAAGTATCGGGACCAAAAATAATAATTGACCGTCCAAATGGTAATAATACTTATGTTATCGCTCCTTATAAGACTGGATATGTGAAAGTTAAACTAACGGTGACAGATAATAAAGGAAAGTCAGGTTCAACAATTATTACTCTGATGGTAAATGATTCGAATGTTACAGCTAATCAGTCAAGTAAAGATGACAACTTAGCGCCAGTTGCACATGCTGGTGAAGATAAACAAGCATCATATCGCCAATGGGTGGTGTTGGATGGTCGTAAATCAACGGATGCTGATGGTTCAATCGTCAGTTATCAATGGACTCAGGTCGCAGGAGAGAAAGTGCGGATTGACCATGCGAATAAAAACTACGCTTATGCTGTTACTCCGATGGCTGATGCAACATTAAAGTTCCAGTTGACGGTTACAGATGACAAGGGTAAAACTAGCTCATCAATTAGCACTGTAGTCGTGAGTAAAGGTAACTAACCAATACATTGCTCCTTTGGAGTTGTTGATATCAAAAATGCCGATCATTATGATCGGCATTTTATTTTAGTTTAGTTTAAATTCTTTCACTTTCACGAGTAGCTCAGTTGAGTGATTTAATAGCTCTTGGCTGATACTACTTGCATGTGTTGCAACTAGCGTTGTTTCATCGGAGTGGACTGCGATAGTTTCAATGTTGTGTTGAATATCTGTGGTTAACTCTTGTTGTGTTATCGATGATTCAGCAACCGAATTATTTAACTGATTAATCTCCTGCATTTCTCGTGCAATTTCATTTAACATATCCGCTAACTGCGATACTTTTACAGCGCCTTCTGCTGCTGTTACTTTGGCGGTATCCATCGCTGAAAATGAACTGTTTGATGTTTCAATCAATGAGCTAACAATGGTTTGTATTTCTTTGGTTGAATCATTGGTTTTAATTGCTAGTGCGCGAACTTCTTCTGCAACCACCGCAAATCCTCGGCCACTTTCACCGGCTCTCGCAGCTTCGATGGCTGCGTTGAGCGCCAATAAATTGGTTTGCTCTGAAATGGAATTAATCACACCTAATATTTTAGTTACATTGTGAGTCTGTTCGCCGAGCTGATGCATCTTATCGACAACATGGTCGAGTTGTGTTGTTAATGTGCTGATTTCATCAATTGTTGCACTGGCTAATACATTACCCTTATCGGTTTGTAATGCTGCTTGTGTTGATGCCTGGGTGGTCATATTTGCTTTCGCCTTAATATCTTCAACTTGCGTTTGCATATTGATGATACTGGCGTTGATTGTCGCGGCTTCTTGTTTTTGTTGGTTGGCTGAATTGTAAGTTTGTGCTGATGCTGTACTTAGTTTTGTCGAAATGTCTTCTAATTGTTCTGCCGTATTAAGTACATGAGTCAGGCTGTAATGAAAATTACTCATCATGTAGTTAAAGGCGGTGACCATACGGCCTATTTCGTCATTATTTTTGACTTCAATTAGTGTTGTCACATCTTGGGTGTCACTGGCTAATTCCATACTGTTAGTCAGGTCACTGATTGGTTTTAAGATGATGTTGCGAATAATAAACAACGTCAGTAACAATCCCGCAAGTAATACCACGGCTAAGATAGCGCTTGACCGTAAAATATTTTGTTGCACTTGCTGGTAGAAGTTATTTAAGGAGTACTCTAATCTAACCGCACCTAGTACATCACCTTCTTGCGCATTATGACAAGCTGTACAATCAGTACCGCGGTAATCTTTTGATGCGATAAGTGGTTTTGTAATCAATAAGGTTTCACCTTGGAGAGTGCTAATGACTTGGGTAATCTCTTCGCCTGCAAGTGCACGGCGGTCAAAATCATCTTTGACTTGTTCACTCGCTAATCCTGAACCATAAAGTTGATTGACCTTATCGGCTCTAACTACGCGGATATCGGTAATGTTATCGTTTTCTAGCATTTTGTGACGTAAGGTTTCACGTTGCCCAATACTGCCCGTTAGCATCATGGTATTTAAACTGTCAAAATAAGTATCAGCTTGTTCATGCGCTTGTTGTTCTAAAATAGATAAAACCAGTGCTGTCTCTTGCTTGCTTTGTGATAATGCCGAGATAGCGAGTATCAGGACAAAAAGGGTACTTAACGCGAGGTTTATTTTTCTAGTGATAGATAAGTTTTGTAACATTATTTTTCCCCATCAGAAACCAACCAGGGGTATCAAGCACTTAATGATAGCCATTGGTATTTTAATTCTACTGTAATAAGTAGGGTTATCGTAACAAAATAATACTGGTACATATGTGATATCGACCAAAAGAGGTATTTTATTAGGCTTAAATGTTAATAATAAGTAAATTAAGTAGAATATAAGGGGATGAATAAGTGATAGAGGGCATTAAGGCATTAAAGTTTACATAGTTAATTACATGCTTATTTAAAATGCTGAAATTAGAAATTAGAAATTAGAAATTAGAAATTAGAAATTAGAAATTAGAAATTAGAAATTAGAAGGTGTATTCATGAGGAGAGTATTTTAGAAAGAAGTGGCAGGGATATGAGGATTTGAACCTCAGAATCCCGAGATCAAAACCCGGTGCCTTACCGCTTGGCGATATCCCTACAATTCTTTGCTACAGCTAGGCTGTATTTTTATAAAACATGGTGCGGAAGGAGAGACTTGAACTCTCACACCTTGCGATACTAGAACCTAAATCTAGCGCGTCTACCAATTCCGCCACTTCCGCAATGTTTTATTTTAAAATAAGAATGGTGGCCATGACGGGACTTGAACCTGTGACCCCAGCATTATGAGTGCTGTGCTCTAACCAGCTGAGCTACATGGCCATTCTTACTTTTTTTCATTTTGTCCGTATAAATACGTGCAAAATAAAGTGGCAGGGATATGAGGATTTGAACCTCAGAATCCCGAGATCAAAACCCGGTGCCTTACCGCTTGGCGATATCCCTACAATCTATTTCATGACGATGTCATGTTAAAGCATGGTGCGGAAGGAGAGACTTGAACTCTCACACCTTGCGATACTAGAACCTAAATCTAGCGCGTCTACCAATTCCGCCACTTCCGCACAATATTCTTTATCTTTACAAGGTTGGTAGTATTGAATGGTTAGAGTTCAATAAACCTTATAAAGTTAACACTGACCTAAGTCTGTGTTGGTATATGGCAGGGATATGAGGATTTGAACCTCAGAATCCCGAGATCAAAACCCGGTGCCTTACCGCTTGGCGATATCCCTACAATCTGTTCATGAACATTACCTATTAAGTAAGTCATGTTAAGCATGGTGCGGAAGGAGAGACTTGAACTCTCACACCTTGCGATACTAGAACCTAAATCTAGCGCGTCTACCAATTCCGCCACTTCCGCACAATATTCTTTATATTTATAAACTTGGTAGTGTTAATCAAATTAATGAGAAACAGTGTTTATAAATTTAACAATCCGCTAAATAGCCAATCGTTTATATAATGGCAGGGATATGAGGATTTGAACCTCAGAATCCCGAGATCAAAACCCGGTGCCTTACCGCTTGGCGATATCCCTACAATTTGAATTAAGATGGTGGCCATGACGGGACTTGAACCTGTGACCCCAGCATTATGAGTGCTGTGCTCTAACCAGCTGAGCTACATGGCCATCTTAAATCTCATTCCGACTAGCAGTTAACTGTTTCGTTGGAACGGGGCGCATTATGCTAATTACAGCTAAGTTCGTCAACTATTTTTTAGTTAAAAAACGTTTTTAACTACGCCTGTCGAAATTCTGTACGAATCCTGTTGTCACTCTATGCTATTTGTAGCAAAACTGCAATTGTTGATAATTTAAAGCGTCTATAGCCAATTTTTATTATTGTAATTGAGTTTAATGATTTATTTGATATTTACTTCTGTTAATCAATACTAAGTGGTTTTATTGCAACAGGATTATAAAGAGTATCAAAACAAAAACGCTGGCAATTGCCAGCGTTTGATTGTGCTAGCTTAAGTAAAGTTATACGTTAAAACGGAAATGTACAACATCACCATCTTTAACGATATAGTCTTTACCTTCTAGACGCCATTGACCTGCAGTCTTAGCGCCTGCTTCACCTTTGTTTTCGATGAACGCAGCATAAGGTATTACTTCAGCACGGATAAAACCTTTTTCGAAGTCAGTATGGATTTTACCGGCTGCTTGTGGCGCTGTTGCGTTTACTGGGATAGTCCATGCACGTACTTCTTTAACACCTGCAGTGAAATAAGTTTGTAGTGTTAGTAGTTCGTAACCTGCACGAATTACACGGTTAAGACCTGGTTCTTCAATACCCATGTCTTCCATGAACTCTGCACGCTCTTCGTCTTCAAGTTCAGCAATGTCAGATTCCATTGATGCACAAATAGCAACAACGACTGCATTTTCTGTTGCAGCAAGTTCACGTACTGAATCTAAGAATGGGTTATTTTCAAAACCATCTTCATCAACGTTAGCGATATACATTGTTGGTTTTAATGTTAAGAAGTTCATGTAATCAATCGCAGCAACTTCGTCTTTCGTTAATTCTAACGAACGGATCATTTCACCTTCAGCAAGGTGTGCTATGATTTTTTCAACAACTGGCACTTCAAATTTAGCGTCTTTATCGCCGCCTTTGGCTTTTTTAGCTAAACGCAGCAGTGCGCGTTCACAGCTGTCTAGATCGGCTAGTGCAAGTTCAGTATTAATGATTTCGATGTCATCTAATGGTGAAATTTTGTTGTTCACGTGAATGATGTTTTCATTTTCAAAACAACGTACAACGTGACCAATTGCATCTGTTTCACGGATGTTTGCTAGAAATTTGTTACCTAGACCTTCACCTTTTGATGCGCCAGCTACTAAGCCTGCGATATCAACAAATTCCATTGTAGTTGGTAATACGCGCTCTGGGTTTACGATTGCAGATAGTGCATCTAAACGCTTATCTGGTACAGGCACAACACCCGTATTCGGCTCGATTGTGCAGAATGGGAAATTGGCAGCTTCGATACCAGCTTGTGTTAATGCATTAAATAGTGTTGATTTACCTACGTTTGGTAAGCCTACGATACCGCATTTAAAACCCATGATTTTTACCTTCTTTGCTATGTACTAAAATTGGTTCACACAGTTAAATTATTTACCTGAGTGTGTTGAATTATTTCTTTTTTTATTAATCATTGCGCTTTAAACGTATGTAAACGACTCATCGCTTTGGTCATGCCGTCTTTAGCTAAAATATCGATACAGCGAACTGCTTCATCAATCGCCGCATCCATTTGTTCTTGTTCTTTGGCTTGTGCTTTACCAAGTACGTAACTAGTTACTTTGTCTTTATGACCAGGGTGACCAATGCCAATACGTAAACGGTAGAATTCTTTGCTGTTCGCCATCTTGCTAATAATGTCTTTAAGACCATTATGACCACCATGGCTGCCGCCTTGCTTAAATTTAGCCACACCAGGTGGTAAATCGAGTTCATCATGAACAACTAAGATTTGTGTTACATCAATACGATAAAACTTAGCTAACGCTGAAACCGACTTACCACTTAAATTCATGAATGTAGTCGGGATTAATAGTCGCACATCTTGGCCAGCAATCGCTATTCTTGCTGTGTAACCAAAATATTTAGCTTCTTCACGTAATTGCGTGTTGTGCCATTTCGCTAATTCGTTAATAAACCAAGCTCCGGCATTATGACGGGTGCGGCTGTATTCTTGTCCTGGATTAGCCAGGCCGACAATTAAACGAATGTCGTTGCTCATGGTATACCTATTATTACTGTAATGATGGCTTAATGCGTATTCGAGTCAGTCGACCCTTACTCATTGAATAAAAAACGCGCTATTTTACCTTGTGTCAGCGCAAAGCTCAACTGACGTATCCATCAAGTTGAATGATAGTGCGCTTATGGCTTAAAGTATTCGCAGCTTTAGATAAACAAAAAAACCGAGCCTGGTAATACCAAACTCGGTTTTTATTGCATTGCTTAAATTAAATTCTGGGTTAATTTAATTATTTAAACATTGCTGAAATAGATTCTTCATTGCTAACGCGACGGATTGATTCTGCTAGCATAGGGCTAAGGCTCAATACGCGTACGTTTGGTAGTGCAGCTACTTCTGGAGAAAGTGGAATTGAGTCTGTTACCACGATTTCATCAATGCAAGAATTACGTAGATTCTCTACAGCGTTACCTGAGAATACTGGGTGAGTCGCGTAAGCAAATACACGTTTCGCACCATTTTTCTTT
This sequence comes from Moritella viscosa, assembly GCA_000953735.1. Taxonomy (NCBI): domain Bacteria; kingdom Pseudomonadati; phylum Pseudomonadota; class Gammaproteobacteria; order Alteromonadales; family Moritellaceae; genus Moritella; species Moritella viscosa. The sequence goes on along the minus strand of LN554852.1, from coordinate 4,432,560 downwards.
AGCGCTGTTGCTGCTGCACATAATGTACCACCAGTGTCGATCATGTCATCAACCAAGATACAATCACGGTCTTTTACATCACCAATAATGTGCATTACTTGTGCTACGTTTGCTTTTGGACGACGTTTGTCGATAATCGCAAGGTCTGCTTCATCAAGTAATTTAGCGTTAGCACGTGCTCGTACTACACCACCGATATCCGGAGATACGATAACTGGATTCTCAAGATTCTTTTCTTGCATGTCTTCTAATAATACTGGCGTACCAAATACATTATCAACAGGCACATCGAAGAAGCCTTGAATTTGTTCTGCATGTAGATCAACCGTTAATACACGGTCAACACCAACACTTGAAAGGAAATCGGCTACAACTTTTGCTGTGATTGGCACGCGAGAAGAACGTACACGACGATCTTGACGAGCATAACCAAAATAAGGAATAACTGCTGTGATACGACCCGCTGATGCACGACGCATCGCATCAACCATGACAATTAATTCCATTAGATTGTCGTTCGTTGGTGCACAAGTAGATTGCAGGATGAAGATATCTCCACCACGTACATTTTCTTCAATTTCTACACTAATTTCACCATCGCTAAAGCGACCAACTTTGGCTTTGCCAAGTTGAATGAAAAGGCGGTCTGCAACTTTCTGTGCAAGTTCTGGTGTAGCGTTACCAGCAAAGAGCTTCATGTCGGGCACGGTGTAACCTCAGGTAATCGATGTATTTGGCTGGGATATAATTATACTCCTAGTCAGCGAACTGCCTAGTAGAGATCCCCAGCGTTAATCTCTTAGAATTTGGTAACAACTTAATAGCTAAGATTCAGGTATCGTATTTATTTTCACTAGTTCATTATTATTGCGCCGTATTTTTCAATCATGCAATAGTCACGCTTTCTAAATCACGTAATAGCGGTGATTTATTTAAGCCCTTCGCGATATAAATTTGCATGCCTTTAGGCGCTTTCGCTAATACCGTTAATGCATCAGACTTAGTTTTAAACTCAGAAAAAATACAACAACCGGAACCCGTCAGTCGAGATGGCGCATATTTTAGCAACCACTCTAATGCTTTTGCAACCTCAGGATGACGTTTTTTCACAGTTGGCTCAAAGTCATTTAGCCATTCGTCTTGTAATAACTGATTCAGCGGGCGTTTTGGCGTATCACGTATTAATTCTGGATCAGAAAATAATTTTGCCGTATTGACCTGTGTGTCAGGTACGACAATAAGATAATAGTTCTCATCCACCTCAATAGAGGTAAGCTGCTCACCTATTCCTTCTGCAAATGCAGCATGTCCACGGACAAACACAGGTACATCCGCACCGAGCTTGACGCCAATTGCGGCTAATTGGTCTTCATCTAGGTGTAATTGCCAAAGTTTATTTAACGCGACTAAGGTGGTTGCTGCGTCTGAAGAACCACCACCAAGGCCACCGCCCATAGGTAGATTTTTGGTTAGTTGAATATCTGCACCTAATGGTAGTGCTGAATGCGCTTTAAGCGCTATTGCTGCTTGATAGATAATATTGTCGGTAACGGGAATACTTGGGATCTCTGGCGTAATAGTGATGGTATCACTGAGGTTTGGGGTAATCGCTAACTCATCACCGATATCAACAAATTGAAATAAAGTTTGTAATTCATGATAGCCATCGGGGCGACGACCATTAATATACAGGAAGAGATTCAGTTTTGCCGGTGCTGACCAATGGCTAGTATTTTGTTGCATTTAAATTCCAGTTTCGAGTCGTGATTTTTATACGCATGTCGTCTTTTTTGATAACGATATTTTTAGGTAACCAAATATTATCGATTAATTGATAATGAGTATAACTGATGTGCCAACCGAGTGGGTGATTAGCTTGGGTTACACGGCCGTAACCATCGAGCTTAACGTCATCAGTAAGTGGTTCTCCAATGATCCAAGCGCGTAATTCATTCACAGGAATTGGGATTGGGCTAAGTTGGTTAATCAGTGCTTGAGTGTTGTGACCTTGGTATTGTTGGTCATCATCGAGGATTAATGTCGAGATATTGTCATTGCGCTTGATAGTAAGTATATGAATACCGAAGGGGCCTGTGAGGTTAATCTTGAAATCATTAACAAATTGCTGCCAGTTTAAGGTTGCGGAATTACGTGAGTCTGGGCTAATAACTGCTATTTGACCTTGCACCTGCCAGGCTTTGATTGATTGTAATTGAACTTGGTGTTGTTGCCATAGTTGTTTTGGACTACCTACTGGAGCTTGGTATTGAGTCGTTGTACTACAGGCACTTAATAATATACTAATGATAACAATGTAAATAGAACGCTGGAATGTCATAAGATACTCAAAAAAATAAAGTAATGATGATAAAGAACAAGCATGGAGTTATAAAAACAGATATGCTTGGCTTTGTCACTTTAAAAATTCATACTTTTTGCGTAGAATAGCCTCCTATTTGTTTTACAACTATCCACAGTAAGTAATACATGACTCTGTTAGCACTAGGTATAAATCATAATACGGCACCTGTATCACTACGTGAAAAGGTTGCTTTTTCACCTGACAATATTGAAGAAGCGTTCGCCAGCATTACGGCTGAAGGCATCGCTTCGGAAGTGGTAATTGTTTCAACTTGTAATCGTACCGAGATATATTGCAAAATTGAGCAAGGACAGCCCGAACGCGTTACGCAGTGGTTAGTTGATTTTCATCAGGTGCAGACTGATGAATTAGCAGCATGTACTTATCGCCATTACGATACCGATGCGGTACGCCACCTCATGCGAGTGGCTGGTGGCTTAGATTCACTGGTATTAGGTGAACCGCAAATTTTAGGGCAGATAAAGCAAGCCTTTGCGAAAGCAAAACAGTTAAACTCTGTTGCTCAAACCTTAGATAAGCTATTCCAAAAAACCTTTACAGCCGCTAAGCGTGTGCGTACCGAAACTGAAATTGGTGCTAATGCAGTATCTGTGGCTTTTGCGGCGGTTAGTTTAAGTAAACATATCTTTGATGATTTATCTAAAACGCGTGTGTTGCTGATTGGGGCGGGTGAAACCATTGATCTGGTTGCGACTCATCTTGCGGATCAGAATGTCTGTGAGATGATGGTGGCTAACCGTACTTTATCTCGTGCGCAAGTGCTGGGTGATAAGTTTGGTGCCAGTACCCTGACATTAGAAGAGATCCCTCAGCATTTACATAATGCGGATATTGTTATCAGTTCAACGGCAAGCCCATTACCTATTATCGGTAAAGGGATGATTGAAAGTGCATTAAAACTACGCAAGCAAAAGCCTATTTTCTTGGTTGATATTGCAGTGCCTCGGGATATTGAAGAAGAAGTCGGCGAGTTAGGTAATGCATATTTATACACTGTCGATGACCTGCAGGGCATCATTGAGCAGAATAAAGAAGCGCGTCAAGATGCTGCAGAGCAAGCGGAGCAGATCATTAATGAAGAAACACAGCTGTTTGCTGAATGGGCAGCTTCATTATCAAGTGTTGATTCTATTAAAGAATACCGGAATGCGGCAATGGCTGAAAAAGAGCTGTTACTTGAAAGAGCGATAGCCGCGCTACAAAGTGGTACTGACCACGAACGTGTATTAACAGAATTAGCTAATAAGTTAACTAACAAGCTTATCCATGCGCCGACGCAAGCACTCGTGAGTGCAGGCAAGCGTAATCAAGATGACGAGCTATTATTAGTGCGTCGTGTCGTTGGCCTTGATTAGTTACCACGTCCCTAAAATAAAATAGATATTGCCGTTGCTGATAATTGAAATTCATTAGCAACTGGTTACTCTATTTCAAACTGTTTTGGCATATATTCGGTATATCAATAGTAAATTATCGGAAAGCAATCGACTATTTCCTTACATATAGGTATCCTTGCCGATCACAACAAAGAAATAATCCATATTCAATTACTGAAGCAACCTATAAGACTTCGGTGATCTATTTAACGGTAATACGAGAGTAAAGATGAAAGCATCGATCATTACAAAATTAGAAGCCCTAATTGAACGCCATGAAGAAGTTCAAGCACTATTAGGTGAGCCAGAGATCATCAGTGATCAAGACCGTTACCGTGCACTAACAAAAGAATACGCGCAATTAGAAGAGTTAGTTACTTGTTTTAAAGAATACCAAGACGCAAAAGAAGATTTTGAATCAGCAGAAGAGATGTTAAAGGACGATGATCCTGACATGCGTGAAATGGCTGTTGAAGAATATAAAGAAAGTAAAGCGACGGTTGCGCGTGTCAGTGATGAATTAGAAGTTTTGTTGTTACCACGTGACCCAAATGACAGCAATAACTGTTTCTTAGAGATCCGTGCTGGTGCGGGTGGTGACGAAGCCGCAATCTTTGCAGGCGACCTTTACCGTATGTACTGTAAGTATGCGGAGAAAAAAGGCTGGCGTTTATCTATCATGAACTTAAGCAACAGTGATCAAGGCGGTTACAAAGAAGTTATTGTTAAGATGGAAGGTGACGCAGTATTCGGCACCATGAAGTTTGAGTCTGGTGGTCACCGTGTACAGCGTGTACCAGAAACTGAATCACAAGGTCGTATCCATACCTCAGCTTGTACTGTGGTTGTTATGCCAGAGATCCCAGAGTCAGAAGCGATTAGTATTAACACTGCAGATCTTAAAGTTGATACGTTCCGTGCATCTGGTGCTGGTGGTCAACACGTAAATAAAACCGATTCTGCGATCCGTATTACTCATATTCCTACGGGGACTGTAGTTGAGTGCCAAGACGAGCGTTCACAGCATAAAAACCGTGCACGTGCGATGTCTATTCTACAAGCGCGAATTCAAGCGGCAGCAGATGAAGTTGTACGCCTAGAAGAAGAAAGTACACGCCGTAGCCTAGTGGCAAGTGGCGATCGTTCTGAACGTATTCGTACTTATAACTATCCACAAGGTCGCGTTAGTGATCACCGTATCAATCTAACACTTTACCGTCTAAATGAAGTGATGGAAGGTGAATTAGACGTATTGATCCAACCAATTATTCAAGAACATCAAGCGGATCTGTTAGCGGCGCTTGCTGAAGCAGACTAGGTGTATCGAGAACTGTGAAAACAATTGCACAATTACTGCAGTGGGCTGTCAAGCAGCTCACTGACAGCGAAAGCCCGAAGCTTGATGCCGACGTTATCCTTTGTTTCCTACTCGATAAAGATCGCAGTCATCTTTTCACTTGGGATGATAAGGTCATGGATGATGATATTATTCGTCGCTTTACAGCTCTTATCATGCGTCGTCAGGCAGGTGAACCTGTCGCTCATATTCTTGGCTATCGTGAATTTTGGTCATTAGAATTAGAAGTGTCTCCGGATACGTTAATTCCAAGACCTGATACTGAAGTATTAGTTGAACAAGCACTTGCTTGCATGCCGATTCAAGCTTGCCAAGTATTAGATTTAGGGACGGGGACGGGTGCTATCGCGCTGGCCTTAGCATCAGAATCACCACAAGCGACTGTGACCGCAATTGAATATCAGCAAGGCGCGGCTGCATTAGCACGTCGTAATGCTAAACGCTGTGGCCTTGATGTTGCTATATTGCAAGGTAGTTGGTTTGAACCTTTACAAGCGAGTCAACGCTTTGATGTAATAGTCAGTAATCCACCTTATATAGAAGAACATGATCCACATCTGGCTATGGGGGACGTGCGTTTTGAGCCGTTAACTGCATTAGTCGCCGCTGATGATGGACTTGCTGACTTAAAGCATATTATTCGTGAAGGTTATCAGTTTTTAACTATGGATGGCTGGTTGTTAGTTGAACATGGTTTTGAGCAAGGTGTAGCGGTACGCGCACTATTTACTGAATCAAATTATCATCAGGTTGTTACACATAAAGATTATGGTAATAACGATCGTATTACTGTCGGACAACGAAAAGAAGCCTAATCATGGATATTGTTATTCCGCTACACATCGCGACGCTGCTATTAAGTGTGCTGATGTATTTTGTAAATTTTGCCTTCACAATAAAGCAATCACCGTATCTTGAGCATACAGGTTTTATCAAATCACGTAAGGTGATAGATATGATCACAGTGATGATGATTGCGTTAGTGTGTATGGTTTCAGGTCGTGCTCCGTTTGTTGATACGGTCATGACAGAAAAATTATTGTCGACACTCGCCATCACTTTTATGGTGTTTATGTCATTACAGCAAGGTAAGAATCTATTTTTCCGCTGTTTTGCGTTTGCGGGTAGTATCGGCTGGTTATTTTATGTGTTCTCGTTAGCCATTAATGGCGAAGCATATTTGCTGAGGTAGTTATGGAATTAGATGCAAATGCTGCGCTGACAGAAACAGAACTGGCAGAAGACGTAGTAGTAGATAATAACGATATTGATAGTGATCTGGTTGAAGAATACGATGATGAGCTCGCAGAAGAAGTGCTTATGATTGACAACGTCATGCTAGCAACACTATCTGCCATCGAGATGATAACGGAAAAACCGTTACTCGAAGAGGCGATTATTGAATTGGATGGGTTAATTGAACTTATCGAAGTTGATATGCAAGGCTTGACAGGTGACGTTGAAAAACGTAATCAACTCTTGTATTTGTTTTATCAACAACTTGGTTTTTCGGGTGATTGGCGCAAGTGGCTCGAACTCGATAGTGTCTTGTTGCACAAAGTTATTAGTAGTCGTAATGGTGTTCCCCTTTCACTGGGTACGGTATTCATGTACTTTGCCGAGCATTTTGAAGTGGATGTGACTGGGATCTTATTTCCTGGCCAATTTGTGTTACGTTTCGGTAGTAAACAAGATGGTATATATGTTGATCCTGCTGATGGACAAGTATTGAGTCGTCATAAGCTGCAGGTATTGTTACGTGGTATCGAAGGTAACCATGCTCTGTTATCTGATGATGACTTATTCGAAGCTACGAATGAAATGCATTACTTGCGTTTATTACAGGTATTAAAAGCGGCGTTAATTCGTGATGAACATTTCTCATATGCATTACGCTGTATTGACCTCATTTTAGAGATCGATCCTGATGAACCTTATGAAATTAGAGACCGTGGATTTTTGTTACAGCAACTTGATTGTAAAAAATTAGCCTGTGAAGATTTTGCTTATTTTATTGAACAATGTCCAGACGATCCGATCACTCGGGTTTTGAAAGCACAAGTTGAAGAACTTGCTGCGACTGATGATACGATTCATTAAAATTAACTGATATAAAATGGACCCTTTAAGGTAATAATTATGAATGCAAAAATAGTAAAAATTGGTAATGATATTGTTTGTGCCAACGATCTACCATTTGTGTTATTTGGTGGTATCAATGTATTAGAAGACGAACTGTCGACTTTACGCGCTGTAGAAGCATATAAAACAGTGACGGATAAACTGGGTATTCCTTTTGTATTTAAAGCGTCATTTGATAAAGCTAACCGCTCTAGTATCCACTCTTTCCGTGGTGTAGGCATGGAAAAAGGTTTAAACATTTTCCAACGGGTAAAAGCTGAATTCAATGTACCAATCATTACTGATGTACACACTGAAGCACAGTGTCAACCAGTGGCTGATGTTGTTGATGTTATCCAACTTCCTGCTTTTCTTGCGCGTCAAACTGACTTAGTACAAACAATGGCGGCTACTGGCGCTGTGATTAATATTAAAAAACCACAGTTTATGTCTCCGCATCAAGTTGGCAATATCGTTGATAAGTTTGCTGAGTGTGGTAATGAGCAAGTTATTTTATGTGAACGTGGTCATTGCCATGGTTACGATAACCTAGTTGTTGATCCGTTAGCATTTGGTGTGATGAAAGAGCTTACTCAAGGTACGCCAATCATTTTAGACAGTACCCATGCAACACAACAGCGTGATGCGGGTAGTGCTGCGTCTGGTGGTCGTCGTAAACAAGTACCTGAATTAAGCTATGCAGGTTTAGCTACTGGGATTGCAGGTCTTTTCATTGAAGCTCATGAGAATCCAGCGCAAGCGCGTTGTGATGGCCCTTCTGCATTACCCTTTGCTACGTTAGAAGCGTTTTTAACACAAGCAAAAGCGATTGATGATCTAATAAAGAGTTTTACTGCGATTGATATTGATTAATTTCAGGTATAAAAAAAGCGCTGTAATAATACAGCGCTAAAAATAAGTAGTGACTACTTAAAGGCCTAAACCAAAAAGTTTAAGCAAAACAAACACAACATTACATAACAAAGACTAACCTATATAAATAATACTAATTAACGAAAATCAGTAGAAATAAGTATTATGTCCTATATACATACGCGAACTATAGTTATTTTCTAGCATTCTTACAATTGACAAATTATAATGTTTTACATTAGTTTTTCTTATCTAACTGGACGACACTATGTCACGCAGACTCCCCCCATTAAATTCGCTACGTGTTTTCGAAGCCGCAGCTCGACATTCTAGTTTTACCCGTGCATCTGAAGAACTTTATGTGACGCAAGCGGCTGTAAGTCATCAAATTAAAGCGCTAGAAGAATACTTAGGCATCAAACTGTTTCGTCGCCAAAACCGTGCGTTATTTTTAACGGAAGAAGGGCAGAGTTATTTTTTGGATATTAAAGATACTTTTACTTCATTAGTTGATGCGACAGAACGTTTATTAGCCAGAGGGGCAAAAGGCTCATTGACAGTTAGTTTACAGCCTAGTTTTGCTATCCAATGGTTAGTACCGCGTTTATCTTTGTTTTCAGAACTCTATCCAGATATTGATGTTCGTATTAAAGCGGTTGATATGGATGATGGTTCATTGACTGATGATGTAGATGTCGCGATTTATTATGGTCGAGGAAAGTGGAAAGATTTATATGCGCAGAAATTACATACCGAGTATTTAGTGCCTGTGTGCTCTCCGCGATTACTGAATGGTATTAAACCACTCAAAACGCCGGAGGATTTAAAGCTACACACGTTATTGCATGATACGTCTCGTCGTGATTGGACTGCTTGGTTTAAGCAAGGCAATATTATCGGTGTTAATGTTAATCAAGGACCTATTTTTAGTCATACTTCGATGGTATTACAAGCGGCAATACATGGTCAAGGTGTAGCGTTAGGACACAGTGTGTTAGCACAGCCCGAAATTGACGCTGGTCGTCTTGTGCGTCCTTTTACTGATGTTTTAGTGAGTAAAAATGCGTATTACGTCGTTTGCCGTGAAGAGCAAGATGAACTTGGTAAAATAGTGGCATTCCGTGATTGGATGCTGTCTTTGGTCGAGGAAGAGCAGCAAGAGTTTGTGGAGAATTAATTCACCACTAAGGCACTAAATCCTTGGTGTTATATCGTCAAGGGTTTAGACTGTGCGACTTTTATATGCAAACCAGTTCAAGATATGCAGTATTCTGCACTGGTTTGCGTATATTTTATGTATTAGTAGTCTTAGTATTGTATCTATACTGAGTGTATATCGTCAGCTATGTTGATGACGAAAATGAGGTTATTAGAAAATGAATGGTATTTTATTATATTGCCGCCCTGGTTATGAAAAAGAATGTGCCGCTGAAATTCAAGCACGAGCGACTGCCATGGAGGCGTATGGTTTTGCTAAAGTAACGCTGAATTCGGGTTATGTTGTGTTTGAATGTCACTCTGCTGAAGATGTAGATTCAATAGCGAAAAAATTACCACTTTCATCATTGATCTTTGCACGTCAAATGATCGCATTACACGCACGTGTTGATGATATGCCGCTTTACGACCGTGTAAACCCTGTAGTTGCTGCCTGTGACGGTATCGAAGCCATGGGTGAGCTACGTGTTGAAATGCCTGATACTAATGAAGGTAAAGAGCTGTCTAAATTTTGCCGTAAGTATACAGTGCCACTTCGCCAATCTTTACGTAAAGGCGATCACTTATTACCAAAAGAAAATAAAAACCGCCCAGTACTTCACGTATTTTTCATTACGAATACCAGTGTGTATATCGGTTACTCATATAGCTTTAATAACTCGCCATTACCTATGGGTATCATGCGTCTTAAGTTCCCTTCGAAAGCACCAAGTCGTTCGACATTGAAATTAGAAGAAGCATTCCATACATTTATTCCAGCTGATCAGTGGGATAAACGTATCGGTGGAGCAATGCGTGCGGTTGACTTAGGTGCTTGTCCTGGTGGTTGGACGTACCAGTTAGTACAACGCAGCATGTTTGTTGTTGCTATTGATAACGGTGCAATGGCGGATAGCCTAATGGAAACTGGTCAAGTTAAGCACTTCGAAGAAGACGGCTTTAAATATGAGCCTGCTAAAACGACGATTGCGTGGACCAACCGTAAATTAAACGGTAATAAGATCAAGGTTCCTGAGAATCCACCAGTTGATATGCTGGTATGTGACATGATTGAAAAACCAGAGCGTGTTGCCCGTTTAATGTGTAAGTGGTTATTAAATGCATGGTGTAAAGAAGCAATCTTTAATCTTAAACTTCCATTAAAACGCCGTTACCATACATTAGAAGATTGTTTAGCTATCTTAGATAAGCAACTTGATGATCGCTTTGTGATCCAAGCTAAACACCTTTATCATGATCGTGATGAAGTGACTGTGCATGTTGCTTGGGCACACTTCATTCCTGAAGATAAATAGTATAGAGTAATAAAATAAGAAGGAGGGTATACGTCTAGTATTTCCTCTAATATTCCAAGTCATTAAATGCCATATCTGTGGTTTATTTAATGGCTTTATTATTTAAAACGATAACGAAAATATAATTTTTGATCTTCGCCACGTACTTTAATCCCAATGACAGCCCCCTCGATATTCATATTATAATACGCCTCGTGCTGTAGGACTCCGTCTGATTTAACTTTTGTTTTGATGGTGATGCGTTCGTAATTAAATAATAAATAAGGACTGCGCTTTAAGCTGTAATGCAAGTTTAAGCTTAGCTTACCAATATCTTTGAGCCTAGGGATGAAGAGGCGAGTAATATCTGGATCTATCCACATATTAAGCAGTTGTAGTTGCGCAGTATGTTTACGCTTATTTTTACTTTTTTTGATAACAAACAGAGATTGTTTAAATTCAAATTTTGGGTGTACAGCTGCTAATATTGGCCCTATTTGATTGTGGCGGTTAGAAAAATGTTGATCTGGTATATAGGACCTTAACTGATTTTCTTGTGCTAGAGTGATCCTGCTAAATAGACTGATTGAAAATATGATTAAGAGAATTTTATATACCATATATCACCAAAGCTGCTGATGAGACCTTAACTATAGCTTGGTATTGGTAAATTACTAGTTGTGAGTAAAATTACTATTTAGGGCGTTAGGTGAGGGGATTCGGGTAAGTGAGTAAATATCAGCTGATTAACATCAATGATGCTAATCAGCTGAGTTCATATAGACTGAACTAATCATTACTTAATGATAGAGCTATAGACGTTCTAAAATTGCTTGAGTAAAGTCTGTCGTACCATGTGTACCACCAAGATCACGCGTTGTTCTATCACCTGATTCAATGACATCACGCACTGCGTTACGAATATTATTTGCTTCTTTTTTCATTTCTAGGTGTTCTAGCATTTGAATAGAGGCAAGGATCACAGATGTCGGATTTGCTAGGTTTTTACCTGCAATGTCAGGTGCACTGCCGTGAACGGCTTCAAAAATAGCGATGTCTTCACCGATATTTGCGCCCGGAGCCATACCAAGACCACCAACAAGACCTGCACATAAGTCAGATAAAATATCACCAAATAAGTTCGTGGTCACGATCACATCGAAACGTTCAGGGTACATAACCAGGTTCATACACGCAGCATCAACGATCATTTCTTCTGATTCAATTTCAGGGTAACGTTGCGCCACTTCACGCGCTACTTCAAGGAACAGGCCTGATGTTGTTTTCAAAATATTGGCTTTATGGATAGCCGTTACTTTTTTACGATTTTCTGATTTTGCTAATTCATATGCTGCAACACAAATACGTTCTGCCCCAGCGCGTGTGATGATACTTTTTGCTTCTGCTTCGCTACCATCATCGGCAATAATTTGACCTGCACCAGAGTACATACCTTCCGTATTTTCACGCACGGTAATAATATCGATATTTTCGTAGCGGCTACGTGTACCTTTAAAAGAGACTACTGGTCGCAAGTTAGCGTATAAATTAAAATGCTTACGTAATGATACGTTGATTGACGTAAAGCCAGCGCCAACAGGTGTAGTTAACGGACCTTTTAATGCTACTTTGTTTTTTTCAATTAAATCTAATGTTGCTGTTGGCAACAGTTCACTTGAAGTTTGTAGTGCAGCAAGACCAGCATCAGCAAAGTCATATGCGAAATTACAGCCAGCCTTATCTAAAATTTGAATTGCAGACTCAATAATATCCGGACCAATGCCATCACCCGGGATCACTGTAATTCTTCTTTGTGTCATACATATTCCTTATTTAATTAGCGTACTTTCAAATGAAAATGTTTTGTTGCCGTATGGTAACAAAGTATTACTTGATTGTTAATGTAGTTACTGCTGTTATTTTAGTAAATAAAGCGTTTAACTTTGTTGTATCGTCATGTGGTAGACGTAGATCTAGAATTTCACTTTTTTTGTACTATTAACGCTTAGTACGAATACTAGAATTATTACTCTAAGCGTTATTTTTATGATTAAGGCTGATACCGTAAATCTTTTAAATTGAATCCTAAAGGAATATCAATTTTGAGCTGTGCTAGCTGCTGGGTGATATAAGCCATTTCTTTATGTGTATCAAGTTTTTCGCGAAGCTTGGGTTTTAGCTCTTCACTCGCATAAATTGCGTCTAAAGTAACATGCTGTGTTAATAATTGAGTGGCTGTTTTAGGTCCAATTCCTGCTACGCCAGCGAGATGACTACCACTGATCCCTGTTAAGGCCCAGTAGTCGGCAAGTTGCTGTGGTTGTACTCCGAATTTATCGTCAATAAAGTTTTGGTCTAACCAGCGTTTGTTAAAATAATCACGAATTTGAATGTAAGGATTTAACAGTTGGCAGTAACCCTTATCGGTCGAAATAATGGTGACTTGTTGCTGTTGTGCTGACATTTTGACGGCGAGCGTTGCAATTAAATCATCCGCTTCATCTTGTTCTGTTAATAAAGAGTCTACGTTCAAATCCCACAGGTCATCTTGGATTAAATTGAGTGCTTGCTGCAAGCTTTCTGGCATCGGCTTACGATTCGCCTTGTAATCGGGGTAGATCTCATGGCGCCAGCCCGTTTGCTCAGCATCAAAGACCGCGACGACATGCGTCGGAGCCGTGATCGCTAATAATTTTCTAACGGCTTGCTTAATGGTTTCGCGCGTTGCGCTTATTTGCGCAACCGGATCATTACTTTGATTTAGTTGTACTGCATGAACTCGACGGATCAGGTTTAACGCATCGATAATTAATAAGTGATTTTTGGCCATATCCGTGTTTCATCAAAGTTAATTGGGCTTTATTATTTCATAGCAAGGTTCATACTTACTACCTGGAAGCTTCATTCTATTCTGTTTTATGAAGTTTTTTAATAAATTGTCCATTAATTGCATTAATTTTGGGTCGCCTTGCAATTTGAATGGACCATTTTTTTCAATTGATTTGATCCCTGAGTCTTTAACATTACCCGCGACGATACCGGAAAAGGCTTTTCGCAGGTTCATTGCTAATACTTCAGGGGCTTGATTAAGGTTGAGGTTTAATGCCGCCATATGCTGGTGACTTGGAATAAATGGAACTTGAAAATCTAATTCTATTTTTAAGCTCCAGTTATATGAATAAGCATCACCAATGGCACGGCGATATTCATAGGTTTTATGCATGGCTTGTTTCATTATTTGTGCTGCACTTGCAGCATCATCAATAATAATTTGATAGTATTTTTGTGCTTCAAAACCAAGGGTTGCACCGACAAATTCATCGATGGTAGTAAAGTATTCTTCACTTTCCTTAGGGCCGGTAAGTACAATCGGCAGCGGCTGACGTTTATTTTCGGGGTGCATCATTATTCCCAGTAAGTACAAGAGTTCTTCTGCTGTACCTGCACCACCAGGAAAAATGATAATACCGTGAGATAGGCGTACAAAGGCTTCTAAACGTTTTTCAATGTCCGGTAAAATGACGAGTTCATTTACGATGGGGTTAGGTGGTTCGGCAGCTATAATACTGGGTTCGGTTAAACCAAGATAGCGGCGTTGTTTTACGCGCTGTTTCGCATGGCCAACTGTCGCCCCTTTCATTGGACCTTCCATTGCACCGGGTCCGCAACCCGTGCAAATATTTATTTCACGCAAGCCTAATTCATGACCAACGGCTTTAGCATATTCATATTCTGGTGAGCGGATGGAGTGGCCTCCCCAGCAAACGACCATATTAGGATCGGAATCTGATTTGATCACGCGTGCATTACGTAAAATAGAAAATACCTGGTTGGTTAAAAATGAAGATAATTCTTTTTTGGGGACGGGTTCTTGCTCTATATAACTATTAACATAAAGAATATCGCGCAATACTGAAAATAGGTGTTCTTGAATACCTCGAATAATCTCACCATCGACAAACGCTTGTTCTGGGGCGTTATGTAGCTCGAGCTTTACGCCGCGTTCACGTTGTACAACACTGATATCAAAGCTACGGAATGCTTTTAAAATTTCACTACTGGAATCAGTTCGAGAACCTGAGTTTAATACGGCCAGTGAGCAATTTCGGAATAATAAATATAAATCACTGGTGGCAGTTTGTTGTAGCCGATCGACTTCAAGTTGTGAAAGCAAATCCATACTGCCAACGGGTTTAATGTGCGTGATCATAAGCTAAACTCCATGTCAGAAAGCTGGCATTAAGCACGTATAACCGGTTGATAAAAAATGAATATGGACGTACTTATTACCGCAAGTCTAATTAAGTTTAGTTGCTAATGATAACTTTATCTCGTCCTGAGCTTTTTGCTTGATACAAGGCTTTATCCGCGCGTTCGAAAGGTTCAACTGTTTCATTATCCTCTGGTAAGAATTGAGTCGCACCAATTGAGATAGTGATTGAAATCTGTTCGCCTTTAAATCTAAACGGTATACTTTTAATGGTCTTGCGCAGCTTATCTAAAACGGCCTGTATTTCATGTGGTTTTAAGTCGGCAAGTAATACGACAAATTCTTCACCACCAAAACGGGCGATAAAGTCTTTACCCTTAATCGATTTTTGTAAGGCTCTTGCGACGATTTTAAGGGCTTTGTCCCCTGCAATATGACCAAAGGTATCATTGATATTCTTAAAGTGATCAATATCGATGATCGCGATTGTGGTATTGGTTTGATAACGCTGCCAACGTTTAAATTCAAGCTTAAAGCGTTCGTCTAATGCGGTGCGATTGTATACCTGTGTTAAAGAATCAAGGTACAGTTTATGCTGTTGTGCTTCTAAGCGTTGTGTATGCAGTAATGTTTCTTTTTTGAGTTGCTCAAGTTGGCTCTGAACTGCTTTTATTTGTTGCTCTAATCGAATTTTCTCTTGTAGTAATTGCTCTTGTTGTTGGATACTACTCGAGATGATTTCAAGTCCTTGTTGAACGTGTAACTTCGTTTCTTCTAAGTTTTCACAAGTACTGATATCTAAGTCTAAAATATCAATTCGCTCTTTTAGATTTTCCAACAAACTCATTTGTTTTTTATTTATTTTACTACTATCAACTAATGAGTTATCAAACTTATAAGCGATATTATTGAGTTCTTCGACAATGGCATGTAAAAACGTCTTTGACGCTAAGCGTTCTTCACGAGCCCCTTCGATAATGTTGTTGATGATTTGCAAACAGATATCAACGAGTTCATTGATTTCGACACCTTGTAATAAACGTTGACGAATTTTTTGAAGATTTGAGCCAAACCCACCGGCAAAATCAAGTTCATTGATTAAGCGTTGCAAATCGTCGCATATTTTTTTGTGTACGGTTGCCGTTACACCGCTATTACTTCCGCGATACATTTGTAAGTTTTTGATTGCGCTGTGATAAATGCAGAAGAGTGATTGCACTTTTGTTTGTAATGCAGTGACAGCTGCCGCTTTGGGCTCCGCTAATAGTAATTGCAACTCGGCGGTGAGTTTAGGATCGTCCTGTAACAAATGAATTAATGATTTAGTGGCTTGAATTGTAGCGTTATCACCAATTTTTAAGGTATCGGATAAGATATGTGGTTGTAGCATCACTTGACGCTCAACCTGTTTGATTTGAGTGATAAGTTCATCGTCAGACGCACTGCGTTCTAGAATTGCTTTTAGCTTACTTACTTCAATGTTTAGCTCGGTATCGATACCTCGCGTGGCACCAAGTAAACGATTAATAAATGCTAATAACATGGCAGTGTTAATTTTTGTGTACCCGCTGGCATCACTTTGCTGTGTTGCTGAGTGCGAATCTTGTGATGTCTGCATGTATACTTTTCACATAAGTTAAATCAAAGATGGAGATTAGCTTACCACTATATATACATCTATAAAATAGTTTGGTGCTAAAATGTAAGCCTACAGCCAATTAATATCATTTTTGTCTGTTGAGGAGGTGACTTTTACTAAGCCTTTTTCAATGGCTTGCTTGGATCTGTTCCAGATATCACCATGGAAAAATGCCGGTTGTGTATAGGTTAAGGCACTTAATTTAACCCAACTATTTCGGTTATGTTTACGACTTAATTGGGTTGCACCTGATAAGGCTAAAGTGGCTATATTTAACAGCTTTCTACTGTCGATTGCTGTTGGGTATTTAAATAAGAAGGGGTGAGAAACCATACCTATCGAGATATTTTTGTCAAAATTAAGCTGGCAATCAAATTGTTCGAACCAGTCTAGGATACGGTTGGCAATGATCGCAGGGTCGTAATTTTTGTTTACTTTCTTAACTAATAATAATTGCGTGTCATTTAATTGGAATAAATGTTCAGAATCATGTAGTTGTTGTTTTAAATATGCACCTAATTCTGTTTCTACTTTATTTACGAGTGAAAGGCTGCATTTTTGACGTAAAGGCAGTAAAAAGTCGAGACTAATGATTGCGCAACTATGCACACTGTTTTGCTTATCTGAATATTCCCAATCAGAATAAAATCGTGCTTCTTGCAGTGGCGTCGGTATATATTGATTTAGGCTGTTGATGTTATTCAAGCCAGTATTTGAATGAATATTGTAGTTATTCTCTAACTGTTCTACATCTTGTTTTTGTAATTTCATCTTTTGCGTATTGATATAGTACAAATAAAGAATAATTAGCATAATTGAAGCAAGTAAAAAAACATTAATAACCAAGTTATGTTTTGATTGTTTTAGCTTGAGCACTTGTGCTTGTAATTGGTTTATCTTTTGCGATTTTATTTCATTATTTTCTTTGTGTTGATTAGAGACAGGAAATGCTTTTTTTGCTTCAAAATTAGAGAGTTTGTTATAGCGTACAAATTGCTTATAGCTATCGAGTGCTTTTGCGTATTGATCTGTTTCTTCATAGGCTGTGGCAAGATACAGATAGACGGTTTCAAATTGTTTACTATTGTTTAGTTTACCGGCGATCGATAACGCTTTATTTAAACGTATTAATGCGGTGTCGTAATGCTGTTGTTGAATCGCTAAATTAGCCAGGTGTACGAGTGATTCAAGTAATAAATCCGTTTGGCCATTATTGTAAAACAACTGCTCTGCATTCGATAAATATTGCTCGGCCAAGCTATAATTACCCATTTGCAAGTAAGTTTTTCCCACTTCAAAATAGACTGTGTTTAATTTGTTTTTCTCATCAAACACCTTCAGTAAATCGAGAGCATTAAAATAATAAACGAGCGATAAGTTATATTCTTTAATTTTACGATGCATACTGGCAAGTGCTAATAAAGAATCGGATAGTTGCAATTTGTTGCCAAGATTTTGATAATATTGAGCCGATTGATTGGCAAAGCTGATCGCTAATTTAAAGTTATCTTCGGCGATATAGGCTTGGCTCATTTTTTTAGTGAGCAGGCCATTGAGGGTATCTTGATTATCAAGTAGTTTTTGTTGGGCTTTGTTGTAAAAATTAATCGCTAAGGTTAATTTATTTTGCTGTTGGTAATTATACCCAATGGCATAAGCAGCCCAAGCAGCATTGTTCGTGAGTGGGGTCTGGGCACCATATTGTTCAGCTTCGCGAAACAGTTGCATTGATTCTTCGTAATCATTGAGCTTTAACGCAATCTCACCTGCAATAATTTTGAGTGCAAAAGAGCCATTAGCAGTCGGATTATAAGTATTGTCATTAATGCTATCGATGACTTTGTTAATGGTTTCTTGTGCAAGTTGGAAGTTAGCAAGCGTATTCGATTGTGCAAGAATGTGGCTTTTGATTAATAAGCTTTGCTGTTTTAAATGCAGTGGTACGGAATTCGATTTTTCAGCGAGCATTTTATCGAGCGTAACAACGGCTTGACCGATATTATTTGCATAGAAATAGCAGAGTGCTTTTTGTTGTTTGACGAGCGCAAGATCTGAAGGTGTTACCGATTTTTCTCTGATTTTACTCATACGAGAGACTTCAGTGATAATGTCTTGTTTTTGTGTTTGCAAAAATTCATCAATAATTTGAATACATTGATAAGGTTGGCTGTATTGTACAGACTGACTGCGCTTGAGTTCATTCGGTAAGATCAGCTGATCAAACAAACTTGCAGCTGCAGTAGTGCTAAAGAGAAGAAATACAAGGGCATAAACAAAACGTAAAATCATGAGTTTAATATCGAATAGAAAGGCTGCTATCACATTCTTATGATCACATGTCCTTATTAACATTAGCGTTCCTTTGCTAATTCGGGCCTCCACCAGAGTGAGGTCGATGCTGTAATCTTATATCACTACTATATTTTATAGTATTGATTGCAGCCTTCAAATACTAAACTATTTTGCAGGCTTTGTTAATGACTGGATATTTAAAAAATATCCAGTCTCGGCAATATTATTGGCGAATTAAACGGATATTATCTATTTTAGCATCACAATTGGTTCTAAATGGGTTTATATCCAAACCACCTCTGCGGGTATAGCGTGCATAAACAGTTAATTGTTCTGGTTTGCAGAAGCGCATAATGTCTGTGAAAATACGCTCAACGCATTGCTCATGAAACTCATTATGCTGACGAAATGAGATTAAATAGCGTAATAATGCTTCTTGGTCGATTTTATTTCCTTGATAAGCAATATAAACGCTGCCCCAATCGGGTTGATTGGTCACGAGGCAATTTGATTTTAATAAATGACTGTAAACCACTTCGTTAACCACGTCATTGTTATCTGCAGCTGCTTTGAGTAAGTCAGCATTAAACTCATAATTATCGATATCAATATCAAGATGATCAATACAGGTACCTGTTATTTTTGTGATTTGACTTGGCGCTTTATCTAAATCATCAAACATAACCACTTCAACAGGCCCTTGTGCACATGCGGCTAAGTCGCGTTGCAGTGTTTCGGTTACTGCTTCTGTAGAGTTAAAACGGGTTTGGTTAAAGCTGTTTAAGTAGAGCTTGAATGATTTTGACTCGATTAAGTTAACTGATGTCGCGCAGACTTTTACTTCGGCTACGGCTACGATTGGCTTACCTTTGCTATTTAACCAAGACAGTTCATATAAATTCCATAGATCACAACCTGTGAATGGCAGTTGATCGGATAGTGACAGATCATCTCGATTTAATTGTCTTGGTACAGGCTGTAACAAGTTAGGTTGGTATTGAGATATGTATTCCGTTTTTTGCCCTAGGTTTAATTTATCCAGTGCAGTTGAATCTTGGTAACGGTTTGTAATTGTCATGGTTTATTCTCATCGGTTAGCGCGTAATATAGCCAAGCTCCCTCAAGTTGCATATTCAGGTAGTTTGGGAATAGTTAATTTACTTATCAGTGGCGAGATTGTAATAAATTTTACTGCGTAGTGATATGCTATAGCAGATTTAATCATTTTTATGGGGAATATAATGACTGCAGCTGTAACCGATGCATTGATTTCTTTTTATGCGCGCTGTGAACAACTTTGGCAAACACAAGATTATTTACCACAACAGGCGTTTGATCCCGAGTGGGATTCGCCGTGCTTTATTGTGGATTCAAATCATCCCCAACTGCTTGCGGGTAATAAAGCTTGGTTGCCAGTAAAACGTGATGAGATAACATCATTTAGTAATATTGAGTCGGCGTTAAGCATTGAGCTTGATCCGCAGATAGCCGATTTTTTTGGTGCTTATTTCAGTGACCATATGCCTGCAAGTTTTAATGATGAAGTCATTGAATTGGTACAGGTATGGAGTCCAGATGACTTTGAGCGTTTACAAGAAAATACGATTGCACATTTAATGATGAAGAAAACACTAAAACAGTCGCCTACGTTATTTATTGCTAGTTGCGTGGATGACATGCAGATCATTGCACTAGATAACGTCAGTGGTGAAGTAGTGCGTGAAGTGCTGGGGAAAGGCATTTCTGAAGTATTAGCGCCAGACCTAGCGACGTTTATTGGTCAATTAACACCAGTCTTATTCGAACAGTAAACCGCTGTTTCATTTTTATTAAACAGCGCAAGTATTAACTCGCGCTGTTTCTTGGCAATCTTATGTTTTGTTAGTTACTACCAAGGTAAATTGGATAATAAACGGCAAGGCTCACATTTAAAATCAAAGATACCGTGTAATGGAACTTCCAATTGCCATTCACCGTCACAGCTTGGGCAAGGACGCGTTTGTGCTTGCTCTTTTTGCTCTGCTGTATCCGCTAAATGATAAAGATAATAATAGGTTGGGATATTAGTTTGTTGCTCAATATCTTTAGCGAGTTGCCAGCCTGTATTATTTAATGGACTCTTCATATCCGTCAAGGCTTCACTACAGACTTGCTTTAATGTGGTGCCGTGCATTTGTAATTCATCTGTTGAACTCCAATCGATTTGCCAACGTAGCAACGCTTGGTGATCGCCTATCGCTGATGTAGGTAATTTATACAGCGGGATAGGGGCGAGATGTTCTCCGCAACGTAAAGGTGAGCAAGTACTGAGATAATGGGTATATAATACTTGCCATTCGGGTTGCCGACAAGGGTCGGTATTATCTGAATGTAAATCCATGCCTGTCAGGCGAATCTTAGGGGCGAGTAAACCTGCTTGATTTAAGGCTTGTAAGCGTTTTTCAACAATGCTGGAATGATATCTCGGGTGTAGGCTTTCTTCTTCAGGACAGACGACACGGGTGGTAAAGACGCCATCATCCATACTGGTTGGGAACTCGCGGCCGAGTATTTGGCCGTTGTAGCGTAAGGCGTCAATCAGCTGGGTAATCGCACTATCGACAGCATCAATAGTGGTGTCTTGGTAACATTCAAAAGTGAGTTCTGCAGTAAACAAAGTATTCTCTCAATGACGGCTACTGACATTGTTTTATTTATTTTTACTTAAATAACAATCGTCAGTCGCGTGTAGTTCGTGTAATGGCGTTATTGTGTTAATAGGGCTTTTTTTAACGCGACTATTTCAGCTTTTAGTTCGCTCACTTCCTGGCGTAGCGGTGCAATCTCTTCGCGCACCGATGCAATAGCGGTTGCAATCAGCGCTGCGGTTGAATCTGCTACATCTATACTCGTAGATACTGGCGTATTTTTTGGTGGGACGACTGCATTCGGATCAAAGCGCCATGTTTTTAGCGTTTCAATAATATCGCGCATGTTTGCTGGTTGTGTGAGTCGTGATTTAACCAGTGCCATTGAGGGCTTCTTTCCTTCGAGAGCAAGCTGGTTTGCGGCATCGACAATGTGTTGTAGGCTCATGGTATTCCTTCTTCCATATTCAGATTATTAACGTAGCATAGTATCAAAGTGATCGATAACTTCGGCCCAGTCTGCATCTTCGTAAATGGCTTCTTTGAGAAACATTGCTTGCGAATCGTTCCAAAATGGTGCTTCAAATAATAATACACCCGTTTGGATTTTATGCTGATGGATAAAACGTTTCATGCTTAACTCATCATTTTCTAAGCCGAGTTGCGCAAATAATAGTTCTAAGGTTTGTGTGGCTAAAAACATCATCTGGCTCCTGTGTTTTTTTCAGTATAGCCAGAGATGAGCAACAGCGTTAGTTTATCACGGTTAATCTATTGCATAAGGGGGGACGACAAAGTGTAAAACCCTTGGCCCTGCCATGATCAATGTTCCTTGATACGCATTTTCGCCGTTGCTGCTAAAGTCAAAATTAAACTTATAACGGAATAAGCTTCCCTTATGTGGGAACCAAGAAATCCCCGCTTGTGCTGTTGCTAACCACTGTAATTGCTGTTGCTCACAATACTGTTTAATCAATGCATTGGCTTGTTCTGCTTGTTTACGCAGGTGTATAAAGATTACTACCCCGATAAACCCAACAAAAATGGCTAACAAACTTCCCATATTCAATTCACTCCGTAATTGTGACTGTCTTATTTGGTATTGTTCAGGTGATTAGCTGCGTTTTTGACGAAACAACAATCCGATAGCACTACCAAGCGTATTACTACGCTCAGGGTTACGCAGCATGGCTAATACCTTGCTACGTAGATTTGGTATTGCAACGAGATCTGAAAAGAGATAAATGAACAGTTCTTCGCCTTGTTGCTGTTGTACCGCTGCTTCAAAGAATGCCAATAACCGTACGTCGTCATTAAAGTCGTGCCAGCAACGACCCGCTAACGCGACAATCGTTTGGCTAATATCGTTATGCTTAAATAACGCAGGGTAGAGTGCGGTACGTAGACCTTGTGCAGGAGCGCTTGATAATGCACGTATCAACATAGATAAACGTACATCATCGGGTTTCTCTTGTGCCACTTCTTGGCTTATTAACTGTGCTAAGCCTTCACTTACGATTGTTGGTAAAGCTTCATGTTCCAGCGCCAGACAAAGTGAATATAAAGGTTCAGTTGGCAGTTTTGGTAATGCAGCTGCAAGGTGTTCAGCATTATTATCGCGGTTTAAACGTGTGGCGATATCACAAATACCCTGTACACCGACTTCTTGCCATTGGTCAAAACCAAGCTTATTGGCAAAATAGCGGTGGGCAGTTGAATAGTATTTACTTTCTGGGCGAATAAAATCACGATTGATGACCGCGTTTAACATCGCCACTTTATCTGTGCTTGGTTTGAATACGTATGGGTTAGTGGCTAGGTGTTCTTGTTCTTCTTCACTCGGGGTTTTTTCTAACATCAGACCAAGCGATTCAACAACCATGTTTAGGAAGGCATTGCGTGTACCTTGGATAAGTAGACCTTGCTCATCAAGTGGGAACTTAAGAAACCAGATGTAGTGCTGATTATTCTCATTTTTGTTCCAAAAGGTAATTGCAAATTGAGCATGGCGTTGCAGTGGCGCTGGATAAGCTAGCTGTGCAGATTCAAATTGCATAAAATCGTCGGTAGAAATTTTACTGATTTTACGACCCATATCATACACTCGAAACTGAGTTTTTGCTTGTAACAGAAATTCCGATAGCGTATTGAGGGTATGCGTATTTGCCATGATCTAATGTGTCCGAGTTAAAAGTGGAACCTAAGTATTAGTGTATTATACGCAAACCCTATCAAGATGCGAATTGAGATTACGATGCGCTTTTGTATCTGCTCGCTGCTGGCGTATAATGCCGCTAAATTTGTTTCATGAGATAATATTATGACGATCTATCTGCAGGCCCAGCAGTTATTAGTGGCGATTGAAGTTGAATTGAAAAACACTGCATTGTGGCATGATGTTACACCAAGTGCGGAAGCCTTCGCGAGTACAACGCCATTTTGTGTTGATACCATGCCTTTTACAGATTGGTTACAGTTTATCTTTTTAGTGAAGATGAAACAGCTAGTGGTGATGCAAATGCCATTACCAAATAAAATGGCTATCCACCCTATGGCGGAAGAAGCTTTTAAAGCTGTACCTGCGGATACACGAGAGTTGTTAGCCCTGATCTTATCGTTTGATCAGTTGTTAAATAAAAATAGCTAAATAAAGCTAGTTAGGTAATAAGCATAATGTTAGATATTTTATATCAAGATGAATACTTGGTCGCGATTGATAAGCCTGCAGGTTTGTTAGTCCATCGCAGTTGGTTAGACAGTCATGAAACTCAGTTTGCCATGCAAATGGTACGAGATCAGATTGGTCAGCATGTTTATACTGTACATCGTTTAGATAGACCCACATCAGGTGTATTGTTATTTGCATTATCAAGCGAAGTAGCAAGACTGATGAGCGAGATATTTCAGGCTCATGCGTTAACTAAACGTTATCTTGCTGTGGTGCGTGGTTGGATTAATGAAGCGGGGACATTAGATTATGCCCTGAAAGTAGAACTCGATAAGATTGCGGATAAACAAGCAACGCAAGATAAAGAAGCACAAGAGGCGGTAACGCATTATAAACCTTTGCATCAGGTGGAAATTCCGTATGCGGTAAGTAAAAACCACCCGACGAGTCGCTATTGTTTAATGGAACTTGAACCACAAACAGGCCGTAAACACCAATTACGTCGTCACATGAAGCATCTATTCCACCCTATTGTAGGCGATACAAGTCATGGCGATGGCCGTCATAATGTGTTTTATCGCGAACACTTTGAATTATCACGCCTGTTACTTATTGCAAAATCATTATCTTTTACCCATCCGGTAACAGCGAAACCAGTGCATATTGAAGCCGCTGTTGGTGACGAAGTATTAGGGTTATTCGAGCAATTTGGTTGGCCAGCACAAGAAGGTGATTATTTACCGCAAGCGGCAGCAAAATAGCGCTTTTTCGATTGTTAACGTACAGACAAACTTAGGTTACACTTTGTTACGTAAGTTTGTCTGTAAAGCTGATATTATTATCGGTTGTTTTTTATTTTATTAATTTTCACTAATATGCCAATACCCATACTTTTCCTGCGTTATAGGCTAAATATCAGCTTTGTAACGCATTTCCTAAAGCAAAAATCGTCTATGTAATCATCTTGGTTGCTTATGTACTGACGCAGTCATTAAAAAGTACGCTCAATTGTACCGTTTTGTACCATTGTGAGTGGCTATTCAAATCTAAACAGCCGATCCGGTAATTGTTATGACTATTGTTTTTGGCAAGCTATAGTTAACGCAACAAAGGAGGCTAACCATGCATCCTCAACAAATTCAAACTGTATCAGTTAACTGTTGCAGTACTATTTAGTTTGTTCACTTAGGAGTGAGAGATGAGTAACGCGTTTGCAAATCTACAGAAAGTAGGTAAGTCATTAATGTTACCTGTATCGGTATTACCGGTCGCAGGTATTTTATTAGGTGTTGGTGCTGCTAAGTTTAGCTGGATGCCAGACGTATTATCTAGCATCATGGAACAAGCTGGTGGTTCTGTATTCGGCCAAATGGCATTACTCTTTGCGATTGGTGTTGCACTTGGTTTTACTAAAAATGATGGTGTAGCTGGTTTAGCCGCAATCGTTGGTTACGGTATTATGACTGCAACGCTAGGTGTTATGGCTGGCGTGATGGGTGTTGAAAGCATCGATACTGGTGTACTTGGTGGTATTCTTGTCGGTGGTTTAGCTGGTTGGGTATTTAACCGCTTCTACACAATTCGATTACCTGAATATTTAGGTTTCTTCGCGGGTAAACGTGCTGTACCAATCATTACGGGTTTTGCTGCTATCGTTCTAGGTCTAATCCTGTCGGTTGTTTGGCCTCCAGTTGGCGGGGCAATCTCTGCATTCTCTGATTGGGCTGCTTACCAAAACCCAGCTATGGCATTTGGTATTTACGGCGTTGTTGAACGTGCTTTAATTCCATTTGGTTTACACCATATTTGGAATGTACCTTTCTTCTTTGAAGCTGGCACATACTGTAAATCGGTTGATGGAACTGCTATCGCAGCTGCGACAGAAACACTTTGTACAGCCGCTAATGGCGAGTGGTTTACGGGTGAAATCTCACGTTATGTAGCTGGTGACCCAACTGCCGGTAACATGGCTGGTGGTTATATGTTTAAAATGTTTGGTCTACCTGCTGCAGCAATCGCGATTGCTCACTCAGCGAAGCCTGAAAACCGAGCTAAAGTAATGGGTATCATGGCATCCGCTGCACTGACTTCATTCTTAACTGGTATCACAGAACCAATTGAGTTCGCATTCCTATTCGTTGCACCTGTACTGTATGTTATCCATGCTTTATTAGCGGGTTCTGCTTTCGTTGTAATGATTTTACTTGGCATTAAACATGGCACGACTTTCTCACACGGTTTCATTGATTTCACTGTGTTATTCAGTCAATCAACAAATGGCTGGTGGTTACCTGTTGTTGGTCTTGTTTACGCTGCGATTTACTACACTGTATTCCGCGTAGTGATTAAGATGTTAGATCTTAAAACACCAGGTCGTGAAGATGAAACTGAAGAAGCAGCTGCTGCGCCAGTATCTACGGATGCAATGGCGGCTGAATTAGTTGCGGCATTCGGTGGTAAAGACAACATCACTAACTTAGATGCATGTATCACTCGTTTACGTATTAGCGTTAATTCTATTGATGACGTTGATCAAGATAAACTGAAAGCGTTAGGTGCTCGTGCTGTCGTTGTTGTAGGCTCAGGTATCCAAGCTATCTTCGGTACTAAGTCTGATAATCTACGTACAGATATGGAAGACTATATCAACACGCTATAACTGAATAAATAGACAGGCAGCCTGTTTCAGGCTGCTTAAAGCAAGAATGGCATTTTAACGATGCCATTTTTTTTACTCGAATTTAAGTATAGCGCTGATAACCCATATTTCATCATTCTGGAACGTTACATAAATAACCCGTACTGAGAATTAATTGGGCATAATCTGCGATCTATTCAGAGGTATTTTATGTTTAAGTATATGTCACTAAAAAACAAATTAGCATTATCAGCAAGTCTTGCGATCATATTAGGAGGCATACTGGTTGCTGCTGTTTCTTTTTGGTCCTCGATGCAACGTTTAGATGTCGAAATAGAAGAGCGATTGAAAGGATCTTTTACATCATATAATCAATATGTAGCTGACTGGATTGAATCTAAGGGGACAATTTTAAGCTCATTATCTAATGATATAGCACCGGAATCGCTTGAGAAACATTTACAACAAATGGCAGTGTCAGGTGGGTTTGACAATGTATTCGCAGCGTTTCCCGATGGTAGCCAAAAGAACGCAAACGGTGTTACGCTGCCGACAGGTAATGATGACCCGAGAAAATGGGGTTGGTACATTAACGCCAAAGCGACGCCTTCAAAAGTGTTTATGGATAATCCAACAGTTGCGGCGGCAACTGGAGCAAATGTTGTCTCTTTAGGGTATTTACAGCAACTACAAGGTCAGTCAGTCGTTATCGGGGCTGATGTTGAAATTAATGATATTTTACAAAACATGGAGCAAGTTGTATTACCTGGCGATGGGTATATGCTTATTAGTAATAATCAAGGTGCCATTTTTGCCCATCAGGACATCAGTTTATTAAATAAAAAAATATCCTCATTAGGTCTAGATTTCGCTGCTATCCAACAGATTATACGTGCCCCCCATGTTGAAAAAATCATAGTGAATGGCAAAGAAAATATTGTTTATGCCGCGCCAATTACAAATAGTGACCTGTTCATTATTATAGTCGTTGATTACAATTCATCGGTAGCGCCACTTTATTCTGCGATTTGGAATCAAGTTATCGCAACAATACTTGTTGTTGTTATTTGCACTTTTTTATTCAATTTCTTGTGTAATATCTTATTTCAACCTCTACTTAGAGTATCAGATGCGCTAGCTTTGATTGCAGAAGGTGGGGGCGATCTGACTCAGCGCATTGAAGTCCAGGCTAACGATGAAGTGGGAAATTTAGCCAATAGCTTTAATTTGTTTGTGAGTAGCCAGCAGCAATTAATTCAACATATTCGTACTCAATCGGAAACGTTGACAACTGAATCCATAGAGAGCGAACGACAAGCAAACCAATCGGTGAAAGAACTTAATCACCAGCAGCAAGAGATTGATATGGTGGCAACTGCGGTGACTGAAATGGCCTCTGCTACGCTAGAAATTGCTTCGCATGCGGAACAGACTGCAAGGGCGGCACAAGATTCTACAGGCAGCACCAACGAAGGTCGTCAGCTAGTACTAAACTCAAAAAATTCGATCAATAATTTAGCCAGTGAAGTTTCTGGTGCGTCTAAAGTGATTGGTGATTTAAATCAGCATGCGCAGGAAATATCAACCATACTTGCTACAATTCAGGGTATCGCACAACAAACTAATCTATTGGCATTGAATGCGGCAATTGAAGCGGCTAGAGCTGGTGAACAGGGGCGTGGTTTTGCTGTTGTGGCGGATGAAGTTCGGGTTCTATCACAGCGAACACATTCATCTACAGAGGAAATTAAAGCAACGATTGAAACTTTACAATTAACGACTGCCAAAGCGGTTGGTCTTATGGATAGTAGCTCGAAATTGGCGATTTGTTCTGTAGAAGATGCCGATCAGGCAGCTAATGCATTAGAAGAAATTAATCAGTCTGTTGTGTTGATTAGTGATATGGCTACCCAGATTGCAACCGCTGCTGAAGAGCAAACTCAAGTTACTGGGGAAATATCACAGAATATCGTGTCAATTAAAGATGTGACAGATATTCTTGTGTTGGGCGCTAACCAAAACCTGTTGCAATCACAACAGCTTAATAATCAGGCGAGTGAATTGAACGGCAGAGTATCCACATTTATCGTGGAAGCATGAGATTGATTCGTTCAAATAAAACCCGGCTAATGCCGGGTAAATCAGCTATTAGTTGTTTGAGTGTAGTTCTGCGTTTAGTTCAACCGCTGATTTGTTAGTTAAACATTCAATCGTACCTGAGATTGAATTACGACGGAATAACAAGTCATCTTTACCGGCTAAATCACGTGCTTTAACTACTTCAACAGCTTGGTTACTTGCATCTAGCATTTGTACTTTAGAACCCGCTGTAATGTATAAGCCTGATTCAATTGTACAGCGGTTACCTAGTGGGATACCTAAACCCGCGTTTGCGCCAAGTAAGCAATTTTCACCCATAGAAATAACTAATTGACCACCGCCACTTAATGTACCCATGATAGACGCTCCGCCACCGATATCAGAACCGTTACCAACCATAACCCCTGCAGAGATACGACCTTCAACCATGCTAACGCCTTCTGTGCCAGCATTAAAGTTAACAAAACCTTCGTGCATGATAGTTGTGCCTTCACCAACGTGTGCACCTAAACGTACACGCGCTGTGTGGGCGATTCGTACGCCCGTTGGTACAACGTAATCCGTCATTTTAGGGAATTTATCAACACAGCTAACAGTCAACACTTCACCGGCAAGGCGTGCTTCAATTTGACGATCTTGAAGCTCAGGTAAATCGATAGGGCCTTGGTTCGTCCATGCGATGTTATGTAATAGACCAAAGATACCGTCAAGTACCGTGCCGTGTGGCTTAACTAGGCGGTGTGAAATTAGTTGTAGCTTTAAATAACCTTCAGCAACAGATGCTGGTTTTTCATCAGTCGCAAGGATCACGACTACTAGAGGCTGTTTACTGTTTGCTGCCGCAGTCGAAAATTTAGCATTAGCTACATCATCATTTGCAGTGAATAACGTTGCAAGTTGTGCTGCTTGTACAGACGTTACTTCAATTACTTGATTTTGACCTGAGTAATTAATTATTTCACTAATGTCGGCAACCAGTTTGTCACTTGGGTTTAGCAGAGGGTTAGGGAAAAAAGCTTCGATAATTTTACCAGCAGTATTTTTAGTAGCACTACCGAAAGCGAGTGAAAAAGTGGCCATAGCTGAGAAATCTCCATTTAGAATAAGGGCGTGATATGCATACACCACGCCGGATCTGAGTATTTTTTCTATTTATTACAATGTTACCGTTAGTTCTATCACATTTGTCTTTGTTGTTTCAAAGATTATTGTGATTGTTATTTTCAGAGCAATTAGTTATCAGCCAATTCGGTAATCAAATTATGGCGTAATTCCGCTTGCTGTTCCGGGGATAGCGGTTGATTGTTATTACCCGAAATAATGAAGAAATCTTCTGCGCGTTCACCAATAGTTGAAATTTTAGCATTATGCAGGACAATATTTTCTGAGCTCAAAATAGCACTTATCCGAGCAAGTAGCCCTGGGGTATCTAAGGTGATTATCTCGACAAAGGTACGTTTTTTCTTGGTTGCTAAAAACGTCACTTTGGTTTTTACTGAGAACTGTTTAATTTGTCGTGGGATACGCTGTTTTCTTAATACAGGCGCGTTACCCGTCTTTAACACCGTCTCTAATGCTGCTTGCAATGCATAAACCCGATCCGGGGCGAGGGTATCACCGGTTTGATCCAAGATCACGAAACTATCGAGTACATAACCATTACGACTTGAGGTGATTTTAGCATCATGAATGTTTAAGTTTTTATTCCCTAATGTCGATACAGCAGAAGCGAACAAATGCTTATTATCTTTGGCATAGATAAACACTTCATTACCACCGCGGGTACTATTTTGACTGATTAGCACGAGTGGTTGAGTCGGATCTTCGTGATTGAGAATGCCAGTCGTATGCCAACAGATCTGGTTTGGATCATTACGTAAAAAATATTCGGAACGAAATGTGGTCCACAATGCTTGGATCTGTTCAGTGCTAAAACGGCTATTTTCCAAGAAGGCCAACGCAGTATCTTTATTATTTCTAATTCTGAATTTTGCATCGAGTGGATTTTCTAAACCTCGGCGTAATGCTTGTTGAGTTAAGAAATACAATTCACGTAGCAGTGAACCTTTCCAGTTATTCCATAGACTGTCATTGGTGGCACAAATATCGGCAACAGTGAGGCAGTAAAGGTAATTAAGGTGTTCTTGATCACCAATGGTTCGGGCAAACTCTGTAATGATCTCTGGATCGTGAATATCACGACGTTGTGCGGTTACCGACATTAATAGATGGTATTTGACCAATCGGGAGACCATTTTTCGGTCGGCCTTATTGATCCCGTGTTTCTTGCAGAATGCGCGTGCGTCTATTGCCCCAATTTCAGAGTGATTGCCTTTTTGGCCTTTCCCTATGTCATGAAAAATAGCCGCAATGATCAATAATTCGGGTTTTTCTAAACGTGGGTATATCTCACAGCACAATGGATGGGTTTCTTTGGTCTTGTCCCATTTGTAAGAGTTAATGATTTTCACTAAACGGTGGGTATGCTCATCCACAGTATAGTTATGAAATAAATCAAACTGCATTTGGCCGAGAATGCGACTCCACTGTGGAATATAGGCGGCAATTACCCCATGTTTGTGCATTAATGTGATAGCTAAACCACAAGCATTGGGATGTTTAAATAATTGCATTAACTGTTCACGACACTCGGGAATATCTTCTAACCAAGTCGTTAGTTTACGTCTGGCGTCACGTAATTCACGTATGGTGCCTGCATAAATTCCGGTAATCTGTTCGTTATCCGCAATATGATAAAACAATTCGATAATGGCACTTGGACGACGCGTAAATAGGTCTGTACTGGTGGTATCAATTAAACTACCACGCAGTCGAAAGTCTGCGGTGATATTACGCACATCCATTCCCACGTGTCCGAGAATCGCTTGATTAAATAACTGCAACAGCATTTCATTTAGCTCGGTGACGCGGCGGATAGTCTGGTAAAACTGTTTCATCATGGTTTCGACAGCTTGATTACCTTCACCACGATAACCTAGCGCTTCGGCAACCGTGGTTTGTCTGTCGAATAATAGGCGGTTATCACAGCGTTTTAAACCTAGGTGCAGCGCAAAGCGTACTCGCCATAAGAAATTTTGGCAATCTTCAAGCTCGTGGTATTCCCCTTTGGTTAAAAAACCGTGATTCGTTAACTCTAAGAAACTGTTTGAACCAAAGTGACGACGGGTAATCCATAGAATAGTCTGTAAATCGCGTAATCCTCCGGGACTGCTCTTCAGATCTGGTTCTAAGTTATAAGATGAGCCTTTGAATTGGTGATGACGAGCGAGTTGTTCTTCATGCTTGGCTTGGAAAAAATCTTGGCTTGGCCAAAAAATTTCAGGGTCAATAATGTCTTGTAACTGTGCGTAAGTGTCTTCAGAACCTGTTATCAAACGAGACTCTAATAAATTGGTCGCAATAGTAATATCACTTAAACCTTGCTCTAAACATCCATCAACGGTGCGAACACTGTGCCCAACTTCTAAGCGTAAATCCCATAACATAGTGATGAAGATTGATATTGCCTGTTCTTGTTCTGTGGTTAATGGCAAGGTTGTTGTAATGAGTAAATCAATGTCTGATTTAGGGTGTAATTCACCACGTCCATACCCACCAACAGCAACCAGAGCGAGCTCGGAGTGTTTTGCCAACCCAAATTTTTGCCAAAGACGATTGAGTAATTGGTCCATGTATTCTGCGCGGCAAGATACTAACGCAATAATATCATCACCATCAAAAAAACGTTGCTCAAGCCAAGCCTGAAACTCTTGCATGTGTGATTTACAATGATTAAGTGTTAACTCTTCATCTAAGAGTAATGCGGGGACATATTGAGTAGGATCCATGCGACGCCTTCCTGGAGTTCGATAGAGAGATGGGAGCTGCAGGGCACTGCTCCCATATTAGCTAATATAAAATTAGCGTTATCTATTTTAGTTTTTTAAGATACGCGGAATAGTTTCTTCAGCACGTAATGTCATAATTTCACAACCGTCTTTGGTTACAACAATCGTATGTTCCCATTGCGCAGAGTTTTTATTGTCTTTGGTTAAGACTGTCCAATGGTCATCGGCAACTTCATTATGTTTTTTACCCGCGTTGATCATAGGTTCAATCGTGAAGCACATGCCTTCTTTAAGCACTAGATTTTGATTACTTTCATTGAAACGTGATTTGTAATGTAATACTTGTGGTTCTTCATGGAATTTTTCTCCAATACCGTGACCACAGTATTCTTCTACGATTGAGTATTTACGTGTTGGATTTGCTTTATTGTGCGTCTTGATTTTTTTCTCAATGATCTCGCCAATGCGGCTTAAACGAGTACCCGGTTTGACTTGACGCAAACCTTCGTATAACGCTTCTTGTGCAATACGACATAGCTGCTTATCACGTGGTGAAACGTCACCCACGAGAAACATTTTTGATGTATCGCCGTGTAAGCCATCTTTGATGACGGTAATATCAAGGTTAATGATGTCACCATCTTCTAACGGGCGGTCATCTGGCACACCGTGGCAAACAACACTGTTAATTGATGTGCAGATCGATTTTGGAAATGCTGTGTCATCATTTTCATCATAACTTGGGTAGAACAGTGGTGCAGATAATGCGTCGTTTGCTAAAGTGAATTCATGGCAACGATCATTTAACTCCTGAGTAGTCACCCCGGCAACTACAAACGGTTCTATCATTTCTAGTACTTGTGCTGCCAATCGACCCGCAACGCGCATTTTTTCGATTTGATCTTCAGTTTTAATGATTACGCTCATTTTTCACTCTTTAATATGTAGGTTTCTTGTTTTATGGCTATTATTGTAACGCTAATGAGTGTAAGAAGCCTAAATTTTTTTTGGGATTAAGGTCTCTATTTAAGCGTCTGCTATTTATAGGTATTCAGTGATAAATAAATAATTAATTTAATGCCGATAAATATCCGAGTAAGCCGCTATATTAAAGGTTATTCGGTGTATTTATTTACTGGAACAACCGCAAAAAAGACCGCTACAAAATTTGTGCTATTTATCTAAATATGATATAAAGCGCGCAATGAATTTAGTAAATGTCTATAACTTGTTATTTGCTAAATCTCATACACATAAATTTTATATAAATCACACACACATCGTCACATTTGTCGGGGTGCTTTTATTTTGTTTGTTGATTGCTTGCTTTCGCTCGCTTTTAGTTAGAAATAAAGGTCGAAAAAATGGGATGTGTGGAGGCCTAACCCCATACAAATTTAAGGAATTTAAAATGTCTACAGTATCAATGCGCGATATGCTACAAGCCGGTGTTCATTTCGGTCACCAAACTCGTTACTGGAACCCTAAGATGAAGCAATACATCTTCGGTGCTCGTAGTAAAGTACATATCATCAACCTAGAGCAAACTGTTCCTATGTTCAACGACGCACTTGGTTTTATCAAGAACGTTGCAGACAAAAAAGGTAAAGTTCTTTTTGTTGGTACTAAAAAAGCTGCTGGCGAAACAATCAAAGAAGCTGCACTTTCATGTGACCAGTTCTACGTTGATCATCGCTGGTTAGGCGGTATGTTGACTAACTGGAAAACAGTACGTCAATCAATCAAACGTCTTACTACTCTAGAAGCACAATCACAAGACGGTACATTCGAGCAACTTACTAAGAAAGAAGCTCTAATGAACACACGTGAAATGATCAAACTAGAAAAAAGCCTTGGTGGTATTAAAACTATGGGCGGTTTACCAGACGTTATCTTCATTATCGATGCTGACCATGAGCACATCGCTATTAAAGAAGCTAACAACCTAGGTATCCCAGTAGTAGCTATCGTTGATACTAACTCAAACCCAGACAACATTGATTTTGTTGTACCTGGTAACGATGATGCGATCCGTGCTATCAAACTTTACGCTGGCGCAGTAGCTGCAAGTGTAAACGAAGGCCGTAATCAAGACATCGCTGCACAAGCTGAAAGCGACTTCATCGAAGAAGCTAAATAATAAAGCTTTTCGATTTGATCGATGCTCTTATTAACTAAGTGCACTATTTAGTTAACAGGAGCCGTATGGCTCCTGTTTTTTTTCGTATAAGAAATTGAGGAAATTACCCATGGCAATTACTGCTGCAATGGTTAAAGAACTGCGCGAACGTACAGCTGCAGGCATGATGGATTGTAAAAAAGCTTTAGTTGAAGCTGAAGGCGATATGGAACTTGCAATCGAAAACATGCGTAAATCAGGCGCTGTGAAAGCGGCTAAAAAAGCAGGTCGTATTGCTGCTGAAGGCGTTGTTAAAACTAAAGTTGCTAACGGCGTTGCTGTTCTAGTTGAAATCAACTCAGAAACAGATTTCGTAGCAAAAGATGCAAGCTTCCTAGCATTTGCTAATCAAGTTGTTGAAGTTGCTCACGCTGGTGAATTTAACACTGCCGAAGCACTACTAGCCGCTAAATTTGACGCTGAATTAACAGTTGAAGAAGCGCGTGCTAACCTAATTGCTAAAATTGGCGAGAACATCAATGTTCGTCGTTCAGTTGTAGTTAAAGGTGACAACATGGCTGCATACGTACACGGCGGCACTATCGGTGTTGTTACTGTACTTAAAGGTGGTAATGAAGAATTAGCTAAGAAACTTGCTATGCACGTAGCAGCAGCTAAGCCTGAGTTCGTTAAACCTGAAGATGTTCCTGCATCTGTAGTTGAAAAAGAAAAAGCGATCCAAATCGAAATCGCAGTGAACAGTGGCAAACCACAAGAAATCGCTGAGAAAATGGTTGTTGGTCGTATGAAGAAATTCACTGGTGAAGTTAGCCTTACTGGTCAAGCTTTCATCATGGAACCTTCAAAAACGGTTGGTCAACTTCTTAAAGAAGAAGGCGCAGACGTTGAAACATTTATCCGCATCGAAGTGGGTGAAGGTATCGAGAAAGCGGAAGATGATTTCGCCGCTGAAGTTGCAGCTACAGTAGCAGCAGCTAAAAAAGCATAATTTAATTATTGCTTAAGATTTAATACAGACCGCGGCTCAGGCTGCGGTTTTTCCACAATTAGGATAAAGAGATCATTATGACTACCAACCCGAAACCTGCATATCGTCGTATTTTATTAAAGCTTAGCGGTGAAGCGCTGATGGGAGACGAGAATTTTGGAATTGACCCTAAAGTTCTGGATCGCATGGCACAAGAAATCAAAGAAATTGTTGAGTTAGGTGTTCAAGTTGGTTTGGTTATTGGTGGCGGAAACCTATTCCGTGGTGCAGGTCTGGCTGAAGCGGGTATGAACCGTGTAGTGGGCGATCACATGGGCATGTTAGCGACTGTGATGAATGGCTTAGCAATGCGTGATGCACTTCACCGTGCTTATGTGAATGCTCGTTTAATGTCTGCAATTGAATTACGTGGCGTATGTGACAGCTATAACTGGGCTGAAGCAATTAGCTTATTAAAAACTGGTCGAGTCGTTATTTTCTCGGCGGGTACAGGTAACCCATTCTGTACAACTGATTCAGCTGCGTGTTTACGTGGTATTGAAATTGAAGCTGACATTGTATTGAAAGCAACAAAAGTTGACGGTGTATACTCTGAAGATCCAGTGAAAAATCCTGATGCTGAATTTTACTCTAATCTTGAATATCGTGAAGTTGTAGAAAAAGAACTTAAGATAATGGATTTATCAGCATTTACTATGGCGCGAGACCATAATTTACCTATGCGTGTATTTAATATGACTAAGCCAGGTGCTTTACGTCGTGTTATTATGGGTGAAGCTGAAGGTACATTGATTTCAAATGCAGCAAAGAAATAAAACTGGATCTCAAATTCAGTAAATAAATACAATAGTTTAAAGTTTGGGGGATTATAACAAGACCTCTAAATTGAATTGATTTACACTAAGTAAGTAAATTCTCATAGATAAGACAGTGTTAAGCACTCTCGACAAATTTAAGGAAGACGTTGTGATCAACGAAATTAAAGATGACGCTCAGACTCGTATGAGCAAAAGTATCGAAGCATTGAAAGGTCAACTATCTAAAGTTCGAACTGGCCGTGCACACCCAAGTATCCTAAACGGTATTACCGTTTCTTACTATGGTGCTAACACACCACTTAACCAAATTGGTAATGTTGGTACTGAAGATTCACGTACACTTAGCATTACTGTATTTGATGCCACTATGGTACAAGCGGTAGAAAAAGCTATCATGATGTCTGATTTGGGTCTTAACCCACAGTCTGCAGGTACAAATATCCGTATTCCATTACCAGCACTTACTGAAGAGCGTCGTAAGAGCTTAATCAAAGTTGTACGTGGAGATGCTGAACAAGGTCGTGTTGCGATCCGTAACATCCGTCGTGATGCAAATGGTGATATTAAAGCATTACTAAAAGAAAAAGAAATTGGTGAAGATGACGATCGTCGTGCACAAGATGAGATTCAAAAATTGACTGATACATATATTAAGCAAGTTGATTCTGTATTAGCAGATAAAGAAAAAGACTTAATGGAAGTGTAATTTATTTACATGCTTTAAAACGCCGTGTTTTGACGCGGCGTTTTAATTTTTGATGGATAGAAATAGTAATGGTAAACTCCAGCGAACTC
Organism: Moritella viscosa; assembly: GCA_000953735.1. Lineage (NCBI taxonomy): Bacteria > Pseudomonadati > Pseudomonadota > Gammaproteobacteria > Alteromonadales > Moritellaceae > Moritella > Moritella viscosa. The sequence continues at coordinate 4,395,195 of LN554852.1, read as the reverse complement.
GAAGCGTTAGTTAATGACTCGAAACCTAAGCACGTTGCAATCATCATGGATGGCAATGGACGTTGGGCTGAGCAGCGAGGCAAAATACGTATTAAGGGCCACCATGAAGGTGTTAAGTCTGTTCGCCAAGTTGTGAGTAGTGCATTAGCTATTGGGGTTGAATCACTCACGTTATTTGCTTTTAGTAGTGAGAATTGGCGTCGACCTGAAGCTGAAGTTAGCATGTTGATGAAATTATTCATGACAGTGTTAACTCGAGAAGTTAAAAAACTACATAAAAATCAAATTCGTCTAAACATTATCGGCGATATATCTGCCTTTAGTCCTGCCATTCAAACCAAGATCGCTGAAGCTCAAGCGTTAACCATAAATAATACTAAGTTAACCCTTAATATTGCAGCCAATTACGGTGGCCAATCAGATATTGCACATGCAGCCAAGAAGATTGCTGCAGCCGTTAAAAGTGGTGCAATGAGTCTTGAACAAATTGATGATAAAATGCTGGGTCAACACGTCGCAATGGCTGACCAGCCTGCCGTGGATCTGATGATCCGTACTGGCGGTGATCATCGAATTAGTAATTTTATATTATGGCAATTGGCTTACGCAGAATTATATTTCAGTGATATATTATGGCCTGATTTTGACAGCATCGCCTTTGAAGATGCCATTTTTAGCTTTGTAAACCGAGAACGTCGTTTTGGCGGCACTGGCGAACAAGTCAGAGCTATTTTAACAAAGCAGCAATAAACACATATAAGTAAGTACTTAGCTCTCATTCTGAGTACTTTTCAATAGGAGAACAACTTTGCTTAAGCAACGAATTACGACCGCGTTAATTTTAGCGCCATTAGCGCTTGCCGCTATTTTTTTGTTACCCCTGCAATGGTATGCGCTTGCAATCGCCGGTGTTTTTATCTTAGCAACAAAAGAATGGGCTGTATTGGTTGATAAGAATAACAGTAAATTACCCAATGCTTTGATTGTCGGCTATTCCCTTATTCTTGGTGCATCATTATTAGTTATTCCACCTGATGTTCGTAATATCTGGCAAGTGACTGATGGTGAAATTGTTTTAGTACCATTAGTCAAAGGTATTTTAACCGTCGGTGCTGTGTGGTGGTTAATTTGTGCCGGATTAGTTTTGACGTATCCAAATAGCGCTAAAGTATGGACTAAAAATACACTTGTTAAAGTTGGATTTGGTATCGTTACGCTAGTGCCTTTTTTCTGGGCTATGTTAGCACTACGCTCTTATGATTATGCGCATGACCAGATGTCGGGTGCGTGGTTAGTGATGCTCGTGATGTTCTTAGTGTGGGGCGCGGATTCGGGTGCTTACTTTACTGGTAAAAAATTCGGTAAGAATAAACTAGCACCAAAAGTTAGCCCTGGCAAAACGCGTGAAGGTTTTCTTGGTGGTGTTGCTGTATCAATGATTATTGCGTTAATTGCTGCAGTTGTGATGACTGTATCACCTTCAGGGGAACTTGATGGCTCTAAGCTTGTCGTAGTTCTGTTCACGTGCTTTGTAACGTCAATTTCATCAACATTAGGTGATCTTAACGAGAGTATGTTTAAACGTGAAGCGGGTGTAAAAGACAGTGGTACATTATTACCTGGTCACGGTGGTATCCTTGATCGGATTGATAGCTTAACTGCTGCATTACCGGTATTTGCTGTTATTTATTTAGTTTGGTTTTAAGGGAGCGTTATTGTGATTGGATTAACGATACTGGGTGCAACCGGCTCGATCGGTAAAAGTACCCTTGCAGTTATTCGTCAAAATCCTGAGCGCTTTCGGGTACAGGCTTTAACGGCTAATAGTAATGTTATTGAGATGCTGGCGCAATGTTTAGAGTTTAAACCTTGCTACGCCGTTATGCTTAATGATGTTGCAGCAGGCCAGTTAGCGCAACAACTTAAATCACTTAATTGCTCTACAGAAGTGCTTTCTGGAATGGATGCATTATGTCAGGTTGCCACACTTGACGATGTAGACATGGTGATGGCTGCAATCGTTGGCGCGGCAGGTCTTATGCCAACCTTAGCCGCTGTTCGCGCGGGAAAGCGGATACTGCTAGCAAATAAAGAAGCGTTAGTGATGTCTGGCGCTTTATTTATGGAAGAAGTAAAAGCCAGTGGTGCTGAAATATTGCCAATCGATAGTGAACATAATGCTATTTTTCAAGCAATGCCAACTGCAGTACAAACTAATTTGGGGTTTTGTGATCTGGTTGCTGAGGGGATCAGTAAGATTTTATTAACCGGTTCAGGTGGTCCATTCCGCTATAGTGATATTGCTGATTTATCAGCAGTCACGCCAGCACAAGCCTGTGCACACCCTAATTGGTCAATGGGACAGAAGATTTCAGTTGATTCTGCTACCATGATGAATAAAGGTCTCGAATATATTGAAGCGAAATGGTTATTTAATGCGGATGAAGCACAAATTCAAGTGGTGATTCATCCGCAGTCAGTGATTCACTCAATGGTGCAATATACTGATGGTTCAGTATTAGCACAAATGGGTGAACCGGATATGTGTACGCCAATAGCTCATGCAATGGCTTATCCACAACGAGTGCCTTCTGGTATAAAACCATTAGACTTTTTTGAAATGGGTGAATTAACGTTTTTAAAGCCTGATTATGCGCGTTATCCCTGTTTGAAATTAGCGATTGATGCTTGCTATCAAGGTCAAGCTGCGACAACGACGTTAAATGCTGCGAATGAAATCGCGGTTGACGCCTTCTTAACTGGGCAGATTGGTTTCACTGATATTGCTCGTGTAAACGAGACTGTATTAGATGCGATGACCATCTCTGAACCTAATAATATTGATGGTTTGATTGATATTGATGGCATGGCTCGAGCAGCAGCACAACAAACAATTAATAGAGTAACAAAATGATATCGTCTTTATGGAATTTAGGTGCATTTATTATTGCCCTAGGTATTTTGGTTGCTATACATGAATTCGGGCACTTCTGGGTGGCACGTCGATGCGGCGTTAAAGTATTACGTTTTTCGATTGGTTTTGGTAAAACCCTATGGATGCGTACGGGTAAAGATGGCACTGAATATGTAGTTGCAATGATCCCGCTCGGTGGTTTTGTTAAAATGCTCGACGAGCGTGTTGATGACGTACCTGAAGCATTAAAATCTCAATCATTTAATCGTAAACCTGTACTAGCCAGAATAGCAATTGTTGCCGCTGGGCCTTTAGCAAACTTTGCATTAGCCATTGTTGCATTTTGGTTTATGTTCATGATCGGTGTGCCGAGTGTGAAACCTGTGATTGGTGAGGTTGCTCCTCATTCGGTGATGGCACAAGCGGGTGTTACTGACAACGCGATTATTACGGCGATTGACGGCCAAGAAGTAAAAGATTGGAATGATGTAAGCCTTAAAATAATTGAACACATGGGTGAACCATCGATGGCTGTTCAGTTATATCTTGAGGACACTAACTACACCGTGTCTCATCAAATAGATTTACGTGATTGGACATTTGATCCTGAGCGAGAGTCACCGATTAAAAGCGTTGGTTTGACTCCTTATCAACCTGCTGTGAGTCAAGAATTAGCTCAAGTCGTTAAAGGTAGCGCGGGTGAAAGAGGCGGTCTGCTTGCTGGTGATAAAATTATCGCAGTCGGACAACAGCACATTGATAACTGGTTAATGCTAGTAGAAAAAATTCAAAATAGCCCAGATCAAATGTTAGTTGTAACAATACTTAGAAATGGTAAGCAACAAGAATTAAATGTTATACCAAAAGGTAAAGCTGATGCGGATGGAGTATTAAAAGGCTACCTAGGCGTTGCTCCAGTTGTCGCGAGTTATCCTGAAGATTATCTTGTTGATATTCAATATGGTATTCTAGATTCAGTACAACAGTCTGTTGAGCGTACTTGGCAACTGACTGCGCTAACGTTTAAGATGATTGGCCGTTTAGTGACAGGTGATATTTCACTAAATAATTTAAGTGGACCGATTTCCATTGCCAAAAGTGCTGGAGCCAGTGCTGACTATGGTTTGGTCTACTTCTTGGGTTTCCTCGCCTTGATTAGTGTTAATCTGGGTTTAATGAATTTAATGCCACTTCCTGTACTAGACGGTGGTCATTTGGTATTTTACACATTTGAACTTATCACAGGTCGACCTGTATCTGAAAAGATCCAAGAAGTCGGTTTCAAAGTTGGTTCAGTCATAATTATGCTATTAACGGGACTTGCCTTATTTAATGATTTTGCTCGTTTATAAGTCATTGAATTGCATTTAGGGATTATTTAATCAGAATGATAATTAATAAATATTTAGCTGGCGTACTACTTTCAAGTGCTTGCTTATTTACAAGTGCGACAGCGGTAGCCGCTGCTGGCAGTTTCATTGTTAAAGATATTCAAGTTGAAGGCTTACAGCGCGTAACATTAGGTGCTGCATTATTGAATATTCCATTACGTGAAGGGGATAGCATTAGCCGTAGTGATACGACTCTCGCGGTGAAAAAATTATATGCATCAGGTAACTTTGATGATATTGAATTGTATCGCGATGGTTCGACGCTTGTGTTTAAAGTCACAGAATTACCAACGATTAGTAGTATTGAGTTTGTTGGTAATGAAGCCATTCCAGAAGAGCAGTTAAAAGACAGCCTTAGTTCATCAGGCATTCGTGTTGGTGAACCTATCGATCGTACTATTATTCGTTCGGTAGAGCAGGGATTACAAGAATTCTATTATGGTGCTGGTCGCTATAGTGCCAAAATTAATACAATTCTTACCCCATTGCCACGCAACCGTATTGATATTAAATTCAGTTTTGTTGAAGGTAAGTCAGCAGAAATTAAACAGCTTAATATCTTAGGTAATACAGTCTATTCAACCTCAGAATTAAAAAATCTGTTTGAGCTGAGTGATCATACGCCATGGTGGAACTTTATGGCTGATCAGCAATATCAAAAGCAGTTACTTGCAGGTGATTTAGAAAAACTGCGTAGTCACTATGTTGATAACGGTTATATTCGTTTTAAGACAGAATCAACGCAAGTATCAATGACGCCTGATAAACAAGGTATTTATATTACCCTTAAAGTAAATGAAGGTGAGCAATATCAACTTGGTAATATTAGCCTAACAGGTAATTTATTAGATAAAGAAGAAGAATTACGCGGTTTATTAGCGCTTAATTCTGGTGAGTTATACAGTGGTGCGAGTGTCACTGCTACGGAAGAAAGCCTAAGTCGTTATTTAAGTCGTTTCGGTTACGCTTATCCAAAAGTATCTACTTATCCAGAAATCAATGATGAAGATCATACGGTTAACCTGACGATTGCGGTTGAGCCGGGTCCTCGTATCTATGTGCGTCGAATTAATTTTGCGGGTAACGATGTCACCAAAGATGAAGTTTTACGTCGTGAAATGCGTCAAATGGAAGGTACTTGGTTATCTAATCGTTTAATTGACCGCTCTAAAACCCGTCTGAATCAGCTTGGTTTCTTCGAAACTGTAAACACCAATACGGTACGTGTACCGGGTGAAATGGATGTGGTTGATGTTAATGTTCAAGTGAAAGAACAACCTGCCGGTTCATTTAATGCGGGTATCGGTTATGGTTCTGAGTCGGGTTTAAGTTTAAATGCAGGTATTCAGCAGGATAACTTCTTTGGTACAGGTAATAAGGCTGGGATTAGTGTTAGCACGAATGACTACTCTAAAAATGCCAGCTTAAATTATACCGACCCGTACTTTACGGTTGATGGTGTGAGCTTTGGTGGTAAGATTTATTTCACTGATTTTGAAGCAAAGGAAGCGAATATTGTTGATTATAACAACCGTACCTATGGTATCTCTGGCAGCTTAGGTTTCCCAGTTAATGAAAATAATACCTTAAGCTTTAGCTTAGGTTATGAATGGAATAAAATTTCGAAAACTACGACCTATGCGCAAACTCAGAGATTTTGGGACATCTATGAGAAAGATGCCGATAAAGATGGTGGCTTCGTGGTATTCCAAGGTTTTGATGTGTCAGCGTCTTGGCGTCGTCGCACCTTAAACCGCGGTGTGTTTGCAACATCAGGTTCGGAGCAAAAAGCTAACTTTACGATGACTGTACCGGGTTCGGATGTGCAGTATTTTAAAATGAGTTTTGATAACAAATACTATGTACCGTTATCAACAAATCACCGCTGGTCAGTATTAATGCGCGGTCGTGTTGCTTACGGTAATGGTTATGGTAAGACATCAAAAGGTGATGATCATGTATTACCATTTTATCAAAACTATTATGCAGGTGGCTTCTACTCCGTACGTGGTTTTAACAGTAATACTATCAGTCCAAAAGGTATACAGACTACTCCTTTACCAGCTAGCGGAGATCAAGGTTTTGTAGCAACGAATTCTTCGATTGGCGGTAATGCATTAGCAACCGCTAGTTTAGAGTTGATTTTCCCTACACCATTCTTAAGTGAAGAATATGCTAACCTCGTGCGTACCACGGTATTCGTTGATGCAGGTTCGGTGTGGGATACGGAATTTAATGCCGACAATTATCCTGAGGATAAATGTACTGGTAATAAGTGTAGCTACTACGGAGATTTTTCTGACCCTACACGTATACGTGCATCTGCGGGCGTTAGCTTGCAGTGGTTGTCTCCAATGGGCCCGTTAGTATTCTCATTAGCAACACCATTGAAAGAATATGAGGGTGATAGAACGGAAGTGTTTACCTTTAATATTGGTACTACTTTCTAAGCTAATTAATATTAATTAAATGCGTACTTTCTGCATTGGAAGTACGTTTTAAGTTGAAACTTCACTAGGAACTAAAATGAAAAAATTTATTAAAGCAACGGCATTAGCACTGGCTCTTGGTGCATCATTTACTGCAAGTGCAGCGGGTTATGCTGTTGTTGATGCAGGTAAGATCTTACAACAATTACCGCAACGTGAAGCGATTGGTAAACGTTTGAATGAAGAGTTTCAAACACGTGCCATTGAGTTGAATAAATTGCAGACAGAATTGATTGAATTAAATGAAAAGCGTCAACGTGATGCGGCATTAATGACACCAGCAGAGCAAACTAAATTGGTGCGAAAGTTAGAAGAATTAGATGCGCAACTGAAATTAAAAGGCAAGGCATTTAAAGAAGATCAGCAACGTCGTGGGCAAGAAGAAAATAACAAATTATTAGTATTATTACAAAATGCAATTGAGACTGTATCTAAGCGTGATGGCTATGATCTTGTAGTAACCAAACAAGCTGTGCTATTTGTCGAACCTAAATTAGATATTTCCGACAAAATAATTCAAGAATTAAGCAAGTAACTGTATTTTGCAACATATAAGTCAGTAACTATATTTAACTGCACAACAAATGTAGTACAGTAGCACAAAAATTTTATAGAGTAGAAAGGTTTCACATGGCAATGACGTTACAACAAATAGCTACAGCAATTAAAGCTGAACTACATGGCGATGGCAGCATCGAGATTAATGCAATTAACTCGATGCAAAATGCACAGTCAGGTAGTATCACTTTTTTAAGTGATAGCAAATACAGCGCTCAATTAGCTACTGTTGCGGCGTCTGCTGTGATCCTTAAACAGGATGATCTTGCCGCGTGTAATACCAATGCATTGGTAATGAAAAATCCCTACGTTGGTTTTGCATTAGTCGCACAGTTACTTGACACCACACCAGCGCCAGCAACTGATATTGCCCCGAGTGCGGTAATTGCTGACGATGTGGTACTAGGTGACAATGTTGCTATTGGTGCTAACGCAGTTATTGAAACTGGTGTATCACTCGCGGATAACGTGATAATTGGTGCGGGCTGTTTTATTGGTAAAAATACCCGAATTGGTCAGAGCACTAAGTTGTGGGCAAATGTTACTATTTATCATGATATCGAAATTGGCCGTGATTGCTTGCTCCAAAGTGGTACCGTGATTGGTGCTGATGGTTTTGGTTATGCCAATGATGGCGGCAAGTGGATTAAGATCCCGCAATTGGGTCGTGTTATTATTGGTGATCGAGTTGAGATCGGTGCATGTACAACGATCGATCGTGGCGCGTTAGATAATACTATTATTGCTGATGGCGTGATTTTAGATAATCAATGTCAAGTTGGTCATAATGTTGAAATAGGTGAAAATACGGCTATCTCGGGCGGTACTCTGTTAGCAGGAAGCTTAAAACTAGGTAAACAATGCATGATTGGTGGTGGTAGTGTTATCAATGGTCATATGGAAATAACCGATAACGTTAATATCACAGGTATGTCGATGGTAATGCGTCCGATTGATAAAGCGGGTCTTTATTCATCAGGCATTCCAGCACAATCCAATCGTGAATGGCGTCGTCAAACTGCCCGTGTAATGAAAATTGATGATATGCACAAGCGCTTATCTAAATTAGAAAAATCAAGTTAGAAAAACGGAATAAGCTTTCGTTGTGACAGGAATAAAATTTTGAGTGAACAACTAAATAGAATTGAAATACAAGAAATCATGGAATTACTGCCACACAGGTACCCATTTTTACTTGTTGATCGAGTACTCGATTTCGAAGCGGGTAAATCACTACATGCAGTTAAAAATGTATCGGTAAATGAACCACAATTTACGGGACATTTCCCAAAACAGCCTATTTTCCCTGGTGTACTTATTTTAGAAGCATTAGCGCAAGCATCTGGTCTTCTAGGTTATAAGTCATCTGGTGGCCCTAGCGATAATGAACTGTATTATTTCGCTGGTATTGATAAGGCGCGTTTTCGTAAACCTGTAGTACCGGGTGATGTGTTACATTTGCATATTGAATTAATTAAAGAACGCCGTGGAATTGGCCGCTTTGTTGCGATCGCAAAAGTCGATGGTAGCGTTGTATGTGAAGCTGAAATCATGTGCGCAAGACGAGAGGCTAAATAGTGATCCATGAAACAGCTATTGTGCATGAAAGCGCAAAAATTGGTAAAAATGTAAAAATTGGTCCTTGGACTATCGTTGGTGAAAATGTTGAGATTGGTGATGACTGTGTGATTTCGTCTCATGTTGTGATCAACGGTCCTTGTAAAATTGGTAAAGGCAATCGCTTTTTCCAATACGGTTCGATTGGCGAACAGTGCCAAGATCTTAAATATGCAGGTGAAAACACTCGTCTTGAGATTGGTGATAATAACGTGTTCCGTGAAGGCGTTACCATTCACCGCGGTACAGTACAAGACCAAGGTTTGACCAAAATTGGTAGCAATAGCTTGTTTATGGTGAATGCGCATGTTGCGCATGATGTGATCATCGGTGATAACTGTATTTTTGCTAACAACGCGACATTAGCTGGTCACGTACACATTGGTGATTATGTGATTTTTGGTGGTCATGCAGCGATCCACCAATTTGGTAAAGTGGGTTCTCACGCCTTTGTTGCTGGTGGTTCGGTTATCATTAAAGATATTCCTCCGTATGTAATGGCATCGGGTCATCACGCGAAGCCTTTTGGTATTAATTCTGAAGGTCTAAAGCGCCGCGGTTTTGATGCTGACGCGATTAAAGCGGTTAAGCGTGCTTACCGTGTATTATACCGTCAAGGAAATACCCTTACTGAAGCATTAACTGCATTAGAAGCAAGTGCAAAAGAACAACCGAGCGTTGCTTTGTTTACAGAATTTTTAAAAACCAATGAACGTGGTATTATTCGTTAATCGTATTCTTTATAGATAGCTTACAATGACAACGAAACCATTACGTATTGGTATTATCGCCGGAGAAGTCTCCGGCGATATTTTAGCTGCCGCGCTAATCAAAGAAATTAAATCTCGTCATCCAGATGCCATTTTCGAGGGGATTGCTGGACCTCGCATGCAAGCGCTTGGTTTTAACACCTTATTCGAAATGGAAGAGTTATCTGTATTTGGTCTTGTCGAAGTACTTGGTCGCCTCCCTCGACTGTTTAAAGTTAAACGAGAAGTACTTGCTCATTTTAAGCAAAACCCACCTGATATCTTTATTGGTGTTGATGCGCCAGATTTTAATATTCCCATTGAATTAAAGCTAAAAGCAAGCGGTATAAAAACCGTACATTATGTCAGCCCTTCAGTTTGGGCATGGCGCCAAAAACGCGTTTTCAAAATTAAAAAAGCCGTGGATATGGTGCTCGCCTTTCTACCATTTGAAAAAGCGTTTTATGATGAATATGATGTACCTTGTCGTTTTGTTGGGCATACTATGGCGGATTCAATCCCACTAGCGGGAGCTGATAAACAAGCCGCAATCACGCAATTAAAACTCGATCCTAAGCAACGTTATGTGGCTATTTTACCGGGTAGTCGTGCAGGCGAAGTTGGGTTACTATCAGCCAGCTTTTTAGAAACTGCGATGTTATTAAAACAGCGATTTAGTGATCTGCAGTTCGTTGTGCCTATGGTGAATGAAGAACGTAAAGAACAGTTTTTAGCTATTAAGCAAGAAATAGCACCTGAGCTTGAGGTGATCGTGCTTGATGGACATGCGCGTGAAGCAATGGCTGTTGCAGATGCGGTGCTATTAGCATCTGGTACTGCAGCGCTCGAAACCATGTTGATGAAGCGTGCGATGGTGGTTGGTTATCGTGTTAAGCCGATTACGTATAAGATCATGTTACGTTTGATGAAAGCACCGTTTGTGTCATTACCAAACTTGTTGGCAAAAAAAGAAATTGTCGCTGAGCGTTTACAAGATGACTGCCAACCCGAAATATTGGCAGAGGAAATGGCTAAACTATTAGAAACAGACAATGCTAAACTGATTGCACACTTTACTGAACTGCATAAACAGATCCGTTGTGATGCGGATAAACAAGCCGCGGATGCAGTACTCGAATTGATTAATGACAACGTGAGTACTATAGCTTCTTCTGATGATAGTGAACAAGCCAATGATAAAACTAGTGCAACCTAAAGACAGGTAAATAATATGTATGATGAAGTAATTTACCCTGAGGGGAAACTTGTTGCTGGTGTTGACGAAGTGGGCCGTGGTCCATTAGTGGGTGATGTTGTTACCGCTGCGGTGATATTAGATCCGAATAACCCAATTATAGGGCTAACCGATTCAAAAAAATTAAGTGATAAAAAACGTCAATTACTCTTTCCTGAGATTAAGGAAAAAGCATTAGCGTGGAGTATTGGTCGTTGTAGCCCTAGTGAGATTGATGAACTGAATATCTTACAAGCAACCATGGTAGCAATGCAGCGAGCGGTTGCAGGGCTTACTCTGCAACCAGAACATGTGTTTATTGATGGTAATCGTTGCCCTGCATTACCTATGACTGCAGAAGCCATTGTAAAAGGCGATTTGCGCGTAGCGGAAATAAGTGCGGCGTCAATCTTAGCAAAAGTAGTACGAGATGCTGAAATGGATGAATTGCATGAACGTTACCCTGAATATGGTTTTGCGCAACATAAGGGTTATCCAACCAAAGCGCACATGGAAAAATTAGCGGAACTTGGACCGACAGAAGAGTACCGTAAAAGTTTTAAACCTGTGCAACGGGCGCTGGGTCTATTAAAATAAGATGAGGTGGCCGAGTGCCATTTCACATTATTGTTTCCCGTTTTATTTATCTACTCTCAATTAGCAGAAAGTTTTAATTATGGCAGAACCTCGTTTTATTCACCTGCATTTACACTCTGAATTCTCGATGGTGGACAGCTTAGTACGTATCAAACGTTTAGCGCCCCGTTTACAAGAACTCAATATGCCCGCGATCGCATTAACCGATCAAACCAATATGTGCGCATTAGTTAAGTTTTATGGTGGAATGCAAAGGGCAGGGGTTAAACCCATTCTTGGCGCTGACTTTTGGGTGCAAAGTGAAGAATACCCAGATGAGCAATTTAAGCTAACAGCCTTAGCCAAAGATAACAAAGGCTATAACAACATTACGGTATTGATCTCCAAAGCTTATAGTCGTGGTCATGTTGATGGTCGTGCCATTATTGATAAAGCTTGGTTAGCTGAGCATGCCGAAGGCGTAATATTATTATCTGGTGCGCGTAATGGTGATATAGGTAAAGCCCTATTAAAAGGTAATGATGCATTAGCACTACAGTGCTTACAATTTTACCAAGCACACTTCCCCGATAGTTATTATCTTGAATTAATTCGTACTGGTCGTCCAGACGAAGAAGCTTATCTGCACATGGCTGTCGATTTTGCCACCCAGTATCAGTTACCTGTTGTTGCCACCAATGATGTGGTGTTCTTACATGAAGATGAATTTGATGCTCATGAAATTCGTGTGTCGATTCATGATGGTTATACGTTAGAAGACAAGCGTCGCCCTAGGCTATACAGTAAAGAACAGTACTTACGCAGTGAAGACGAAATGTGTGAGTTATTTGCTGATATTCCAGAAGCGTTGGCTAACTCAGTTGAAATAGCAAAACGTTGTAATGCGACTGTACGCTTAGGAGAATATTTTTTACCTAACTTCCCAACGGGTGAGTTGTCGACAGAAGATTTCTTAGTCAAAGTATCTGAAGATGGCCTAGTTGAACGCCTTGATTTCTTATTTCCCGATCCTGAAGAGCGTGAACGTCAGCGTCCTGCATATGAAGACCGCCTCGATATTGAATTAAAAGTAATTAACGACATGGGCTTCCCTGGTTATTTCCTGATCGTGATGGAGTTCATCCAATGGAGTAAAGATAACAATATTCCAGTTGGACCTGGTCGAGGATCCGGTGCCGGTTCATTAGTGGCTTATGCATTGAAAATTACCGATCTTGATCCACTTGAATACGAATTACTGTTCGAACGTTTCTTGAATCCTGAACGTGTATCTATGCCCGATTTCGATGTCGATTTCTGTATGGACCGTCGTGACGAGGTGATCGATCACGTTGCCGAATTGTATAACCGCGATGCAGTAAGTCAGATCATCACTTTTGGTACTATGGCGGCAAAAGCGGTTATTCGTGACGTAGGTCGTGTACTTGGCCATCCGTTCGGTTTTGTTGATCGTATTTCTAAGTTAATTCCCGGCGATCCGGGTATGACCTTAGGTAAAGCGTGGGATATTGAACCGCGTTTGGATGAAATGTATCAAGGTGATGAAGAAGTCCGCGCGCTGGTTGATATGGCGCGTATTCTGGAAGGTGTAACACGTAACGCCGGTAAACATGCGGGTGGTGTGGTTATTTCACCTACCGTGATCACTGATTTTGCACCACTGTATTGTGATGATACAGGTAATAACCCGGTTACCCAGTTTGACAAAAACGATGTGGAAGAAGCTGGGCTGGTTAAATTCGATTTCTTGGGTCTACGAACCTTGACCATTATTCAGTGGGCACTGGATATGGCAAATCCACATCTACTGAAGCAAGGTAAAGACGCGATCCGTATTGAGTCGATTGATATTACCGATAAAAAGTGTTTTGACTTATTACAGCGCTCAGAAACGACCGCGGTATTCCAGTTAGAATCACGTGGTATGAAGGACCTGATCCGTCGTTTAAAACCCGATAGCTTTGAAGATATGATTGCACTGGTGGCCTTGTTCCGTCCCGGCCCATTACAATCAGGCATGGTAGATAACTTTATTGACCGTAAGCATGGTCGAGAAGAAGTATCTTACCCAGATGCCCAATATCAACATGAATCGTTGAAAGAAATCCTCGCTCCGACCTACGGCATTATCTTGTATCAAGAACAAGTAATGCAGATTGCCCAAGTCTTATCTGGTTATACCCTCGGTGGTGCCGACATGCTACGTCGTGCTATGGGTAAGAAAAAACCAGAAGAGATGGAAAAACAGCGTGGTACTTTCAAAGAAGGCGCGATAAATAACGGTGTCGACGGTGACCTGTCGATGAAGATTTTCGATCTAGTAGAAAAGTTCGCGGGTTACGGTTTCAATAAATCACATTCTGCCGCTTACGCTCTGGTATCGTATCAAACGCTGTGGATGAAGACCCATTACCCTTCTTATTTCATGGCGGCGGTTATGTCTGCTGATATGGATAATACCGAGAAAGTGGTGACCTTGGTTGATGAAGTGGAACGCATGGGGTTAACACTATTACCGCCTGATGTGAACAAAGGTTTATTTAAGTTTAATGTCGACGAAGACCAGACCATTATTTATGGTATAGGTGCAATTAAAGGCGTGGGTGAAGGGCCAATTGATGCAATTATTGCCGCCCGAGAAAGTGGTGGTGAGTTCTCTGATCTATTTGATTTCTGTAATCGAGTTGATTTGAAAAAAATCAATAAGCGTATCATGGAAAAACTCATTTACGCAGGAGCATTAGATAAATTAGGTCCTCATCGCGCGGCCTTGCATGCGACATTACCTGAAGCTATGAAAGCCGCTGCACAACACGCGATAGCCGAAGCGCATGGTCAAAGTGACTTGTTTGGTATTTTAACCACTGAACCGGAAGAAATTGAGGGTAAGTTTGCTGATGTACCTGAATGGCCTGATAAAGTATGGCTGGAAGGGGAGCGAGAAACCTTAGGTCTTTATCTTACTGGCCATCCAATTAACCAGTATATTAAAGAAGTTAAACGTTATTCGAGTAATCGTTTGAAAGATGTAAAACCGACCGAACGTGGTAAAGTTGTGACTGCGGTTGGTTTAGTTATTTCTGCACAAGTTAAAGTGACGAAGAAAGGTACCCGCATGGGGATCTTAGAGATTGATGACAAAAGTGGCCGCTTAAGTGTGATGTTCTTCTCAGAAGCGTTTGAACGTTATGAGGAATATATAGCTAAAGATCGTATTTTAGTGATTACTGGAGAGGTCAGCTTTGACGATTTCAATGGTGGGTATAAGATGACCGCCAGAGAAGTTATGGATATTGAAGCTGCGCGAGAGCGTTATGCGCGTGGCCTCACATTACAGTTAAATGCAGACAAAATGAATGATACGTTTATGGGTAAGTTTATGGATACACTTGAACCTTATCGTGCGGGTACTTGTCCCATAAATATATATTATCAACGCGCCGATGCGAGGGCTAAATTAACTTTAGGTGTCGAATGGCGAGTATCGCCCACTGATGAGCTTTTATATGGATTAGAGCTGATGCTAGGGTCGGGAAATGTTGATCTTGAATTTGATTAGTGCTGACGTTATAAGATTGTCGTCATTAGCCATTAGCAATAATATTAGATAAGGAAGCAGCGCCTCATGGCCATAAATTTTTTAGATTTTGAACAGCCGATTGCAGAATTGCAGGCTCAAATCGATGAATTAAAACTTGTGACTAACAATACTGATGATGTTGATCTACAAGATGAAATATTTCGTTTAGAAAAGAAAAATGCTGAACTAACAACAAAAATATTCAGTGATTTGAAACCTTGGGATGTCGCTAAGATGGCTCGTCATCCACAGCGTCCATATACACTTGATTATATCGAACATGTTTTTACTGATTTCGATGAATTGGCAGGTGATCGTGCTTTTTCTGATGATAAAGCAATTGTTGGTGGTACGGCACGTTTAGATGGTATGCCAGTGATGATTATTGGCCAGCAAAAAGGCCGTGATACTAAGGAAAAATTAATACGCAACTTTGGTATGCCGCGTCCAGAAGGTTACCGTAAAGCGTTGCGTTTAATGAAAATGGCAGAAAAATTCAAGATGCCTATCATTACCTTTATTGATACCCCTGGTGCTTACCCTGGTGTCGGTGCTGAAGAGCGTGGTCAAAGTGAAGCGATTGCACGTAATTTAAAAGAAATGGCTGAGCTTACAGTTCCGGTTATTTGTACTGTGATTGGTGAAGGTGGTTCGGGTGGTGCATTAGCGATTGGTGTTGGTGATCGTGTGAATATGCTGCAATACAGTACTTATTCGGTGATCTCTCCTGAAGGTTGTGCGTCAATCTTATGGAAGTCTGCCGATAAAGCCCCTTTAGCAGCTGAAGCAATGGGGATCACTGCTGAGCGACTTAAGAGTTTAGATTTGATTAATACCGTTATCTCAGAACCACTCGGTGGCGCACATAGAGATATGGCTTTAATGGCTTCTAACTTGAAAGAGCGTATTAAAGCGGATCTTGCTGAGCTTACACCGCTTGAGCATGAGACATTGTTAGAACAACGTTATGAGCGTCTAATGTCATTTGGCATGTAAGCGGTTATAACACTAGATTGTTATAAAGATAATCGAATCATATTTATTAAACCGCTGATAGCTTTATTAGCGGTTTTTTTATATCCACCTCTTTTCGGTATATACTGTTTTGGTCTATTCTAACTGTGATGATAACTGTGGTTACTAACGTCGATCTTTTTTCAACATTTCAGCACTCGTTACAATCGTTAACGACAAAACCTATGCAAATTGTACTTGCTTATAGCGGAGGTCTTGATTCTCATGTGTTATTACATTTACTTGCCCGTTATCAGCAATTATATCCTCAGCATGATTACCTTGCGGTGCATGTTCATCACGGTTTAAGCGACAATGCGGATACTTGGTCTGCACATTGTCAGCAAACTGCCGCGGCGTTAGGAATTAATTTTATTGCCGAAAAGGTAGTGCTTGATGTTGGCAGTCGAGAAAGTTTAGAAGCGAAAGCACGCACCGCCCGTTACCAAGCAATAGCGCAGCACTTAAAGAACGCATCATTATTACTACTTGGTCAGCATTTGGATGATCAGCTTGAAACATTTTTGCTGCAGCTTAAGCGTGGTGCTGGTGTAAAAGGCTTGTCGGCAATGGCTGCGCAGATGCCTTTTTCATTACAAGCAAACTGCCAAATAGTTCGTCCTTTACTGACTCATCCGCAACAAATACTGGTGGATTATGCCAGCCAAGCACAATTATCTTGGGTTGAAGACGAAAGTAATAATGACCAGAGCTATGATCGTAATTTCTTACGTCATCAAGTTATTCCCAGTTTGAAACAACGTTGGCCGGGTATCGCTCATGCTGTCCATCGCAGCGCTGAACTCTGTGCCGAGCAACAAGCGTTAACGGATGAAATTGCACAAATGGATCTTGTTACTTGTGAACATTATTTAGTCGGGTTAAAAATTGTTGAATTAGATAAACTATCAAAAATTCGCCGTAATAATGTCATCCGTTTTTGGCTTTCTCGTCAACAGTTACCTATGCCAAGCCGACACCATTTAGATAAATTGTGGCTGGAGGTGGTGAATGCCGCTGATGATGCTAATCCACAACTGAGCTGGCAGGCGGGCGAGTTTCGCCGTTATCAAGGTGTGCTTTATAATCAGCAGAAATACGCAGAGCTAAAAGACGTAGTGATAGTGCTTGAACATCAAAAACCTCAGCGTATTGTGTTACCGGACAATATTGGCTTCTTGTTTTTACAAGACACGAAACAAGACAAGAGTGGCGTTGATAGCGGTAATACAATTGATGACGATACCAGTGCGATTTGTTTGAAAGCTCCACTCGCACATGAAAAAGTAACTATTCGTTTTCGCGGTGAGGGTAAATGTCACCCTATTGGACGTAGTGGTTCGCGCAGTATTAAGAAGTTATATCAAGAATATCAGGTGGCACCTTGGTTACGTGATCGTATCCCATTAGTCTACTATGGAGATGTGCTTGTGTGCGCTGTTGGACTCTGGATATGCAAGGGCTATGCAGCGAAGGCTGGCTTGTGTTGGCATGTCACCCGCTAACGAGTGATAGCAGATACTGATAATCATTTATGTTAGAAATAAAAAAGCAGATGAACTAATCTCATCTGCTTTTATTCCTATCTGTATCTTATATTGAACTGGTTATTGAGCTTCAACTTCTTTTTTGACCTGCTGGTGACCTTGTTCTAAGTGTACGAAGTCAATATCGTCATTACCGTTAACCGTATAAGCTTGACCAAATCCTTTTACATAACGACCTATTTGTGGTTCGATACGAAATAGACGGAAATCACTTAAACCGCTTAAGTTAGTTATAATTTCACCAAAACGAGCCTCTAGTGCTGGGATTGCTTGTGACCAAGATTCGCTTTCTCGGGCAATAACTTCGGCATTAGCCTTATATGTAAGACGGTGACGAGCAAAAATTTGTTTCGAATTTAGTTCATCTTCTAATAGCATGAATGATAGATTTTTATTCACCAATAGATTTTGCGTATGCTCTGCAACTTCACTGATTAAAATGTAATAGCCATCCTCTAAGCGCACAAATGGTGCATAGCTGATATGTGGAAATCCATCTGCGCTTAATGTTGATAAAATTAAAGTTTGACGCTCTTCTCTAAACTCTGCAATTTTGGGCTGTAAGCGATTTTCTAAGCGTTCTTGTTTGTTCATCATAATGACCTTAGCGTCTGTGATTGATGTTTAGTTAGTAACGATAGCGATAGTTTCGTCGCTTATTGTTTGCGTTGACAGTGCATGAAAACGTGTTATTTGTTCTGGTATAATTTGCTCATCTTTATCACGACCGAGATAAATCTTAAATACGCTATTACCATCATGGTCAAAGAACTGTACATAGTAGCTTAGTTTACCTTGAACTTTACGTGTGAGTAGGGCTATTGCAGATACATTTTCAAGTTTTAAGTGGCCTTGTAAACCAACACTATCGTGCGATAAATTATAATAACCGTAGGCATTTCTTCCTTTCGGGAAAGGTGCTTTTACTTCAAATACAAAACCAGATACTTCAATAATACAAGTCACTTTTCCCCAGTTAGCAATATCGCTTAATAAGCGTTGTGCTTGTTCTGCTGGCAGCATATTAACTTCTTGCTCTGGTAATGCTTGGATCACCTGTAATTCACTGCAATTAAGCTTAATCGCGATTTCAATGCTTCTTAATCGAGGTTGGTCAGCCATTAACTGACGAATTTCATTGCGAATTGTATTTTCTTGCATACTGTTTAGCCTTATAGCTACCTATCATTAACCTAATAGTAGTAGTTTAATACAAGTGTAATGATAATGCAACCAATTCGCATTTGCATTATTTTGGTTTGTTATTTAAACTGTCGGGAAAATTTTGGTTAAATTAACACTGGGTTGGAATTAAGATGCATAAGGTTTTGATTAGCGTTTGTTGTTTATTATTGTCATTCGGTAGTGTTGCTGGGGAACGTATTATTAGTGCTGGCGCAGGTGTTACTGAGCTATTAATCGCTTTGGATAAACAAGATGATTTGGTTGCGGTCGATTTGACTAGTCGCTACCCAGCCGTATCAAAATTACCTGTTATTGGTTATCACCGTCAATTGTCTGCTGAAGGGGTATTATCATTAGCACCAGATATACTGATTGGTAGTAGTGAAATGGGGCCACAATCAACGCTTGATCAGTTAGTGCAAAGTGGTGTTGAGGTGATGGTGTTACCGACTGAAACAACAACGAAAAACCTACTTGATACTATTACCTTACTTGGTGAAAAATTAGGTAGAAAATCAGAAGCTAAGCAATTAACTACCAAACTTAATCATGATATTAATCAGTTAGAAGCAAATCAACATAAAATTAAAACACCAAAAAAAATGCTGTTCTTATTGTTGAATGACAAAGGTACTTACACTGCAGCAGGCAGCAATACCACTGCACACTCGGTGATGACATTAGCTGGTGCTACTAATCCAGCTGCTGCGCTTAATTCTTATCAAGCGTTATCAGCGGAATCATTTTTGGCCATGGCACCAGAAAGTATTTTGGTAAGTGGCCGTCATTGGAAGAAATACCAGGATATCGATACCTTAATTGCAGAGATGCCATTATTAGCGCAAACACCTGCGGGTCGTAACAATGCTATTTATGTCATTGATGGTCGTGCCCTCGTGGGTGGCTTGGGCATTAATAGTATTGAACAAGCAAAACAGCTACAACGTAAGTTATACCTAGGCTTAGCTGCAAATTTAGATTAATTAAGGGCGTATATGTTTGTTAATAGCCGTTGGCCATTATTGTTACCGAGTTTGGTTTTATTTTGTCTTGCTTCTATGGTGGTGTTATCTGTATCTGTTGGACCAATGGCTATCTCGTTTGCCGACAGTATTAAAGCATTATTGGTGAATTGGGTGAATTGGCAATCGCCAGTAAGTACTCAAAATGCCATTGTTGTGAGCCATATTCGCTTGCCTCGCACACTACTTTGTTTATCCATTGGCGGTATATTGGGACTCACTGGTGCTGTGATGCAAGGTGTGTTTCGTAATCCGTTAGCTGATCCTGGTATTATTGGGGTAAGCAGTGGTGCGGCACTAGGTGCTGGTTTAGGTATTGTTATTTTTGCTGATTTGATGGTTGATTTACCTGATTGGTTACAATTGAGTACTGTGTCTTTTTTTGCATTTACCTTTGCTTTAGCAGTTTGTTTACTGGTCTACAAACTAGGGGCAAGTAGCCAAGGCAGTTCTGTGGTGGTGATGTTACTTGCGGGTGTGGCAATCAGTGCAATCGCTGGCGCGGGGATGGGCATGCTCACGTATATTGCTGATGATCAAAGCCTGCGTGATTTGAGTTTGTGGCAAATGGGCTCAATGGCGGGCAGTAATTGGATCAGTATTACTATCAGTAGTATTACCCTCGTATTTTTGTTGGTTATATTTATGTCATCAGCGAAAGCATTGAATATTTTATTGCTGGGGGATGCGGAAGCGATACACCTTGGTATCGATATTGTACGTATAAAACGTCGGTTAATATTTTGCTGCGCAATAGGGCTTGGGGTTGCGGTATCAATCGCTGGTATGATTGGGTTTATTGGTTTGATTATTCCGCATATGGTTCGCTTGTTAGTGGGGCCGAACCATCAGCGTTTATTACCATTATCGGCGATGCTAGGGGCTCTGTTATTATTACTTGCCGATATTTTAGCGCGTACCGTCATGGCACCAAGTGAAGTACCTGTTGGTATTATAACTGCATTATTAGGCAGTCCTTTCTTTATTATTTTATTACTCCAACAGCGTTCTAAATTAGGGATATAGTCTGATGTTAAACGTGACAAAATCGGTACTACATTGTCAGCAGCTTAATTATAATATTGCTGGTAAATGTATTTTTAATGATCTCAATTTGACGTTAGATGAAGGGGAGTTTTTGGCTGTTCTTGGTCCTAATGGTGCTGGTAAAAGTTCATTATTTAAAGCTATCACCGGAGAGTTAAAACCTACATCGGGGACGATTTTTTTAAACGGTGAAGTACGGAACAATATTAATCGGAGTGAGGTAGCCAAGATGCTGGCGGTATTACCACAAAGTGCCAGCTTAAGTTTCTCATTTCAAGTGTTCGATGTGGTACTGATGGGTGGATTGCAGGCTGACAGTGGTCAAGCTAAAGTACAAGAACTCGCTGATACAATATTACGTGAACAAGACATCGAGCATTTAAGAACCCGCGCTTACCCGACATTATCGGGTGGTGAAAAGCAGCGTGTACACTTTGCGCGAGTACTGTTGCAGTTAGCTGTGGGTAATAAGAACAAACCGCAGCTATTATTATTGGATGAGCCTACAGCCGCGTTGGATATAAATTATCAACATCAATTATTAAAGAGTGCTAAGCATTTAGCGCAGACGGGAGTGGCTGTGGTTGCGGTATTACATGATCTTAATTTGGCAGCCAAGTATGCTGACCGGATCATCTTATTGAAAGAAGGTAATATCTGTGCCAATGGCAGCGCAGAGCAGGTAGTGACCACTGATAATATCCGTGATGTTTATGGCTATGAAAGTACGGTGATTAATAACGCCGAGTTTTCACACCCAATTGTGATGTGATGTTGTTTGTTTCTATTTTTGGGATGACAACCTACTATCTAATAAGTAATAGGTGTTAGAATGTTATCATGAACCCAAAGTGTAATGAAGACATGACGAATAGTGAGCGTTGTACGAGTCAACATAGTATGAATAAACACTGTTCGAGTAATAAAATAATTAGTCATGAAGAGCAAGCGGCGATTACTCGTGTGATAGCCCACGCGGGGCAATTATTACAGGCGTATAACGCTGAAAGCCGGCTCATTGAACAAACCACTGAGCGCCTTGGCATGGCGTTCGGTTTAGACAGTGTTGAAATAGCACTTACCTCCAAAGCCATTATTCTTACTTCTCGATCTAAAGACCAATGTGTTACTACAACGCGCACCATGAAATCCCATGGTATTGATATGGGGATTGTCTGTGAAGTACAGCGAATTTGTATTCTTGCAGAAAAGCAGATTTATGACGTCGAGAAGGTAAAGCAACGTTTAAATAATTTAGCTGTACCGAAATACAATTCAGTCATAGTTGCGTGTTTTGTGGCGTTATCTTGTGCTTGCTTCAGTCACTTATTTGGTGGCGATAGCATTGTATTTATTGCTACTTGGTTAACAAGTTTTATTTCGATGCGAATTCGCCAATGGCTAACCCTGCTACATCATAATTTACTCACGGTATTTTTTATTACCGCATTCACTGCTACTTTTGTAGGCAGTTTTGCGAGTGCTTTTGATTGGGGGAATAAACCCGAATTGATTATGGTAACTAGCGTATTGCAGCTAGTCCCTGGTTTCCCATTAATTAATGCAGTATCAGATATGGTGAAAGGGCACGTGACTATCGGTATGGCAAGATGGATGACGGCGACCTTGTTAACACTTGCTTCAACACTTGGTATTGTATTGGCTGTGCAGTTAGCGCAATTGGGGGGCTGGTTATGAGTGAGTTATTGCTCATGCTGGTGGATGATGCAGTGTTTGCAGGTATCGCTGCATTTGGTTTTGCGTTGTTATTTAATGTACCTCGGCAAGCATTATTGGCGTGTGTACTATTCGCTGCCAGTGCGCATGCGGCGCGCACGTTACTATTACATGTAAATGTGCCTATTGAGTGGGCATCATTTATTGCCGCTACCTTGATGGGATTGGCTACAGTACCTTGGTCTCGAAAAGTAGTTATTCCCCGACCCGTGGTGACGGTTGCTGCGGTGATCCCAATGATCCCTGGGGTTTACGCTTACAAAACCATGACCGGGTTGATGACGTTACACCATCAAGGCTATAGTATGGAATTACAACAGCAAGTTGTTGAAAATGGTTTACTGACGCTTTTTATTTTAATTGGCTTAAGCTTTGGTCTGGCGATCGCGCCTGTGCTGGTGTACCGTAACAAACCTATAGTTTGATTAAGGAGTTGTTGTGATTGTTTCCATGATTGCCGCATTGGCAAATAACCGTGTAATTGGTTTAGATAATAAGATGCCGTGGCATTTACCTGCTGAGTTACAACTGTTTAAACGTGCGACGTTAGGTAAACCTATCGTGATGGGACGTAATACCTTTGAATCAATTGGTCGCCCATTACCGGGTCGTTTAAACATCGTATTAAGTCGACAAACAGATTATAAGCCTGAAGGTGTTACTGTTGTTGCTACGCTAGATGATGCTATCGTAGCCGCGGGTGATGTTGAAGAGTTAATGATCATCGGGGGAGCTACGATTTATAACCAATGCTTAGCCTCTGCCGACCGTTTATATTTGACGCATATTGAATTAACAACAGAAGGGGATACTTGGTTCCCTGACTATGAGCTGTACAACTGGCAAGAAATTGAGCATGAGAATTATGTGGCAGATGATAAAAACCCGTATGATTACCGTTTTAGTTTACTTGAACGAGTGAAGTAGTTATTAGCTGACGAATAGAATGACGCAGACTGAATTAGAAAATAAAATGCCGCGCTAGTGATAGCGCGGCATTTTTTATCGTTAATTTTTACCATTAACTTAGTTCGTGCTGGTGGCTATTACGCCATTGTATCTAAGCTAGACTCGAATTCGTCGAATTGAGCGTGGATACTTTCATCTTCTTGTTTACCAATCAGTGAAATGATAACAATAGCTAGAGAAGCAAAGATGATGCCCGGTACGATCTCATAGAGGTCAAAAATACCGCCACTTAATTGTTTCCATACAACGACTGTAATTGCACCAATAATAATACCTGCAAGCGCGCCATTACGTGTCATACCACGCCAGTATAGCGAGATGATTAATGCTGGACCAAATGCAGCACCAAAACCAGCCCATGCGTAAGATACTAAGCCAAGTACTGAACTGTCAGGGTTAAGGGCAAGCAATAAGGCAATAATAGACAGACCAACCACACCAAAACGACCAACAGTAACAAGCTCTTCACTTGTTGCTTGTGGACGAATTAGCTGCTTGTAGAAATCTTCAGCTAAAGCAGATGATGATACAAGTAGTTGTGAATCGGCGGTACTCATGATCGCCGCTAAGATTGCAGCAAGTAAAATACCCGCAATAACAGGGTGGAAGATGCTGTTCACTAATAACATGAAGATCGTTTCAGCATCAGCGATAGTGATGTTGTTAGAACTTGTGTAAACCAAACCCACTAGACCTACTAGCATTGCACCAAACATAGACAATGATGTCCAAACAACAGCAATGCGGCGTGCTTTAACAAGGTCTTTATTACTACGTGTTGCTTTGAAACGCGCAAGAATATGTGGCTGACCGAAATAACCTAGGCCCCAAGCAGCTAATGATATGATTGCAATTGCACTCAGGTCTTCGCCTTTGCTGTTTTGCCATATTGTCAGTAGTTCCGGATTAATTTCTGTCATAGCAGATGCCAGATCGCTAAAGCTTCCATCCATCGCGCTGAGTGGCACGACTAATAGTGCAGCTGACATCAATAGACCTTGTACTAAATCAGTCCAAGAGACAGCAAGGAAACCACCGAATAACGTATAGGAAACCACACACACAGTACCCAGAATAACCGCGTATTGATAATCGAGACCAAATACTGTTTCAAATAATTTACCGCCAGCAACTAAGCCTGAACTTGTATAGAACAAGAAGAACATTAGGATAAAGAATGCTGAACAAATTTGAATAGCCTTTGAATTGTCTTTAAAACGACGAGATAAGAATTCAGGTAAGGTTATTGATTTGGTTACGATACTGTAAGTACGTAAACGTTTTGCACAAATCAGCCAGTTAAGCCAAGTACCAATTAATAAACCACCTGCTAACCAGATTGCTTCCATACCAGCAGCGTACGCGTAACCTGGTAAGCCAAGTAGTAACCAACCACTCATATCAGAAGCACCTGCAGATAGGGCCGCAGGCCAAGGGCCTAAATTACGGCCACCTAAAAAGTAGTCTGTTGAACTCTTGGTTTGTCTATAAGCATACACACCGATACCAAGCATAACAGCAAGATAAACAAGGAATGTAGCTGTAATAATGAAATTATTTTCAATCATGTATATAAGCCTTAGTTGTAAAGTTTTTATTTTTTTGTTTTTTATTGTTATAGCTAAGCTTAACCAAACCACGTCAATTTACATGTTTTCGGTAACATTGATATGGGCTGGCTAAAATTAGGGTGCAGTATATACGAACAATTAAGTCATTACTTAACATTAGGGCAACACTGTGATAACCCGCTTATTTTTTAGTATTGCTTTAGTCAATTATGTCGTATGAATTATGCACGGAACTGAAAAAACTGCCTTATCTTCCCAGCGTAACATGGTAAGGCTGTTTCCCCACACGCA
Organism: Moritella viscosa; assembly: GCA_000953735.1. NCBI lineage: Bacteria > Pseudomonadati > Pseudomonadota > Gammaproteobacteria > Alteromonadales > Moritellaceae > Moritella > Moritella viscosa. The sequence goes on along the minus strand of LN554852.1, from coordinate 4,369,683 downwards.
TCCAGTATCAAGTGTTGTTGCATTTTCATGGCTGCAACTCCCTTCTAATGCAGCCCAATGACCAAAAATAACATGGGCACCATCAAGGTGAGTTCCAGCTACTTCATACCAAGGTATATGCTGTTGGTTATTATTTGTCGTCGGTGAATGCTTGTTGTGAAACTCCAGCTGTCCATCTGGTGCACAAAATCGCATACGGGTAAATGCATTAATAATAAAGCGCAGACGATCGAAACCTTGTAATTCTTCTCGCCAATAATCAGGTTGAGTACCGTACATGTTTTCGAGTAATGCTTGGTAGTCATCGCCACGCAATTTCATATTAACCTCTTCAGCATAATACTTTGCTTGCTGCTGGGTCCATTGTGGACTGATACCTGCGTGCACCATTATTATGTTGAAGACATCATGATATGCAAGTAGTGGTTGCTGACGTAACCATAATAGCAATTCATCTTTGTCTTCGGCAGCAAAGATCGCTTGAGTTTTATCCCTAGAGTTTAGCTTAGCTAATCCTGCGTCAATTGCGAGTAAATGTAAGTCATGATTGCCAAGTACTGTGACCGCAGCAGGGCCAAGTTGTTTAACAAAACGCAGTGTTTCTAATGATTTAGGGCCGCGGGCAACAAGATCCCCTGTTAACCAAAGTTTATCTTGGCGTGGATCAAAATTAGCTTGCTGTAACAAATGCTGAAGGTCGTCGAAACAACCTTGAATATCACCAACAAAATAAGTTGCCATGTATAAGTTACCTTTCTAGCTAAGCGTGATGAAGTATGCGCGTTAATGTATTTAATTGATCAATGTAAAAGATTAGGTGTGACTAGACGAAATGGTTCGATAGTAATCACCACTAATTCACTGGCATTGAGTTGTAGTTCGATCTTTCCCTGAACGATACTCAATGGAGAATGGGTAATTATATCATTGCTATAGCAAAAATCTTGCTGTGAAGAGATAAGATAATCATTATTTTGAAAAGGATTATTTAATTCGGTTATAGCGCCATCACCATCAGTTAATAATAATTGGATACTTGATACGCTAACAGGCTGGTTTAATGGATTGGTTAATGTAATGCTATAAGCAAAGAAGTACCTGTGTTGTGCTGGTACTGATACTTCTTCGAGATATTCGGTATCAATAATAAGGGTGAATGAATCTGCGACACTTATCATTGATACCGACCGTCTTAATCCGCTGCTTGTAGTGGATTGTCTGTTACGAAGTTTGCCAAGGTAACATAATTTTCTAAGGTTAAGTTCTCTGGACGTAAAGATACATTAATACCTAAAGACTCAATGTCTTCAACCGAAATTACTTTTTTCAAGCTATTACGAATTGTTTTACGACGTTGATTAAAGGCACTTGTCACTACGTGGTTAAGTACTTTTAAGCTTTTCGCTGGATGCGGTAATACGGTATGTGGTTCTAAACGAACAACCGCTGAATCGACTTTTGGTGCAGGTCTAAATGCTTCAGGGCCCACTTCAAGTACTGGTGTTACATTACAGTAGTATTGCGTCATTACTGTTAAGCGGCCATAACTTTTAGTGTTATGGCTAGCGGCTAAACGTTGTACAACTTCTTTTTGTAACATGAAGTGCATATCTTGGATATCTTCATGGAACTCAAATAAGTGGAACATTAACGGCGTTGAAATATTGTAAGGTAAATTACCAAAAATACGCATTTTCGTGTTCGGTTTGATTAACTGATTAAAATCAAAACGCATTGCGTCGGCTTGGTTAATGTCTAACTTTTTAGATAGTACCGGGTGTTGTTCTAGGCGTTCAGCAAGATCTCTATCAAGCTCAACGACTGTCATCTTATCGAGACAAGCTGATACAGGCTCGGTTAATGCGCCTAAACCGGGACCAATTTCAATTAGGTTTTCACCTTTTTGCGGATTAATCGATGCAACAATTTGACCAATTACATATGCATCATGTAAAAAGTTTTGACCAAAACGTTTTTTCGCGGTGTGACCTAAATGGACCTTGTCGTTCATGCGTTTTTCTCTACCATTTCTATTGCTTGGTTTACTGCTGTAAACATACTGCCGGCGTCGGCTGTTCCAGTACCTGCAAGTTCAATTGCAGTACCGTGATCAACTGATGTTCGGATAAAAGGTAAGCCCAGGGTAATATTTACTGAGCTGCCAAAACCAACCGATTTTAATACCGGTAATCCTTGGTCGTGATACATTGCTAATATAACATCGGCATCGTTAAGATACTTAGGTTGGAACAAGGTATCTGCAGGGAGGGGGCCTGTTAAATCCATACCCTCATCGCGAAGTTTCATTAATGTCGGAGAGATAATTTCAATTTCCTCTCGACCTAGATGTCCATCTTCGCCTGCATGCGGATTGAGTCCGCATACATAAATCTTTGGTCGTTCAATACCAAATTTTGTTTTCATTTCGGCATGAATAATACGAATGATATTACTCAATCGTTCTTCTGTAATAGCTTTTGCAACGTAGGCTAATGGGATGTGAGTAGTCACTAACGCCACACGTAATCCAGTGGTTGCAAGCAGCATCACTACATCGGCTGTTTCTGATTGCTGAGCAAAAAATTCAGTGTGACCACTAAAAGACACACCTGCTTTATTAATGATGCCTTTATTGACTGGTCCTGTTACAACTGCGCTAAACTCTGCTGACATGTTTTTTTCACATGCGAATTGCAGCGTATCTAATACGTAGCGGCCATTCGTTTCATCAAGCTTACCTGGTTCTGCAGGTACAGCCATTTGCATTGGTGCGATAGTTAGCGTGCCAGCTCGTTGTGGTTGTGCTGGTATACTTGGATTATATTCAATTAGTTCAATCGTTTTGCCAAGTATTTTTGCTCGAGATAAAATGAGTTCTGGATCTGCGCAAAGTACGAGCTCTACCGGCCAGTCTTGCTTCGTTAATTCCAGAACAAGATCTGGACCAATGCCAGCAGGCTCACCCGGAGTGATTGCTATTCGATGAGTCACATTTTCACCTGTTACGATTCATTATCTAAAATACGAATATAAGCTTCTTGTTTTAATTCATTTAACCAAGCTTGGCTTTCTTCAGCTGCACGACGATTATACAACAGTTGCCATGCTTTTTGGCGATTTGCTTTATCTGTCGTATCTTGTGTACGTCTATCAAGTAGTTGCACTATGTGCCAGCCATGACTAGAACGAAATGCAGGGCTAATTTCACCTTTCTTCAAGTCTTTTAGCGCTAATTTAAATGCCGGTACATAGATATTTGGATCTGCCCAGCCTAGTTCACCGCCTTTGACTGCAGAGCCTGTATCATCTGAATAGGCTTTCGCGAGTTCAGCAAAGTCCGCATCACCTGATTTAATACGGGCTAAATAACCATTTAATAATGATCTCGCTTTGTCATCACTTAAAATTACCGATGGTTTAACCAAGATATGACGTGCATTGACTTCTTTCGTTAGTACCGTTTCTACACCTCGCATATCAGTAATTTTGATGATATGTAACCCAGCACCACTGCGGATAGGACCTATGATGTCACCTTTTTTGGCATTGGTTACTGCTTCTGCGAATAATGTCGGCATTTCATTGATATTCATCCAGCCCCAATCGCCTCCATCAAGTGCTTTTGGACCTGCAGAGACAGCTAAAGCGAGATTTGAAAATTCTTTTCCTGCATTTAGCTGTGTTTGTATATCGGTAATTTTAGTTTGTAATGCTTCCATCGTCGCGTTATCAGCGTCGTTAGGGACGCGTAGCATGATATGACTTACACGATATTGTAGATTTTTCTGACCCTGCTCGTTGATGATCGCAAGTAAGTTATCAACGTCTTGATCCGAAATAGTGATACGACGACGCATTTGCATGCGCTGCACTTCGTTGGTTAATAGCTGAACACGTAGTTCTTCTTTATAGTCGTTAAAATTACCACCATCAGCAAGAACGTTTTGACGTAGTTGTTCAACGGTTTGGTTATTACTTTTAGCAATATTATTTAACGTATCATCGAGCTGAGCATTGCTAATGCGCATGCCCATTTTTTTTGCCATTTGTAATTGCAGGCTATCAATGATGAGTTTATCTAACGCTTGCTGGGTCAGTATCTTTTGCGATGGTAAAGTCTGGCCGGCTTTTGTCGCTCGTTTTGTTACCGAGCTTGTTAATGTGTTGACATCACTCGCTAAAATAACTTCTTCATTAACAATCGCAATCACTTCATCGAGCTTAGTTAGCTCGGCCTGAGCTTGCCAACTCGTTACAACTATGACTCCGGATAATAGAATCTTAATTACTTTTTTAATCACTTTATGAATTCCTATTCAATATCGACTATAACTGAGACAGCAGTAGGCTGAAAACTATCAATTTTTACCACGGGAAAGTATGAGGATTGTGTAATTCGCTGAAAACCGAGGTGAAAAAGTATGCGGAAGTATACCTTGTCAGGCTTTCAATGCAATCTTCATGATCTGTTAATCCCTTTTTGACTGATAACGGCGGGTTAATTATCGCCATTATCATGCCTAAGTGTATTTCTCAATTCGTTTATAAACTATGCTTATTCACGTAACTGGAACGGTTGACCGTATGTAAATAAACTTGAAGTACCTATGTGATTCATATCAGTCCCAATACCACCCAAACCTTTTAGCTCAAACATGAGTGTTGGACCACGATCATACTCTGTTTTATTGGTACTAATATTATGATTCTTTAGGCGATAACCATAATCAAGACGAATTGCCCAACAGCAAGATTCATATTTAATACCAACAAAAGCGTCTTGGGTTATTTTATTTTCAACATCGTAGTAATAACTTGCGCCCATGTCCCATTGATTATTGATTGGTAAGATATATTTTGAACCAACTTGGTTGATTGTCGAATTAACTCGGCTATTTGCATCTTCTAGTATAGAGGCTGTATCTTCAATGTAACGGTAATTAAATTGCACGCGCTGACCAAGATCAAAACGGTATTCAATGGCAGCGTCGGCACGACGTACTAGCGCATCATCGAGAGCATATTCAATACTGTTATTGAAGAATAGATTATCGTTAATTTTAACATCGGTCTCCATTACGATACTTGATGTCGTCACTTCAGTGTTATCAGCCTTTGCCTTCGCTTCAGGAGCTATCCCAACTTGACTATCACCAAAGTAAACGATTTGCCCAAGTGAAAATCGGAATCGCTCACTGCCTATTTTATCGAATACTCGACTTGTTAAACCAACAGTAACTTGATTGGTGTCGGCAATACGATCTAAACCGCTATAAATACGGTCACGGTATAAACCGAGAAAATCTTGTTGAATAGTCGATGAGTCATAAATACCGATATTATCTTGGTTTTTATACGGGATATAGAGGTATTGAACTTGGGGCTCTAAAGTTTGAGTGAATGCATTACCAAACCAAGATGTAGAACGTTCAAAATTTAAACCTGCGTGTAACCTTGCGGTCGGTATCACACGTACCACTTCTTCTTCTAACTCACCTTTGTAGCCATTTACAAAATTGCCATTATCGGAATCACTGAATGTTTGACTGTAGTAAGTCATCGGTAATTTAAATTCGGCAACAGCGAAACCTGCAGGACGTTTATATGGGAAACTAATAGTCGGTTCTATATGGGTTCTGATGCCCTTATACATTTTACTGTTAGAATGAGTAAAATTCGTTATTTCACTATAAACTGACAGTTCAATTGGATTATTATCGAATTGTTGGTAACCCGTAAAGGAGATCTTCGGTAATACTTTATGCGGTGTTGATGCTGTAGAATTACTTAAAATTTGAAAATCACGGACTTCAAATTGTGATGACGTCATATCTGTATTATAAGTCAAGGCTGCAGTTCTAAGTAGTGTATTACTGTCTCGAGCACCAGCTGATGCATTAAGATCAGAAAAGTAATTGTTATCACTTACTTGTGTGTAGCTAGCATTGAAGTTTAAATTGTCATTAAAATTACCGTTGTGGCTCCAATGGTAGAGTGTTCGGTCAGTATTGGTTTTCTTATCGTTAGCAAGATATTCAACGTTTATCTTACCGCTTTGTCCATCAATTAAATAACGGAATTTATTTGTTAAGTAGATACCTCGCTCAGACATGTAAGTCGGAACAATTTCCATGTCGTAATTTGGAGCGATATTCCAATAGATTGGTTGTGAAAAGGTGATGCCATTTTCTAATGAATTTTCAAATGACGGAAACAGTAAACCTGTTCTACGCTTATCTGTGGTTGGATAAGTAAAATATGGCATATAGAAAATGGGCACGTCTTTAAAGTACAGCGTTGCGTTATAAGCTTCCGCAGACTCATCTATATTATCAATGTCGATAGAGGAAGCACGTAATACCCAGCTATTGTCACCAAAGGGACACTCGCTATAAGAAGAGCGTTGCATTAAAATATTATCACCGCTATTGGTAATATAAACTTTCTTTGCTTCACCATTACCGGCTTGGCCATGTAGTAAATAATTTACGTATGTTAGTTCGGCATCTTTAGTGTCTAAGTTTGCTTTTAAAGCGCGACCATTAATTGTCGATGTGCTGTCTTCTAATACAACATTGCCTTCGGCTGTTAAAATATTGGTTAACTGGTATAGAATAATTTCATCAGCGGATAACTCTCGATTACCTTGAGTAAAGTTCACATCACCGGTAAAAATAGCTTTGTTACCTTGGATTACTTTTGCATCATTTGATAATAGTTGGATCTCGTTAGCAGCTTTAGTATCTGCGAGTGGAGGCTTTATCGCAGGCACATAAGGATAGCATTGTTTAAATAAGCTTAATTCAGACGGCGTTGTTGAGTCGTCAAGAATACTTGAAGTACCATCCGCATTAGTAATAATTGTAGCTGCGCTAGCTGAGAATACGACACCGCTGAGTGTTGAAAATAAGGTGAGAAGGCGCATTTTAACAATCCATTTTGTCATCGATAATTTCATTAAAATTAAAAAATAGTTGGATATAATAATCCATATTACAGCGATAGACCATTTAATGGCTGGTTTTATCCCGTAAACCTGTAAAAAGATGATGAGATTGATTGATTTGTTACATTTTAAACAGCCATAATACAATTCTTATATAAATATATGTCATTTTTGCTTGGTAGCTACTTTTATGAATATGTTGTTTTACATTTTATTATCCGCAATTGGTTATAAGTTTGGTGGATTTTTTGGTGCGATTTTTATGATCTGGGTTGGTTCGATATTAAAGCGCCAATTTGGATCTCAACTTGGTATTGATACACGACCTGCGGCACATAAACGTCAGGATATTTTTTTACATACGTCATTTTCGGTGATGGGGCACATGGCAAAAGCGGACGGCCACGTAACCGAAGCTGAAATTCATGTCGCGACGCAGCTAATGGACCGAATGAAACTGACAGGTGAAACTCGTCGTGCAGCTCAAGTATCATTCAATCAGGGTAAGGAAGCTGATTTCCCGTTAGAGCAAACGGTTCGAGATTTTCGCCGTGTCAGTGTGTTACGTCGAGATCTGATTAAAATGTTCCTGGAGATACAAATTCAGGCTGCTTTTGCCGATCTTGAACTGTCCACCGCAGAGCGCGATATCCTTCATCGTATCGGTGCGATCTTGGGTGTGACGACTCAGGATATGGATAATTTATTACGCATGATGGAAGCGGAGTTACGTTCGCACCGCCATGGCAGTAAAGTAAGCCGTGAAGAAGCATTAACTAACGCCTATCAGCAATTAGGTGTGAGGGCTGAGGATGACGACAAAGTAATTAAGCGTGCTTATCGTAAATTAATGAATGAACATCATCCGGATAAATTGGTATCAAAAGGTTTACCAGAAGAAATGATGATTATTGCTAAAGAGAAAGCCCAAGATATCCAAGGTGCTTATGACGTAGTAAAAGAATCGAGAAAAATGCGTTAATACCAGCCGAGCTTAACCAACCAGCCATAAATTATTTGGCTGGTTGCGATCTGAGTCTCTACTTGACCCTGTAAACCGATCACTTCAGTTTGTCTGTACTTATCTGTGTTAATTCGCTTTGCAGCTATCCGTCTTAATTTTGCTTCATTAATTATCGCCAAACTATCCGTTTGCGCATACAAATCTAAAATAGGTGCTTTTAGTTGGTGCATTTGGCTAATGAGTTGAGATGCTAACGTTGGGGTGGCGCTATGTGCACTAAGTAGCACAATCGCATCGACGTAAACATCTTTATTTTTTATCAGTACGTTTATCATTGCTTGGCAATTGGCTCCCTGAATGATAAGTAGGCGCTTACCACTTTTACTTACTATCTTGTCTTGTAAGGTGAGTAATTGCGCTTGTAAACGTTGCTCTGCTTGCTCTGATTTTAAGGTTTGACTTAATGGCGATATAGAATAGGTGTGTAATCCCCTATCACTAAGCTGATAGCGCAGTGTTTGGATAATATTGGGATTATTGGCTGAAGTATAGGTATCGGCAAAAATCCAACTTGTACCTGTGACTTTTGCTGTCGTTTGTTCAAGCCATAGAGTCAGAAAGCGATCTTCTTTATCACCTAACCAAGCAACTTCGCTTGCATTACTGTATTTAGTTAAGTCTTGATCAAATACGCGTTGTTGAGAAATCGGGAAGGCGATTGTTGGCTTATTAGTCTCATTTTTGTTTTCATTTTCTTCAGCATTATTCTCTTCAGCGTATATTTGTAGCGACAAAGTGGATAAAAGTAATAATACAAGCGCTTTAAGCATTCATCATTCCTAAAATAAAGAATTATTCTAATTAATTGGAAAAGGTGGATTGACCTTAAATGTAATTTTTTTTGATGTTAGGGGATGTTCAATTTCTAACATAGCGGCATGCAGTTGTAAATGTTCTGCACTGGCAATGCCTTGTGTCGATGCATATAACTCATCCCCCAAGATTGGTGTGCCTAATGCTAACATATGCACGCGTAGTTGGTGGGAGCGGCCTGTCACAGGTTTGAGCAATACAGTAGCGCTAGCTTGTTGATTATTATCGTCATGTGCTTTTTGTTTTGCAATTATCTGCCAATGCGTCAGTGCTGGTTTTCCCTCAACGAAATCAACAAGTTGTCTTGGTCTATTTGGCCAATCACAGCGTAATGGCAAATCAATGCTGCCAGACTCAGCAGTTGGGATACCTTCTAAACGAGCATAGTAATATTTTGCGGTTGAACGTTGTTGAAATTGTCTGCTGATATGGCTTTGCGCAGATTTAGTCAATGCCATTAAGATCACACCTGAAGTGCACATGTCTAAACGGTGCACAATTGTCGCAGCGGGAAATAATTCTTGCACCCGACTCGCAATACTGTCGGTATGTTCGGCTAATCGCCCAGGAACGCTCAGTAATCCACTTGGTTTATTTAATACAATAATAGCCTCGTCTTGATAAATAATATTTAATCGAGGGTGTTGCGGCGGAGCATAAATAAAGTCGGGCATAGGTATGTACAATATAGTGAAGAATTTAGAAGGTAAGCTTTAAATTACCGCTTGTTAACAACAAAGGGACTAACCGAAATTAGCACCTTTGTTGTTGGTCATTATAATGTGCTTTTATTTAGCTCGGTGTAACGACTATAAAGCGTACCGCATCTAGTTTAAGCTGAGCATTATTAATGTGTGTTGTGAGTTCTGCTGTTTGTTTTTCAATAAATGCCAGTTCTTCATCACGTACATTAGGGTTAATCTTTTGCAGTGCTTGTAGACGTTCTAATTCTATCGTCATATTTTTTTGCATAACATCAAGCGCAGCGCTGGTAATAGCTTGCTTTTGTGCTTCTGCAACACTCGTCGATTTACCAATAAGATCATGGATAATCGTTTGAGATGCCGAAACCAGTTTCGTTGCTACATGGCGGTTAATCGCATTAAGTTGACGATTGAAACTATCAAAGTCTACTTTTACGGCTAAATTATTACTGTTTTTATCCAGTAACAAACGAATTGGTGTTGCTGGCAAGAAACGATTAATTTGACAATAAGGTGGTGCTGATGTTTCAACCACATAAAGTAGTTCTAATAAAATAGTGCCAGCAGGTAGCGCTGGATTTTTTAACAGTGAAACAGCTGTAGAACCTGTATCAGACGTCATGATTAATTCAATACATGCGCGTATTAATGGGTGTTCCCAAGTAAGGAAATGTACGTCGTCACGCGATAATGCGGTCTCACGATCGAAGGTAACTGTAATGCCGTCTTCAGATAGATGTGGCAAACTTGGTACTAACATCTGATCTGTCGGTTTTAATACCAACATATTCTCGCCACGATCTTCTTGGTTTATACCAATAACATCGAATAAGCGTATCGCAAAAATAGGTAGCGTAGGGCTATCATCATTGGCTTTTAATTGCGCGATAATATCGTCTGATTTACCTAAACCGTTAGAATTTAGTTCCAGTAAACGATCTCGGCCACTTTCCATTTTTGCTTTTAATACATCGTATTGATTGCGTGTATCAGTGATCAATGCATTTGTTGCAGCCACATCAATTTCTTTTGCGGCTAGTTGAGTCAGTAATTCATCTTTTACTTCTGCAAAAATATCGCCACCGATAGGGCAAGTATGCTCAAATGCATTTAGGCCATTCTGATACCAGTTTTGTAATACATCCTGTGCGGTATTCGTAAAGAAAGGTACGTGAATACTGATGTCATTTTTCTGACCGATGCGATCTAAACGACCAATTCGTTGCTCAAGTAAATCTGGGTTTAATGGTAAATCAAATAATACAAGGTGTTGTGCAAATTGGAAGTTACGACCTTCAGAACCAATTTCAGAACAAAGTAAAACTTGTGCCCCAGCTTCTTCTTGAGCGAAGTAAGCGCCCGCTTTATCACGCTCGATAATAGACATACCTTCATGGAATACTGTTCCACGAATACCTTCACTCACGCGTAGCGACTCTTCGATTGACATTGCTGTTTCGGCATTTGCTGCAATGACTAATACTTTTTCATTTTTATTGGCAAGTAAGAAGTTTTGTAACCATTCAACACGTGGGTCAAAACTACACCAAGATGCGTCTTTTCCTTCGAATTCTAAGAAGATTTCTTCTGGGTATAGACCACGACGCGCAGCTTCCGCATAACTTGCTGAGCCATTCATCATTTGTGCGACTTTTAATGACGTTTTATATTGGTCTGGTAGTGCTAAAGGAATTGGCTGATAGTGACGAATCGGGAAACCTTTGATTGCAGAGCGTGTATTACGGAATAATAAACGACCTGTGCCATGGCGATCCAATAATTGATTGATTATTGATTGTTTAGCCTGCTGTGCTTCATTTGAATCTGGCGATGCTTGAATTAAAGTCAACTTGTCTGATATATCAGCTTCACTTAATAGTTTAGTTAATGATGCTGAGGTGTCCGGGGATACGATTGGTGAATCTAATAGTTCTTGTGCTGCTTTTGCAATAATAGAATAATTATTTTCTTCAGTAACGAATGCGGCATAATCATAGAAACGGTTTGGATCTAATAAGCGTAAACGTGCAAAGTGACTTTCATGACCAAGTTGATCCGGTGTTGCTGTTAGTAATAGTACGCCAGGCGACTTTTGCGCTAATGATTCTACAACTTGGTATTCACGACTTGGTTCTGTTTCACTCCATTTAAGGTGATGCGCTTCATCAACAACCAACAAATCCCAATCGGCGCCCACTGCTTGTTCAAAACGACGACGTTTTTTACGTAAGAAGTCCAGACTACATAAGATTAGTTGTTCAGTTTCGAATGGATTATCTGCTTCAGCGAGCGATTCGATGCAACGCTCTTCATCAAAAATACTAAAGTGTAGATTGAAACGACGCATCATTTCCACTAACCATTGGTGTTGTAATGTTTCTGGTACCAGAATTAACACACGATTGGCAAGTCCTGCGGTTAGTTGTTGGTGGATGATCAAACCCGCTTCAATGGTTTTACCTAAACCCACTTCATCGGCAAGTAAAACACGAGGAGCATGACGTTGGCCCACTTCGGTTGCAATATGTAATTGATGTGGTATCAGACTGACACGTGGCCCTTGAATCCCATTTAATGCAGATTGTTGTTGAGAAAACTGGTGCTGTAATGTTTGATGGCGTAATACAAATCGATCCATACGGTCGATTTGGCCTGCAAATAGGCGATCTTGTGGTTTATTAAATTTAATGAAGTTGTTTAGGAATGTTTCACGTAAGGAAACTTCTTCACCAGAGTCTTGATGAATACCTATATAAGTAATGATACCTGAGCTTTCAGTTACTTCAGTAACAGTTAAGCTCCAGTCTTCATGAGAGAGTACCTGATCACCGACATTAAACATGACTCGAGTGATCGGCGCTTCGTTACGAGCATATAAACGGTTCTCACCACTTGCAGGAAATAATAGCGTTAACATTCTGCCTTCTATGGCAACTATTGTTCCTAATCCTAATTCTGATTCCGTATCGCTGATCCAGCGCTGACCAAGTTGGAAGGGCATATATGTTCAAACTCCAAAACCGTAAAAAGGGCGCATGTTACCTAAACCAGAGAGTTAGGTCACGTATAAAGGTAAATTAAATAATAGTTTAAATTGACCTTGTGAGTAAATTCTACCTATATAAGTAAATAAAATATAAAAATTGAATAAGTAACACTCTAAACTATGATAAAGACGTTAATCATTTGTTGAAAAGAGCATGCTTAAGCGAAGTGCTGCTTGTTTTTAATTTGTTTTGTTTGAATTGTGTTCGGTTTTTAAGGTTTATCTTTAAAATAGAATGAAATGTATAAAATCACTTGCCAATGGAGCCCTATTATCTATAATGCATCCCACTGACACGGCAACAGCCGCTCAGTATGCTCTTTAACAATTTATTCAAGCAATCTGTGTGAGCACTTGCAGAGATATAATGACCAAAAATTATATCAATGTAATTGTGAACATTAAATTAAATCGAAAGATTTGGTTTTATAAACAACAAACTTCGGTTTGTTGTTGAAGTACAGAATTCATTGAGCCGACTTAATCGCTTAGGCGATTAGTCAAAAACTTTTAATTGAAGAGTTTGATCATGGCTCAGATTGAACGCTGGCGGTAGGCTTAACACATGCAAGTCGAGCGGAAACGAAGAATAGCTTGCTATTCTGGCGTCGAGCGGCGGACGGGTGAGTAATGCTTGGGAATCTGCCTAGTCGAGGGGGACAACAGTTGGAAACGACTGCTAATACCGCATACGACCTACGGGTGAAAGGGGGCCTCTTCTTGAAAGCTCTCGCGACTAGATGAGCCCAAGTGGGATTAGCTTGTTGGTGAGGTAAGAGCTCACCAAGGCGACGATCCCTAGCTGGTCTGAGAGGATGATCAGCCACACTGGAACTGAGACACGGTCCAGACTCCTACGGGAGGCAGCAGTGGGGAATATTGCACAATGGGGGAAACCCTGATGCAGCCATACCGCGTGTATGAAGAAGGCCTTAGGGTTGTAAAGTACTTTCAGCGAGGAGGAAAGGTAGTAGATTAATACTCTGCTACTGTGACGTTACTCGCAGAAGAAGCACCGGCTAACTCCGTGCCAGCAGCCGCGGTAATACGGAGGGTGCAAGCGTTAATCGGAATTACTGGGCGTAAAGCGCATGCAGGCGGTTTGTTAAGCGAGATGTGAAAGCCCCGGGCTCAACCTGGGAACTGCATTTCGAACTGGCAAACTAGAGTTCTTGAGAGGGTGGTAGAATTTCAGGTGTAGCGGTGAAATGCGTAGAGATCTGAAGGAATACCAGTGGCGAAGGCGGCCACCTGGCAAGTAACTGACGCTCAGATGCGAAAGCGTGGGTAGCAAACGGGATTAGATACCCCGGTAGTCCACGCCGTAAACGATGTCTACTCGGAGTTTGGTTCCTTGAGAACTGGGCTCTTAAGCTAACGCATTAAGTAGACCGCCTGGGGAGTACGGCCGCAAGGTTAAAACTCAAATGAATTGACGGGGGCCCGCACAAGCGGTGGAGCATGTGGTTTAATTCGATGCAACGCGAAGAACCTTACCTACTCTTGACATCCATAGAACTTTTCAGAGATGAATTGGTGCCTTCGGGAACTATGAGACAGGTGCTGCATGGCTGTCGTCAGCTCGTGTTGTGAAATGTTGGGTTAAGTCCCGCAACGAGCGCAACCCTTATCCTTATTTGCCAGCACGTAATGGTGGGAACTCTAAGGAGACTGCCGGTGATAAACCGGAGGAAGGTGGGGACGACGTCAAGTCATCATGGCCCTTACGAGTAGGGCTACACACGTGCTACAATGGCGCATACAAAGGGCTGCAAACCAGCAATGGTAAGCGAATCCCATAAAGTGCGTCGTAGTCCGGATTGGGGTCTGCAACTCGACCCCATGAAGTCGGAATCGCTAGTAATCGTGAATCAGAATGTCACGGTGAATACGTTCCCGGGCCTTGTACACACCGCCCGTCACACCATGGGAGTGGGCTGCACCAGAAGTCATTAGCTTAACCTTCGGGAGGGCGATGACCACGGTGTGGTTCATGACTGGGGTGAAGTCGTAACAAGGTAGCCCTAGGGGAACCTGGGGCTGGATCACCTCCTTACGTAAAGTTGTTAATTTTTGTAAGTGCCCACACAAATTGCTTGAATAGAAAGTTGAAAAGCATGTAAGAAATGCGATAGGACTGTAGCTCAGTTGGTTAGAGCGCGCCCCTGATAAGGGTGAGGTCGGTAGTTCAAATCTACTCAGTCCTACCAATCTTCTTACGAACTCTATGATGTGGGGCTATAGCTCAGCTGGGAGAGCGCCTGCCTTGCACGCAGGAGGTCTGCGGTTCGATCCCGCATAGCTCCACCACATCATAGTTGTTAAAATACAAAGCTAAGCAAGCTTAATGCTTATCTTTGCTTTTTAGCAAATTGCTCTTTAAAAATTTGGAAAGCTGAATAAATAAAGAAGTTCTTAAAACACGTTATTGCTTCGGTAATAACAATAGAGTGTTCTTGAGTATTCTTGAGGCGAAAAAAACTAGATAATACCTAGTTATTTCAATTGTACAGTCGACTTTAGATTGTATGGTTAAGTGACTAAGCGTATACGGTGGATGCCTAGGCAGTCAGAGGCGATGAAGGACGTGTTAATCTGCGTTAAGCTGTGGGGAGTTGATAAAAAGCGTTAATCCACAGATTTCCGAATGGGGGAACCCACTCTACTTTGTAGAGTATCGTAACGTGAATACATAGCGTTACGAAGCGAACCGGGAGAACTGAAACATCTAAGTACCCCGAGGAAAAGAAATCAATAGAGATACCCTTAGTAGCGGCGAGCGAACGGGGTCTAGCCCTTAAGCAGTTTGGAAGTTAGTGGAAGATTCTGGAAAGTTTCACGATACAGGGTGATAGTCCCGTACATGAAAACGACCTTACTGTGAAATCGAGTAGGACGGCACACGTGATATGCTGTTTGAATATGGGAGGACCATCTTCCAAGGCTAAATACTACTGACTGACCGATAGTGAACCAGTACCGTGAGGGAAAGGCGAAAAGAACCCCTGTGAGGGGAGTGAAATAGAACCTGAAACCGTATACGTACAAGCAGTGGGAGCCTACTTTGTTGGGTGACTGCGTACCTTTTGTATAATGGGTCAACGACTTAATTTCAGTAGCAAGGTTAAGCGAATAGCGGAGCCGTAGGGAAACCGAGTGTTAACTGCGCGAATAGTTGCTGGGATTAGACCCGAAACCCGGTGATCTAGCCATGGGCAGGTTGAAGGTTGAGTAACATCAACTGGAGGACCGAACCGACTAATGTTGAAAAATTAGCGGATGACTTGTGGCTGGGGGTGAAAGGCCAATCAAACCGGGAGATAGCTGGTTCTCCTCGAAAGCTATTTAGGTAGCGCCTCGCGTCTAACTATTGGGGGTAGAGCACTGTTAAGGCTAGGGGGTCATCCCGACTTACCAACCCTTTGCAAACTCCGAATACCAATAAGTTCAATCGCGGGAGACACACGGCGGGTGCTAACGTCCGTCGTGGAAAGGGAAACAACCCAGACCGTCAGCTAAGGTCCCAAAGTGTATGTTAAGTGGGAAACGATGTGGAAAGGCTCAGACAGCCAGGAAGTTGGCTTAGAAGCAGCCATCTTTTAAAGAAAGCGTAATAGCTCACTGGTCGAGTCGGTCTGCGCGGAAGATTTAACGGGGCTAAACATACCACCGAAGCTACGGATGCATACTTGTATGCATGGTAGAGGAGCGTTCTGTAAGCCGTCGAAGGTGAGTTGAGAAGCTTGCTGGAGGTATCAGAAGTGCGAATGTTGACATGAGTAACGATAATGGGGGTGAAAAACCTCCACGCCGAAAGACCAAGGGTTCCTGTCCAACGTTAATCGGGGCAGGGTGAGTCGACCCCTAAGGCGAGGCCGAAAGGCGTAGTCGATGGGAAACAGGTTAATATTCCTGTACTCACTTATATTGCGATGGGGTGACGGAGAAGGTTAGGCTAGCATGGCGATGGTTGTCCATGTTTAAGGTTGTAGGCTGTGTGCTTAGGTAAATCCGGGCGCACATTAAGGCTGAGAGCTGATGACGAGTCTCTACGGAGATGAAGTAGTTGATACCCGTCTTCCAGGAAAAACCTCTAAGCTTCAGATATGAGAGAATCGTACCCCAAACCGACACAGGTGGTTAGGTAGAGAATACTAAGGCGCTTGAGAGAACTCGGGTGAAGGAACTAGGCAAAATGGTACCGTAACTTCGGGAGAAGGTACGCCAATGATGGTGAAGGACTTGCTCCGTAAGCTATTGTTGGTCGCAGAGAAATGGTGGCTGCAACTGTTTATTAAAAACACAGCACTGTGCAAAATCGAAAGATGACGTATACGGTGTGACGCCTGCCCGGTGCCGGAAGGTTAATTGATTGGGTTAGACTTAGGTCGAAGCTCATGATCGAAGCCCCGGTAAACGGCGGCCGTAACTATAACGGTCCTAAGGTAGCGAAATTCCTTGTCGGGTAAGTTCCGACCTGCACGAATGGCGTAATGATGGCCACGCTGTCTCCACCCGAGACTCAGTGAAATTGAAATCGCTGTTAAGATGCAGTGTACCCGCGGCTAGACGGAAAGACCCCGTGAACCTTTACTATAGCTTGGCACTGAACATTGAACCTACATGTGTAGGATAGGTGGGAGACTATGAAGCATTGTCGCTAGATGATGTGGAGTCAACCTTGAAATACCACCCTTGTACGTTTGATGTTCTAACGTAGGCCCCTTATCGGGGTTGCGGACAGTGTCTGGTGGGTAGTTTGACTGGGGCGGTCTCCTCCCAAAGAGTAACGGAGGAGCACGAAGGTTGGCTAAACATGGTTGGACATCATGTGGTTAGTGCAAAGGCATAAGCCAGCTTAACTGCGAGACAGACACGTCGAGCAGGTACGAAAGTAGGTCTTAGTGATCCGGTGGTTCTGAATGGAAGGGCCATCGCTCAACGGATAAAAGGTACTCCGGGGATAACAGGCTGATACCGCCCAAGAGTTCATATCGACGGCGGTGTTTGGCACCTCGATGTCGGCTCATCACATCCTGGGGCTGAAGTTGGTCCCAAGGGTATGGCTGTTCGCCATTTAAAGTGGTACGCGAGCTGGGTTTAGAACGTCGTGAGACAGTTCGGTCCCTATCTGCCGTGGGCGTTTGAGAATTGAGAGGAGCTGCTCCTAGTACGAGAGGACCGGAGTGGACGAACCACTGGTGTTCGGGTTGTTATGCCAATAGCATTGCCCGGTAGCTAAGTTCGGAACTGATAACCGCTGAAAGCATCTAAGCGGGAAGCAGGCCTCGAGATGAGTTCTCACTGGGACTTTAAGTCCCCTGAAGGGCCGTTGGAGACTACAACGTTGATAGGCAAGGTGTGTAAGTGCTGTGAGGCATTGAGCTAACTTGTACTAATTACCCGTGAGGCTTAACCATACAAATTGAAGTATGATTAATTGAAATACGACTTAAGAATAGATTGAATACTTTATGTTTTAAAGACTTCTTTATTTATAGCTTTTCAGATTTAAAATGAAACGTAAGTTTCTATATAGAAAGCAAAGCAAATTTGCTTGGTGACCATAGTGTTGCGGTACCACCTGATCCCATTCCGAACTCAGTAGTGAAACGTAATAACGCCGATGGTAGTGTGGGGTTTCCCCATGTGAGAGTAGGGCATCGCCAAGCGCCAATTTTATTCAAAGCCTCGCTTTGGATAGATATTCAAGACGAAGTCTTGGGTAAAGAGTAATAGGGGTGTAGCTCCAACGGCAGAGCAGCGGATTCCAAATCCGCGTGATGGGAGTTCGAATCTCTCCACCCCTGCCAATTTAATAATATCAAATCAAAGAAACAGATTTAACTTTATCTAAAAATTAAGTTATAATCCTGTTCATCTTGTAGGGGTGTAGCTCCAACGGCAGAGCAGCGGATTCCAAATCCGCGTGATGGGAGTTCGAATCTCTCCACCCCTGCCACTTTCTTCTGTAAATCTTCAGATATGGTTATCCAATGAGTAATTTTTCACGTTATTACTTGCAGCAAATGGGTATCACATTATGGCAATGTCATAAGCCTGAGCAATTTCCTCATCTTACTAGCCAGGCCGAAAAAAAACCATTGCCTAAGCATTGCCAGATTCTGATTATCGCGAATGATAAACTTACACCGCACAGTCAATTTATCAAACAAGTCTTGCGTACGTTACAGCTTGAATTTAACCAAAGCCATATCATTACTGAAGACGAGTTAAAGTATTATTACCAAACGCCTAAATGGATTTGGACTATCGGTTGTAAACAATCAGATCTTGCTGCAAAACAGCAACTCTCATCACCTCATCTAGATGTACTGTTGCATTCTGCTCAAGCGAAAAAGCAGCTTTGGCAACAAATCGTCAGTTATATGCAATAACGAGTCTTTAATGCCAAAAATCATTCCGCTAACACCTGAACATTTACCTTTAATCCAAAAAATTGAAACTGCGAGCCATGCATTTCCTTGGTCGGATAAAGTCTTAGCCAGTAACTTCGGCGCTCGATACTTTAATTTTTTATTGATAAAAGATGAGCAAATTTTAGGTTATTACTTTGCGAGTCAAGTTGCTGGAGAAGCGAGTTTACTCAATATTGCGGTTGCCCCTGCACATCAAGGTAAGGGTTACGGCAAGCTACTTATTAATCATCTTATCCAACAATGCCAACAGCAAGATCTATTTCAGTTATGGTTAGAAGTTCGCGAGTCGAACCATGCAGCTTATCAGTTGTATTTAAATATTGGTTTTAATGAAGTTGATCGTCGTTTTGGTTATTATCCTGCCGCAACGGGCAGAGAAGATGCCATCATGATGTGCTACATTGTCTAAAAATAAGACAGGGTGATTCTTTAGTGTTTTTGCCATAGGTAAAGCCTATTGCTTGTATACTTATTCCTGATTAATGATTACTATCCGTGACATATTATGCGTTCATTCTATTTATGGATAATCAGAGAAACTAATGACCCAACACTTAGTAAACAGTTTTAGATCTAAATTTGCGGCACGTAAAGCAACAACTGCAATTCGCTTTCAAGAAAACGGTGAATGGCAAGATATTACTTGGTCTGAGCTACTAGATAATTCAGACCGCGTTGCAAAAGCATTACTATTTCTTGGTTGTGGCGTTCAAACTAAAGTCGGTATCTTTGCAAATAATCGCCCAGAGTGGAGTTTTGCTGATTTAGGCATTTTAGCTGCACGTTGCGTTACGGTTCCTATTTATCCAACGAATACCACAGAGCAAACGCGCTATATTATTAATAATGCAGATATCGATTATTTATTCGTTGGCGGACAAGAACAGTTTGATAAAGCGCTTGAGCTGTTAATTAGCAATGACTTAAAGTTGGTTGTTGCGCTGACGGATACAGTCGATTTAAAAGGCGCATCGAATGCGATGTACTTCTCTGAGTTTATTCAGCAAGGTGATGATGAAGCCGCTGATGCTGAGTTTGAACAGCGACTTACTGACGCGAGTATGGATGACTTAGTTACCCTTATTTATACATCGGGTACAACAGGGCAGCCAAAAGGTGTCATGCTTGATTACACTAATTTTGCAGCTGCATTCAGTAGTCATGATAAAATGATTAATGTTTCGGAAACTGATACCTCAATTGCATTCTTACCATTAAGTCATGTGCTCGAGCGTAGTTGGTCTTTTTACCTGATGCATTGTGGTGCGCAAAATGTGCATCTCGAAAATCCAAAGTTGATTATTGATGTTATCGCAGAAATTAAGCCTACGCTACTTGTCGCGGTGCCACGTTTATATGAGAAAATATACAGTACCATTCATAGTCGATTAGAATCTGCATCAGTAGTAAAAAAAGCGTTGTTTGGCTGGGCAACTAACGTTGGGTTAATACATTTTAAGCTTATTCACTGTAATCAGCAGCCATCACTATTCTTATCGATTCAGCATAAACTCGCTGATAAACTTATTTTTTCTAAACTACGCGGGATTCTTGGTGGTAACACGCGTTTTTTGCCTTGTGGTGGTGCTAAAGTTGATCCTGACATAAATATATTCTTCCAATCAATCGGCATTGAACTGCAAGCTGGTTATGGCATGACTGAGACAACTGCGACGGTATGCTGTCATCGTGGTATCGGATATGATTTTGGCTCTATTGGTCTACCTCTACCTGATATGGAAGTGAAAATAGGTACTGATAACGAAATATTAGTGCGTGGTGATACGGTAATGAAGGGTTATTATAAAATGCCCGAAGAAACCGAAAAAAACTTTATCGATGGTTGGCTGAAAACTGGTGATGCGGGTAAAATATTAGCGAATGGTGAAGTCGTGATGACTGAGCGTATTAAAGAGTTAATGAAAACATCGAATGGTAAATATATTGCACCGCAGTTGGTAGAAGGCACCTTAAATAAAGACCACTTTATCGATCAGGTCGCAATTGTTGCTGATTCTCGTCATTTTGTAAGCGCGTTAATCGTGCCATCATTTGATGCTTTAGAAGAGTATGCAAATTCGATAAACCTGCAATTTTCAAGCAAAGCGGAACTGTTACGCCATAGTCATATTGTCACTATGTTTGAGAAACGAGTTCAAGATTTACAAAGTGAGTTAGCTAACTTTGAAAAAGTGAAAAAATTCAAACTACTTAGTCGTGAATTCTGTATGAAAAAAGGCGAGATAACCCCGACGCTGAAATTACGTCGTAAAGTGATTGAAAGTGAATATAAGAAAGATATTGATGAAATGTATAAGAGTGATAAAAAGTAATCGCTGTTAAATATAGAAAAGGGAGCTAATTAGCTCCCTTTTTGCATTTAGCTTTATATTCAGTAAGCTAAGTAGCTGATTAAGACTTACTTAAATTTAGTCTGTAATGGTGGTAATACTTGTTTTTTACGGCTTACAACATTTGGTAGGTCGATAAGTTCACCGACGAATGTACCACCGAGTGTTTCTGCTACTAACTCGCCTTCTTCACTTTCGATTAATGCGATAGAGTTTAGGTTGGTAATATCAGTCAGTAATACTAATGCGGTGTGGTAACCGTGTTCAGCTTTATATTTAACGAGCTCAGCCTGTAGTTCTTCTTTACGTGCTAGTGCTGAATCAACGTTAGTGATCTCTATTTGTGCAATTGAGAAATCTTTTTTACCAATGGTATAAACTTTAAGGTCACGTAAAATGAGTTCTTCAGAAGGTATTGCTGCAATATCAGATTTCGCGGCAAATTGTGCAGTAACGAATGCATCAATATCATCAATACCAGCAATTTTAGCAATCTCATGTGCTGCATCGATATCGATTTGTGTACATGTAGGTGAGTTGAAATGTACTGTGTCACTTAAGATCGCACCTAACATCATCACTGCCACTTTTTGGTCTATTTCGATGTTGTGGATCTTATACATGTTGTAAACAATAGTGTTTGAACAACCACAAGGCCAGATCCACGCTTCAAGTGGCTCATCTGTTTCGAAGTCACCTAGTTTGTGATGATCAACGATACCGCGAATTTTAGCTTGGCGGGCATCTTTTGGTGCTTGGTTAAAATCTGAATAATCAATGATCCAAACTTCTTCATCTGCAATTGATGTACGAATTTCAGGGCACGCTAGACCAGCTTGTTCAAGCAAGAAAAGACCCTCTGCATTTGGTTCGCCTTGCATGATTGGTGTTACTGTTTTGCCATCGCGTTTTGTTAAAAATGCAGATAGAGAGATTGAGCCTGCTAAGCTGTCACAATCAGGGTTTGTGTGTCCTAGTACTAACATCATTGCTTCCAAATTAATTATAGGTTTATGGATTAATGAACATAATAGTGATCTCGGTTAAGCTGTGCAACCTAATCCGCTTAATCACTGCATTATTTAGTTCGGTTAGAGCTTGCTCTTGACCGTTTATTATTCACTGTTTAAGTATAACATTGGATTTTTAATGTGAGCATTGCCGCAAATTAAGATAATTAGTCGGTAATTCTGATATGAATCAAGCAAACAACTTTTTTGTTGCCAAATTATGTGACCTTGATTGTATCTGCTGTAAAGAAGATTATAATTGCGTGATCTAATTAACAGTTTAAGGCAATAGAATGCAGCAAAGGGCTCATCTTTTTTCGTTACGTATTGCGCATGCACTACGTGAGTCGATTAACCGCCATGGTTATGACTCGACTAAATTCGGAAAAGATTTATTAGCGGGTATTACCGTTGGTATTATTGCTATTCCCTTAGCGATGGCACTTGCTATTGCCAGTGGTGTTGCCCCTCAATATGGTCTTTATACAGCTATTATTGGTGGTATTGTTATTGCGATATCGGGTGGTAGTCGCTACAGTATTTCGGGTCCTACCGCTGCTTTTGTTGTTATTTTATATCCTATCGTTCAGCAGTATGGTTTTGGTGGTTTATTATTAGCGACGATAATGTCAGGACTTATCTTGGTCATCATGGCTATATTACGTCTTGGCCGCTTTATTGAATATATCCCAGAAGCGGTGACCTTAGGTTTTACTGGTGGTATCGCAGTCGTGATTGCGACATTGCAGATCAAAGATATTTTAGGTCTATCGACTGATACTTTACCTGAGCACTATTGGGATAAACTTGCATCACTCGTGAGTGCATTACCTGAGTTACACTTGCCGAGTTTTACGGTCGCCATATTTACACTTGTTATAATGCTAATTTGGCCGAAATTTAAAACAGTTATTCCAGCACATTTACCTGCCGTTATTTTTGGTAGTTTGTTCGCGCTTGTATTAAATAATATGGGGATGGACATTGCTACTATTGGTAGCCGTTTTCATTACTTATTGCCTGATGGCAGCCAAGGTGCAGGGATCCCGCCTTACTTACCTACTTTTGAATGGCCTTGGCTACAAGCGGGGGCGAATGGTCAACCGTTAGCATTAAATTGGACGTTGTTGTCTGATTTATTACCTGCCGCTTTTGCGATTGCCATGTTAGGGGCTATTGAATCATTACTGTGTGCCGTGGTACTTGATGGCATGACAGGTAAACGTCATAGTGCAAATAGTGAATTACTCGGGCAAGGTATTGGTAATATCGTGGTCCCATTTTTTGGTGGTATTACCGCAACAGCGGCAATTGCGCGTTCTGCTGCGAATGTTAAAGCTGGAGCTCAAACACCTATATCTGCGGTTATTCATGGTTTCGTTGTGTTGGCGAGTTTAGTATTACTTGCACCATTATTAGCTTATTTACCTATGCCTTCGATGGCTGCATTATTATTAGTCGTAGCTTGGAATATGAGTGAAGCGGGCAAAGCATTACACTTATTAAAAACAGCACCGAAGAGTGATCTTTGGGTTTTCGCGATTTGTTTTTCGTTTACTATTTTGTTTGACATGGTGTTGGCTATTACGGCAGGTATCTTGTTAGCGGCTGTATTATTCATGAAAGAAATTGCTGAGATGGTTAAAGTTACTGATATTACTGATAATAAACGTATTGTTACAATTGATATTCCTGCTGGTTGGCGGGTGTTTAAAATTAACGGACCATTATTTTTTGCAGCAGCAGATCGCGTATTTTCAGAACTTGCGGATAAAACGACAGAAGTTGATGGCTTTGTACTGTATTTAGATGCTGTACCATTACTCGATGCTGGCGGGCTGGCTGCAATGGAGCAATTTATTAATCAGTGTAAGATCTACAATACTCAAGTGATATTCTGTGATTTGCAATTTCAACCATTAAAAACCTTGGCGAGAGCAGGTATACAGCCTATCGGTGGTGTTACTTCCTTTAGTCCGACATTACATGAGGCATTAACTGAAATTGCGAACTATTAATTGCAGCTCGACCTTGTGTCTTACCGTGATTTCAGCGAAAATAGCGCCCATTAGATTTAACCCAATGAGAAGACTCATTCATGTCAAATAGCATTCTTGAGCAAGAGGTGTCGAAAAGACGTACTTTTGCGATTATCTCGCATCCCGATGCCGGTAAAACAACAATCACCGAAAAAGTATTATTATTCGGGAACGCATTACAAAAAGCCGGTACTGTGAAAGGTAAGAAATCGGGTCAGCATGCTAAATCTGACTGGATGGAAATGGAAAAAGAACGTGGTATTTCGGTTACAACATCGGTAATGCAGTTTCCGTATCGTGATAGTCTTGTCAACTTACTTGATACTCCTGGACATGAAGACTTCTCGGAAGATACTTACCGCACTTTAACTGCGGTTGACTCATGTTTAATGGTTATTGATTCGGCAAAAGGTGTAGAAGCACGAACTGTTAAATTAATGGAAGTAACACGCCTGCGTGATACACCAATTATTACCTTCATGAATAAAATAGACCGTGATATTCGCGATCCAATTGATTTGATGGATGAAGTTGAAGAAGTATTAAAAATTGCATGTGCACCTATTACTTGGCCGATCGGCATGGGTAAAGAACTAAAAGGTGTTTATCACATTTTACGTGACGAAGTGATCATGTATAACATCGGTCAAGGTCATATGATCCAAGACAGTCGTGTGATTAAAGGTATTAATAATCCAGAACTTGACGAAGCACTTGGTGATTACGCTGAGCAATTACGTGACGAGATGGAACTTGTTGAAGGTGCTGCAAATAAATTCGATCATGAATTATTTATGGCGGGCGAATTAACGCCGGTATACTTTGGTACAGCGCTCGGTAACTTTGGTGTTGATCATGTACTTGATGGTTTAACTGAGTGGGCACCCAAGCCGCAACCTCGTGTAACAGATTTGCGTACGATTACGCCAAATGAAGATAACTTCTCTGGTTTCATATTTAAGATCCAAGCGAACATGGATCCAAAACATCGTGACCGAATTGCTTTCATGCGAGTTTGCTCTGGCAAATATAGCAAAGGCATGAAGATGAAGCATGTGCGTTTAAATAAAGATGTCAGTATTTCTGATGCGGTAACCTTTATGGCGGGAGATCGTACTCAAACTGAAGAAGCATACCCTGGTGATATTATTGGTCTACATAATCATGGTACGATCCAAATTGGTGATACGTTTACCCAAGGTGAATTACTTAAATTCACCGGTATTCCTAACTTTGCACCAGAAATGTTTCGCCGTATTCGTCTAAAAGATCCACTAAAACAAAAGCAATTGCAAAAAGGTCTGATCCAGCTATCTGAAGAAGGTGCTGTGCAGGTGTTCCGTCCACAACGCTCAAATGATTTAATCGTAGGTGCGGTTGGTGTGCTGCAGTTTGACGTGGTAGTGCATCGTTTACGTACCGAATATAAAGTAGATGCAATCTATGAAGGCATCAGCGTTGCGACAGCACGCTGGGTTGACTGTAAAGACTCGCGTAAGCTAGAAGAATTCAAGAAGAAAGCATGGGACAATATTGCATTAGATGGTGGTAATAACTTAACGTATATTGCCCCGACTATGGTTAATTTACGTTTAGCACAAGAACGTTACCCGGATGTTGTATTCCGTGAGACGCGCGAACACTAATACATTACTTAGTAAAAATAAGCATAAAGCCTTACCTCTAAAGAGGTGAGGCTTTTTTTTGGTATTATTTATGGCTGCAATAGCCTTTCATTCGTAAGTTTTAAGTGGTTGATTTATAGAAAACTTTATTATTTTTTCTACTATATTTTAATTTTGTGTGATTTAGCTCGCATATATCCGGATTTTTATTTTTAAATGATGTACACTACGTCAGCCTTTTTATGTGGCTTCGCTCGTTAAGAGAGTTTGAGCAAAAGACCACTAATTTTGCGCACAAAATACAACATGTGGAGCTATAATTGATATAGCTTTATTCAAAGACCCGTCTACCTGAGGCCCGTGAATGTCTGATACATCACCCGTACAATTTACTGATTTAAGTTTACCTGAACCAATTTTAAAAGCGTTGAATGATCTAGGTTATGAAACACCTTCACCAATTCAAGCTGAATGTATTCCGTTACTACAGGATGGTGGTGATGTGCTGGGTATGGCACAGACTGGTACGGGTAAAACAGCTGCGTTTGCATTACCATTATTGAGTCGTATTGATACGTCACTGACTAAACCACAGATATTGGTATTAGCACCAACTCGTGAGTTAGCGATTCAAGTTGCTGAAGCATTCCAAGCATACTCACGTCACATGCGTGGATTCCATGTGCTACCTATCTACGGTGGTCAAAGCTACCCGATTCAGTTAAAAGCACTGAAACGCAACCCACAAGTGATTGTTGGTACTCCTGGCCGTGTGATTGATCATATTAACCGTGGTACGCTTGATCTTTCTGGTATTAAAGCGTTAGTACTTGATGAAGCTGATGAAATGCTACGCATGGGCTTTATTGATGACGTAGAATCAATTCTGTCTAAAACACCTGAAAAACGTCAAATGGCGTTGTTCTCTGCAACTATGCCTGAAGAAATTCGTCGTATTACGAAACGTTTTATGACTGAACCAACTTCAGTTAAAATTGCAACTAAAACATCAACTGTTGAAAACATTGAACAAAAATGTTTAATCATTGGTGGTTTACAAGCAAAACTTGACGGCCTAACACGTATTCTTGAAACTGAAGACTACGATGGTGTGATCATCTTTGCTCGTACTAAGACAATGACTGTTGAACTTGCTGAGAAATTAGAAGCTCGCGGTTATTCTGCTGCTGCACTAAACGGCGATTTAAACCAAGCAATGCGTGAACGCACTGTAAGCCGTTTGAAAAGTGGCCAGTTAGATATCGTTATCGCAACTGACGTTGCTGCTCGTGGTCTTGACGTTCCTCGTATTGACCTAGTAATTAACTACGATATTCCAACTGACACAGAATCATACGTTCACCGTATCGGTCGTACTGGTCGTGCTGGACGTAAAGGTACTGCAATCCTATTTGCAGCACCACGCGAACGTCGTTTATTAAAAGCGATCGAACGTGCTACACGTCAACCATTAACTATGATGGATCTACCTTCACGTGATGATGTTACGAAAAAACGTATTGCATCATTCCGTGATCAGTTATCTACACTTTCTTCTGGTGAAGAAAATCTAGATTTCTACAAAAACTTAGTTGGTCAACTTTCTGAAGAGTTAGAACTAAGCGAATTAGATCTTGCATCTGCGTTATTATTCATGGCTCAGAAAGAAAAACCATTAGTATTACCACCAGAAGCGCCACGTCGTGAACGTAGCTTCCGTGATGATGACCGTGGTGATCGTGGCCGTGATCGCAACGACCGTGGCGAACGCCGTGATCGTGGTGACCGCCCAGAACGTGCTGAACGTGGTGAGCGTCGTCCAGCTGCAGAAATGGAAGTTTTCCGTATCGAAGTTGGTCGTACTGATGGTGTTCAAGTTAAGAACATCGTTGGCGCTATTGCTAATGAAGCGAATATCAACAGCCGTAACATCGGTGGTATCCGTCTACATGATGACTACTCAACAATTGAATTACCAAAAGGTATGCCAAGCGAGCAGTTACAACAACTACAACAAGTTTATGTTTGTAACAAAGCATTACGCATGAGCAAACTTGAAGGTGTTGCAGCTGAAGGTCGTCAAGAGCGTAGCCGTCCAGCACGTGATAACGATCGTCCAGCACGTGATGGCCATCGTGGTCAACGCCGTGATTCTAACGGTGGCGAACGTCGTGAGAACAGCGAACGTCGTCCACGTCGTCCACGTCGTGACTAATTTTAGCTAGTTAATAGTTAAATATATGAAAAGGAGCGCTTGCGCTCCTTTTTTGCATCTGGGATATTAGTACTAATCACATTACATAAATACATTATTTAATGTAATTAGTACTTATGCATCAATAGATAAGTAACACTCCTTCAGTAAATTTATAGGATTTTTTCTTGTGAAAATGGATCTCTCTACTACTGCGCCTGTTGCGATGAAGCAAGCGCATTCGATGACAATTCATCAGCATACTCGTCAAGACGACTATTTTTGGCTGCGTGACGATGAACGTAAAAATAAACAAGTTTTAAACTATTTAGAACAAGAAAATGACTATACGAAAGCGGTTTTATCGCCATTAGCGTCATTACAAACCGAACTTTATGATGAAATGGTGGCGCGGGTAAAACAAGAAGATGCATCAGTGCCTTATTTGAAGAAAGGCTATTGGTATCAAACCCGTTTTTCGGAAGGTAAGGAATATCCTGTGTATAGCTGGTGCAAGGATAATACCGATGCCGAGTGGCTGGTATTACTCGATGCTAATGAACGTGCTAAAGGTCATCAGTACTATCAGTTAGGTGAATTAGCAATAAGCCCAAATCATCAGGTATTGGCTTTTTCTGAAGATACTGTTAGTCGTCGCCAATATCGTTTACGTTTCCTTAATCTTGATACTGGTGAAGCATACCCCGAAGAGATTGAAGATACTGAATCTGTGGTGTGGGCAAATGACAGTAAAACGCTATTTTATGTAAAAAAACATCCGACGACACTATTACCTTATCAAGTCTATCGCCATCAACTCGGTACTGACATTAGTGCTGATGTACTGGTTTATGAAGAATCAGATGATACTTTCTATACTGATATCTACAAATCGACGTCTGATGATTACATCATGTTGTCGTTGAGTAGCACCATGACAACGGAAGTACACGTATTACCAGCGGATAAACCGACTGAAGTATTTACGTTATTACGTGCGCGTGAACGCGGTCATGAATACAGTGTTGATCACTATCGTCAGCAGTTTTATATTCGCAGTAATAAAACGGGTAAGAATTTCGCTTTGATGTCTGCGACCTTGACGACGATTGCAGATACTCAGCAATGGCAAACTATTATTCCTGCACGTGATGATGTGCTATTAGAAAGTTATGAACTATTCCGAGACTGGTTGGTTGTTGAAGAGCGAGAGCAAGGTCTAACTTTTTTAAGGCAAATTAATTGGCAGACCAATGCCGATATCATCATTAAATTTGATGATCCAACCTATACCGCATGGCTAGGCACAAATCCTGATCCTGATACCGACAAATTACGTTATGGCTACTCGAGTTTAACGACGCCGACCTCAACGTATCAGTTAAATCTTGATAGTGGTGAGCGTGAAATATTAAAGCAGCAAACTGTTGTTGGTGATTTCTGTGCGCAAGATTACCAGAGTGAACGCGTTTGGATTGTTGCTGAAGATGGCGTTAAGATCCCTGTGTCCTTAGTATATAAAACGGCGCTGTTTTCGAAGAGCAATGTTAATCCAATATTGCAATACGCTTATGGTTCTTATGGTTCGAGTATTGACCCCTATTTTAGTGCATCGCTATTAACCTTACTTGATCGCGGTTTTGTTTATGCAATTGCGCATATTCGTGGTGGTGAAGAATTAGGTCGTCATTGGTATGAAGATGGTAAGTTACTCAATAAAATGAATACCTTTACGGATTTTACTGCTGTAACCAGAGGTTTAGTCGAACAAGGTTATGCAGACCCCAAGCGTATCTATGCTATGGGTGGTTCTGCAGGCGGTTTATTGATGGGGACAGTGATAAATATTGCACCTGAGTTATATCATGGTGTGGTTGCTGCTGTACCATTTGTTGATGTCGTTAGTACCATGCTTGATGAATCTATTCCCCTGACAACCGGAGAGTATGACGAGTGGGGGGATCCGAACGACGCCGAGTTTTATCATTATATGTTGTCGTATAGTCCTTATGATCAAGTGACAACACAAGCTTATCCGAATTTATTGGTGACGACTGGGTTACATGATTCACAAGTGCAATATTGGGAGCCTGCAAAGTGGGTTGCTAAATTGCGTGAATTAAAAACAGATGCGAACGTATTGTTACTACATACGGATATGGAAACGGGGCACGGCGGTAAATCTGGACGTTTTCAGCATTACCATGATACTGCTAAAGAATATGCTTTCATGTTGGATTTAGCAAAGTCTACAGAGCTGTAAAATAAATAAAGAGCAAGTGATCTAAGCTATATAAGCTAGGATACTTGCTCTTAATGATCAAATCAGGATATGTTGCTAGCGTGGCATAGGCATTACCCGATTACGGCCAAGACGTTTTGCTTCATACAACTGTAGATCAGCGCGGGTTAAAATATCATGGCTGGTATCACGGGGCTTATTTTCACTCACGCCAATCGATATGGTGATGTTATCAATAACTTTACCTGAACGCTTATCTCGAATACTCAGGCGCTCAATGGCGCGGCGAATTGATTCCGCATTCTGACGAGCAATAGTGAAGTTTTTATTTGGTAAAATCAGTACAAATTCTTCACCACCATAACGGAATACTTGCTCACCTTCTTGGCAGCTATCTAAGATACGTTTTGCAATGGCTTTTAATACTTGATCACCAAGCTGATGACCAAAGTCATCATTAAATGATTTAAAATTATCGATATCGACCATTAAGATTGAAAAAGTGCGGTTCAAACTTGGATTACTGCAAAAGGTTTCAATTTCTTTGCTAAATACCCGGCGGTTAAGTAGACCTGTTAAGCTGTCATGCATGGCATCGTGCTGTGTTTCTAATAATGTTTCACGTAACTGCGCAATTTCAGCCTGTGCTTCGTGCAATTGGCTTTTGAAATGACGCGTTGACGAACGCACATCGTGAGACTCTTTGATCAGTTCCCGCACTGCGGATAATGTTTTTTCAATCGAAAATCCATCCTCTTCAACACTTGATAATTCGTTCAAACATTTATTCAACATCCGATCAAATTCATTGGTATCATTGAGTGTATCGTGTAGTGAGCTGCTTAATTCATTGGTCATCGAATCGAGTTCGGTACGTAATTGAGTTATTTCTTGCTCGCGCTTATCAACAATAAAGCGTTGATACAGTTCTTCACTCGCTGCAGGGGTACAAGTACCATGCTGGGCAATTTTATCATCGAGATGTTTTTGTAATGCACTATTATTATCTGAAACATAGTGATACCACAGCGCGTAGTTTGTTGGCGTGGTTGGGATTTGATACTGGATCATCAGCGGCATGGCTTTTTTTAAATATTGAGCAGATAAAGCAAAGAGTTTTTTAGACATGCAACATTCCATAAAGGTTCTAAATTAATGATTAACCCCGCTATTAAATCAAATTATGCAGCAAGTTACACTATCTCTTTATTTCACTACTTGGGTGAACAATCAAAAAGGCGACGTATTTAGTGATAGAACTCATCGATAGCCATTGCCATTTAGACTTTGTAGATTTTAATACTGATTTGATAGCGGTATTAAATCGAGCGAGAAATAAGGGGGTTAAACGTTTCTTAGTGCCTGGTATTGGCGTGCAAAATTGGCAGGCTGTATTAGCGCTAGCCAATCAGCATGATGGGGTTTATCCAGCGTTAGGTATTCACCCGTATTTTCTGGCAGACTTTGATAATAGCCATTTGCAATTACTTGATGAATATTTAGCTGCAGAAAAGGGTATCGTTGCTGTTGGCGAGTTTGGGCTTGATAAAGCGGTCAATTTTCCGTTCGAACAACAATTACAGATTTGTAAGCAGCAATTATTGCTCGCTAAACACTATGATTTGCCAGTTATTTTACATTGCCGTAAAGCACACAACGAATTGATTCAGTTATTACAACAAGTGAGATTACCACGTGGTGGTGTGCTCCACGGCTTTAGTGGCAGCAGCCAATTAGGTATGCAATACATAAAACTCGGATTTAAATTAGGTATTGGTGGGGTGATTACGTATCCAAGAGCAGTAAAAACCAGGCAAGCTGTCAGTGAATTACCGTTAACCTCGTTATTGTTAGAAACGGACTCGCCAGATATGCCTATATTGGGTTATCAAGGACTGAGAAATGAACCGGCTAACATTGCAGAAGTGTTAAAAATACTGACGAAATTACGGAAAGAGCCGGAAGAATTAATTGCAAAAGCCAATTATAGTTCGTTTACTGAACTATTTATGTCGTAATTGCACCCTTTTTGAAAATAAATCAACTTTTTTGAAACTATTTTGAGAGGTCTGATCTCAAGCACTTAACAAGTAGCTAATAACAGTTATAATCTCGCCAATTGTTATAATCAATGATTAAATCGTAAATTTACTATAAATTACACTTTAATCGACTATTTTGTTTACGACACAAATAAACAAAACATTTTTGAAGCGAGACTTGGAGATTATTCCTGATGAATTTTGTAATGGGTATTGTAGGCGTATTTGTCCTACTCGGTCTGGCGGTTCTGTTATCTGATAACAGAAAAGCAATTAACCTTCGCACCGTTGGTGGCGCATTTGCTATCCAGGTTGCCATTGGTGCCTTTATTTTGTATTTCCCTCCGGGTAAAGAATTACTGCAAGGTCTTTCTTTTGGTGTAGCCAAAGTAATTGGTTACGGTAATGAAGGTATTCAATTCTTATTTGGTGACTTAGCGAAATTCAAACTTGGTTTCATCTTTGCGATTAACGTATTACCAGTAATCGTTTTCTTCTCATCATTAATCGCTGTTTTATACTATATCGGTGTAATGAGCGTGGTAATTAACTTTATCGGTGGTGGCTTACAGAAGTTATTAGGTACAAGTCGTTCTGAATCACTTTCTGCAACTGCAAATATCTTTGTTGGTCAAACTGAAGCGCCACTTGTTGTGCGTCCGTTTATTAAATCAATGACTAAATCAGAACTATTTGCCGTTATGGTTGGTGGTCTTGCTTCTATCGCTGGTTCAGTATTAGCTGGTTATGCTGGTCTTGGTATTAAGATTGAGTATTTGGTTGCCGCATCATTCATGGCTGCACCGGGTGGCCTATTAATGGCTAAAATCATTAAACCTGAAACAGAGACACCAAAAGTCACGCTTGATGATCTTGATGATAGCGAAGATGAAAAACCAGCTAACGTGCTAGACGCAGCAGCTGCTGGTGCATCTTCAGGTATGATGCTTGCGCTTAACGTTGGTGCAATGTTAATTGCATTCGTTGGTCTAATTGCATTAGCCAATGGTATCACAGGTAGTATCGGTGGTTTGTTCGATATGCCTGACCTAACAATTCAAATGATCTTAGGTAAGGTATTCTCACCACTTGCATTTATTATTGGTGTGCCATGGCATGAAGCGGAAGCTGCTGGTAGCTTCATCGGTCAAAAACTGGTAGTGAATGAATTTGTTGCTTTCCTAGATTTCGTTAGCTACATTAAAAACAACGAACTATCTGAGCATACTCAAATCATTATCTCATTTGCTCTATGTGGCTTTGCTAACTTCTCATCAATTGCAATTCTACTCGGTGGTTTAGGTAGCTTAGCGCCAACACGTCGTGCAGACATTGCAAGCATGGGGATGAAAGCGGTACTTGCTGCTTCTCTCGCTAACTTAATGAGTGCTGCATTAGCGGGTCTATTCTTAGTTTAATGTACTGATAATTTATAAGCTGTATCGATGACAGCTATAAAATAGATAATGCCCCCAAATTGTTTAAGTCACAGTTTGGGGGCATTTTTTTGCCTGTATAAATCAAATGTTAATCACTAAATTATAACCAAACAGTCTATAAATTAGACACTTAGACACGTCTATAGCTTGCATGTTGCATTGTACTATATCTATTTTCTCATAGTGAGATGTAGGTCGATTCTGAGGGGAGCTATCGCTTGATTTTATCAGCACTGAGAGTAACCTCAAATGAGTAGTTTTAGCTGAACGTACATGAAGTACTTTTGGTATGCTTCGTTTAATATAACTGACTATTTACACTTTAGATCTAGGTGATAGACAATTGTATTAGCGCGGTTACACGGATGTTGATTGATAATTATATCAAGTCTTCACGGAACCAAGTCCGCATAGTTATTCTTAATGGATATTTATCTTAAAGATAGTTATGTCGATAGTCCGATTTGCGCTTATTACAAGATAAGTATGGATCACTTATACGTCATCGATTTACCTTAGGTTTTAATCTTCGGCTAAGCATTTCTTTATTTGAATTATTCCAGAATAGCTACCGCCAGTAATTAATTTTAATTACTGCGATTTCACTATTGGTTTATAAAAATTTCAATAAATTTGGAGACTTAATATGAGTAACTTTAAAGTAGCAGCACAACGTGCATTAAATATGATGGACTTAACTACACTTAATGATGATGATACCGATGCAACAGTAATTGAACTGTGTCATAAAGCAAAAAGTGCAGCTGGTAACACTGCTGCTGTTTGTATCTACCCTCGCTTTATTCCTATCGCACGTAAAACATTAAATTCAATTGGTGCTGATACGGTAAAAATCGCAACGGTAACTAACTTTCCACACGGTAACGATGATGTTGCTATTGCTATTGCAGTTGCAGAAACGAAAGCGGCTGTTGCATACGGTGCTGATGAAGTTGATGTTGTATTCCCATACCGCGCACTAATGGCTGGTAATGCTGATGTTGGTTTTAAATTAGTTAAAGCGTGTAAGGAAGTATGTCCTGCAAATGTTCAACTTAAAGTCATCGTAGAAACAGGTGAACTTAAAACTGAAGCATTAATCCGTCAAGCAAGTGAGATCTCGATTGATGCTGGTGCTGACTTTATTAAAACATCGACAGGTAAAGTGCCTGTAAATGCAACACTCGAATTCGCTAAGATCATGCTTACAGTGATCAGTGAGAAAAACACCGATGTTGGTTTCAAACCAGCGGGTGGCGTTAAAAATGCTGAGCAAGCAGGTGAATACCTTGCATTAGCAGAATCAATTCTAGGTCAAGACTGGGTATCTCCAGCCAAATTCCGTTTCGGTGCTTCAAGCCTGCTTGCTAACTTATTAGCTGAGCTTGAATTAGCTGAGTCCCCATCAGTAGAGAAAGCAGCTGATAACAGCGGTTACTAATTATCTCGTTCCGGGTTCGATAAAGCAATATTCCCAAACAAAGTGTTTTGTATTGGCTAAGAGTACACGTTGGTAATAACTGACATGACCTAATCAATACTGCATGTGCTTATTCGATCCTAACTTTCTGTATTTAACTAAGCTCTTCCCATTTTAAGGAGTAGCTTTTTCTTATTTAAGGAGTTGGTAGTTATGTTCATACCGCAAGAGATTATTCGTCGTAAACGTAATGGCGAAATATTAAGTCGTGCTGAAATTGAATATTTTGTTAATGGTATTGCTGATAACAGCATTTCGGAAGGACAGATCGCCGCATTTGCGATGGCGACTTATTTTAATGACATGAACATGGATGAACGTATTGCGATCACATCAGCAATGCGAGATTCAGGTGACGTATTAAATTGGGATTCAATGCAACTTAATGGCCCAATCGTCGATAAGCATTCAACAGGTGGTGTCGGTGATGTCATTTCACTGATGCTTGGTCCTATGGTTGCAGCATGTGGTGGTTTTGTCCCAATGATTTCAGGTCGAGGCCTGGGTCATACTGGCGGTACACTTGATAAATTAGATGCGATCCCTGGTTATCAAACAACGGTTGATAATGCGTTATTTCGTCAAGTGGTAAAAACCAGTGGCGTTGCGATTGTTGGTCAATCAGCAAATCTAGCCCCTGCGGATAAACGTTTCTACGGTATTCGTGATATTACGGCCACGGTAGAGTCTATTTCGCTGATCACTGCCTCTATTTTATCGAAAAAATTGGCTGCTGGTCTTGATGCGTTAGTGATGGATGTGAAATCTGGCAGTGGTGCTTTTATGCCGACTCATGAGCAATCTGTTGAGCTGGCTAAAAGTATTGTTTCAGTTGCCAATGGTGCTGGTTGTAAAACATCAGCATTAATTACCGATATGAATCAAGTATTGGCAAGTAGTGCAGGTAATGCAGTTGAAGTGCGTGAAGCGGTACGTTTCTTAACGGGTGAATACCGTAACCCACGTTTGTTTGCTGTCACAATGGCGTTATGTATTGAAATGCTATTGTCAGCAAATCTTGCGACAGACGCTGATGATGCGCGTAATAAATTACAAGCCGTATTAGATAACGGTAAAGCGGCTGAATTGTTTGGTATTATGGTTTCAGGTTTAGGCGGTCCAACTGATTTTGTTGACAACTATGATCTACACTTACCAAAAACAGATATTATTCGTCCAGTATATGCAGCGCAAAGTGGTTATTTAACTGAGATGGATACCCGTGGTTTTGGTATGGCGGTTGTTGCTATGGGTGGTGGTCGTCGTGTGGCGACAGATCAAATCGATTATGCTGTTGGCTTATCTGATATTGCAGCGCTGGGTCAACAACTCGATGCACAAACACCGATTGCTATGGTGCATGCTCGTAGTGATGCGCAGTTTGAAGCCGCACAAGCAGAAATCTTGAAATCGATTCATATCGGTGATATTAAGCCAGCTGCAAGTGCTGATGTTTATCAACAAATTCGACTTTCAGATGTTTAACACTTAGTTAATATTTAATGTAGAGCATAGTTAAAAATATATAATAAAAATAGGTCAGAATGATGAAACGTACAATTATATTAATGTTGGATTCATTGGGTATTGGTGCTTCTGCCGATGCTGATAAATTTGGTGATGTAGGCAGTAACACGTTTGGTCACATCGCTCAATGGTGTGCTGAAGGTAAAGCGGATGAGGGTCGTGAAGGTCCATTATATATCCCTAATTTAACCAAATTGGGTCTTGCGCATGCTTGTGCCGATAGTGTGGGCTCATTTCCTGCCGGCTTAGATGAAAGCACAGAGGTTATTGGTGCATACGGTTACGCACAAGAGATCTCGAGTGGCAAAGATACACCAAGTGGCCACTGGGAAATCGCGGGCGTACCAGTACTGTTTGATTGGGGGTATTTCTCGGATACTGAAAACAGTTTTCCACAAGAATTACTGGAGCAGTTAGTCGAACAAGCAGACTTACCGGGTTATTTAGGTAACTGCCATTCTTCAGGTACTGAGATATTAGAACAGTTGGGTGCCGAGCATATGGCATCTGGTAAACCAATTTTCTATACTTCGGCAGACAGTGTATTTCAAATTGCGTGTCATGAAGAGACCTTTGGTCTTGAACGTTTACTTAAATTATGTGAATTAGCACGTGAATTATTAGAACCGTACAACATTGGCCGTGTTATTGCGCGTCCATTTGTTGGGGCTGATAAGAGTGATTTTGCACGTACTGGTAATCGTCGTGATTATTCAGTGTTACCACCTGCACCAACATTATTAGACCGAATGGCTGAAGCTGGTGGTGAAGTAGTAAGTGTGGGTAAGATTGCGGATATTTACGCACAGCAAGGCATTACTAAAAAAGTGAAAGCAACTGGCCTTGAAGCCTTGTTTGATCTGACGTTAGAGCAAGTAAAACAAGCGGGTGATCAAACGATCGTATTCACTAACTTTGTTGATTTTGACTCTTCGTGGGGACATCGTCGTGATGTTGCTGGTTATGCCAAAGGGTTAGAGTATTTCGATACGCGTTTACCTGAGTTACTTGAGATCCTAGGTGAAGACGATATTGTGGTATTAACTGCGGATCACGGTTGTGATCCAACTGCTCCGGGTACAGATCATACCCGTGAACATATTCCAGTCATCTTTTATGGTCAAAATGTACCAAAAGGTCCGCTGGGTTTACGCGAGACATTTGCTGATATTGGTCAGTCAATTGCGGCGTATCACGATTTACCAAAGCTTGAATATGGTAAAAGCTTTTTATAAATAACAATGTTTATAAATACACTATTTCATAAATAAAGTACTCAGCTAAGAATGCTGAGTATAACTAAAACAAAGAAGGTAACAATAATGGCAACTCCACATATTAACGCAGAAAAAGGTGATTTCGCTGAAACGGTATTATTCCCAGGTGATCCACTACGCGCTAAATACATCGCAGAAACATTTTTAGAAGATATTAAGCAAGTGAATGACGTGCGTAACATGTTAGGTTTCACGGGCACTTACAAAGGTAAGCGTATCTCTGTGATGGGTTCAGGTATGGGTATCCCATCTTGCTCTATCTATGCAAAAGAATTAATTACTGAATTCGGTGTTAAAAACCTTATCCGTATTGGTAGCTGTGGTGCGATCAGCACTGACGTTAAAGTACGTGACGTCGTGATCGGCATGGGTGCATGTACAGATTCAGCTGTTAACCGTGCACGTTTTGACGGTTATGATTTCGCAGCTATCGCATCTTGGGAACTACTAAGTAAAGTTACACGTGCTGCTAAAGCATGTAATATCGATGCTAAAGTAGGTAACATCTTCTCAGCAGATTTATTCTATACACCAAAACCAGAATTATTTGATTCAATGGAAAAATTAGGTGTACTTGGCGTAGAAATGGAAGCTGCTGGCCTATACGGCGTAGCTGCAGAATTCGGCGCAAATGCTATCTGTATCTGCACTGTATCTGATCATATCCGTACTGGTGAAGTTACAACGGCTGAAGAACGTCAATTAACATTCAATGACATGATCATCATGGCATTAGAGTCTGTGTTAATCGAAGACTAAGTATTATATAAAGACCCCCTCCCAGCCTCCCCCTAAGTTAAGGGGAGGTGCAAAGAGCAGACCTTATTATCAATTGAGTTAGTGTTGTATTGGCTTGATGTTGCTTTAGTTCCCACCCTTTTTAAGGGGAGGGTTAGGGTGGGGTCGCTCTTTTTCTTGTGTCGACTGCATGCAAGGTTTACAATTATCCCACATTCCTTATTCCTTGTTAAAAGAGAACATAATGGCTGGTCCTCAGTTTATTTATTCGATGCATCGTGTTGGCAAAATTGTGCCACCGAAGCGTCACATTCTTAAAGATATTTCACTAAGTTTCTACCCTGGCGCTAAGATCGGCGTATTAGGTCTAAACGGCTCTGGTAAATCAAGTCTGTTACGTATTATGGCTGGCGTAGATCAAGACTTCGAAGGTGAAGCGCGTCCACTTGCTGGCACTAAGATCGGCTACTTACCGCAAGAACCGGTATTGGATCTGGAAAAAACAGTACGTGAAACCGTTGAAGAAGCGATTTCAGAACTAAAAGATGCAATGGCAGGTCTTGATAAAGTTTATGCCGATTATGCAGAACCAGATGCAGATTTTGATAAGCTAGCAAAGCAACAAGAAAAGTTTGAATCTATCATTCAAGCGCACGATGGTCACAACATCGAAAACCAACTAGAGCGTGCTGCTGATGCATTACGTTTACCTGACTGGGACACTAAAATTAAAGTCCTATCAGGTGGTGAACGTCGCCGTGTTGCTATCTGTCGTTTGTTATTAGAAAAACCAGACATGTTACTACTAGACGAACCAACCAACCACTTGGATGCAGAATCTGTGGCTTGGTTAGAGCGCTTCTTACACGATTATGAAGGCACTGTTGTTGCAATTACGCATGATAGATACTTCCTTGATAACGTAGCTGGTTGGATCTTAGAGCTTGACCGTGGTGAAGGTATTCCATGGGAAGGTAACTACTCTTCTTGGTTAGAACAAAAAGATGCGCGTCTTGAGCAAGAGTCATCTAAAGAAAGCGCACGCAAAAAATCGATTGAGAAAGAACTTGAATGGGTACGTTCAAATCCGAAAGGTCGTCAGGCGAAAAGTAAAGCTCGTATGGCACGTTTTGAAGAACTTAACCAATCAGATTACCAACGTCGTAACGAAACGAATGAACTGTTTATCCCACCGGGTGAGCGTCTAGGCGACAAAGTGATTGAAGTTGAAAATCTAGGTAAAGCCTATGATGGTCGTGTACTTATTGATGATTTATCATTCTCTATGCCAAAAGGCGCGATCGTCGGTATTATCGGTCCTAATGGTGCAGGTAAATCAACATTATTCAAAATGCTAGATGGCAGTGAATCACCAGATTCAGGTTCTATCTCTGTAGGTGAAAGTGTGAAACTTGCCAGTGTTGATCAGTTCCGTGATCACATGAACGGTGAGAATACTGTTTGGCAAGAATTATCAGATGGTCTGGATATGATCAAGATCGGTAATTTTGAAATACCATCTCGCGCTTATTGCAGCCGTTTTAACTTTAAAGGTACCGATCAGCAGAAACGTGTTGGTCACCTTTCCGGTGGTGAGCGTGGTCGTTTACATTTAGCTAAACTACTACAGACTGGTGGTAATGTATTACTGCTGGATGAGCCAACTAATGACTTGGATATCGAGACATTACGTGCACTCGAAGAAGCCATTCTTGAGTTCCCTGGTTGTGCGATGGTTATTTCCCATGACCGTTGGTTCCTTGATCGTATCGCTACGCATATTCTTGATTACCGTGATGAAGGTAAAGTGAACTTCTACGAAGGTAACTACACCGACTATGAAGCATGGCTGAAGAAAACGTTAGGGCCAGAAGCGACACAACCGCACCGTATTAAATACAAACGCATTAGTTAATTTTACCGTCGATTTTGACGAAGAAACGACAAATGTGAATTAAGAATAAAAGCCTGTAATTATGATATTACGGGTTTTTTTTTGCCTGTTTCATTCATTGCATATAATGACTTTATCTTTAAATTACGATGAAATGTTGTTATTACTCTGATTTTAATTGGCGAATAAGTTATTGCTTACTAAGTGTTTGTAATGAAATTTTGATTTCGATTTAACAACTTGGCAGAATAGCGAAACAATATAAACAATGGATTGTTTTATTTCCTGTGACTTTTATTAAATACGCTATTTTTATCACATTATCTTTATCTTTTGGTATTAGCGCTTTTGCGGTGCGAGCTGAACATAAAACCGAACATGTTCGTATTTTATTACCGCCTACGTCGGTGGTTCAATCTGCGGGCTATTATATGGCGCAGCATAAGGGTTTTTTTAGTGCTCAGAGTCTTAATGTGGACTTAACGTCGACACGTTCTCGCCAATCAGTCACCCAATCGGTCGATCAAGGAGAGGCTGATTACGGAGTGACAAATGCGGATGTCTTGGTTGAAAAAGCCAATGGCCGGGCTCTCGTTGCTATTGCTGCCATATTTCAACATTCACCCAATGCTTTATTAGTATTAAAAAACAAAGGCATTAATAAGTTATCCGATTTAAATGATAAACGGGTGCTGTTACTACCTGAATTTAAAGATATTGAAGTGGTCAGTTTATTACGTAAACAGAATATTGATTCAATCAATATTTTATCAACATCGGCCGCGCGTGATATTACTACTTTAGTTCACAATCAATTTGACGCCCTCAGCATTAATTTAATTCGTGGCCCCTATAACGCTGTTCGTCAGGGCGCGGAACCGATTATTTTTATGCCGAAAGATTATGGTATCGATTTTTACAGTGGTTTCTTATTTACCAGCGCAGCAGAAGCAAGCTTAAACCCAGAGCGTGTTGCAGCAGTTCGGACTGCGGTGTTACAAGGATGGGAATATGCGTTAACACATACTGAAGAAACGCTTGATGTATTGGTGGCATTGAATCAGCAGTTACCGTCAGCCTCTTTGGATGTATTACGTAATCAATTTAAATATCAGTTAATTACTATGCGGGATTATATTTTGCCTGATTTTGTGCCTTTGGGGTATATTAATCGTCAACATCTTGCCGATATTCAACAGCAACTTATTGATCTTAATTTTATTTCACAAGGCAGTGATTTTAGTCAGTTTATTTATACGCCGCCTCGAGCCAAAATAGACTGGAAAGTGTGGGGCGTTTGGGTGAAAGTTATCGCCGTAGCGTTGTTATTTAATGGCTTGTGGTTATTTTATTTGTTAGTCATCAACCAGAGATTAAAGCGCGAAATTTTGGAAAGGAGACGTGCAGAGCAACAGGTTAGGTATGCAGCGATGCATGATAACTTAACTGGGCTAGCAAACCGAACTCAGTTGATGGAGACACTTGAACATATTCTGCCGCTAGCTAAAAAAGGAAAAATCACACCGGTATTATTGTTTATGGATCTGGATCGTTTTAAGTTAGTCAATGACCGTTATGGGCATGCGGCAGGGGATGAACTACTTATTGCCGCTGCGCAACGTATGTCACGTTTACTTGGCGCGCCAGGCGAGTTATTAACGCGGCTAGGTGGGGATGAGTTTGTGGTTTTACTGCCGAACTCTAATCTTCGCTATGCTGGTCAGCTAAGTGAACAGATTGAACGTACTTTATTGCAATCATTCGCCTTATCTGTGTGTAATGTATCTATCGGTATTAGCATTGGTTATAGTGTTTATCACCACAATATGAGCGCAGATGAGCTATTGACTGGTGCAGATAACCAAATGTATGAAATAAAAAATGAGCATCATCAAAAAAGAAAGCAGATAGTCTGTTAAGTGGCACTTATTTTGCTTATCTAACGTTATTATCTATTACTTGACGCTTTGTACGTGTACTCAGTAGTAACGTGCAGACTTTTTCCTGTAAAATAACGATTAACGTGTTTTCTGTGTCATTCCTTACCGATGCATTTAACCGTCGCTTATTTTAGTCATAAGTGCCTAGCCGTAATAGTTGTATTCATTTTCCAATTTAAGCAGTGATCGCCAGCATGGAATTATCTAATTACGCCGATGTAATTAAAAAATTAACGACCTTGTATCATGAACCTGATTTTAGTCTTTTGTTCGCACAATTGACTGAAGGTGAAACGAACAGTAAACGTTTTTTGATCAAGATGGAGGTCAATCGTCTTTCTGCACCTACACGGCGGATCCTAGATTTTCGTCAACGTGGTGATAGTGGCGCGGTAGCGTATGAGTATGATGGTATTTTACATCATATTAATCCGGTCGAAATTAAGCTTTTAGAACAGCTACTAGTCCAGCACCAAGGTAATTATACGCTGGGTATATACGAAGAAGTACTGGCTTTTCATCAAAGTGAACGCAGTAAGCCAGTAAATGAACGCAATGTTATAACGCATGAACCCGCGGCGAAATTTTCGGTCGAACCGATTCAGTATGCGTCTTATTTTGTGCGTAACGAAGAGCGTATGCACTACAGTTCCGCGATAAAAATGCGGTTTGGTGACCGTGTTATTGATGCAATGACCTCTGATTTATCCACTAGCGGTATTAAAGTTAAAGTGAATAAAAGTCACGGCATTGTGACAGGCAGTTTAGTGAATGTGAACTTTTCGAGCTTACGTCAAGAATATGCGAATCATTTATTACGTGATTTCTTTGCTTATAAACTCATGGGGATCGATGAAGAAGAGAAGTTTGATTATTTACGTTTAATGCGGATAGATGATAATAATGAATTAGATATCTTTATCAGTAAGTTGATCACGCAAAATAAAAGCAAATACAAAGTTAACGTCCGTTATCAAGAAGAGAATGTCGTTGTAAAAGGGTATGAACAGTTCTTTTTGCCACGAATGTCAGGCTTACCTCTGTATATTTCGGGTGATGAACAGCCTGTATTGAGTCATTTGTTGTTGAATGAAAATAATCGTGGTGTATACGATTATTGGATAAATGAAGAATCTAAAA
The DNA here is from genome assembly GCA_000953735.1 of Moritella viscosa. NCBI lineage: Bacteria > Pseudomonadati > Pseudomonadota > Gammaproteobacteria > Alteromonadales > Moritellaceae > Moritella > Moritella viscosa. Next base: position 4,325,772 of record LN554852.1, on the reverse strand, counting down.
GTCAGCTTGAAGCATGTTGGCAGACACCTTGGATGCAAGGGTTATTACAGACAAAGAAAAGTATCGAAACGACCATTTACAGTTTTTATTATACGCAGAATGGGCGTTTGTATTTTTACGCCGCCGACGCGATTAGTTTGGCTAAGTCAGGTTTGAAAGCCTTATTTTTATCCTTTGCCTGCCAGCGTCCTAATTTTAGAGCATTTAAATTTTCATTATACCCATCAAAGTTTGATGAAAAGAAACATTTGCTTGAAGCGGAAAGTAACCAACAGCCGATAGGGTCGACAATGCTCGTTGGATTACAAGATATTCGTTGGGTTGGGTTATTGCAAGATATTACCAATGAAAATATTCTGAATGATTATAAAGCATATGCGCAGCAGGGCAGTAATTTTAATCAATTGCATCAATACCGTTTACCGGCGGCAGGGCAACGCGCGATATTAGCCCAGTTTAAGTTTGTACAATTACGTAAAGAAGCACGATTCAGTTACAAAACTGCCATTGTAGTGAGTAATACCGAACGTAGCATCAAAGGTTGGAGTAATGATTTTTCGACTGAAGGATTACAGATCGAATTAGAAGCTCCGTTGGATGTGCAGATCGGACATCGCGTTTACCTTGAACTTCCGATGTTACAAAAACTGTCTACTAAAGTAGAGCTTGCCAATTTACCTTACAGTGTTGTTGGCTGTAATAAAGCGAAAACAATTCTACACTTGCAGATCTCGGGTGATAAAGACGCACATATTGGCTGTAAATTTTTTAGTTTGTTAATCAGTAGCAATAAAGATAAATTAAAAAGTACTCCTGAGCCAACGCAATCACCAGGTGTCACCGCGGTATTACGGAATATGTATTGTCAGCATTTAGCGACCATGCCGTTATATATTCATAAGGTAAACACGAGTTACCAGATGGATAGGGTAGGTATTAGCCAAAATGAAAATAGTTTATCACCGTTGTTTGAATATTTTGGGCAAGCTGAATCCCGCTATAATCTGTACCCTCTGTTATCAGATAATAATATTAAGCAGGTTTTTGATGATGCATTAGCCGAGCTAAAACCCACTTATCGCCCTTGGCAGCAGGTGCTTTATATTACGATTGCAACCAGTGACTCTGTGGTAACAACTCGATTTGAAAAAGATTTTAGTGATGAGCATGAACGTCGCCAGTTCATTACCCACAGTTTACAAAAAGGGAGCTTCTTTGCGATCCAGGTTATGCTATCTCGCACTGGGCGACCGGATATGGAATACATTGAAAAAGAACTTAACTACGTAAGCCATTATGCAATACACAGAGCGCAAAAGCTTGAAGATGAATTATGGAGTGTACGCGGAGTGGTGGATTTGATTGATGTGTCCGATGAGTTGTTGTATCGACTCGGTCTACGCCGCATGCGTTGATGAGTACTGAACTATTTGTTAATAGAGTCCACGTAAACAATCGCTAACGTGGACTCTTATTTTCTTTAGAGTAGGTTACGACCAGCTCGCGTCAACACAGTTCGCTGCCTGTAGTAGACCAACTAGGCCTTCTAAATCATGATAATTCAATGCGACTTGGGCTTGTTGTTGAACAATCGGTTTAGCATGAATAGCGACGCCGAGTGCCGCACTTTTCAACATGATTAAATCATTGGCGCCATCACCAATCGCGACCGTTTGCTGTGGGGTAATTTGATATTCTTGTGCGAGTGCTTGCAGGGTATCGGCTTTCACCTGAGCATCAACAATATTGCCAATCACTTTACCTGTTAAGATGCCATCGACGATTTCGAGTTCATTGGCATAAACAGCATCAAATCCTAAATCATCTTGTAGACGCTTCGCGAAGTAAGTAAACCCACCTGACGCGATCGCTACTTTCCAATTAGCCTGGTGTAAGGTTGCAATGAGTAATTCTAGACCTGGCATAAGCGGCATAGCATCAGCAACTTGGGTTAATACGGCTTCAGGGCAGTTAGTTAGTGTTGCAACGCGCGAACGTAGGCTTTCAGAAAAATCTAATTCACCATTCATAGCGCGTGCTGTTACTGCTGCGACTTGTTCACCGACACCTGCAAGTTTGGCTATTTCATCGATACATTCAATTTGAATGGTCGTTGAATCCATGTCCATTAATACTGCCCCCGGTTGTTTTAAGCTCGGTAGTGTTTGGCTTAATGCATAATCAACATGATAATCATTACTCCAGCTTACTAACGTATCTTTGAATTGCTGCTGTAGTTCATCAGATAACGTGGTAAAGCCTAAAACAATAATGTCACCTTGATTAACGGCTTTTTCGAGTGGTACTTGCTTGTCGGTTAATACGTTATTGTTTAATGCATAGTTTGCTGGTGGATATAGGATAATATCGCGAGAGTCTTGCGTTGACTGTAGCCGTTGACTCAATGTGGACAGCAGGTTGAGCAGCGCCTCACTTGTTATACTTGGCGAGATTAACGTGAGATAATAGTAATTACGGCTACTTAGTGGCAATTCTTGCGCCGAAATATTAAATTGCCCCTGACAATAAGTGACATGTTTTATTTCAGTGCTTTGTAAGGTTAACAATTGTGGCCATGCTATTGGCGGAGTATTACTAAATAAAGTCTCAGCGAGTTGAGTCATTTTGCTACTAATCCTTGTAATCGATAGGTTACTGCTAGCAAAGATAACGTATTCGACTTAAAATTGCGATTCGTAATTACGGTATTCAGAGAGGAACTTGTTGTGGTTAAAGGTAAGAATAATGACAATCCTGTAAATACAGAGCTTGTTCCGCATGAGCCACATTTAGCGACGAACCAGACGACAAAGTATAATAAGGATGGTAAGTCTAATGGCCGTAATAGGTTTTTAAAGCGTCAAACTTCATTATTAATTGCGTTAAGTCTTAGCTCACTCTTCATTTTTATTGCTGTCTCGTTATATAACAATGTTACAGCCTCTCGCTATCACCAGGTTGATATGTTCGTGCACTCATTGTTGGACTATCCAACTAAAATGGCGGCTAATTTGATTGTGGCCCGTGAGTCGACCGATCGTAATACCCGAGTTAATAGTAAAAATCAGCTACAACAGTTGGTGGATGAAGTCAGCGAAAATCCGTATGTTACTAGCCTGCATATTTTTGCTGAAAATGGTAAGTTATTAAGTTCTTCTCAAGAAGACTATATGGCAGAATTACTGGCTAAAAAACAATACGTAGTCCCAAAAGGTGTGCGTGTTTATCTCAAACCTATATTGGCAGACAATAAACCTGTGGGTTTTTTACAGTTGCATTTTAGTTATCAACAAATGCTTAAAACCTTCACTATTTTCCAGTTTGACGCCACTAAGTCTATTTTAATATTGTTTCTGTTGTTATTGCTGTTTGGGGTCATTATCGGCGTGACGATCAACCGCGTTCATCATAAGTTTCGTTCAAAAGGGTAATCTGATGTCTAAACATATACATATTCTGGGAATTTGTGGCACTTTTATGGGTGGCATAGCAGTACTGGCTAAACAGCTAGGTTATAAAGTGACGGGTTCTGATGCCAATGTTTACCCGCCAATGAGCACCCAATTAGAAGAGCAAGGTATCGAACTTATCGAAGGTTATGATCCGAGTCAGCTTGACCCTGCGCCAGACATGGTCATTGTAGGTAATGCCATGTCACGTGGTAATCCTTGTATCGAATACATGTTAAACCGGAAACTCGCTTATACCTCTGGACCACAGTGGTTATCTGAACATTTGTTACAGCACCGTTATGTGATTGCGGCTTCGGGGACCCATGGTAAAACTACAACGGCGGCTATGGTTGCATGGATCTTAGAATACGCGGGACTCGAACCGGGTTTCTTAATTGGTGGCGTACCTCAAAATTTCACTGAATCAGCACGCCTAGGCGGTGGTTATTTCTTTGTCATCGAAGCGGATGAGTACGATACGGCCTTTTTCGATAAGCGTTCTAAGTTTGTACATTACCAACCCAATACGCTGATCATGAATAACCTTGAATATGACCATGCCGATATTTTTCCTAACTTATCGGCGATCCAGCGTCAATTCCATCATGTAGTCAGAACCGTACCCAGTAATGGCCTGATCTTAATGCCAGATAATGTACCTGCATTGGATGAAGTTATACAACAGGGTTGCTGGACGCCACTGCAATGCTTAGGCACTGAGCATAACAGCCACTGGCAAGCGAAAAAATTACGTGACGATGCCAGTCAATTTGAAGTCTACTGTAAAGGTAAGTTAGCTGGCGTGGTGAAGTGGGGTTTGATTGGCGATCATAATTTACAAAATGGCATGATGGCGATTGCAGCTGCGCATTATGCGGGCGTTGAGTTAAACCAAGCCATTGCTGGATTAGGGGCGTTTAAAACCCCGAAACGTCGTATGGAAGTTAAAGGTGAAGTGCAGGGTATCCGCGTTTATGATGACTTTGCGCACCACCCAACGGCGATCGCCACGACATTAGCTGGGTTACGCGCTGCTGTCGGTAGTGAACGTATCATTGCCGTATTAGAACCGCGCTCAAATACCATGCGTATGGGGACGCATCAACAAGCATTAGCACAATCGTTAATGCAAGCTGATGATGTGTTGTTATATCAACCAGCTGGTTTAGATTGGAATCTACAGCCTGTTGCTGATGAGTTATGTGTCACGAATAGATCGGATTCGACAAATGAATCAGGTATAGATAATAGTCATAAAGCTGCTATTCATCAGCACATTAATGATTTGATCTCTGATATTACGATGCGAGCAAAAGCTCAGTCTGGTCCTTGCCATGTACTAATTATGAGTAATGGTGGGTTTGCGGGTATTCATGATAAATTGTTAGCGGAATTATAAGTGAATTCATAATTAAAAAATGATCACTAGAAAATGATGAAATATATGAAGAAGGGCGATGACTATCATGAAAACTAAAACGGCTGAATTTAGCAAACGCATTACCTTAGGGATCAGTGGTGCGTCAGGCTCACAATATGCGGTACGTTTATTAGAATTATTATTAGCGGCGGATGTGCAAGTACATTTGTTGATGTCGGATGCTGCTAAAGTGGTAATGGCAACTGAAACTGATGAAAAATGGCCTGCAGACAATAAAGCACTACAGTTATTCTTAACGGATAAATACCAAGCGAAAGCAGAACAGTTATTCGTACCAAGCAGCAAAGATTGGTTCTCGCCTGTCGCATCGGGTTCAGGTGCGCCAAAACAAATGGTGATCTGTCCATGTAGTATGGGAACCGTAGCGGCTGTGGCACAAGGTATGTCGACCAACTTATTACATCGTGCTGCTGACGTGGTATTAAAAGAACGTGGTCAACTGGTACTGATTCCTCGTGAAACGCCATTATCACCAATTCATTTAGAAAATATGCTGAAATTGTCTCGTCTAGGGGTCACTATCATGCCAGCTGCGCCGGGTTTTTACCGAAAACCGAAAACGCTTGATGATCTCATTGATTTGATGGTCGCTCGTATTCTTGACCATTTGGACGTTGACCAATCTATTTATGCAGGTTGGGGCCGTTAACCCCTGCCGCCCCTTGAAAGAAAGGGGGGCTTGGGAGGGCGTTAAGCTTTCGCTAATGCTGACGTTACATACTTTTCTAAAAATTCAATAATACTTTCTTTATCCATGGCTTGAGGTTGATTCACCAATTGCAAGATCATATAGCCTTGGTTGGATAGACTACGGGCAAATTCAGTTGTGGTTAAATAGGTATTTATTTCACCCGATGCGATAGCGGGTTCTATCTTGTTGCTGATAATTGCGATGTTGTTATCGAGTAGCGCCAGATAACGCGGCCAAGTATCTTCTCGAATAGAGGAACTCCATTCTAACCAAATGTAAGTGAACTGTGGATTATTGATGGCAGCCTCAACAAAATCGGCTAAGTAGTCATGAATGGCTTGATGCGCACTTTTACTTGGTTGTCCAGCAAGATCAATAAAGCTCTTACGTACCATATTGCTAAAAAAATCTTCAATTTGTATTAATACACTGTCTACTAGTTGTTCGCGGCTGCTGAAATAGTTAAAAACAGTGGCGACGGACACCTGTGCTAACTCTGCGATTTCTGCGTGACCAGCACGGCCAAGACCGCGTTTAGAGAATACTTCAATCGCACACTGCATTAATTGTTCGCGACGGGCTTCGGGAGAGAGACGGGTACGCCGTCTGATTACTGCAGGCATTTCCATATGTAGCATCCAAGTAGAATAATTAAATGTTAATTTATTGTTAATGTTATCATTAGGCTTGTACCGAGTCCAACTATGATACGAAACTAATCATGTTTTTAAGTGATAATCGCTCGTATTTAATGATTACAAACTCAGTGATTTTAGTGAAACTATTTCGACTATTGCCATTAGGCTGTTAAACTGTGCGCAAATTTTAGATATAAACTTTGAAAATAATTATTTTTGAGGTCGTATATTTTAGACATACATTTTTAGAGAACGGTATTTATCGGTTATTTACTGGTGGTATTGGGATCGTTTGGAGAAATTAACATGAAACACACTGTTGAAGTGATGATCACTGAAGCTGACGTGCAAGCAAAAGTAAAAGAGTTAGCTGCACAAATTGAAACGCATTATAAAGATACTGAAACGCTAATCATCGTTTGTTTATTACGTGGTTCGGTTATTTATATGTCAGATCTGTGTCGTCATATTAATTTACCGGTTGAGTTAGACTTCATGACCGCATCAAGCTACGGTAACTCAATGGAAAGTAACCGTGATGTTCGTATCTTAAAAGACTTAGATAGCGACATTAAAGGTAAAGATGTACTGATCGTTGAAGACATCATTGATACTGGTTTTACACTTAGCAAAATCAAAACGATGTTAGAGCTGCGTGATCCTAAATCAATCACTATTACTACACTATTAGATAAGCCGTCTCGTCGTGAAGTTAATGTACCGGTTGATTGGGTTGGTTTTGAGATCCCTGACGAATTCGTGGTTGGTTATGGTATCGACTATGGTCAGAAATACCGTAACTTACCTTACGTAGGTAAAGTGGTACCGTTAGAAGGTTAAGTTTTGCTTAATCTGTTCGAGTCGTTTAAGACGTTCAGCCGCAATAGCTGCTCTTTCTTTAAGCGACTCTTTCTATTATCTCCTTTAACTAGACTTCGGTCTTTCATGGCTAGTTTAAGCTAGGGTCTTTACTCCATCCTCGCATTTCTACGCCATTCCAGTATAATTCATCTCCAATTCATCTCCAATTCTTCTCTAGGTTTGTTCATCTCATGACGTTAGCACTTGAAATAAAAGGGCTCCAGAAGACGTATTCTGGCGGAGTTCAAGCAGTAAAAAACATAAATCTTACCGTCGCTAAAGGTGATTTTTATGCGTTGTTAGGGCCTAACGGTGCGGGTAAGTCGACGACTATCGGCGTGATGAGCTCACTGGTAAATAAAACCGCAGGACAAGTTAAGATCTTCGGTTTTGATATTGATACTGACCTTGAAGCAGCCAAGAGTAAGATCGGTTTAGTACCACAAGAATTTAATTTTAATCCGTTTGAAAAGATTGAAAATATTATTGTCAATCAAGCGGGTTATTATGGTGTACCGCGTAAAGAAGCGTTAGTGCGTTGTGAAGCACTATTAAAACAACTGGAATTATGGGATAAACGCCATGAAGCAGCGCGAAACCTGTCTGGTGGTATGAAACGCCGACTAATGATCGCACGTGCATTAGTACATGAGCCTGAACTGCTTATTTTAGATGAACCAACAGCCGGTGTTGATATTGAATTACGTCGTACTATGTGGGATTTTTTACAGCGTAAAAACGAACAAGGTATTACTATTATTCTTACCACGCATTATTTAGAAGAAGCTGAAATGTTATGCCGGAATATAGGTATCATTGATAAAGGTTTGCTGATTGAGAATACCTCAATGAAAGCCCTGTTATCGCAATTAAATAGTGAATCCTATTTACTTGATATAAAGAGTCGACTTGATATCAACAGCCAGTTAATCAACCCTGAATTAGATGGTTACAGCTGTCGATTATTGGATGATCATACCTTAGAAGTGGATGTGGCTAAGCATCGCGGGTTAAATGCGTTATTCGCGCAATTGGCGACAATGAACATTCAAGTTCAGGGGATTCGTAATAAAGAAAACCGTCTCGAAGCGTTATTCATGGATATAGTCGAGCAAGGGCGTAACAAAGATTTAAGTGGGTTAGCAAAATGAATAAAAATTATTTAATCGCGTTTAACAGTATTCTAAATAAAGAGATAACCCGCTTTATGCGTATTTGGGTACAAACGTTAGTACCGCCAGCAATCACCATGTCGTTGTACTTTGTCATCTTCGGTAACCTAATTGGTTCTCGTGTCGGCCAGATGGAAGGATTTAGCTACATGGCATTTATTGTACCTGGTTTGATCATGATGTCGGTGATCACCAATTCTTACTCTAATGTCGCGTCGTCGTTTTACAGCGCTAAATTTCAGGGGAATATTGAAGAATTATTAGTATCTCCAGTACCCTCTTATATTATTATCGCTGGTTATGTCGGTGGTGGTGTCACACGTGGTTTACTCGTTGGCTTTATTGTGACTGGTGTGTCGCTGTTCTTTGTACCATTACAAATACACAGCATATTGGTGATCGTTACCACATTATTATTTACCTCTATCTTATTTTCGTTAGCAGGTTTGTTAAATGCTATCTTTGCCAAAAGCTTTGATGATGTTTCGATTATCCCTACGTTTGTATTAACGCCATTGACCTATTTAGGTGGTGTATTTTATTCAACGTCACTGTTACCACCAGTATGGGAAACTATTTCCCACGCCAATCCCATCATTTATATGGTTAGTGCATTCCGTAATGGTTTCTTAGGTATCGAAAACATCCCTTTATTCTACTCATTTACTGTCATTATCGGTTTTATTACCGTGCTATACAGTTTAGTTTATTGTCTGATCAGTAAAGGTGTGGGTTTAAGAAGTTAATAAAGCAGACTTGTTCTTAGTTCTTCCCCCTGTTTTTATTAATAGATAAGAAGGGAGGAATTATCACTAATATTAAAAATCGGTAAAATAAATGAATACTCAGCAGCAAACAACACAAGACGATTCGATGGGTAACTCTCGAGAGATAACAACTAACCAAACGGGCTTAAACGAGCACCTAGATGAAGTTGTATTAAAACATCTTAAGCACAAATTCCGTAAGCCATACCGCCAACATACAGTTGAAGCGTTTGAACAGATGCAAGCGATTGTAGCCGCAGACCCTCGTCCGATTATTTTTGATTCTTGCTGTGGCGTTGGTGAAAGTACCGCTAAGATCGCACTGTTGCACCCTGACTGTTTGGTGTTTGGTATGGATAAATCAGCCGACCGTCTAGACCGTAATGAACAGCACCGCCATGCTCATCAAATCGATGGACAGGTATATCACTTATTTCAGGTTGATTTAAACGATCTGTGGCGTTTAGCCGTGGATGCAGGTTGGCAGTTACATAAACATTATATTTTGTATCCAAACCCATGGCCAAAAGCTAAACATTTACAACGACGCTGGCATGGTGCTGCGGTATTCCCGTCAATCTTAGCGTTAGGTGGCGAATTAGAACTGCGCAGTAACTGGCAATTATATTTACAAGAATTTCAGCATGCTTTATTACTGGCGAATGTAAAAAGTGACTTACAGACGTACAAAGCATTAGAAGCAACCACACCATTTGAGCGTAAGTATTGGGCGAGTGGCCAAACGTCTTGGCAGTTAATCGCAAAACTGTAACGTTTGGATTAACTCTTAATCAGTAAAAATAAAAAGCCTAATGTCTCCATTAGGCTTTTTTGATCTCAAATGTATAACAGGAAGGAATTAAGCTTCTTTAGGTTTATTATGATTGCGAACTGCACTCATAACTAATACATATGCAACACCAAGCATTAAACCAAGTAACGTCCCTAATACTAGAATAAGCGCACGTTTTGGCTTATCACGTGTTTTTGGTAATTTAGGTTCATCTGTAAAGCGATAAAAGTTAAAATCATCGAGTTGCATCGTTTTATCGTAATTACGCCATTTGTTTATTAATAAGGCGTTGCTATTTGTCACTGTATTGTTTTCATAACTAGCCAGTTGTTGATTTAATACAAATTTCTCTGCTGATAATATTTCGTAACCTTTGGCATATTCAGGTACTGATTCGAGCGAAATATTTTGAGTCACAAAGTTTTTAATATTTGCTCTTTTTGCGATTTGAATATTAATCGCAATGTCGTTTATTTTTTGTTCGAGTATGATTTTTTTGGTACTGGTTGTGTTTTCGTTATAGCTAACGAGCTGTTGCAGGGCTAGAGATAATTCTGAGGATATGAGATTACGAAGACGTGTCATTATTATCTCATTAATAAAGTTGAGATAAGCCTGATTAAGCGCTAATGCATTTGCGGGTTTGATCGCACTGATACTCATACTAGTACCAATCTTGTTATTAAAATTGACTTTTTTAAGATTCTCCGCAGTAAAGGATATATTATTCTCTACCCATTCATACGCATAGTTGTTTTGTGCGATTAGATCAAGCTGTTCTTCTTCCACTATGGCTTTAAATAATGACTGACTTTTAAAAAACTTAACTTGGTTAGTAGTCATCCGCGCTTCACTAACAAATAACTCATGTAATTCTTTAATATTGGGTAGCTCGTTGCTGTCGTTGTCGTTGTCGTTGCCGTTGTTGTTGTTGTTGTTGGTAATATTAATCACTTGTTCAGTACTGTTGTTTAATCCTGCATTATTTTTTAATGTCTTAATACCTTCGTTAATCAGTACCCGATTGAGATTATATTGCTTTATTTGTTGTGAAGTAGGGGTATCAATTGTGGCGCTTACTGACCAAGTCTCAGTGGCATTTAAAGCATAAACAAGAGCGACTGTCATAAATACGAGTGTTACTGAGATTATCTTTAGCTTTTCTTGCCATAGAGTGGAAAATAGCTCAAAAAGGTCTACTTCATCGCTATTATCATGACTGCTATGTTGTTGAGGTTGGTTGATCATTTAGCTATCAATACCAAATGATTTTTATTATATTTAATAGCATGGTTAATGACATATCTAATGATATTTAGTTATCTATTAGGGAGTGATTTATTGCTTGCTCAAAGTAAGCGAATATGCGAGTATTGCGCTCCTTTTTGAAGGGGGACAGAGTAATAAAAAAATGAATCACTGTTTTATTACTTCGTACCAATATTTTAAAAATTATAATTTAGTTAATTATCGGTCTTGGGGTACTGCAACCCTAGGGCGGTAGCGTGCCTTTCTCTCTCCCATCATAGCGGTATAGTCCCGCTTTATTTAAAAATAAAAATTGGATCATATGAAGCATTATAAAAAATTACTGCTAGCTGTTGCTTTACCTGTAATTTTAGCTGGTTGCACAGTACCTGGTTCTTACCTAAATGTAGCAAATAAACAGGTATCTGCAAGTACCAATGATGAGAGCTCAGAAACAAAGGATATTTTAGAACGTGTTAATCTTTATCCATTAACAGCTGACAAAATGGCAGCTTATAAAGCACCTCGTTTGAGTGCGAAGGTTAATCCTGAACTCGATATGAAGTTAGCCGTCTATGAATACCGTGTAGGAGCGGGTGATATTCTAAATGTAACGATTTGGGACCATCCTGAATTAACTATTCCAGCAGGCTCTTACCGCAGTTCAAGTGAATCGGGTAACTGGGTACATGCCGATGGCACTATTTTTTATCCTTATATAGGCTTTGTTCCCGTAGCTGGTAAAACTGTGACAGAGATCCGCGCTATGATGACGGAAAAATTAGCCACATTTATTGAGAGCCCACAGGTCGATGTTAATGTTGCGGCATTTCGATCTAAAAAAACCTATATTACGGGTGAAGTGAATAAGCCAGGTCAACAATTTATTAGTAATGTACCGTTAACCTTATTAGACGCTGTCAATCGCGCTGGAGGCTTAGCCGTTGATGCTGATTGGCGTAATGTCACGTTAACGCGTCAAGGTGTTGAGCAAACATTGTCTTTACATGCCTTAATGCAACGCGGTGATTTAACCCAAAACCGTTTATTACTTGCTGGCGATATTGTGCATGTACCACGAAATGATGGTCAAAAAGTGTTTGTCATGGGTGAAGTTAACGAACCTAAACTATTAAAAATTGACCGTGCAGGCATGAGTTTGACTGAAGCATTAAGTAATGTTGGTGGTATTAATCAATTGGCTGCAGATGCTACCGGTATCTTTGTGGTTCGCGCTAATCGTACTGTTGAATTAGGCACTAAGACTGATACTGAAAGCAATATCATTGCAGATATTTATCAATTAGATATTACGAATGCAGCTGCGCTAGTGATTGGTACAGAGTTTGAATTAAAACCTTATGATATAGTCTATGTTACCGCGGCACCTATTACCCGTTGGAATCGAGTTATTGGCCAGATATTACCAACAATATCAGGCTTTAATAACCTGACTGAAGGAATTAACCGTGTTCGTGCTTGGTAATTTATGAATCCTGAATTGAAGAATTAATCGAAAGGTTGTTGTTATGTTTAATAATATTTTAGTTGTGTGCGTGGGTAATATTTGCCGCTCACCATCAGGTGAATATTTACTTAAGTCGTTATTGCCGAATAAAAATATCGCATCGGCAGGCGTTGGTGCGCTTGTCGGTAAGCCGGCCGATAAACTAGCTTGCCAAGTTGCAGAAGAGCACGGTATTACCTTAGCGGGTCATCAAGGTCGTCAACTTACATCGGCATTGTGTCATGAATTTGATTTGATCTTAGTGATGGAGCAAGGCCATATCAATGCTGTAACTAACATTGCACCAGAAGCGCGGGGTAAAACCATGTTGTTTAGTCACTGGTTGAAAAAGCAAGATATTCCTGATCCATACCGTCAGAGTAAAGAAGCGTTTGATCATGCTTATAAATTGATCGAAGCATCGGCAAATGCTTGGGCTAAAAAAATAGGTTAATAGCCGTTAAGTAGTCATTCATGTCGCACTGTCGATGACTATTAAGCGACTTATTAGGCAAGATATTTAGCGCTTAAATTTAAAAGTTGGAATTTAATTACTATTATGAGCAGTATTACACTCAATCAAGCAGATAAAACGCAGCAATCATCACAAACCTCAAATAGTAGTGATGCGGATTTAGGTAAGTTATTCGGCATATTACTTGATGCGCGTTGGAGCATTATCGCGGTTACGTTTATTTTTTCTGTACTTGGTGTCTGTTACGCGTTATTAACGACGCCCGTTTATAAAGCCGATGCATTAATCCAAGTTGAACAAAAAAGCGGTAGTATGTCAGCCCTTGTTGGTGACATGGGGGATATGTTTTCGAGTGAGTCATCTGCGACCACCGAAGTTGAAATTATTAAATCAAGAATGGTTTTAAGCCAAACTGTTGAAAAATTCAATTTAACCACGCTTGCTGCGCCTAAATACCTGCCTGTTATTGGTAAAGGCTTAGCACGCATGAGCGGTCAACAGAATGACATAACGATTAGTCGTTTTGAAATTCCAAGCTATGCTTCACCAGCATTTAGCCTGATTATTGATGCTTCCAGCAAAGGCGCATATACATTGTATGACGGTGATGAGCGTAAGGTGTTATCTGGTGTGGTTGGTGAATTAGCTCAGAACAATGATTATCGTTTGTTTGTGCAAGCCTTAGTTGGTAAAAACACGGATGAATTTTCAATCGCTAAACAATCTAAACTTGATGCAATTCAATGGTTACAGCAGAATTTATTGGTAAGCGAACGTGGTAAACAGACCGGTATTTTACAGTTAACATTCAGTGGAGAAGATAAAGTCCTAATCGAAGATATCCTGAATGATGTAAGTCAAAATTATTTCTTACAAAATGTACAACGTAATTCTGCAGAAGCTGAAAAAATCTTGGCGTTTTTACAAGGTCATTTACCCAACATTAAAACAGAGTTAACTGCGGCTGAAGATACCCTAAACCGTTTTCGACAAAACAATGAATCCATCGATTTAGGCTTAGAAGCTGCTTCTACGTTAAAAGTAATGGTGGCGTTAGAATCGCAGTTAAATGAACTAACCTTTAAAGAAAGTGAAATTAGCCAACGTTTCACCAAAGATCACCCGGCTTATAAATCGCTTTTAGATAAACGCGAAGTATTGTTAGCTAAACAACATAAGTTGAATGCACAAGTTCAAAAATTACCAAAAACCCAGCGTGACGTATTACGCATGAAGCGTGATGTTGAAGTTAACCAGCAGATTTATATCCAGTTGTTAAACAAGGTGCAAGAGCTGAGTATTTTGAAAGCCGGTACGGTCGGTAATGTACGTATTCTTGATACTGCTCAGGCGTATAGTAAAGCAGTGAAACCAAAAAAGTCACTGATTGTGGTATTGGTTACCTTATTAGGTGGCATGTTAGCGGTGGCTGTAGTGCTTGTTCGTGCCGCGCTGCATAAAGGCATTGAAAACCCTGATGAAGTTGAAGCGCTAGGGTTACCTGTTTATGCCAGTATCCCAATGTCAGATTGGCAGGCGGAAATGGACGTTAAGTTTAAACATAATAAACGTAAGAAGAATTTTGCATTACATGAAACTTTGTTAGCTGAATCGAACCCTGCGGATTTATCTATTGAAGCATTACGTGGTCTGCGTACCAGCATGCATTTTGCGATGATGGAAGCTAAGAATAACGTTGTGATGATCTCAGGCCCTGCACCTGGTATTGGTAAGTCGTTTGTATCTGTGAACTTTGCGGCCGTGATAGCCAAAACTGGCCAAAAGGTATTGTTAGTTGATGGCGACATGCGTAAAGGTTATTTACAACGTCACTTCAATTTAGAATGGGATCACGGTTTATCAGAAATGCTGTCGGGTAAATTAGACACTAAAGACGTAATCAAAACATCGGGTATTGAAAACCTCGATATTATTACTCGTGGTCAAATCCCACCAAACCCGTCTGAATTATTAATGCACCCACGCTTTGCCGACTTTATCACATGGGCTTCAAGTGAATATGATCTAGTGCTGATTGATACGCCACCGGTACTGGCTGTCACAGACCCAAGCATTGTAGGCGCGTTAGCGGGCACAACCTTAATGGTAGGTCGTTTTGGTCAAAATACCGTGAAAGAAATTGAAGTTGCACGCCACCGCTTTGAAATGGCGGGCATTGAAGTGAAAGGCTTTATTCTTAATGCGGTTGAGAAGAAAGCAAGTGCGTCTTATGGGGATGGTTATTATAACTATAGTTATGAGAGTGATAAATTTTAGTTTATGAAAGACAAGGCCTATTGGGGCCTGTTGAGTAAAATATAACAAATCAATAAGTTACAGGTAGTCAATCATAACTATCTGTCTCATTATAGATAAAATATGGCTCAGTGAAAGTTTATAACTGTGATTATAAATTGAATCATTTCAATTAATAAGTTAGGTAAAGAATGAAAATAGCTTTAATTACCGCAAGAGGTGGCTCTAAAGGACTACCTAGAAAAAATATTTTACCAGTTGGTGATATCCCATTAATTGGTTGGTCTATTCAAGCTGCGCTAGATAGTAATTTAATTGATAGTGTTTTTGTTTCTACAGAAGACCAAGAAATTGCTGATGTTAGTTTAAAGCTAGGCGCTAAAATTATACCTAGGCCTAACACATTAGCACTGGATACTTCAGGTAGTGAAGAAGTTATAGAACATGCGATAAAATATTTAGAAGCAAGTAATCTAAATTTTGATACGTTAGTATTACTTCAACCAACATCTCCATTAAGAACAAGTTTACATATTAATGAAGCTATCGAGTTATATGAAGGAAAAAATGCAAGTTGTGTGATTAGTGTTTTTGAGCCAATACACACGCCTATTAAAGCATATGTAGAAAAAGATGATGGCTCTATGTCTGGTTTATATAGTAAAAGTGCACCTTACTCTAGACGTCAAGACCTACCTAGGGCTTTTCAGCCTAATGGTGCTATTTATGCTTTTTCGGTAGAAAAATTTAAAGAATATAATCAAATCCCAAGAGAAAACGTGTATCCATATGTTATGTCTGAATATAATTCAGCTGACATTGATACTTTAGATGATCTACTTAACGTTGAATTAATTTTAAAGAGTAAACAAAATGACTAATCCGGTATTTGAAATCTCAGGCCGTAAAGTAGGCTTAGACTATGCCCCTCTTGTTATTGCTGAAATTGGTATTAACCATGAAGGATCTTTAAAAACAGCATTTGAAATGGTTGATGCTGCAATTGAAGGTGGTGCAGAGATAATTAAACATCAAACTCATGTTATTGAAGATGAGATGAGTAGTGAAGCTAAAAAAGTTATCCCAGGTAATGCAGATGTATCAATTTATGAAATCATGGATCGTTGTTCTTTAAATGAAGAAGATGAAATAAAATTAAAGAAATATATCGAATCTAAAGGTGCTATTTTTATTAGTACGCCATTTTCAAGAGCCGCTGCTTTACGTTTAGAAAGAATGGGTGTATCAGCTTATAAAATTGGTTCAGGTGAATGTAATAACTATCCGTTATTAGATCTAATTGCGAGTTACGGTAAACCTGTAATTTTAAGCACTGGTATGAATGATATCCCTTCTATCAGAAAATCAGTTGAAATATTCAGAAAGTATAAGACACCTCTTTGTTTATTACATACGACAAATTTGTACCCAACACCAGACCATTTAATTCGCATTGGTGCTATGGAAGAAATGCAACGTGAATTTTCAGATGTAGTTGTTGGTTTATCAGATCATAGTATTGATAATTTAGCCTGTCTAGGTGCTGTAGCAGCTGGTGCGTCAGTGTTAGAACGTCATTTTACAGATAATAAAGCTCGCTCTGGTCCTGATATTTGTTGTTCAATGGATGGTGCTGAATGTGCTGAGTTAATCTCACAATCAAAACGCATGGCACAAATGCGTGGTGGTTCAAAGGGAGCTGTTAAAGAAGAGCAAGTTACAATTGATTTCGCTTATGCAAGCGTTGTGACAATTAAAGAAATCAAAGCCGGTGAGGCATTTACGAAAGATAACCTTTGGGTAAAACGTCCCGGTACGGGTGACTTTTTAGCGGATGATTATGAAATGCTATTAGGTAAAAAAGCGAGTCAAAATATCGACTTTGATGTGCAGCTTAAAAAAGAGTTTATAAAATAATATGACAAAAAAAATATTATTCTTAACCGGCACTCGTGCTGACTTTGGTAAGCTAAAAAGTTTGATTCATAAAGTTGAAGGTGCAGAGCAATTTGATGCACATATATTTGTGACAGGTATGCATATGATTGCAACATATGGAATGACGGCAAGAGAGGTTGAAAAATCAGGTTTTCAATCTATCTACAAGTATATTAACCAAAATAAACATGACTCTATGGATGTTATTTTAGCAAAGACAATTCAAGGACTATCTGATTATGTAAAAGAATTACAACCTGATATGATCGTTGTTCATGGAGACCGTGTTGAAGCGATGGCTGGTGCGATAGTCGGTTCATTGAATAATATTTTAGTATCACATATTGAAGGTGGAGAGGTGTCAGGAACGATTGATGAACTTATTCGTCACTCAGTGTCAAAGATGTCTCACCTTCATTTTGTGTCAAATGAAAAAGCAAAACAACGCTTATTACAGTTGGGTGAGTGTGAACAAAGCATCTACGTAATTGGTTCTCCTGATTTAGATATAATGACATCATCCGATCTACCTAAATTGCAGGATGTTAAAAAACGATATGAAATAGATTTTGAGAGATATGCAGTCTTTATGTATCACCCTGTCACAACTGACGTTGATAGCTTACCTAAGAATATTAGAGAAACGATCGATGCGTTAATTGAAAGTAAGCAAAATTATGTAGTTATATATCCAAATAACGACCATGGTTCAGAGATCATTATTAATGAATTGTCTCGTTTAAAAGATAATTCTAACTTTAAAGTATTTCCTAGTTTACGTTTTGAATGTTTTTTAACGTTGCTTAAAAATGCACAGTTTATGGTGGGGAATTCCAGCGCCGGAATCCGTGAAATGCCATTTTATGGTTTACCATCAATAAACTTGGGAAGCAGACAAGATAATCGCTCTAACGCTATATCAATACTCAATTGTGATGAGGATAGTCATGTGATTTTGGAGTTAATTGATAAGTCGTTGATAAGTCGTTTTGCTCCCGAACAAGAATTTGGAACTGGCGAAAGTAACAAATTGTTTTTTAAGGCTATTAATAATGAAAATTTATGGTATACATCAAGCCAAAAAGTTTTTTTAGATATAAAAATAAAACATGAAATTTAAAAAAAGAATATTTAACTTCAACTATTCAGATGCTAATTTTGCATGGTCTAGTTCAGAACTTAATCGAGTTGGTAATTTTGAATTGTTTTTATCTAGAAAAAAAATAGGGTTATTTAAAAGGCTTTTATTATTTTTTTATAAATTATGTAGAGCATTTGAATTGAATTTTTCGGATAAAGATGAAAAATTGAAAGATAAAAAAATGGTATATTATGGCTCCGTAAATCAAAAGAAAGCATTGGAACATCTACTGTGGAGAGATGATTGCGTAAGCTGTTCAGAACAATTAAATAGTGATATTAAAGTATCACTATTCTCTGCTTATATCTTTTCTTTTGTTTTGTCACCGTTTTTTATACTATATTGCTTTAAAAGAAATGATAGATATTTATTAGATTCTTTGAAATATAATCTTGATGGTTATTTGCTATCGATAGGTATTTATATCAGCTGGTATATAAGACTGAAAAAAAATAAACCAACATTAGTTGTAATGTCAAATGATCATAACCCAATAAATAGAACATTGATGTATGCTTGTAATGATTTATCAATAAAAACATTATATGTACAACATGCTCCGGCAGTTAAGGGGTTTCCTCAACTTGATTTTTCTTATGCGTTTCTTGAAGGTCAACATGCATATCAAACATATCGAATATTTGAACGATGTAAGGTCACACTTGTCGGTTCGAATATAAACGATTTGATAAAATCTAATAAAATAGGCTGCCTCATAGGTATATCTACTGGGTTAATTAGTCAAGTGGACGAAATAAATGATTTGGTCCTAGAGTTAAAAAGGAAATATAAAATAATATTGAGACCACATCCAGCAGATCATAGAATGAGTGAATGGAAAAATTTAGCTTTAAAAAATAAAATTGAATATAGTAATCCGTGTGCTCAAAAACCAATAGAATACTTAAACAATATTTCAATATTAGTTGGTCCGATGTCTGGACTCCTTCTGGAAGCTGCTATTAAGAAAGTCCCTTCTTTTTGCTTTAATGGTTCATCAAGTGTACCTGATTGGTACTCTTTATTAGATAATAATGTGTGTATTAAAATAAAAAATGCTGCTGAATTATTTGAAATATTAGCTGAACACCCTTTAAAATCTTTGGAAGACAATGCATATGAAGCCGCTAAATTTTATTATGAAATAACGCCAAATAAAAGTTATATGGAAGTTGTTAACGAAAAGATAAATGAAATATTTTAAATTAGTGATAATCGTTTAACTTACAAATTTAGATAAAATAAAAATCAGGATGAATAATTAGCGCTTATGGCCAATCTTATAGACTCAAGGGGCTTCGTATGATTAAATTATTGCAAGATCGGACCTCCAATAAATTAAAATATAGGACGTATATAATATGATTGAAACTAGTTCATTTTTTTAATAAGGTTAATGTAATGAGTCCAGTTTTTAAAAATATTTTTTCATATTTATTTTCGTCAGTCTTTAGTGCTGCAATTCCATTTGCTTTATTACCCATCTTAACTCGTTACTTAACACCTGGTGAGTATGGGCAAATTGCTATGTTTAGTCTATTAATTTCAGCCTTAAGCGCTCTTATTGGACTAAGCGTGCATGGAGCAAGTAGCCGACGTTTTTTTGAACTGAATGTGTCAGAAAATGAATTGGCGAGGTTTAATGGCAATTGTGTTTTTATATTATTAGTCAGTACAATAGCCACGTCTATTACTTTATATTTTTCAAATGATTATTTGGCTAGATATTTATCTATTCCTAATTACTGGGTTTATTTCGGTGTGTTAACTGCTTTTAGTAGTTTTTTATTAAACATTAGATTTGTTCAATGGCAAATAAGAGGGAAAACAAAAGCATATGGTGCTCTTCAAATAAGCAACTCAATTTTAAATGTTTTCCTTAGTTTAGTATTTATTATTTTATTTAACTTAGGCCCTGAAGGGCGTATTTATGGGATTTCAATAACAAGTTTATTAGTGCTTTTGGTATCATTTTTTTTGTTGAGAATAGATAATCTACTTATATTCGAATATAATAAAAAAGATGTGAAGTACGCCTTAGAATTTGGTATACCTTTGGTCCCTCACCTATTAGGTGGTTTTTTGTTGTTATCTATTGATAGATTAGTTATAAATAAAGAACTTGGAGTAGAGGCAACTGGTATTTATATGGTTGCAGTGAATTTAGGCTTGGTAGTTAATGTAATCTTAAGCAGTGTTAATAAAGCGTACTCACCTTGGCTGTTTTCTGAATTAAATAAAAATGAATTATCACAAAAGAAGAAAGTTGTAAAAATATCTTATTTGTATTTTGTGTTTTTACTCTTTTTTTCTGCATTATCTTTTATTATAGGACCTACGATTCTAAAATTTATTGTTGGTGAAAAGTTCCATTCAGTAGCTGATATCGTGCCAATTATTATATTAGGTCAAGTATTTTTAGGTATGTACTTTATTGTTACAAATTATATTTTTTATGCTAAAAAAAATAAATATTTATCGATGATTACAATATCATCAGGTGTTCTAAATATAGTTTTACTTGTATGGCTAATTCCTTATTTAGGAATAAAAGGGGCTGCTATTTCGTTTATGATAGCTAATTTATTTCAATTTGTTGGGACGTGGATTGTAAGTGCAAAGGTATTTAGTATGCCTTGGGCTGTGTGGAAAATGTAGGTTCCATGATTGTTCTTCGACTACTAGTTAATAATCGAATATAAATTATTTTTGTAATGTGAACGCTTTCTAAGAGGTAAATACAGGGATGGAAAAATTAAAGTATATAATTAAGAATATTAGACGGAGGCTAAATATAAATATAAACTTTCTTTTTGCTAAAAGAAATATTGCTTCTTTTAAAGGAAAGCCAATAATCAATGTAAGATCAGAATTTAATGGTAGAACTCATTTAGGTTTTAATACTCATTTTAATGGACTTTCTATCACTGGGAAGGGGAGAGTATTTATAGGTGATAACTTTCATAGCGGACGGGATTGTCTTATTATCTCTGATGCGCATGATTATAAAATTGCGGGAAAATTACCCTATGATGAGAAACTGATAACCCCGGATACTATTATAGAAAAAAATGTATGGCTAGGATCTCGTGTAATAATTCTGGCCGGTATTACGATTGGTTATGGTTCAATTATTCAAGCTGGTAGTGTTGTTGTTAAAAATGTACCGCCATTAGCAATCATGGGGGGGCATCCTGCGAAACAATTTTCTGAAAGAAGTGTTTCTCATTACGAAAATTTAGACTCATCACATAATACATAATACATAATACATAATACATAATACATAATACATAATACATAATACATAATACATAATACATAATACATAATACATAATACATAATACATAATACATAATACATAATACATAATACATAATACATAATACATAATACATAATACATAATACATAATACATAATACATAATACATAATACATAATACATAATACATAATATATAATATATAATATAAACTATATTATATAGTTTAAGTTTGGAGTTGGAGTTGCTGCAAAAAGTAACAGCCCATACGAGATACCTGGTTTTGTTATGCTTAATACCTTTTTTTATTATTGGGTATTTCATATTGGGTGAGCTGAGTTTAAAAGGAGAAATCCAGATTCCGACAGTATGTTGACTCTCTTACGTTCGAGGTTGTGGCTAGAGAGCGGATGATGAAATTAATCTTGTGCTACTGCTAGGACCCTGTCCCGAAATCTGTGTAATTGCCTATCATTAACTTAATCATATTAAGGATAGGTAATTATGACAAAGCAAGAACTTGAAGCCTTTGCAAAGGAAGCCGCAAAAGGCTTGAAATCTCAACAAGACCTCCTCGATTTTAGTCAAATGCTAACTAAAATAACCGTTGAAGCTGCGCTCAATGCGGAGCTAGATGACCATCTGGGTTATGAAAAAAACCAGAAAGAAACCTCGCGAAATTACCGAAATGGACATTCATCCAAAACACTAAAAACTGAAGATGGCCAATTTGAACTTGATACACCCAGAGATCGCGAGGGTAGCTTTGAACCGAAGCTGGTCAAGAAAAACCAAACTCGTTTTACGTCGATGGATGATAAGATCCTGAGTCTCTATGCTCGAGGAATGACAACACGTGATATCGTTGATTCATTTAAAGAAATGTACAATGCGGATATCTCTCCAACCCTCATATCAAAAGTAACCAATGCCGTCATTGAAGAAGTAAACGAGTGGCAAAATAGGCCGCTAGATAGCATCTATCCTATCGTTTATTTAGATTGCATAGTCGTTAAAATACGCCAAGACAATCGCGTAATTAACAAAGCCGTATTTCTTGCTTTAGCCATAAACCTTGACGGTGAAAAAGAGCTGTTAGGCTTGTGGTTCGCTGAGAATGAAGGTGCTAAATTTTGGCTGAATGTATTAACAGAGTTACAGAATAGAGGTGTCGAAGACATCCTAATCGCGTGTGTAGATGGCCTGAAAGGCTTTCCAGATGCAATTAATACAGTTTACCCTGAAACTCATATCCAGCTTTGTATCGTTCATATGATTAGAAATTCACTACGATTTGTATCCTGGAAAGACTACAAGGCGGTAACGGCAGACCTAAAACGAATTTACCAAGCAGATACTGAAGATATAGCGTTAATGGAACGAGATGCGTTTTCAGAACGCTGGGATGATAAATATCCACAAATATCAAAGTCATGGATTAGCAATTGGGAGAACTTAAATACGTTTTTCAGATATCCTAAGGATATCAGAAAAGCGATTTACACAACGAACGCCATTGAATCACTTAACAGCGTTATACGTAAAGAAATCAAGAATAGGAAGGTATTTCCAAGCGATGATTCAGCTAAAAAAGTAGTGTATTTAGCGATCCGTTCAGCTTCAAAAAAATGGTCGATGCCGATCCATAACTGGAAAGCAGCCATGAATCGTTTTATCATTGAATTTGAAGACCGATTAAAAGATCATCTCTAAAATGGTAATTACACAGAATCACTTACAGGGTCACTTCTAGTAATTTCATAGGACCTGTTCTATTACTTATCGCGGTTGATTTTAGTTATGTAAGTATATTTATTATAAACATGCTTGTTTTACTATTATCAGTATATTTGATATTTAAATATTATGAGTGTAATCCGTATATGTTTTCCTTTTTTGTTTTCTTTAACCCTCTAATATTTTTTCATTATTTAATGTGAATGGACCTATTGGGGCCTTTTACTAAAAACCCGTAATAGAGAGGTTGTACAAGGGATTGCCCGACATGGAATGTCTCAAAATAGATAAAGTATGTCTCAGTGATATAAATGTCACTGAGACATAAAATTGAATTTACTCAATTATAATAAAACGTCATTTACTTTATAATAAATAAACATGGATAATACATGTTAAATAACAAAACAGTATTTATTACTGGTGGCACTGGCTCATTCGGTAAACAGTTTATCGAAACAGTCTTAAATCGTTACCCAGATGTAAAAAAGATCATTATTTATTCTGATTACCACTAATGCTCAGCCCTCGTAAACTATACTTAAATGAGTGTAGTGATGAGGTTTAGGTCATGGCTAGAAATAAAGTACAGTTTCAAAAAGGCATATAGATTCATCAATTTATTGAAAAGTACGGCACTGAAATTCAGTGCCATAATAACTTATTCGAGATGCGTTGGCCCATGGGTTATCGATGTCCTAATTGTGACCACAACAAGTGCTGTAAACTTAAATCAAGAGCGCTGTATCAATGCAATAAGTGTCATTTTCAAACTTCATTGATATCAGGAGCACTTTTCGCTCACTCTAAGTTGCCACTAACAACTTGGTTTCTTGCAATATATTTTGTAACGCAAGAAAAGAACGGTATCTCAGCGCCTGAACTATCAAGGTTACTTGGTATTTCGTATAACGCGACTTGGCGGTTAAAGCAGAAGTTAATGCAAGCAATGAAAGAACGAGATGATGAAATACCATTAGTTGATTATGTCCAGATAGACGATGCTTACTGGGGTGGCGTAAGACGTGGTGTTAGAGGCCGTGGAGCCAAAGGAAAACGCCCCTTTATTGCTGCGGTATCAATCAATGATGAAGGTCATCCGATTTGTATGCGTTTTAGCGCTGTAGATGGATTCAACAAAATAGAAATAACGCGTTGGGCTAAAGCTCACCTGACACCAAAGGCGATTGTTATTTCAGATGGTCTAGCGTGCTTTCGTGCAGTTAAAGATGCCGAGATACTACATCTTGCAGTCGTCACTGGCGGTGGACCAGATAGTGTTGAGTGGCCTTACTTTAAATGGGTTAATACAATGATAAGTAATGTTAAAAACTCAATGCACGGTACTTATCATGCTATTAACCAGAAGCATTTACCTCGATATTTAGCAGAGTTCTGCTTTAAGTTTAATCGACGGTTTAATTTAAAAAATATGCTTGAGCAGTTAATCGTATCAAGTATTCGAACGGCACCGATGCCTCAACGTCTGCTTAAGCTGGCTGAGGTTCGGTGGTAATCAGATTATTTATTCTCGTGATGAATTAAAGCAATCAGTTATTAAACAAAAGTACCCTGCGTATGATTACCCGCAGTTGCGTTTTTTCATTGGTGATGTGCGCGATAAAGATCGTTTAACCCAAGCGTGTGAAGGTGTTGATGTTATTATTCATGCGGCGTACACAATGTTGTAGCTCTTTCAACTGATAAAGCATGTGCACCAGTCAATCTATATGGCGCAACTAAACTAGCATCAGATAAATTATTTGCAGCAGCAAATAATATTCGCGGTTCTAAAGATATCAAGTTTAGTGTTGTTCGTTACGGTAATGTAATGGGCTCGCGTGGGTCTGTTATTCCATTCTTCATGGATAAAAAAGAAGAAGGCTTATTACCAATCACACATGAAGAAATGACGCGCTTTAATATTTCATTACAAGATGGTGTTAACTTAGTGATGTTTGCACTGGGAAACCATCTTGGTGGTGAAATATTTATTCCTAAAATTCCGTCATATAAAAATTTAGATGTTGCTGAAGCTATTGCGCCTGAATGTAAACAACGTGTTGTTGGTATTCGTCCTGGTGAAAAATTACATGAAGAAATGATCACTGATTCGGATTCTTTGAATACTATTGATTTGGGACCGTATTACGCAATTTTGCCATCAGTATCGTACACGTATGAAGAGCAAGATTATATTGATCACCATAAAGCGATAAAAGTACCGCTTGGCTTTAAATATAACTCTGGTACCAACACAGAGTGGGACACGGTTGAAGGCTTACGAGACTTAATTATTGAACATGTAGATGCAAACTTTAAGGTATAACTAAGATTATGATCCCATATGGTAAGCAAGAAATAACGCAGGCAGATATTACTGCTGTTGTTGATGTTCTACAGTCTGATTTTTTAACGCAAGGTCCCCAGGTTCCAGCGTTTGAAAAGTCATTAACCGATTTTACTGGTGCAAAACATGCCTTAGCAGTAAATAGTGCAACCTCTGCATTACATATTGCTTGCTTAGCATTGGGGTTAGGTCAGGATGATATTCTTTGGACTACACCTGTTACTTTTGTCGCATCCGCAAACTGCGGATTATATTGTGGTTCAAAAGTAGATTTTGTCGATATTAATCCACAGACGTATAACCTGTGCCCGATAGAATTAGAAAAGAAATTAGTTATTGCTAAAACAAAACAGCAATTACCTAAAGTATTGGTAGCAGTGCACTTGTGCGGCCAGCCTTGTGATATGAAATCGATCCATGCGTTATCGTTAGAATATGGCTTTAGTATTATCGAAGATGCATCTCACGCTATTGGTGGTCGCTATTTAGAGTCACCAATTGGCGCTGGGCAATATTCTGATATCACGGTATTTAGTTTTCATCCGGTTAAGATCGTTACTACCGCGGAAGGTGGAGCAGCACTGACTAATAGTGATCATCTAGCGGAACAAATGACGTTATTTCGTAGCCATGGTATTACGTGTGATCCGGCATTGATGCAAGGTGAATCTGATGGTGGTTGGTATTATCAGCAGATTGAACTTGGCTTTAACTACCGCATGACAGAGTTGCAAGCAGCACTGGGTGTATCGCAGATGCAGCGATTGGCTGAGTTTGTTGCAGCACGCCATCGTTTAGCAAAGCGTTATAATGCTTTATTAGCGGAATTACCTGTTGTTATCCCTTTTCAGTTAGATAATACATACTCGGGTTTACATTTATATGTGATCCGTTTACAACTTGATAAAATTAACCTGACGCATCCGCAAGTCTTTAATGCGTTACGCGAAAATGGTATCGGCGTTAACCTGCATTATATTCCTGTACATCTGCAGCCTTATTATCAAAATATGGGCTTTAAACACGGTGATTTCCCCGCTTCAGAGCATTACTATCAAGAAGCGATATCATTACCGCTGTTTCATATAATGACTGTACAACAGCAAGATGAAGTCGTTGCTGTTTTAGAACGTATTTTATTACCTGAAGTGATATAAATGAGAATTGCAATGATCCCTGCCCGTGGTGGCAGTAAGCGTATTCCACGAAAAAACATCAAATTATTTCATGGCAATCCTATGATTGCTTATTCCATTGAAGCGGCTAAACAATCAGGCTGTTTCGATAAAATCATAGTGTCGACAGACGATCAAGAAATTGCTGATGTCGCTTTAGCTTATGGCGCAGAAGTCCCATTTTTTACGTCCCGCTAATATCTCAGACGATCACGCCACGACGATGGCTGTGATTCAACACAGGATAGGCTGGTGTGAATCGAAAAATATGACGGTTGATTTACTTTGTTGCATTTATGCAACTGCACCGTTTGTATTACCAAGCGACTTAGTCAAGGGATTAGACGCTGTAACTGAAAATAATATTGACTATGCATTCAGCGCCACTTCATTTGCCTTTCCTATTCAGCGAGCGATTGCCTTGAACAAGGAAGGGGGTGTACAAATGTTTCAGCCTGAGCATTTAAATACCCGTTCGCAAGATTTAGAAGAAGCTTATCATGATGCTGGGCAATTTTATTGGGGTAAAACTGCTGCGTTTAAAGCTGGAAAACCATTTTTCTCACCGTCTTCAAAAGCCATTTTATTAGCTCGTAAAAGAGTACAAGATGTCGATACGTTTGAAGACTGGGAACTTGCTGAAGCCTTATATGCAGTTATGAAGGAAGCGTAATGGATATTGTTATCCGCGCTGATGCATCGATTCATATTGGCAGTGGTCATGTGATGCGCTGTTTAGTGCTCGCGCAAGAATTACAACAGCAAGGTCATCATATTCGTTTTGCTTGTCGCCGGCAGGCTGGCAATTCAATAGACTTTATTCTAGCGAAAGGGTTTAAGGTTTTAGAATTAATTCAGGCTAAAACCGAGCTGGTTCCCCAAAATGTCGGATTATTCGGCTTGGTTACAAGTCGCTTGGGATACCGATGCTGCGAGTTTTATACATGAAGTTGTGTCTGCTGATTTAGTTATTGTTGATCACTATGCCCTTAATAAAGATTGGCAGAGCCGTGTTCGAAATGATCTTGATTGTAAAATATTCGTTATTGATCAAATAACGCTTGTGGCAAACCCTTTGCTTTAGCTGAGGGTAGAGCAGTGCTGACCAGAAATGGTCAGGTCTTTAGGTGCCTATGGAAACCCCTTCCTTTCCCGAGCTTGTGAGGGCGCGTAGCGAGGTGGGGGAGGATGTCCATTTGGTTAGAGAGCATGATGCGGATATCATTTTAGATCAAACCTTGTTACGTTCGCCGCAAGAATATCAATTAGCTAACGCGAAAAGCGAAAAGCGAAATGCTAATGGGGTGTGATTTTGCATTACTTAATCCATTGTTTACTTGTTATCGTGAAAAAGCCTTAGCTCTAACACCATTTTCTGGCGTTGCGAATATCTTAATTACGATGGGTGGTATTGATCAGCCTAATGCTACATGATCTGTATTACGCGCTTTATCTTTATCTCCAATAAATATTAAAGTAACTGTTTTACTTAGCCATAAAGCACCGCACTATCAGCTTGTTAAGTCATTTTGTGAGCGTTATTCATGGGTCAAACATCTTGACTTTGTTGATAATATGGCTCATTTGATGTTAGAATATGATATTGCAATCGGCGCTCCAGGTTCAACGACATGGGAAAGAGCTTGTCTTGGTATTCCATCTGTGATTATTCCACTTGCGGATAACCAGATCTATATAAGTAAAAAAATGATAGCTGTAAATGCTGCCATAAATCTTGATGTGCAAAGCACTGAGACTGAATTACTCGCTGCAGTTGAAGAAATAAAGAAAAAATATGACGTCTTTAGAGCAACGAATTTAGGCTTGTGTGATGGACTGGGTGTAAAACGTGTTGTCGCTCATATAAATGCTTTATCAATTGATATAATCCAAATTAAGATGCGATCTGCAAGAGAAACAGATATAGAGATAATATATCAATGGCAATGCCATGAAAATACCCGTCGTTATGCATTGAATCCTTTTATACCAACGTATTCTGAACACGAGACTTGGATGTCTAATAAAACAATGGATAAAAAACATTATTTTTATCTTATTGAATTAGAGGGAATTAGAGTCGGTGCTGTAAGATTAGATCGATTAAAGGCGAGGGAGTATGTAGTTTCTATTTTTATATCACCAGATTATTATGGAAAAGGCTTAGCGAAACAAGCTTTAAGCTATATCGATTATATACATAGACACGTCACAATACACGCTACGGTTTTGAAAGAAAATATTGCTTCTCAGAAGTTATTTTTATCAGCCGATTATCAGCGAACTTCAGACGAGAGTTTTATCCGTACGCCAGTTATCTAGCATACATCAAATGTTGAGTTTATTATGAATATATTATTAAATGTAACTTTATTTTCAATGCTCTTTCCGTGGATCTCATTTGGTATTTTGAAGTTAGATACTCAGCCATGGTTTATTATAATGGGATCAATATTCTTTTTTTTAATATCAGAAAGAAATTGCATAGTGCTATTTTTCTTTCTTTATTTTTATTCTTATATGCTTGTTGTATCGGAATCGCGTACGGACATTTTGATCTTTTAACTGCTAGAGCGATTTTAAGTTATTATGCATTTTTTATTGTGCTTTCATCATATTATATAATTAAACGATATTTTGAGGTTCCTATATGGGTTATCACTGTATCAAATTTCATTTGGTTATGTGCGGGTGCTCTACAGGTTGTTTTTGGAAAAGATATTTTATCTTTTTTAGTGTATGTAAGGACAACAGAGGATAGAGGGGTAACGGGACTAGCTCCGGAACCAACTTTTTACGGTATTTTTTTGTTTTTTATGTGTTGGTTACTTTATCTTGAGAAAAGTAGGATACCAACGAGGATTTTCCAAGTTTTATTTTATTTAAATATGGTTTTTATTTTGTTCGTTGCAAAATCATCAATGGTTATTCTTTTTATATTGATTAGTGTTATTTTATATGTTTTTTTTAATCTTTTTTCTATACGTAAATTAATAATAACTTTTTTATCTTTAGTCGTAGGGGCTGTTTTAATCATTCAATTTGGAAGTCTTTTGGAAGGAAGTCGGTTGTTTAAATTAGTAATATTGATTATTGATTCACCATTAATTATTTTAGCTGAAGATGCAAGTATGAACGAAAGAGCTTCACATATCTTTTTTTCTTTCAAAGCTTTTATTGATGATGCAGGTCTCCCTCATGGATTTCATTTATTTTCAAATATTCTAACGACAGGGCGTGCTGATTATGGAGGTCTTTTTTGGTGGGGTGGGGCACATAATAAAGTTATGTCTGGTGTTGGAAGTGTACTATTTGAACTAGGCTGGTTCTCACTTTTATTTTTCATTTTAATTTTTTGGCTTATGGTTTTCCGAAACCATCTTAAAAACTCATTGTATTTCTTTTTTTTACTCTTAGGTCTATTTATGTCTGCGATTCCTGTTGCCTTCACGTTATTGCCTATTATAATAATTTCAACTCATTTCAATTTTATCGAAAGAGAACGTAATGCAATTAAAATCAATTATTGAAAATATTTCTGATGAATATGGAGGACCAGCCAATTCATTGCCAAATTTTTTGGAAGCTATTCGTTCAGAGTTAGGTGTTGAGTCAGTTATATATTCAACTATAAATTCAATCAAAGATAAGAATGAGTTTATTGACCGATTTTCTATTCCTTGGGTCCGCTGTAAATTAAATGGCATGGACAAGCTTAAATATTCAAAAGAGATGAAAAGTAGACTGCTTAGCACACTAACAGATGGGGATGTTTTATTTTCTAATAACCTTTGGAATTACCCTGCGTTTTTAGCTGCGAAACTTTCACAAGAAAAAAAAGTACCCCACATCGTTTCAATACGAGGAACTCTTTATCCCTGGTCTTTAGCACAAGGGAAGCTAAGAAAGAAATTAGCATGGCTATTATTTCAAAAAAAATCATTACAACAAGCCAATTTAATTCATGTTACTTGTGCTGATGAATATAAAGCGGTAAGAGAACTTAATATTACATCGCCTATTGCAATCGTACCTCACGGTATTAATTATGATGATTATCAGGATTTACCAAATAAAATCAATGCAATTGAACATTTAAGGTTAAATAATAATAAGAAGTATGTTCTTTTTATGTCTCGCCTACATAAGAAAAAAGGGTTAGATATATTATTAGAAATTTGGCCTGAAGTAGCTAAAGACTTTCCTAATTGGTGTTTACTTATCGTGGGGCCCGATTATTCGAATTATAATGAGAATATTGCTGAACTAGCGGTTGAAAATGGTACTGAAGATAACATTAAAGTGTTTGGTATGCTTAGCGGATATGATAAAAAGTGTGTGTTAGCCTCTTCTGAATTCTTTATTCTCCCTAGTTATACTGAAAATTTTGGGGTGGTCATTGGAGAAGCGTTAGCGGCTGGATTACCCTCTATCACGACTACAGGAACACCTTGGTCTGAAATTAATACTCACAATTGTGGAAAGTACATTACATTATCAAGAGAAAATGTACTTCAATCTTTACAAGAAATGATGACTCTTGATAAACACTCGTTAGATGTAATGTCAAATAACTCCAAGCTATTAATAAAAAATAATTATTCCTGGTCTGCACAAGCAATTAAGTTTGGTAAAGCCTTGGATTTTGTTTTAACAGGAGAACCAGCTCCAGATGTAGTTTATCTGCAGGATGAAAATCCACCTACAAATATTGTGTGATTATTAACATGCTATTAAGGTAAGTTTCAGCTCTTGGAGTAGTCTTAACGACGCAGGATTTGTGGTGAATACTTACGTGTCGGTTAGATCTAAATAATATAAAAATTATAATAGTATCGGATTTTTTGAAATTAAACCGTAATATAATTACGGTATTTGAATTTAATTGTTTGTACGAAAAAAGCGATTAATGGAACAATATATTTAACGTTACTGAGGCAGTTACGTTTAAATCAAAGGATAAAAATGACAAATAAAAAAATAGCACTAATCACAGGTGTAACAGGTCAAGATGGCTCATACCTAGCAGAACTATTATTAGAAAAAGGCTATGAAGTTCACGGTATTAAACGTCGTGCATCATCGTTAAATACCGAGCGTGTTGACCATATTTATCAAGACAATCATGAAAAAAATCAAAAGTTTTTCTTACATTATGGTGATTTAACCGATTCATCAAACCTGACGCGTATTATTAAAGACGTGCAGCCTGATGAAGTATACAACTTAGGCGCTCAGTCTCACGTTGCTGTTTCTTTTGAATGCCCTGAATATACCGCTGATGTAGATGCAATGGGAACATTACGTCTACTTGAAGCCATTCGTTTCTTAGGCTTAGAAAAGAAAACTAAATTCTACCAAGCATCAACGTCTGAGCTTTACGGTGAAGTACAAGAAATTCCACAGCGTGAAACCACACCATTCCACCCACGTTCACCGTATGCGGTAGCAAAAATGTATGCTTACTGGATAGTGGTTAACTACCGTGAGTCTTATGGCATGTATGCGTGTAACGGTATTCTCTTTAACCATGAATCACCGCGCCGTGGTGAAACGTTTGTAACGCGTAAAATCACCCGTGCTATTACCAATATTTCACAAGGTTTAGAGCAATGTTTATTCCTTGGTAACATGGACGCATTACGTGACTGGGGTCATGCTAAAGACTACGTACGTATGCAGTGGATGATGTTACAACAAGATGTTGCGGATGATTTCGTTATCGCAACGGGTAAGCAAATCTCGGTACGTGAATTTGTTCGCATGTCCGCGCAGAATGTGGGTATCGAACTTGAATTCACCGGCGAAGGAGTCGATGAAATCGCTACTGTTGTGGGCATTACGGGTGATAACGCCAAAGGCGTCTCTGTTGGTGATGTGATTGTTAAAGTTGATACACGTTACTTCCGCCCAGCTGAAGTAGAAACATTGCTTGGTGACCCATCAAAAGCCAAAGAAATATTAGGCTGGGTACCACAAATCACCGTTGAAGAAATGTGTGCTGAAATGGTTGAAAACGACTTGGCTAAAGCAAAACAGCACGCATTGCTTAAAGCACACGGTTATTCTGTTTCTGTAACAAAAGAAAGCTAATCATGACTAAACGTATCTATGTAGCGGGTCATCGCGGTATGGTTGGTTCGGCAATCGTGCGTCAACTGCAAGCGCAAGGTGATGTTGAACTTGTATTAAGAACACGCAGCGAGCTTGATTTAACCAATCAAGCGGCTGTGAATACATTTTTTGCAGCTGAATCAATTGACCAAGTGTACTTAGCTGCTGCGAAAGTGGGTGGCATTGTGGGTAACAATACTTACCCCGCTGATTTCATTTATGAAAATTTGATGATTCAAAGCAACATCATTAATGCCGCGCATATCGCCAACGTACAGGATTTATTGTTTTTAGGCTCATCGTGTATCTATCCACGACTTGCACCGCAACCAATGGCTGAATCAGCCTTGTTAACCGGTACGCTTGAGCCAACTAACGAACCTTATGCGGTTGCCAAAATTGCCGGTATTAAATTGTGTGAGTCTTACAACCGTCAACACGGTCGTAATTACCGCAGTGTCATGCCGACTAATTTGTATGGTCCGAATGATAACTTCCATCCGGAAAACTCACATGTTATTCCTGCCTTGTTACGTCGTTTCCACGAAGCCGCGTTAAACAATGACAGTGAAGTGATTGCATGGGGCAGTGGTAAACCGATGCGTGAATTCTTGTATGTAGATGACATGGCATCAGCGTCTATCTATGTGATGAACCTAGCGCAAGGGTTGTATGCAGAAAACACCGAGGAGATGTTAAGTCATATTAACGTCGGCACGGGTGTTGATTGCACGATTCGTGAACTTGTTGAAACTGTTGCTAAGGTAACAGGCTTTAACGGCGACATCGTCTTTGATAGCAGTAAACCCGATGGTGCACCCCGTAAATTGATGAACGTAGACCGTTTAGCTAATTTGGGTTGGCGTTATCAGGTCGATTTAGAATCTGGCTTGCAAAGTGCTTATCAGTGGTTCCTTGATAATCAAGATTGGTTTAGGAAATAGAAGCAGGGAGAAAGGTCAAAGGTCAAAGGCATCGACCCCAACTTTCACTTTTCTCTTTTCTCTTTTCTCCTTTTTTGCCTCGGAGATTTATGTTTTTAGATAACAACACATTTGAAACTGTTATCGATTCAACACCGCTTATTTCGATTGACCTTGTGGTTAAAACCCACAGAATCAAGCATTACTCGGGTTTAGAACCAATCGACCCGCGCAGGGTTATTGGTTTGTACCTGGTGGTCGCATTCAAAAAAATGAATCGATGCAAACTGCATTCACACGACTTTGTCAGCATGAACTCGGATTAACCTGTGCCATTGAGCGAGCGACATTGCTTGGCCCTTTTGAACATTTTTATGATGACAGTGTGTTCGGCGAACACGTCTCAGCGCATTATGTGGTATTAGGTTACGAGATAACGGTTGATGAGTCTCAGTTGTCATTGCCCACAGAGCAGCACAGTCAATACCAATGGTTGGATGTTAAAACGTTACTAACACAAGATGACGTACATCAACACAGTAAGTGGTACTTTACTTAGCGTCAGAAATTGATGTTAAGAATCAATTTCCATATTCAATTATTTAAAAATAAAAAGTTAAGGTTTATTATGATTTTACCAGTAATCATGTCTGGCGGTAGCGGGTCACGCTTATGGCCTTTATCTCGCGCACTGCACCCAAAGCAATTTTTAGCATTATTAAACGAAAATACCTTATTACAAGAAACTATTAACCGTCTTGATAATAGGCAATGCTTAAACCCCTTGATTATCTGTAATAACGAACACCGTTTTATTGTTGCAGAGCAGTTACGAGCTAACAATACCGCTGCAGGTGACATTATCCTTGAGCCGATGGGTAAGAACACCGCCCCTGCGATTACACTGGCTGCATTGGCAGCTGTCGCTAAAGATGATGACCCATTATTACTGGTATTAGCCGCTGACCACGTGATTAAAGATGTTGCCGCATTCCAACAAGCGGTGCTTGATGCCAAAGTCTTTGCTGCGCAAGATAAACTTGTGACTTTTGGTATCGTGCCAACACATGCTGAAACGGGTTATGGCTATATTAAACAAGGTGCTAAACATACAGACAATGAAGCGACTGGCTTTGACGTAGACAGCTTTGTAGAAAAACCAAATCTAGCAACAGCAGAAACCTACCTCGATTCAGGTGAATATCTGTGGAATAGCGGTATGTTCATGTTTAAAGCCTCACGCTATCTTGAAGAGCTGGCTAAATTCTCACCTGATATGTTAGCTATATGCACAAAAGCCTACGAGTATAAAACACAAGACTTAGACTTTACCCGTATTAGTGCTGATATATTTGCCCAATGCCCTGAAGACTCGATTGATTACGCGGTGATGGAACCTCTTTGTAAAGCTGAAGGCTCTGATGCTATCGTCGTGCCAATGAATGCTGGTTGGAGTGATGTCGGTTCATTCTCATCATTATGGGAAGTGAGCGAAAAAGACGAGAATGGTAACGTTAATCACGGTGATATCATCTCGCACAATACCACTAACTCATACATTAATGCCGGTCACAAGTTAGTAACAACGGTTGGTGTTGATAACTTAGTGATTGTTGAAACTAAAGACGCGTTATTAGTGGCCTGCAAAGACCAAGTTCAAGATGTGAAAACCATCGTTGAAAAGTTAAAAGCAGATGACCGTTACGAATATAAACATCAACGTGAAGTGTTCCGTCCTTGGGGTAAATATGACTCCCTTGATTTTGGTGAGCGAGATCAAGTAAAACGTATTACGGTTAATCCAGGTGCTAAATTATCGATTCAAATGCATCACCACAGAGCAGAACATTGGATTGTAGTATCGGGCACTGCAAGCGTCACCAATGGTGAGCGAACTTTCTTAGTGACAGAGAATGAATCGACGTATATTCCATTAGGGCAAATTCACGCATTAGAAAACCCTGGTGTATTACCGCTGGAATTGATTGAAGTGCAAACGGGTTCATACCTTGGTGAAGATGATATTGTCCGTTTTGATGATAAATATGGTCGTGTTTAAGTTAAGGTAAACTTAGCTCTAGGAAATAGTAAATGAAAGTTTCGATTATCACAGCAACTTATAATAGTGTTGCAACAATTAAAGATACCTTACAGTCATTAAATAATCAAAGTTATGAGAATATTGAATACATTATTATTGATGGTGCTTCAAGCGATAATACGCTGGAAGTTATTAAGCAACAATGCCCGCGCGTAACAACAATTATTAGTGAGCCAGATAAGGGTATTTATGATGCGTTGAATAAAGGCATTAAAGCGGCTACGGGTGATATTATCGGGTATCTTCATTCTGACGATCTATTTGCTTATCCTGACGCAGTTAAAGATATTGTTGCTAAGTTTGAAAATTCAAATTGTGATGCCGTTTATGGCGATCTTCAATATGTATCGAAAGACAATATTGATAATGTTATTCGTTTATGGAAATCAGGAACTTACGCTAAAGAAAAATTAAAAAATGGTTGGATGCCGCCTCATCCAACATTTTACATGAAGCGTGAATTCTATAATAAATTTGGCGTATTTGATTTGAAGTTCAAGATCGCTGCTGATTATGATTCACTACTACGTTATCTTTGGGCTAATGATGTAACACTTTCATATTTACCTAAGGTGGTAATGAAAATGCGTGTTGGCGGTGCAAGTAATCGAAGTCTCAAAAATATAATCCAAAAAACCAAAGAAGATATTCATGCATTAAAAAATAGCGGACTTTTTTGGCCTCAAGCTGTGCTATTTAAAAACTTATCAAAAATACCGCAATTCTTCATTAAAAAATAAGATCTTATTATGACAAAATTAACAGCATTTAAAGCCTATGACATTCGTGGTCAATTAGGTACAGAACTAAATGTTGACATTGCATACCGTATTGGTCGTGCTTTTGGTCAACACTTGTTTTCAAAAAAAGAGTCTGCAGCAACTCCAACTGAACGAAAAACCGCCGTTGTTGGTGGTGATGTACGCCTCACATCAGAAGAGCTAAAACTCGCATTAGCTAGTGGTTTAATGGACGCGGGTGTCGATGTTATCGATATAGGTATGACTGGCACTGAAGAAATATATTTTGCGACAAAATCCCTTGGTATTGATGGCGGTGTTGAAGTTACAGCAAGTCATAATCCAATGGATTACAACGGTATGAAATTGGTACGTGAGGACTCAAAACCAATCAGTGGTGATACCGGCCTGCGTGAAATTCAAGCGTTAGCTGAAGCAAACAATTTTGCCGATGTTGTTGCAAGCAAGCGTGGCACGTTAACGCAGCAATCAACATTAACAGCTTATGTTGATCACCTAATGACATACATCACGCCTGCTAACATTAAGCCTATTAAATTAGTGGTTAACTCAGGTAATGGTGCCGCGGGCCATGTTATAGATGAACTAGAACAGCGTTTTCAGGTGCTAAATGTACCTGTTGAATTTATCAAAGTTCATCACGAAGCGGATGGTAATTTCCCTAATGGTATCCCAAACCCATTGTTACATGATTGCCGTGCGGATACCGCGAATGCGGTTATGGAGCATAAAGCGGATATGGGTATCGCATGGGATGGTGACTTTGACCGCTGTTTCTTGTTTGATGAAAATGGCGAATTTATCGAAGGTTACTACATAGTCGGCTTATTAGCTGAGGCGTTTTTACAAAAAGACGCTTCACAAGGAAAAAGTGGCGCTAAAATCATTCACGATCCTCGTTTAAGCTGGAATACCATTAATATCGTTGAAGCGAACGGCGGAGTACCAATTATGTCTAAGACGGGTCATGCTTTCATTAAAGAACGTATGCGCAAAGAAGATGCGGTATACGGTGGTGAAATGAGTGCCCATCACTATTTCCGTGACTTTGCTTATTGCGATTCAGGCATGATCCCTTGGTTACTTGTTACAGAATTACTGTCAGTAAAAAACATGAAACTGTCAGACACCGTGAAAGCGCGTATTGAAGCCTACCCATCATCGGGTGAAATCAATTCGAAGCTTACTAATCCCGTTGAAGCGATTGCCAGAGTGCGTATGCAATACGAAGTTGAAGCATTAGTTGTGGATGAAACGGATGGTATAAGCCTAGAGTTTGCTGACTGGCGTTTTAACTTACGTTCATCAAATACTGAACCTGTGGTTCGTTTGAATGTTGAATCTCGTCAAAATATTCCATTGATGGAAGAAAAAACTGCTGAAATCTTAGTGTTATTACGTCAATAAATTATCAGACAGCGTTATATTGAATAAGTGTATTCATTTTTATGAGTGCATTTTTATTGGAATTATAAAATGAAAATTGCTATTGTTGGAACTGGCTATGTCGGTCTGTCAAACGCAATGCTTCTTGCGCAACACAATGAAGTAATTGCGATTGATATCATCGAAGAAAAAATAAATCAATTAAACAAAGGTATCTCATCAATTGCAGATACTGAAATTGAAGATTTTTTACAAAATAAAGAATTAAACTTTATTGCTACATTAAATAAAGTATTAGCTTATAAAAATGCTGATTTTGTCATTATCGCAACACCAACAGATTATGACAGTGTTAATAACTACTTTAATACCTCGTCTGTTGAAGCTGTTATAAAAGATGTAATGGAAATCAATCCTACAGCTGTCATGGTAATTAAATCAACAGTACCTGTGGGTTATACTAAGCGTATAAAGCAGAAGTTATGCTGTAGCAATATTATCTTTTCTCCAGAATTCTTACGTGAAGGTAAAGCGTTATACGATAACTTACATCCTTCACGTATTATTGTGGGTGAAAAATCGGAACGTGCGCAAGTATTCGCTAATTTATTAGCACAAGGTGCGGTTAAAGAAAACATCGATATTTTATTTACAGATTCAACAGAAGCTGAAGCGGTAAAGCTATTTTCAAATACTTATCTTGCCATGCGTGTATCTTATTTTAATGAACTCGATACGTATGCCGAAACGCATGGCTTGAATGCTCGTCAAATTATTGAAGGTGTTGGGTTAGACCCTCGTATTGGCAGTCATTACAATAACCCATCATTTGGTTATGGTGGCTATTGCTTACCAAAAGACACCAAACAATTACGAGCCAACTTCGAAGATGTACCTAACTCGTTAATTAGCTCTATTGTTGATTCGAATACTGTGCGTAAAGACCATATCGCATTTTCTATTATCAATAGACAGCCAAAAGTAGTGGGTATCTATCGTCTGATCATGAAAACGGGTTCTGATAATTTCCGTGCATCGTCTATTCAAGGCATCATGAAGCGTATTAAAGCTAAAGGTATTGAAGTTGTTATTTATGAGCCAGTGTTAGTAGAAGAGACCTTCTTCAACTCTCGTGTAATAACTGACTTCGAAGAATTTAAGCATATGTCTGATGTGATAGTGTCGAACCGTATGGAAGATGCGTTAATATCAGTTGTAGGTAAGGTTTATACTCGCGATTTATTTGGTTCTGATTAATTATCTTTAGTGCTCTTTTTAAGTAAGTTTATTTTTATGTTTCGACAAAGCATTAAAGAACCACTTTAGTGCTTTATTATTTTTGTCATTCTACCATCTTGCATCTTTTTTTAATTTTTTAAGGTTATCATCATGAAATATTTAGTTACTGGCGTTGCTGGTTTTATTGGTTCGCAAGTGGTTGCTCGTTTGTGTGCTTTAGGTCATCAAGTCATCGGTATTGATAACCTGAATGATTATTACGATGTTAATTTGAAACTAGCGCGTTTAGACGAAATCAATCCACTAACAACATTTCAATTTATCGAAATGGAGGTATTGCTACATTATTTAAAGAGCAACAATTTGATAAAGTTATACACTTAGCCGCACAAGCAGGTGTTCGTTATTCTATCGATAACCCGATGGCATACGCAGATTCTAATCTTATTGGTCATCTAACTATTTTAGAAGGCTGTCGTCATAATAAAGTCAAACACCTTGTCTACGCATCATCTAGCTCTGTTTACGGCTTAAACAGCAAAACACCGTTTGAAACCAGTGATAGTGTCGATCACCCAGTGTCCTTATATGCAGCAACGAAAAAATCAAATGAGTTGATGGCACACTCTTACTCTCATTTATATAATATGCCAACAACAGGTTTACGTTTCTTCACTGTATATGGTCCAGCTGGCCGTCCAGATATGGCCCCCTTCATCTTTACTAAAAAGATATTAGATGGCGAAACTATTGATATTAATAACAATGGTGATATGTGGCGTGATTTCACGTATATCGACGATATTGTTGAAGGTATTATTCGTATTCAAGATGTTATTCCAACAGTCGATGCCGATTGGAAAGTTGAAACTGGTTCACCAGCAACAAGCTCAGCACCATACAGTGTCTATAACATCGGTCACGGTAGCCCAATTAGTCTAATGGATTTTATTGAAGCGATTGAAGAAGCATTAGGTGTTGAAGCAAAGAAAAACTTCCGTGAAATGCAACTTGGTGATGTATATAAAACGTATGCTGATACAAGTGACTTGTTTGCTGCGATAGGCTATAAAGCAAAAGTGGGCGTTAAAGAAGGCGTAAAAGCATTTGTTGACTGGTATAAAGATTTTTATGGCAAATAGGCCAAGAATAATACATTATGTATTTAGTCAACTTACCTAAGTAATAAATAACAATTTATATTTTTAAGTTGATATTTATTCTCTGCTATATTCGTGAATCAAGTATGCCCAATAAATTTAAAATTCATTAAGGTTATAATAAACATGTTCATAGAACTCGGTTTTGTTTTCTTTTTTTCTTTAGTTACGTTATTTACGATGCGTAAAATAGCAAAAGAAATAGGTTTAGTTGATAAGCCAAATGAGCGTAAACACCATAATGGTGCTATTCCACTCGTAGGTGGCATTACCATTTGTATTTCCTTCATCTATTTCTTGTTTAATAATCCAGAGTTGTTACCTAATCACAATTTATTTATGTTCTCTATTTTTATCCTTACCCTTGTGGGTGCGTTGGATGATAAATATGATCTTAGCTTCAAGGTACGTTTTTTTGTTCAAGGTGGATTATCGATAGCAATGATGTTTGTTGCTGATATACAGTTGCATACATTAGGTAATATGTTTGGTTTTGGTAATATTAGCCTGGGAGTTGTAGGCTATTTTGTCACCGTTATAGCTGTTGTTGGTGCGATTAATGCCTTTAATATGGTTGATGGTATTGACGGACTGCTTGGGGGATTATCTATAGTGACACTGGGTGGCTTAGGATTTATTCTTAGTACTGACGGACAAAGTAATCTAGCTTACTTATGTCTTGTTCTCATCGTTATTATCTTACCTTATGTCCTGTTTAATCTGGGTTTATTAGGGCGTGAGCGTAAAGTATTCATGGGTGATGCTGGTAGTATGTTGATTGGCTTTACAGTAATTTGGTTCTTATTATTATCAACACAAAAAGTTGGCGGGGCACCGTTACGTCCTGTTACTGCTCTGTGGTTAATTGCTGTACCGCTGATGGACATGGCTGCGATCATGATCCGTCGAATTCGCCGTGGTGACTCTCCGTTTAAACCTGATCGTGAACATTTACACCATATCTTCCAACGCTTAGGTTTAAACAATACCCAAATATTATGTGCTATCTGCTCGATCGCGATTGCATACGCTGCTTTTGGTATCTACGCGGAAATTGCTAATATTCCAGAATGGATAATGCTGGCGTTGTTCTTAGTGTGTTTCTTTATCTATCAATTATTATTATCAAAAGTATGGATTATTACGGCAAAGATTCGTGCTTGGCGTGATTGTTAACATTGGACAAGATGACACATAACACATATTAGATATGATCATATCGTTTGATAAGCACCTAGTAAATTGTTGCTTATTCTAACCATAAACAACTAATCAGTACTTAAATCAGTACATCGACCTATTACTTTCCTTGGGATGTGGCTTTAAACTCATAGTTTAAATTGCTTTCCAAGGATGGAAAAAATGCGTATTTTACATCACGGTGCGGTTAATGGTGTGACCGGATCTTGTCATCAGCTGTATATGAATGAGTATAATTCAGTGCTGATCGACTGCGGTTTATTTCAAGGTTCAGAAGCCGCAGGTAACAACAATAAAGACCAACACTCCATCGATTTTAATGTGCGCACCGTTAAAGCGCTTATTATCACGCATTGCCATATTGATCATGTTGGCCGCATTCCTTACTTATTAGCCGCTGGCTTCACTGGCCCCATTTACGCTACCGAAGCTACAGCAGCTCTCCTTCC
The DNA here is from genome assembly GCA_000953735.1 of Moritella viscosa. Taxonomy (NCBI): domain Bacteria; kingdom Pseudomonadati; phylum Pseudomonadota; class Gammaproteobacteria; order Alteromonadales; family Moritellaceae; genus Moritella; species Moritella viscosa. The sequence continues at coordinate 4,283,531 of LN554852.1, read as the reverse complement.
CCTCGTTATCGAAGACGCCCTTAAAGTCGGCGTGACCCACGATAAAAAACTGATCCAAGCTTGCCTCTCTCTATTAGAAAAACAGCTTATTCCTGTACCTTATCAAAAATGGTGCACCATTGACGTGCTTAAAATACCCAAAGAGGATATAAGTGTAGATGAAGTCTGCTATCAACGTCAAAAGATCCGCTTTTGTCCAGCAGGGCACATTTTAGGTTCTGCCTATGTCGAAATTGAACTCGCCACTGATAAACCTATTCGCCGTCACCGTGTTGTATTTTCTGGTGATCTAGGCGCTTCTTATAGTCCGTTATTATCATCCCCCCGATCGCCATACCGCGCCGATACATTAATTATTGAAAGTACCTATGGTGACAAAAGGCACGAACACCGTAATGAACGTAGCCAAAAGTTACAAGCCGTCATTGAACATGCAGTGAGTGATAATGGTGTGGTTTTGATCCCCGCATTCAGTATTGGCCGCACCCAAGAATTACTCTACGAAATAGAGCAATTTATTCACAGCGCTCCAGAGATGAGTGTATGGAAAAGCATTGAAATAATCGTCGATTCGCCAATGGCAGCAAACTTCACCAGTAAATACCGTGACTTTAAATCCTTGTGGGATAAAGAGGCGTTAGGCAAGTTAAAACAAGGTCGCCATCCACTTAATTTTGATCAGCTTTATACCATCGACAGTCATCAAGATCACCTGACTGTTGTCAAGTACCTGGCTAGGCGAAATAAACCTGTCATTGTCATTGCCGCCAGTGGTATGTGCAGCAGTGGACGTATCGTTAATTACCTTACGCAATTTTTACCTGATGCCAAAGCCGATGTTATTTTTGTTGGTTATCAAGCCCAAGGTACCGCGGGTCGGGATATCCAACAATATGGACCAAGGGGAGGATATGTTGATCTTAATGGTAAGCGAATAACCATTAATGCCAGTATCCATACCATTAGTGGTTATTCAGCCCATGCCGATCAGCAAGATCTACTTAATTTTGTTAAACACATAAAACATAAGCCGCAAGAGATACGTATTGTGCACGGTGATGAAGTTGCTAAAGCGGTGTTCGGGGATAAGCTAGGAAAATTGGTGCCGGATTCTCTTATATTACTGCCTAATCAATAATATAGGGGTTAAATGTTGGATAAAATGTTTATGGTATCGTTTCATATATAAGCCAACTGATTTTGCCGTAATCTTGCCGTAATCTTGCCGTAAACGTCTATTTAATGCATAATTCACTTCCTGACTTTGCTAATTTAAATAAAAGTAAAGGTTATTATATTTTTTGCATGAATAAATATGCGAGTGGGTATCTTGAATAAAGCAAGAGAATTAAAAATGAAAAAAATCCTTTTCATCGTTCATAATTTAAAGTTTGGTGGTATTCAAAAAATAACACTAGAATTAGCCCGTAACCATATCAAAATGGGTAATGAAGTTCATATATTGTGTCTTGAAAAGGGACAATCCCTGCCTATTGATTTTGAGTGTGATATTCATACGTTAGATTTGTCTAAGTTGATGATTAGAAATCCAGTTATAGCTGCTTATTATGTACTGTATAAATCGATTCTTAGGCACTTATTACCTCGAAGCGAGTTTTATTTTTCAACTATAATCTACAAAAAACTGGTCAGTGATAAAATCCATCAGATTGAGTCTGATGGACGAAAATTAGATGCTATTTTTATACGAGGAGCCCGATCCGTGCAACGTATGTGGTGGTATAAAAAGGACAATGCGGTATTTAGCTTACATTTGCCTTTTTCTTTATCTACAACAACAACAGGACTGATTGGAAAATATAACAACTGGCTTACGTCTAAACTATTTCACGACAAAATATTTTTTTCTGTTTCTGAATATATAAGACATAGTGTAGAGCAATCGCTTAAGATTCAAAATGTGACCCCTAAAAAGCATTTATCTATACATAATCCTTGTGATATAGGAAGAGTAAGACACTTAAGCTCTCAAGATATTAATATCTATGATGGAGATTTTATATTAGGTGTAGGTCGATTAACAAATCAAAAAAGATTTGATTTGTTAATCAAAGCCTTTCATCGAATAAACCCTGCTGATTGTAAATTGATCATTTTAGGCGAAGGTAATCAAAGGCGGGAACTTGAAAAGTTAATTAATGAACTTGATTTAGCTGAAAAAGTGATAATGCCTGGTTTTGTAGATAACCCATATGTTTGGTATAAAAAGGCAAAATTATTTGTTTTAAGCTCTGATTGTGAAGGTTTTGGTAATGCTATTGTTGAGGCGTTAGCCTGTGGAACCCCCGTTGTGAGTACAAACTGTGGCCCTGTAAATGAGATATTAACAGGTGAATTGAAAAAAGGCCTTGTTTCAAAAGGTGATTTTATAGCATTAGCGAATGTAATGGCTGAATATTTAAAAAATCCCATTGTACCGAGTGATAAAAATGTCGAGCGATTTTCTTTTGGCACTATCATCAAGCAACAACTGGATTTACTGAATGATAGTGATATCTAGGTTAGGTGGTAGTAATAGCTAAGTGTTACTTATATTAATGCATTATTTAATCGAAATGTATTTATGACGTTTGGAATAAAATAAGAGAAATAAAAATGAAAAAAATCCTTTTCATCGTTCACAATTTAAAGTTTGGTGGTATTCAAAAAATCACATTAGAATTAGCCCGTAATCATATAAAAATGGGCAATGAAGTTCATATTTTATGTCTTGAGAAAGGACGGTCATTACCGATTGATTTTGAGTGTAATATCCATACACTAAATATATCTAAACCTTTAATTTTTAATCCTTTTCTTGCCATATATTATGCTTTATATAAAGTGATTTTTAGAAATTTACTACCTCGTAGTGAATTTTATTTTTCGACTTTAATCTACAAAAAACTCGTCAATAAAAAAATTGATCAAATTGAGTCTGATGGACGAACATTAGATGCTGTTTTTGTACGTGGTGCTCGTTCAGTTCAACGCATGTGGTGGTATAAAAAGGATAATGCAGCATTTAGTTTACATCTTCCTTTTTCTTTATCCAATAATGCGGAAGGAATAATAGGTAAGTATAACCATTGGCTCACGTCTAAGTTATTTAAAGGTAAAGTTTTTTTCTCTGTTTCTGAATACATAAGGCAGGGTGTTCAGGCGTCTTTAGCAATACAGGGGGTAGCTCCTAAGAAGTTTTTAGTTATAAATAACCCATGTGATATAAAAAGGGTGAAAGGCTTAAGTACTCAAGATGTTGCCCTTTATGATGGGAATTTTATATTAAGTGTCGGGCGATTAACAACTCAGAAACGGTTTGACTTATTAATTAAATCTTTTCATAGAGTTAATCCGGATGATTGTAAATTGATTATTTTAGGTGAAGGAAACCAGAGACAAGAACTTGAAAAATTAATTGATGTATTAGGTTTAACAGATAGAGTGTTACTCCCTGGGTTTGTAGATAACCCATACCCTTGGTATAAAAAAGCAAAGCTTTTTGTGCTCAGCTCTGATTTTGAAGGCTTTGTTAATGTTGTTACAGAGGCCTTAGCTTGTGGAACACCTGTCGTTAGTACGGATTGTGGTCCTGTCGACGAGATACTAATAGGCGAACTTTCCAAGGGAATTGTTCCAAAAGGTGATTTTGTGGCTTTGGCAAATGTGATATCTGAATATTTGAATATTCCCGTTTTACCTTCAAAAGAAAATATAGCGAGATTATCCTTTGATAATATTATTAAGCAACAACTTGAGTTGTTGAACATAAATTAATTACTGTAGGTATAATTTTATGAAAATCATCGTTCGTATTATACCTGATTCATTAAGTAAGCATCTTAGGCAAAGATAATAAAAATTATATAGAAATTAAACTTGACGTGTGAGATGGCAAAAATTGTATCTTACACGTCAGTATATTAGATTTAAGATCAACTTATACTTTCTTGTCTGGCTCTGAAATTGATACTTGTGATACACATAGCACCATTAGCATAACGTAAGTTATTGCTGGTAGGGTGCTGGTTAATACGGTATCACTTAAACCTGCTATAGCGTAATTCGTCACGATTAGAATACCTGCAAGTGCCACTCGCGGATTATTAGTCCAGTTTTTGATAAAAATATATAACGGAAGTAATAATACCAATAAAATTGAAATTAATCCTATTAGTCCTTGACAGCCTAAAGCCTCAAAGTAAATCGAGTGGAAGTGTTTTTCTGCGTATTTTTTTGCATAAGGGGCTATTTTCCCTTCTTTGATTAACTCTAACATTCTATCGCGAGCGGCTAATTTTCCATAACCGAAGAAAGGTTTTTCTGCAGCGAGTAACAAAGAACCTTTCCATAACTCGAACCTAATCGTTGATGATGAAGCCGGCGCCCATGATTTTTTTTGTGTTGGTGTGATCTTTTTTTCTGTTGATTTGTTCACTATCGAAGTTGTATTTTTGGTCGTTCTAACCGTGTCCTGTTCAATGGTTTTATTAACAGCAAGCGTTACATTTTTTGATGCTATGTTAATTCTTTTTATCAATGCATCATTATTGAATAACGACGTTGCTCCTATGGCGCTGATTAATAATACCCATAATATGAAAATATTACTTTTAGACTGTCGAAATGTGAGAACTGAAAAAACTAAAATGGTAGCCAAAGCCGATAGTGTTACCCCTTTTGATTGTGATAGTACTATTGCTGAAATAGTTAAAGAAAAGGTAGCATATACCGTATATTTTAATAATTTATTCTTACTATTACTTTGTGGTAATAAGAATGCTAAGAGAGCAGCCGCTGATACCATCAATGGTATAACATTATTGCCTAGTACGTCACTTCTATCTAAGCCCGTAATTTGAGCGTTAAGCATGCCGATAAAGCAAATGATGAGTCCGAATATAAAGGCCCAATGGATAATTTTCTTATCTGGGTTATTTTTAACGAGAAAAGCGGCAACAAGTAATAGAGGTAAGCCGCGTAATATTTTTTTTACATGGCGCATATCTGTTGTTTCTTGAATCAAGTTAACCAGATGCGGAAAACTAAAGGCTATAAATGCAAGGCTCAATAATGTGAGACTTCTGTTCCAGCTCAATTGTTTGTAATAACCTGCAACCACCGCCATTAAAGTTAAAATTGTGGTGCTAACTATGTAACCTTTCGGAAATAAAAATAATAATACGGGATAAAGGCAGACTCCAATAGTGGATGCTAGGAGCCATTTAGATTGGGTGTTGTTGGGTAATGACAAATTCATGGTAGACAAGCCTGTTGCTGTGAATTATAGATATGTCGTGATAATACGGGATAAATCGATTTTAGGCTACGTTATCATTTTTGATTATGATGAAACTCATATCGTTAATGTAAGTTTATTGTCTGGCAACATTAGTATAATATCGGTTTATATTAATGCATGCCCATTTTTAACATATATTCCCTGTATGTATTGTGCTTAATTTATAACGCGTTTATCAAAGGATAACCATGTTCAACAACAAATCCATTTTCATCACCGGCGGCACTGGTTCTTTTGGTAAAAAATACACCAAAACCATTCTTGCTAATTATAAACCAAAACGTTTAATTATCTTATCGCGTGATGAGCTTAAGCAGTTTGAAATGCAGCAAGAGTTTAATGATCCATGTATGCGTTACTTTATCGGTGATGTGCGTGATGCTGAGCGTATGATGCAAGCGATGCAAGATGTGGATTTTGTGATCCATGCTGCCGCGTTAAAGCAAGTTCCAGCGGCAGAATATAACCCGATGGAGTGCATTAAAACTAATATTCACGGTGCAGAAAATGTCATTAAAGCGGCGATTGCTAACAAAGTAGAAAAGGTAATCGCGTTATCAACAGATAAAGCGGCTAATCCGATTAATTTATACGGTGCAACCAAATTGGCCTCGGATAAGTTGTTTGTTGCTGCCAACAATATGGTGGGTAGTGGTCCAACCCGTTTTGCTTGCGTGCGTTATGGTAATGTTGTTGGCTCGCGTGGTTCCGTGGTGCCTTTCTTTAAAGGTTTGCTAGAAAAAGGGGCAGAATCATTACCTGTGACTCATCCAGATATGACGCGTTTTTGGATCACGTTACAAGACGGTGTTGATTTCGTACTGACTAACTTTAAACGTATGCAGGGCGGCGAAATATTTATTCCGAAGATTCCTTCTGTGCATATTATGGATTTGGTTGCGGCTTACGCGCCTGACATTAAAACCGAGATCATTGGTATTCGCCCAGGTGAAAAGTTACATGAGATTATGTGCCCAGCAGATGATTCGCATTTAACCTTAGAATTTGCTGATCATTATGTTATCTGCCCAACGATTATATTTTTTGGTCAGGATATTGATTATGGCTTAAACCGGTTAGGTGAAAAAGGTCAAGCCGTAACACAAGGTTATGAATACCATTCCGGTAATAACCCTGATTTTCTGAATATTCAGCAGATCCGTGATTTTGATCGTCAAGCTGAGCTGTAAGGAATAGTATTGTTATGATCCCTTATGGTAAGCAGGATATTAACCAGCAAGACATTAATGCGGTCATTGCTGTATTACAATCCGATTTTCTCACCCAAGGCCCGCAAGTCCCTTTGTTTGAACAAGCTCTGAGCGCGCATACTGGCGCTGACTATGCCGTGACTTGTAATAGTGCAACATCGGCCTTGCATCTTGCTTGTTTAGCATTAGATCTTGGAGAAGGGGATTGGTTATGGACCACCCCTATAACCTTCGTCGCCTCGGCTAATTGTGGACTATATTGTGGTGCAAAAGTTGATTTTGTGGATATTGATCCTGCGACTTATAACCTCTGCCCTGATGCGCTTGAGAAAAAGCTCATTATAGCTAAAGCACAAAACAAATTACCCAAAGTTGTTATTCCTGTGCACTTGTGTGGTCAATCCTGTGATATGGCCGCTATTTATGCATTATCATTACAATATGGTTTTAAGATCATTGAAGACGCTGCCCATGCCATTGGTGGTTCGTATCAGGGGAAACCGATTGGTTGTGGTGAGTATGCAGATATTACCGTATTTAGCTTTCATCCGGTGAAAATTGTCACCACCGCAGAAGGTGGCGCGGCGTTGACGAATCAACGTGCATTAGCAGATAAAATGATTCTGTTACGCAGCCATGGCATTACTCGCGATCCGGCATTAATGCAAGGAGAGTCCGATGGCGCTTGGTATTATCAACAAGTAGAACTTGGCTTTAATTACCGTATGACAGAATTGCAGGCTGCACTGGGTGTGTCGCAAATGCAGCGACTTGATGCGTTCGTTACTGCGCGGCATTACCTTGCACAGCGTTATAACTCGTTACTCAGTAAGTTACCTGTTACAACGCCTGTTCAGCTAGATAATACCTATTCAGGTCTGCATTTATATGTTATTCGTCTACAGTTAGACCGAATTTCGTTAACACATCGAGATGTTTTTGATGTATTAAGAGCCAATGGCATCGGTGTTAATTTGCATTATATACCGGTTCACTTACAGCCTTATTATCAACAGATGGGATTTAAACAAGGTGACTTTCCTGCCGCAGAACATTATTACCAAGATGCTATTTCATTACCGATGTTTCATACTATGACGGAGCAGCAACAAGATGAAGTTGTGTCTGTCCTAACGCGTATTTTATTACCTAGTGTGGTTGAAATATAATGAGAGTAGCAATGATCCCAGCCCGTGGTGGCAGTAAGCGAATTCCTCGTAAGAATATCAAGTTATTTCATGGTAAACCTATGATTGCTTATTCAATTGAAGCCGCGCAAAAATCCGGTTGTTTTGATAAAATAATCGTGTCGACCGATGATCTCGACATTGCTGATATAGCTAGGCATTATGGTGCCGAAGTCCCCTTTATCCGTCCAGCTAATATTGCTGATGATTACGCGACCACCATGGATGTCATTCAACATGCGATAGGATGGTGTGAATCACAAAATATAACCGTCGATTTACTTTGCTGTATTTATGCCACAGCGCCATTTATATCATCGAATGATTTATCTGCGGGGTTAGAAGCTGTATCAGAACGTAATATTGATTATGCATTCAGTGCTACTTCTTTTGCTTTTCCCATTCAACGTGCTATTTCATTGAGCGAGAATGGCTCTGTGAAAATGTTCCAGCCTGAGCATTTAAATACGCGTTCTCAAGACTTACAAGAAGCTTTCCACGATGCTGGTCAATTTTATTGGGGTAAGGTATCTGCATTTAAAGTAGGAAAGCCATTTTTCTCTTTATCTTCAAAAGCTGTCTTGATACCGCGAAAAAGGGTGCAAGATGTGGATACTTTGGAAGATTGGGAATTTGCTGAAGCGTTATATGCGGTCATGAAGGTTTAATGTGAATATCGTCATTCGTACCGATGCGTCGGTGCATATCGGTAGTGGTCATGTAATGCGCTGTTTAGTATTAGCACAAGGGCTAGTACGGCAGGGCCATCAGATGAGTTTTGTTTGTCGCCCGCAAGCGGGAGATTTGGTTGCTTTCATTGAAAGTAAAGGTTTCCCTGTTTATAAATTAGTGGAACCAAAAATTGAATTGCTCCCTGAGAGTAGCGCTGATTATGTGGCCTGGTTGCAAGTACCTTGGCAGCAAGATGCGCAAGATTTGTTAACACTGGTGACGAATGCTGATCTGGTTATCGTCGATCATTATGCGTTGAATGCAAACTGGCAACAGTGCATACAACAAACATTGAATTGTAAGATCATGGTCATCGATGACTTAGTACGTAATCACCATGCGGATCTAATTTTAGATCAAACATTATTACGCTGCAGTGAGGAATATCAGCCCGCTCACGATGATACTAAGGTATTAACTGGTTGTGAGTTTGCATTATTAAATCCACTATTTAGCTATTATCGTGAACAAGTATTAACAGATGATAAGCTCTCCCTCAGACCCAAATTATTATTAAGCATGGGCGGAATAGATCAACCTAATGCGACCTTGCAGGTTTTAACCGCGCTTGCTGCAATACCTGCGTTAGCCCGGCCTTTCGTTACTGTGTTATTAGGGCCTCGTGGACCCCATTATCAGCAAATACAGGCATTCTGTCAGCAGCATAGTGATTGGATCACACATTTAAACTTTGTTGATAACATGGCAGAATTAATGCTGCAACATCAAGTCGCTATTGGTGCGCCAGGCACCACCACTTGGGAAAGAGCCTGTTTGGGATTACCGAGTATTATTATTCCATTGGCTGAAAATCAGCGGACCATCAGTCGTAATCTAGTTGCTGTGGACGCGGCGTATAAGGTTGAACTCGAAGATATAGCTCAGCGGTTGATGCTAACTTATCAGCGGTTATTACAGAATTGGTTCGTGTTGAGAGAGAATAACCTTAAGTTATGTGATGGGTTGGGCTTGAACCGGGTATTACAGGCTATTGAAAATTTAGATAGTACTGTTCATTTAGATAGCTCTGCACATGTCAATGGGACGTCATGTCTACAGTTACGCCGTGCTGCACTGACGGACATTAAACCGGTGTTTGATTGGCAATGTCACCCGCACACGCGGCAATATGCGTTAAATAAACGAGTGCCGAGCTGGTCTGAACATCAAACTTGGATGATTAATAAGCTCAGTCAGCATCAAGATTATTTTTATATTATTACCATATCAGATACATCTTTTACATTTTCTGCATTAAGCCATAAGCAGGTTCGCCATGGTATCAGCGTCGGCGTAGTGCGTTTAGATAGAATAAATACAGCTGAATACCTGCTGTCTATTTTTATTGACCCTGCTTATTATGGTCAGGGGATTGCCAAGCGAGCACTAACATATTTGGATGAGCTACACCCAAATATCACTATCCATGCTAAAGTAATGATGGCGAACACGGCTTCACAGCAACTATTTAATCAGGCTAATTATCAACGCTTAACGGCGGAAACTTTTGTCCGTTATCCACTGTCTTAAACGGCTATTTCTCCTTTTATCGAAGAGTATTTTTTAACATCATGACTGAGCAGTATATTACTATCGATGGTCGCAAAATTGGCCCCAACTTTTCGCCCTATATTATAGCCGAACTATCGGCAAATCATAATGGTGATATCAATCGTGCTTTTGCAATCATGGAAGCTGCAAAAAAGGCGGGTGCTGACGCGATAAAATTACAAACTTATACTCAAGATACGATAACGATGGATTGCGACAGTGATGAGTTCCAAATCAAGGGGGGGTTGTGGCACGGACAAAGTTTATATCAGTTGTATACCAGTGCGCATATGCCGTGGGAATGGCACCAACCATTATTTGCGAAAGCGAAAGAACTCGATATTACTATTTTTAGTTCGCCTTTTGACTTTACTGCTGTGGATTTATTAGAAGAACTGGATGCGCCAGCGTATAAAATTGCCTCATTCGAGATTGTTGATTTACCTTTAATTAAACGGGTTGCGCAAACCGGTAAACCGATGATTATTTCAACCGGCATGGCAGATCAAAGCGAGATTGAAATCGCGATACAAACAGCTAAAGATAATGGCTGTGATGAGTTGGTTGTATTGCATTGTGTGAGTGGTTACCCAGCGCCCGCAGCACAATATAATCTACGCACGATTGCCGATATAGGTCAACGTTTTGACGTGCTAGCAGGGTTATCTGATCATACCATTGATAATGCAACCGCGGTTGTTTCTGTTGCTTTCGGTGCTTGTGTGATTGAAAAACACGTGACTTTAGATCGGAATGCGGGCGGTGCGGATGATAGTTTTTCTCTTGAACCAGATGAATTAGCTCGGCTTTGTCGTGATACCTATACCGCTTGGCAAGCGATGGGGAATGTAAATTATGAGCGCACACCAGCAGAGCAAGGTAATGTTAAATTTCGTCGCTCGTTATATGCTGTTAAGGATATTGCCGCTGGTGAGTTACTTACAGCGGATAATGTTCGCAGTATTCGTCCTGGTTTTGGTTTAGAACCAAAGTATTATGACCAAGTATTAGGAAAAAAAGCTAACGTTATAATATCTAAAGGTACGGCGCTGAGTTTTGGGCTAATAAGTTAGAGGAACGGTTAGTATTGTGAATCTTATATGCACTAACTGCGTTTACAGCTAGTGTATATATTTTATTATTAATCCAATAATGACTCAAAGTATTTAATATGCTCATCAACTGTGCGTTCAGCAGTGAATAGCTCGGCCAAACGTTGTTTACAAGCCATAGACATATCGCTGACAACCGCTTCGTTGCTATATAAATATTCAATTTTATCTGCGATGGCTAATGCATCTTTGACTGGTACAACACAGCCATTAACACCATCTATTACAACTTCTTTACTACCGCCAGTTACAGTCACAATTGAAGGAACGCCATAACTCATCGCTTCCATTACCGCTCTTGGTAATCCTTCACCACTGATTGAGGCTTGAACTAAAATATTACACGCAGCCATTAATTCTGGTGCATCAGTACGGTAGCCGGTAACGTGGATACGATTACCTAATGTAGAGTTTTTGATTGCACTAAGGTAAGGTTCTTTCTCCATGCCTGAGCCAACCAGTAATAGATGGAAATTGTTTAAATGGGCAACTTTATTTACTGCTTCAAGTAATACTGATAAACCTTTAGTTGGTCTAACATTAGCAACCGCAATAGCAACGAAAGCCCCCTCTGGAATACCAAATTCAGAGAGATCGCCAGGTTGGGACTGGTACCAAGCCGGATCATGACCTTTATAAATCGTGACTACTTTATCCTTGTTTTTCCATACTTGCGCTTGAATATCTTCGGTCACTGCATTAGATACACAAATGATACCGTCAACGCGAGGGTGTAAGTGGGTTAGGTAAGCACTTGGATCATGGCGATATAATCCGCCTGTAGTACCTCGATAATTAACCATTTTTACAGGGAAACCGATACACGCAAACGCGGCGTTTGGAATTGTTTTAGAGTTTAGTGCATAAACAATATCGTAATCGCCTGTACGTAATTCAGCTCTGATCATTTTAATCGTGTTTAAACAGATTTTTTTGGTCGGGTATTGTTCAATCACCTTGATCCCAAGGTTTTCAAAAATTGGCGTGTAAGCAGAGTTTGGTCGTGTAAATACCGTTAAGTCATGACCTTTATTCGCAAGACCTATGGTTATCATGACCTCTGGTCGAATTGCATTTGAAGTCTTGAGATAATCGCCCACAACCAAAATTTTCATATACAGCCTTATTTAATATAAATTACGGAATTAAGCAGGAGATAATAACATATTGTACATTCTCACAGATAGAGTCGACTACGAAATTCATACAGATTTAATAATTGTATCGTATTAAGGTGATGTTGTTTGGCTATCGTTATTATTTTACTGTTAGAATATAAGGATATATTATTTATTTCCACCCCTAATCAGGTCGACACCATGAACATTACCATTGCAGGTACGGGTTACGTTGGTTTATCAAATGCTGTGTTATTAGCACAACATAATCATGTGATAGCTCTAGATATTATTACCGAAAAAGTAAACCTTATTAACGATAAAAAATCACCTATCTCAGATAATGAAATCGAAGATTTCCTCGTTAATAAAGAACTTGATCTTACTGCAACAACTGATAAGCAACTTGCTTATAGCAATGCTGATTATGTGATTATCGCAACGCCAACTGATTATGATGTGGTAAATAACTATTTTAATACCAAATCAGTAGAGGCGGTAATTAAAGATGTAATGGCGATTAACCCAAATGCGGTTATGGTGATTAAATCGACGGTACCTGTTGGTTATACCAAAGAGGTCAAACAGCGCCTAGGTTGCGATAATATTTTGTTCTCACCTGAGTTTTTACGTGAAGGCAGTGCCTTATACGATAACCTACACCCTTCACGTATTATTGTTGGTGAACAGTCTGAACGTGCACAGGTTTTTGCTGAGCTGTTAATGCAAGGTGCGGTTAAAACTGACATCGATGTGTTGTTTACTGATTCGACTGAAGCGGAAGCGGTTAAGCTGTTCTCTAACACTTATTTGGCGATGCGAGTGGCTTATTTCAATGAACTGGATAGTTATGCCGAGACTCACAGTTTAAATACCCGTCAGATCATACAAGGTGTAGGTTTAGACCCGCGTATTGGTAGCCATTATAATAATCCGTCATTTGGCTATGGTGGCTACTGCTTGCCAAAAGATACCAAGCAATTACGTGCGAACTATGAAAATGTACCAAACAGTTTAATCAGTGCTATTGTTGATGCTAATTCGACACGTAAAGATCATATCGCTGATGCTATTATTGCTAAAAAACCGCAAGTGGTTGGTGTTTATCGTTTGATTATGAAATCAGGTTCGGATAATTTCCGTGCTTCATCGATTCAAGGCATCATGAAACGAATCAAAGCGAAAGGTATAAAGGTCGTGGTATATGAGCCTGTATTGACTGAGAATGAGTTCTTCAAATCACCGGTACTGACAGATCTGAATGAATTTAAAGCACTTTCTGATGTCATAGTATCGAACCGTTTAGCGGACGAACTGCTTGATGTTGCGGATAAAGTCTATACTCGAGACCTATTTGGTAATGATTAGATTGATAACGATTAAAATTGCACTTATTATCCGAATTCAGGAAATGAAAAACAAATGAAATATTTAATTACTGGCGCGGCTGGATTTATTGGTTCTCGCTGTACAGAGCTATTATGTCAACAAGGTCATCAGGTTATAGGTGTTGATAATCTAAATGATTATTACGATGTGAATTTAAAGTTTGCTCGGTTAGCTAATACGAAGAAATCGGAGTCATTTACTTTTATTGAGTTGGACCTTGCCGATCGTGACGGTGTCGCAGCGTTATTTTCTGAACATCAATTTGATCGCGTGATCCACCTTGCTGCCCAAGCCGGCGTACGTTATTCCATTGATAATCCAATGGCGTATGCCGACAGCAATTTAACCGGTTTTTTAACTGTATTAGAAGGCTGCCGTAATAATAAAGTGAAGCATTTGGTTTATGCATCATCAAGCTCGGTTTATGGGTTAAATAACAAAACCCCGTTTAGTACCAGTGACAGTGTTGACCATCCTATCTCACTTTACGCGGCATCAAAAAAATCGAATGAATTAATGGCACATACCTATTCACATTTATATAGCGTCCCGACAACTGGCTTACGCTTCTTTACTGTGTATGGTCCTTGGGGTCGCCCAGATATGGCGTTATTCAAGTTTACCAAGGCAATTATTGCTGGCGAAACTATTGATGTGTATAACAATGGCGATATGTTACGTGATTTTACTTACATTGATGATATCGTTGCTGGAGTATTACAAATTCAAGCTGTGATACCAACACCGGATGCGAACTGGAAAGTTGAAACAGGTAGCCCCGCAACCAGCAGTGCGCCTTATCGAGTGTATAATATTGGTCATGGTAGTCCGGTTAAACTAATGGATTATATTGAAGCGTTAGAAGACTCTTTAGGTATTAAAGCCAAGAAAAACTTTATGCCTATGCAGCCGGGTGATGTCTACGCGACGTATGCCGATACCCAGGATTTATTTGAAGTTACTGGTTACACATCGAAAGTAAAAGTACAAGAAGGCGTGAAAGCCTTTGTCGATTGGTATCGTGACTTTTATAACGTGTAAACGACACCGTATATAAAAAATACTGTATATAAGTACAAAAAGGATAAGACTTTGAAGCAAACCAAAATAACGAAAGCGGTCATTCCCGTTGCAGGCTTAGGTACGCGCATGCTACCTGCAACCAAAGCGATCCCAAAAGAGATGTTACCAGTAGCAGATAAACCACTTATTCAATACATAGTAAATGAATGCGCAGCTGCGGGTATTACCGAAATTGTGCTGGTTACGCACGCTTCTAAAAATGCCATCGAAAACCATTTTGATACTTCATTTGAATTAGAATCGACGTTAGAGCACCGAGTTAAACGTCAATTATTAGCAGAAGTACAAGCAATTGCACCAAAAGGTGTAACGATCATGCATATCCGTCAAGGCGTCGCGAAAGGGTTAGGGCATGCAGTATTGTGCGCCAAACCGATTATTGGTGATGAACCGTTTGCGGTAGTATTACCTGACGTTCTGATGGATGAAGTGAGTGCAGATTTAAAAACTGAAAACTTAGCTAGTATGATGCGCCGCTTTAATGAAACTGGTTTTAGTCAGATCATGGTAGAACCTGTACCAATGAGCTTAGTGTCTGGTTACGGTGTTGCTGATTGTGGTGGTGTTGAGCTTAGCGCGGGTGAATCAACTAAGATGACCGCGGTGATTGAAAAGCCAGCACAAGATAAAGCGCCGTCAAACCTTGCTGTTGCAGGACGTTATGTATTACCGACTGCGATCTGGGATCTACTTGCTCGCACAGCGCCTGGTGCAGGTGATGAGATTCAGCTAACGGATGCGATTGATGACCTGATGAAATTACAAACGGTTGAAGCTTTCCACATTAGCGGCAAATTACATGATTGTGGTTCAAAATTAGGTTATATGAAAGCATTCATTGAGTATGGCTTACGTCACCCTGAAGTAGGCGATGATTTACAAGCATTTATTAGTGGCTTGAAATAGCACGTGAGTTTGAAATTATAATGTTATGAAACAAAGGGCAGTTTACTGCCCTTTGTTGTATCTAAATAGGGATTAATCTAATTCAGTTTCTAACCAATCTGAATCTAGCTGTGCGAATGCTAATAGCAATTCTACTACCGCCGCATAAAATCCAAATTTATCACAGTCTTTTACCTTCATTTCAAAATCACCTAACCAGTTAAGTAAGTGAGTTTGTAAGAAGTCATACTGCATTGCGAAGTTCGCGCGGATCTGCGCTTCTGATTCCGAATCTAAAGTTTTTAAGATCAAGTTACCCATGAAATCTAACTGAATCGCAATGTGATCGGCAGGCTCGCTGTATTTATCACTGATATTGATGTTGTGCTTATCGAGTAGCGTAATCATTTTTTGATACGCTTCTTGCATCAAGTGACCTTCTTCACTAGTGAACACCGACTCATACGGGGGCGCAGATGATTTACTATTACCTAAAAATACTTGTGCATAGTCTGCACATAACTCTAAACGTGCGTCCTTACGTAGGTTTGCTGCCGCTAATGAACTGATTAGCTTTTCAACAGAAACCGTTAACGCGGGGGTCGCAGCTAAGCCTTGTAAGAAACCTTGGATTTCAGCTGACTGGTATTGACCGAGTTGCTCATCAGATAATTCAGTTGCAAGTGTGGTTGAAAGCCACCAGTAGATCTCTGAACGGGTTTGGCATAATTGGGTTAGTTCATCCATTGTGTTCTCCAAATGGGAATTAGTGCTGTAATTGTGCCGTATTATAGCGAATAAATTTAACCGAGGAGTCAGTTTTGATCAAAGTTAAATTAAAATGCAGTCTTTTCACGCAAAATTGAAATTTTCTCAAGTCTTTCTAGTAGGAACTTGGTATTACTCGCGTTACAATGTGGCCGAAATTTAGTTTACAAACCAACTTGTATTATCTCAATCAGGAGAAAACGGATGTTTACACGTGATATGAATATAGCTGACTATGATGCAGAATTATGGGCAGCAATGACACAGGAAGTAACTCGTCAGGAAGATCATATCGAGCTTATTGCTTCAGAGAACTATACAAGCCCACGCGTAATGGAAGCTCAAGGCTCTCAGCTTACAAATAAGTATGCAGAAGGCTACCCAGGCAAACGCTACTATGGCGGTTGTGAGTATGTTGATATTGCTGAGTCTTTAGCAATTGAACGTGCTAAGCAATTGTTTGGTGCTGATTACGCGAATGTACAACCACACTCTGGTTCACAAGCAAATGCTGCAGTTTATATGGCATTAGTTAAACCAGGTGATACTGTACTAGGCATGAGCCTTGCTCATGGTGGTCACTTAACACACGGTGCAAGCGTAAGCTTCTCGGGTAAAATTTACAACTCAGTTCAGTATGGTATTAACCCTGAAACGGGTGAGCTAGATTACGCTGAAGTTGAAGCGTTAGCAATTGAACATCAGCCAAAAATGATTGTTGCTGGTTTTTCTGCATACTCGGGTGTTGTTGATTGGGCTAAATTCCGTGAAATCGCTGATAAAGTTGGTGCTTTCTTATTCGTTGATATGGCACACGTTGCAGGTTTAGTTGCTGCTGGTCTATATCCAAACCCAATGAAACATGCGCATGTTGTGACAACAACGACGCATAAAACATTAGGTGGTCCACGTGGCGGCCTAATCCTTGCCCAAGCAGATGAAGTGATTGAGAAAAAATTAAACTCAGCTATTTTCCCTGGTGGTCAAGGTGGTCCTTTGATGCACGTTATCGCTGCTAAAGCGGTTGCATTTAAAGAAGCGATGGAACCAGAATTTGCAGTTTACCAACAAAATGTACTTGATTGTGCGAAAAGTATGGTTGCAGTATTACAAGAACGTGGTTTCAAGATCGTTTCTAACGGTACTGAAAATCACCTATTCTTAGTTGATCTGATTGGCAAAGAATACTCAGGTAAAGATGCAGATGCTGCACTGGGTAATGCACATATCACAGTAAACAAAAACTCGGTACCAAACGATCCACGTTCACCATTTGTTACATCTGGTCTACGTATCGGTACGCCTGCACTGGCTCGCCGTGGTATCCCTGCAGATAAAGCTGGCGCACTTGCTGGTTGGATGTGTGACGTATTAGATAACATCGGTAATGAAGATGTAGCTGCAACAGTACGTGCTAACGTACAAGCGCTATGTGCTGAATACCCTGCATATAAATAGTCTGTATACAAGTAATTAAATGTGTAGACCGTAAATGATACTAACTTTAATCAGAGTTTAAGTTTGTCATTTACGGTTTTTTTGTGCCTAAAAATTAATGTCTTTACCATATCTCATACCTGCTCATACTCCAAATCATGCTATTTCCATGCTTTATTATTACATCAGGATCATATGATCAGCTGTTAGTTTCATGAACAGTGATTAATGCGGTTTCATAGACCAAGGATGGGAAATATGATGAATAAATTTTTATTAAAAAATGCTGTAAATAAAATATTCCTGCAAATATGTAAAGGAATAAGCATTACAGTATTTGCCGTTGTAGTGACTGGTTGTAGTTCTGTTGATGTATTAACTAAAACTGAAAACGGTGCATCTTATGAATATCAACTCGGTCAATTTGACACGATAGAGGTGGTTGATATGGCGCAGGAACATTGTGGTAAGTATGGTAAGAATGCAGAGCTAACTAATCGTTACTCTGACGCTAACCGCATATTGAATACACTTATATTTAATTGTAGTTAGCATATTTAATTTCTTAGTTGTGAAGCCGACGAGATTAAATTTAATGAGAGAGTTTTAAATCACACTGGTGGGTGTTAACATGTTTTTAACATTTCATCCTGTTTGCGGTTAGGTAGTTATAGATGGATGACATAAATAGCTAAATAAATATTGAGATAGAATTCTCAAGTTTGGCGATAAATAGAGTGAGGTATAAAGGATGATGCTGAATTCAATAAGTAATTACAAGCGGTTAATATTAGCGTTAGTATGCGGCTCAATGAGCTATTCTACCTTTGCTAAAGTATATAGCTGGCGCGATACTGATGGTGCAATGCATTATAGTCAGTTTCCACGTCAGATTGTGGAAAAAAATGCGGCGCAGAGTCGCGCTAGTCGTAAGCCTGTCGTAATGAATGATATCGTAAACGATTTATCTGCAACCCCAAATAGTAACTTATTGGATGGGCTTGATGATATTATTGCTCATGCGAACGTGGAACGCCAAGTTGAAAAAGTACTGACGCGTAGTGATCCTCAGTTGGTTTTAATTGAACAACAACTCTTACGTAAGCAGGCGCAGCAACGTGCACAGGTTATTGCAAAACAAACAGCACTTGAAAAAGAGAAAGCCCTTGTTGCGGCAAATAATATCATTGAAGTAAATCATATAAAACCGAAGAAAAAATTACCTAGAAATAGTTTCATGGCAGGGATCCATAAGCGCGCTTATGGTAATGCAGTGACAAAAGCGGATGATATACAGATTATTACACAGACACCGCTTGCATCCACAACGGCAAAAGGTTCAACCGTTATTGAGAATGTTGCCGTAAAGCAACAACATAATAAATTCTTAGCTGAAATCCAGAATAAATTAAAACGTCAGTATGCACCGCAAGCAGTTCAAGTTTCTCCAAACATTGCACCTATAGTCGTTGTTAATGCTAAACCTTTGATTAAGCCTGTCGAGTTAATGCCTGCATCAACATATATCTTAGAGCCAGTTGACGCTACCATGGTGTCTTCAGCTATGGTAACTGTTGATGTGCCATTAGTTGAGCAAGTGGATGTATTACCTCCTGTTGTTGAATCTAGTTCGATAGTGAAGGTTAAGCGCAAGAAAAAATCAACAATGAATAACACATTTTTAGCGGGCATTAACAAAAAATTAAATCGTAAAGATAAAGCGCTGACAAGTGAGAAACCTGTGTTCGTCGTGAGTAAAAGTGAATCAAGTCGTAATAACAAGCTACAGGTCACACCTGAACAAGTTCAGAATCAATTCTTAGCTGAGATTAATAAAAAGTTATTCCGGGCGAAACTCGGTTCTGATATTACGCCAGCAGCAGAATTAGTTAAGTCTGAGTCGATTACTCGTACGAAGGCACAGGGTATTACAGCAGAGAAAAATAAAGAATTAATGCAGAGCGCAGATCAAATTAAGGCGATAGAAAGTGAGATTAGCAGCCGTAATCATAAATCGAATGATGTAACAGAACCTTCTGCAAAGCAGGTTAACTCAGCGTTAATGTTAAGTCGACTAAGCTATAATCACAACGCGCACTTGCCCTTATCTGGTGCTGGAACGAATCAACTTGATAGGCAAGGCATCGAGGCATCAAGTCAGTTTGTTAATGAAATAAACCGTATCGAAGAATAAACTATTCCAACATATCAGTCGGTTTTTTATCTTATAAAACGAGGTTAGAAACCGACTGATTATTCAGCAATGCGTTAACTTATTTATTAATTCCACGAAATAATCTTCACTTTTCTGTACCCGCCTGCTGTTTAACGATAGACTCAGAATAATATTATTCAATAGGATTGTTTATGTTCTGTCCATTTTGTTCTGCGACTGAAACTAAAGTTATCGACTCTCGTCTTGTGGCTGAAGGCCATCAGGTACGTCGCCGCCGTGAGTGCGCGAAATGTCATGAACGTTTTACTACCTTTGAAACTGCAGAACTCGTGATGCCGCGCATTATTAAAACCGATGATACACGCGAACCTTTTAACGAAGACAAACTCGTTAATGGTATTTATCGTGCGTTAGAAAAACGTCCGGTTGCCGCAGAGCAGATTGAACTTGGTATTAATCAAATAAAATCGAGCTTAAGAGCCACTGGCGAGCGTGAAATCACATCAAGCTTTCTAGGTGAACTTGTGATGGATGTATTGAAAAAGCTCGATAAAGTCGCTTATGTACGGTTCGCTTCTGTTTATCGTTCTTTTGAAGATGTAAAAGAGTTTAATGAAGAAATCGCTAAACTCGACAAATAATCCGCTATCTGAGTCCTCATTGATTATGCCAAACAAATCACGTGCCGAGGTAGATCTGCTATTGGAAAAAATTATTTCAATTAGTCAGTTCAATGATACTGACTATTCTCATATGCAACGTGCGATCGCACTTGCACAAAAAGGCCGTTTTACTACTGCGCCGAACCCAAATGTTGGCTGTGTGCTTGTTAAAGCAGGTAAAGTCATCGGAGAAGGTTTTCATTTACGTGCAGGTGAGGCTCATGCTGAAATCCATGCTTTAAATGCCGCTGGTGATAATGCTCAAGGTGCCACTTGTTATGTGACTCTCGAGCCATGCAGTCATTATGGCCGTACACCCCCTTGCGCAGCAGCCTTAGTTAATGCAAACGTAAATGAAGTCGTTATTGCCATGGTTGATCCAAACCCTAAAGTGGCAGGTAATGGCATTGCGATACTAATCGCCGCGGGAATTAAAGTGCGTATCGGTTTATTATCAACGCAAGCGCATGCGTTGAATCCTGGCTTTATTTTACGGATGCAGGAACAACGTCCGTTTGTACGATTAAAAATGGCGGCAAGCTTAGACGGGCGTACAGCATTAAAAAACGGTGAGAGTAAATGGATCACGGGTCCAGCTGCACGGTCTGATGTGCAAGTATATCGTGCTCAAGCCAGTGCCATTTTATCGACTGCCAGTACGGTCATTATGGATGATGCTTCACTTAATGTGCGTTATAGCGAATTAGGTGCAAGTCAAGCCGACTATCCACGAATTAAAGTAGACAAGTCTTTGCCTTACGATGAGTCATTAGAACCACTGTTACGTCAGCCAATACGAGTAGTACTGG
The DNA here is from genome assembly GCA_000953735.1 of Moritella viscosa. NCBI lineage: Bacteria > Pseudomonadati > Pseudomonadota > Gammaproteobacteria > Alteromonadales > Moritellaceae > Moritella > Moritella viscosa. The sequence continues at coordinate 4,262,109 of LN554852.1, read as the reverse complement.
ATAATCATCGGCGACTAGATACACACCTTGCTAAAGTGAATAGTGAATTGAAGCTATTCTCACTGCCCGGTCAGATACTATTAGTTAATGGCGTTAAAGATATAGCGAATGGAACGACTGACAATCTTGTTATCGAGCAGTTATTAGTGAATGAATCGGTATCGCGAATTGAAATTGAGCAAGATCGTCACCACAACATAGATCTAAAACAGTTAATGACCGTATTAGCCCTGCAGGATATTAATGACCTGTGGGTGGAAGCCGGCGCGACGTTGGCTGGCGCATTACTTGAAAATAAGCTGGTAGATGAGATAATTATTTATTTGGCACCTAAGCTCATGGGTGATAGTGCCAGAGGACTCGCAGTATTAAGCGAGCTAACTGAAATGGCGCAAGTGCCTACATTTAGCTTTACCGATATTACGCAGGTCGGTGACGATCTTCGAATTACAGCAAAACCGGAATACTAATGTTTACAGGAATTATTGAAACCGTGGGTACGCTCACTGGTTTAACCCCAAAAGGGGCTGATGTGAGCATCACTGTTGATAGTGGTGATCTTGATTTAAGTGACGTGAAACTGGGTGATAGTATCGCGACTAATGGTGTATGCCTTACTGTTGTTGAATTACTCGGCAATGGTTACCGCGCGGACGTGTCATTAGAAACGATTAAGCGCTCTGGATTTGCGCATTACCGTATTGGTGATAAGGTAAACTTAGAAAAAGCGCTAACCTTAAGTACGCGTCTCGGTGGTCACTTAGTTAGTGGACATGTGGATGGCGTTGCCGAGATTGTTAAGATCAGTAAACTTGGTCGTGCGACTGAGTATTGGTTACAAGTACCGAACGAATTAGCGCGTTATATTGCGGAAAAAGGCTCAATTACTATTGATGGTATCAGTTTAACTATTAATGAAATTGACGGCGCTAAATTCAAATTGACGATCGTACCGCATACTGCATTAGAAACAACGATAGAAAGTTATGTAGTCGGTCGTAAAGTTAACTTGGAAGTAGATGTGATTGCCCGTTATTTAGAACGGATTATGCTAGGTGATAAAGCCGCTGAATCAAGCCGCCCTGAACAAGGTATCACTATGGATTTTCTTGCGAGTCATGGGTTTTTAAAGTAAAACATCTATTCACGATCAGTTTTTAATTGTTATAAAAGGGCTATGAGCATGGCACTAAGTCGTATTGAAGATATTATTGAAGACATCCGCCAAGGTAAAATGGTTATCTTGATGGATGATGAAGATCGCGAAAATGAAGGTGATCTGATCATGGCGGCTGATAAAGTAACGCCAGAAGCGATTAACTTTATGGCGACATACGGTCGTGGTTTAATTTGTCTAACGTTAACCAAAGCACGTGTAGAAAAACTGCAACTGCCTTTGATGGTTCAAGACAATACGGCGCAATTCTCAACTAACTTCACTGTTTCGATTGAAGCGGCTGAGGGCGTGACAACCGGTATTTCTGCAACAGACCGTGCAGTGACAATATTATCTGCCGTTGCAGGTGATGCAAAACCTGCTGATATCGTGATGCCGGGACATATTTTTCCACTTGCAGCACAAGACGGCGGTGTATTAACACGTGCTGGTCATACAGAAGCGGGTTGTGATCTTGCACGTTTAGCGGGTTGTGAGTCTGCAGGTGTGATTGTTGAAATATTAAAAGATGACGGTGAAATGGCTCGTCGTCCGGATTTGGAAATATTCGCTGAAAAACACGGCATTAAATTGGGCACAGTTGCTGATTTAATTGAATTCCGTAACAGTAATGAAACAACTATTGAGCGTGTAGCTGAATGTAAATTACCAACTGAATACGGTGATTTTGATTTAGTCACTTACCGTGACACCATTGATAATCAAGTTCACTACGCGTTACGCAAAGGTGATGTTGTTGCTGAGCAGCCAACATTAGTACGCGTGCATGTACAAAATACCATGACTGATATTTTGCATACCGACCGAGCAAGTAAGATCTCATGGTCATTGAGTGATGCGATGGCGCGTATCGGTCGAGATGGTGGTGTAATGGTTATCTTAGGCAATGAAGAAAACTCTAACGATATCATTGAAAAAGTGAAGCTGTTTGCTAAAGAAGATAAAGGCGAAACACAGCCAAAAGCAAAATGGCAGGGCACTTCACGCCGCGTTGGTGTCGGTTCTCAAATTTTAGCCGATATGGGCGTGTCGAAGATGAAGCTATTAAGCTCAGACAAACGTTACCATTCATTATCTGGCTTTGGTTTAGAAGTTGTCGAATATATCTCTAAATAAGTTTTAGAGATAGTCGTAGAATAAGTTTGCTTGCTGGCGAAAGCTTGGTACAATCCGAGCCCTTTCGTCAGCCGATTCACAATAGTCAATAATTGGCCGTAAATTTACGTGCCGTGATATAGGATTTGTACACATGAAATTTATCGAAGGGAATGTTCCTGCTCCAGAAGCAAAAATTGCAATTGTTATCTCTCGTTTTAACAGTTTCATTAATGAAAGTTTGTTAGAAGGTGCTATCGATTCACTAAAACGTTTTGGTCAAGTTAGCGATGACAATATCACTGTTGTTCGTGTACCTGGTGCAGTAGAATTACCGCTTATCACTAAGCGTGTAGCGGCAACAAAACAGTTTGATGCAATTATTGCTTTAGGTACGGTAATTCGTGGTGGTACACCACATTTTGAATTCGTAGCTGGCGAATGTAATAAAGGTCTTGCTCAAGTTGCAATGGACTATGATGTTCCTGTTGCATTTGGTGTGTTAACTACTGACACTATTGAGCAAGCAATTGAGCGTGCTGGTACCAAGGCTGGTAATAAAGGGTCGGAGGCTGCTCTAAGTGCACTTGAAATGGTGAATGTTTTGCATCAATTAGATGTATCATTGGAGAAAAAATGAAACCTTCGGAACGTAGTAAGGCACGTCAGTTTGCCACACAAGCAATTTATCAATGGCAAATGACACAAGAAACTGTTGCAAATATTGAACACCAATTTGTAACAGAACAAGATTTTAGCGACACAGATGCAGTTTATTTCCGTGAACTTGTATTAGGTGTAAGCTTAAACTCTGCTGAACTTGATGAGTTAATGACACCATTCCTATCTCGTCCTTTGGATGACTTAGACTTGGTTGAGAAAGCAATTCTACGTCTTTCTACATTTGAGCTTACTAAGCGTCAAGATGTACCTTATAAAGTTGTGATCAATGAATCTATCGAACTAGCGAAAGATTTTGGCGCTGAAGACAGCCATAAATTCGTTAACGGCGTATTAGATAAAATTGTAAGTAAATTGCAATTACGTTTGAAAAAATAATTTAATTATTTTCTTCAATGCAAAAAAGCTAGCACAGGTTGCTGGCTTTTTTTATGCCTAAAATTCACACTCTAGACATTAATTAAAAATACAATTAGGCCTTAATTAAAAGTACAATAGCAAGATTAATTACACCCTATACCCAAGTAGCTTGGGTATCATAATGGATACCGCAGTACTATGGCGACAGGCGAGTTTGATTTAATTGGACAATATTTTACGAATAAATCAGTTCCACGTGACGATGTCATAACAGGAATCGGTGATGACTGTGCCATTTTGTCTGTTCCTGCTGGTAAGCAACTCGTGGTAACCACTGATACCATGGTCAGTGGTATTCATTTTCTTAGCGATGCAGATCCTGCCGATATAGCCCATAAGTTAGTGGCCGTGAATATCAGTGATATTGCCGCAATGGGTGGGCAACCGGCTTGGGCATCATTAGCATTAACTTTACCAAGTTATGACAGTGATTGGTTAAGCGCATTCAGTGATAGCTTACACCTGCAATTACACCGTTATGGTGTCAGCCTTATCGGTGGTGATACCACTAAAGGTGATATGACATTGACGCTAACCTTGCAAGGCTTTGTCGAGCAAGGTCTAGCATTACAAAGACACGGTGCCAAAGCAGGGGATTTGATTTATTGCAGTGGTACCATTGGTGATGCCGCTGCTGGCTTAAAATTATTAATCGATGCGAATCATCAAGCGTTTGATAATAATACTGTGAATAACACCAACGAAGCATTATTAACGGATACTGAGCAAGGTTTTTTAATCGCTCGACATCAACGACCGACTGCAAGAGTTACAACAGGTCAAGCCTTGGTTGGTATTGCTAACAGTTGTATTGACCTCTCCGATGGCTTAGCGTCAGATCTACAGCATATACTTAACGCATCAAGTCGCAGTGGTGGTGTGACGCTGTCGGCAAATGTTGAGCTAATGGCGTTACCTTTATCAACAGCATTGCAAACTTATGTAAGTAACGCGTTATGGCCGCAATATGCACTTGCTGGTGGTGATGATTATGAATTACTATTTACCGTATCGTCAGAAAATAAAGTACAACTGGAAAAAGTGCTGGCTGAGCATGATTTACCTTATACCCATATTGGTGAGATAGTCAGTGCAGAACAAACTGAACAAGCCGAACAACAAATTAACTATTTTAACGACAAGCAATTAACGTCGTTAGTTTTGCAAGGATGGGATCACTTCCAATGAAAAAAGATTTTTTATCGCCAGAATTACAAAAATTAAACTACGCGAATCCAGTGCATCTCGCTGCTGTTGGTTTTGGTAGTGGTTTATTTCCTAAAGCGCCAGGTACAATGGGTACGCTTGTTGCTATTCCGCTATATTTGCTAATGACTAGCGTCTTAGAGTTGGGTCTATGGCAATATATCGGCATTGTTGCGCTGGCGTCAGTGATTGGTGTATATATTTGTGCGAGTGCCAGTAAAGCGATGGGCGTACACGATCACGGCGCCATCGTTTGGGATGAAATTGCTGGTTATGGCATTACTATGATTGCGGCCCCACAAGGCTGGGTTTGGGTTATTCTCGGTTTTGCGCTATTTCGATTTTTTGACATTGTGAAACCTGGACCGATTGGTTGGCTAGATAGAAATACTGATGGTGGTTTTGGTATTATGGTTGATGATGTACTGGCTGGTGTGTTTGCCTTAGCGGGGGTTCAGCTTATTTATTACATTACGCTGTAAAATTCAAAAAAGGCGCTACTTGATATTAATCGAGTAGCGCCTTTTTTAATGGCGATCAATTTATAATCATTAAAATTATAAGGCGATAAAGGCCTTAATGCTCGCTTCAATACCAAGATCGTCTAGGCCTAATTCAGCGTAGATCTCATCTTGAGTACCTTGGTGAATAAACTTATCTGGCAGACCCAGGTTTAATGTTGGTGTCATTAACTTGTTCGCCATTAGGTATTCATTCACACCAGAACCTGCGCCACCCATGATCGCGCCATCTTCAAGTGTGACTAAAATATCATGGCTATTCGCCATCTCAGCTAACAGTGCTTCATCCAATGGTTTCGCAAAGCGCATATCAACAACGGTCGCATTTAAACGTTCGGCCGCTGGCATAGCGTTATGCATTAAGGTCCCGAAACATAAGATGGCTACTTTCTCACCCTGACGACGAACGATACCTTTACCGATTTCAAATTTAGTAAATGCTTGCTCAACATCAATGCCAGTACCGCTGCCACGTGGGTAACGTACAGCAGCTGGACCATTATACTGGTAACCTGTATGCAGCATCTGACGACATTCATTTTCGTCACTTGGCGTCATGATCACCATTTTCGGAATACAACGCATAAAGCTAATATCAAACGCACCTTGGTGAGTTTGACCATCAGCGCCCACTAGACCTGCACGGTCAATGGCAAATAATACAGGAATATCCTGAATGGCCACATCGTGGATCAGCTGATCGTAGCCACGTTGCAAAAACGTAGAATAGATAGCAACCACAGGTTTATGACCACCAATAGCGAGACCTGCAGCGAAAGTTACACAGTGCTGTTCTGCAATTGCTACATCAAAATATTGTTGAGGATAGGTTTCAGAGAACTTGATCATACCTGAACCTGCCCCCATCGCTGGTGTTACAGCCGCTAACTTTTTATCCGTTGCCGCTACGTCGCATAACCAATTACCAAATATTTTTGAGAACGTTGGTTTTGATACGGCAGCAACAGGTAATGTATCTTCTTCGGGATTGAACTTAGGAACGGCGTGATAACCAAGCTGATCTTGCTCGGCTGGCGCGTAACCTTTACCTTTTTTGGTGATTACGTGTAAGAATTGTGGGCCTTTAAGACTACGCATATTACGTAGTGTTTCAACCAAGCCATTCACATCATGACCATCAATTGGACCAATATAGTTAAATCCGAATTCTTCGAATAATGTGCTCGGTACCACCATGCCTTTTAGATGTTCTTCGGCGCGACGGGCAAGCTCTTTAATTGGTGGAATACCTGACAGTACTTTCTTACCGTTTTCACGGAAACTTGAGTAAGCAACACCGGACAATAATTTTGCTAAGTGTTTGTTTACCGCACCGACGTTTTCTGAAATAGACATATCGTTATCATTTAAAATAACCAGTACGTCTTTGTCGATATGGCCAGCATGGTTTAACGCTTCAAATGCCATACCGCCAGTAATAGCTCCATCACCAATAATAGCGACCGTTTTACGGTTTTTATCTTCTTGATCAGCAGCAACGGCAAGACCGAGAGCCGCGCTGATTGATGTTGATGAATGACCGACATTAAGGTGATCATACTCACTTTCATCACGCCAAGGGAATGGATGTAAACCACCTTTCTGGCGGATTGTTGACATACGGTCACGACGACCTGTTAAAATTTTGTGCGGGTAGGCTTGATGACCTACATCCCATAATAATTTGTCGTATGGTGTGTTATAAACATAATGCAGGGCAACCGTTAATTCTACGACACCTAAGCCTGAAGCAAAGTGACCGCCACTTTTACCGACGGTGTGTAATAAATAGCTACGCAGTTCATCACATAAGTCATCCAGACGATCCGCTGGTAATTGGCGCAACTCTTCAGGGATGTCTGCTAATGCCAATGTAGGGTAATTCGAAATATCTAAGCTCATAATTTTATAATTTTATACTTTGTTAGAATCTGTTACTTATTTCGCTCGATGATGTACTGCGTAAATAAAGCGAGAACGGTCGTATCATGTGGGATTGTTTCTAAGGCGAACATCGCTTGTTGATACAGCGCTTGGGCTTTTTCTTGAGCTCCAGCTAAACCGAGTAATGCCGGGTATGTTGACTTATTTAATTCAACGTCTGAACCTTGAGGTTTTCCGAGCGTTTCAGTATCACTGATAATATCGAGAATGTCATCTTGTACTTGAAATGCTAAACCGATGGCGTTAGACCATTTATCCAGCGCTGCTAATAATTCAATCGAGCAATGTGGCGATGCGAGGCAACCCAATTTAGCTGCGCAATTGATTATCGCACCAGTTTTATTATTGTGGATCGCTTCAAGTTGTGCCAGTGAGATCTGTTTATCTGTCGCAGCTAGGTCCATTGCTTGACCACCGCACATACCGCTATAGCCACTTGCTTGGGTTAGCGATTTCAACATGGCTAAACGATTTTTTTCGGCTTCAGGTGCTAGTGTGCAATCAAGTAACAATTCAAACGCAAAAGGTTGCAGGGCATCACCGGCTAAGATCGCGGTCGCATGGTCAAATTTAATGTGGCAAGTCGGTTGACCGCGGCGTAGGTCATCATCGTCCATCGCAGGTAAATCATCATGAATTAATGAATACGCATGAATTGATTCGATTGCGGCGGCTGGACCATCAAGATCACGAAGATTTACGCCTAGCATTTCGCCTACTGCATATACGATCACTGGGCGAATACGTTTACCGCCTTGTAATAGGCCATATTCCATCGCGGCTGCAAGTTGGGTGTCATGTGTTGGTAGCAAGTTTATTTGCTGTTGCAAATAGCCATTGATACGACCCTGATATTGGGTAATAGAATTTGAAAGCTGCACTATTTAATTACTACTGTCAGAGTTGAAGGGAGAAAGCGCTTGCTGGTCACCGTCGGCGAGTAATATGGCTACTTGCTGTTCAGCATGCTGAAGTTTCTGCGAGCTCGCGCGTGTTAAACTAATACCACGTTCAAATTGCTTTAACGCATTATCAAGCTCACAATCACCTTGCTCTAGACTGTTCACAATTGTCTCTAGCTCTGTGATAGACGCCTCGAACGTCATATTTTCTGGTTTTTTTACCGCCATCGGGTGCCCCTCTGATAATATACTCGGGTATTATACCCAAGTTAATAAGGTATAGACAGCTTAACTGTGCGATGCCAGTAATAAGCAGGATAAGATTACTTAAGAATTTTATTTGCTTGCCGATATAGATCAAGAATACACTCGCTATAAATATGATGATAATTTGCTTGGGATGGGGAATGTTGTGGATTTAGCAACTTTAATAGGATTAGTCGGTTCGTTTGCGTTTGTAGTAATGGCTATGGTGCTGGGCGGCGATATAAGCACGTTTGTTGATACGCAATCGGTATTGATTGTATTTGTTGGTTCACTGTTTGTGGTATTAATGCATTTTAATTTTGGGCAGTTCTTAGCCGCAGCAAAAATCGCTGTAAAAGCATTCATGTTTAAAATAGACAAGCCTGAAGAGTTAATCGAACAAGCGGTTGAAATGGCGGATGCAGCACGTAAAGGCGGGTTCTTAGCGCTTGAAGAAGCTGAAGTGAAAAATGAATTTATGCAAAAAGGCATCGACTTATTAGTGGATGGTCACGATGCAACTGTCGTCAGTCAGACATTGCAAAAAGACATTAAACTGACCACTGCTCGCCATAAAGCAGGTATTCATGTATTTAATATGATTGGTGAGGTTGCTCCTGCGATGGGCATGATTGGTACCCTGATTGGTCTGGTGGCTATGTTATCAAATATGGATGATCCTAAATCGATTGGTCCGGCAATGGCGGTTGCTTTGTTAACAACGCTATACGGCGCGGTTTTTGCGAATATGATTGCGATCCCGATTGCGGGTAAATTGAAATTACGTTCTGAAGAAGAAATGCTGAATAATACGCTGATTATGGATGCAATTTTAGGTATTCAAGAAGGACGTAATCCTCGGGTTATCGAAAGCTTATTAAAAAATTACCTTCATTCATCAAAACGAGGATTAGCGGATACAGATGTTTAGTTTACACCATTATGATCGCTGAATAAGTAGAGAGATAACGTATGTCTGATGAATGTGATTGCCCACCCCCAGGCCTCCCCGCGTGGATGGGTACCTTTGCCGATTTAATGAGCCTGTTAATGTGCTTTTTTGTATTGCTGCTGTCATTCTCAGAAATGGATGTGGTTAAATTTAAGCAGATTGCGGGGTCTATGCAATTTGCTTTTGGTGTACAAAATCAAATTGATGTAAAGAATATTCCCAAGGGTACTACGGTTATTGCACAAGAGTTTCGTCCTGGCCGGCCGGATCCGACGCCGATTGAAACCATCATGCAGCACACCATCGATAATAGTGAAGCAGAGTTAGATTTCAAAGATGGTGAAGATCAAAATGCGGGTGGTAAGAATAAACTAGAAGAAGACAGTAATGGTGGCAAGTCCACTGAAACGTCGACCCGTAATAATACGCCAACAGAAAATATCGAGGTCACGGAAGATACCAGTGAGCTAGTCAAGGCTCTCGCAGAAGCTTTAAAAGAAGAAGTAGACAGTGGTGGTGTTGAGGTTGAAAATCTGGGACAGCAAATCATCATTCGTATTAATGAAAAGGGTTCATTTCCAGCCGGTTCAGCCTTTTTACAACCACGCTTTCGTCCCGTGATACAAAAGGTAGCACAGCTATTAGCAACAATACCGGGGATGATTACGGTTGCCGGACACACAGGTAAAGAAACATTACATTCTGAGCTTTATCGTTCTAAATGGGATTTGTCGAGTCAACGTGCTGTTTCTGTGGCACATGAGATGTTAAAGGTTAAAGAATTCAATGAGAATCGCTTAATCGTGCAGGGCATGGCTGATACCCAACCATTGACGGATAAAGAAAGTGAATTACGCCGTAACCGCCGTGTAGAAATTAGTATTATGCAAGGTAAAGCGAAACTCTCAGAGCCACTCAGTGTGATTACTAACAAGTAGTCTTCGTACTTTCTTTGTTGGCTGTCAGGTAACCACTAAATAGCAAAAAGGTTCATCAACATAGATAACATTATGTGATGAGCCTTTTTATTTGAGCGATGGATTAGCTGCTTGACTCCGTACGTGCAAGTCTTTTACGGGCTAAGTTGCATAAGGCGATCACTTGCTGTTGGGTGAAGTCTTGGTTGTTTCCTTGGCATTCGCCACGATCGTCAATACGAAAGTTAGGCTGCGTATTTTGTAGTATAAAGGTTTGTTTACGAGCCCCTTGTTGTGCATCCGTTAAATATTGTTGAGCGGTTTGTTCGATTTGCTGCTGACGTTCTGCTGGGGATAAATCGGTATTGAGCTTTGCGACGGTTAGCATGTATTGATCGTAATTAATTTCCTGACCAAACATTGCATCTTTTTCTGCAATGGAGAATATTTTATCTCGCATATTCTGGCGATCTTGCATTAAGGTTTCAACGGTTTGTAAGGTATCGCTCCTATCTGTATTACTGACATGATAGTTCAGAGTATCGAGTTCGGGTAAATTTTGCAGTGCTGAGTTCTACGCATGAAAATCTTGCATCTGTTGCTTGTAATCTACGTACTTATTTAATAATACTAATGCTTGCTGTGCGGCTGGTTGTGGATAAACTTGCAAGATATATTGTTGCATACTGGTCAGTAGTTCGGGAGAGGTTAAGTCACCTTCTGAACTGAAAAAATAATCAAATAATACTTTAATATCATGATTTAAAATCAGCTGATTATCATTATCTATATGAAGTAAACTGCTTGAGTCGGTATTACTCAATGATTTCGGCATATTAATCTGAGCGAAAGAAAGCGTACTTGTGTCATTGCTTGTTTGATTGTGAGTAGTTTTATTAGGTAAGATAATCGATAATGCGAAGCTTGTTTTTTCTTCGGCTACGACATTCTCTTTCATTGTGATTGTATGTGGTGGCGTGATGTCTGTGTTACTCGTATTATCACTATATAAATAAATACTCGTACCGCTGATAATAAATAGACTGATAATGGTCGCAGATTTGTTGATGTTTTTCATTCTATCATCCTGATAAAGACCAAAACAGCGCTCTCTTAAGCTTTGGTCTGTGAACATTCATGTCGCGTTATCCGACTTTTTGTTTCAATATCTAGTGCGATTCAATCACTTAATACGCAAATGCTATAAACCTTGTTGCGCAAGCATATTGGCATGTTTCGTGTAGATTGCTGGGATATTTAATTTCCAGCTACCGAGTCCCATTAATTGATTAATTGCATCAAAGTGATTGGCGTTATAATCGAGTTTGATGACTTGACCAATAGCTTGACCACACACTGGTACTAGTCCGTCCCATTGGAAGCCACCTTCGTCTTTGTATTTAGGTACGAACAGCCCGAATATTGGTACTAACATTGAGTCGAGCGGATCAAGTAAATTGGTACTGTATTGATTACCGCCCCAAGAGAAATACTTAATACCGTTAGATTCTGTTTGACCGTAAAAGTTTGGGTCAACTTCACCTTGTTCACCATTGTTTATTGTCATGCAGTCTTGAGTTGGCATCACTGACATGTCAGTGAACTCTGCGGCATACTGTGCTACTTGCTCTCTATCTGTCGCCCGCGCAAGGCGTAATAGGTCTTGGCCGCCACGTTCAGGGCTATCGTAAGCACCATCACTGACATCTTTTTTGGCTGAGAGTAATTCGAGAGTATTAAAAACAAAATTGATCACCGTGACACCGATAGTTTCAATCGTACTGCCTTCTTCAATCGCGTTTCTAAAACCTTCAGAAAAGTGAGTGCCTTTGTTCATACCGTGCGATGTGGATACTGACGCAATACGATCTGTAAGGCGCTCGTCATTAGCGGCAAAGCGTGAGGCGAGGGCTCCTTGGCTGTGGGCGATAAGATTGACTTTGTCAGCGCCAGTTAATGCTAAAATTTGCTCGATATCGTAAACCAATTCTTCACCACGTACTTCGTTAAGCTCGGCACTCGACAGATTCGTTACATATACCTCGGCACCTTGTTCACGCAGTGCGTCGGTAATGCCATACCAATAATCAATGCCCATGGCACTATCAAATGCAAACGCGCCACCTACCATCACAATCGGGTATTGGGTTTTAGCAAATGTTGGTTCGGGTTTATCAAACCAACCTGCATTGGCTTGAGTTGTGATTAATATTGTGTTGGAAATAGCGGTTGCAAGGGCTATATTTTTGAAGTTCCGTTTCATTTTGTGATCCTTATAAAAACCTAACGAGACAGGTTATCTTGATTGGTTTTGTGAGCATATAAGTTCATCTGAAAATGTGTCAACACTTGTTCGTGCTCGATTTCGAAACAAAGCGAAAGCGTGAATCCTCTCACACTAACGTTTATTTTAGCTATTGATTCAGCTAGTTATTCGTCAGTCATAAGTATTAATACCGACGGATTGTGGAGTATATGTTCAAATGAGGGAGAATTAAGTATATTAATGTCACATTTAGATACTTAATCTTAATAATTATCGAATTGTAGGTATTAACGGTTGTAGCTTGATGATAGTTTAGAATTAATAGTAATTAACTGAATTAATTGTTATTGTGAAGAATACTCCTTTAGAGATGTTTGATATTTTAATTAAACAAAAATTGAAATATAAAACAAATTGTAAAGGTCATGGATGTAATTTTCGTACTGGAGTTTGTACATGTTAAAAAATAAAATAACCCGCACCTTATTGGTTGCTACTAGTTTATCTCTTACCTTAGCTGCTTGTAGCGATAAGTCTGAAGAAAAAACCGTTGTGAAAAAATCACCAGATGCATCAGCTAGCACTGAAATTAAATTAGCGAAAGTTCAAGAACTGGTACGTAATAACGGCTCGGAAGTTGCCTCTTTGGACCCGCATAAATCTGAAGGTGTACCTGAATCACATGTTATTCGTGATTTATTAGAAGGCCTAGTAAACCAAGATAGTGATGGTAATACCATTCCTGGTGTTGCTGTAAGTTGGGAAACCAAAGATAACAAAACATATACCTTCCACCTGCGTCAAGATGCAAAATGGTCCAATGGTGATCCGGTAACGGCGGACGATTTTGTATATAGCTTCCAGCGCGCTGTTGATCCAAATACAGCATCGCCTTATTCATGGTATTTTGAAATGACAACCATGAAAAATGCGGCAGATATTATAGCGGGTAAGAAAGACAAATCTACGCTTGGCGTTAAAGCGTTAGATGCATATACTTTAGAAATTAATCTTGACAGCTCAATCCCATATTTTGTGATGATGATGGGTCATACCACAACGAAGCCTGTGCATAAGGCAACAATTGAAAAATATGGTGAGAAATGGACTAAACCAGAGAATTTTGTTGGTAATGGTGCATTTGTGCTAAGCAATTGGGTCGTTAACGAGCGTCTTGAACTGGTTCGCAATGAACAGTACTGGGATAATGCCAATACTAAGTTAACAAAAGTAACTTTCCTGCCGATTGAAAGCCAAGTGGCGGCAATGAATCGCTTCCTCGCGGGTGAAATTGATATGACTTATGAGCTGCCAAACGAGCATTTCCGTAACCTGCAAAAAGAACATCCCGAATCGGTTACAATCAAGGGCGATCTTTGTACTTATTACTACAATTTTAATACCCATAAGCCGCCATTCGATGATGTGCGTGTACGTAAAGCAATTTCATACAGTATTGACCGCGGTATTATCTCGGAGGTTATTCTTGGGCAAGGTCAAAAACCTGCATATTTTTTAACACCTGAAATTGTGGCCAATTTTAGCCCTGAACTGCCAGCATACGGTAAAATGACTCAAGATGAACGTAATGCTAAGGCTAAAACTCTGCTGGAAGAAGCGGGTTATAATGACTCTAATCCACTGCAATTCAGCCTGCTTTATAATACATCAGATAACCACAAAAAGATTGCTGTAGCAATCGCTTCAATGTGGAAGAAAAACTTGGGAGTTGAAGTAACGCTTGAAAACCAAGAGTGGAAAACCTACCTAGAATCGAAAAAACAAGGTGATTTCCAAGTAGCTCGTGCCGGTTGGTGTGGTGACTATAATGAAGCATCGACCTTTACTTCGCTGATGGAAGGTAAAAACACTACAGGTGGTATCCACTATAAGAGTGCTGAATACGACAAGCTTACGGCTGATGCCCTTCGCGCCACGTCTGAAGAGCAACGTCAGGCTCTTTACTACGCACAAGAAGCCCTTCTGGCAAAAGATATGCCACTCGCTCCAATCTATCAGTATGTTAAAGCCCGTCTAGTTAACCCACATGTTGGTGGCTATGCGAAGAATAACGCTGAAGACAAACTTTATTCTAAAGATATGTACATCATCGCAGAATAAATACCTCTTGCAATATCGTACTGCATACAGACACCTGTATGCAGTATTTTGTTGCATTGAAATAATCATAGATTGAGTGAAATTATGCTTAAATTCATTTTAAAACGTATTTTGGAAGCAATACCGACGATGCTGGTATTGATCACCATTTCTTTTTTCCTGATGCGTTTTGCACCAGGCAGTCCTTTTTCAAGTGAGAGAACGCTTCCGCCACAAGTGATGGCCAATATTAATGCCAAGTATGGTTTAGATAAACCGGTTCTTGAGCAATACACCACGTATTTAACGAATGTCATCCAGGGGGATTTAGGGCCTTCGTTTAAATATAAGGATTTTACCGTGAATGAACTGGTAAGTGCCGCTTTACCGGTATCAACCAAGATCGGTGTTGCCGCATTTATATTTACGGTATTACTTGGTGTCGCCATCGGCACTCTTGCCGCGCTACGGCAAAATACTTGGTTTGATTATAGCATTATGTCAACCGCTATGATTGGGGTGGTCATGCCCTCCTTTGTATTAGCGCCTGCACTTATTTACTTGTTTTCTATTCAGTTAGGCTGGTTACCTGCGGGTGGCTGGAATGACGGTTCCTGGATATACATGATCTTGCCTGTTGCTGCTATGTCAATGTTATATATTGCAACATTTGCCCGTATTACCCGTGGTAGTATGATTGAAGTGATGAACAGTAACTTTATTCGTACAGCGCGTTCTAAAGGCCTGAGTTATCCGCATATCGTTATGAAGCATGCCTTAAAGCCCGCTATGTTACCTGTTGTGTCATACATGGGCCCTGCATTTGTGGGCATTATTACTGGCTCGGTGGTGATTGAAACCATCTTTGGTTTACCGGGTATTGGTAAGTTATTTGTTAATGCGGCGTTTAACCGTGATTATTCCTTAGTGATGGGCGTGACCATTTTGATTGGTTTCTTATTCATCTTATTTAATGCAATCGTTGATATTTTACTTGCTTATATCGATCCGAAAATTCGCTACTAAGGGACTAGGTATGTTATCTAAAATAGACAAAGTAGAAGCGTTAAACAACTTCTCAACAAATTTAGAAATTGAAGGTCGCAGTTTGTGGCAAGACGCCCGCATTCGTTTTATGCGTAACAAAGCGGCCATGGTGAGTTTATGTATTTTATTCTTAATCACCTTGTCGGTTATTCTTGTACCTATGCTTAGCCAGCATGCTTTTGATGATACAGACTGGTATGCATTGCATCAGCCACCTTCTTGGGAGCACCTCTTTGGTACCGACAGTCTTGGTCGTGACCTGTTTGTACGTACCTTTATCGGTGGTCGAATTTCGATGATGGTAGGTGTGATGGGCGCATTAGTAGCTGTCGTCATCGGTACTCTATATGGTGCTGCATCGGGTTTTATCGGCGGGAAAACAGACCGCGTGATGATGCGTTTCCTTGAGATTCTGTATGCTATTCCATTTATGTTTCTTGTGATCGTATTAGTGACATTTTTTGGTCGTGACATTGTCTTAATTTTTGTGGCTATTGGTGCTATTGCCTGGTTAGACATGGCGCGTATTGTACGAGGTCAAACCTTAAGTTTACGCAATAAAGAGTTTATCGAAGCGGCGCGCGTGTGTGGTGTGAGCCAATGGGGCATTATTACCCGTCATATTGTACCGAATGTATTGGGTATTGTGGCCGTGTACTCAACGCTGTTGATCCCAAGCATGATCTTAACGGAATCATTTTTAAGTTTCCTTGGTCTTGGCGTGCAAGAGCCAATGACAAGCTGGGGGGCCCTATTACAAGACGGTGCACAAACCATGGAAATTGCGATTTGGCAATTAGCTTTTCCTGCTGCATTTATGGTGTTAACACTGTTTTGCTTTAACTATATTGGCGACGGTCTACGTGATGCGCTGGACCCAAAAGATAGATAAATCAAAAATAGATAGCCCACAAGAAGGCTGATAAATAAAGATTAAGGAAGTCGTATGAGCTTATTAAATGTTACAGATCTACGCGTTGAGTTTAGTACCCCGGATGGTACTGTCACCGCGGTTAATGATTTGAATTTTTCCCTCAATCCCGGTGAAACACTGGGTATTGTTGGTGAGTCTGGTTCAGGTAAATCACAAACCGTATTTGCGATCATGGGATTGTTAGCGAAAAACGGTATTATTTCTGGTAGTGCTAAGTTCGAAGGTAAAGAGATCTTAAATTTACCAGAAAAAGAACTTAACCATGTTCGTGCAGAACAAATCGCGATGATCTTTCAAGACCCGATGACTTCACTCAACCCTTATATGAAGGTGAGTCAGCAAATGATGGAAGTGCTGATCTTACATAAAGGCATGAGTAAAAAAGAAGCCTTTGAAGAATCGGTATTTATGTTAGAGGCGGTGAAAATACCTGATGCTCGCGTTCGTATTAATATGTATCCACATGAATTCTCGGGTGGTATGCGTCAGCGTGTTATGATCGCAATGGCATTGTTATGTCGTCCTAAATTGCTTATTGCAGATGAACCAACAACCGCATTGGATGTAACCATTCAAGCACAGATCATGCAGTTGTTGAATGAACTAAAAGATAAATTTAATACTGCGATTATTATGATCACTCATGATTTAGGGGTTGTTGCTGGTAGTTGTGACAAGGTACTAGTGATGTATGCTGGTCGCACGATGGAGTATGGCAAGGTGAACGATATCTTCTATACGCCAAGTCATCCTTACACTGAAGGGCTACTTAAGTCGATCCCGCGTTTAGATACCGAAGGTGATATTTTACCGACTATTCCGGGTAATCCACCTAACTTGTTATCATTGCCAAAAGGCTGCGCATACCAAGAGCGTTGCCATCGTGCACAAGAAAGCTGTCAACAAGAACAACCACAATTAATCCCGTTTGCTGGCGACCGTTTACGTGCCTGCTTCTCAGACCAGGGGAAATGGTAATGACTGATGTAGCCAAGAAAGATTTAGTAGCCGTAGAGAAAAAGTTATTATTAGAAGTGAATGACCTGAAGGTGCAATTTGATATTCCATCAAAGTCGTTCTGGCCTTGGGCTCCGCCGAGCAAGCTTAAAGCCGTTGACGGTGTTAGTATCAAGTTATACGAAGGTGAAACCTTGGGTGTCGTCGGTGAGTCAGGTTGTGGTAAATCGACCTTTGCCCGCGCCTTAATTGGACTTGTGCCAGCCGCTGCTGGCAACGTAGTTTGGTTAGGTCAGGATCTAACCCGATTACCACACGAAGAAATGCGTGAAAAGCGTAAAGAAATTCAAATGATCTTCCAAGACCCATTAGCCTCACTAAACCCGCGAATGACGGTGGGCGATATTATTGCTGAGCCGCTGCGTACTTTCTTTCCACGGCTCTCTAATGTGGAAGTGAAAGAACAAGTGAAGGATATGATGACCAAAGTAGGTTTACTGCCAAATGTCATCAATCGTTATCCACATGAGTTCTCGGGTGGTCAGTGTCAGCGTATTGGTATTGCCCGTGCGCTTATCTTAAAACCTAAGATGATTATTTGTGATGAACCGGTATCAGCATTGGATGTATCAATTCAAGCGCAGGTAGTGAATTTATTACAATCACTGCAGAAAGATCTGGGTTTAAGCTTGATCTTCATTGCCCACGATTTATCAATTGTTAAGCATATCTCTGACCGCGTTTTGGTTATGTATCTTGGTAATGCAGTAGAACTGGGTGAGTCAAAAGCCTTGTTTGCTGAGCCGAAGCATCCGTACACCAGAGCCCTGATGTCGGCAGTGCCGATCCCGGATCCGGTACTTGAGCGTAATAAAAAAATTGAAATGCTGGAAGGTGATTTACCTTCACCGTTGAGCCCGCCATCAGGCTGTGTATTCCGTACTCGTTGCCCAGTGGCGAAAACACGTTGTGCCGAGGCTAAACCTCAGTTAAGCGGTGATGAAGAACACTCTGTATCTTGCTTGATGGTTGCTTAATTTCTTTGTTATTATCTAAAATAAAGCCTCTTATTTTAATAGAGGCTTTATTTCCCTAACATTCCTGACTAATCGGACAATCCTATGAAACTTAAAAATATAGCACTCTCTGCTTTAACAATGGCTATTGCAGCGGGTTGCGCTACAACAGACCAACAGCCTAAGCATGAATGGAAGCAAGATAAAGAATACAATATCACTATTTTACACACCAATGATAACCATGGTAATTTCTGGCAGAATAAATACGGTGAACGCGGTATGGCTGCACGTGCTACGCTGATTAATAACATCCGTGCAGAGGTTAAAGCCGAAGGCGGTTCTATACTATTGTTATCTGGCGGTGATATTAATACCGGCGTACCAGAATCAGATCTGCAAGATGCTGAACCAGATTTTATTGGTATGAACATGATTGGTTACGATGCGATGACATTAGGTAATCATGAATTTGATAACCCGCTTGACGTACTCGCGAAGCAAGAAGGTTGGGCAAACTTCCCATTCATCTCTGCCAACATCTATAAAGATGGCAAGCGCATGTTTGATGCTTACAAGATCTTTAATAAAGATGGTATCAAAATTGCCGTTATTGGCCTAACGACCGAAGATACAGCAAAGATTGGTAATCCTGAATTTATCAGCGAACTGGAATTCCGAGATCCAAAAGTGGAAGCCAAAGCCATTATTGCTGAATTGAAAGAAACTGAAAACCCAGATGTGATCATAGCAGCAACGCACATGGGTCATTACCTTAACGGTGATAACGGTTCCAATGCTCCGGGTGATGTGCAGTTAGCACGCTACCTGAACGAAGGTGATTTAGATATGATCGTGGGCGGTCACTCACAAGAACCTGTGTGTATGGAAGGCGCAGAATACGCGAAATTTAAACCAGGTCAAGACTGTACACCTGACGTGCAAAATGGGACTGATATCGTACAGGCACATGAATGGGGTAAATATGTAGGTCGTGCGGACTATACCTTTAAAAATGGTGAGTTTACATTACAGTCATACAATCTTATTCCAGTTAACTTAAAGAAAAAAATCAAAGTTGATGGTAAGAAAAAACGTGTATTAATACAGGATGAGATCGCCCAAGATCCAGTTGTTTTCGCAACACTCCAACCGTTCCAAGAAAAAGGCCAAGCAGCATTAGGTATCAAAATTGGTCAGTCTGATGGTTTATTACAAGGTGAGCGTAATGTCGTTCGTAACAACCAAACAAACCTTGGTCGTTTGATTGCAACAGCGCATATGCAACGTGCAAAAGCAGATTTCGGTGTTATGAATTCAGGTGGCGTACGTGCGTCAATTGAGGCCGGTGTCATCACATATAAAGACGTATTAACCGTACAGCCATTTGGCAACATAGTGACTTATGTAGATATGTCTGGTGCTGAAGTGATGGATTACTTAAATGTAGTTGCCACTAAGACGAAAGATTCAGGTGCGTTCGCACAGTTCGCTGGTATTTCGATGACAGTTGCAAACAAGCAGGTCTCTAACGTTGTGATTGCGGGTAATGCTATTGATTTGAAGAAAACCTATCGTTTCACTATTCCATCGTTTAATGCGGCGGGTGGTGACGGTTATCCAAAAATTACTACGCACTCAGCATTTGTCAATACTGGCTATGTTGATGCAGAAGTGTTGAAAGAGTATATTGAAGCTAATTCACCGATTAACGTCGCTGATTTTGAACCAAAAAATGAAATGCTTTATAAATAATACCGCTATGTAGTTCTACTAGAGGTGAGTTTATAAAATCATCGTATTAAAAAGGCGAATAAGCTAATGTTTATTCGCCTTTTTTTGACTTGTTTTTAATTATTCGTTAGTAATGAATTAAGTAACAATACTATTTAGCTTTCCGACGTAGCATGCCTAGACCAAGTAGAGATAGGGTTCCGAAGATTCCAAATGAACCACCGCTGCTATTACTAGATTTGCTGTTTGTTGGATCAACATCGAAATTGACCGTTTTAATTGCCGTTTTTCCATTACTATCATTCGTAGCTTCAACTTGGAAAGTTAGCTTTGATACTTTATCTACTGAAGGCGCAGTGAATTTAACTGTTGATTTATAAGGGTTTATAATTGAAACCTCAGGACCTGATAATTGTTTCCAGTAATATCTAACATTATCTTCTTGGCTACTTACCGTTAAAGAAATAAGCTGGCCTTCAATCTTATCTTCAGCATCAGCAACCGAAATATCAAAAGTTGAAGTATAATTTATATCTTTGATAATAAGTTTAACAGTGTCTCTAGCCGTATCTTTATCTGCATTAGTGACTGTAACTTCAAACTCGAATTCAGCAGATTCTGTATCTGGAATATCTGGAGCCGTGAAACTTGCAGACCCAGTAACGCTTGTATCAAGCGTTACTTTTGGTGATCCTGGTTTTTGAGTCCAGCTATAGGTTAAGGTGCCGGGGGTATTTGCGTTAGCTTTTAATGTTACTTTTGTTTTTTCAGTAACTTCACCAATCGCATCAATTGTAATCGTGAAAGGAACCGTGATACCCGGACAGACATCTTTATAAATAATATCAACCCACTCATTATGATCAATAAATGGATTACGGTTACCTTGGTACTCGTAAATTGTGTTATTACGCTCTCTTTCAAATGAGTCTACTGGATCATCATAATTCCATTTAATAAGTGTGCATAATTTACCAAATTTAGCGGGACCAGCTTCAAGCTTACTTGCTACTGTTCCCGTATTATTTACAAGAACAAGATCAGGCATTCCTGTTGCAGTGCCGACGTCATAACGTACATCCATGTATAGCATCATTCGAGCTACATCGCCCTTCACTGCATCTCTTGGTTCCCAAGTTGTAGATGTTGATAAATTGATATTTGTTTCAGCGTTTGGTGTACCGCCTGCATCAAAATCTTTATTACTACGTGCAGAGTTTACAGTTTGATCTGAAGGACGTAAGTGATGTATATCTGTATAACCACGCTGATTTGAATTTGGAAAACCATGGCTTTTGGCCCAAACGTGCTCTCTATTCCAGTAATCGTTAAACTCTGACTGAGAAACATCTTTGGGTTTGGTTGATGCGTTATGATTTTTTGGTATTGAATCGCCACGATATAATAATATTATATCATTAGAGTTAGTTGGGTCTTCATCTGTGTGAGTTAGCGCTGTCCATACTTCGCTATAGCTCAGTTGTTTTTGACCGGCTGAAATGTCGTCAATTAAAGCGGCTCGAAATGTTGCTAGGTTAGAGTTTATGGCATTGAATGATTTAGTATAGTAGTCACCATCTACAAATTTACTTGCGTCTTTAATCGGTGAAAGATCTGGACAGTTTGTGCAAATGTCTCCTTTTGCAGCTATTGCAATATTAAGAGAAGAGGTAGCTAAAATAGCTAAGGCTATGAGTGTTTTTTTCATGGGAAACCTTATTACAACTAAATCTAATAATTGAAAATATATTTAAATTAAAAAATTAAAAATATTCTGAGTATTAAATTATTAAGAGTTATTAGAAAAATAGATGGCTAAAAGCCATCTATTTTTATTAATGATATTAATCAAGCTTTCTTACGTAAGAAGCCTAAGCAAAGTAGAGATAGGATACCAAAGATACTAAATGAACCGCCTGATTCATCAGATTTTGGCACTGTAATTTTAGGCTCCAAAGAGTCTTTTTTAGCAATGCTAATTTCAAGTTCGACTTTCGAATTATTAGCCGTTGATGAACTTGATTTAACGCTCTGTTTTTGAAGTTCCATCGTTGCTTTATATAGACCTGAAGGTGCACCATAAATCTCAAATTCAACTAATGATTGACCATCATCTAAAGCTATGTTTGGTAAAGTTACTCGTTCCATATCTGGAGAGTGTTCAAGAGGAGTCAAAGTAATTGTTGCAATATCACCTTTTTTAGCATCGGCTGAAACAGGAATATTGTAAGGTACTTTCACTGAGCCTGATAGGTTATTTACTAAATGCACGGGCTTACCATTTTCAGTTTCTGCGTGTTTATAGCTTAATACAATAATTGCAGAATCATGATCTGAAGAACGGTATGCATCATCAACATAGAATTCATCAGCTTTATTATCTTTACGATCTTCGTTGTAGTCATAAATAGGTGACTCAGCAGCATTAATATGCCAATCAGTTGCATCAACTAAACGATCTTTTAGAGACTGTGTGATTAATGCGTGATCTAAAGAGCCAATGTGATCATTATATGAATAGCTCCAACCATGAGCATCTTTGATGCTTACAGCGTTTAGATAACCAAATGAGTCAGTGATAATAGCTCCATCTTGACCATACTGAGGTTTTTTGCCGATGAAAGTATTTCGCGCAGCTTTAACTTCTGTTCCAGCTGGAATGTTAGTCAATACAAGCATCGGGTGTTCTTGAGCGTATGAGTTCATATCGCCTACAAGTACTTTATCACCTTCTATTTTTGCCATTTCAGTGCCGAGTTGAACAGCTGCAGCAACGCGGAAGTTTTCACATGAGCCTTGGAAATCATCATCTTTAACTAAAGATTTATCTTCGTTAAATTTTAGTGATGTTTTAGTTCCAAGATCAACGCCATCCCATTCTTCAGCACATGTTGAACCTTTTGACTTAAGGTGGTTAACTGCAACTGTTAAATCTTTACCCGTTTGGTTAATTGTAAAGGTAACGGCTAGTGAATCACGTTGGTAGTTTTTACCACTTTCGAGTACTTCACCTTTGTAGTTTTTAACAACTTCACCATAATCATTCACAACAGGCTTATCCTGTTGATTTGGCATAGAGAT
Source organism: Moritella viscosa (assembly GCA_000953735.1). NCBI lineage: Bacteria > Pseudomonadati > Pseudomonadota > Gammaproteobacteria > Alteromonadales > Moritellaceae > Moritella > Moritella viscosa. Next base: position 4,238,913 of record LN554852.1, on the reverse strand, counting down.
CACTTTTACATCTTTAAGTGAAACTGATTTAGGGCGATAAAGCATACCGCTTGTGATAGCATCTGAACCGATAGAATCTTCTTTATCAAGAACTAAGTCGCCATTAGAATCAAACCCAACAAACGCGTAGCGTTTTGAGATAGAGTCACTATAATGTTCTTTGCTTGGGCGATCTTGAGTATAATATTCATTGACAGAGTCTACTAAATCTTTAATCGCACTAAAGTCATTAAAGCTATTATTTTCGATTTCCATTAGACCGATAATGTCAGCGTCTAACCCTCTAACAGCGGCCACAATTTTAGCTTTTTGTTTCGTGTATTCGCTTTGACTATCAGCACCACGGTTTTCACCGTGCTTATTCTCTTCACCACCAAATGGTGAGTTGAAGAAGTTTAATACGTTTTGTGTTGCAATTTTTATCTCAATTTCGCCATCTGGTACTTTATTCAAACTAGCTGCAAGTTCTTTCGCAGTCGTTCGGTCTGTATTATGCTTAAATGACAAGTCTGTGATATTAGAATTAGGTGCAACAAGATAAAAATCAGCATATTTTTTATATGCAGAATTATAAGTAAGTATACCCTCTAAACCAATAACACTATCGTCAATGCGAACGTAGTTATTTGCAGGATTGGCAGCAAAATCCGTATAATAAAGCATATTACTTGCTTTACCCTTTTGGTCTGTATCAACGATAACACGACGTTGGAAGTTAGCTGTGTTCTGATCTTTTGACTCTTGGCTGCCAGCCGCAAACCTTTGATTTGGATGCGTATTTGGACGTTCGTACGATATCATTAAATTTGTACGGAAATCACTATAATCAAAGCTATATGGCTTCGCTACACGCATATCTTGATCGCCAGTTTTAGCGTCATCCATATCTTCAGTAAACGTCACTTTCATACTTTCATAACGTTCAAGTGTCGCATCAAAGTTAAAGCCATTTTCAGGGGTTGTATCAGCTGCAATGATTTTAACTGGTGTTGCTGGTACATCTTGAACTGTTGCGTTTACAACTTCCCAATTGTCAGATCTTAATTCGGTACGGCCGTAGTTTTCATAAACCTTACTTGTCACACAAACTGTTTGGCCAATTAGCGCTGATGCATCAGTGTCTGTTTTAACAAAAAGACCATCTGATGTTCTCTCATCGCCATCACTTTTATATAGATAAAAGCCTTTTACTGGGAAATATTTCGTAACACCTGATATTACACCTGTCACGTTATATTCCTCGGTTGTTTCATAACTACTTTTAATTAGTGGTGATTTGAAGCCTTCACCTTGAATCGCACCAATTTCAGTTTGAGTCTCTGTTGAGCATTGAACACCTGGAGTTGGTGGTGCACTTGAATCAGGATCGTTGCTTGGTATTGTACCTAGTCCAGTAGTGATTACATTATTTTTTGGATTTGGTAGTGAATTCCATTCTCCAATATCATACGTAATATTTTGCTCTGTGATTGCGACTTTACGGCGGAGTGTTACATTTTTGCCCCAGTTGTCCGCGTTATCGGCTACACCAACAATATCAAGAATCTCTTTCTTGGTACCATCAATATTACCGTATTTATCCATAGAACTGCTATCTGCAACTTTTACAAGAGCTAAAGCATCATTACCATTATGGCCCATGACCCCCGTGCGTATAACTTTAGTACCGCCTGTCGTTAAACTTGTATTAAGAGCATCACTATCAGCATGTGTAGTGAGGAAAATAATCGTTTTACCTTCAGCAAGCACTTTTCCTTCAAGAGTTGATTTCTTTTCACTATTAATACTCAAAGCCCACTTTGCTGCGTCACCATTCTGTTGTTTTGAAATGTAAACGTCATCTGGGAATCTAAAATCACCTGTTCCTAGATTGCTTATTTCTAAAGCTTTTAAGTTACCACCATCAGGTTCTACATATTCTGTAATTAAAATATTATCGATTGTAGCAGCTTGAGCGCCTGCTGATAATACGCCGCCAATAGCGAGGGCTAAAATTTTCTTATTCATAATTTGCCTTTAAATTTGGTTAACTATATTCGTTACGTAACTGGACTTAGAAATAAACACGGGCGTATGCGTATGCACTTTGTGCTGATTCGCCGAAGTTCTTCTCAAACGAGAAAACGACAGATCGAAAAGGCTTATAATTCACGCCAACAGTTTGCCATACGCGTTCAGTTCCCCATTCTGGGGTCTTAGTGCCTGTATGGTTAGTGCTGTGAATATCCCAGCTTTCGTACTCTTCATAGTTATAAGAACCTGTCAGTTCCCATTTGTCAGCTAGCTTATAGCGAGCAGAAATGAGACCACCTTTGTTCTCCAATTTTGTGTATTCACTGTAAACATACGTATTGTTTTCTGAGTTACTAGGATCTTTATGACTAGCTGCTTTAACTTTTGCGATATCTTCTTGCTCAAAGAATGCATTAACACCTAGTGCCAGTTTTTCGTTTACGTTGTAACGCATACCGAAACCATACAGAATTTGTTCTCCATATTTTGATTCACTATCCGAGCCTGCACGCATTTCCATGCCAACAACAGCAGATAGCTGTTTACCAAAGTAGCCAACGTAACCGTTTACGATGTCACCTAATGCAGAGCCTGAAGAAGATTCAGATTCATATGAATAAGACACTCCTAAACGAATTGTGTCGAAACGACCTTCGTATTTCAGTGTGCTGCCTTGGTCACCGGCTTCGCCAGTTTCAACCGTTGTATCGAATGTGAAGTCACCATATTTGTCGTAATCATCAAATGCAGTATCGGTTAAACCCACTTCAATTGAGTTGTGTTTATCAAGTTTGTAACCCAGGAATAGCTTATCGATAGCTAATACCATGTCTCCTGAGCCGTACTTCCAGTTTTCACGCTGGTAATCAAGTTCTAGACGGTAGTAAACGTCTTCTTTTGTGCCTTTCACACCAAACGTTGCAAAGCTATCATCGATAAAGTTTTTATCGCGGTAAAACTCACCTGATTCGTAATTTGCACCGAAATGGCCGCCAACGCCCACTTCACCGTAAACTTCTACTTTGTCGCCGTTATCAGCTTGATATACAGTCACCGCTTGAGCCGCTGTACCTACGAATAAAGAAGAGAGAGCTATTGCAAGAGCAGTTTTCTTTAACATGTGTTTTATCTCTGTAAGTGTTAACCGCACAAAATTGTGCGATTTTAGTTTTGTTTTTATTTTGAGCTGTTTTACTTTATTATTAATTCATTAAATTTGTATTACAGGTGCTTAATTTCACCTTTAGGTACAAAATCATTGACGTTAATCGGAGAGTTTGCCTGGATGTAGTCTTTTAGTACTTCAGCATCCACATAACCCGTATTTACAAATGCAGGGTGAGCAGTGATGTTTGGATAACCGTCACCGCCAGCTGCATTAAATGATGGGATAGTGAAGCGATAAGTTGCTGCTGTATCAAGTGGTTTACCCGCGATAACTACGTTTGTAACCTTGTCGTTCGTAACCGTCATCGAAATACCAACAAATTGTGCATAAGCACCTGAATCACGGGTCTTAGTGCTCACTACATTGAGGTAATCCATGACTTCTTTGCCGGTCATATCAACATAAGTGATGATATTGCCAAACGGTTGTACTGTTAATACGTCTTTATAAGTGATATTACCAGCTTCAATAGACGCACGAACGCCACCTGAATTCATGATAGAAAAATCTGCTTTTGCGCGTTGCATATGTGATGTTGCAATTAAGCGACCGAGATTTGTTTGGTTGTTACGAACGATGTTACGTTCACCTTGAAGTAGACCGTTGCTTTGACCGATTTGGATATTTAGCGCTACTTGGCCTTTATCTTGGAAAGGTTTTAATGTGTTGTATACTACTTGATCTTGCGCTATCTCATCTTGAATAAGTACGCGCACTTTTTTACCATCCGCGTTTTTAATTTTTTTCTTCAAGTTAACAGGGATAAGGTTATAAGATTGCAGCATGAACTCACCGTTTTTAAAGGTGTAATCAGCACGGCCAACATATTTACCCCATTCGTGTGCTTGAACAATATAGGTACCATTTTGTTGATCGGGTTTGCATACTTGACCGGGTTTGAAATCAGCGTATTGGTGTTCACCTTCCATGCAAACAGGTTCTTGTGAATGGCCACCGACGATCATGTCTAGGTCGCCTTCATCGAGATAACGCGCAAGTTGCACATCACCTGGCGCATTTGAACCATTATCACCATTTAGATAATGGCCCATATGTGTTGCAGCAATAATGATATCTGGATTGTATTTTTCTTTTAGCTCAGCGATGACGTTTTTAGCTTCAACTTTTGGATCTCTAAATTCAATCTCGCCGATAAATTCAGGGTTACCTATGTTAGCGGTGTCCTCTGTGGTGAGTCCTATAACGGCTATTTTGATACCAGATTTATTGAAAATTTTATAGGCGTCAAACATGCGTTCGCCATCTTTATAGATGTTTGCTGCAAGGAAGGGGAATTCAGCCCAACCTTCTTGTTTTGCTAAAACGTCAAGCGGATTGTCGAATTCATGATTACCGATAGTCATAGCATCGTAACCAATCATGTTCATTCCAATAAAATCAGGTTCAGCATCTTGTAAGTCAGACTCTGGTACACCCGTATTAATATCGCCGCCAGATAACAGTAGTACAGAACCACCTTCGGCTTTAACTTCATTACGAATATTATTTATCAAAGTGGCACGGGCTGCCATGCCTCGCTCACCGTATTTATTTTGCCAGAAATTACCGTGGTTATCGTTGGTGTGGAGAATTGTCAGGTTATATTCTTTATCTTGGAGCCATTTGTGGGAATTAACTTGCTCTGTAGACTGAGTTGCACAACCTGTAACAATAGTTGATAGGACACTACTAATGGCAAGAGTTAATATTTTCTTTCTCATAATTAATCCTAAATATTATTGCTTATGCTAAAGCTTAAATGCATGAGCACTTGTATGTTTAGTCGTGACTGCACACACCCGTGTTGTTTCTTCGTTAGCAGCTTTAACTTTGCGCTGGTGGTGAGACTGCATAGTGAGAATGTCATCTATGTAATCGACTGCTATAAAAGCTTAATGCGGGGGAATAAACTATACATCTACGTTCAAAATAGATAGGTTCGTTACAGGTCAAATCCTTAAAGTGTGATTTAGAGCTATTGCTTCATCATTTTTAGTAAAGAAAATGAAACATTCATCAAATATTTTTCAGGTATCACAAAGCTGGAATGTATTGTTTTTTTATACTTAAGGCCTTTTATTACAATGATTTGTTGGATTTCGTTGGCTTCGCCTATTTATTCGGTACTTATATTTTAATTTCTCTATGACTTCTTGGTCAGTATCTTTTATTTTTAATACTTTGTATTTTCAGGCTGATTCATAATAATCTAAATTAGCATAATATGCTGTTTCGATTTATGTCTAAATGTGCGTTATAAATCAATTCGAGGGGGGGGGATAGTGTTAAGGGTAATGTCTATTTATTTTTAATATGAATAAGTAATTTTATGTTCTAGTCGGTTATAGAGTTTGCTTAAGTAAATATCACCTATGAGGTACAATTTGTTTCTTATCAACTACTTAATTGTTTATTCATTGTCTGTGCATTTTTTGTACATCTTCTTTGTAGGCCGTTAATTCTGCTTTTAAATTGAATAAATAATGAAGTTCTTTTAAATCAAAAGCTTAATTAAGTGCCCATTTTAAATGGATAAAATAGATATTTAATAAGTCTTTTTGCAACAACAGCTTACTGCGATACTACTCACATGTAGTTAAAAATATCGCCCGTAACATGTAATGCAGTTGATTTGACCTTTGATCACATTTTTTAATATTTGATACTGTGTTTGTTACAGATTTATTGAACTTTTTATAAATCTAGATACACTCGCGCCATAAAAATAGCGCTGACTCATACAGAGTTGTGCACCATAAAATGGAAGTAATGATGAAAAATGTTAAAAATGTAGCATTAGCTGCAACAACTCTTGCAGCTCTATCTTGCAACGCGTTCGCGGCTGATTATTCTGATGATATCCATAAGAATGATTACAAATGGTCACAGTTCAACTTAATGTATGCCGTTGGTGAAAAACCAAGTGGTGAAGATAATCTAAAGCATGATTATTTAGAAATGGAGTTTGGCGGCCGCTCAGGGGTTGTTGATCTATACGGTTATGTTGATGTATTTAATCTAATGAGTTCTGACTCTAGCGATTCAGATAAGAAAGATGATGCAAGCAAAATGTTCATGAAACTTGCTCCGCGTTTTTCTCTTGATGGCATGACTGGTCAAGATTTGTCTTTTGGTCCAGTACAAGAAGTATATATAGCTACGTTATTTAACTGGGGTGGCGGTTCTGCAAACGCGAATGGCGGCGATGGTGATGTTAACAATGCATTCTTCGGTCTAGGTTCTGATGTGATGGTGCCTTGGTTAGGTACAGTCGGTATGAATGTTTATGGTTTATACGATATCAACGCTAAAGATTGGAACGGTTACCAATTCTCGATGAACTGGTTCAAGCCTTTCGTTAACTTTGATAACGGTAGCTTTATCTCTTACCAGGGTTACATCGATTACCAATTTGGTGCTGATACAGATGCAAATCATGTTAGCAGTGGTGGTGTTATGTTCAATGGTATCTACTGGCACTCAGAGCGTTACTCTGTGGGTTACGGCTTAAAAGCGTATAATGATGCTTATACACTTGAAGATGGTGTAGCATTTGGTGGGTTAGACACTTCAGGCTTCGCACATTACTTCGCTGCAACATACAAATTCTAAAACCTAATTTTAGAATAAGTGGTGGAGCCGCGGTTAGCGTGGCTCCACATATTACTCCATTGATTTTCTATAATTTACTCACTTCTTATAATCCCCTGTAATGCTCTCTTCTGTATAATTTATTTTCAACTTAATTTTATTGTTTTACAGTAGTAATATAATTCATTATGACTGATTTATAAGCCAATAAGGCTGTTTGTAGTGCTTAGTCTATAATTATGAGTCTATTGTATCTAGCTTAATAAACTTAGATTTAGCTGCACTGAATTTATTGATGCTCAACGTTTACATACCATAATTATGGGATTTAACTGATGAACAATATCTATAAATTATTACTTTTGAGTGCCGCTTTAGTTATTTTTTCGAATACTACTGTTGCTGCTGATTATAGCGATGGCCTACATAAAAAAGACTACAGATGGATGCAGTTTAATATGATGTATGCCGTTAACGAAAAGCCGAGTAGTGAAGATAATTTAGTCCATGACTATCTTGAATTGGAGTTTGGTGGTCGCTCTGGCATTGTTGATTTGTATGGCTACGTAGACGTGTTTAATTTAGCCAATACAGATTCCACTGATTCGGACAAAATCAATGGTGCAAGTAAGCTATTCATGAAATTAGCCCCACGTTTCTCACTCGATGCAATGACGGGCAAAGATTTATCGTTTGGGCCAGTGCAAGAGGTTTACATTGCAACTTTATTTAATTGGGGCGGTGGTGGCATTACAGGTACTGATAGCAATGGTGGTGCGATAGTTGGTGATGTTAATAATTCGTTTTGGGGGGTAGGTAGTGATGTCTCGATACCCTGGTTTGGTAAGGTGGGCATGAACCTATATGGTTTGTATGATCTGAATGCCAAGGATTGGAATGGTTTTCAGTTTTCAATGAACTGGTTTAAGCCATTTGTGACTTTTGACAATGACAGTTTTATTGCTTATCAGGGCTATGTTGATTATCAATTTGGTGCGGATGCTATTAACGATCTTTACGTGCCAACGACAACCCATGGCGGTGTGATGTTTAATGGTATTTACTGGCACTCAGCTCGCTACTCTCTAGGTTATGGCGTGAAAATATATAAGGATGTTTATACTATTGAAGATGGCGGTGGGATAGTTGCTTTAGACTCGTCTGGTTTTGCTCATTACTTTGCGGTTACTTATAAATTCTAGTTTTATTTTTGGTTATGCTTAAAGAGCTAGTTATAATCTAGCTCTCATTACGGTGTTGTAAATTGCGAAAACTGCTTCGCTGGATCTAGGAGATTAAGCGTGCTGTGGCGCTGCTTTAAGGCTAATAAACCAGGCTGTTAACTGTGTCATGGCGTAACCCAGCAGGCCGCCAGCTAGTAATGGCAGAATAATATGAGAAACATCGCCAGCCATGGCAAAAGTAATGCAGCAACCAATAAAGGCGCCGGGTATAAACGCCAGTTTGGCATAACTAGCTTGCAGGCACATAATACTGGTGATTACACCTGTGAGGAGATAACCCAGCAGCGGAGCGTCGACAAAACTACTGGCGGAGATGGCTAACCAAGCCCAGAAGACTCCAGACAGATTAGTGAACCAAGTCATTAATACACCCTGAAATCCAGCTTTCGGTTGTGCAAAATAAGTGCTGCAACTTAAAAATCCGATCCAAGTTGTCAGATGAAAGGTATCGGCGATACCACACCATAGCGCTGCAAGTAGTCCAGCTGAAATGGCTACCTGATAACGATTTTTCATGTTTAACTCTATTACATATCAATAATATTAAAGGAGGATAAACTACATCATAAGTAAGAATAAAAACATGAAGTTGATCGTAAATGCGATATTAAAATCTGCCTTGTTAAGATAATACTGGGTGTATTGTTATTTTGATCTAATTTATAAACACGAATAAATATGCTTAAAATATAGTCGTTTTTATGAGAATAGAGTTCAAATATTATTGGTTCTATTTTATTTTCTACTCCATTTTATCTGCTCTATTACTTTCGATATAAGCTATTTTCTTCGTAAAAATAACCTCTCCATTTCAAATGAAAGAAATTCAACTCGTTCTTCGATCTAACTCGCATTTTTATAGTTAAAAACTAGAATTATCCTTATTTTTAACTATATTCAACCAATCGAAACGTTTGCGCAAACGTTTCGATTGGCGTTAATATCCATTTAATCGAAGACTTATATTTAGCTATTTTCACTTTGTAAGGCGTGATCTATGAAGAAAAATGCACTTATCAACGCAGACTTATCTTATTTAGTTGCGACGCTTGGCCATACTAACGAGATCACCATTTGTGATGCTGGTTTACCTGTCCCAGATTCAACGCAGCGTATTGATCTTGCATTGATTCCGGGTGTTCCAACATTCATTGCGACAGTTAAAGCGATACTCGGCGAAATGCAAATTGAAGGCATCGTACTTGCGGAAGAGTTTGCTACGGTTAGCCCTGAGTTACACTCGGCCTTACTTGATGTGATCACCAGTGAAGAACAACTCACCAACAAAACGATAGTAATTACTTATATTAGCCACGAAGCATTTAAGCGACGAACACACCAGAGCAAAGCAGTTGTGCGCACGGGTGAATGTACGCCTTATGCCAATGTGATCTTCCAATCTGGAGTGGTATTTTAATCCCGCTCAACATTGGTTGTACGACACGTAATAATAGCGATTTATGCGGATTAAAGTAGGAACTGACATGACGCAAGCAATTTTAAAACTCAGTGGTATCGAAAAATCATTTCCTGGTGTGAAAGCACTAGATAATGCTTGTTTGAATGTATACCCAGGTAAGGTAATGGCATTACTGGGCGAAAATGGTGCCGGTAAGTCGACACTGATGAAGGTCATCACGGGTATCTATCACATGGATAAAGGTAATATTAACTATCAAGGTAGTGATGTTACTTTTAATGGACCTCGTCATTCTCAAGAAATGGGCATTAGTATTATTCATCAAGAATTAAACTTGATCCCTGAGCTAACGATTGCTGAAAAGATCTATTTAGGTCGAGAGAAAACTAATGCGTTTGGCGGTATTAAATGGGCACAGATGTACCGTGATGCTGATGCTTTGTTACAACGCTTAGACGTGAAGAAAAGTTCGCGTCAATTGTTGGGTGAGCTAAGTTTAGGCGAGCAGCAAATGGTTGAAATTGCTAAAGCGCTGTCATTTAAATCACAAGTTATCGTGATGGATGAACCGACTGGTGCATTGACGGAGAGCGAGACTAAATCATTATTTAAAGTGATTAATGAATTGCGCAATGAAGGCTGCGGTATCGTTTATATCTCCCATCGTTTAAAAGAGATCTTCGAGATCTGTGATGATATAACCGTACTTCGCGATGGTAAGTTTATTGATAAGATCGCCGTGACTGACATTGACGAAGATGGTCTGATTGAGAAGATGGTCGGTCGTCGTTTAGATGAAATTTACCCACGTATTGATGTGAAGCATGGTACTACGTGCATGGAAGTTGAAAACATTGTGGCGCCGGGTGTGCATGATGTCAGTTTCAAATTAGACCACGGTGAGATATTAGGTATCTCAGGCTTAATGGGCGCAGGTCGTACCGAATTAATGAAAGCTATTTATGGTGCGCTAGCGCGTGAGTCGGGCGACGTGATCTTAGATGGCAAGGTTGTTAGTCCTGTAACACCGCGTGATGGTTTGGCTAATGGTATCGCTTATATTTCGGAAGATCGGAAAGGCGATGGACTCGTGCTTGGTTTGTCGGTAAAAGAAAATATGTCCTTGTGTGCATTAGACCTAATGTCGAAAGGCTTACAGCTCGACCATGCTAAAGAAGCCACAGCGGTTGAAAATTTCATGCGTTTGTTTAATGTTAAAACCCCAAGTCGTGATCAAATCATTGGTAACTTATCCGGTGGTAATCAACAAAAAGTAGCGATTGCTAAAGGTTTGATGACTTGTCCTAAAGTACTTATTTTAGATGAACCAACACGCGGTGTGGATGTTGGCGCTAAAAAAGAGATTTACCAGTTAATAAATCAATTTAAAGAAGAAGGTATGAGTATCATTTTAGTTTCGTCAGAAATGCCTGAAGTATTGGGGATGAGCGATCGAATTTTAGTGATGCACGAAGGGCAGATCAGCGGTGAATTTATGGCAGAACATGCTAACCAAGAACAACTAATGGCATGCGCTGTTGGCAAAAAAATAGATGAGGCAGGGCGATGAGCCAGAACCAAGCAGTTAATAAAAATTCCAGCAGCAACATGAGCAGCGATGTTATGACTAAAAACTTAACTAAAAAGTTTTTCACTAAAGAATGGTTAATTGAACAAAAATCATTAATCGCCCTGATCTTATTGATTGTGGTGGTGTCTTTTTTAAACCCTAATTTTTTCACTATGGGTAATATTTTAAATATATTACGTCAAACATCAGTGAATGCGATTATCGCTGTGGGTATGACGTTAGTGATCTTAACCGCGGGTATTGATTTAAGTGTGGGTTCCATTCTTGCCTTGTGTGGTGCGTTTGCAGCGACATTAATTTCAATGGAAGTCAACGTGATGATTGCCGTGCCTGTTGCATTGTTTGCTGGTGCAGCACTTGGTGCAATGAGCGGTATTATTATCGCTAAGGGTAAGGTTCAAGCCTTCATCGCTACGTTAGTTACGATGACGTTATTACGTGGTGTGACTATGGTATATACCGAAGGTCGCCCGATTTCGACAGGTTTTACGGATGTTGCTGATAACTTTTCATTAATCGGTACCGATTATTTACTGGGCGTTCCAGTGCCGATCTGGTTAATGGTGATTGTGTTTGCATCGGTATGGTATTTATTAAATCACACTCGCTTTGGTCGTTATGTTTATGCGATTGGTGGGAATGAAGCCGCTGCACGTTTATCAGGAATTAATGTCGATAAAGTAAAGATTGGTGTATATGCCATCTGTGGCCTACTGGCTGCACTCGCTGGTTTGATTGTGACGTCTCGTCTGTCCTCTGCGCAACCAACGGCTGGTATGGGTTACGAGTTAGACGCTATTGCCGCTGTCGTATTGGGCGGAACAAGCCTTGCTGGCGGTAAAGGTCGTATTATGGGAACGCTGATTGGTGCATTAATTATTGGCTTCTTAAATAACGCATTAAATCTATTGGATGTATCTTCATATTTCCAAATGATTGCTAAAGCTGTGGTGATCCTACTTGCAGTATTAGTGGATACGAAAAAGAAATAAAAAATACAGCATCTCAGAAATAAAGAGTAAACATAATAATAAAAGTAGCGATAAATAGTCGTAACAAAACCTGTGAACCCCAGTACCCTATCTGGGGCAGCAGAATTAACTAAAAGAAGGTATAAGTAATGAAAAAATTAGCAACCTTAATCTCTGCAGCTGTTGTTTCAGCGTCTTTCAGTGCGACCGTGATGGCGCAAGATACGCTTGCGATGGTTGTGTCGACGCTAAATAACCCTTTCTTTGTAACAATGAAAGAAGGTGCTGAAGCGAAAGCGAAAACCTTAGGTTATAAGTTAATTGTGCTGGACTCACAGAATGATCCAAGTAAAGAATTAGCTAACGTTGAAGATTTAACTGTGCGTGGTGTGAAAGCAATTCTAATCAACCCAACAGATTCAGATGCTGTATCGAACGCGATTCGTATGGCGAACCGCTCTCATATACCTGTAATCACATTAGACCGTGGTGCAAGTCGCGGTAAAGTTGTGAGCCACATTGCCTCTGATAACGTTGCTGGTGGCGAAATGGCTGGTAAATATATCAGTGACACCATTGGCGCTAATGCAAAAGTGATTCAACTAGAAGGTATCGCGGGTACATCTGCAGCACGTGAACGTGGCCAAGGTTTCATGCAAGCAGTTGATAAAAACAAAATGGATTTACTTGCTAGCCAGCCTGCTGATTTTGACCGTACTAAAGGTCTTAACGTAATGGAAAATATGCTTGCTGCGAACCCGAATGTACAAGCTGTATTTGCACAGAATGATGAAATGGCATTAGGTGCGTTACGTGCCGTTCAAGCATCAGGTAAAGACGTATTAATCGTTGGTTTTGATGGAACTAAAGACGGTATTGCTGCGGTTAATCGCGGTATTTTAGGTGCAACAATTGCACAGCAACCAGGGTTAATTGGTGCACTTGGTATCGAAACGGCCGACAAAGTACTTAACGGTCAGTCAGTAGAGAAGAACATTGCTGTGCCATTAAAAGTGATCACTAAGTAATTATCATTAAAGGGGATAGCGTTAATCGTTATTCCCTTTATTCTTTTTCATATTGAAAAATATGACGTAATTGCACCTACAGTATATAGGGTGTCATTATGTCATGTTTTATTCTCACCAGTTACAAAGTATTAAGGCTTCTTTATGAATAAGTTAGTTGTGTTAGGTAGCGTTAACGCTGATCATGTTTTACAAGTGGCTTCTTTCCCGCGCCCTAGCGAAACTTTACTCGGGCATAGTTATGCTGTAATCCCAGGTGGTAAAGGGGCTAACCAAGCCGTTGCCGCCGCGCGTTTAGGTGCTGATATTGCGTTTATTGCTTGTGTTGGTGATGATAGCTTTGGTCGTAATATGATTACTGAATTCGCTCGTGATGGTATGAATACACAAGCTGTGATGGTTGAACAAGACACACCAACTGGCATAGCGATGATCCAAGTGGCGGCAACCGGTGAAAACAGTATTTGTATTTCTGCAGAAGCGAATGCATGCTTAACTCCTGAGCGTCTCGCACCACATAGAGAGTTAATTACACAAGCTGATACATTATTGATGCAATTAGAAACGCCGATTGCAACTATTACTCAAGCGGCTAAAATAGCAAAGCAAGCGGGTACGCATGTGGTATTAAATCCGGCACCTGCACAACCATTAAATGATGCGCTATTGTCTGTTGTTGATTTGATCACCCCAAATGAAACCGAAGCTGAATTATTAACGGGTATTAAAGTAAGCGATATGGCATCAGCGCAAGTGGCTGCGAATGTATTACATGATAAAGGCATTGCTGAGGTGATGATCACTTTGGGTAGCCAAGGTGTATGGATGAGTCAAACTGGTACGGGAAAACAAGTGAAAGGATTCCGTGTTGATGCTGTTGATACCACTGCCGCGGGTGATACTTTCAATGGTGGTTTACTCGCAGGGTTACAAGCTGGATTAATACTAGATGAAGCTGTCCGTTTTGCGCATGCAGCCGCCGCTCTTTCTGTGACGCGTGTCGGTGCGCAAACATCGATTCCAACAAAAGCGGAAGTAGATGCTTTTTTAGCGTTACAAGATTAGTGAAAACAACCGGTAGTGGATGCCTATTTATATGAGCGTACCTGTATTAGTATTACCGAAATGAACGAAACCTTATTTTCACGATAAAATATGATGGACAAGATTAGCTGATGGCAACAATTAAAGACGTAGCAAGGCATGCGGGCGTATCAACGTCAACGGTGAGTCATGTATTAAATAATACACGCTATGTCAGTGACGATGTGTCTGCGCGAGTACGGATAGCTGTTGAAGAATTACGTTACGCACCGTCGGCATTGGCGCGTAGTCTTAAAGTCCAAAGCACCAAAACATTTGGCATGCTAGTCACAACGTCAACGAACCCGTTTTTTGGAGAAGTATTAAAAGGTGTTGAACGTCGTTGTTATGAGTATGGCTATAATCTTATTTTGTGTAACACCGAAGGTGATATAGCTCGTATGCATGCGAACCTTGATACGTTATTACAGAAGCGTGTTGATGGTTTAATGTTGATGTGCAGTGAAGTTGAAAGCCAAGGCTTTAATTTATTTGAACGTCACAAACCGGTACCAACAGTAGTGATGGATTGGGGTCCAACTAATTTTTCATGCGATAAGATCCAAGATAACTCCCACCGTGGTGGTTATATGGCCACACAACACCTTATTGCTAAAGGTCATACCGATATTGGTTGTATTACCGGTGTATTAGACAAGCTTACTGCACAACAACGTTTTGCTGGTTTTACCCAAGCAATGGAAGAAGCGGGTTTAGCCATTAACCCGAAATGGATTACAGCGGGTGACTTTGAATGTGAAGGTGGTGAAAAAGCCTTTGCAGAAATGTATGGTAACGGACCACTACCATCCGCTTTATTTGTGTGTAATGACATGATGGCGATGAGTGTAATAAATAGCGCAAGTAAAAAGGGTATTTCAGTACCCGGAGACTTGTCTATTATCGGCTACGATGATATTAAACTCGCTAAATATATTACCCCCTCATTAACGACTATTCACCAGCCTAAACATCGCTTAGGGCAAAAAGCAGTAGATATGTTGCTCGAACAAATTAATTCAAAGACTGAAAGTAACCTGATTATTGAATTAGAGCCTACCCTTATCGAACGAGATAGTGTTAAAGCATTAAATTAGTGGATAACGATTTTATTGAATTGTTGATATAGAAATTGTAATTCAGCTTTATATGACTGTATTAATCTATTAATACAATATAATACTCTGCCTTTCATCATGGGCTAAAATTTTAATAGGTAGTTTAATTTCACTATTGTATGGGGTTTCACTATCTCGTAAATCACGATTAAAACTTTGATTTTAAAGTGTTTATTCTAATTGATAATGTTTAAAATTAAAGAGTAGTTGTGATGAGTTTTCTATAATTCACTCACTCTTACAATCAAGGATTTATAAGCTGTTACCTTGGTAGTTGGAGACTATTGTTATTACGTTAGTTATCCTTTGTACGGTTTTATAGCGTAGTGCATTTTTAAAGAGGGATGAAAGATGAAGTGCTGTGAAAATGCGATAGTGAAAAGAGTGAATCGAAATTGGTTTGAAAAATTATTTTATAGCAGCATTCATAAATGTAATCACTGCGGTAAGGTGTTTAAACTTAAAGCGGGCTAAGTATTATTAAAAACAAAGATTAGAGAATAACAGTTTAATAATAACAACGAACTGAAAGGTCGTTTATGAAGGTCATATAGAGCTCAGGCTTAATTCGATCAATTATTGGTATTCGCTTTCTGCATCCCATCTAAATTCAATCATTCTTGTTCATACACTATGTTATAAGCGACATCAGTTGCTTTTGATTTCAAGCTTTCATCAAATCCTATTATTACTAAGTTTGAAAAAACATACATACCAATACAAATATAATCGATAGAAAATTTTCATTATTTAACCTTTTAATATACCTGTACCTATTCACGAGCATTAAAGTATGTATCAATGCAGGAATAAATATTATTACAAGACCTTATTTTAGTGTAACCAACCTATCATTAACTCGCTTGTTATTTTGTTACATCGTTAAAATTCAGTCATATCAGCCACAATTACTTTTCATCCCTCTTATTTTTAAATACTCCATGTTTTACTGATGATGCTCAAGCGGAAAATTTATATTTCCGATATATGATATTACCTATGAATATAGAATAACTGCTTAATAATCAATCTGTTTATAGCGTGTTTATTATTGCATCCTTATGAATTTTAGTTATAAAAATATCAAAAGTGTGAGGTAGGTACGAATTATTTCTATTACTTTAGGGCTACCTCTCAAGTTTGGTTTATTTATTTTGCAATAAATTCCATTAGTAATAACTTAATGCAACCTTTACAAATAATTTACAAAACAAGAGTGGTTAAATGAAAATAGTCTTTTGTTTGGCAATGTCGCTTATTAGTTATTTAGTGTTTGCTTCTGTTCCTGCAGATGAAAATGAAAGGTTACTCGGTTCTTTAATTGCCCGAGGTGTCATTTGCGAAGGCCTTAATCGTGATCAGCAACAAAAGGCTTTGGCAATATATTTACAGCGTAAACAGCGTTATAGCAGCATGAATAAACCGAGTGATGTAAAGCATTCAGTGTATTCCGACAATGATGCTTCTAACGGCTTACATGCAGGAATGCCTAATTCGGAACCTGAAAATTCGAATAAAACAAATGCCTGCATTCTACCGCCCGAATGATCCAGATTGAGAATGCTCATAAGGAATCAATCAACATGTTTGCTGAATCTTTATGAATAGGTTCCGCGGAATGTAGTGATATTAAAATGGAAAATAATAACAAGGAAATATAATGAAAAAACTCAAATATACATTGGTTGCGACTGCGATCATCAGTTTACTTAGTGTAAATGCAGCGCATGCAAAAACACCGGTAGACTTAGGGGTAGTTAATGAGGATAAGCTGGCCGAAATGCTGGTTCGCAGAGGATTACTTGATGAGTTTGCGTCATTACAGGAAAGGTCAGATGCAGTAAAAAACTATCTAGATAATAAGATAAAACATGGGTTTAGTGGTGATGCTCAATTTGGTAAGCAAGCCAAACTTCACCAAAGTCGCATTATTAATGTTATCGAGAAACAACAGGGATTCAAAAAATCGAGTGTCTTTGCGCTGGAAGTTACGAATAAACGTACCGATAAAGTGTTGGCTCTTTTAGTCGATTTCCCCGATCTTCCATGGGATGATAACAAGCTGACTGAAGAGCATACTTCGATGCTTTACCCTAGCTACTCACCTTCGCATTATCAGAGCCTGCTATTTTCAGATACTGGTTATACCGGTCCGAAAGGCAACAATTTAATCTCCATGCGTCAATATTACGAGCAAGAATCAGGAGATAGTTACAGTGTTTCTGGCCAAGCTAAAGGTTGGTATCGAGCGGAAAACAATGCTGCTTATTACGGTGGTAACACAGCCACTACCGACAATGATAAAAATGCCCAAGCGTTAGTACGTGAGGCACTAGCACAGCTTGCTAAAGATCCGAGTGTGAACTTAGCTGACTATGATATCGAAGATCGTTATGACTTTGACGGTGACGGTAACTTCCGTGAACCCGATGGTGTTATCGATCATCTCATGATATTCCATGCCTCTGTTGGTGAAGAAGCTGGTGGTGGTGTACTCGGTCCCGATGCGATTTGGTCACACCGCTTTAATTTGGGTCAGCCATATGTGCTTGAAGGTACGACTAGCTCTGTACCGGAACAATTCAATGGTAACTATGCAGCGTTTGATTATACGATCCAACCAATTGACGCTGCGGCAGGGGTTTGTGCGCACGAATACGGTCACGATTTAGGCTTGCCTGATGAGTATGATACTCAGTATACTGGCGCTGGCGAACCTGTTTCTTACTGGTCAATCATGTCTTCAGGTAGTTGGGCTGGTAAAATTGGTGGAACTCAACCAACAGCATTCAGTTCATGGGCTAAAACCTTCTTGCAAAACGCAATTGGTGGCCGCTGGATCAATGACGAACGGTTATCTATTGAAGAGCTAAAAGAGAAAGATTTATTCTTTACCTTGTTCCAAACTACAGATAACGATCGCCCTAACATGGTTCGTATTGACTTACCGATGAAGAAAAGCGAAGGATTAAAACCGTTCGAAGGGACTGCTCAGTTCCATTCCGAACAGGGTGATGGTCTGAACAATTCGATGAGCAGAAGCTTAGATATTCCAGCTGGAAATGACGTTAAACTGGTATTTAAAGCTTGGTATCAAATAGAAAAGGATTATGACTTTGCCCGTGTGCTAATTAACGGTAAACCAATCTCAGGTAATATTACGACGCTGGACGATCCGCTTAATACTGGTTTAGCACCGGCGATTGGTGGTGAATCTGATGGTTGGATCGATGCTGAATTTGATCTGTCGGCTTACGCTGGACAAACTGTCACGCTTGGTTTTGATTACATCACGGATGGTGGTCTGGCAATGAAAGGACTGTTCCTTGATAATATTGCTCTGATTAGTGATGGTGAACGTACGCTGGTTGATGATGCTGAATCAACATCGACATTTGCTCTTGATGGCTTTAAGAGCAACACTGGTTTCTACGAGTCTAACCACTATTACTTACTGCAATGGCGTAGTCATAACGACGTTGATGAAGGCTTAAACAATATTAAACGTATGGGTCAGCTAGTGACTTTCGAACCTGGACTGATTATTTGGTACGTTGATGATTCATTTAAGGATAACGCGGTAGGTAAACATCCTGGTCAAGGTTGGCTTGGTATTTTAGATGCTGATCAGAACGCGCTATTATGGGCGGATACTGGCCTCCCTGCACAAACTCGTTTTCAAGTTCGTGATGCCGCTTTCTCGTTACATGATCAAACTGAATTTAGTTTGACTGCTCGTGATGGCAATGTACTGGAAGACAGTAATCTTACTGCCAATGGTCATTTTGATGATAGTCAAGACTATAGCTTACCAGAAGCGCCAGATTCAGGGCGTATTGTGACAGAATATGGTCTCGTTATCGATGTACTGAAGCAGGCTGAAAACAACGAATATGGTGTTCTAAAAGTTTCTTATTCGGAGGCGCCAAATGTTGCACCTCAAGCTGTATTTGACTTTGTTGTTGACGGACTTGAGGTTACAGCCACAAACAGAAGTTCTGATAGTGATGGTCAGATTGCTAAATATCTATGGGATTTTGGCAATGGACAGATCAGTGATGAAAGCTCTCCAGTATGGAAGTACACTGAAAGCGGCAGTTACACGGTAACCTTGACGGTAACAGATAACGATGGTGTAACAGCCACAGTATCAGAGACAATTGACGTTGTTGCTCCAAATGTTGAACCTAAAGTCGATGCGAAATACATTCACTTAGGTCGTCTGGTGACATTATGGTCAACCAGTACTGACAGTGATGGTCGTATTGTTGATACCGAATGGCAATTACCGAATGGTAAGACTAAGCGTGGTCGTCTTATTACGACAATGTTTCCTTCATACGGTCACCATGTTGTGACATTGAAGGTAATCGATGATGATGGTGCTGTTATCAGCAAGGTTATTAACGTTAAAATATAAATGTCATAAAAATGAATCAAAGCGCCCTCTTGGGGCGCTTTTTAGTTTCTTAAACCTCTCGAGTAAATGTAATACGAACATATATTTACTATATGAAATGCTAATTTATCCGCTCTGTTTTTCCTGTTAATGTACCAACTCAATTTAGCTAATTTAAGGACGAGTTTGTGCAGTCAAAATTTCTATGGATATTTTTTATCATATCAATTTCATTTTCATCACTCTCTTATGCAAAAGATTTTTTTCGTGTTAGTGGTGGTGATCTGTTGATTAGTAACAATGGCATGACACATTCAGAAGTAGTGGAAATAATTAATAACGAAAAGTCATTCAAACGAATTTCATATAATCGTTATATTTTGAATGCGTCTGTGGGTGGTGAATTTGAAGTGAAGTTAACATTTAAGGGCGGAAAGTTAACTGGAATTAAGTCTAAGCAGATGGGACGAGTGGACTACCATTAGCAACTCTTGTATCTAAAGATACTGCTTATTGTTCTGATAAGTTTTACACTAATGAGTGTATTTGGCCGAACGTATGTGAGTTGTGAAAATGGTAAAGTTCTTGTCTTCATTGGTATAGGTTCTGTTGGTTGTTGCCATATTCAAGTCGACGGAAAAAGCGCCACTTGATTCCCCCCAATTTAGTGAAAAATAACCCTTCATTTTAGCCTGTTCTAGCTAAGTTAATATATATAAATAAGCGCTTTAGTGACGTTCTTGTGTGTGCATGCTTCTGGTTATATGCAGTACGTAAGGCTGTATATTAACCTAATAAATCACATACCCCCCAAAAATAGCTACGCGGATCACGTTTATACCTCTTTATTGTTGATTTGTGTAGCGTAGTTGTAATCATCTTGTTACATTTTTGCGGTCGGGTTGATAGCGACTCAAGCAGCTAAAATTTAATATTTATAAGGACGTTATGATGAACTAAAAATTAAAACTATCATCATTTCAAAATCTTAAAAACTAAAACATCTCAATGGAGCCGCTGCGAGTGGGTCGTTCACATGATTGGATAAACTAATACCATAAAAGCTCACAGTAAAATTAGAGTTTAATTGGTAAGCACAGAAAGAATACTAATAGCTTAAATTAAATAACAATATTCCAAGGACGGATTTAGTAGTATGCGTCGAATTCTAAATGATCAAAACAGGGTGTTAAACAGCCAACTTTCCTTTCTCATGTCATCTATTTGTAAAAAACAAGATATAGCAAAAAGGATAGAAAGGCTTCTTCCAAAAATTCATGGCCCCAAACCAATGAAGTTAACAATAATCCGAACTTATCGCTTTAAATGCCTCGATATGGCGGATATGTGGGCTTCCTAAATCCAAGGGAAGATATTGGTCTGAAGAAACCACGATTAAATATTTAAACAACAAAGGAATGTGAATATGAAAAACATCATTGAAAATAGAACAAGAACATTTGATTGGGCAGATCCTATGATTGGCGCTAAAAGCGCAATGAAAATGAGTGGTTACGACTATTTAAAAAGCATCGCTGATGGTGATCTTCCTATGCCACCAATTATGAGCTTGATGGGGGTCGATAATTGTGACGTAGATGAGGGTTATATGCGCTTTGAATTTAACGCAGAAGAATATCACTACAACACTATTGGTGGAGTACATGGCGGTGTATTTTCTACACTATTAGATTCTTGTATAAGCTGCGCAGTTCACACCACTTTGCCGCAGGGAGTAGGGTTTAGCACTATCGATCTAAAAGTAAACTTTATTCGACCAATTACGATCGAAACAGGCTTAGTCATTTGTGAAGGTAATGCAATTCACACAGGTAGAAAAACAGCAGTGGGTGAAGGACGCTTGCTAGACGCTTCAGGGAAGTTATTAGCGACAGCATCAGTAACTTGTTTGATACTAAGTTAAGTACATCGGGATTTAATTTTATGGATAGCAAGCAAGAACAAGTAACTCTATAAGATATTCGGCGCGCAATGCCAAAGAAGTATTTTGAATCCCTTTCTTACAGCATAATGATGAGAAATTGGTTTGGTATTCTGATAAAGAGTGGACACTGTTGAAAGGTAGCTTAACAACTATTGACCGTAACATCTCATGGTGGAACATTTTCTGCCACAACATCAACTTAGATCAAGTTCATCGCTTCTATCTTAATATCCCTCACTATCGATTAGCCCCTGCGGCTAAATTCTTTAGGCAAAACCTCCATAAAATAACTCGTAAATGTGTGCTGTAATACATGGTTCATTTTCCCTTTTCGTAATTCAAACCCTGCCTGCATACCGGCTATCGGATTCACACTTTTCTATTCACCTTAACGACCCAACTAACTGAGCGGGGTTTGAAATTGATTTTTATCATTGTATTAGTGTTTAAAGCTGCATTGGGTTAACACGTCAGTTTTTGGTTCTACCTTGTACCAATTTGTTGATACTTAACACTGTGGCGTGTTAACGTATTTTTTAATAAAACGTTGTTCTATATAATAAACGTTATTAACTACACAAAAGTATCATTCCTACTACAGGGTGCCTTTTGGGTTGTATATCGGAAGTGATGTCTTATGAATGTTTAAATAATTAATATTAATATATGAAAATTTAATAAATTATAAAATAAGAGGTCAAATAATAATGAAGTTTAAATTTAAAAACATTAATTTTAACTTAATCAAGCCATTTTGTTGTATCGCGTTCTGTTTTCCATTCTATTCAGTAGCCGAAATTTCTGATATACCAGTTAATACGAAGGATTATCAAAATACATCATTTGATTGGCGTCAAAAACATTGGTTAATTAATAATTTTACTAATTATTCCAATCATTCCGTTATTCGTGTGACGAGCCCTTTTTATTCTAATGATATAGAAAAATTCCCTTTCTCAGCGAAGGCGGGATCGAGTGGTAAACCTGATTTTGCTGCTGAAGATGGTTGGGAGCTTATTCATCAAGAGCTTGGTTTTGACTCAAATGGTGCTGAACAAGAAAATAAAGAATACAGCTATCCCTACATTGCACTTTATAATCGTTCTCGTGGCATAGTGCGTGTTGTTAGTTATATTAATCATGCTCCTTATACATATAATAGTGTTGAACTCTCACTTTCAGTGCAGGGAGATAACCCTAATGATAAGCCATTAAATCTGTTTTCTACTTATAAGCCAACTGGTAGCCATGATATTGAAAACTACCCACGTGAAGCCACAAGCCTGGCTCGTTATTATGTACATGATTCGGGACAGTTTGTCTTTGGTGATTTTCCTATTTCATATGATCCTTGTGTAAGTACTACTAATCTAAAAATGGCTGTTCGTATTTCTCCAATCCAACAAGCGACTATTAAGCTCAGTGGTCGTTACTTAGGTACCGAATCTGATGTTGTGAAAGAGGGTGGATACATGCAACGAAACTTCTTATCATCTTATATTAAGAGTGGTAGAAAGCTTGATCCAGATTCTCTTGGTATATTGAGCTACCAAAACTATCAACGTTTATTTAATGAAACAGATCATGAACGTTTTGCTAAAGCAGTATACAAAGAGAAAGGTGATGCTAATCTCGATATGCTTATCAAAGGCTTACAAAGCGGTATTAGCATTGTTTCGAGTGCAGCTTCATTTGTTGGTGTTCCCATTGCACCTGAGATATTGTCAAAAGCTTCGGAAGGATTAAATTATTTTGATTTTGCTCCCACTCAGGAGTTAGATGGGTTTAAAATGCCTGAGCCTACTAGTTTTATGAGTGTTGGCGAAATGGCGCTGAGAGGCAGTTCGAAGGTAAGCTCTGCGGTAAGAATGATGACATTTCCACTTCCAGGTAGTATCAATTCAACTAAATCTCCGTTAGGTACATTTAATTTAATGGATATTCCTCAAGCTGAGGTTATGGCTTATCCTGCTCCAGGGAATACCCGTTATGCGAAGATCTGGACTGAAGATAATGGATATACTTTAAAAGGTGCAGTATTTGTTCGAAAAGAAGGACCTCGTATTACGTTTAATACGGTTGAGTTAGCAGCTGCATTATCGCAAGATGCGCGTGATGCTGGAACGAAAGTATTGATTGCTCTTGAAGCTGTATTAGAAAATACATCTAAAAATGATGGACAACAGTTTTATCCAAGTAAACCTCAAGCCATTTGTGGTTTTTATCAGTGTGCCGAAAATTTCGGTTTAGAAAGGCAGGTTATTACAACTACTCCTATCGATTTTGATCAATGGCGAGATACCTATGGTAAAAATACAATTAACTTTTCACTTCCTGACTATAAGCAAGGCATATATCGTACGCGTTATAAAAATATTAAGTTGGCACTAAAAGTATGGGTTGTACCTGCTTATTTAATGGATGATTTTACCGGTGATATTCATAACTTAAAACGTAAGAGTGCGCTTCGTTCTGTACAGCTTTATTCTTACCCAATTAAATTTACAGTTACGCCTTCGACAAGAGAATCAACTTACCTAACAGGCGAAAATGGTGGTTTTGAAATGGCTGCCGATAATGTTAAGGGGGCGCATCTAAGAACTAAACCTGCTATCTATACAGAAACCAAAGATACAGTGAACGGTAAACAAACTAATATCGTTACGAGTGTTTCTGGCAGTATGTGTAATTATCGACAATAGTATTAGAGCATAATTAAGATAAAACTAACTAACGAAGGAGTCATAGTTGGTTTTATCTTTATTGACTTATTTTGCTAAGGAGTCAACCTAACCGCATCCTCTAAATACTCTGGTTAAAAGTGTGAATGTTTCATCGTATCAACAATTTATGCGTGTCGAAGTATTCGCTGTAGCACCAGGATATTCCCGTCATTCATCATAAAATAACTCGCAAAAGTATGCTGTAACACATGACTCATTTGGCCTTTGGGTAATTCAAATCCTGCGCGTTCTACTGCGGTACGAAATGCTTTAAGACTGCTATTAAACAATGCCCCTGCTTTTTAGGAAGTTGGTCGACAAGTTCTGTCGATATTGGGTTCGTGCGTGGTTTATTACCTTTGCTATTGGATTATCCATTATCTTAGATAATGCCAATATATTCCTCAAAGCGTGAAGCCTTGGTGTTAAACCTATTTGTTGTTGTGATATGCGTCCATGCTTTGTGGGGCATGGACTCATTTTACGCGCTAACCTACATCCAATAAGACTTTTGTTCAGGCATAAAGTCGCTGGTATCAGACATATTTCTAATTACACCTTCAGCATTTTCTTGTTTTTGTTTTTTCGTAAGTTCTTTTTTGGATTGTTCTTTAGGTTCTTCTAGTTTCTTACCGTCATCATAGATTATATCACTGGGATCAACTTGCTGTGAGCCTAAAGCACCAACATTAATTTGCTGATCTTCTATAGGCTCTTCAATCGTTGTGGGCATTGACGTTTGAATATGACTTCTTGGCTGGTTCATTGGCAGGTTGGAATTAGTGCTACAACCTTGGTTTAACAGACAAAGAAAGAGGATTAATTTTAAATGTTTCATTATCGCCTCGTACCACCGTTGCTACATAACAAGGTGTTATTAATTCAATCTACTTGGGTTTTTAGTAGAGTCATGACTGCCATGAACTCTGTAATGGCAAGGAGACCATTCTTTTCTTTTTTTTCTTCTTTAGGTTTTCCACCTAGTATTGATGGCACTTCAGGTTTTGAATCGTTGCCGAAAACGCTACAGCCTTGAAGAGATACACAAAGAAAAATTATTAAAACTATCTTATTCATAACCACTCCATTGATTTTCTTACTAAAAAAAACAGTGTTTTATAAATTTTGGATAAAGAAAAGCCCATTGAATCAAACCATTCAATGGGCTGCGACACTTAGGAGGGTGCCGTTCTAAGTTGCGTTTGGTGGAGTCGGGGGGAGTTGAACCCCCGTCCGAAAAACCTACATCCGCGGTACTACATGTTTAGTCATCTCTATTAATTTAACTTTTTATTAAGCCGAGTGACAGGCCGAACAAAAGCGTGCTCGATTGAGTTTAGCGCTTTCTCTACGAGCGAAGAGTCCACGCGATCCCGATATTAAATGACCATACAATATTAGAGACCCTCGGGCAGGGTTCTAAATGATGGCTAGCTAGCCTAAGCTGCTAGAGAGTAGTTAGAGTCGTTTGCAACTATAACAGTGCGGCTTTTTACGAGGCCAACCGCCCCTCGACATGCACCTAGGGTTTCGTGAATCTCGTCGAATCCTAAATCGACCCCAGAACTAAAATTCTACGCCAATAGTGTAGAATTGCAACAAATTAACGAACTTTGTGCTTCATCATTCGTTCTTTGTCTATTTTCCATTCACGATCTTTTACATCTGAACGTTTATCGTGCTCTTTCTTACCTTTAGCAAGACCAATGTTGATTTTTACCCAAGCTTGCTTCCAGTACATTGATGTTGCAACAATAGTATAACCCTGACGTTCTACTTTACTTGCTAGTACTTCTAATTCACGCTTGTTTAATAATAACTTACGAATACGGGTCGGGTTGCAAACTACGTGTGTAGACGCAGCGTCGAGTGGCATGATCTGCGCACCTGATATAAATGCTTCACCATTTTTAATAAACACATAACTTTCGGTAATGTTTACTTTACCGGCACGCAATGATTTAACTTCCCAGCCTTGTAGTTCTAATCCCGCTTCCAAGCGATCTTCGATTTTATATTCGAAACTAGCCGTTTTATTTCTCGCGATGGTATTTTCGCTGTTTTTTGGTTTTTTCTTAGCCATAATTTATTTTTATGCACCCATCATTGACGGAATTTAATGTTATAAATCTTATAACAAAATCGAATTTTATCCTAGTACTAGTCTTACTTTGCTGGGAATAACAAATGAATTTTATATAGATAAATGCTAAAGTTGCCTGCTTATTACTACTGGCGAAGAGATATTGGGCCATTAGTATGCGATTTAATTTTTCGATTGTTGTTTTCAATATAGGGACTAGTATGCCACGGATAACGCGCAGCGCACTGTTAATGTATAGCGCTGACCAAATGTTTAAATTAGTAAACGATGTTGATGCATACCCAGATTTTTTACCAGGTTGTACTGGTACACGCATTTTAGATGAACATGATAATCAAATGACAGCAGCAGTTGATGTTGCCAGAGCCGGTATTAGCAAAACATTTACCACTAAGAATACGCTAATACCTGGGCAAGAAGTAAAAATGGATCTCGTTGATGGGCCGTTTAAAAAACTTACAGGTGGTTGGACGTTTAAAGCGTTAGATGAAACTGCATGTAAAGTAACTCTGGATTTAGATTTTGTATTTAGCAGTAAATTAGTGGAAGTGGCGTTTGGGCGTATTTTTTCTGACTTAGTGAATAATATGGTGCAATCTTTTACAGAGCGTGCAAAAGAGGTTTATGGTGTCGACCAAAATTAATGTAGACGTTATTTATGCATTACCGAAAGAACAAATTACCTTTACGGTAAGTTTAGAGCAAGGTGCGACAGCTCAGCAAGCGATTGAAGCGTCAGGTATATTAGTCAAATATCCTGAGATTGAGCTAAATAAAAATAAATTAGGTATCTTTAGTCGCTTAATCAAACTGGATACTGTGGTTGAAGATGGTGAACGTGTTGAGATATATAGGCCGTTAACTGCCGATCCTAAAGAAATGCGTAAACGCCGTGCTGAAAAAGCCAAAGAAGATGGGCGAATTCACGAAAAGACAGGCCAAAAAATAAGATAGAGAATAATAAAAATCACAACTCAATTTAAGGTTTAGGTTGTGATTTTTATTATCAATAATTGTTTGTTCTTAATCTATTGATCAAGTGGCGTTGAAAAATTAGGGTTTAGCGGATAATCACCAACCACTGTTTTCAGCTTCTCACTTTCAAAGGTTAATACCAGCTGCTTACTTGTTACTTCGCCACGACCTGTTTTGAAGCGATATAAGTAATTCCAAACATCATGGTCAAACGAATCAACGAGCATTGGGCTGCCAAGTACAAAAGTAACTTGTTCTTTCGTCATATCAACACGTAATTTGTCTACTTGATCATCTTCGACATAATTACCTTGTGGAATATCAATTTTATAAACTAGTTTTTCAAGAATTGAGCAGCCCGATAAACTGAAGATGGCCAAGCCTGCAATAAGTAAGTATTTTAAGCGCATAAGTATTTTGCTAATTAAGTCCATATAGATAGGTAAATAGTAACTCGGCTGGCGAGTGAAGTAAATCGATGTATTTAGTCGACTTACTTAGGGTTAAGCCAATTAGAAGACAAAAGCAGGAATTAGTTCCCGCCTTGTCTCTACTGTGAGAGGTTAAACTAACATTTCTGCGGCATTACTTAATGTTGACGCGGTGATCTTGTCTCCCCCAAGTAACCGCGCTAATTCTTCAATACGTTTTTCTTGGCTTAAGGGTTTCATGCAGGTTTCGGTCGTTTTCCCATCGGTGGTTTTACTCACAAACATTTGCTGATGACCTTTGGATGCTACTTGCGGTAAATGAGTCACGCACATAACTTGGGTTTTATTACCTAATTGGCGTAATAGTTTGCCAACAATGGAGGCTGTTTGCCCTGAAATGCCCACATCTACTTCATCAAAGATTAATGTTGGTGTTGATATTTTTTGCGCTGTGATCACTTGGATTGCTAGGCTTATACGTGATAGCTCACCACCAGATGCGACTTTACCCAGTGCTTGTAATGGTTGCCCTGGATTCGTTGAAACTAAAAAGTTAATATTATCCAAACCTTGTGGATTTGGTGTTTTATGTTCACTGCTTTCAAGGGTTATTTCAAAACAACCATTTTCCATACTCAGTTCATGCATGCTTGCCGTGATTAACTTGTTTAACTGTTTCGCGTATTTTTGACGACTTGATGATAGTTTTGTTGCTTGTTGATGATACTTAGCTTCAGATTCTTGTAGTTCTAGCTTGATACTCTCAATTCGTTCATCGTCACCGGCAATATTGTCTAATTCGGCTTTTAGCATTTGGTGATGTGTCGCGAGCTGATCTGCGGGTACTTGGTGTTTACGTGCGAGTTCTAAGGCCTTACCTAAACGTTCATCAAGGTATTCAAATTTTTCTGGGTCGCGGTCAAGATTATCTGTGTAACTGCGAAGTTCATTACCAGCTTCTTCGGCCAGCACTACCGCCTCTTGCAAGGTATCTGTGATTGACTTTAGTTTTGGATCCATGTCTAACAAATTTTCTAGACGCTGAGTTACTATTTGTAGCATGCTACAGATGGTATTGTCTTCATTTTCATACAGAGTATCTAAACTCGTCATGCACTCTTGAACTAATTCAGTGCTGTTGGCTAATAGCTTATGCTCAGCTTCAATTTGGCTGTATTCACCATCGGCTAAGGCAAACTCGTTAAGTTCTGATACTTGATATTGTAATAGCTGTTGTCTGGCTGCCCGTTGCTGCTGGTTTTGTATTAGTTTCTTTTCTTCATCCGCTAAATTATGCCAATTGCGGTAACTATCACGGACGCTCGTCTGTAATTTTGTATGGCTGGCATAACCATCGAGGATCGCGAATTGGATTTCTGGTTTTAATAAAGTTTGATGTGCATGTTGTCCATGTACTTGAACCAAAAATTGAGACAGTGCTTTGAGTTGCTGCAATGGTACTGGCACACCGTTGATATAGCCCTTAGATCGACCTTCTGCAGTAATAATGCGGCGCAGGATACATTCATCTTCATTATTTAATTCGTGCTCGGTTAGCCATTTGTAGGCGAGGGAACTTGATTCTACGGTAAAAATGGCGCTTATTTCAGCTTTTTTCTCGCCGGGCCTAACTGTACTGGCATCAGCACGAGAACCTAAAGCAAGACCAAGCGCATCAATGGCAATTGATTTACCGGCACCAGTTTCACCTGTTACGGTTGTCATGCCTGACTTTAGTTCAAGTTCTAAAAATTTAACGATAGCAAAATTATGAATAGTGAGTTGCGTTAGCATACTGTACCCTGTTTATTTTATCAGGCTGGTTTTATATACAGTATATATACACTGACCCATAAGTGTAAATACTTTGCTTTTAGTTGAGGGGTTTATTTTCAATTTGTGATCAAGATACAGGGAAGTGAAAGGATAAGGCTTAACATGGGCTAAGCCTTTATAGCGCTGTGTTCAGACTAAAATAATTTGCTTCCCCAGCCTAATTTTTCACGTAAAACATTAAAGTAATCGTAGCTTTTCGGATGGATCAAATTAAGATGGTTTTTATCTCGTTTGATGATAATTTCATCACCAGGAAGCACACCAATGTGGACGTGACCATCACAACTGACCATCATATTTTCTTCATTATTTGGTGAAACGACTAATCTAATCGTGCTATTGGCGTTGATGACAATGGGGCGGCTTGACAGTGTATGAGGGAACATAGCCATTAATGAGATTGCTTCTAGACTTGGTGATAGGATTGGACCACCGGCAGATAATGAATAAGCTGTTGAGCCTGTTGGTGTAGAGACTAATAAACCATCGGCACGTTGGCTCAACATAAAGCTATCATCAATGTAAACTTCAAACTCAATCATCGCGGGGATCTTACCCGGGTGTAAGATCGTTTCATTAAAGGCTAAATTGGTGGCCTTTAACATCCCGTAGCGATAGATTGACGTGTTTAATAAAATTCGCTTTTCCGAGATGTATTGGCCTTTAAGTACGCCCAATAAATGGTCATCAAAGGCTTCAGGATCAAGATCGGTCAGGAAACCTAAATTACCTCGGTTAACCCCGATAACGGCAATATCAAAACGAGATAATACACGACCAGCACCAAGCATGTTACCGTCACCACCTACCACAATGGCAAGATCCGCTTCTTCACCTAGGTCCATCAGTGGTCGTGATTCGATCTTATCCATGTTGAGGTCTTGTGATACACGGCTATCAACAATAACCTTGTATTTGTGTTCGGTTAAAAAGTTGTGCAGGGCAATAAGGGTTTTGGTTGTTTCTGGGTGTTTGGGTTTTCCGATTAACCCGATGGTCTTGAATTCTCTCTTCATTGCCTTGATTCCACTAAGTAAGTATAGGCTCAGTATATACTCAAGCCACTTCAAGATTCAAAGTATAAACGCGATATTAATACCGCTTAATTAATCATTTATAGTGTGCGATTTAGAACTATTTTTACCGTAGGATGTAACTAGGGATGAATTTGACTTGAATCTCGTGTTAGGATCCCCATTATATTTCGGTATAAACCATTAATTGTAATATAGCGTACTAATTATAGAGTATGCTGAATCGAATGTCGGAGAAAGTAATGAGCAGCGAAAAGCAAAAAGTACAGGCTGAAAAGAAAGTTGAAGAGCAATTAGTAACAGAAACTGAAGCACAGCCTGTAGTTGAAGATGTTACAGTTGAAGAGGTTGCTGTTGAAGAAGCGACTGTGGAAGTTGATGAGTCTGTAGCACGCATCGCTGCATTAGAAGCTGAACTAGCGAAAGCAACTGCATCAGCAGCTGAATTTAAAGATACTGCATTACGTGCGAAAGCCGATGCTGATAACATTCGTCGCCGTGCTGCGATTGATGTTGATAAAGCAAAGAAATTCGCGCTAGAAAAGTTTGCTAATGAATTACTGCCTGTTATTGATAACATGGAACGTGGTCTGTTACATGTTGATAAAACAAATGAAGCATTGCTACCATTGATTGAAGGTATTGAGCTTACAGCTAAATCACTGGAATCTGCATTAGAAAAATTTGGTGTTAAATCTGTTAATCCTGAAGGTGAAAAATTCAACCCTGAGTTACATCAGGCAATGAGTATGATCGAAAGTGCTGACGTTGAACCAAATACAGTGATTACTGTGATGCAAAAAGGTTATGAGCTAAATGGTCGTCTAATCCGACCTGCGATGGTGATGATTTCAAAAGCTGCAGCAACACCAACACCAACAATTGATACGCAAGCTTAATTGCCGATGTAGTACCAATCACAATAAATAGATGAATAATTATTTAATGCAATTGGTATAAGCAACATCTGCATATGAAAATAGAGCCATCTGGCTCTATTTTTTTATCTGTTTTTTGTATTCAATAGTCGTAAGGCTATTTTAAGTAATACTAACCTGCCGGATAGAATGCACCTAGAACGGCTAAGCGACTTGCGCCTGTGACCGCTGGTAAATTACCGGGCAGTTTATGGATATGCTGTTTCGCTAACCAAGCAAACGCAATTGCTTCAACCCAATTAGGATCAATACCTATCTCTGTGGTCGTCATTACTGGTGTTACTGGCAGTAATAGTGCCAAGTCGGCCATTAATAATGGGTTGGCTGCACCACCACCACAAATATACACCTCACCATTTATATCCCCATCATTATTGCTAAGCATTAATTTATTGACTTCATTCGCAACCGAGACTGCAGTAAAGCGAGTTAATGTTCGTTGGACATCAGCATTTGAATAAGGGACCGCTAAAATGTCTAAATAGCCTTGTAGCCAAGCTAAATTAAATAATTCTCGACCCGTACTTTTGGGGGGGACTAGCGCAAAAAATTCATGCTTTAGTAATGAAGTTAGTAAAGACTCAATAACAAGCCCTGATTTTGCCCATTGGCCATCTTCATCGTAGCTTTTTAGGCTGTTATTTTTAGCAGTAAACCAGGCGTCGAGCAGGGTATTTCCCGGCCCGGTATCATAACCAATAATGGACTTATTTTGTTGCAAGCTTGGCAAATAGGTAATATTGGCTAAACCACCGATGTTAACAATAGCACGATTGATACTCTGGTGTTGAAACACAGCCTGATGGAAAGCAGGGACTAAGGGCGCACCTTGACCACCAAGGGCCATATCCTTACGTCTAAAGTCTGCAACGGTATCAATATTAGTCAAGGCAGCAAGAACATTCGCATCACCTATCTGCAAGGTGAAGCTATGTTCGGGGTGGTGACGTATTGTTTGTCCGTGAGAACCAATAGCAGTAATATCACTGGCAGTATAAGGTGTTTTAGCGAGTAACTGCTGACAAGCTAGCGCAAAAGCCTGAGCAAGCGGTTGATCGATTATAGCAAGTGTGCTTATTTCATTGTCGTTAGGACGACACAATTGATGTAGCTGAGCGGTTAGCTTCGCTGGCATAACTTGTAAGTGCTGGGCAATAAGTTCGCACTTGCCATGTTCAAATGCGACTAAGGCAGCGTCAATACCATCAATACTGGTTCCAGACATCAGTCCGATATATAACTCACGCTTGTTCGGCATTGCCGCTCCTTAAAACTAGCTGTTCATTTTTATTCTGCGATTAAACTGTATAACTTCGCATTATTTTCCAATTGCTCTATGATGCCTTTCGCTTCGGAGACGAATTTGGTCTTTTCACTACCGCGTAATGATTCTGCTTTTGGTAGCGACACTGTTTTTGGATTTTTGTGCTTACCATTCACTAAGAATTCATAATGTAAATGTGGGCCCGTTACACGACCTGTCGCACCAACTGTACCAATTTTTTGATTCTGTTTAACCCGCTGTCCTTGTCTGACACTGCGCTTATTCATGTGCAGGTATTTAGTGACAATATTAGCGTTATGTTTAATAAATACATAGTTACCATTAAAGCGATTATAAGCAGATGCGATAACTTTACCGTCACCCGCAGATACAATCGGAGTACCTGTTCTTGCTGCGTAATCAATACCATTATGTGCACGTACTCGGCCTGTTACGGGATGACGACGATTACGGTTAAAACTAGAACTGATATATTTAAAGTTTACTGGTGCGCGTAAGAAGGCTTTACGCATAGAGCGTCCAGACGGGGTATAATAGCTGCCGTCTTTGTGGCGTACTGCTTGAAATTTATCACCTTGGTTGATGAACTCTGCGGCAAGGATATTACCTGTCGAAACAAAGTATCCATCAATATATTGTTCTTCATAAATCACTGCAAAACTGTCACCCGCTCGAATATCGAGAGCGAAATCGATATCCCAACCAAATATTGTGGCTAAGTTCATGATTTGTTTCGCAGGCATCTTACCTTTAACACCTGCATTCCAGAAGTTACTGGTGATCTCTGCGCGCGTGAATATTTCTCTGACTTCTATTTTATTTTTAACTGTATTAGTTGTGTAACCATCAGCTGTTTTATTAATGTGTAATGATTCAGTTGCGCTGTAAGGATAAATAAGCTCAACAAATTGGCCATCATTATTCGTTGTGATGGTTAGTTTTTGTCCAGGGTAGATACTGCGTAAGCGTTTTGCCGATGACAACTTATCTATTTCATAGATGGTTTTTGTCGATAAATGGCTACGTTGACCAATTAACGATAGATTATCACCCGCGCGAACGATAATTTCCTCACTGGTTAATCGTGATTTAACCGGCTTATTTTCTGCCGAGGTAATGCGAGGTAATTTTAAACTGTAACGATCACCCACTTGGTAGATATAAAAAGAGTCTGCATCTGATGATTGTGGTGCGCTGGTGGAGACTGGGAGTAACAGCAGTGTAATGATCAAACCAAAGATAATTAGAATGGAGGTTCGGTGCTGTTTTGGTAATTGCTTAAAACGGTTACCGAATGACATAAGAAAGCACTACCTTGTGGCAATTAAAAAATAAGTTACGTATTCTAGCAAATACTAAGGTCTGTGCAAAAAAAATTATCACCAAATTAATCGCATTGCCTCAGTGCAATGGTTTTCAATTGTGATGCTATCCAGTAGTATAGAGTCATTATATTTAGGTAATAAGTGTGGAGCTTAATATTATGACGCAAATCAATGATGCGTTACGTGAAATCAAACGTGGTACAGAAGAAATCCTAGTTGAAGAAGAATTAGTAGCAAAGCTGAAAGAAGGTCGTCCGCTAAGAATTAAATTAGGTGCTGATCCAACAGGTGCTGATCTACATTTAGGCCATACTGTTATCTTAAACAAGTTACGTCAATTTCAAGACCTTGGTCATGAAGTTATCTTCTTGATTGGTGACTTCACTGCAACAGTGGGTGACCCGTCAGGTAAAAACTCGACACGTCCACCACTAACGCGTGAAGATGTACTTGTTAATGCGAAAACGTATACGGATCAAGTATTCAAAATTTTAGATGAATCAAAAACACGCATTGAATTTAACTCTACGTGGTTAAACGAATTAGGTGCTGCGGGCATGATCCGTTTGGCATCGCAACAAACAGTTGCACGTATGCTAGAGCGTGATGACTTCAAAAAACGCTATGCGTCAAATCAAGGTATCGCGATCCACGAATTTATGTACCCACTATTACAAGGTTATGATTCAGTTGCACTGCAATCGGATGTTGAACTTGGCGGTACAGATCAAAAGTTTAACTTATTAATGGGTCGCGAATTACAAAAAGCAGAAGGTCAAAAACCACAAACGGTTATTATGATGCCACTGCTTGTTGGTCTTGATGGCGTGAAGAAAATGTCTAAATCAGCGAACAACTATATTGGTGTAACAGATGCTCCAAACGAGATGTTCGGTAAGATTATGTCAATCACTGATGAATTGATGTGGAACTACTTCGAATTATTATCATTCCGTCCATTAGCTGAAATTGAAAAATTCAAAGCTGATATCGCGGCAGATGCCGTTAATCCACGTGATGTTAAAATTTCATTAGCAAAAGAAATCATTGCTCGTTTTCATGATGAAGTTGCAGCAGAAAGCGCGCATAATGATTTCACTCAGCGTTTTTCAAAAAATGCGATCCCAGATGAAATGCCAGAGTTTGATTTTGCAGTAAGTGATGCAATTGCAATTGCTAACTTATTAAAAGAAGCTGGCTTAGTATCAGGGACATCGGAAGCGATGCGTATGATCAAGCAAGGTGCTGTTAAAATTGATGGCGAAAAAGTAGAAGATACACGACTTGTACCTGCAGCCGGTACAGCTGTATACCAAGTTGGTAAACGTAAGTTTGCACGTATTACACTTGGCTAGTTGCTGATAAGATACTATTTATCGGTGTATTGTAATAATTGATACATTGTTATAAATAATTTAAGCCCGTTATGATGATTGTCATAACGGGCTTTTTAGTTTTTAGGCTCGCTAATGTAATTTACGAGCGGTGGTGTTTTAGAGTAAAAATAGGTAATCTTAAATGCCAATGTACTGCGGCCATTCGGAGTGTAAATACTCCTGTCATGGCTAATAACATCGCAAAACCTTCAGTAATGCCAATGAGTAATGAGCCTGTATAAACCACGCCACCCAAGACCGATGCCGTCGCATAGATATCTTTTTGTAATACCATAGGTACGCGACTGGCTAACAGATCTCGAATGATGCCTCCTGCAACACCTGTGATAACACCCATCACTACCGCGGTCATCCCTGGAGCGCCATAAGCTAAGGCTTTCTGCGTACCCAGTACGGTGAATAAGGCTAAGCCTGCTGCATCGGCAAGGGGTAAGAATATTGGCGGCATGCGATGATTACGGTTAGCAAACAAAATGGTTAACAGAGATGTCAGAATAATAACGGTGAGGTAAACGGGGTCGTGCACCCAGAATGCAGGGCCTACATCTAAGATAGCATCACGTATTGTGCCACCTCCAATCGCCGTTACGGCAGCTAATACTGTTGCGCCAAATGGGTCCATGCGCATCTGGCCTGCGACTTGTACGCCTGATATTGCAAAAACGGCGGTTCCCGCTAAATCGAGTAAATAAATCATATCCATGTTCATCATTAGTAAACTTGTTAACCCTTTTTCTATACTCAAACGACTTGATGATGCTATATCAGAGGCTAGCTTGGGTATATTTGTCCATAATTAAGAAGAGCAGAGTATACGGATAGAAAAAATGATTTCTTTTAGCTATATCGAAGTTCTAACAAATAAAGTGGCTGAATATAAATATAAATATAAATATAAATAAAAATTGAATTGTTAATGATGTGATTATGAATACTATCTTTCAGATGAAATTGAGAGGGAAGTGAGTAAAAGTGAATTATATAAGGGCATAAAAAAACAGCATAGAGAAGTTTTCGTTTATTTATAATCAAGTGTTATAAAACAATAAACTTTTCCATGCTGTTTTTGGTATTTCAAACTATAGGCTAGCGATTGATGGTAAAACACCACTTGTGATAGCTAAAGTAGTTAAAACAGTAAAAACGGCTATAAATTCTTTCATGATAATGTCCTTGATGCTGATGGGTTGAGTACATTATGCACACATTTTATTCATTTGGCTAGCTATTTATAAGAAAAGTGTAACTTTTGGTGCTTTGGGGGCTTGATACAATCGAAGTGCTGATTAGTGTATGTGTTAATGTTTTTATCAGTGTCATCTGTAGCGACTCATGATGTTTTTGTTGTTAAACGTATTAATTTTCATGTAAAAGTTTGGTTTTGGTCGTTACGATTATGACTTTACTTGTGTTGGACTAAATGTACGTAAAGTGGCTCGTTAAGCCTAATTTTAAGGTTGGTTGTTAATGAGCAATCAAAGGTCTCAATAATCAGATTTAATGTGTTTAATGGTTTGAATTAGGTGAAGTGTCGTCATATTCGTATTACAATAGGGGGCATTATGATTGTAAACATTGTCGGCGCTGTAAAATTCAGTAATGTCATGATAATGAATTGATTAGAAGGTTATAAAAGCATTATGAGTAATATTATCCCAATGACTGCACGTGGTGCAGATAATTTACGCCAAGAATTAGAGCATCTTAAAACTGTTCGCCGCCCTGAAATTGTGAGTTCAATTGCTGAAGCGCGTGAACACGGTGATTTAAAAGAAAATGCGGAATACCATGCGGCACGTGAAGAGCAAGGGTTTTGTGAAGGCCGTATTCAAGATATCGAAGGCAAATTGTCAAATTGTCAAATTATCGATGTAACAAAAATAGCAAACAATGGTCGTGTTATTTTTGGTTGCACAGTGACGATTTATAACACTGATACGGAAGATGAGATTACTTATAATCTAGTGGGTGATGATGAAGCGGATATTAAGCAAAACCGTATTTCAATTAACTCACCAATTGCGCGTGGTTTAGTGGGTAAAAGTGTTGATGATGTTGCGGTCGTGACGACACCGGGCGGCGCGATTGAATTTGAAATTGTATCGGTAGAATATATCTAACTATCGACACACTGCATGAAGATACAGATACGCATTACTGTGTACTGTGACCCAGTTTTAACACTGGGTATAGTCGAGCTGGGATTCCTTGCCCAGCTGGATACTCATAAAGCTATTATTTTCTTGGCAGTATGATTTTCTTTTCATCACTTGTACGATAAATGACCAGTGTGTGGCCAATACTTTGTACTTTTTCTGCGTTAGCTTCTTTTACAATGGTATCCATTACTAATGCTTTTTGGTCACGGTCTTCTGACGCAACTTTAATTTTGATTAATTCATGGTGTGCTAGCGCTACTTCAATTTCAGCCATTACACCTTCTGTTAAGCCGTGTTGGCCTAGTAAGATGACAGGTTTCAATGAGTGTGCTAAACCTTTTAGGTGTTGCTTTTGTTTGTTGCTTAATGCCATATTTTAAATTTCTTATTACTTAGGGTTGAAAAAGAGTAATTTTAGCTTCATCTTCATCTTAATACCATGCCATTATGGCAATGGTTTAAAAAAATATTATTAACAGGCTTTCAGATGACCCCGACACCGAAGAAAAAAAGTACCCAAAAGGGCAGCTCAAAGAATTGGCTGCAAGAGCATCACAACGATAAATACGTGAAAGATGCGAAGAAACAAGGGTTGCGTTCACGTGCGACTTTTAAGCTTGAAGAGATTCAAGCAAAAGATAAATTATTAAAACCGGGTATGAATATTGTTGACCTTGGTGCGGCTCCTGGTGGTTGGTCGCAATATGCGGTTAAACAATTAGGTGATAGAGGTCGTGTTATTGCTTGTGATATTTTAGCTATGGATCCAATTGCAGGGGTCGATTTCTTGCAAGGTGACTTTCGAGACGAGAAAGTACTCTCAGCATTACTGGCTAAAGTCGGTGATGGTCAGATTGACGTTGTTATTTCTGATATGGCGCCCAATATGAGTGGTAATATCGGTGTTGACCAACCTGCTTCAATGTACTTGGTCGAACTTGCACTCGAAATGTGCCGTGAAGTGCTTAAACCAAATGGCAGTTTTGCGGTCAAAGTATTCCAAGGTGAAGGCTTTGAGCAATTCATGAAAGATGTACGTAGTTTGTTTACTGTAGTTAAAACCAGAAAACCGGATTCATCACGTGCTCGTTCACGCGAAGTGTTCATCGTTGCGACGGGTTACAAAGGCTAAATTATTGTGACCTGTAACAAAAGGTAATATCACTGCTGCTATTGAAGAGTAAAATCTAGATTTGTTATCAATAAACATTTAATTATGTTAATAAATAGCCAAGTCTTGATATATTTGAGTAGACAGTAGAGAATATCTAAATGGTTCTGCAACCTTGCATTTTAATTGTAAGGATCACAGGATTAAAATTTAAAATGTAAGTTGTTGTTAAACTGTCTATATTTAGAATATATTGAGTATATCAACTGTTTTTTTTCAGGGAACTTAAGACCCGGAGAGGCTAGATTTTGAGTGATATGGCAAAAAATCTGATTTTATGGCTGGTTATTGCAGTCGTATTAATGTCAGTATTTCAGAGTTTCGGACCAAATGAGAGTTCAAGTAATCAATTGGATTACAGTTCATTTGTGCAACAAGTTAGAAATAAACAGGTTAACGAAGTTAAGATCAACGGACGTACTATCCGTGGTGTTAGCCAAGGTGGACAAAAGTTTGTTACTTTCTTACCAGCGGAAGATCCACAGCTATTAAATGACCTGTTAAACAATAACGTTAAAGTATTTGGTGAGCCTGAAGAAGAGGCAAGTTTATTGACTTCTATCTTCATCTCTTGGTTCCCAATGCTATTACTGATCGGTGTTTGGGTATTCTTCATGCGTCAAATGCAAGGTGGCGGCGGTAAAGGCGCTATGTCATTTGGCAAAAGTAAAGCACGCTTGATGAGTGAAGACCAAATTAAAACGACGTTTGCTGATGTTGCAGGTTGTGATGAAGCAAAAGAAGAAGTTGCTGAATTGGTTGATTACTTAAAAGATCCAAGTCGCTTCCAGAAACTTGGTGGTAAAATCCCAACCGGTATCTTATTAGTTGGTTCACCAGGTACAGGTAAAACATTACTTGCTAAGGCGATTGCGGGTGAAGCAAAAGTACCATTTTTCACTATTTCAGGTTCTGACTTCGTTGAAATGTTTGTTGGTGTTGGTGCATCTCGAGTGCGTGACATGTTCGAACAAGCGAAGAAATCATCACCATGTATCATCTTTATTGATGAAATCGATGCGGTAGGCCGTAAGCGTGGTTCTGGTATGGGCGGTGGTCATGATGAACGTGAGCAAACGCTTAACCAAATGCTGGTTGAAATGGATGGCTTTGAAGGTAATGAAGGTATCATTGTTATTGCTGCGACGAACCGTCCAGACGTACTTGATCCTGCGCTATTACGTCCAGGCCGTTTTGATCGCCAAGTAACGGTTGGTCTTCCTGATATCCGTGGTCGTGAACAAATCTTAAAAGTACATATGCGTAAAGTGCCAATTAACGATGACGTTGAAATCGTACTTATTGCACGTGGTACTCCAGGTTTCTCTGGTGCTGAGCTTGCTAACCTTGTTAACGAAGCTGCACTATTTGCAGCACGTACGAATAAACGTACTGTATCGATGGCAGAATTTGAAAAAGCCAAAGATAAAATCTTAATGGGTGCTGAACGTAAGAGCATGGTAATGAGCGAAGAAGAGAAAGTGATGACTGCGTACCATGAAGCTGGTCACGCAATCATTGGTCGCTTAGTACCGGATCATGATCCTGTTTATAAAGTAAGTATCATTCCACGTGGTCGTGCACTGGGTGTAACTATGTACTTACCTGAACAAGATCGTGTTAGTCATTCAAAACGTCATTTAGAAAGCATGATCTCAAGCCTTTACGGTGGTCGTATTGCTGAAGAAATCATCTTTGGTAAAGACAGTGTATCAACGGGCGCATCAAATGATATTGAACGCGCAACGGATATCTCTCGTAAAATGGTTACGCAATGGGGTCTATCTGAAAAATTAGGTCCGATGAAATTTGCTGACGAACAAGGTGAAGTTTTCCTTGGTGGTGGTGGTACTCAGGCTGCAAGTATGTCTGATGAGACGGCTAAACTGATTGATGATGAAATTCGTTATTTGGTTGAAAGTAACTATAAACGTTCGCATCAGCTGTTGACGGATAATATGGATATTCTTCATTCAATGAAAGATGCATTGATGAAGTATGAAACCATTGATGCCAAGCAAATTGATGATCTAATGGCACGTGTTGAAGTACGCGCTCCAGCGGACTGGGGCGAAAGCTACGGTACCATTGATAGCGACAGCACTAAAGATGCTAAAAAAGAAACTAAAATAGATAATGAAGAAGATAGCGAAACAGAAAGTGATAAAAAAGATACAAAATAAGCCTCGCTTACTCAGTATTACTTTATAGCTATTAATTCATGATAGAATAAACCTCGAGTGTAACTCGGGGTTTTTTTTAGGGAATAGAACGATAATGCAGTTAAACTTAGCGGCCAATAGCAGTCGTGTTAAAATACTCGATCTTAGTCAACCAGTAGTCATGGGCATTTTAAATGTTACGCCGGACTCGTTTTCTGATGGTGGTCAGTATTACGCTTTAGATGCAGCCTTTAAACAAGCACAAAAGATGGTCGATGATGGCGCTAAGATCATTGATATTGGCGGTGAATCTACACGTCCAGGTGCTAGTGCTGTTAGTTTAGAAGAAGAACTTGCACGTGTTATTCCTATTATTAAACGCATATCAACACAGCTCGATGTTGTTATCTCTATCGATACCAGTAAAGCGCAAGTGATGCGGGAAGCCATTGCTGCGGGAGCGCACATTATTAACGATGTGAGAGCTCTGCAGGAAGAGGGGGCGTTGCAAGCAGCAGCAGAGCTAGGCGTGCCTGTATGCCTCATGCATATGCAAGGTAAACCTAGTACAATGCAAGACGCACCATCTTATCAAGATGTAACTGCAGAAGTGATCGCGTTTTTACAACTGCGAATCGAAGACTGTTGTAACGCAGGCATTAAGCGTGAAAATATTATTCTCGACCCTGGCTTTGGTTTTGGTAAAACGTTAGAGCAGAATTATCAATTACTCGCTGATACACCGCTATTCCATCAATTTGATTTACCTATTTTGATTGGTGTTTCACGAAAGTCGATGATAGGTAATTTATTGCAATGTGATGAGTCTCAGCGATTAGCGGGTAGCCTTGCATGTGCAAACAGTGCCGCTACAGATGGCGCACATATATTTCGTGTGCATGATGTACTAGAGACTACTGATACTTTGGCGATTGTCGCTCAGCTAAAAAAACATCGTGTGCGCTAATAAAATAACGAACGCTATATACAGCATATAGTTTTTCATTTTAAAAATAGAATATGGTTAAGTGTATAGCTGGACCAAAAATAAAAAATATTAGGGATTAAATATGTCAAGAAAGTATTTTGGTACCGACGGTATTCGTGGTCTTGTTGGTGTAGCGCCTATCACACCTGAGTTTGCACTTAAATTGGGTTGGGCTGCAGGTAAGGTACTTGCAAAACAGGGGACAAGAAAAGTCCTAATCGGTAAAGATACCCGTATTTCTGGTTATATGCTGGAATGTGCTTTAGAAGCCGGTTTGTCTGCTGCGGGACTTGA
Organism: Moritella viscosa; assembly: GCA_000953735.1. Taxonomy (NCBI): domain Bacteria; kingdom Pseudomonadati; phylum Pseudomonadota; class Gammaproteobacteria; order Alteromonadales; family Moritellaceae; genus Moritella; species Moritella viscosa. Next base: position 4,196,520 of record LN554852.1, on the reverse strand, counting down.
CGTCGCCTTTATGGGGCCAATGCCAACACCAGCTGTAGCCTATTTAACACGCACATTCCGTGCCGAAGCAGGTATTGTGATTAGTGCATCACACAATCCATATCACGATAACGGTATTAAGTTCTTCTCTGCAAACGGTACTAAGCTACCGGATGATGTTGAACTGGCGATTGAAGCGCAATTAGAAAAAGAATTAACCTGCGTTGAGTCGGCTGAATTAGGTAAAGCTGTACGTATTGATGATGCAGCGGGTCGTTATATTGAATACTGTAAAAGTACTTTCCCGTCTCGCGCTAGTTTGAAGGGACTGAAAATTGTGCTCGATTGTGCGCATGGTGCCACTTACCATATCGCACCAAACGTATTTAAAGAATTAGGCGCAGAGATCATTACTATCGGTGTTGAGCCTAATGGTTTGAATATTAATGATGGTTGTGGGGCAACGGCGCCTGAAGCATTGGCTGCACGTGTACTTGCTGAAAAAGCTGATCTTGGTGTTGCTTATGATGGTGATGGCGATCGTCTGATGATGGTTGATCATACTGGTTATGTAATTGATGGTGATGAAGTTCTTTATATTATTGCACGTGATGCTCTACGTAACGGCGTATTAAAAGGTGGTGTCGTAGGTACATTAATGGCGAATATGGGCTTAGAGCTAGCACTTAAGTCTCTGGGGATTCCATTTGCACGTAGTGCGGTTGGAGATCGCTATGTTGTCGAAATGATGCTTGAAAAAGGCTGGCGAATAGGTGGTGAAAATTCAGGTCATATTATTTCTCTGGATCACACCACAACAGGTGACGGTATTGTATCAAGCCTATTAGTATTAGCGGCATTGGTGAATAGTGGATTAACGCTGAAAGAATTACGCTCTGGAATGAGTAAATTCCCACAAGTATTAGTGAATGTTCGCTTTAGCGGTGATTCAGACCCACTATTAGCGGAATCTGTGCAACAGTCTGTAGCAGATGTTGAACAGGAACTCGCTGATCGGGGTCGTGTGTTGTTACGTAAATCAGGTACTGAGCCACTTATCCGTGTGATGGTTGAAGGTGAAGACGAAACGCATGTATTAGCGCTAGCCAATAAAATTGCAGATGCCGTTAAAGCCACGTTTTAAACCTGCGTAAGTCGGTAATTTAAGACGTTTTAGTATACGGCAACTGGTGTTGTTTTGTGCTAAATCCTTTTATTCATTGTTTTTTTAATAATCAGCTTGCAACTAAGGTGGAGGTTAGATAATATCTCCTCCGCTTTACCACTTAACATTATTTAGTTATAAAATGGCTAATGTTATTTAAGTGTCCCTTACCTCGGGTAAGGATGTTCGATAAAGCTATATTAAACCTTTTGAGATTTAGGTATTAAAATGTACGAAGTTATTATTGTTATTTACTTAATTGTTGCACTTGCAATCATTGGATTCGTTCTAATGCAGCAAGGCAAAGGCGCTGATATGGGTGCTAGCTTTGGTTCTGGTGGTTCAAATACTGTATTTGGTGCTGGCGGTTCAGGTAACTTTTTAACTCGCGCTACAGCAGTACTTGCGATTGCATTTTTTGCGCTGAGCTTAGTGTTAGGTAATTTATCTACACAGTCTACAACTGATGTGATTTTAGATGCAGAGAAACCTGCAATCACAAGTGATGTTCCAGTAGCGCCTGTAAGCAATAGCGACGTACCTCAATAAAAGAATAAGCCGTGGTGGTGAAATTGGTAGACACGCCAGCTTGAGGGGCTGGTGTCCGAAAGGACGTGCGGGTTCAAGTCCCGCCCACGGCACCAAATAAAAAAACCTTAGTAGTTAATACTAAGGTTTTTTTTGCCTGTGTTTTAATAAAGATAGAGTTAAATCGTTATTTTTACTCATATATACGCTTTATTTAAAAATAATTTAGGCCTATTGATTACTACAGTTAAGTCGTTTCACTATTTAAGTGAATTTGGCCTTGCTTATTATGGTTGCAATAGCCTATAATCAGCGCAGTAAGATTGTTGTCGCGGGATGGAGCAGTTTGGTAGCTCGTCGGGCTCATAACCCGAAGGTCGTTGGTTCAAATCCGGCTCCCGCAACCATTTCTTATACCTGTTGATAAGGCTAGTCAACAGTGTGCAAATAGCATTACTTAAATTTAATTTTATCTCTGGTAAATGTAATTTACGTAATACTATTGGCTTCTTGCTTATTATTTATTTAATAAGCGCCGCGCAAGTGGCATACAAGGTCTAGTAGTAAGAAGCCCCGCCTTATAGTCGGGGCTTTTTATTTTTTAAATTACGGGCATATGCCCTTTTTTTGTTTTTAGGGGGGTTGTTTTGGCGAGTTTAGAACAAACACTAACTGAATTGTTAGAACCAACAGTTGAAATGTTAGGTTTTGAACTTATTGGTATTGAGTTTACACGAGCTGGTAAACATTCAACGTTACTTGTTTATATCGATCATGAAAACGGTATTTTTGTTGATGATTGCTCGAAAGTAAGTCATCAAGTTAGCGCTATCATGGATGTTGAAGATCCAATCAGCACAGAATACTTCTTAGAAGTTTCTTCACCTGGTATGGAACGTCCATTATTTAAAGTATCACATTACCAAGAGTATTGTGGTTCTGAAATTAAAGCATTATTACGTATGGCAGTGAATGGCCGTCGTAAAATTAAAGGCGTAATCAAAAGTGTTGATGGTGATATGATCACCGTAACAATTGATGGCAAAGACGAAGTCTTAGCACACGCAAATATTCAAAAAGCAAATATTGTTCCAAAATTTGACTAACGAGGCGTCCGGGAATGAATAAAGAAATTCTGTTAGTTGTTGATGCAGTTTCTAACGAGAAAGCACTACCTCGTGAGAAAATTTTCGAAGCACTGGAAATTGCACTAGCAACAGCAACTAAAAAAAGATATGAAGGCGAAATCGAAGTTCGTGTTGAAATTGACCGTAAAACTGGTAATTTCGAGACGTTTCGTCGCTGGCTTGTAATTGATGACAAAGGTGAACCATTAGAGAATCCTTTCGCAGAAATTACCCTGGATGCAGCTAAATATGACGATGAAACAATCGACGTTGGTGGTTACATTGAAGATGCAATTGATTCAGTTGTATTTGACCGTGTAACAACGCAAACAGCTAAACAAGTGATCATTCAAAAAGTACGTGAAGCAGAACGTGATTTAATCGTTCAGCAATACGCTAAACATGAAGGTGAGCTAATCACTGGTTTAGTAAAACGTGCGAACCGTGAAACAGTCGTATTAGATCTGGGTAACAATGCTGAAGCAGTAATGTTCCGTGATGAGATGCTACCACGTGAATCATTCCGTACTGGCGACCGTATTAAAGGTTTACTGAAAGAAGTAAAACCTGAAGCGCGTGGCACACAGTTATTTATTAGCCGTGCTTGTAACGAAATGCTAATCGAATTATTCCGCATCGAAGTGCCAGAATTCAACGAAGAGATGCTTGAACTTAAAGCGGCTGCTCGTGATCCTGGTTCTCGTGCTAAAATCGCGGTTAAATCTAACGACAAACGTATCGATCCTGTTGGCGCTTGTGTTGGTATGCGTGGCGCACGTGTACAAGCGGTATCAAGTGAATTAAACGGTGAGCGTGTTGATATTATCCTTTGGGATGATAACCCTGCTCAGTTTGTTATCAACGCAATGGCTCCTGCTGAAGTTGCTTCTATTATTGTTGATGAAGATCAGCATTCAATGGATATTGCTGTTGAGCAAGACAACCTTGCACAAGCAATTGGCCGTAACGGTCAAAACGTACGTTTAGCATCACAACTGACAGGTTGGGAACTAAATGTAATGACAGTTGCTGAAGCGAACGAAAAACATCAAAAAGAAAACGATCGTCTGATGACAATCTTCACTGATAAATTAGATATCGATGAAGATATGGCTGAATTACTGATCGGAGAAGGCTTCTCGTCATTAGAAGAAATCGCTTACGTTCCTGTAAACGAATTCTTACAAATTGACGGTTTTGATGAAGACCTTGTTGATGAATTACGTTCACGTGCTAAAAATGCATTAACGACATCTGCACTTGCTGCAGAAGAGTCTCTAGAAGGTGCTGAACCAAGTGCAGACTTATTAGCACTTGAAGGTTTAGAAAAACACCTTGCTTACGTATTTGCAAGCATCGGAGTAACAACTCTGGAAGAGCTAGCAGAACAAGGCATTGATGACTTAAGTGAAATTGAAGAATTAACGGATGAACGTGCTGGTGAATTAATTATGGCTGCACGTAATATCTGTTGGTTCAGTGATAGCGAATAATAACGCGAAGAGAGGGATCGAACTACATGGCAGATGTATCAATTACAAAATTGGCCGACGATATCGGTACTACTGTTGATCGCCTAGTACAACAATTCTCTGATGCTGGTATAGCAAAAGCGAACGATAGTACGGTAACAGAAGGTGAAAAGCAGACACTACTTGTGCACTTAAGTGAGCAACATGGTAGTGATACGGCTGAACCTAGTCGCTTAACATTACAGCGTAAAACCAAAAGCACGCTTAGCGTTGCAAGCGGTGGCGGTAAGCAGAAATCAGTTGCAGTAGAAGTACGTAAAAAACGTACTTACGTTAAACGTACAACAGCTGAAGATGAAGCGGCATTAGCAGAAGAAAAAGCGGCGCAAGAAGCAGCTGAACTGAAAGCACAGGCAGAAGCGAAAGCACAAGCAGAGGCAAAAGCAATCGCTGATGCTGAAGCAAAAGTAAAAGCGGACGCAGAAGCAAAAGTAAAACGTGATGCTGCAGAAAAAGCAAAACGTGAAACGAAACAGAAAAATACTAAATCAAAAGAGGCAGATGATATGGCGAAGCGCGAAGCGGAAGCGTTGAAGCAGAAGCAGGAGCAGGAAGCCACTCGTAAAGCGGAGCTGGAAGCTCAACAGAAAACTGAAGAAGCACGTAAATTAGCAGAAGAGAACTCAGCACGTTGGGCTGCAGAAGAAACTGAGCGTGCCAATAAAGATAAAACAGCTGATTACCATGTAACAACATCAACTCATGCACAAGCTGCAGAAGATGATGCTGATGCACGTTCAGAAAAAGGTGTTCGTAAGAAAAAACCTGTTGCACCAGTTGAACCGGCAAAAGCGGCACCAAAAGGTAAAGGTAAAGCACGTAAAGCGAAAGGTCGTAAACCTGATAACCGCTATAGCCGTCATCAAGGTAAATCAGTTAATGCACCAGAAGCTATGCAACAAGGTTTTAATAAGCCAGTTGCTAAAGTTGAACGTGATGTTCGCATCGGTGAAACGGTCAGTGTTAGCGAACTAGCACAGAAAATGGCAATCAAAGCGACTGAAATCATCAAGTATATGATGAAGCAAGGTTCTATGGTTACTATTAACCAAGTACTTGACCAAGAAACTGCACAACTTATCGCAGAAGAAATGGGCCATAAAGTTATCTTGGTTAAAGAAAATGCACTTGAAGAAGCTGTATTAGCTGAAGCGCAAGGTGAAGGTACTAAAGTTACTCGTGCACCAGTTGTTACTATCATGGGTCACGTAGATCACGGTAAAACATCACTTCTAGATTATATCCGTCGCGCTAAAGTTGCAGACGGTGAAGCCGGTGGTATTACCCAGCATATTGGTGCTTACCACGTTGAAACTGAGAACGGCATGGTTTCTTTCCTTGATACTCCAGGACACGCGGCGTTTACGTCTATGCGTGCTCGTGGTGCTCAAGCGACAGATATTGTTGTGCTTGTTGTTGCGGCTGATGATGGTGTTATGCCACAGACTGTTGAAGCTATCCACCATGCGAAAGCTGCGGGTGTTCCACTGATTATTGCAGTGAACAAAATGGATAAAGAAGGTGCTGATCCGGATCGTGTTAAAAACGAACTTGCACAACATGACGTAATTCCTGAAGACTGGGGCGGCGAAAACATGTTTGTACACGTATCAGCTAAAGCAGGTACGGGTATTGATGAGCTACTTGAAGGTATCCTATTACAATCTGACATCTTAGAACTAGAAGCTGTTGCTACTGGTCCTGCTGCAGGTGTTGTAATTGAATCTCGTCTTGACAAAGGTCGTGGTCCTGTTGCTACAGTACTTGTACAACAAGGTGAATTGAAGCGTGGCGATATCGTACTTTGTGGTCTTGAGTATGGTCGTGTTCGTGCAATGCGTGATGAAAATGGTCAACCAATTGAAAGTGCGGGTCCTTCTATTCCAGTTGAGATCTTAGGTCTTTCTGGTGTACCTAAAGCGGGTGATGAAGCGACTGTAGTACGTGATGATAAGAAAGCTCGTGAAGTTGCGCTTTACCGTCAAGGTAAATTCCGTGATGTTAAGCTGGCTCGTCAACAGAAATCTAAACTTGATAACATGTTTGCTAACATGGAAGCAGGTGAAGTTTCTGAATTGAATATCGTACTTAAAGCAGATGTTCAAGGTTCACTTGAAGCACTTTGTGATTCGTTGGTTAAACTTTCAACTGATGAAGTTAAAGTTGCAATTATCGGACGTGGCGTTGGTGGTATTACTGAAACTGACGTAACACTTGCTGCTGCATCGAACGCTATCGTACTTGGTTTCAACGTACGTGCTGACGCAAAAGCACGTGAAGTTGTAAGCAACGAAAGTGTTGATTTACGTTACTACAGCGTTATCTATGACTTGATTGATGAAGTTAAACAAGCGATGAGCGGTCTGCTTGCGCCTGAGTTCCGTCAAGAAATCATTGGTCTTGCTGAAGTTCGTGATGTATTCAAATCACCTAAAATTGGCTCTATTGCTGGTTGTATGGTTACTGAAGGTGTTATCAAACGTAGCGCTCCAATCCGTGTACTACGTGAAAACATCGTTATCTACGAAGGTGAACTTGAATCGTTACGTCGCTTTAAAGATGACGTACAAGACGTTCGTATGGGTATTGAATGTGGTATCGGCGTTAAGAACTATAATGACGTACGTGTTGGTGACCAAATCGAAGTATTCGAAACTGTTGAAATTAAACGTACTCTGTAACGGTTAGTCGCTCGGTTCGATTAAAATAACTTTATGGGGGCCTTAGGTCCCCATTTTCCTTTAGAGGAATTTAAAAATGGCAAAAGAATTCAGTCGTTCTCGTCGTGTTGCACAGCAACTACAACAAGAAATTGCGCGTATTTTACAACGTGAAGTTAAAGACCCACGTGTTGGTATGGTGACAGTATCAAGTATTGATCTGTCACGTGACCTTTCTTACGCAAAAGTGTATGTTACTTTCTTTAACATCGATAATGATGAAGAACGTATCAAAGAAGGTGTAGCAGCATTAGAAACGGCAAGTGGTTATATCCGCTCGTTAGTTGGTAGCTCAATGAAATTACGTATTGTGCCTGAACTGCGTTTTATCTATGACAATACACTTGTTGAAGGTATGCGTCTTTCAAGTCTCGTAACTGAAGTACGTGCTAAAGATAAAAAACTGCAAGATGATTTTGGCACTACGGCAGATGAAAAAGACGCTCCTGAAGGAGAGTCTTAGTCATGTCTGGACGTCGTCGTCGATGGAACGGCCGTGATGTACACGGTGTATTCTTGTTGGATAAACCGACAGGCATAAGCTCAAACGATGCATTACAGCGTGTAAAGAAAATTTTCTTTGCTGCGAAAGCGGGTCACACTGGTGCCTTAGATCCATTGGCTACTGGTATGCTACCGTTATGCTTTGGTGAAGCAACGAAGTTTTCACAATTCTTACTTGATTCAGATAAGCGTTACTTAGTAACTGCAAAGCTGGGTGAACGTACGGATACATCAGATTCTGATGGTGAAGTTGTGCAAACACGAGCTGTTAGCGTAAGCGATGCTGAATTATTGATTGCACTTGATACTTTCCGTGGTGACACAGAGCAAGTACCGTCAATGTTTTCGGCATTAAAGCACGAAGGTAAACCTTTGTACTGGTATGCGCGTCAAGGCATCTTTATCGATCGTCCTGCACGTCCTATTACCGTTTTTGAACTTAAATTATTAAGTTATGAAAATGATGAAGTTAATCTAGAAATCCACGTGAGTAAGGGTACTTATATCCGTACTATCGTTGATGACTTGGGTGAGCTATTGGGCTGTGGAGCACACGTGAGTATGCTACGTCGTATCGGTGTTAGCGCTTACCCAGCAGACCGAATGATTACGTTTGAAAAGCTGGAAGAGATGGTAGAGCAAGCTAATACAGACGGTGTTGAGCCGAAAGATGTGCTTGATCCATTATTGCTACCACTTGATTCAGCGGTAAGTCATTTACCGGAAGCGAACATGAGCACTGAGACAGGTGATTTTGTATTACACGGGCAACCCGTTGTTGTACCTAATACTCCTGAATCAGGCTTAGTGCGTATGACGGTTGGTGATGAGCGTACTTTCATTGGCGTTGGTAGTATCGATGACCAAGGTAGAGTCGCTCCTAGACGTATCGTTAATTACGAAACACAGGCTCGTGAACCAAAATAAACCCAATGACTCATGGGTGAGATAAAAGGCATTGTTACGTGAGTAATAGTGCCTTTTTTATACGACTTTTTATGCGTCATATTCGTTTGTACATTGATCAGTGAAAATGATTGCAGGAATACACTGACCTCTGTATACTCCGCGGTTCTTCTTATAGCTGAACGAGTGGTCGGCTATAAGCTATTTATCTATATTGGAGACTCCACTATGTCATTAAACGCTGAAGCTAAAGCTGCTATCGTTGCAGATTTCGCACGCCAAGAAGGCGATACTGGTTCAACTGAAGTTCAAGTTGCACTATTAACTGCACAAATCAATCACCTTCAAGGTCACTTCAAGAAGCACATCCACGATCACCACAGCCGTCGTGGTCTATTACGTATGGTTGCTAGCCGTCGTAAACTTCTTGACTACCTAAAACGTACTGAGAATGCACGTTATGCAGATCTTATCGCACGTCTAGGTCTACGTCGTTAATCGACGATTAATTTGACGTCTACGGACAACAAATTATAAGAAAGGAGCCAATTGGCTCCTTTTTGTTTTTAAATTTCCCTTCAAATTATTCCCTCTTAGAATTATTTTTCAACTTATTTCACTATTTCCAATACTTACATTGCCCTTTAATTTTTTTATGCAGTATACTTAGCGACGAAATTAAAGAGACATTAAAGATTAAGGACAAAGAGTGAATCCTATCGTAAAATCGTTTAAGTATGGTGAACATACAGTTACATTAGAGACAGGTGTTATTGCACGTCAAGCAACAGCAGCTGTAATGGCAAGCATCGGTGATACTTCTGTTTTAGTAAGTGTTGTTGGTAAAAAACAAGCTGAAGCTGGTCGTGATTTCTTCCCGCTAACAGTGAACTACCAAGAACGTACTTACGCTGCAGGTAAGATCCCTGGTGGTTTCTTCAAACGTGAAGGCCGTCCAAGTGAAGGCGAGACTTTAACATGTCGCCTTATCGACCGTCCAATCCGTCCACTATTTCCTGCTGGCTTCAAAAATGAAGTACAAGTAGTTGCTACTGTTGTATCTGTTAACCCTGAAATTCAACCTGATTTGGTTGCATTAATCGGTGTTTCAGCTGCATTAAGTATCTCTGGTATGCCGTTCAATGGCCCAATTGGTGCTGCACGTATCGGTTTCCAAAATGACGAATACATTCTTAACCCTTCAACATCTGAGTTAGCAGAAAGCCAACTAGATTTAGTTGTTGCCGGTACTGAAAATGCAGTATTGATGGTTGAGTCTGAAGCTGAAATTCTAAGCGAAGAACAAATGCTAGGCGCGGTTATGTATGGCCACGAGCAAATGCAAGTTGTTATTGAAGCTGTTAAAGAATTTGCGGCTGAAGTTAATACACCTAAATGGGATTGGACTGCACCAGTAGTAAACACTGAGCTTAAAGCGAAAATCGCTGAACTAGCATCTGGCGAACTTTCTGAAGCGTACCAAATCCAAGAAAAAACTGAACGTTACGCTAAAGTTGGTGGCATCAAGTCAGCAGCAATCGCTAAACTTCAAGAAGAAAACGAAGAACTAAACACGCGTGAAGCGGGCGACCTACTTGCTTCTTTAGAAAAGAACATCGTACGTAATCGTATTCTTGATGGCGAACCACGTATTGATGGTCGTGATCCAGAAATGATCCGTGCACTAAGCGTAATGACTGGCGTTCTACCACGTACACACGGTAGCTCACTATTCACACGTGGCGAAACGCAAGCGTTAGTAACTGCAACGCTAGGTACAGAACGTGATGCTCAACGTATCGACAGTCTAACTGGCGAAACGATTGACCGTTTCCTAATGCACTACAACTTCCCTCCTTACTGTGTTGGTGAAACTGGTATGGTTGGTTCGCCTAAACGTCGTGAGATTGGTCACGGTCGTCTAGCGAAACGTGGTGTTTTAGCTGTTATGCCAAATGCAGATGAATTCCCGTACACAGTACGTGTTGTATCTGAAATTACTGAATCTAACGGTTCAAGCTCAATGGCTTCTGTATGTGGTACTTCGTTAGCACTTATGGATGCTGGTGTGCCAATCAAGGCTTCTGTTGCGGGTATCGCAATGGGTCTAGTACTTGACGGTGACCGTAGCGTAGTTCTTTCTGACATTCTTGGTGATGAAGATCACTTAGGTGACATGGACTTTAAAGTTGCAGGTTCAAGCGCTGGTATCACAGCACTACAGATGGATATCAAAATTGAAGGTATCACTAAAGATATTATGCAGAAAGCGCTTGTACAAGCAAAAGCTGCACGTCTACACATCTTAAGTGTTATGGATCAAGCTATCGCAACTAACCGTGATGACGTATCTGAATTCGCACCGCGTATTCATACAATCAAAATCAGCACGGACAAGATCAAAGATATCATCGGTAAAGGTGGCGCAACAATCCGTGCTCTTACTGAAGAAACTGGTACTACGATCGAAATCGAAGATGATGGTACAGTGAAAATTGCAGCGACAAGTGGCGAACAAGCACAAGCAGCAATCGAACGTATTCACCAACTAACAGCTGAAGTTGAAGTTGGTCAAATCTACGAAGGTAAAGTTGTACGTCTAGCTGACTTCGGCGCATTTGTTAACATCTTACCTGGTAAAGATGGCTTAGTTCATATCTCGCAAATTACGCAAGAACGTGTGAACAAAGTTGCAGATCACCTGTCTGTAGAACAAGTAGTTAAAGTTAAAGTTCTAGAAGTAGACCGTCAAGGTCGTATCCGTCTAAGTATTAAAGAAGCAATGGACGCTCCAGCAGCGCCTGCTGAGCAACCAGTTAGCGAATAACTTGTTGTTATATTTAGATTGATTATTTTAAGGAGCGTTGATACGCTCCTTTTTTATATCTGCAAAAAATAAGTGGTTTAATTATGAAAAGATGTCTTACTTTATTCATTACTGCAGCCTTACTTTCTGGTTGTAGTTCATTATCGGGGTCTTTTTCGGCTGATGACCGCACGCCTTCTGAATTAATTCTCGCTGAACCACTACAAGTTAATTATCAAACCGAAATTATGTTAATGCGTTATAGTCAACTTATCCTTGACGCGAAAGATGATAGGGTTCGTCAAGCGCGTTATTTTTATGAACGTGGTTTACTTGCTGATAGCATGGGGTTGCGTTCACTGGCTCATGCTGATTTTCAACGTGCATTAACATTACAGCCAGACTTTGTGCCTGCTTATAATTTTATTGGTTTGTATATGACACAGACCGAGCAGTTTGATGAAGCATTTGATGCCTATGATTCAATCGCGCAATTAGACCCTGAAAATAATTACGTATTACTCAATCGTGGCATCGCGTTGTATTATGGCGAACGTTATGCATTAGCTGTTGATGATCTTGTCAGTGCTTATGATGAAGCACCTAACGACCCATTTAGAACGTTGTGGTTGTATTACCCTGAATATCAAATTAATGCAGAACAAGCGTTAAAATCAGTTAAAGAACGTTATGAGCAACACATTGATGATAGTTGGTCATGGAATATCGTCGCGCTCTATACGCAAGCGATAAATGAAACTCAATTGTTGGATAAATTACTCGATGGACTGGATAAGCATGAACGAACTTATAACAAAGTATTGGCGCACCGTTTAACGGAAGCGTACTTTTATCTGGGTAAATATAAGTTGTTAATGAATGACAACAGTGCAGCAGAAAGCTATTTCAAATTGGCATTAAGTAATAATGTGTATGAATTTATCGAGCATGGCTATGCTCGTTTAGAACTGGCAAGATTAGCAAGTAACCGCTAATAAGAGCTAATTCCCTCCCAGCTTACCCCCTTGAAGTAACAAAAGGGGGCTAGGATGGGGTTATGACGTCACTGTCTCTAATCCTGCTATTTGGTGCCAATAACCATTACATTCTCGATCTAGTTGCAAGTCGAATTTAATATTTTGTTCCGCAGCTTGTTTAAACTGAGCGAGTGTTTGGAATGCAGACTCCCCTAACGGACTCACACGCACTACATCCACCAAATCCTGCATACTTGCAACATCATTCAATAGGTTATATTTGTAGCCCGACATAGTTTGAATACCATTGATGGTGAACAACTCTTTATTGTCTTGGCTATATACCGGCTTGCCATTGGCATGATTAATACAGCAAAGCTCACAATCATCTTTTGCTCTGTTTTCTGAACGAGCAGTAAAACAACGGGCAGAATAGGCCAGTGGTAAATGCCCATGGGCAAAGACTTCTATTTCAAATTGGTCACGAATGTTCAGCAGTTTACTGTCCTCTTGTAGTTGCACTAGCCAGTCTCGTGACAACTCAACAGGCATAACCCAACGCTGCATACCTTTATTGACTAATAACTGTAGTACTTGAGCGTTATAGACATTAAGCGCATGACCACAAACAAAGGGGGTTTTGGCTTCGGCTAATAAGTTGATTGCGCCAAAGTCATTGGCTTCAACAATAAAATCACCATTTTCACAGTATTTACGGAGAATATTAACTTCTGATGGTGCTTCTAATAGCGCCATGGTCGAGATCACCACTTGTTTACCTGAATTCGCTATTTCTTTAGCTAGTCCTAACCAGTCTTTGGGTTTCAGCTCGCGGCGCTTACTGCAAACGGTTTCGCCAAGATAAATAATATCAGCCTGTGAATTCATCGCCGCTGTATAAAAATCTTCAACTTGTTGTTTTGGCCAATAATATAAAATTGGTCCTAATGCGTATTTCATATAATTCTCACTAATGCCAATTATTGCCAATCTCTATGATAAGCACCAAGGGTAGTACTCGTGCCTTCAGAGAGTTGATCGAGCTGTTTATTCCAAGCTGCTTCTACCTGATACTTATCTGGATCTTGTTGATAACGATCGATAGCGGCACGCCATACGCGAGTCACTTGTTCTGTATAAGCGGGACTGCGTTGGCGTCCTTCGATTTTCACAGCTGAAATATTTGCTTGTGCAAGTTCTGGTATTAACGCAAGGGTATTTAAGCTAGTTGGCTCTTCCAGTGCATGAAACACTTTGCCGTCGACATTAAAACGGCCCTTACAAAGTGTCGGGTAGCCGGTTTTTTCATCGGGTTGGTAGCGGTCAATAAGTACGCCATTTAAGCGTGACTCTAGGCCTTTTTCGGTTTCTTGCCAGCGTACATATTTTGCTGGCGAACAAGCACCTACTGTATTTGGTGATTCGCCAGTTAAATAAGATGATAGGTAGCAGCGACCTTCGGCCATGATGCATAAACTACCAAAGGCAAATACTTCGAGTTCAACATCGGTATTACGGGCCAATTGTTTTACTTGATGAATGGATAATACGCGGGGTAATACTACCCGATTGACATTAAAATTATTAGTATAAAAATTAATGGCTTCCACATTTGTTGCTGATGCTTGCACGGATAGGTGTAACTCTAAATCTGGGTATTTTTTGGTTGCGTAGTCAAGTACTGCTACATCAGAGATAATAGCGGCATCTACCCCCATGTCTGCGCAACGATCAACGGCGCGTTCCCAACGTTCTAATTTTCCTGGGTGAGCAAAGGTATTGATGGCCACGTGTAAATGACGATCATGACTGCGAATATAATCGACCGCTTTATCTAGTTTTTTATCAGTAAAGTTCAAACCAGCGAAATGACGGGCATTGGTATCGTCTTTAAAACCGATATAAACAGCGTCAGCGCCATTATCAACCGCTGTTTTTAATGCCGGTAAATTACCAGCAGGGCAGAGTAATTCCATTGTTATAGTATCTTGAACGATGAATCTTGAGAAAAATTGTAAGGCATCGATGTTTTATTGGATTTGATTTAGGGCAGGATTATCTGAATTAATCTACTTTAAATTGACTTTGCTTAGGATATGGTCGCTGATGGCACGTTAAAATACTATTTTTATTCAAGGAGCATATTATGATGCTACATACTCTACATCGTAAATTGGTACATACTGTTCCTGGGTTATTAGCGATACCAGCTAAAATATTACCCTTTTCACTGCAAGAGAAAGTACTCTCACAAGTGCTTAATCGGGTATTTTCTGAAGGGTTAGAGGATGATGAGTTTGAGTTTCTTGAGCAAAAGTGGCTGCAAGTTGAAATCACTGATTTAGGCATTAATTGGTTTATCAGTTGTAAAGATAATAAACTTGTTATTGCGCCAAAAGCAGAATCAGTTGACGTTAGCTTTAAAGGTAATTTGAATGAGTTAGTGTTAATTACCGCACGTAAAGAAGATCCTGACACATTGTTTTTCCAACGCCGTCTAAAAATTGAAGGTGATACTGAACTAGGTCTCGAAGTCAAAAATATGCTTGATAGTTTTGACCTCGATGAATTACCAAAACCAGTAACAACATTGTTGACTTATTTAGCTGATTTTATTCAGCAAGGTTTGGTTGAGCCTGAATTCAGCGGTGCAGTAAAAGCTAATGTGACCACTTGAATCTTGGAGATCCAGCTTACTTATTTTAACCTATAAAGCATCGAGAATACCCATCATATATTTATAAGTATGTAGCAGCGAAGTGGGTATTCGTTTTATATCAGCCATTTATTATATTCGGTGGTCATGCCTTAGTATGGTTATAGTATTGCTTTGAGCTATCACTATAGACCCCGCTCGCACTTCCCCCATATCATCAATAGATTAATGCTAATTCCATATGGATATGGAAGTGATTTAGTAGTGAATATCTTTGATGCAAGGAGCATAAAGTGAGACTAGTTGTTATAAGCGGCAGTACCCGAAACAGGTCGACAACCATTAAGGTTGCACAATCAGTATTGCAATTAGCCGAACAGTCGCAATTATTCAGCAAAGTTAATTTATTGGACTTTGTAAAAGTAACCTTGCCTATTTGGGATAAAGCTATAAAAAATGAAATTTCTGATTGGCAAGAAGAGTGGTTGGCTACAGCGCAATTAATGCGGGCTGCAGACGCAGTCATCATTGTCAGTCCTGAATGGGAAGAAGAAAGCCTAGATAATTTCTATGCTTTTTGTGAATATGATAATTTACCTTTATTACCGGGAACAGTATTGCGTGTTGGTAGTAATTGTCGTGGCGCGTACTCATCCACTGAGCTGTGGATGGCCAATTTCCGTAAAAATCGTACTTGTTTGATTTTGGAACATTTTATTGTGGCGACGATTGAGTCGGTTAATAATTGCAAAGAAGCTTATTATCCATTTGAAACTCCTTTAGTAGAACGTATACTGGCTAATTTAGGCTTGATGAAGCAGCTAGTTGATAATGGTGGTTTATTATCTTCAACAAGGCTACATCTTGCTAAGTGTTAGCTGAGGTGTTGGATGTCATCAAAATTCCCTGAATTTGTAACTAAGCGTTTAGTCATCCGTGTCGCCATGGAGAGCGATAGTGAAATGCTGCGTCAATATTATGTACGTAATCAGATACATTTAACACCTTGGGAGCCTATTCGGAGTGACGCTTATTATACGTTACGTTGGTGGCAGCTTCGTATTAAGCAAATTCATGCAGAGTTTAATGATGCGAGCGCAGTCAATTTTATTGCCATGACGACTGATAAATCCGAAATTGTTGCGGTTGCTAACTTCAGTAATATAATTCAAGGCGTATTTAAATCCTGCTATCTCGGCTATTCAATTGCAAAGTGTTATGAAGGGCAGGGCTTAATGGTTGAATTTTTACAGTGTTGCTTAGAGTTCATGTTTGAAAATATGGGACTTAATCGTGTGATGGCTAATTATATACCTGAAAATGAGCGCAGTGGCGCGTTATTACAGCGGCTTGGCTTTGAACGTGAGGGGTATGCTCGAAAATACCTTAAAATCGCTGGACGCTGGCAAGATCATGTCTTAACTGCATTATTACAAGAAGATTGGTTAGCGCGTAAAACGCTGAGTAAGCGAGTGATAAAATAATTAGCATAACGCTTATTATAAAAACGGCGAGTTATTGACTCGCCGTTTTGGTATTTATATTACCGTGCTGCTTTAGTCGCATCTTGGATCATGACAAATTTTTCCCATAATGTGTCCTCTGCTTCTACATTATCCGGATCGGTAATAATGCAGTTAATCGGGCAAACTGTTTTACAGGTCGGTTTATCATAATGGCCTACGCATTCAGTGCATAATAGCGGATCGATTTCATAAATCTTCGCGCCAAATGTAATTGCGCCATTCGGACATTCCGGATCGCACATATCGCAGTTAATACACTTATCATTAATTAATAATGCCATAAGGTTTTGCTTCTATCCTAATGGATTATTTATGCGGATTACGTGTATCTTCACTGTTATGGAAGTTACGCATTAATAGTGCGTGATCCAGTGTGACTTCTTCTGGAACCGGTAAATAAACAATGTGACCAGAACCAGGCGCATATTCCATTGCTTCGCCTTTACGGTTTTCTAATTCTTCTAGTTTGAAAGTCAGGTTACCTTGTGGCGTCATTAGCTCAAGAGAATCACCCACTAAGAATTTGTTTTTCACAATAACTTCTGCAAGGCCTTTATCGTTACGACCATTGAACTCACCCACAAACTGTTGTGTTTCACTGATTGAGTAACCGTAATCGTAGTTTTGGTATGCATCGTGAGTATGACGACTTAAAAAACCTTCAGTGTACCCGCGGTGCGCAAGGTGCTCTAGTGAACGTAGTAAAGACGGATCAAAGTCACGGCCTGCAACAGCATCGTTAATTGCTTGTTTATATACTTGTGCTGTACGCGCACAGTAATAGAATGATTTGGTACGACCTTCAATTTTTAATGAATGTACGCCCATTTTAGTGAGACGCTCAACGTGTTGGATTGCACGTAGATCCTTTGAGTTCATGATGTAAGTACCATGCTCATCTTCAAATGCAGGCATATATTCATTTGGACGACCTTGCTCTTGTAATAAGAAGATTTGGTCAGTCGGTTTACCTTCGCCTAAAGTCGGCTCTGGTGAATCTGTTTCTGGAGTGTAAATCTCAGGACTGGTTGCAACAATATCACCAGTTTCATTTTCAGTCGCATCATGTGCATCGTATTTCCAACGACATGAGTTAGTGCATGAACCTTGGTTTGGATCGCGTTTGTTGATGTAACCAGACAGTAAACAGCGACCAGAATAAGCCATACATAGTGCGCCGTGTACAAATACTTCGATTTCCATATCTGGGCAGTGGAAACGAATATCTTCAATTTCATCAAGTGATAATTCACGCGATAGGATCACACGCTTAATACCTTGGGTATACCAGAACTTAACGGTAGCCCAGTTTACTGCATTTGCTTGTACTGATAGGTGAATAACCATATCAGGGAAAGCTTCACGTACCATCATTATCAGACCTGGATCAGACATGATGATTGCATCGGGTTTCATGGCGATGATCGGTGTTAAATCACGGATGAAAGTTTTTAACTTGGAGTTATGAGGTTGGATATTACAAACCACATAGAATTGTTTACCAAGCGCGTGTGCTTCATTGATACCAATTTCTAGGTTTTCTAAGCTAAATTCATTGTTACGAACACGTAGGCTATAGCGTGGTTGGCCAGCATAAACAGCATCTGCACCGTAAGCGAAAGCATAACGCATGTTCTTTAATGAACCTGCAGGGGAAAGTAATTCTGGAGTAAACATTTCAACCTCAATTGTTGTCTGAGTTCAAGTCAGGGAATACCCTAAGGGCATCAAGGTTCGCGATTCTACGCGCTGAGTAATATTCTCACGTTGATCTGGATCATGTTTTATTTAATCGTGCTTGAGAGGTGTCACGGATATTTACAAGGGAAGGTTGGTGGCATAGTGATGTCAAAGTCGGAAATAATTAAGCTCAGAACAAGTCTGAGCTTAATTATATTGATGGCTAATTGTTTACAGCCATTAGTTGTCCGTCATATTAGTTAAAAACAATCATCAGGCCAGGTAGTGCGAAGAAAGCACCAATCACATAACCAAAAGCGATGAACTTATTTTCAGTGCCTTGACGCGCTAATGCTTCAGCACACTTAATTGGAATCTCACGTAGTGCAGGGATACCGTAGATAAGTGCTACTGCGAATAGGTTGAACATTACGTGTACCAGTGCAATTGTCATTGCTACTTCTGCAAACTCACCACTGATAGATGTTGCTGCTAGTAATGCGGTAATAGTTGTACCGATGTTTGCACCCAGTGTGAATGGGAAAATCTGACGTGTAGTGAATACACCGCTACCGGCTAGTGGAATCATTAAGCTTGTTGTTGTTGATGATGATTGCACCATTACTGTTACCGCTGTACCAGATAAGATCCCACTTACTGGACCGCGACCGATTGCACCGTGTAGCACGGCTTTAGCACGACCAACCATCACTGATTTTAATACTTTCCCGAGGAAGGTTACCGAAAAGCCAATCATGAAGATACCAATAAATACCATGACTAGACCTGTTGCATTACTTTCTATCGGTAATGAACCAGCAAGTTCTTTAATTTGGTTTACCGCAGGTTTCGTTAACGGTTTAATAAAGTTGAATTCTTTAATACTTAAGCTGCTACCACCTACGAAGAAGTCTGCTAGGTAAGTTGCCATTTTCTCAAGTATACCGAATGCAATTTCCAGTGGAAGGAAAATTGCAACAGCAAGCAAGTTAAAGAAATCATGCACTGTCGCTGCACTGAATGCACGTTGGAATTCTTGTTTGTCACGGATATGACCCATGCTTACGAACGTATTTGTAATCGTCGTACCCATGTTTGCACCCATTACCATCGGGATTGCGATTGAAATTGGTAGGCCGCCAGCAACAAGACCAACAATTACTGATGTAACCGTACTTGAAGACTGTACTAATGCCGTTACTAGGATACCCAATAGTAAAGCGACAAATGGATTAGTTGCGAAAGCGAAAATTTGTTCTGCACCAGCGCTACCACCGGAGAACATTTTAAAGCCTCCACTTACTGTAGATACTGCGACTAATACGAAGTATACCAATACGGCTACACTTACCCAGCTGAATACTTTTTTCATTGTGCTTGGGTTCAATTCAATTGCTTCGTTGTTTTTCATCTCTAGGTACCGTTTTATCTGTATCGAATGACAGATTTGTTTCAGTTAGTTGACGAGGTGGATTAAAACAAACTTTTGTGACAGAAATATTACAGTGGTTTTGTAATGTCATAAAAAATGAATATTAATATTTAAGTTTATGTTTTTTAAAGATTACTAATTTCTTATTATTTAATTATATTTTTATTTTACTGGCTTGAATAGCTTGATTCAGTTGTTTTTATGAACGAAAAATAATAATTGTGACAGGCTTGTCATGTTAGGTAGGGGGGGAGACATAAAATTGGAGGGCAGCATACCTATTTTAGGTATGCTGCGTTGTAAAGCTATTATTTGGCCGTTGTTGTTTCTTCACCGCCTAACGCTGTGATTAGCTCTGGGATGAAACGCATTAACTCACCTGTCATTAAGGTAAAATCAGCATCAAACTTAGCGGCATAATCTTCTGTCGCTACATCGTCATTTTGTTCTTTAATCAGATCACTAAATTTAAGACGTTTTACCGACATGTCTTCGCCAAGTAAGAAAGAGAGTGATTCACTCCAATCTAAAGCTAATTTTGTCACTAACTTATCTGCGTTAAGATGGTGTTGGATTTCGTCACTGGTTAAGTCTTGCTCTTTACAACGGATAATACCACCGTGTTCAAGTGCAGAACGTAATTCAGCTTCATCACCCAGTTCAAAACCCGGTGTAGCACTGCCGTTATTTAACCATTCAGTCATGGTTACATCCGCTGGTGTGGTTAAAGCAACAGGTACAACGGGTAGACTACCCACACACTTACGTAATAAGGCGATGAGATCTTCGGCTTTTTTAGCGCTTGATGCGTCAACCACTAGTAAATCTTGTGAAGGACAAATCCAAGCAAATGTTTGGCTGCTACGTGGGAATGCACGTGGGAGTAGCTGATGAACGATATCTTCTTTTAGCGCATCTTTTTCTTTTTTCTTTAGGCCACGACCTTGCTCTGCTTCAATTGTGTCGACTTTTTCTTGTAGCATGTCTTTGACAACCGATGCGGGTAATACTCTGTCTTCTTTCTTCGCACAGATTAGGATGTTATCTGTAATGCCGTGCGTTAAAGCCTGACCAGATTTACCCAGTGGTTTGATCCAGCCGAACTTAGATAAATCTTGGCTACCACAAGGGGTAAAAGGGAAATCAGCTAACTTGGTTTCAAGTTGTTCAATATCTAATTCAAATGGACGAGTGAAACGATAAATTAGTAAGTTTTTAAACCACATTATAGCAGGACCTTGGTATCAACTGTTTGGATAACCAGTATACTCAAGGATGTTGGAAATACAAGTTTGCCTAGTGGCTAAACATCCATCAATCAACACCTTAATTTAATAGAATAACGCTAATTTGAAGCGATAAGTATTTTATTCTAACTTTTAGTTTAATTATTAAAATCAGTACATTAATTAAAAATTATATTGATAGCTGATTCATGACATTTGTTAGGTCTTAATCGTATTTTTAATAAAAAATTCATCAATGTAATAATACTGAAACATATTGAGCTGATAATCACTTTCAGTTAAAGTCGAAAGATAAGTGGTTCTTTCATCATTTAAATATAAATCTTTTACTGACTGGCGACGGTTATTAAGGGAAGAATAGTAAAGGATATTTAAAGTGTCTAAGCGAATTTTAGTAGTTGAAGATGAACTTGCGATCCGTGAAATGCTGTGTTTTGCATTAGAACAAAAGGGATTTGATGTTGTTGAAGCTGGGGATTATAACGAGGCGGTAGAGCGGCTTGTTGAACCTTACCCTAATCTAATCTTATTAGATTGGATGTTACCTGGTGGTAGTGGCATTAAATATATTAAACACCTAAAATCTCAACCGCATTTATCCTCTATACCTGTCGTGATGTTAACTGCACGTGGTGAAGAGGAAGATAAGGTGAAAGGTTTGGAAGTGGGGGCGGATGATTACATCACTAAACCATTCTCACCAAAAGAATTGATTGCTCGGTTAAATGCGGTAATGCGTCGCGTTGCGCCAATGACTCAAGATACAGTTATTGATATTAGTGGTTTACAGCTTGATCCTGTTGCTCACCGCGTTTCTGCTGGTGAGGCTGTGATTGATATCGGTCCGACTGAATTTAAATTATTGCACTTTTTTATGACTCATCCAGAACGTGTGTATAGTCGAGAGCAGTTATTAGATAATGTTTGGGGCATGAATGTATACGTTGAAGACCGCACGGTTGATGTACATATCCGTCGTCTTCGAAAAGCATTAACACCGAGTGAACATGATAAATATGTGCAGACAGTGCGTGGTGCAGGTTATCGCTTCTCAATACGTTAATCATGAGAGTTGAAGTTTCAATATGAATAAGACGAACGCTTTTGTTGGTGGCTTATGGCGACTGCTTTATTGGTATATCCCGTTTTTTCTTGTTGGTTTAGTTATTGATAATATTATATTGAGTATGCTCATCGCCACTGTTGCACATGTTGTTTGGCTATATCGTAGCCAATATATATTACATCAGTGGTTATGGGTTGCGCGGACTGCGACACCGCCTGAAGGTAAAGGTAGCTGGGAATCCATTTTTAATGGTATCTATCGTTTGCAGCGTCGACATAAACGTAAGCGTAAAGAATTGCGTATGGTTATACGGCGTTTTCGTGAAGGTGCGGAAGCCTTACCGGATGCCGTTGTTGCGTTGGATACTGATTATTCCATTATGTGGTGTAATAAATTAGCGCAACAAATGATTGGCCTGAAGTGGCCTGAAGATGCCCATCAACATATTGGTAATTTGATCAGAACTCCGGATTTCATTCAATATTTAAATTCGAAAGATTACCGAGAACCGTTAGAGATCACCTCGCCAGTACACAATGCTAAAACGTTAGAAATTCGTGTGATGACGTATACCGATGATCAATCGATGCTGGTGGCTCGAGATGTCACTGAACTGCGTCAACTGGAACAAGTCAGGCGTAATTTTATGGGGAATGTTTCTCATGAGTTACGTACGCCATTGACTGTATTAAAAGGTTATCTGGAAATGCTTGAACCTGATGAGTCGGATAAAATGTTTGCGCGGGCGCACAAAGTTATGTCTGAACAAACTGGGCGTATGGATTCGTTGGTGAACCAATTGTTAGCCTTGTCTCGTATTGAAGCTGCACAGGCTGTCGACTTTGAAAAGCAAGTCGATATACCGTTTATGTTGTCGATGTTAGAGCAAGAGGTATTAATTTTAGGTGCAGATAAAGCCTTAAGGGTTGAGTTCCATATTGAACATGGCTTGTTTGCACTGGGTGATGAATCGCAATTACGTAGTGCGGTATCTAATTTGATCTACAATGCGGTGCGTTATACGCCTACGGACGGCAAAGTGGTCGTTGAGTGGAAGCATACACTCGCTGGTGGTTTATTCTGTGTGACCGATAATGGCGATGGTATTTCTGCCGAGCATGTACATCATTTAACTGAGCGTTTCTATCGTGTCGATGATGCGCGTTCACGTGATTCTGGTGGCTCTGGTATTGGTTTATCAATTGTGAAACACGTATTAAGCAATCATGACAGTTTGTTAGAGATTGATAGTAAAGTGAACAAAGGCAGTTGCTTTCGATTTACATTACCGTTAGTAACGTATGTAAAACGCCATTAACGTTACCACGATTGTTACTGTACTATTGTTACTACACTGAGCCCATCCCATTGTGATGGGCTTTTTTTACTATCAATTTATACTGCATGGAAATTGGTAGGGTGTTTATTTGTAATAATTTGTGTACTGTCATCAAACCGTCATGTTTCATTCATATTATTGTCATCAGTTTATTGAATACTTATAGTCACAGAAACGAGATGTAAGCTTATATTACTTGTAGTCGTGGACACTAAATACAAAGCTTATATACCTGTAGTTATAGACACAAAATAAAATTATACTTGGAGAAGTAAAAATGAATATTAAACAAATTGTTGTAGCATTAGGGATATCAATGACAGCAATCGCTTCACAAAGCGCATTTGCAGCAGGACTAGACCCTAAATTATCTGAGTATCAAAAAGTAAGTGGTATCTCGGGTAACCTATCTACAGTTGGTTCAGATACATTAGCAAACATGATGACGTTGTGGGCTGAAGAATTCAAACATACTTACCCAAGTGTTAACGTACAAATTCAAGCGGCTGGTTCTTCTACTGCACCGCCGGCACTAACAGAAGGTACTTCGCAGTTCGGTCCAATGAGCCGTAAGATGAAGTCTAAAGAAATTGAAGCGTTTGAAAAACGTTACGGTTACAAGCCTACCGCAATTCGTGTTGCTATCGATGCACTTGCGGTATTCGTGCACAAAGATAACCCAATTAAAGGTTTAAGTATTGCCGATGTTGATGCAATTTTCTCAAGCACACTAAAATGTGGTGAAGCGAAGCGTGTTGAACGTTGGGGTGAGCTAGGGTTACAAGGTTCTTGGGCTGAGCGAGATATCCAATTATTTGGTCGTAACTCAGTATCGGGTACTTATGGTTACTTTAAGAAGAAAGCACTGTGTAAAGGTGACTTTAAAAACAACGTAAATGAGCAACCTGGTTCAGCGTCTGTTGTACAGTCGGTTTCATCATCACTTAATGCAATCGGTTACTCAGGTATCGGTTACAAAACATCGGGTGTTCGTGCTGTACCTTTAGCTAAAAAAGGGACTCACTACATCGAAGCATCGTTAGATAACGCTGCTTCAGGTAAATACCCATTGTCTCGTTACCTATACGTTTACATTAATAAGAGCCCGAACAAAGCATTATCTCCAATGCAAACTGAGTTCTTAAAACTGATATTATCGAAACAGGGTCAGAAGATCGTAGCTAAAGATGGCTATATTCCACTACCTAACTCAGTTACATCAAAAGACCTAAAGAAAGCAGGTATTACACTGTAATACGATTTACATAGGTTAAATGATTCAAAGCTCGCTATCTAGCGGGCTTTTTGCTTTTTGGTATAAAATAAAATGAGGCTGTAGGCTTGTTCGAAGCATGTGCAACCTTGGGGGTTTTGCTCGAAAAATGATACATTGCTCACATTTAGTCACCATATTGGTGCAAATATTCCACCCCCAGTCTACAACACCATGGTTTTAATGGGTTAAGTGTTTGATAATAAATGTTTTAATCTGGTTTTGTTAAGTTGGCCTTAGTATTGCTTTGTTCTAGATAAGATAAATTTTTTAAACTTTGTTTTTATATCTTAGAGGGAATTTTTATGGGACAAGAAAAATTTAATATATTGTCTTTTTCAGGGAAGATGAAAACCTTACACTTATCGTGGATGGCATTTTTTATTACGTTTGTGGTCTGGTTTAATGCTGCTCCATTAATGTTAGCGATTAAAGACAGTTTAGGTTTAACCACAGAAGAAGTGAAAACCTTACTTATTCTTAATGTAGCATTAACGATTCCTGCACGCGTTATTATTGGCATGTTAACCGATAAATACGGACCTCGAATTGTTTACTCTACATTATTAGCAGTCTGTTCCATTCCCTGCTTTATGTTTGCAATGGCGACGACCTTTGAACAATTAGCTATAGCGCGTTTCATGATGGGTCTGATTGGTGCGGGTTTTGTTGTTGGTATTCGCATTGTCAGTGAATGGTTTCCTGCCAATGAGTTAGGTACCGCAGAAGGTATTTATGGTGGTTGGGGTAACTTTGGTTCCGCAGCAGCTGCATTCACATTACCGACAATTGCATTATTGTTTGGTGGTGAAGATGGCTGGCGTTATGCGATTGCTATTACAGGTTTAATGAGCTTGGTATTTAGTGTTGTGTATTACTTCAACGTCACTGATACACCTAAAGGTGCGACTTATTTCCGTCCTAAAAAAGGCGGAGCAATGGAAGTGACCAGTAAAGGTGATTTTTATTTACTGCTGATCATGAAACTACCTATGTATTTGACGCTTGGCTTATTAGCGTGGAAATTATTACAAATCGGCATGTTCACTGAAACCACCACTCACTCTATCTATGTAGGTTTAGGTGTACTGTATGTTCTTGATTGCTGGAAAACATACCAAGTAAATAGCGATATTTTTGTTAAAGACGTGCCTGAAATTGAACGTTATAAGTTTAAGCAAGTGGCTGTACTTAACGTTTTGTATTTTTCTACATTTGGTTCTGAGTTAGCGGTTGTTTCTATGTTGCCATTATTTTTTGCAGAAACATTCGGACTTGGGATGACGGAAGCAGGTATGGTTGCAGCGTCTTACGCCTTTATGAATCTGATGTCTCGCCCTGGTGGCGGTTGGATCAGTGATCGCTTTGGTCGTAAGAAAACATTATTAATTTTAACCGCTGGTTTAGCCGTTGGTTACTATGCGATGTCACAAATTACAGCTGCGTGGTCACTGCCTCTTGCTATTGCAACTGCAATGGCATGTTCATTCTTCGTGCAAGCAGGTGAAGGGGCTGTATTTGCTGCAGTACCATTGATCAAACGTCGTTTAACGGGGCAAATCGCGGGCATGACTGGTGCCTATGGTAATGTGGGGGCAGTATTCTATTTAACGTTGTATTCGATCGTATCCACGCAAGTATTCTTTTATGCAATTGCAATCACAGCGATAGTCGGCTTTATTGCTTTGTTATTAATGGAAGAGCCAAAAGGTCATATTGCAGAGGTAGATGAAGACGGTAAAGTGACGTTAATTAATGTGTCATAAATATGCTTAGCAACTAAAATATCGTTAGATATATTTTATGACGAAAGTGTGACAGAGTTGAATGCGGCGCCATTATCATAGTTGATAATGGCGCCATTTTTATATAACGATTTACTTATTTACTTATTTACTTATTTACTTATTTACTTATTTACTTATTTACTTATTTACTTATTTACTTACTTACTTACTTACTTATGCTTCTGTCATTTCAGTAATTAAGGTTGGTGATATTTTTGCTAAGTCACCATTAAACATATCATGGTCTAGGGTCTCAGGCAGTGCCAGTTTAAGTTTGGCATAAAAACGGTTGTTATCAGACTGCCACAGATCTTTACTGTGTGTTGTTATCGCTTTTAACTCAATACCGTGCTGCGTTAATATCTTAGATATTTCGTTGATAATTCCCGGACGGTCGTTATCTTGGATAATAAGGCAGGGTGACTTTTTCCAAATACTTTGATTTTTACCTTCGGCGAAATTTATGGTAAGGCCTGGGATCAGGCTTAATGCTTCACATAAATCGCGGTAATATTCATCTTCTACTGAAATTTGTAAAATGCCTGCAAATTGTCCTGCTAGCTCACTCATGTTACTTGCTAACCAGTTTCCCTTATGCTCGGCGACGACACGTGATAAATTGTTTATGAGACCTGATTTATCATCACCAATAAGCGTTACGATAAGTTGTTTAAGCATTACTAAGCCCTATATAAAAATCTTGTGCTAAACGTTTTGTTTAGCTACTTTGATCACTTAATATGATGCGCCATACTATATGTAAATAACGTGTATAAATATAGCGTCAGCATCTAAATATCAGAGCTTAGTCCAGCTAATATACCCAAGTTACTTCAAGATGCTATATCAGAGACGAGCTGGTATATCAGAACAAGGCACAATATGTAGGTAATGGTTATTCCATTTTCAAATATTGTAACGCTGGCTGATTGTGCATCTCGAGGTAGCTTGGGTATAGAATTTATTTAACGTTGTTGAGTGATGTCATATAACTGTCATAAATATTACATATAATCGCACAGTGATTAATTAAGGCTAAATACGAGGAAGAGATGGCTGAACAGTTTTCTTTAACGATTGCGGGCTCCCGTAAACGTCTAATTAAAGATAAACTCGCAGAATATGGTATTAAAATGGGCGGAGGTGTTGTACTGATGACACTGTTGCTAATATTTTTCTACCTACTGTATGTGGTTTATCCGGTTTTTGAATCGGCGAAAATAGAATCTAAAGCACAATACAGTCAATCTTTTGCTGGTAATACTTATGCATTAGCGATGGAAGAGCAGAATGAAATCGCCTACCGTTATAGTGATTTAGGTATTAACTTCTTTAATACTTTAGATCCCAATGTTGAGTTGATGCAATATGCATTACCGCAGCCAGCGACGTCATTTGGTCAAACAGGACCAACATCACCTGTCGTTGTATTTGGCTTTAATGATGGTAACGCGTTAGTTGCGGAAGCTGATTTTGATGTCACCTACCCTGATGATAAGCGTCTTATCACACCACAAGTTAATTTCCCATTCGGTGAGCAACAAATTGAAGTTGACAGCCAAGGGCAAAAATTAAAACACATTGCAATTGAAGTTGAAGGTGAAGATGCCGCTATCGTTGCCGTGACGGCGGATAACCGGGGCATATTGCTACGTTATACTGCAGAAGAAAACTTCATGACGGAAGAATTGGAATGGAGCAGCGAAACAATTGAACTGCCTTCAATGCCAATGGATATTGAACAAGTATTGTTAACACCAAACTTTCGTTTTATCTTTATGCGCAGTGGTAACAAACTTTCTATCTATGATATTCGTGATACGGATGATATTTCGATTGTTGAAGTGCTAGATATTAATGAAAAACAACAAAACGTGACTCACGTTGCATTGTTAACTGGCGCAAGTTCATTACTGGTTGCGAATGATAACGGTGTCGTGAGTCAATGGTTTGAAGTGGCTAAAGATGGCGAACGTAAGTTTACTAAAATTCGTCAGTTTGATGCGCAATCAAGTGTCATCGATATCACCACTGAATATTCTCGTAAAGGTTTCATGACGGTTGGAGTAGATAATAGCCTTACTATTTTTCACGCCACAGGTGAAACCAAACTATTACACCAAGATCTTGGTATGGGTCCACTTCAGCATGTTGCCATTTCTCCTCGTGCAAACGCTTTCTTGGTTGAATCAGAACAAGGTATCGGCTTTTATAAGCTAACCAATGAGCACCCAGAAGTGACATGGAGCGCATTGTGGCAAGAAGTTTGGTATGAAGGTTATCCAGAACCCGATTATGTCTGGCAGTCGACATCGGCATCCGATGACTTTGAACCGAAATTAAGTTTAGTGCCTATCACATTTGGTACCATTAAAGCCGCATTTTATGCGATGTTATTTGCGGTGCCAATCGCAGTCGCTGGTGCTATTTATACCGCTTACTTCATGAACTCTGGTTTACGTAAAGTAATTAAACCAACGGTTGAAATCATGGAAGCATTACCAACCGTTATTCTAGGTTTCCTTGCTGGTCTATGGTTGGCCCCGTTTGTTGAAATGCATTTACCTGGCGTAATGATGATCGCCGTGCTCTTGCCATTTTCGGCTGTGATGGTGGCGGCTATTTGGCACTTCTTACCACAGTCATTTGTTAATCGTGTCCCACAAGGTGCACACGTTATTATCCTGTTGCCAGTGTTATTACTTGTAGGTTACTTCTCAGTATCGGTTAGCCCGCTGGTGGAAGACTTAGTCTTTGATGGTGATGCACGTGCCTATATCAATGATATCTTTGGTTTTGATCAACGTAACTCACTGATTGTTGGTATCGCTATGGGCTTTGCGGTTATTCCGACTATATTTTCGATTGCTGAAGATGCAATTTTCAGTGTACCAAAGCATTTAACGCAAGGTTCATTGGCACTGGGTGCAACAAGTTGGCAGACACTCGTTAAAGTTGTATTACTCACAGCAAGTCCTGGTATTTTCTCGGCAGTCATGATGGGCTTAGGCCGTGCGGTTGGCGAAACAATGATTGTATTAATGGCAACCGGTAATACTCCTGTAATGGACTTCAATATCTTCTCGGGTATGAGAACATTAGCAGCCAACATTGCTGTTGAAATGCCGGAATCTGAAGTTGGCAGTTCGCATTATCGCGTACTGTTCTTAGCGGCATTCGTACTCTTTATTCTGACGTTTGTATTTAATACGATTGCGGAATACGTAAGACAGCGTTTACGTGAAAAATACAGCGCGATTTAATCTAAGGCTTGTAAGTAGGATATTAAAATGAAAAATTGGTTTCGATCAGGATCGCCTTGGATATGGATGACAGGTGGTGCTGTAAGCATAAGTTTGATTGCCGTTCTTGGTTTGTTAATGTTGATCGCATGGCGTGGTTTGACTTATTTTTGGCCAAGTGCGATACATGAATTTAATGTGCAGCTTGAAGATGGCTCTAGCCGCGTTGTTATTGGCGAGATCTATGATCGTGAAGTTGTGCCTATTCAACGTCTGCTTGAAGCAGGGGTAAAGATTGACCCAACGCTAGAAACGGTAGAGCGTATCTTGGTGAAAACGGGTAACCGTGAATATGTAGATCTTGATTTTAGCTGGTTACTTGGTCCTGCAATTACGCAACAATCAACACCGGCTGCCTTGGCTGTGATTGAACGTTTTACTAATGGTAACTTTTATGGCTACCCGGTTGCTATCGAAGAAGATGGGGTGAAGAAAACATTAACCTCTGCGGCGCAATTGGAAGTCTTGATTGAACGTGCTGTTGAACTAAATGATAAAGCGCAAGATTTACAGAAAGGTGAAATTAGTTCGGTTAACTATGAATTAGAGCGTATTCGCTTAAAATTACGCAGTTATGAATTAAAAGGCGAACTGACTAGCGAGATTGAAGCGAAATACAGCAAGATCTCCGAAGGGCTGCGTGCTGAATATCAAATTCATGAAGCGCAATTATTCAGTTATCGTGACCAAGCTAACCGTGATGCTGTTATCGTTAAAGACATGCGTGGTGAAGAAGTTCGAATTTCATTATCGAATGTACTTGAAGTGACATACCCGAACGATATGGGGATCGTGAGTAAAATCATGCATTGGTTTGGTAACATGGGAAGCTTCGTAACAAGTGACCCACGTGAAGCAAATACGGAAGGTGGTGTATTCCCAGCTATCTTTGGTACTATCTTCATGGTGATGTTGATGGCTGTTATTGTGACCCCATTAGGTGTGGTTGCAGCTATTTACCTACATGAATATGCCCCCAAAAATGGGTTGACGAAAATGATTCGTATTGCGGTGATTAACCTCGCTGGTGTGCCATCAATCGTATACGGTGTATTTGGTTTAGGCTTTTTTGTTTACATGTTAGGTGGTTCGATTGATGAACTATTCTATCCAGAGTCGTCACCGTCACCGGTATTCGGTTCGCCAGGCGTATTATGGTCAGCATTAACATTGGCTATTTTAACGTTACCGGTTGTGATTGTATCAACGGAAGAGGGTTTATCGCGTATTCCGACATCATTACGTCAAGGTTCGCTAGCATTAGGGGCAACGAAGTTTGAAACCTTATGGCGTATCATTGTACCAATGGCAAGTCCGGCAATTATGACTGGTCTCATTCTTGCTGTTGCTCGTGCTGCGGGTGAAGTAGCCCCCTTGATGCTGGTGGGGGTGGTTAAACTTGCACCGACATTACCGGTTGATATGAACTTTCCGTATATTCACGTTGAACGTAAGTTTATGCACTTAGGTTTCCACATTTATGATGTTGGTTTCCAAAGTCCAAACGTAGAAGCGGCACGACCACTCGTTTATGCCACGTCGTTCTTGTTAGTAACGGTTATTATCGGACTTAATTTAACGGCAATTGGCGTGCGTAACCATTTACGCGAAAAATTCAAAAATTTAGAACTATAGATCTCTAACTGTTACGTTAGTTTGTAAATTTAGACCTGCTAGGTTATAGACACGATCTGCTGGATTATAGACATAGAAAATGGAAAGCAGCGGCTAAAGTGGCTGCTTCAATAGGAAATAAAATGATTGATATGAGTTCAAATATTACTGATGCTGTAAGCCTAGATGTTGCTAACTTATCAGCAGAAGATACGGCATTAGAAATTAAAAACTTAGACTTATTTTATGGCGACAAACAGGCCTTGTTTGATGTCAGTATGAAAATACCGAAAAAACAAGTCACTGCTTTCATTGGCCCGTCGGGTTGTGGTAAATCAACGTTATTACGTTGCATTAACCGCATGAATGATTTAGTCGATATCTGCCATATTAAAGGTGATATTAATTTACGTGGTAAAAACATCTATGACCGTGATATTGATGTAGCGACACTACGCCGTAACGTTGGTATGGTGTTCCAGCGTCCTAATCCATTTCCTAAGTCTATTTATGAAAATGTGGTTTATGGTTTACGCTTACAAGGTATTAATGACAAACGTCGTTTAGATGAAGCGGCTGAATCTTCATTACGTGGCGCAGCTATCTGGGATGAAGTAAAAGACCGTCTACACGATAATGCGTTTGGCTTATCCGGTGGTCAGCAGCAACGCTTGGTTATTGCCCGTGCCATTGCCATTGAACCAGAAATTTTATTACTGGATGAACCAACATCAGCACTGGATCCTATCTCGACATTAGTGATTGAAGAACTTATCACTGAACTGAAGAAAAAGTTTACTGTCGTTATCGTCACGCACAACATGCAACAAGCGGCACGTGTATCCGATCATACAGCTTTCATGTACATGGGTAAGTTGGTCGAATATTCAGATACTAATACCTTATTTACCACACCAACGAAGAAGCAAACAGAAGATTATATTACTGGTAAATACGGTTAATTAACTCTTTTTTGATTTTAATAAAGAGTTTGGATTCAATAAAGAATTAGCGTCACGATACGCAAAGGACAACACATGGATAATTTAACATTAGGCCGTCATATTTCCGGCCAATTTAATGCAGAATTAGAAAGCATCCGTAACCAAGTAATGGTGATGGGTGGATTAGTTGAAGAGCAATTAAACTCAGCAATTGAAGTTTTATCATCACAAGATATTGATATAGCAAACAAGATTATTGATACCGATAAAAGCGTCAACTCAATGGAAGTGGCGATTGATGAAGCTTGCACCCGTATTATTGCTAAGCGTCAACCCGCAGCAAGTGATTTACGTTTAGTGATGGCAATTATTAAAACCATTACTGATTTAGAGCGTATTGGTGATGTAGCAGATCGCATCGCACGTACTATTATTGAAAACCGTAATAAAAAATCACCACCACTCGTTAGCATGGAAAATATGGGGCGTCATACGATTAAAATGTTACATGACGTACTTGATGCCTTCGCGCGTATGGATGTTGATGCGGCATTTAAAGTATATCAAGAAGACGTTAAAGTTGATCGTGAATACGAAAGTATTATCCGCGAGTTAATGACATACATGATGGAAGATCCACGTTCAATTCCACAAGTACTGAACGTATTGTGGTGTGCGCGTGCACTCGAGCGTGTTGGAGACCGTTGTCAGAACATCTCTGAATACATTATTTATTTTGTTAAAGGTAAAGA
The DNA here is from genome assembly GCA_000953735.1 of Moritella viscosa. NCBI lineage: Bacteria > Pseudomonadati > Pseudomonadota > Gammaproteobacteria > Alteromonadales > Moritellaceae > Moritella > Moritella viscosa. Next base: position 4,163,658 of record LN554852.1, on the reverse strand, counting down.
TATTCGTCATATTAATCATGACGAAGTAAGAGACTTACTGGAAAAATAAGAAATTTATATTGTGAGTCTAACTCTTTAAAAGCCTTGTTTATCAATTGATAAACAAGGCTTTTTTGTTTTTCTTTATTGAATATAAGTTTTGCTATTATCAAACATTTCATTTCATTTTACTTTACAAGTCTAACCAGCATGCGACTATATCAGCCATTAACTTGAGCTTGTATTTCACGAAAAGGATTATAGTAATGCATTCTTTGCTGACGGCTGCTGATGGCCGAAAAATAAAATTATTTGCTTGGCTACCAGAGCAAGAAGTCCGTTACGTTATGGTGTTAAGCCACGGCATGGCTGAGCATATACAAAGATATGAAGCTTTTGCGCTGGCTTGTAACACAGCAGGTATTGCGGTTTATGGTGCTAATCATCGTGGTCATGGTAACGATGCGCCAGTATTAGGCCATTATGCGGATGAGGGGGGCTGGCTGAAAGTGATCTGTGATCTCGACCTTATCATCGATGATGTAACTCAGCGCCATACCGTACCCTTAATATTATTTGGCCACAGTATGGGATCCTTCATTGCTCAGCAATATGCCATCTTACATGGCAATAAGCTTAAAGGTTTAATACTCAGTGGTTCTAATTACCAAAACCCACTCATGTATAAATTGGTAGGCATAGCGATTAAAATCGAAAAAATGCGTATCGGTGCAAGATCGCCAAGTCGTTTCTTAGACTTTGTGTCGTTTGGTGCTTTTAATCGTAAATTTAAACCAGTACGAACAACATCGGATTGGTTAAGTCGCGATCAGAAACAAGTCGATAAGTACATTCATGATGATTATTGTGGTTTCTCGTGTAGTCCACAATTTTGGTTGGATTTTATGTCTGGTTTAATCAGCATTAGCCAAAAATCAGAAATAGCAAAAATCCCGAAGCATTTACCTATTTATCTTTTCAGTGGTGATAAAGATCCGGTCGGTTTACAAGGTGAGGGTGTATTAGCATTAAAGCTGCATATGACTAACAATGGTTGTGAGAGGGTACGATGTAAACTTTATCCTGATGGTCGTCATGAAATGTTAAATGAGTCTAATGCGAATGAAGTATTCAATGACGTAATAACTTGGGTTATATCAAAAATAATCGTATAGAAGGAGGCTTTTAAGCTTCAGTTGAAAGTGTGTTCCGCTTCAGTTTTAGTTGATTTTTGCTAAAGCGAAACGCTTTAATTTGACACCTTGTCATTAGTGTGAAATATGTTGCATTTATTACAAACTTGTTGCAATGTGTAGGTTAATAAAGCAATTCGTACAGATGTTTAAAACAATAGAAGATTATTCTTCCGTTGCTGGCAGATGAGGAATTGTGGCCAATACATATATTTCAACGGAGTGAAGCTATGACTGCCAATACCCAGTCTAATGAAACAGGTTCTCTGGTTTTCCATGGGGAAATCAACCAAGAACAACAACAGATCCTAAATCCTGAAGCAGTTGCTTTGTTGACTGAGTTAGTCGAAAAATTCGCACCTCAAGTTGATGAGCTACTTAATCAACGTGTAAAAAAACAAGCGCGTATGGATGCTGGTGAACTCCCTGATTTTTTACCTGAAACGGCACATATTCGCGAAGGCGATTGGAAGATTCAAGGTATCCCTGCAAAACTTCAAGATCGTCGTGTAGAAATTACTGGTCCAGTTGACCGAAAGATGGTGATTAATGCACTAAACGCACGCGTTAAAGTATTTATGGCAGACTTTGAAGATTCATTCGCGCCAACATGGGGCGGTGTGTTAGACGGTCAGGTTAACTTACGTGATGCAGTAAATGGTACGATTGAATATACTAACCCTGCGAACGGTAAACACTACTCTTTAGATGATGATCCAGCAACACTTATCTGTCGTGTTCGTGGTCTGCATTTACCAGAAAAACATATTACTTTTAACGGTAAAATTGTACCGGGTTGTTTAGTCGATTTTGCACTGTATTTTTCTAATAACTATGAAACGTTATTAGCAAAAGGCGCAGGCCCTTACTTCTACGTACCTAAGCTGCAAAGCCACCATGAATCAAAATGGTGGAGTGAAGTATTTAGCTATGCAGAAGACAAAGTAAATCTAGACCGCGGTACAATCAAAGCTACACTGCTCATTGAAACTATCCCCGCTGTATTCGAAATGGAAGAAATTCTATATAGCATGAAAGAGCACATTGTTGCGCTTAACTGTGGTCGTTGGGATTATATTTTTAGCTATATTAAAACACTGCGTAAACATGCAGATCGTGTATTACCAGATCGTCATTCTGTAACGATGGACAAATCTTTCCTTAGTGCTTATTCACGTTTATTAATCAAAACATGTCATAAACGTGGCGCTCTTGCAATGGGCGGTATGGCTGCATTTATTCCAGCCAAAACAGCTGAAGAAAACGATAAAGTATTAGCTAAAGTAACCGCAGATAAGACCCTGGAAGCAAAAAATGGTCATGACGGTACTTGGGTTGCTCACCCTGGTTTAGCAGATACTGCAATGGATGTGATGAACGAATATATCGGTGCAGGTAATGCTAACCAAATTAACGTTTTACGTGAAAACGATGCACCGGTAACGGCTGCTGAGTTACTTGAACCTTGTTCTGGTGAACGAACTGAAACGGGTATGCGTTTAAATATTCGTATTGGTGTTCGCTACATGGAAGCATGGATTTCGGGTAATGGTTGTGTGCCTATCTACGGCTTAATGGAAGATGCAGCAACCGCAGAAATCTCTCGTGCGTCAATTTGGCAGTGGATCCAGCACGGCAAAACATTGAGCAACGGTAAAATTGTAACAAAAGAGTTATTCTGCCAATTACTACAAGAAGAGCTTCTGGTCATTCGTGATGAAGAAATTGGTGTTGAAGCTTACGAGCAAGGCCGTTTTGTTGAAGCGTCTAAATTGTTTGAAGAATTAACAGTCAGCGATCACCTTGCTGAGTTTTTAACGCTGCCTGGTTATGATTTCTTAGATTAGAAATTTTTGGAATAGGGCGAGGTTAGATTATCTCGCCCTGTTCTTGTTGTATCAAGTATTAAAATAATTATTAAAGGAATAAAAATGTCTATATACAAAAATGATATCGATGCAGTTACTACACTAAAAGCTGAACAAGGTTCTAAATGGGCGGCAATTAGCCCTGAATATACAGCGCGTATGCGTGCTCAAAACCGCTTCAAAACGGGCCTTGAAGTTGCGCAATACACAGCTGATATTATGCGCGCTGATATGGAAAATTACGATAATGATTCTTCATTTTACACGCAATCTTTAGGTTGCTGGCATGGTTTTATCGGTCAACAAAAAATGATTTCTATCAAGAAACATTTTGAAAACAATACTGACCGTCGTTACCTTTACCTATCTGGTTGGATGGTTGCTGCACTGCGCTCTGAGTTTGGTCCACTGCCTGACCAATCAATGCATGAAAAGACATCTGTTGCAGCATTAATTGAAGAACTATACACCTTTCTTCGCCAAGCCGATGCACGCGAATTAGGTGGTTTATTCCGCGAACTAGACGCAGCAAGAGATGCGGGCGACTCAGCTAAAGTTGCTGAAACACAAGACAAGATTGACAATCACGTGACTCACGTTGTGCCAATCATTGCTGATATCGATGCTGGTTTTGGTAACGCGGAAGCAACTTACCTACTTGCTAAAAAAATGATTGAAGCTGGTGCATGTTGTATCCAAATCGAAAACCAAGTATCTGATGAAAAACAATGTGGTCACCAAGACGGTAAAGTAACCGTGCCACACGAAGATTTCCTTGCGAAAATCAATGCCGTTCGTTACGCATTCCTAGAGCTAGGTATCGATAATGGTGTGATTGTTGCGCGTACTGACTCACTCGGTGCTGGTCTAACAAAACAAATCGCTGTAACGAATGAACCTGGTGACCTTGGTGATCAATATAACTCGTTCCTTGATTGTGATGAGATCTCAGAAGCAGAGCTAGGCAATGGCGATGTGATTCTTAAGAAAGACGGTAAATTATTACGCCCTAAACGTTTACCAAGTAACTTATTCCAATTTAAACAAGGTACGGGTGAAGCGCGTTGTGTACTTGACTGCATCACGTCTCTACAAGGCGGTGCTGACTTATTATGGATTGAAACTGAGAAACCACACGTTGGTCAAATTGGCGCAATGGTTGATGAGATCCGTAAAGTTGTACCGAATGCAAAACTTGTTTACAACAATTCGCCATCATTCAACTGGACACTAAACTTCCGCCAGCAAATATTTGATATCTTGCTTGAAGAAGGTAAAGACGTTTCAGCATATGATCGTGCAGATCTAATGAACGAGAAATACGATAGCACGGAATTAGCAATTCAAGCTGATGAGAAAATCCGTACATTCCAAGCTGATTCAGCACGTGAAGCTGGTATCTTCCACCACCTAATCACGCTACCGACTTACCATACAGCAGCGCTATCAACTGATAACCTAGCGAAAGAATACTTCGGTGATCAAGGGATGCTGGGCTACGTTAAAGGTGTTCAACGTAAAGAGATCCGTCAATCGATTGCTTGTGTTAAGCACCAAAACACGGCTGGTTCTGATATGGGCGATGACCATAAAGAATACTTTGCTGGTGATGCAGCACTGAAAGCAGGCGGTAAAGATAACACGATGAACCAGTTCTAATTTAGAACCTTATTGTGAGCTTATTATCAGTTAAATAATAAGAGTCAGTTAATATGAAAAAACCAGCTTCGGCTGGTTTTTTGCGTTTTTGCGTTTTTGCGTTTTAGCGATAAGCTAACAATCTTTGAGTTGAGGTGACTAAAGACATCAATAATGAAAGTGACAATCACCAAATAAATTTAGCTGGAATCACCACGTCGGATCCATGTTGTAATGAGTCTTAACAAGGGCGCCTTCTATTTACTCGTTATTATTACTCTCTGTTTTACTATCAGCTTTATCTGTTTTACTGGGCATTAAATTAGCAAGTAATTCCGTCGGCATTGGAAATAAGATAGTGGAGTTTTTCTCACTGGCGATTTCAGTTAGCGTTTGAAGGTAACGCAGTAGGATCGCATTTGGTTCTTGGGCTAGCTTAGCCGCAGCTTGGACTAATTTGTCGGATGCCTCCATTTCCCCTGAAGCATGAATAACTTTTGCCCGTCGTGTTCTCTCTGCCTCCGCTTGACGTGCGATGGCTCTGATCATGGTTTCGTTTAAATCAATATGCTTGATTTCCACATTAGATACCTTGATCCCCCAACCATCGGTACGTGAATCTAAGATTGCCTGAATATCGACATTGAGCATTTCTCTGTTAGCTAACATTTCATCTAGTTCATGTTGACCTAATACTGATCGCAGTGTTGTTTGCGCCAATTGTGAGGTGGCTTGCAGAAAGTTTTCGACATTGATTATGGCTTTTTGTGAATCAATCACTCGGAAATAAATGACGGCATTAACCCGTACTGACACATTATCCCTACTGATGACATCCTGACTCGGTACGTCCATGACAACAGTACGTAAATCGACACGTACCATTTGTTGAACTATTGGGATGACAATGATCAAACCAGGCCCTTTTACTTTTTCAAAACGGCCAAGGAAAAAGATAACCCCACGTTCATATTCACGTAAGATCCGAAACATACTAATGATTAACAGGAGCAATAAAAATATAATTGCACCAGTAAATAGCATACCGCTATTGAGGATTGCTTGCATCGTTAACCTCCGATTCAGAGATTGGCAATAGGATTAGCGTTAAACCATCAATGCCATCTATTTGTACTACTTGCCCTGTGATTAATTGGTGTGGGCAATAAGCTGACCAACGTTCACCGTTTATATTAATATACCCTTGGCCGATAAAGCCCTTATCTATGATTACCTCAGTACCAATTAATGCTTCTCTACCACTGACTACTTTGTTTTTCCGCATATTCCAGAGGTAGCCAAATATAAAGATAAAAAACAGTAGTGAGAGTACAGCCACGGCAGCGATAAGTTGTAGCGATACTTGAAATTGCGGCAGATCGCTATCAAATAAAAATATCGATCCGAGTGTAAAAGCAATAATTCCACCGAGTCCAAAGATACCAAAACTGGGTGACATAGATTCTGCAACAAGTAAGGTTATCCCCAGTAATAAGAGACCTAATCCGACATAATCAATGGGTAGCAGCTGGAAGGCGTACAGTGCAATAAACAAGGAAATTGAACCTGTCACACCTGCGATCCCAACACCGGGACTATAAAATTCGAGTAAGATGCCATATACCCCGATTAGCATCAGAATATAAGCAATATTAGGGTCGGTGATAGTGCCAATAAAGTTACTGCGCCAATTAGGCTGGTGTAGTTCTAGTGGACTGTTAGTTAATGTTAGCAGTCTTTGCTGTTGTTTGATGGTTATGTATTGACCGTCAAGTTTTTGCAAGAGATGCTGTGGTGATTGCGCTAACAGATTAATCACGTTTTTATCCAGAGCTTCGACCGCCGTTAAGGTTGCGGCTTCTGTCACCGCTAATTCAGCCCATTCGACATTACGCTTACGCAGTTGTGCTAATGAACGAATATAGGCAACAGCATCATTGAGCACTTTCTTTTCCATGGCACTTTTTTCAGTCACTTGTGGTGAATCAGATGATGTGGGCGAGGGCTGTTGTTCTTCGGTGTCGGTGTTCGGTGAATCTGATTTGGAGTCTGGTTTTGTACTAGGTGTTGGCTCGGTTGTTGGTTGGTAAGGGTTTGCTGGTTTCTTATCCCCTGTAGGTAAAGGGTTACCTATACTGACTGGCGTTGCAGCGCCTAATGTGGTCGTGGTTGCCATTGCAGCTATATGGCAGGCATAGAGAATATAAGTCCCAGCGCTGGCGGCTCTAGCTCCTGGTGGATGCACTAAACAGGCGATGGGAACATTTGAGTTTAATATCGCCTGGTTAATATCCCGTAAGCTCGATACTAAGCCTCCTGGGGTATCGATGGTAATGATGATTAACGGTGGTGTCGAATGACTATTATCACTTCTTTCAGCATTTTTCAGGTTATTTGCGCGGCCAATTTCGCTGGTAAGGTAATGGCTAACTGCGGGACCAATTGCGCCTTTGATTGTTAATACCGGTACTGGAGTACCACCTTTATTGATGGCCGCTCCTGAAGGTTCGGCTAGGTTAGCATTTAGCATACTACTGTAGAGTAGTAATATGCTTATCAGCCAGTAATACATAGGTAATACCTCACAATCATATTAACTCTATTTTAGATCATGAATACCATACCTGCGTCTTTACCGGTGTTAATAAGAATCCACATACCCTTGCTGCATTCACTTTATGCGAGTTTGAATTGGCTAAGTAATGTTTCTAATTGTTCTCCTGCGGTAGATAAATCTGTAGAAACTTGTGTTGTTTCATGGCTTGATTCTAGTAGTTGCGCGACCACATCACGGATATTAACCATGTTACGATTAATTTCATCGGTTACCGAGCTTTGTTCTGTTGCGGCTGTAGCAATATGGTTTGTCATTTCATTAATTGCATCAACAGCATCGGTGACAGCAGATAGACTACCGCTGATCTGGGTTGATGATTGCATCGCGTGGGTGCTGGTCTCTTGACTGGTTTTCATCGCACTCACGGCTTGGGCAACAAATTGGTGTAAACCATCGAGCATAACCTTGATTTCTAGTGTGCTCTCTTGTGTGCGACTTGCTAAGCTGCGGACTTCATCTGCGACAACCGCAAAGCCTCGACCTTGTTCGCCGGCTCTGGCTGCTTCAATTGCAGCATTGAGTGCGAGTAAATTGGTTTGATCGGCAATCGCCCCGATAACTTGTAATACATGATCAATTTTTTGCGATTGGTCGTGTAGGGAACTCATGTACCCGCTAGCTTGCTCTACATTATCAACCAAAGTAGTGATGGCTGTGCTAGACGTTCTGACATTGTTTTGCGCTAATAAAGAATCCTTCGTTGCCATTTGTGTTGCATCGGCGACTTAAATGACGTTTTCTGCAACATCATTTGCTGTTGCATTCATTTCGGTGACAGCAGTGACCACTTGATCTGTTTCATTATTATGGATCGTTAGTTGTTCCGTGGTCTTTTTAGTTTGTTGGCTGAGGTTATTGGCAGAGTCTGATACTTGATGGGTGACATCAGCCACAGCGCTAATGATATGTTGTAATTTAGTGGTGAAACGATTAAATGCACCACCAAGTAAAGCTATTTCATCACTTCCTTTGATATCTAATCGACGGGTTAAATCACCTTCGCCATCTGCAATATCATTGAGCGTATTGAGCATATCATTAATTGGTTTTGCCAGACGTTTAGCAATCCATAACATAAATAAACTAGTTAGTATGACGAGTATAATGGCACTCGTAATCGCTAATTTTATTTGCGTATAAAATTGTTGCCACACTGAATGGCTAAAAGTAGTTAAATCATTAGCAATATCATCTACATATACACCAGTTCCAATAAACCAATCTGTGCCTGTAATCGGTGCGGAATAGCTTAACTTAGGCTGTAATGTATCAGTACCTGGCTTAGGATATACATACTCAACAAACCCACCACCTGACTGACTGGCTTTTATTAATTCTTGAATAAGTAAAACGCCGTTTTTATCTTTTAGTGAAAATCGGTTTTGTCCTTGGTTTTTTTCGTTACTTGCATCAGCGATATTGATTCCTTTACTGTCGTAAATGAAAAAATAGCTAAGGTTCTTGTCACCATAACGTGCGTGTTTAAGGATATCTCGTACGTTTGCTAATGTTTGTTTTTGGGTTATATTCTGCGCCTTAGCGTTAGTAATTTCTCGTTGCACTATTTTTTGTGTTATTTTTACTGCATCACTGATTTGTTTTTGTCGTTCTGTGCGTAGTAGCAATTCATGATCATGGATCATGGTTGTTACTGAGTTAGTCTGTAAATTAGTAATTATTGCTAATGTGGCTAGCAATGAAATAACCATAGGAACTATCGCAATCAGTAGTAATTTATTCTGCATTTTTAAATTATCCATGACCTAACCTTATACTCCATTAAAGATGACTGACTGTCTTTTTTATTAAGTCACCTTTTTACCTATTTTTATATATTTACATGTTCAAATTGTTAACTGAGTGTTTATTTTTTTGTTTTTTTAACTGTTTTTTCTAGATTGCAGATAGCAATGTATATAACACTGTGTTTTTTTCTTGTTAAAGCCTGTGCTGGAAGGCGCTGAGACTGATTTTTATGAATATTACGAATCAATTCATAGCCTTTCTGTTGCACTTATTTCATTTGAAATATAATGTCTTGTTATTTTAACTGTACGATATTTGGTTGCATGTTAATCAGTTGTGGGTATTATGTTTATCTGTTTGTTGGGTATATAACCTGATAATGTGCGTTTCACATTATCATTAGTCTTAAGGAAGGGATGTTGATGGAAGCTTTAACAGAGTTTATTTCTGCGGTAAATAGTGTTGTATGGGGTGTACCTATGCTCGTTATGATCCTTGGGGTAGGACTATTCCTATCTTTAGGGTTGAAATTAATACCTATTTTAAAATTAGGGACCGGTTTTAAGCTACTTTGGGCCGGACGTTCAACGACGTCAGGCGACAAAAACAAAGGTGAAATTACACCATTTAATGCGCTAATGACATCACTTTCTGCCACTATTGGTACAGGTAATATTGCGGGTGTGGCAACGGCTATCTTTTTAGGTGGACCAGGTGCGTTATTTTGGATGTGGTGTACTGCGTTAGTGGGCATGGCAACTAAGTATGCCGAAGCTGTATGTGCAGTTAAATATCGTGAAACGGATGAGAATGGTAACCACGTTGGTGGACCAATGTATTACATCAAAAATGGTTTAAGCAGTAAATGGGCTTGGCTCGGCACTGCGTTTGCTATCTTTGGTTCAATTGCTGGTTTTGGTATTGGTAACACAGTGCAATCAAATTCAGTTGCCGATGCTTTATCAAGTAGTTTTGGTATCCCACCAATGGTCTCTGGTTTAGTGATGATGGTACTCGTTGGTTTAGTACTGATGGGCGGTGTTAAGCGTATCGCTGATGTGGCGGGTAAATTAGTACCGTTAATGGCTATTTTCTATATTGGCGCTGGCTGTGTAGTGCTGATAATGAACGCGAGTGAAATTCCTGCCGCATTTGCTTTAATCATTGAAAGTGCATTTACACCAGTCGCTGCACAAGGTGGTTTTGCCGGAGCTGCTGTTTGGGCTGCTATTCGTTTTGGTGTCGCACGTGGTGTGTTCTCTAACGAAGCGGGTTTAGGTAGTGCGCCAATTGCGCATGCTGCTGCACAAACCAATGATCCGGTTAAGCAGGGTCTTATCGCTATGTTAGGTACCTTTATTGATACTCTTATCGTTTGTACTATTACGGGTCTTGCGATTGTCGTTACTGGCGCTTGGACATCGGGCGATACGGGGGCAGCATTAACATCTGCAGCGTTTGCAAGTGCATTACCTGGTGTGGGTAACTATATTGTAGCGATTGCACTGTCAGTATTTGCCTTCACTACTATCCTTGGCTGGAGTTTCTACAGCGAGAAATGTGTGCAATATCTATTTGGTGTTAAAGCAATTGTACCATTCCGTATTTTGTGGATCATTGCAGTGCCAATTGGTGCAACAAGTTCACTGAGCTTTGTTTGGTTACTTGCTGATACGCTGAATGCAATGATGGCACTGCCGAACTTGATTGCACTAGCGCTACTGAGCCCTGTGGTATTCAAGCTAACGAAAGAGTATTTTGACAAGCAAGGCGAAGCTGCTAAGAGTCGTAAGTAGTAAAAGTCTTTTCTAAAGCTCGATTGCTAACAAGTACGATTAAACCCCAGTTTGATTTTCTTTGGAAAATTGGGCCGGGGTTTTGTTTTTATCCTGCCACAACTAATATTATTTATTGCCTGTCACTCTATCTTTCGCTAATGTGTTTTTATAGATAGTCATTTTATAAAAATACGAATGAGCAGGGAAAGACATTAATATGAGTTCAAATAAATTAGCTACGCAGCTTGTCTCGGCAGGACGCGATAAAAAATTCTCACACGGTGCAGTGAACCCCGTTGTTCAGCGCGCATCATCAATTGTATTTGACTCAGTTAAAGCGAAAAAAGCAGCAACAGCAAAACGTGCTGACGGTGAGTTATTTTACGGTCGCCGTGGTACGCAAACTCACTTCTCATTACAACAAGCGATGACTGAGCTTGAAGGTGGCGAAGGTTGTGCCCTTTATCCTTGTGGCGCAGCTGCTGTCACTAACTCTATTTTGTCATTTGTGAGCGCTGGAGATCATATTTTAATGACGAGTGCTGCCTATGAACCAACGCAAGATTTTTGTAATGTCATGTTAGCTAAAATGAACGTAGCGACAACATATTATGACCCTATGTTAGGCGAAGGTATTGTAGGATTAATGCAGGCGAATACCAGCGTGGTATTTCTAGAGTCACCAAGTTCAATTACCATGGAAGTACAAGATATTCCGGCAATTGTAAAAGCGGTTCGTGCGGTAAATCCAGAGGTTATTATCATGATAGATAATACTTGGGCGGCAGGCGTGTTATTCAAAGCCTTTGAACATGATATTGATATTTCAATTCAAGCTGGCACCAAATATATTATTGGTCATTCTGATTACATGTTAGGTACAGCCGTTGCGAATGAACGTTGCTGGGCACAATTACGTGAACAGTCATACTTAATGGGTCAAATGGTTGATGCTGATACAGCGTACATGGCGAGCCGTGGTTTACGTACTATGGGTATTCGTTTAAAGCAGCATGAAGCGGCAAGTATTAAAGTGGCGAATTGGTTAAGCACCCGTCCAGAAGTCGAACGTGTTAATCACCCTGCATTACCAAGTTGTAAAGGGCATGAGTTTTACAAGCGTGATTTTAAGGGTTGTAATGGTTTATTCTCATTCATTCTTAAAGAGCAACTGAGCAAAGAACAGCTAGCTAACTACTTAGATAACTTTGCCCATTTCAGCATGGCGTATTCGTGGGGCGGTTATGAGTCATTAATCTTAGCTAACCAAGCTTCTGAACTTAACCGTATTCGTCCTGCTGGCAATGTCGATTTCACTGGTACATTGGTACGTTTACATATCGGTTTGGAAGATGTTGAAGATCTTATTGCTGATTTAGACGCGGGTTTTTCTCGATTAAAATAAAGCGCTCTTGTAAAACGCCTGCTTAATTACGCCATTATTGTATAGAGCCTATTAAACACAAAGGTTAGAATCCGTATAACGGATAAATATTACTGGGTAATATTTATCCGTTATCGCAATAGAATCTTTTAACATTGGATAGAACCAATATTAAAAGTAAGATATTCTTCTTAATGTTGGATCTATCCAATAAATATCTAACGTTTCAGTATCTACTAGCACATTACTTAAGTGGAAATCGTAAAAATGAATTCCTTTATTTGACATTTTTCTATAGTCACAATATATATTTTCTAACAATATAGTTTTATTTTCTTCAGACTCATCTCGCAACATATACTCTTTAGCGGTGACTTGATTATGAATTCTTTCGTAAATTATGGCCCCTGAATATTTGCGTATGTTGGTAATGAAAAAACCTGCACCATAAACCTTAGGTGTATTAATACCAATTTTATGAAGTTTTTTAATATTCCTAAATTCTCTAATTGTTTTAATGTTTAGGAATAAGCGCTCTGCAATAATTTCACGAAAAAAAAACTTTAATTTACTATTCGTATTACCATATTTAGTAGTCGTTATTTTCATAAATAAATTTTTTTCTTCGTTTGTTTTAATAATGGAAGAAAATTGAACTTTTTCAGATAGATGTAGATCAATAGTTTTAATATTTAAAGGCATGGTTTTTTTGTTATTTAAAATAAAACATTTTTCTTTGATACCATCAATGGTTATATCTGTAATCATGACTATCTCGATGTTGGGCTAGAAAATATAACTAAATTTCATAAAGAAAGTGAGGATAACAGATATTTTTTGATACAATAGAGGTTGTGCCTATACAAAGCACATTCAACTTAATATAAAGAATATAAAGGGTATAACGTATATAATTGAAATAGTTTCAGCGTAAAACCCTACTTTAAAACATTGAGGTGGCCTTAAATATTAAACGTTACAGCTTATAAATTAAAAACTTAATTTTTTACTGATCTGGTGAGCTTGAGTTTCAGGTTAATAGCCGTAAATAATGATATTAATAGATGTTTGGTTCTTTTGATAAATATTAAATAAGCTTAAACCTATTTTCTTTCCATTCACTTGTAACAACCATGGCCTCAGAATAATTGCTGAAGTACCTTGGTTAGTCTTATTAATCCACTTTCGTCTGGTATCCCAAATCGTAGCGCATTTTTCTCATCACATAAGCGTACATAGACTCCTTGCTGGCACAGTAATGTATATATATCCTGAGCGTTATCTAGCTGCACTGTTTTAAATAATGCAGAGCCTGCAATAGGACAATCAAAAGTCGTCATTAATAATTGTTCGAGTGCGGTGGATAAGGTGGTTAGGCTTAATGATTGCTGTTGCTGCCATTGCGTATCTAGCAAGGCTATTTCGGTAATATATTGTGCTGGCCCATTGACTTCCCACGGACTGGATAATTGTGCCAATGCTTGCAACCACTGCGGATGTGCACTTAAAAACCCCAAGCGGATCCCTGCTAAACCAAAAAATTTACCCACTGAGCGTAATACCAATAGGTGCGGATTATTTGTGTGCACGATAATCGACTGACTTGGTTTTACTACATCCATAAAGGCTTCATCAAGGATTAGCCAGCCTTTTAGCGTTTGAATGTTATCGAGTAATGCCAGTAACGTATTACGGGAGAGCAGTTCTCCCGTCGGGTTATTAGGGTTGATCACCACGACAATACAGTTTGCTGTTAATTGCTCTGTTGTTGGTAAATCAACATATTGTTGAATAGTAAAACCTTGTTCACGCCATGCTCTTTCATGTTCTTTATAACCGACTTGCGGTAACCATACCGTTATTTTACCTGTACTATGTTCAGCTACGTGTTGTTTAAATATGCTGGGTAGTTGCTTTATCACGGCCTGACTGCCACTGGTTGCAACAATATTGTTAGTACTATAATAGTGTCTGGCAGCGAGAATGAGTGATTGGCTCGGTTGTGGTAGCTGTTGCCAAATATACGTTGGAATTGCTGGTATTGGATAACTAGATGGACTAATACCTGTGGAGAGATCTAGCCAGTCGTTAATGGATCTGGCGTATTGTTGTGCAACTTGTTGCAGTTGCCCTCCGTGGACTAATGTCATCTATAATTCCTTGTTTACAATTTGTTAAATATTATCTATTTGAACAAGAGTGATTGCGTTGTTAAATATAATCAATGATATAAGAGTAACCAGTTACATATGAGTAATCAGGCTAATGAAGAAACAGCTGATGATAAAGATAATCGCTGCATTACGCACTAAGTGTAAACTGGGTTCTATATCTGCAGTATTTACCTGCGGGCCTTGGCCTAGGGTGACAGATTCAATTATTTTTCCATGATAAATTCCTTGTCCACCCAATGAAATATTTAATACGGTAGCCCCTGTTGCCATTGCCCAACCACCATTTAAACTTTTATATTGTCGACCTTGGCATAAGCCGTTACGTAGCGCGTTGAACATGCTGGTATGGCGAGTCAATAAAGCCTGAGTTGCATACAGTAAACTCGATATTTTCGCGGTTGGCCAACCGAGTAAATCATCCATTCTAGCAGCACACCAACCAAAATATAAAAACTGTGGATTCTTATAACCCCACATGGCATCAAGTGTGTTCACCAATCGGTGTAGGATAACTAAGGGGGCACCGCCAATGGCAAACCAAACTAATGATGCGATGACCGCATCATGGCCATTTTCTAATACGGATTCAGTGGTCGCTCGTGCAATTTCTTGTTCGGTTAGATTGCTGGTATCTCGGCTTACTATGTATGAGCAAAAATGCCGAGCTTGTTGAATATCCCCATTGTTCAAGGGAACAGCTATCTGTTTGGCATGCTTAACCAGACTATTATAACCAATGGCAGAATAAACAATAACAGCGTCTAAACACCAGAATAGGAACGTATCTTGATGCAATAGGTAATATCCCAAGGGTAGGGGAAGGGTGAGTAAAGCCCAGCTAAAGGTGCCTAATAATCTGGCTTGCCAAGGTTTATTACTTTTATTGTTACTCTTTTTATTTAACAAACGCTCTAACTTGTTGGTGATATTACCAAAGCCTACCAAGGGGTGATAACGATGTGGTTCACCCAGTAAAATATCCAGTATAAATGCTGCAGCAAGTATCAAGCTGACGCTCATATAATCATTCATGCTTGCAATATATCGCTAATAGAAAAAGACTGTTCGAGATGATCAAACTCTGTGGTAGATACACAACAATTCGCGTACAGCGGCAGTTCATCATTAGCGGAGTTTTGATTAACCTGCTCTAAGAAACAACGTAAAATATCGCCGTGGGTCATGATCAAAATTGCTTGTTGTGGATAGGTTTCGGCAATTTCAATTAACGCATTTTTAAAACGTCGCGCACAATCTTCGCCAGTTTCCCCATTGGGTGGTGCATCTGCGGTCACCTGCAAGAATATATTATTGTAATCGGAATGTGTGTTGACGTCAGTAATGAGTGATCCTTGCCAATCACCGAAGTGTCGTTCGATAAGTGCTGGGTGTTGTTGCAGCGGCAGAGCAAGTGTTTGATTAATGATATTGGCGGTCAACTCCGCCCGTGGTAGTGGGGAGCTAATAATACGATCTATTACTGGTGTTTCTAATAGCTGGGCGAGGCTTTTAGCTTGTATTAGGCCTGTTTTTGTCAGGGGGCTGTCTAGCTGCCCTTGGAGTTTTTGTAATTTATTCCATTGAGTTTCACCATGACGGGCGAGAAAAAATAACGTTTTCATGATTAATTAGACAACATATTTCGAGATATAATAAGTCATAATTTTATCATGATAGTGAAACTCTGAACAATCATCAGATTCGGGTTTGAAGTTTTGAATCGTGAGTTCCTTTAATTACGGCCTTTAAATTCACCATTAGTCTTTCTTTTGGTGTTTAATGCTGTAAATGTTAATTATCTTGTTGATAGTGGATGAGTTTATATCGTTAGCTAACGGGGGGCTTGCTTGCTTGTTAGCTACTATAATAGTATTATTTTGCGGCTATATGAGGCTTATATAAGTGTAGTTTTACGAGCATATTATCATGACAGTTAGTACTTTTTAGCCCTTTAAAACAGTATTTTATTTTATTCATCATCTGCACAATGACGTGCCTATGCTTTTTATGCCAACATTAGTGACGCTAAATAAGAGAAAGGTTAAATATTTTTGATGTCCCGAGTTAATTTTCCATTTACGGCCGTGTCGGGTCAGTCACTGTTTAAGACAGCACTGATCCTTGCGGCGATTAATCCCGGTATTGGCGGGGTATTAGTGAATGGCCCGCGCGGATCTGCTAAATCTACGTTAGCCCGTGGTTTTGCAGATATATTACCGAGTGAATTACAAAACCTTGTTAACTTACCTCTATCCGCGACAGAAGAGATGTTGGTGGGAACACTGGATTTGCAGTCGGTACTAAGCGAACAAAAAGTTAACTTCAAACCCGGTATTCTTGCCAAGGCTCATCAGGGTATTGTGTATGTTGATGAAGTTAATTTATTGGCTGACTCGCTGGTGGATCTATTATTAGACGTATCAGCCAGTGGTATTAATTATATTGAGCGTGATGGGATCAGCCATCAACATGAATCCCGCTTTATATTGTTAGGCACAATGAACCCTGAAGAAGGGGAATTACGTGCCCAGTTGTTAGATCGATTTGGTTTATCTGTCGAGTTATCTGCACAGTACAGTATTAACGAACGGGTTGAAATTGTTTGTTTACGTGAAGATTTTGATAAAGCTCCAAACGCGTTCATAGCTAAGTATGCAGACCAACAGCAGCAGTTACAACAAGATATTGCTAACGCACAGGCTTCACTGGGGCAAGTTAGTTGTTCTATGGCATTACGCCAGTTTATTGCTCAGCGTTGTCATGAGGCGCATGTTGATGGCCTACGTGCGGATATAGTTTGGTTTAAAACTGCACTTGCTCATGCGGCTTGGCAAGGTCATTCCGAAGTAACGAAAACTGATATTCTTGCTGTTGAAGACTTGGTGTTAAATCACCGTCGTAATACTGGTTCATCGCAATCCCCTCCGCCACCTAATAATAATCAAAATAAGCAACAACCATCAACCCCACCACCATTTTCTCGTCCTGATTCATCATCCTCGCGGCCATCGTCTTTACCAGAACAGACTGGAACGAATACGCAGCAGCAAAGTGAAAATAGCGAGTGGGGAAGTATGCCTGCGGTTTCTCAGCCGATGGCAAACACTCAGGTTGTAGAGCTTTCGGTTAAAGCGCTAGACGCTAAAAAAAACTAATAGATAAACTTATTTTAACATCAAAAAGTCATAACGGTGCAGTGTTGGGTGGGCAAAAGATCAGTCAGAGAATAACCCATTCACCTGACTGGTTTGCTACTTTAGTTTCGTCATTAGGACGTTGGCCGCCAGCGGGTTTACGCTTTAAAAAAGCCAAAATGGGCCAGCCAATACTGCATATGATCTTGTTGGATACCTCGGGTTCAACATTAAAAAATCTGCAATTATCTCGTGCAAAAGCGGTCATTATGCACATTGCAGAGCAGGCTTATAAGCAACGTGAGTTATTGTGTATTTTTGGCTTTGGTAACGATGTAATTGAAACGGTTATGCCAAAACAAAAAGCGCCGAAATATATTCAGCAGTGGCTTGATGGTATTACTGCTGGTGGCGGAACGCCAATCAGAGAAATGTTAACGCAAGTGCGTACCTATCAAGTCAATAGCCAGAAACAACAAGGCGCTTTAGCCTTTCGTAATTATGTACTGACTGATGGGCGCATTAACCAAGATGTTGATGATCTTAAATTAGCGGGTCATACCTTGTTGATAGATACTGAAGACAGTACTATTAAACGGGGCCGTGGATCTGAAATTGCCCAGCAGCTCGATTGTGAATATTTAGTACTACCGGCTTAAATTTAGCTTAAATAAATAGCTGTATTTCCTAACATAACCACTTGTTGTAAGAGTTATTATCAATGACCAGAGTTCTTTGTCCTGCACTAATATTAGCGGCACCTTCGTCTAGCCAAGGTAAAACCACGATCACTGCCGCATTGGCCTCAATGCTGTCAAAGCAAGGTAAAATTGTGCGCGTATTTAAAGTGGGTCCTGATTATCTCGATCCACAAATACTACGGCAGGCATCTGGACAACCAGTCGAACCGTTAGATTTATGGATGGGGGGCACTGAATATTGCCAGCAAAAAATGTATGAAGCGGCGCTGGTGGCCGATATTATTTTAATCGAAGGGGCGATGGGAATTTTTGATGGTGATCCATCAAGTGCCGATCTTGCTGCGCATTTTGGTATTCCGATTGCGATTGTGATGGACGTAAAAGGTATGGCGCAAACGGCTGCGGCAATCGCTGTGGGTTTGGCTAATTTCCGCGATGATTTTAATGTGGCCGGACTGATTGCCAATAATTGTGGCAGTGAACGCCATGCGCAATTGATCCGTGATGCTCTGCCTGCAAGCTTACCTTTACTTGGTACATTAAAACGCACAGATACCATCACTTTACCCGAGCGACATCTCGGCTTGGTGCAAGCTGAAGAAATCCAAGCAGAATTGAAACAAAAATTAGCCGCTGGGATCGATTGGATTGAAGCGTCAGACTTAAAGCATATTCTTGACGTGATAAAGCCGGTTGAGTTTCATCCTGTTACTGAGGGTAAATTATTACCAATAGCGCCAGTATTGACCGGAAAAATAATTGCTATCGCGAAAGATACTGCGTTTAGCTTTATCTATGATGCTAATTTACGCTTGCTAACTGATCTGGGTGCGAGCTATGTATTTTTCTCACCTATGCATGATGACGTGATGCCGGAAGCTGATGCGTTGTGGTTACCGGGCGGTTATCCAGAACTGCATGTAGATAAATTGACAAGTAACTTATCTATGTTGCAATCGATTCGTAACTTTGCGCAAACTGACAAAGCGATTTTGGCTGAATGTGGTGGATTTTTATATTGCCTTGAGTCGTTAGGCGACTTACAGGATAATTCATTTACTATGTTGGGGTTACTGAAAGGTAAAGGTCAAATGCGTGAACGTGGTGGTTGTCAAGGAATGCAAACGGCACCATTACCGGAAGGTGATATTCGTGGTCACTCTCATCATCGTTCATTGAGTTTTGATACGCCAGAGCCAATTGCGACCGGTCGTCGTCCTAAACATCCGGCGCCGGGTGAGTCTATTTATCGCGTTGGTAATATCACCGCGAGTTATTTACATTTATTCTTCCCATCCAATCCACAGGCTATCGCAGCACTTTTTAAGGAGCTTTAGACTTATGTTAATTGAACAGTTACCGATTATTTTATTGGGTTTTACCTTAGGTATGATGCATGCGTTGGATGCAGATCATGTGATGGCTGTTTCCGGTTTAAGTAATCAGAAACCCAGCCTACGTCGTACGGTATTGTTCAGTGCGAACTGGGCGATTGGTCATGGCGGTGTATTGGTTATAAGTGGTTTGCTGTTATTTGGTCTTGGTATTGCATTACCAGAAGCACTCATTCATGTCGCAGAGATGAGTGTTGGCGTATTACTTATTGTGTTAGGTCTATATTCATTTTGGCAATTTAGACAACAAAAAATAGTGATGACTAAACACTGTCATGGAGATGTAGAGCATAGTCATTGGCACCATGATGAGCATGGTAAAGAAGCTGAACAAGCGGCTACCAAAGATGGTCATTTACCTGTGATGGTTGGCGTTTTACATGGTTTAGCGGGGAGTGCTCCTGCATTGGCGTTGATCCCAGCTATCGGACAAACTGAATTATCTGTGGTTATCGGTTATTTACTGATGTTCTCGGTTGGCGTTATGTTATCTATGATGGCGTTTGGTTTAGGTCTTGGCTCACTGCAAGGGTTATTAAAACAGCGGTATGACATGTTATTTTATTGGAGTCGTCGCGTGATCGCCTTAGCTTCAACTTTGTTAGGCTGTTTCTGGTTGTATCAGGCGGTTTAATCTTATGTGGCCAGAAAGTGAAGAAAATAAACAACCACTGAGAACCGGCCTTACTACAGGGTGTTGTGCTACAGCTTGTTGTGTTGCTGCAGCAGACCATTTATTTAGCAGAATAACCACGGATACAGTCAATGTGACACTGCCGAAAGGTAAGGTCGTTGATCTTAGTATTATTCAATACCATTTTTTGTCCCCCTTGAGTACGCGTGCTGATGTGATCAAAGATGCGGGTGATGATCCTGATGTGACGCACGGTGCGACAGTATTTGTTGAGTTAACGCTAACGTCACAATCAGGCATTGTATTTAAAGCTGCTAAAGGTGTTGGCATCGTGACTCGTGAAGGACTTGCTCTGGCTGTGGGTGAACCGGCAATTAATCCGGTGCCACGCCAAATGATGACTGAACACTTGCAATTTATGGCGGCTGAACACGATTATAAAGGTGGCTTTGAAGTAGCGGTCGGTGTTGAAAATGGCGAACAGATCGCATTGAAAACCATGAATGGGCGTTTGGGCATTGTTGGTGGTTTATCTATTTTAGGTGTGTCTGGTATTGTTCGCCCTTTTTCCTGTTCTGCGTATATAGCGTCTATTTTTCAAGGAATGGATGTCGCAACAACGAATGGTTACACCCATATTGCAGCATCTACAGGGAATCGCAGTGAAGATGCAATCAAAGGCTATTATAAGTTGCCTGATATCGCGTTAATTGAGATGGGCGACTTTGTTGGTGCTGTAATAAAGCACATCAAAAAAGTGCCCGTGAGTAAACTGAGCATTTGTGGTGGTTTTGGTAAAATAAGTAAATTAGCCATGGGTAAATGGAACCTGCACAGTAAGGTTTCTTCCATTGATTTACCTTTTTTGGCAGAGCTTGCCCAGCAGCAAGGTGCGAGTCCTGAGTTGATGACAATGATGGTCAATTCAAATACTTCGATTGAAGCGTTAAACCATTGTTATACTCATAAAATTGATTTGGCCACAGCTGTGTGTCAGGCTGCATTCATGCAAGTCAGCAGTAAAATACCGGCACATACAGAATTAGAAATATGGGTTATTAACCGACAGGGAGATTTGATTGGCTTTGCTGATCATCATTAATCAGGATGAAATTATTATTACTCGGTGGTACTGCCGATGGCCGAAAACTGGCAATACAATTACACGCCAGTCATATACCACTGATTTATAGCGTCGCGGGACTCGTGCGTGTACCGAATGTCGGATGTGAAATAGTCAGCGGTGGTTTTAGTCAGTTTGGCGGATTACAGCATTATATTCGAGAACAAAATATTACTGCAATTTTAGATGTGACCCATCCTTATGCGCAGAAGATGAGTAGCACTGCTGCACAGATTGCTAAAGATTGTGATATTCCTTATTGGCGTTTTCATCGACTACAATGGGAGAATGATTACGATGATAACTGGCTGTCATTCACGACTTGGCCGCAATTATTAACCTTGTTACAAGAACAAGTTTCATTCGCGTCGGAACAGGCCTGTCAGCTACGTCCGTTCTTTACTGTTGGGCAGTTGGAACCGCAATTATTGACCTTATTATCCGACTCTTCTTTGGCCTCATTACCACAATTGGTGCGCACGGCAGTTGAACCTAAAGCGACATTATTACCTGCAATGCAGTGGATAAAAGCTATTGGCCCTTTTGCTGTTGATGATGAAATTACCTTGTTTGAACATTATGGTATCAATGCGCTGATCACGAAAAACAGTGGTGGTGATTCGACTATCGCAAAGTTAACCGCAGCTCGAATATTGGGAATACCGGTATTTATGCAAACACGACCAAGCTTACCGCCAGCGGATGTTGAATTTATAAGCCGAGACGAATGTCATGCGTTTGTCTGTCAGCAATTTTTAACCGATTAATTTATAACTTGGTTTAACCAACTAACAAAAGCAGTAGCAGCATTATATGGATTATAATTACGAAGTTAGACCACAGGAAATTGAGCAAGAAAGCTTTCGCCAAATCCGCCAATTAACCGCATTAGACCATTTAACCAAAGAGCAGCAACAAGTTGTTATGCGTATTGTGCACAGTGTTGGTATGCCAGAGGTAAGTGAGCAAGTTCATTTTAGCCGTAATGCTTGCACAAGTGGCATCGAAGCTATTAATGCACAAGCGCCTATTCTATGTGATGTAGAAATGGTGCGTCACGGTATTACCAAGCGCATGATCTCGCAACCACCGCTTTGCTATCTTAATGATCCGCGTGTTCCTCCTTTAGCAAAACAAAAAGGTGAAACTCGTACCATGGCTGCGTTAGACTTTTGGCAACAAGATCTGGCTAACAGCATTGTCCTCATCGGTAATGCTCCAACTGCATTGTTTAGATTATTAGAAATGATTGCCAATGGTGCGCCAAAACCGGCATTGATTATTGGCATGCCTGTGGGGTTTGTTGGTGCCGCAGAATCTAAACAAGCATTATGGGATGCCCATGAAGCATTGGGGATTGAATGCATTACGCTGCTCGGTCGTCAGGGCGGTAGTGCGGTCACCTCTGCGACTTTAAATGCCTTGTTACGTTGCGTAAATGGCGAATGGTATTAAATGATGCAAGATAGTGATAAGGCAAGTCGCCGAGTCTGTATTGATGTGGTTGGTTTGGGTGTGGCAGAGCATGCATTATTAACACCCGCAACACAAAAAGCGATACAGCAAGCTGAGGTGATTATAGGTTCTGACCGTCAATTAGCCGTTATTAGTCAATTGCTAACGCGTCATATCGACCATAAGCAGACATCTTATTCTCAACCTAAACAAGTGCTGTTACCGCCTTTATCTCAGCTGTTTGAGCTATTGGATTCATGTCAGCAACAGCGTGTGGTGATATTAGCCTCGGGTGACCCATTACATTATGGTATTGGTCGTTGGTTACTGACTAAATTTGGTAAAGAAAATTTACAGTTTCATGCTGGTATTTCGAGTATTCAGGCGGCTTGTCACGCATTAGGTTTAGCACTGCAAGATGTTGAAGTATTAAGTTTACACGGACGAGCTCTTGCTAAAATTCGTACCCGTCTTAAAACTAAACAAACCTTAGTGATACTGACAGATAAGCACAGTCAGCCTCAGCATTTAGCCCAAGAATGTATGAATGCGGGGTTTGCACAGTCGGTTATCTGGGTGTGTGAATTATTGGGTTATGCCCAACAGCGTATTCGCGCGTTTACAGTCGCGCAGTTAATTGCAGCACCGGACTTAAGCTTTGACCCATTACATGTATCTGTGGTTGAACCGCTTGGCGCTGGTGGCGTATTGCCTAATTTTCCCGGTATTGAAGATCACTGTTTTGTGACCGACCGGGAAGCGGGCAAGGGCATGATCACCAAGCGTGAAGTACGTTTGCAGCTTTTGTCACTGATGCAACCTGCTAAAGGCGATGTTATTTGGGATATCGGTGCGGGCTGTGGTGGGGTTGCGGTTGAGTTGGCCTATTGGCAGCAAGACGCGAAAGTGTATGCAATTGAGCATCATTCAGCCCGATTAAGATGTTTGGTTGCAAATCAACAGCGCTTTGGTGTGGTGGCTAATTTAGCCATTATTACAGGCCGAGCTCCCGCTGAATTAGCTGCATTACCAATAGCGAATAAAATATTTATTGGTGGCAGTGATGGTGAGTTAGCGTCGGTATTAGCCCTAAGTTGGCAGCAATTACCCGTTGGTGGCGTATTGGTTGCTAGTGCGGTAACTGAAACGACCAAATACCAATTACAGCATTTTGCTCAGCAGTTGCCTGATGAGCAAACGGAAACTTTGCAAGTCGCTATTAGCAAGGGCACTAAATTAGCGGGTCAGTTAATGTATAAACCGAATCTTCCCGTGACCTTATTTAAATTTACCAAATATGAAGAAGCAGATAATGAATAATAACCAGCCAGGTAAATTAATTGGTGTTGGCGTTGGTCCAGGTGATCCAGAGCTGATGACGTTAAAAGCCTTTCGTTTACTGCAGAAAGTAGACGTGATCTGTTATTTAACCAATAACGATAATATCTCGCAGGCAAAAATGATTGCCAGTGACGCCATAGACGCAAGAAAGTCACCAGCCATTGAGATCGGCATTGTGATGCCTATGAGTAAAGATCGCACTTTGGCTAATCAAGCTTATGATGATGGCGCAGCACGTGTTCAGCAGCAATTAGAGCTGGGTAAAGATGTCGTGTTCATCTGTGAAGGTGATCCGTTATTCTTTGGTTCATTTAGTTATTTGCTAGAGCGCTTAGAAGCACAATTTGTTTGTGAAGTGGTACCTGGTATTACATCTATTAATGCGGCTTCATCAGCATTAGTTAGTCCTCTGACGGCATTAACAGATTCTTTTGCCGTAGTGAGTGGCCGTCATAGCGATGAATTTTTGCGTCAAACTTTAAGCGAGCATAACAGTGTGGTAATTATGAAGGCTGGTCAATCTCGTCCGCGTATTTTAGCTGCATTGGCAGCAACAGGACGGATGCAAGATGCTAGCTATTTAGAATATATTAGCCGTGAGCAACAGATTATCGAGAACGACGTGACTAAGTTGGCGCATGAAGCGGGGCCGTATTTTTCTTTATTTTTGGTTCGCCATAACGTTGCAACGAGGTAACCATGATCCGTATTGTGGCGTTAACGGACGCGGGTGAAAAACTAGCGAAAAAAATACAGCAAATATTGCCTGAGCAAAGCGAGATTTGGTTTAAACCAAAACCTTTCACATCACTTGTTCAGCAGGCATTTCAAGCTGAAGAACGTCTGATCTTGATCTGTGCGACAGGTATTGCCGTGCGGACATTAGCGCCAGTATTAGTACATAAAAATACAGACCCTGCGGTTTTAGTATTAGATGAAGCGGGTCAGTTTGTGATCCCGTTATTATCGGGCCATGAAGGTGGCGCTAATGACTGGGCTGATAATGTCGCGACCTTGATTGAGGCGCAATTAGTGATGACTACCGCTAATCCTTATCTAGCACCTATATACAGTGTTGGTATGGGCTGTGAACGACATTGTTCCGTGGAAAAATTGCATGAGTTACTGATGGCTTGTTTAGCACAAGCTAACTTGACTCTAGCGCAAATTAGTCACATTAATAGCATTGATATTAAAGCCGATGAAGTCGGTTTAATTGCATTAGCAAAACAGATTAATAAACCCTTTCTTACTTGGGACAAACACCAATTACGAGAAATGGAAGATTTATTAAGTACCAAATCTGATTATGTATACAGCGTTGTTGGTGTATATGGAGTCGCAGAATCAGCCGCCTTGTTTGATGTACAGCAAATCACACAACAACAAGGCGAATTAATTTTAACCAAGCAAAAATCAGCGGTAGCTACCTGTGCAATAGCCAGAGCATATCCAAACAAAAATAGCGCTGTTACAAAGGTGATTAAATGAGTAAATTATTTTTAATTGGTACAGGTCCAGGTGATAAAGACTTGGTTGCACCAAAGGCTGTGGCTGCTATTAAAGCCAGTTCAGACTTAGTGGCTTATGGCTTGTATCTGGATTTATTAGGTGATGTTTGTGATGGTAAAACGCATCATGATTTACCGCTTGGGCAAGAAATTGATCGCGCTCGTTTAGCCCTAAATTTAACTGCGAGTGGTAAAGACACTGCGTTAGTATCAAGTGGTGATATTGGTATCTATGCGATGGCGACCTTGATATTTGAATTATTAGATCGCCAACTACAAGGCTTAGAAGAACACCCTGAGTGGTTAGATGTGGATATTGAAGTCATACCCGGTATTTCGGCAATGCAAGCAGGCGCGAGCCGTGTTGGTGCTATGCTAGGTCATGACTTCTGTACTATCTCGTTATCGGATTTATTAACACCTTGGGAAACTATCGAAAAGCGTATCCATAGCTGTGGTACGGGTGATTTTGTAGTGTCGTTTTATAACCCAAGATCGAAAAAACGTGATTGGCAGATTAATACTGCCCGTGACATTTTATTGCAATACCGCCCAGCAAATACCCCTGTATTATTGGGTCGTCAGCTTACCCGTGAAGACGAAAGTATTACCATGACGACATTAGACAAATTACATTCTGATGATGTTGATATGTTTACTATGGTGACGGTGGGTAATAGCCAGTCTCGTCATATTATTAATGGTCAAAAAGAATGGATTTATACACCGCGAGGATATAATAAAAAAATATGACAGTTTATTTCATCGGTGCAGGACCGGGTGATCCCGAATTGATCACGGTTAAAGGACAGAAGTTAATTAATAACTGTCCTGTTATTTTATATGCTGGTTCACTGGTACCTCGCGCTTTATTTGCAGATGTGGAAGATACAGTAGAGCAAATCATTGATACCGCGCCAATTGCTTTGGATGAGATCATTGAACATATCCGTTTGGCGGATGCAGCTGGTAAAGATGTAGCTCGTGTGCATTCTGGTGACCCCTCTTTGTATGGCGCTATTGGCGAGCAGATTCGCCGCTTAGAGCAATTGGATATTGATTATCAAGTCATACCAGGTGTGACTGCAACAGCTGCGTCGGCGGCTTGGTTAGGTAAAGAGCTAACATTATCGGGTGTATCACAAACTATTATTTTAACCCGTTATGAAGGTAAAACGCCGTTTCCAGAGCGTGAACGTTTACCTGCATTAGCCGCCAGTGGCGCTACATTAGCGATCCATTTAGGCGTAACTAAAATTGCTAAGATTGTCGATGAGCTTATTCCATTCTACGGTGAAAATTGTCCAGTGGCAGTTTGCTACCGTACCTCATGGCCAGATCAGGACAAGGTACTTGGGACGCTAAAAGATATTGTCGAAAAGGTTAGAGCGAAGAAATTTACCTTGACGTCACTTATTCTGGTTGGCCATGTATTAGGGACGGATAAATTTGATGATTCGTATTTATATGATAAAGACCAACCGCATATTTATCGCCCGCCAGTGAAATAATAGCGCTATTTTTTATTGTACTTAGACCAGTTAAGTGAGTCTTAATTGGTTTAAGTACATAAAATTTATCTAAAATTATTAATATTTACCCCTCTGAAAATGTTATA
Source organism: Moritella viscosa (assembly GCA_000953735.1). NCBI lineage: Bacteria > Pseudomonadati > Pseudomonadota > Gammaproteobacteria > Alteromonadales > Moritellaceae > Moritella > Moritella viscosa. Next base: position 4,136,370 of record LN554852.1, on the reverse strand, counting down.
TCTAACCGATCATACAAGGGTTTCAAAAGATAATTCATGAGACTACGTTCACCTGTTTTTACAAACATCTGTACCGGCATGCCGGGCTCTATTTTGAGACGTGTTAATTGCTGTTTTGCATCATCGTTGAGTTTCGCTTCTAATTGGTAAAAATATTCTCCAGTATACTGATCACGTAAACTGTCTGCGGCTATTTTAGTTAATACACCAGATACTTTTGGTGTAGTTGATTGACTAAATGCAACAAAGCTCAAATCTACAGGTGCATGAGTAAACACTTTATCTCGCAGTGAAATAGGCAGTTGCGCCTGTATGACGAGTGGCGAGTCGACGGGGACTATCTCCATCAATATATCGCCAGTATTCACAACTTGACCAGCGCGAAATACTTTTAAACCGACGATAGTACCTGCAATAGGGGCCCGTAAAGTGGTATTTTCCAGTTGTAACTGTAGTTGATTACGCTGTTCCTTGAGCACTTCAGCGGCTAATCGAACTTCGGCGAGTTCCTCATTTATTTGCTGTTGCTTATGGGTTTTAAATTGTTCACGGTTTGCTTGTGCTCGGGCAATGTTATGAATAACGGTATTTACTTGCCCCTGTAAATTTGCGATTTCACTGTCGACTTTTGCCAAAGTGCGCTCTGCTTCCCATTTTATGGATTCAGAGGCATAGCCTTTCTTAAGTAATAATTGATAACTTTTAAACTGTTTATTTAAAATGGTACTTTCTTTTTCACGACTTTTAAGGCTTAAAATCAGCCCTTCTTTGGTGGCGATTAAGCTATTAATTTCCTGCTGAAGAGCATCGATAGAATTATTATAATTACCTTGATTACTTAACAGAAGTGTTTGTTGTAGATTCATAATCTCTTGGCCAACTAGAGACTCATTTGCCAGTTGTTGTAATGTTTTTGACCAAATGATTTTATTTGTCGTTTGTTGTTCTGATTCGAGTCTTAACTGCACTGCATTCTTAGTTATATACTGAACCAAATTTGTGTCTAATTTTGAATGTAATTGAGCATCGTCTAACTGAATTAATAGCTGGCCCTGCTGTACAAATTGTCCTTCCTGAACAGGCATTGCTGTTATACGGCCAAGATTTAAAGACTGGATATTTTGTCTGTCACCTGATACAACAACATACGCAGGCAAAGGGACTCCTTGATCTAAAGGTGCAAGTGTTGCCCAGATAATGAAACCTAAAAAACCAAACAATATAATATACCAGCCAGACATTAGCCATTTTTGTATCGTATTGGTGACTGCATTTGAACTATCCATTAGCTTTTTCCTTAGGTAATGCATGTTTAAAGCTAACGCTAATATTAGATGCGGAAGGATAACTGGTTGATAATGACCTCGTTGTTTTTTTAAATAAAGGGTTATCACCAAAGAAGGTTTGTATTCCCTGCTTAAGGTTTAGGGATTTATTGGCAATGGATATTAGGTCTGTATCATGGCTTATCAATATTATTGTAACCTGTTGTTTAGACCACGACTGTAGTATTTGCTTTAGTTCTGCAAGTGCCTGCTTATCTAAACTGGTGTCTGGTTCATCTAATATGATGATTTTAGGGTGTAAATAACATGCTCTTGCGAGTGCTATTTTTTGTTTCTGCCCGCCGGATAGGCCGCGGCCATTTTCACCTAATATTGTTTCATAACCTAAAGGTAGATACATAATCAGTTCGTGAGCTTTTGCCTCTTGAGCTGCCTTAATCACTGCCTCATCGTTATCATCGGCCATCCGCGAAATATTTGCTCGTATTGAACCTGAAAACAGTTCTGAGTCTTGTGATACATAACCAAGATATTGACTTAGATCTTGTTGGTCCCAGTGTTTAATTTCTGATTTATCCAGATAGATCTTCCCCTGTGCAGCGGGCCAGATATTCAATAGCACTCTGGCAAGCGTTGACTTTCCTGATCCAGAATCACCGCTAACAGCTAAAATATCGCCTGGTTGTAATGCAAAACTAATCCCGCGCAGTGTCGCCACATTAACGCCCGGTGGTGCTGAAACTAATCCAGATACTGTCAGTGTTCCAGTGGGGGCTGGTAACGCAATTTTAGCTTTTTTCAATTCGGTAGTTGAGAGAAGGTTGTTTAGCCTAGCATAAGCATGACGGGCCGATATCCACTGTTTCCATGCCATAATTAATTGATCTACAGGTGCTAATACCCGACCAAGTAGGATGGATGCTGCAATCATCATCCCCGCGGTAATTTGACCTTCAATCACGAGCCAAGCACCGAGACCCAGTACGCCAGATTGGACGATCATGCGCAGACTTTTAGACATGTGTGTAAAGGCGGTAATACGTTTAGAACCGTTGACAAATGATCCGATAAAACTTTCTTGAAAACCGAGCCAGCGGGTTTGTAAATTTTTTCTGATCCCTAGCGCATGGGCACTTTCAACGTGCTGTAGTTGAGTTTGAAATTGGTAATTTGCAGCCATTCCAACCAACATTGCTTTTTCCATATGATTTGCGGCAAGTTTTTCATTGAGATAGGCAAATAATACTAATATTGCTGCACTGCATAATGCAAAATGTCCGAGTAAAGGATGGAAGGAATATAGTACAATGAGGTAGATAGGAAACCAAGGTAGATCAAAAAATGCAGCGGGAGCCTGTCCGGTAATGAACTGGCGTAATGTGCTTAAATCGTCGAGCGCATTGACTTGAGCTTGACTACTGCCAGTGAGCTTCTGCTGAAATACCGCACTGTAAACTCGTGGTGCCGTTTCTTTATCTAATCCGCTACCCAAATAAAGTAATACAATTTGTCTGATATATTCCAACCCCCCGATCAAGAATATTAGTGACATCATTAATATCGTGAGCATCCATAAAGTAAAGGTATTACCCGAAGATAATACGCGGTCATAGATTTGTAGCATATAAATAGAAGGGACTAACATAAGAATATTAGTGACAGCAGTAAAGCAGGCGATATGCGCTAATATTCGCTTTGAGCGTGTCAGATATATTTTTAAAAAACCGTGTTGATTCATAATATCTCAGATAATAAAAGCCAGCTAAACTAGCTGGCTTTGTCATGATATAGTCAAGCTACATCCAGATGCACAATCAGCATAACGCCGAAGATGCCTTCGTTCGGCTTGCCCAACTCGTCTCTGATATAGTATCTTGAAGTAACTTAGTATCAATTAAGCAGCAAGTTCCATTAAATCGACTGTGTCTGCGGCAGCTGCATAGCTCACGGTACCGGCCGTGGTAATTGCGCCATTAAGATCAACGCCTGCCTCACTCATTACCGTTGCGAGTGCTGATGTATCACCGTGCATTAACCCCCAAACGATATTATGCACGTCATTGCTACCGGTAGTTCGGTCAATGATATTGCCGGCATCGTCTATCCCATCATTGATAAATTCAGATAAACCATTAATGCCCAGCATAGAGCTGTCAGTGCTCCATTCTGGACCTGATTTGTCTAATCCAACGCCAAAATCCAGACTGTCTAACTCTCCGTATAGGGTATGGCTAGGGTTAGAGAAAAAGCTATAGGTTATGCTCTCACCATCAGCAGCCGAAGCGACAAAGGCATTATCTGAACCTGATTTATTGGTTTCTAATCCAAATTGAGAACCCGAAAAGGTACCGCCATTAAATGAACCAAATAATGCAAACGGACTAAAAGACATGGTTCCTTCAAGTGAACCAAAATAATCATTCAGGGTATTGTTTTTAATGCCGTCATTATTGAAATCTGTATTAACAAAAGTGTCAGTAAAAGTTAAGTTAAGTGACATGTGTTACTCCTTCCTTATATTACCACCCTGAGACATTCAGGGGGATTTTCATCATTATCAAAATTTTATTTTCGTTTTAATTAAAACTGATATTGAACGCCAACTGCAACACTGCGACCAGGGGCTTGGATCACAGCTCTATATGCACCAAGAGCACTGCTGTATTGTTGATCCGTGAGGTTACGGCCATATAAGCTAATGGCAAGTGATTCAACAGGCGTATATTTTAGGGTTAAATCCCATAGGGTATAACCTATGCCTGAAGTTTCATTGAGGAGTCGTTCTTCTTTAGGTTTGATGTCTAAGAGATTATCTCTATCGAAAAGTCTCCGCATGGTGATTCTGGCGTCCAGAGTTCTGTTTAATAAACGAGTACCTAAATAAGCGGTTAACTTATCTTGACTAGGGAAAGGTGAGTAGAATGTACGACCACATGGTGCTTGTGGAATTGTTCCTTGCGTATTTGGTAGTACGTGCGGGTTATAACACTGATCACCCTCATCAACATCAATGACAGAGCCAGCTAAACCACCATAAATAAAGCCAGCATCATAATTAATGGCTAATTCAGATCCTTTTATTTTCACTGGATCGGTTCTATTCACAAACGCTTGTGTTGTGGTCGCTGCAACATCATTAGTTATCACGCCTAAATGCATAACCATATAATCGTCAATTTTGGTACGGTAATGAGACAGTGCGAATGTTAAGGCATCATCTTGTGTTAACACTTGCTTAAAGTTAAATTTTAAACCCAGATCAAGGTTTGTAGAGGTTTCAGCTTTAAGTTCTGTACTTGGAATAAGAACGGCTGCAAATAAACCTGAAACTGGCGTTCCTCCTGCTAAAAGGGTTTCTGTTAAACTTGGTGGCCGCCAACCTTTGCCATAATTAGATGTTATTTCCATAAAATCAAAAGGACGTAATGATAGACCAAACGTAGGAGAAACGCCTGTATCTGTGTTGTCAACCGTGAACGTTTCATCTATACCGGTAGGGTTTATCTCCCCCATTTTTGTGTTTACACGAGCATCACCCTGTAAATTGTATCTGTCGTAGCGAACACCGGCAAATAAAGATAACCATTCTTGATAATCAAGGCGAGTATCTAAGTATATACTTGCTAATGCACGACGACCGTCTGGTGTGGACGCGATACCTGATGCTGCACCGTCGGGTCCGTTGATTTCCCGTGGTTTGGTTGTATCACGCAGACCTTCAAAACCATAATTAGCACTAAAGAGGGTATCACCAAAATCAATAAAGGATTGGTTATTAACAATTACGCCATAAGTTTCTGTTTCAAAGGTCGATGTTTGGGCTGAGCAGCGTTTAGCAGTCATAAAGTAATACCCATCAGGATTTGATAGACACATTCCTTGCCCCATCTGAGTAATATTCGATGATTTGGGGAAGAATTCATCCAATTTAGTATTTGATCTATACACCTTAGCATTCAGATTCAACCACGGACTATCTGATTTAAAACTGTAATCAAGGCTAATATTTTCATTCGTTATTTGAGAATTACCTTGTAAAACCCAGTAATGCAATTTTTCATCTACACGATCCGCAATATAATTGACGTTATTAAATTCAGATTCTGTTTTAATATAACTGAGCTTAAGGCTTTGCTGTTCAGTAATATTCCAGCGTATTTTACCCAATATAGAGTCTATTGAGTAGCCTGTTTTATAGGTATCAAGGAGATGTTCTGGCACTGCAAATTCTGTTGGAATCCTGCGCTTCAATACGCGGTCAACTGCCCCCGGCCTTATCATGCTTTTGCCTTTTGTTCCCATCCGGTAATCACCGGTTTTGGTTTTGGTAATAGCACCCATGACAGCGACGTTATCTGTTATATTGTAACCTGCGGTTAAGCTTGATTTTACTTTGTTGCCGTTTGACCATTTACCAACACCCGTTTCACCACGGATAATAATACCGCCATCATCACCGTCTTTGATCACATCGTCAAAATCAACGGTTCTAAAGTTAACTTGCCCGCCAATAGTCCCCAAACCACCCGCACCCGATGACACTCCTTTATTAATATCAATTGACTGAAGTAGTTCAGGATCAACCATTAAAGACCCGTTTTGATCTTGATAACCACTTTTCTGAAAATTTTGGCGCATATCATCAATATTGGTATTTACGCGACCAAAATCTTGTACTCCTCGCATGTTGACGCTTAGCATCGGGTTGGCATAGCTCATTGGAGTATAAACACTTGTTGCGTCTTGCAGCATTTCTGCCGCATGACGGTGTGAGGTCGCATCCAGCTCTGCTTTGTCGATCGTTATTTTTTTTGTGCCCTGTACATGGTCGATATCTAGCGTATCTGTGACAAGAGTATGTCCTACGCTCGCAGACTCGTCAGCGGTTGATACTGTCGTACTGGCTAACGCTTGTGAAAATATACTGCTAGTGCATAAAGCAGCACTGATGCAGAGCATTAATTTTGATTTATTGTTGTACATGATTGTTGTTAATCCTATATATCCATATTTACCAGCATTAGTGATAGCGGTAACATTGGTGCCAGTAATACTATTCGGCTAATGTTTATATTAACGACCCCTGAATGCGAATGCGAATGCGATCTATTTGCACTTGTATTTAGTGGCTTAATTAAGCCATTAGATGAAAGTAATGTCAATCATATAATTAACCAATTATGGTTATTTTATAAATGGAGGGAGTTTTGAATAATGTGCAATTTGAATGCGTAATTTATTTTTATAGATCGGTTATTAATTATGGAAAAATTATTGAGTGTTAGCTGTCTTACTGAGTATTAAGGTTTCGTTTTATTGAGGCTGTTAATATATAAAAACGAGCCGTTAAGCTCGTTTCATATGCTGTTCAAAACCTGTCATTCAGTAATGTAAAAAAATCACTGCTTCTAGTTTTTCTCACCAACTGCTTTTTCTTCGGCAATTACATGCTCTGGTAATTGACTCATGAAGTACCCGCAAATATTGTCATTCACCATGGTGCGTGGACCATGTGGGTGGGCAATATGTTTGTAAGGCGCATGATGATGGCCGTGACTATGGGAATGACTGTGGTCATGGTCGTGCGAATGGTCATGACTATGACTGTGTTCATGACTGTGCTCACCTTCAGCCTTAAATTCAGCATGATGGTGGTGAACATCAACTTCACCACGTGCTAAACGCGCTTGGAAGTCGGCCATTAGCGTCACGTTTGGAACAGGTTCGGTAATAGTCTCATTGATACGTAGTTCAAAAGTATTGATCACATGATCTTGTGCACGTAAGTAATCCGCTTTTAAAAACACCACGTCAGGATTTTCATTTGCCACTTTATCAACGTAATTGTAGATACGGTCGATTAGCTTGCCACCGAATAAGAAATAAGGTGCAACCACGATCTTTTTGAACCCCAGTTTTAATGCCATTTCTAACCCACGCCCTACAGACGGAAAAGTGACTCCTGAATAAACGGTTTCAGACCAACCAAAACCCAGATTTTCACAAGCAATACGAGTCAGTTTTGCGGCATCTGCATTGGCATCAACAACCGATGTACCACGACCAACCACTACCAGCATTGTATCGTACAGTTCACCTGCAGCTGGGATAGTGTCGTGACCGAGTGCATTAAGAATGCGTTGTTGGAACGCTAAAATCATTTCTTCATGCAAACCTAATTCTTTACCGTATTCGATAGTTAAATTAGGGTGCTTTGCTTGATATGTTGTTAATACTGATGGAATGTCATTTTTGGCATGGGTTGCCGCAAATAACATGCCTGGTACTGCATGGATTTTAGTGACACCTTGTGCCATTAAACGATCCAGCGCGGTATGCATATTCGGCGCAGAATATTCCAGAAAGCCATATTCAACTTTCAATTCCGGATGACGTTCTTTTAGTCCCTTTGCTAATAAAGAAAACTCTTCTTCAGCGATTTTCGCACGGCTGCCGTGCCCACAAATAAGAACACCTGAAGTTTCAGGCAATGTTGCAATTGTTGTCATGATAAATACCTCTGCGCGCAAGTATACGACAAAATAGTTAAACACTGATAATGCTTTATAGCGTTAGGCTGCAACTTATAGCAATAAACAAACATTGTAATAACCGAGGTCTCAAATTATAATTTCAGCACTTTTCGCTCACCAACATGGCAGTTTGGAGCTATACATGCAATTAAACAAAATTCCCGTTACCGTTGTTACCGGTTTTCTTGGTAGTGGTAAAACAACATTACTTTCTAATATTTTAAAACAAGCAGCAGGCAAACGTATCGCGGTTATCGTTAATGAATTTGGCGAATTGGATATTGATGCGGATTTATTACGTAGCTGCCCATTGGACTGTGACGATGAAGCAACATCGCAAAGCCAGGGTGAGAACGGTATTTATGAATTAGCCAATGGCTGTATTTGTTGCACGGTAGAAGAAGAGTTTTTACCTGTGATGAAAGAGTTAGTCGCACGTCGTGATGATATCGACCACATTCTTATTGAAACCAGTGGTCTTGCATTACCTAAGCCCCTGGTTCAAGCATTCAACTGGCCGGAAATAAAGCAATATTGTACCGTTGATGCGGTTATTACACTGATTGATGGTCCAGCTGTTGCAGCGGGTCGTTTTGCTAATGATGCAGACAAGGTTCAAGCACAACGTTTGGCAGATGAAAGCTTAGATCACGATCCAAGTTTACAAGAATTATTGGATGATCAATTAAGTGCAGCAGACTTAGTGGTCGTGAGTAAAAACGATTTACTTACCGAAGCAGAGCGTGAACAGGTTCAAACCGTCGTTGCTAATAGGGTACCAGATGCAGTTAAAACGATTTATGTCGACAATGGTGAAATTGCCCTCGACGTGATAATGGGCTTAGATGCTGCTGCTGAAGAGCAAATTAATCATATCCATAACCACCATGATCATCATCATGCCCATGGTGCACATCACGACCATGCCCACGATCACTTCGATTCTTTTGTCTTAAAGTTTGGTGAAGTGGATGGTCCACGTTTACAACAGATTTTAACGCAATTATTAACCGAACATAATATCTTCCGCGCCAAAGGTTTTGCGGCATTACCGGGTAAACCTATGCGTCAGGTATTGCAAGCTGTGGGTGAGCGCCTTGATGTGCACTTTGACCGCATGTGGAATGCTGATGAAGTACGTCAGACTCAACTTGTCGTTATTGGCAAACACCTTGACCGTAGCGTGTTAGAAACTGCATTACAGCAAACAGTTATTGATACAGCTGTCACTGCCTAATGCATTTATTGGCGGCGCAACCCGGTGGTTTCACTGATGACGAAGGTATCATTGATCTTGAGCAATCACCTGCGGATATTGTTATTTTGTCAGCCGCCGATAGTTCACTGGCTGCATTAGCCAGTGGTGTAGAGGTATTGGAACTTAATTTTCCCTCTATCCGGTTAGCCAATTGGATGCAGCTATTAAAACCTGCCGCATTCGATCTTTATCAAGATAAAGTACTCGACCACGCGAAAGTGGTTGTGGTGTCTTTATTGGGCGGTGAAAACTATTGGCAGTATGGTTTTGAACAATTACAGGATTGGTTAGCGGCTAGTTCGGTCAGAAATCCTCGTCAGCTCATTATTGTTCCTGGAGATGACAGCCCGGATGAGGTTCTGTTTTCAGCATCAAGCGTTGACCGTGATGCAGCGGTGGCTGTGTGGCGTTATTTGCGTGAGGGTGGCGAAGTGAATATTCGTAACCTGTATCATCATCTAGCCAGTCAATATCTTCACCAAGATTATGCATGGCGACAGCCACAAACGTTACCCAACTGCATGCTGTATATGCCAAAAGCAATACAGTCAGTGTTAAGAGGTGAACAACAATACTATCAGCAAGTCAGCTTAAATGACTGGCAGCAGCGTTGGCTACAAGTACCTTACAGCGTTGATGTGAGTGAATCAGAACGACCAATTTGTTTGTTATTATTTTACCGAAGTCATTTACAAAGTGACAATACCGCGATGTTTGATGGTCTTATCGATTGTATTGAGCAGCTGAACATGTTGCCATTACCGATTGCTATTCAATCGTTGAAAGATGATGAATCTATCAGGTTAGTGAATGAGTTACTTTTACAAACACAAGCTAAAGTTATTATCAATACCACAGGTTTTTCTTGTAATCGAGCCGCCAGTCCAGACTTAAGCGCAGAGCCTAGCTCATTTATTTCTCCCTTTAGTTTAAATATTCCGGTGTTACAGTTAGTGCTGTCGAGTAGTACAGAGCAAGATTGGTTGGATTACAAACAGGGGTTACGCAGCCGTGATATTGCCATGCAAGTGGTACTGCCTGAAATGGATGGTCGCATTCAGACTCGGGCAGTGAGTTTTAAAACGACGGCTGATTTTAGTGAACGTTGTCAAACCGCCATCGTTAAATATCAGTTACACCGCGAACGGGCTGAATTTGTGGTGACCTTGGCATTTAAATATTGTCAGTTATCGATAAAAGCCAACCAAGATAAACGCACCGCATTGATTATTGCTAATTACCCGACCAAAGACGGGCGCATTGGGAATGGTGTTGGTTTAGATACACCCGAATCGACTGTGAATATTTTAACGGCGTTAGCTGCGGCTGATTATCCGGTCGAAAATATACCTGAAAACGGCACTGCTCTGATTAATGAGTTGCTCGGGTCAATTACTAATAACCCTGATACCTTACATCACTTAGGCTGTTGGCAAAGTATCGCTGTAGATGAATACATGCAGCATTTTCAACAACTGCCGATTGAGAACCAGCAGGCAATTTGGGATAAGTGGGGTGGTCCCGATCAAGACCCTAAATACCGTGACGGGCGCTTAATGTTATCTGGTATTCGCTTAGGGCAAACATTTGTGGGCATTCAACCTGCACGTGGTTTTAATATTGATTTAGCGGCTAATTATCACGATCCCGATTTAATTCCACCACACAGTTATTTGGCTTTTTATTTTTGGTTACGTCATTGCTACCAAGTTGACGCTGTTATTCATGTGGGTAAACACGGTAATTTAGAATGGTTACCGGGCAAGGGCAATGCGCTATCTGAGAAATGTTGGCCTGATCTAGTACTGGGACCGATGCCTAATTTTTATCCCTTCATTGTGAATGACCCAGGAGAAGGCGCGCAGGCTAAACGTCGTATTCAGTCGGTTATTATCGATCATTTAATGCCGCCGATGACCCGAGCTGAAGTTTATGGTGAACTGGCTGAGTTAGAAGGGCTGGTGGATGAATATTACCAAGCGATGGGCATGGATGAACAACGTGAACGTTGGTTACGTGAAGCGATTGTTGATGCAGTGAAAAGCTCACACGTTGCCGAGGAACTCGGTGGTGATAGTGGTAGCTACGGTGATAGTGACGATGATATGTTTGCCGAACTCGATACTTACTTGTGTGATATTAAAGAAGCGCAAATACGTCACGGACTGCATATTCTTGGGGTATTGCCACAAACGGATAAACTCAGTGATACCATCGTGGCCTTATTACGGTTACCACGCGGTAAAGAGGCTCATAGTCAGGGCATATTACACAATCTTGCTTTAGACCTTAACTTACAGAATCTTAATTCACACCACAATAGTGATGAATTTGATCCGCTTGCGGCCAGTAGTGATGTTTGGCAAGGTGCAAGACCATCTATATTGGCTGAGCTCTGCGATGATAGCTGGCGAACAGAGTTTGATACTCGTGAACGTTTAGAGTTGTTAGCGATACAATTAGTCAGTGCATTCGTATTAATCTCTGATGAGCGCAAAGATGTTGAAAAATACAAACAATTAATGACTGAGTTGCCACGTACGATACAGCAGCTTAGTTATGTTAAAAACACCTTATTAATCGCATTAGAACAAAGTGTAGAGAATGAAATCTCAGCCTTATTAGATGGGTTAGCAGGCTTGTTCGTTGAACCAGGGCCGAGTGGTGCTCCCACGCGAGGTCGATTGGATACCTTACCGACAGGACGTAATTTCTTCTCGGTAGATAATCGTTCAATACCATCACCTGCAGCGTGGGCGATTGGTCAGCGTTCAACACAAGCAGTGATTGAGCGCCATTTACAAGAGCATGGTGATTATCCTAAACAGTTAGGCCTGTCAGTCTGGGGGACGGCAACCATGCGTACTGGTGGTGATGACATTGCGCAGGCATTTGCATTAATGGGTATTAAACCTATTTGGGCGCAAGGTTCACAACGAGTTATCGATTTTGAAATTATACCCTGTGCATTACTCGGTCGTCCTCGTGTTGATGTGACGCTGCGGGTATCTGGTTTTTTTCGTGATGCGTTTCCTAATGTGATGAAGTTATTTGATGCTGCGGTATTGGCATTAGCGAATTATGACGATCCCGGTGCCCAAAATACCATTCAACAAAATATCAAAAAGCGGATAAGCGAGTTGTCTGAACAAGGTATGACGGCCGATGATGCCAAACGTCAAGCGTCATATCGGGTATTTGGCAGTAAACCAGGTGCTTATGGAGCGGGGTTGCAAGGGGTGATTGACGAACGTTGCTGGGAACAGCAATCAGATTTGGCTGATGCTTATTTGAATTGGGGGGGTTATGCTTACGGCAGTTTGGCTGAGGATGTTGATGGCGTGATTGCCAGAGGCGCCTTTGCAAACCGTTTATCGCAACTTGATGTGGTGATGCAGAATCAGGACAACCGTGAACATGATTTACTCGACTCTGATGATTATTATCAATTTCAGGGGGGCATGACCAATGCGGTTCGGGTATTAAAAGATGAAATGCCCGTGGTATATCATAACGATCACTCTAATCCGGCAATGCCTAAGATAAGAACCTTAAAGGAAGAGTTAAACCGCGTGATCCGTTCTCGTGTATTAAATCCAAAATGGATTGAAGCCATGCGTGAACATGGCTACAAAGGCGCGTTTGAAATGGCGGCCAGTATTGATTATATGTTTGCTTATGATGCGACAACTAATTTGATTGATGATTATCAATATGAAAAAGTGGCTGACGCACTGATTTTTGATCAAGAAAACCAAGCCTTTATGCAAGAAAATAATGTTAATGCGTTAGAAGAAATGGCAGAACGATTATTAGAAGCAACCCAACGTGGATTATGGCAGGAACCGGGCGAATACAGTGGAAAATTACAATCCTTGTTGTTAGACCTAGATGCAAAAAAAGAAAGCTCGAATTAAAACGATTTTATTTACATGGATGAAAGGTACCGTATGTTTGATGTTAAAATGCTGGATCGCACTGACCAAGAATTTATTCAAAACAAGATCAATAATAAAACTAAACCACTAGGTGCATTAGGGGCGTTAGAATCATTAGCGTTGCAATTAGCATTAATCACGGGCAAAGACACAATTAGTCTTAAGCAGCCAACAATTTTGGTGTTTGCTGGTGATCATGGTATTGCAGAAGAAGGCATTAGTATTGCACCGTCAGCTGTGACGCAGCAAATGGTGTTAAATTTTCTGAACGGTGGTGCGGCAATTAATTGTTTCTGTCACAGTAATCAAATTACCATGGACGTGATTGATGCGGGGGTTTTACTACCTGTAACGGATGTGCGTTTAACCATGCAATCACTAGGTAATGGCACGGCTAACTTTACCAAACAAGCTGCGATGACATTAGCTAGCGTTGAGCAAGGTTTGCAGCTTGGTGCTGATGTGGCGATTAAACATTTGGATAATGGTAGTAATGTATTAGGCTTTGGTGAGATGGGAATAGGAAATACCTCATCTGCTGCTGCAATTATGTCTGCTATTACTCAGCTATCAGTTGAAGAATGCGCTGGTCGTGGTACTGGGATTTCTGATGACGCTTATGCTAAGAAAATTACGTTAATTAAACAGGCGATGGCGTTGCATGAAGGTAAACTTGATTCGGCAATGGACATTATGGCCAGCGTTGGTGGTTTTGAGATTGTGCAGATGACAGGTGCTATGTTAGCAACGGCGCAGCGTCAAAGCATAATCATGGTCGATGGTTTTATTACTACTGCTGCAGCAATGTTAGCAGTGATGATAGAGCCTAATTGTCAGCAATACATGGTGTTCTGTCATAAATCACAAGAGCAAGGTCACCAATTAATGCTTAAACACCTTAATGCTGATGCGTTACTTACGTTAGATTTACGCTTAGGTGAAGGAACTGGTGTGGCATTAGCTTATCCATTATTACAAGCAGCAGCCAGTTTTTATAATGATATGGCGAGCTTTGAAGCCGCTGGTATTGACGCAGTATGATAGATAGACTCAAGGCTGAGTTAGCGCTGTTTTGGTTAGCATTGGGGTTTTTCTCTCGTATTCCAGTGCCTGCTAATTTAGATTTTAGTGCCAAGAAGTTAAATCAATCTTGTCGCTACTTTCCCGTTGTCGGCTGGCTAATTGGTGGCTGTTGCAGTGCGGTATATTACTTTACTCAACTTTATTTTAGTGTCGACATTGCGATCTTGTTTGCCATGTTTACTGGCGTATTGCTTACTGGTGCATTTCATGAAGACGGTCTAATCGATTCGGCTGATGGCATAGGTGGCGGTTGGACGCGTGAACAAAAACTCGCGATTATGAAAGACTCGCGGGTTGGTAGTTATGGAGCGATTGCCATCTGGTTTGTATTAACGATTAAGTTTGCGTTGTTATTGAATTATAGCAACATCAGTCTCTCTAGTTATAACAGCGTCATGCTGGCATTACTTATTGCTCATCCGTTGAGTCGGACTGTAGCAACTGTGATGATGTTTATCTCACCTTACGTACGTGAAACTGCGGATACTAAATCTAAATCTGTCGCTGAACCTAAGCAACGCAATGATTTATATATCAGCTTAATATTAGGCTTTTTACCGCTATTACTGCTGCCTGAATTAATCTTGCCAATGTTGTTTATATTAGTGATTTTTGTGTTTTGTTTTCGTCGTTTTGTGCATAAACAAGTAGGCGGTATTACCGGTGATTTACTTGGTTTAGCGCAACAACTCAGTGAGTTATTAATTTATATGGTATTAATTATAGGACTACAAGGATGATCCATTTAGTCATTGGTGGTGCTCGTTCGGGCAAGAGCGTCTATGCTGAAACCCTCGCTGGTGAATTAAGCCAAAGCCTTGGTAAGCACTGTCCTCATAAGCAAAGTACGGCTAAAAAATTAATTTATCTGGCGACCGCAACCATCTATGACGATGAAATGCAGCAACGCATTGACTTACATCAGCAACGACGTGATCAGGATTGGTCGCTGGTGGAAGAGCCTTTGCAACTGGCGAGTTGTTTGCAAACATTATCGGGCACCAATGCGGTGGTCTTAATTGACTGTATGACCTTGTGGTTAAGCAATTGGATCTGTTCTGATAACTTTGCTGAATTTGAATCGCAACGCCAGAAATTTATCGCAACTTTAATTGAGTTTGATGGCGATTGTGTCATTGTCAGCAATGAAGTCGGTAGTGGAATTGTGCCAATGGGCGAGTTGTCCCGCAGTTTTGTTGATCATGCTGGTTGGCTAAATCAAGCAATTGCTAAGGTGTCAGATACAAGCACCTTGGTTGTGGCTGGATTACCGTTAGTGTTAAAAGGTTAGGAGGGTGGATGCAGACAGAGTTGTATTTAGTGCGTCATGGTGAACCACAAATTCGTAACGCGTTATTAGGTCGTACTAATCCCGAGTTATCTGAATTAGGTTGGCAGCAAATGCTAGACAATTGTGCCGGGCTGACTGATATTGATGTGATGATCTCGTCACCTTTACTGCGTTGTGCATTATTCGCTAAGCACATCGCAGCGCAACAGGAATTACCTTTACATATCAGCGCTGACTTTGTCGAGTTTGATTTTGGTGATTGGGATGGCCGGTCTTATCAGGCATTGCATAATGATTTCCCGCAAGATATGCATCATTTCTTTATCGACCCAGCTAATAATACGCCGCCTAATGGGGAGTCATTAGCGGACTTTTCGCAACGTGTTGAGGTTGCGCTGCTGAATGTACTACAAGAGTATCAAGGTAAACGTATTGCTTTGTTTGTACATTCTGGGGTAATACGCACGTTAATCGCGTGGTGTTTAAAAATAGACTATCTGCACGGTGTGCAATTTCAGCGGATTAAAATTGAGTATGCCAGCATTAGCCACATTAGCGTATTCGCCCACGAAGGCGAACATTTTCCGCAATTGGGTTATACCAATAAAGTTGTGGTTCAAAAACAACAAAATTGCCAAAAAATGGAATGACAGGATAGGGTAAAATAATGACAGGAATGACCGAAGTAGAAAAGCATTTACGTAAGTCTCGTAACCGTAAAATCAAGGTTGAGAAAGGCGTAGAAAAAGCAAAAGAAGAACGCGGTATTATGCTAGTTATTACCGGCAATGGTAAAGGTAAATCAACGGCGGGTTTTGGTAATGTTACACGTTGTGTCGGCCATGGATATAAAGCGGCAGTGGTGCAGTTTATTAAAGGTAAATGGGATTGCGGTGAACGTAATCTGTTAGAAAAGCTTGATGTGCCTTTTGCAGTGATGGGCACCGGATTTACTTGGAATACCCAAGACCGAGAGGTCGATATTGAAGCTGCTAAGATTGTATGGGAACAGGCTAAGCTATTTTTAAAAGACCCTGATATCCACGTGGTGCTGCTGGATGAATTAACGTACATGTTAAGTTATGAGTATTTACCGAAAGATGAAATCCTTAATGCATTAAAGAATCGTCCGCGTGAGCAATCTGTGGTTGTCACTGGCCGACGAGCAAGTGCTGAGTTAATTGAAATGGCTGACACAGTGAGTGATATTCAAGATACTAAGCATGCATTCAGAGCTGGCATTAAAGTTAGAAAAGGCGTTGATTGGTAGCTCTATTTAGATAGTTTAAGCCTATTAAATGAATTCTGCAGATACTCTGACTTTAAATATTCGTCGTGTATCTTACCAAATGTGATAATCCAAACATTAGCATATCCAGCTGTATCACAAATGACTATCAAATTATTTTTGATAGTCATTCAAACGATCCCCTCTTTTTGATGATCAAAATTTTTGCTAATTTAACTGCATACCTTCTAGTACTAATTTAGTCACTGCGTTAATACGCCAAGACCTAAAGAGAATACAATTATGCAAAATAAAATTACCATTGGAGTTACCGATCTTTCTTTCCACCGTGTAACAGCTTCACTTGTTGCTAATGTCTTGGTAGATATGGGCTTTGAAGTCGAGCGTATTTATTCTCCGCATCAAGAAAACTTTGCTAAGTTGAAGTCTGGAGAGGTTGACATGCTATCTTCCGCTTGGCTCCCGTCCAGTCATGGCATTTATAAATCCGATGTCGAAGAGGTTGAACCATTGCTTGAATTAGGTTTGCATTATAAACCGTATGCACTTTGGGGGGTACCAGACTATATACCGGAAGAGGCGGTTGCTGAGGTTGATGATTTACTTAAACCTGAAGTGCTTTCCCGTATGAAAAAAGACATCCAAGGCATTAACCCTGGGGCAGGGATAACGCGATTTTCGATTCAGATGATGGATGAATATAATCTCAATGATGTTGGATATAAGTTCTATACAGGTACTGAAGAAGATTGCTTTAATGCATTCGAACAAGCTGTAGCGAATAAAGAGTGGGTGGTAGTTCCGCTATGGAAACCTCAGTTTTTACACCATAAATATACGATCCGTGAGATTGCCGAACCAAAAGGTTTATTGGGCATTGTTGACCGCGCAGTATTACTACTTCGACAAGATCGTTCATCGTATTTTAGCCAAGACCAAATTAATAAATTAGACTCACTGCGCTTCTCAAATGAGATTATTGCAGCGCTTGACTATCAGGTCTCCCGCGAAGGAAAGTCTTTGGATGACGTAACTAAAGCATGGTTAACTGAACAAAAATAATAATGTAGTACTTAGTTAAGGGGAGAACCCCTTAACTATTTTTGTCGCTTACACTAAGACGGAATTGTAACTACTTTTCCTGCCACATTTTTCGATTTTAATTGCGTCATTATTACCCCAGCTAATACCAATGTCCCACCGATAAACTGCTCACTTGATAGCTGTTCATTAAGAATAAAGGTCGCCATGATCGCAGTAAATACCGGTAATAAATTCATGAACATTGCAGTCTTATCTGCGCCGAGATAATGAATACTTTGCATCCATAACCAAGCAGCTAATATCGACGTTGGGATCGCGGCATATAACACTAGCGGTAATGATTTACTGCTCAGGCTAACCTGGCCGTTGTACGTCAGTACTGGTATTAAAATGATGACGGCAAATACCATCTGTACATATAGTGCAATCCAGTTATTAAATGGTAAGCGCCAGCGTTTGAGTAGAATCCCGTAAAGGGCGTAACTGCTGGCTGCAATCAGCATGTAGGTATCACCGATATTAACACCCTCAGACAGTAAACTACTGATTTGACCGTGGCTTAACATATACACCAAACCTGTCATCGAAATAGCAGCGCCGAGTAATGCTTTCTTAGTCAGTGAAATGCCGAGTAGTGGCACACTAAACATCAAGCTTAATAACGGCACTAAGGCAAAAATCAGCGTCATATGTGTTGCTGTCGTGGTCGCTGCAGCAAAGTAGGCGAGGGATTGATTGATCGCCATGCCCAGTAATGCCAGAAATGCTAATTTAGGTAAATAGGGTTTAATCGCTTGGCGTTTTTTCCATACTGGTTTGATCAAAAAAGGCGTCAGTGTCATTAAGGCAATAAACCAGCGATAGAAGGAGATTGTTTCGGGTGCGATAACATTGGTCGATAAGATATTAACAATCGAATTGCCTGACCAGATGATAACGGTAAGTAGCGGGAGTAAAAAATACATGGAGATCTGCTTGCGTATAAAAGAGCGATTGTAGCAGAGAATAAAGTGTTATTGGTAAGTACTTATTTGTAGGGTGATAGGTAGATAAAGCAGTCTAAGTGATCCCATCTAAAGAGAAACCACCTAGATTCTTTTAACGCTCAGTCTATTACGCTAATGCTTTTTGTTTTATTTTCTGTTTAACTACTGTTTCATTAAATATCAGTGATAGCAAAATAATACCGCCGCCTAACGCCAATTTGACTAAGTCCGCATCACGGTTCCAAATCACCAGGTTAACCAACAAGCCTAGCGGTACGAGCACGTTATTCATGGCGGCTAATGTCCCTGCATTCACTAAACATGCGCCTTTATTCCACATGAAGTAACCTAAGCCCGATGCGATAATACCGAGGTAAGTTAATACACCCCATTGTGTTGTCGTCGAGGGCATTTTTTCTGTACTACCTAGTAACATAAATGCGATGCAGGCAACCAAGAATGCGCCAATATAAAACAGGCCAAACACTTCGCTATGTTTAACGTCCTTTAATTCATTTTCAGATAGTTTTTTATAAGCCACCTGACCAATCGCCATGGCAATGTTCGCACCTTGTACAACAAGGAAACCAACTACGAAACCTTCGTTAATACCTGCGTATTTAATTACTACAGCACCTAATACTGCGATGATCGCAGTGCCTAAATACCAAGGGTTGAAACGAGAATGTAATAGATCATCAATTAAGGTTACGTAAATCGGGGTGAATACGGTAAATAGTAATACCTCTGGCACTGATAAGAGTAGGAATGATTGATAATAAAATCCGTACATAATACCCAGCTGGCAAGCACCAATCGCCATCACTTTAGCAATCGTGGTACGTGATAAGTTGCCCAGTTTTAAGAATGGGATGAATACCAGCATAGCTAAACCAATACGGAATAATACCGAGAACCAAGCATCAACCTGACCCGCCAGATAAACGCCGATAAGGCTAAATGAAAAAGCCCATACCAAGTTTGTTATGATTAAAAAGTGCATTGATGGTTACCTTAATTAATTTTGTATGGGTTTATAGATGTCAGTAAAGTGTAAATTCACAGCATTAGAGTTTATATTTTGTCTAAATTGCATTACAGTTTTGTCTTTTAAATTTGATGATTAGATTTACATCGGTGTGATAAATAAACATTTGTAAACATTTACTCGTGTTAATCACCATGACTGATATTTTATAGCAACCAATGACAGCGAGATTTATAAAACAATGAAATTCAGTACTTTATTTTTTTTAACCATAAATGTTTCGGTGGCCTGGAGTTCTTATGCGAGCACTGTAATTGCAAGTAACCAAAACATGAACCTAGATGCGGTAGTAAAATCATCAGTAAAGCGTATTTACCTGTTAGAAAAAAGTCCTGTTATTGGCAAAATGGTTACTCCATCTACTGCAGAGCTCTGCAATGTGGCTAAAGGTACGGTGGATTACCTTGCTTTAGGTGAAAATTACGACCCCGGTATTATTACCGCCGGTATGACTGCGCAATTTGGTGGTGATTTAAAAAGAGTAAAGCGGACCCTTAATTTTATTTGCCAAGTACAGCAAGCGGATAAATTAGCGGGCACTGTAAGCCGTTTAATGGATGCTGATTTTATTACCGAACACTTTGATGTGATCCGTTGGATGCCAGATAAAAATCAAGCGCAGGGCTTTGCCAAAAATAAACCCTTATTGAAAAATATCCCTGATGATAAAATTTTGCTGACTAAATATTATATTAAACTCGCAAAAGGGACTGCAAAGCAAACTCCTGAAACTCCTTATGCATTATATGCACTGCCAAATGATGAACAAGGCTTAACGTTAGAGCAGAGCGATGCAGAGCGTGGATTAATTCGTCATCAGTTAACTAAGCAAGATGTGTTAACGGGTATTTTAGATAAAGATAGCTTGGCTGAGCCTATGGTGTGGTTGTCGCGTTATGACCTAGAAGATTCATTAATGCAGGGTACAGTAAAAGTCGATATAGAGTCAGATTCTAATGGCGTTACGAGTCAGTTTTTTAATGTCCATCGTAATAACGGCATTGGCTACCAGCGTAACTTGAAAAAAGAGCAGCAGGGGCGTTACTGGTATTTTAAGAAAACCGAGTCTGTGATGGGTTATGGTAAAGATGCTAATCATAAGATCCCTATTTATCCATTAGTGACAGTCGCAGGTGATTTAGCGCATTTAGGCTTAGGTAAGTTAATTATGCTGACCCACAATGGTGAAAGTCGTTTAACCGTATTAGCCGATACGGGCGGAGCATTTGAAAATAACCAATATCAGCTAGACTACCTTGGCGGTTATTTTAAAAACTGGGATGATTATATTAATACTTACCGTACCTTTCCTGATTATTTTGAAGCGCGGATATTGTTGCTGAAAGATAAATAAATTTAGTCGACTCACTCAAAGATTGTTAGCTTATCGCTAAAACGCAAAAAACCAGCCGAAGCTGGTTTTTTCATATTAACTGACTCTTATTATTTAACTGATAATAAGCTCACAATAAGGTTCTAAATTAGAACTGGTTCATCGTGTTATCTTTACCGCCTGCTTTCAGTGCTGCATCACCAGCAAAGTATTCTTTATGGTCATCGCCCATATCAGAACCAGCCATGTTTTGGTGCTTAACACAAGCAATCGATTGACGGATCTCTTTACGTTGAACACCTTTAACGTAGCCCAGCATCCCTTGATCACCGAAGTATTCTTTCGCTAGGTTATCAGTTGATAGCGCTGCTGTATGGTAAGTCGGTAGCGTGATTAGGTGGTGGAAGATACCAGCTTCACGTGCTGAATCAGCTTGGAATGTACGGATTTTCTCATCAGCTTGAATTGCTAATTCCGTGCTATCGTATTTCTCGTTCATTAGATCTGCACGATCATATGCTGAAACGTCTTTACCTTCTTCAAGCAAGATATCAAATATTTGCTGGCGGAAGTTTAGTGTCCAGTTGAATGATGGCGAATTGTTGTAAACAAGTTTTGCATTCGGTACAACTTTACGGATCTCATCAACCATTGCGCCAATTTGACCAACGTGTGGTTTCTCAGTTTCAATCCATAATAAGTCAGCACCGCCTTGTAGAGACGTGATGCAGTCAAGTACACAACGCGCTTCACCCGTACCTTGTTTAAATTGGAATAAGTTACTTGGTAAACGTTTAGGGCGTAATAATTTACCGTCTTTCTTAAGAATCACATCGCCATTGCCTAGCTCTGCTTCTGAGATCTCATCACAATCAAGGAACGAGTTATATTGATCACCAAGGTCACCAGGTTCATTCGTTACAGCGATTTGTTTTGTTAGACCAGCACCGAGTGAGTCAGTACGCGCAACAATCACACCATTATCGATACCTAGCTCTAGGAATGCGTAACGAACGGCATTGATTTTCGCAAGGAAATCTTCGTGTGGCACGGTTACTTTACCGTCTTGGTGACCACATTGTTTTTCATCAGATACTTGGTTTTCGATTTGGATACAACATGCACCAGCTTCAATCATTTTTTTAGCAAGTAGGTAAGTTGCTTCCGCGTTACCAAAACCAGCATCGATATCAGCAATGATTGGCACAACGTGAGTCACGTGATTGTCAATCTTGTCTTGTGTTTCAGCAACTTTAGCTGAGTCGCCCGCATCTCTTGCTGCGTCTAGTTCGCGGAATAAACCACCTAATTCGCGTGCATCGGCTTGGCGAAGAAAGGTGTATAGTTCTTCAATTAATGCTGCAACAGATGTCTTTTCATGCATTGATTGGTCAGGCAGTGGACCAAACTCAGAGCGCAGTGCAGCAACCATCCAACCAGATAGGTAAAGGTAACGACGGTCAGTATTGTTTTCAAAATGTTTCTTGATAGAGATCATTTTTTGTTGACCGATAAAACCATGCCAGCAACCTAAAGATTGCGTGTACAATGAAGAATCATTATCGTAATTTTCCATATCAGCGCGCATAATATCAGCTGTGTATTGCGCAACTTCAAGGCCCGTTTTGAAGCGGTTTTGAGCACGCATACGCGCTGTATATTCAGGGCTAATTGCCGCCCATTTAGAACCTTGTTCAGCTTTTAGTGTAGTTACTGAATCGATATCATTGTTGTATGTTGACATAGCAAATCCTTTACAGTGATCAAGTGATGATTAAATTGAAACGCAATGATTAAAGCCTTTTATTCATTTGCGTTTTGATGAGTTGATATTAAACGTTCAATTGATATTTAGTTAGTTTATATTTTCTATAGTCATCATTCACATTGTGAATATATAAGGCTGTTAATTTATCTTATTTGTGGTGTACTCTGGTTATATCGTTAGATATGATTAAATTTTATGTCATGTAAGTTGCTATATCATTGAGATAGCATTGTTTTATTACTTTTATTGTTGTGGGTATTTATTTTATGAATATATCAGGGATTGATCTTAATTTATTGATTTACTTTGATGTTTTGTTGCGTGAAAAAAACGTAACTCGTGCTGCAAGTATGCTTAATATTACCCAGCCTGCAATGAGTAATGGCTTGCGTCGATTACGTACTCTGCTTGACGATCCTGTTTTAGTGCGTACCTCTGGTGGTATGACTCCGACTGAAAAAGCACGTAAATTAGCCCCTGTGATCAGAAAATTATTGCTGGAACTAGAAGAAGCCTTACAAGAAGAAAAAGAGTTTGATCAACATAGTCAGCGGGTTTTTCGTATTATGGCTAGTGATTATGCCGAATCAACCTTGATCCCACGTTTACTGAGTAAGCTAAGTAAAGTGGCACCCAATATGACCGTGGATATTATGACCCCCTCAGACGTGACCTTCCATGATGTCGAGGAAGGCAAGATTGATATGGCTATCAATCGGTTTGATGAATTACCGCAATCGTTTTATCAAAAAACCTTATGGCATGATTCATTTACTTGCATGATGAATGCGGATAATCCGATCGTAAATAAATTTAATTTGAATCACTATTTAGCATCAAAACATGTATGGGTATCTAAGACTGGTTTTGGCGTCGGTGTCGGGATGAATCCACATGATGTACAAAAGTTAGGTTGGGTAGATGAAGCACTTAATCGTTTAGGTAAGAAACGTGATATTACGGTATTTACGCGTAATTATAATGTCGCGATGCAATTAGCGTTGCAAGATGAACTAATAGCGACATTACCGACTCAGGCTGCGCTTATTCATAAAAGTAACAGTAACTATACTTTGCTTGAACCACCATTCCCGATCCCTAATATTGAATTGAAAATGATTTGGAGTCCGTTATTGCATCATGACGCTAGCCACATTTGGTTTCGCCAGCTGGTACTTGAAGCGGCAACGGAACTGCGTGCTGATAATGAATAGGTGCGACAATTAATATTGCTGGATCTCTAAGCTACTGATCACATGATAGCCACTTGTTACTTGCTGGCTTAGCTGATACATAGCATTAGCAAGCTGGTCGATGCTTATCGGCTTTTGTTGCTTTAAAAGGGTCACGGGAAAGAGGGATAATACGGCCAGTGGGTAATAAGCAATAGCTTCCATTAATCTAAACTCATCACGTTTACCGTGTAATAGGGTTGGTTGATAAAGATATAGGGCTGAGAGTGGTAACTGACGTAATAACAGCTCTGTTTCACCTTTAGTTTGTAAGTAACTACTTACAGACTTAGCATTGGCTCCAACAGCGCTAATGACATGTAATTGTGCTTTAGTATTATTTGCTACCCAAGTACCAAAGTTAACAATATAGTCTTTATCTACTTGCCTAAATGCGGCTAATGAACCCGCTTTTTTACGTGTTGTACCGAGGCAACAATAAGCACTGTTAATGTCGACTGCAATAGATAAATTATCAAAATTGGCTAAATCAATAATGATTTCCGTCACTTTATTTTGATGCGCAAACTGTGTCGGTCGATAATGCAGGATATAGATATTCTCAATCGTCATATCATTGAGTAGCTGCTGCATTAACTGGTTGCCTGTTGCCCCTGTCGCGCCGACGATAATGACATTTTTCATGATAATTCCTTCATTTATAGTTCTAAAACACAGCTAAGCAGATTTATTACCGCGAATATAAAAGCGGGAAAACATTAGCGTTAATAATTTTAAACTGAATAGCCAAAATAGGTTTAGCGTTGTCCCGCCAATTAACCCTGTCAGTATTGCTGCTTGGCTTAATGGTATACCTGGTGTGAAAAGTGATAAGGTATTTTCAGCTAATTGACTGTCGATGCGAGTAACAAAATAAGTGAGTTTATTTATATAACTACCTTCTGTTAGGATCACCAAATCGGTCGCTAATTTAGGTAATGATAGCTGTAACGTGAGCACTTGCTTACCTATTTGCTGAACAGCTGGTGCTGGGCTAGATTTAAAATCAGTGATGAGCGTATCGAGCTGACCATTAAAATTGGTATCGGCAATTAATTGAAATTGCTGTAGTTGGTTTTGTTGGGCGAGGTAATAACCGGAAAGTTGCTGGCTGTAGTGATCAATAAACTGCGGAAGTTGCATAAATAACATGACGCCAATGGTAAATAATAAGCGTTGTAGTAAACCATGAATAAACGTCATATTGCGCGCGTCCTTTGCGATGATTAGACCCTGTAAATCTCTACAGAGTCGTGCTTACAAGTTATAGTTATTTACCGTTATAACTCTGCGCCATATTGCGATTCCATCCAGCCTTCTAAGATCACCATCGCTGATGCACTATCAATAGCGCCTTTTTGAAGGGCTTTAAAACCACCTTCTTCAAACAAACGAGCTTTGGCATCTTTTGTAGTTAGACGTTCGTCATGCATTTCTGTTTTCACATTAAAACGGCCTGTTAAACGATTGGCAAATTTAATCGCACGTTTGGTGATGTCTTGCTCGGTACCATCCATGTTGAGAGGTTTACCCACGATCACAAGATCGGGTTGCCACTCTTTAATCTGTTGCTCAATTAAATCCCAGTCCGGGATGCCATCATTGGCTTTAAAAGCCACAAGTGGCCGCGCTGTTCCTGTGATCTCCTGACCAACGGCGATACCAATACTTTTTGTTCCGAAATCAAAACCAAGCAGGGTTCTTTGTCCGCTTTCTGCATTACTCATATTTTTCTCCGTAGGACTCTTTATACCCAAGCTACTTCAAGATGCTGGTATATATTAAGAATGACCTACCTGACTCGATAATTGGCTGACGTCGATACCTATTTTTTGCACGGCCTGTTCCCAACGTTGGTGCACTGGCACTTTAAATAAAATATTTTCGTCAGCGTTAATAGTTAACCAACTGTTGTCGGCAATTTCTTGTTCTAACTGCCCTTTCGTCCAGCCTGAATAACCTAACGCAACAATATAATTTTCGGGTTGTTTTTTAGTGCCAAGTGTTGCTAATACATCTAATGATGAGGTGATCATTAATTCATCATTGATTTGTAAGCTCGAGCTAAAACCAGGATAGGCCGTATGTAATACAAAACCACGGTCTTCAGATACGGGACCACCTTTAAATACCAGATCATCGATGACTGTTTTCGGCTCGGCAGGGGAGGCTGTCTCATCGTCTAGATCAGCTTCGACTGTTTGTGATAATAACTCGTCGACAGAAATATTGACGGGAAGGTTGATGATGATCCCCATCGCTCCTTCGTTGTTATGTTCACAAATATAGATAACAGAGCGTTCGAAAATACCATCTTTCATGCTCGGCATCGCGATAAGGAAGTGATCTTGCAAAGAGTCCATAGGCCTATCTTTTATTGTTAGCTGTGAATGTTATTATGGCAGAAAATCATAGCTTAATTGGTTAAATTGATTATAAGCTATGATTTATTTTATTCTTCATTTACGCGTGGGCAGGTAAATTAATTTTTCTTTAAACGTGCTTCAATTGCATCCATCAACATACCTGTGATGCTTACGTCATAGGCTGCTTCGATTTCGCGGATACAAGTTGGGCTTGTTACATTGATTTCAGTAAGCTTGTCACCAATCACGTCTAGACCAACAAAAATTAAGCCTTTTTCTTTTAATTTAGGCCCTAATGCTTTGGCAATCTTCCAATCACTTTCTGATAATGGGCGTGCAACACCACGACCGCCAGCGGCGATATTACCGCGCGTTTCACCACTTGCTGGGATACGGGCTAGGCAATATGGTACCGGTTCGCCATCAATAACTAAGATACGTTTGTCGCCATCTTTAATATCAGGAATAAATTTTTGTGCCATGCAGTAACGTGTTTCATGTTCAGTCAGTGTTTCGATGATCACGCTGACGTTTTTATCTTGTTCGTTAAGACGGAAGATTGATGCGCCACCCATACCGTCAAGCGGTTTTAAGATCACATCTTTGTGTTCTTTATGGAATGCACGCAATTTGTCTTTACGACGTGTTACTAATGTTGTTGGCGTGAATTCGCTAAACCATGCTGTGTATAGTTTTTCATTGGCATCACGTAGACTTTGCGGTTTGTTAACGATTAATGTGCCTTCGTCTTCGGCGCGCTCAAGTATGTAAGTTGCGTAAACGAATTCAGTATCGAACGGAGGATCTTTACGCATTAATACCACATCAAGATCGGATAATAGGTGATTTGTTTCTTCACCTAACTCGTACCAATTCGCTGGATCTTGTTGTACTTTCAATGAACGGGACGTAGCATATGCACGGCCTTCAAGCATAAACAGATCTTGCATTTCCATGTAGAAAAGTTCGTAACCACGGTTTTGCGCTTCCATTAACATTGCAAAGCTAGAATCTTTTTTAATGTTGATGTCTGCAATTGGATCCATCACGATGCCAAGTTTAATTGTCATATTCTTTATCCTATCCTAAATCGCCAAAGCGGCATTGTAATGCGGTGATCGCCGTTAATGCTGCTGTTTCTGTTCGTAATACTCGAGGACCTAATAACGTTTCTTCAAAGTTAAATTGTTCTGTCATGCTAATTTCATCCGCAGATAGACCACCTTCAGGACCGATTAACAAACGCACGCCATTTTTAGGCTCGGGTAAGGTATTAATGCTGTATTTTGCGCGTGGGTGCAGGTTCAATTTGAGTTCTGTTGTTTCTTCTGCCGCCCAGTCTTTTAACTGTTTTGGTGCTAGTACTTGTGGTACGTAATTACGACCACTTTGTTCACATGCAGAAATGACAATTTTTTGCCATTGCTGTATTTTTTTCTCTAAACGTTCACCAGAGAGTTTAACACCACAACGTTCACTAAAGAGTGGCGTGATAGTTGTTACACCCAACTCGACAGATTTTTGGATAGTGAAATCCATTTTATCACCGCGTGAGATCGCTTGACCAAGGTGGATCTTAAGTGGTGATTCACTGTTAATATTTTGGAATTCGTCAATCTGAACTGTCACTGATTTTTTCGTGGTTTGTTCAATTGTGGCTTGGTATTGGCCACCTTTACCGTTAAATAAAGTTAGCGTGTCACCTGTAGTCATACGTAACACACGACCAACGTGGCCTGCGCCGTCTGGTGATAATTCAAAGCTAGAACCCACGATTAGTTCGCCGGATTCGAAGATGCGAGGATGACGCATGCTGTGTACCTTTATTTAAATATGTAGTTAATAAAATGATTATACCCACTTTTTTTATTAGCAGATAAAATTTATCCGTTAACAAATAAAATAGTTGTAGGTTACAGCAGTAACCTACAGTGATCTCTGTCTCGTTACTGGCATCGTCAGATTCATCCTAAGGTTAAAAATTGATCCTTTGTTCGTTTAAGCGGGGTCGATGCATACTAATTATCTTGAAATAATGAGTTATTGACGATCGCAATTAGCAACCTTAAGTGTCCTATATTGGCACTGTGATGGATGGTATTTTACTGTTCATTTTACTATTTATTTTACTATTTATTTTACTATTTAGTTAAGGCATATGATGAATAAGACCCGGAACATACAATTAATAAATGAATTTCCATTGTTGGAATCGCTGATAGATCTTAAACCACTGAGTTGGTTTAATCCTAAAGTGACAAGTTATGCCGAAGCTTTACCCTATGTTGGCTTAACTGCTGTGGATGTGAAGGAGGCGAGTGAACGTTTGCTGCGTTTCGCTCCTTTCTTTTGTCAGGCATTTCCTGAAACACTGCAGAGTCACGGTATTATTGAATCACCGTTGCAGACAATTTCGGCTATGCAAGCGGCGCTGAGCAATTACTATCAAACGGCATTACCAGGTCGCATGATGATTAAGTTAGACTCTCAATTACCAATATCGGGTTCAATTAAAGCGCGGGGTGGTATTTATGAGGTTCTGCAGCATGCCGAAAAACTGGCAATTTCAGCAGGTCTACTTCGCTTAGAAGATGATTATAGTAAGATTAATTCGGAACAATTCAGGGCATTTTTCAGCCAGTATAAAATTGCAGTCGGTTCAACCGGAAACTTAGGTTTATCTATTGGTATTATAGGCGCCAGCTTAGGGTTTCAGGTTAGTGTGCATATGTCTGCGGATGCTCGGCAATGGAAAAAAGATCGCTTGCGTAGTCATGGCGTAAATGTGATTGAATATGAATCAGACTATAGCATTGCGGTTGAACACGGCCGCGAAGAAGCGTTACAAGATCCGTTCTGTCATTTTGTTGATGATGAAAACTCTACATCGTTGTTCTTGGGTTATGCGGTTGCCGGAGAGCGATTAAAACAGCAATTTATTGAGAAAGATATTACTGTTGATGGCCAACATCCACTCTTTGTTTATCTCCCTTGTGGTGTGGGTGGTGGTCCTGGCGGCGTTGCTTTTGGTCTTAAGCTGGCTTTTGGCGACAATGTTCATTGCATTTTTGCGGAACCGACTCATTCACCGTGTATGTTATTAGGCGTTTATACCGGACTCCATGATCAGATCTCTGTTCAGGATCTCGGTATTGATAATATTACAGCTGCCGATGGTCTTGCTGTTGGTCGTGCTTCGGGTTTTATCGGTAAAGCAATGGAACGTATGTTAGATGGCTATATTACGTTAACAGATGCGGACATGTATCAGTTATTAGGGCTGATTCATGACACTGAGCAGCTTAAGCTTGAACCTTCTGCACTGGCAGGAATGCCGGGGATAGTGCATGTGGTCAATAATTCAGATTATCTTGAGAGGATGCAACTTCGTGATAGTTTGGCGAATGCAACACATTTGGTGTGGGCTACCGGCGGCGGTATGGTGCCAGATCAAGAAATGACAGCCTATTTACAGCAAGCTAAAAATTGATTCTTCATAACGCCTAAGATTCCTTATTTCGGCTTGCCCTGTGGGAGACTCGCTTGAATAACAGTACTGCGTTACAATATTTTAAAATGGAATAATCGTTATCTGCATATTGTGCCTTGTTCTGATATCCCAGCGAGTCTCTGATATAGCATCTTGAAGGAGTTTGGGTATTAAGTTATGGAATTAACATTCGGCAGTCACAAACAGTTTAGCGGTAGCCAATTAGCTAACTTGGATACCTTTGTAAAAGCAGCGCAGCACGGTTCATTCACGCAAGCGGCTGAGGTGCTTTTTCTCACCCCCAGCGCAGTCAGTCATCGTATTGCTAAGTTGGAACAAGAACTCGGCTTTAAGCTGTTTCATCGTTTGCATAAACAGTTGAAACTGACGGGTGAGGGCGCGAGATTATGTCGTAGTTGCGAGCGGTTGTTTAACTCACTGGATGAAGAGTTAAATGATATTCGCAGTAATGAATTATCAGGTCGTCTGACAATCTATGCCCGTCCTTCTATTTCACTGTGTTGGCTGGTTCCTCGGATCCATGATTTTCATCGCCTATATCCGGCTATCCAGTTGGATATTCTTACTGGTAATGACGATATTAATTTTCAGACTCAGTTTATTGATGTTGCACTTTATTATACATCTGGTCCCTTTCCTGGATTATCGAATATTGAATTGATGTCCGAGGAGGTTACGCCTGTCTGTTCTCCAGCTTATGCCGAGTTACACGACCTTATTGATAACCCCGGAAATATTCGCAACTGCAGCTTATTACATGATTGCAAGGCATGGCCACAAGCTGCTTACAATGCGGAATGGTTAGAATGGACTGAACGTCATCAGATACCTGAAGTGAATTATAATCGCGGTTTGAGTTTTGACCGTTCAGATCTGGCGATGGTTGCTGCTATTAATCATGCAGGGCTGGCTATCGGGCGTAAACGGCTGGTAGATAAACATTTACGTAGTGGTGAATTAATTGCTCCCTTTCCGGCACTAATTAGTCCTGCAACATATCAATATCATGCCGTATATAGCGCAGATATTACGCCCAATCCAAAAGTGAAGGTGTTATTAGACTGGTTACAGCAACAGGCTGAGCTGTAGTCGCGTTTTTAAATATGACCTATAGACAAAAGTGGTATCACCTGCATTTTATTAACGGGTGATACCAGTATCAGAGGGTGTATCAGTGCTATTATTAGCGGAGAGTAGCACCCTTATTTAAGTCGATCAGTTTACTCAATACTTTGTCACCGTCCATACGGATACCATTATGTTCGAACTCTGAGGTTAACCAGTATTTTAGGTTGTTTATACGTGCAACTGTTTCCAGACTGTATTGCATGTCGACATACATATCTTCGCTATAAATTGCAGCCGCAACCGGTACTTGGTTGTTTTTAAGTACCTCTAGATCGTAAAGATCTGACCAATCCTCTTTTTCAGCTAACTGTTGCGCCGCTTCTTGCAATGGTTTCAAGTTATTGAATTGCTCGAACATCCACGGATAAATCATTTCACCAGTGAATAAGAAGGGCTGGCCTGCTTGATAATTAAATTCAGCATAGTCTGCACGAACGCGATGGGCAGCCCAGTTTGATGCTTGTTGCTGGCAATAGATAGACTCATGCAGTAAGGCAAAAATTGGGTTGGTATTGTAATCAAGGAACTGACAGAACTGTGCTAAAAATAAAGGATTAACTTGGGTGCCTTTTTGCGTAGTGATAAGCGCTTGTTCAAGTAGGTAATAAACCGCTTCAGGGCCTTCTTTCATACCTAGGTTAACGCCAAGTAGTTGTAGCATTTCAACTGTTAGCTTTTCACCTGTCGCAAGGTAAGTATCGTGCTCGGTAATGTGTGTTGCTAATGCAGCTACAAGGTCTTGCGCATCGCTAAAGCGTGTAAAGAAGTCGTTATTTTTCGCCTGTACGCGTTTATAGGTGGCTTGATACACCTCATCGGCAGGGCGTGTCAGTGATGGTAATCCACCAGTGATGAAAGCTTGTGTTAATCCTTCTGGCGCAGCGGTTAAATAACGTAATACACAGAAGCCACCAAAACTTTGGCCGATGATGCTCCAGGTATTAAACGGTGATAATTGTGCTCGGATTGCTTCGGCATCACGGACAATATTATCCGCACGTAAATGACTTAGGTAGTCCGCTTGTTCACTGGTAGTTAAGTGATTAAGACTTACCGAACTGATTGGTGAAGATAGCCCAGTGCCACGCTGGTCGAGTAATAATACGCAGTATTCTTGTAATGCGCGCTTGATCCAACCGCCATTTGCCATCGGACGTACCGCACCAAATCCAGGACCACCTTGAAAATAGACCAAATAGGGCAGGTCTTGATCTTGTTTATCTGGAGCAACAAGTTCACGTACAAATACGTCAATCGTGTCACCGTCAGGTTTGTTGTAATCAAGTGGCAAAGTGAATGTATGCTTTTGTGCAACTAAGCCGCTTAATGTGAGATCAATTTTCATGGCAATCCTTTGTTCGCAATAAGGTAATGATGGAGAGCATTGTAACCCTAATTTAGTACTAAGTATTAATATTTAATGGCTGCCGATTAAGACTTATCAAATCAGAAATCATCTTGTTTCAACAAATCCAGCGCAACAACTCGATAACAATGTGTAAATATATATTTACGTTTTGGTGGCTGTATTACTTCACCTAATCTTTTATACATATGATATACATTTCAATAAAGTAAATAAAGTTATTTAATTACAGTCGCTTACAATTTTCAGTTTAAAGTTAACACGTTTATTTTTAATTTCAGTTGATATTTGAATTAATTTTCTAAAAAGATTGGCAATACCTAATTGTTAGTATATTGTTAATCAATTGGTTTTAAGTCATTCCCTAAGGTTGATACTTGTTAATAGTGTTAGCTAAATTTATTTGTAACTTTAGGGGGACAGATAAGCTAAGCATTGCTCAATTTATCTGCCATTTAGGTAGCACTGGCCATGTTGTAATATCCAGGGAATGTCTGAACGGATTCAGGTGTTGAGTGTTCGTTTTAAACAACACATTACAGGTGTTGTATCAGCAATCACAATATTTAGATGGAGACTACAATGAATAAAATAAATAAATAAATTTATTTTAAGCACTATAGCGCTAAGTATTCTTAGTTCCACCACTACAGCTACCGCCGCTCAGAAGACCAATTTACGTGACAATATTCAACAATTATCAGCAATATCTTCAGCAACAACATCTATTACTGCTCCAAATACAGCTCAGTTATTAGGACTAGCCAGTAATGAAGGTCTTAGTGTGGTCAAAACTTATCTCGATAGTGATGGTGGTGTTACCACGCGTTATCAACAGATGTTTAATGATATTCCAGTTATTGGAGACCATGCAATTATATCTCGTTATTCTGACGGTACTATTAAGAATGCTCATGGTGCTGTTGTTTATGGGATTACCACTGATATTATCAATACCACGCCTCGGATTGCAGAGAAAACAGCGTTAGATAAGGCTAAAATGCTCAGTGCACCGGCTAGCCCCCTCCTTGTAGGAGACTCTGTCAGTGTAGAAAACGAAACGTCAAAGCTAGCCATCTGGCAAGACGAAGATGGAGTTGCCCGTTTGGTATATGAAATTAGCTTCCTCCAGCATAGTGATAAACCATCGCGTCCTTACTATATTATTGATGCGCAAACTGGTGAGGTATTAAAGCATTTCAATAATCTGCAAACTGCCGATGCCACTGGCTTTGGTGGCAATGAGAAAACGGGTAAGTATCATTATGGTACTGATTTCGGATACTTGAATGTAGGGCAGTCTGGTAATAATTGTATTATGAATAATACGAATGTTAAAACCATTAATCTAAATCACGGTACTAATGGTTCATCGGCGTTTAGTTTTACCTGCCCTGAAAATACAGTTAAATCAATTAATGGTGCTTTTTCTCCGCTTAATGATGCCCACTACTTTGGTGGTGTGGTATTTGATATGTATAACGATTGGATTAATACTGCACCGTTATCTTTTCAGCTAAAAATGCGGGTGCACTATAGCAAAGACTATGAGAATGCGTTTTGGGATGGTACGGCGATGACCTTTGGTGATGGTGAATCGTACTTCTATCCATTAGTAAGTTTGGATGTTTCAGCTCATGAAGTTAGTCACGGTTTTACCGAGCAAAATTCAGGATTGGTTTATGAGGCTAAATCAGGAGGCTTAAATGAAGCTTTTTCTGATATGGCTGGTGAAGCTGCTGAATTTTTTATGAGTGGTACTAATGACTGGCAGGTCGGTGCTCAAATATTCAAAGGTAACGGTGCATTACGCTATATGGATGAACCGACCAGAGATGGAAAATCTATTGATCATCAATCCAATTATAATTCAGGCATGGATGTGCATAATACTTCTGGTGTATATAACAAGGCTTTTTATAACTTGGCAACGACAGTTGGTTGGGATACAAAAAAAGCCTTTATTGTTTACGCAAAAGCCAACCAACTCTATTGGAGCGCTAATACTAACTGGGATGAGGCTGGTAATGGTGTTATGGATGCGGCCTGTGATTTAGGTTATAGCACTGATGAGGTTAAAGCTTCATTAGCTGCGGTAGGCATTAATTCTAATGCCAGTCCTGGTACTAGTTGTGGCGGAACGACACCTCCTGATAGTAAGAAAATATTAGAAAATGGGGTTACGGTAACAGGTCTTGGTACTGACAGTGGTGATGAGATTATTTATACAATGGAAGTTCCTGCAGGTGCCAGTGACATTCGTTTTAGCATGAGTGGCGGTAACGGAGATGCAGATCTTTACGTCAAGCTTGGCTCTAAACCGACAAATCGTATTTATGATTGCCGCTCTTATGCTGTAGGAAATGAGGAAAGTTGTGATGTTACGGCATCAGGTGGGACTTACTATATCCGAGTTAAAGCATATAGCGCTTTTTCGGGATTGAGTTTGGTCGGCAGCTATACAACTGGTAGTGGTGGCGGTAATGATGTAATCGATAGAACAGAATCTAATATATCTGTAGATCGCCAGCAGTGGAAACATTTCATTCAGGAACTAAATGGAGGTTACGCTAGTTTCACTGTAACAATGTCAGGTGGCAGTGGTGATGTTGATCTTTATGTTCAGCATGGTGCTGAGTCTTCACCTGAACGATATGATTGTCGCCCATACGATTTAGGTAATGATGAACGCTGTACCTTTGATGCACCAAAGGCGGGTACATGGTATATAGATCTTTACGGTTACAGTACTGCATCTGATGTGGAGCTAAATATTCAGGCAAATCCTTAAACATATCGTTCTTTATTTAGTAGGGGGATATTCCCCCTCTCTTATTCAGGTAAAATTCAATGAAAAATTTATCTTATACCTTGCTTCTATTAGGTTTAGTTTCTCTATCGACGTTGGCTACAGAGGCTGAAAAAAATATTGAGACACCACAACAGGTGTGGATCACTTTAGGGTCAGATGCTTACAAATTAATTAACCAGAATCATCGCGCTCAGTTTGACCTAAGTCAGAACAATATGCTGAACGCTGATAATAGTGAGATTGCGTTGGTCAGTATGAGTGAAGACAAAATAGATCAGCTCAGTGAACTTATGCACCACAAATTTAACCGCTGTGGCGGTTTTTTCTTCCATGAAACGTTTGAGCAAGCACAGGCATTTGCCAGTGCACCAGCACAAATCGAAACACAGATAATGGTCAATTACACTATTAATAACACAAGTGGGGTTGATGCCTTGGTGAGTGAGTTATCAGCAGATAATTTAGCTAATACAGTTAATACCTTAAGTAGTTTTCATAATCGTTATTATAACAAACAGACTGGGGTTGATGCCGCTATGGAAATCAAGAATAGCTGGACGGATATTGCGGGTGATCGTGCCGATATTAAAGTGGAATTTTATAACCACAGTTGGCAGCAACCGTCGGTTATAGTAACTGTGGTTGGTAGAGCAGAGCCTAATGATATAGTGGTTATTGGTGGGCACCTTGATTCTATAAATCAGTCGGGAACCTCAGACCGAGCTCCTGGTGCAGATGATAATGCTTCCGGTATATCTGTGGTTACTGAAACGTTAAGAGCATTAGTTGCTAGTGGATTTAAGCCTAACAAAACGGTTAAATTTATCGCCTATGCTGCTGAAGAGGTCGGATTACGAGGTTCTAATGCTATCGCACAGGATTTTAAAAGCAGCGGTAAAAATGTTATTGGTGTCGCTCAGTTTGATATGACAGGACATCATGGTACTGCAGAGCATGATATTGTCTTTATGACAGACTATACCAGTCGTGCGCAAAATCAGTTTATGAGTCAGCTTATTGATACCTATTTTTCTGATATCAGCTATGGCTATGACAAATGTGGCTATGG
Source organism: Moritella viscosa (assembly GCA_000953735.1). Lineage (NCBI taxonomy): Bacteria > Pseudomonadati > Pseudomonadota > Gammaproteobacteria > Alteromonadales > Moritellaceae > Moritella > Moritella viscosa. The sequence goes on along the minus strand of LN554852.1, from coordinate 4,100,069 downwards.
TTGTTCTGATCATGCGTCTTGGTATAACCAAGGATTTGCAGCATCAATACCATTCGAGTCAACCATGGGAGATATTAATACCAAGATACATACTGAGAATGATTCAAGCTTTGATGCTCAGCATGGAATAAAATTCGCCAAATTGGCAGTTGCTTATCTTGGTGAACTGGCCAAAGGTGGTACCGGTGATACGCCTCCTCCTCTTCCCCCACAAGATGATTTGTTAATAAACAATGTAGCCAGAACTAATCTAACCGCGAATGCAGGGCAAGATGTCGTGTTTAGAATGGAGGTCCCAACCGCTGCTACAAATATAAGCTTTGTTATTAACGGTGGAACGGGGGATGCTGACCTGTATGTTAAATTTGGTTCAAAGCCAACAGATAGTATTTATGATTGCCGTCCTTACGCCGGAGGTAATAATGAAAGTTGTAATGTTACTGCATCGGGCGGTACTTATTATGTCCGGGTTAAAGGGTATAGTGCATTTTCCGGATTGAGTTTGGTTGGCAATTATATCGCTGGTAGTGGTAGTGGCAATAATGTAATCGACAGAACAGAATCTAATATATCTGTGGGTACCTGGCGGTGGGAACACTTCACTCAGGAGCTGAATGAAGATTACACTAGTTTCACTGTAACAATGTCAGGTGGTAGTGGTGATGTCGATCTTTATGTCCGGCATGGTGCTGAGTCTTCACGTCGTCGATACGACTGTCGATCAAACGACTCAGGTAATAACGAAAGCTGCACCTTTGATGCTCCAAAGGTAGGTTCGTGGTACATAGATCTTTATGGTTATAGCGCTGCATCCAATATTAAGCTAAATATTCAAGCGAATCCTTAGCTATATAAGGTATGGCCTTTCCTTTCGGTATATTTAATATCGCTTTATTTTGATTATGTTTATATCGTGATACTTTTAATCTAATGTGTTGATTATAAATGTGAAATGGAGTGGTCATTATGGATGAAAATTATAAAATCAGTGCTAATTTTGCGGATATGGATTTAGCGGTAATACACGAATTTATTTCGGGTACATATTGGGCAAAAGGAATTCCGATGAGTACTTTAAAGCGGTCGCTTGAAAACTCGTTATGTTTTGGTGTATTCACTCAAGCGGGTGAACAAGTGGGGTTTTCGCGGATGATCACGGATAAGGCGACTTTTGCCTATTTATCTGACGTGTTTGTACTCGAGTCGCATCAAGGTAAAGGATTAAGTAAATTACTCATGGCGGCTATATTAGATCATCCTGATTTACAGGGACTCAGACGCATGATGTTAGCCACCAGTGACGCCCATGGATTGTATCAACAATTTGGTTTTACAGCGCTGGCAGCGCCAGAGGTTTATATGGAACTGCATACGCCGTATTTGTATGAATAAAAATTGTTAGCTATGAAATAAAATAGCCTCAGTCCTGTAGTCGAGGCTAATATTATTTATTTGCGATTACTTCAGTGCGAGTAATGCGCCAAAACTAACAAGCCCAACCCCACACACCTGATTCAATCGTTTTCTAACACGTAATAATCGTGTCTGTAATGCCGCTGAAGTAAATAATATCGCTACGATGGCAAACCATATTCCATGTAGGAAAATCATATAAATACCGTAGATAAAGGCGTATGTATTGTCATTTGAGTCTGGTGAGATGACTTGGCTAAATACACTTAAGAAAAACAACATTGTTTTAGGGTTTAATACATTACACAGAAAACCTTGTACCAGATATTGCCAGTTTTTATTTTTTCGTTGTTCTGTCGTTGTGGTATTTAATTGGCTATCAGCAGAGTAGATACCTTTAATACCAAGGTAGATTAAATAGCCAGCACCTGCGTAGCGGATCATGTTATATAAAAATTCATTCTGTGAGATTAAATAACTAATACCAAACATTGAATAACTGATGTGCACGCAGATTGCGAGGCTAAGACCTAGCGCGGTAAAAATATCGGCTTTACGCCCATCATTAATACTGGTTTTTAAGACTAAAACAAAGTCAGCCCCCGGACTGATAACGATTAATATGCCTAATATAGCCAAGCTAAATATTTCCATAACGATTCCATTTATGATTCATAATTATTGATAGGTGTTCATTGTAGGTGAATTACAGCTTCGCTATAATCGAATAGATTTCAATTAATATGTGAGAAAAATTCACCAATGAGGCATTTAAAAGCATTCCATGTTTTTCATGTGGCAGCAGCGCTTGAAAGTTATAGCAAAGCTGCTAATAAGCTGTGTATTACCCATGGTGCGGTGAGTAAGCAGATTAAAACATTAGAAACGCACTTAGCGGTAAATTTGTTTTATCGTGAAGGGCGAAATGTGAAATTAATGCCTGCTGGTAAACTATTATCTGGATATACAGAGCAAGCATTTAATGCCTTGGAAGCGGGTGTTCAGCATGTTACTCAAGTTACGCATACACACTTAGAGGTATCGTGTGAGCCAACATTAACAATGCGTTGGTTAATGCCTCGCTTGAGTGATTTTTATCAAGAGAATGTCGATGTCGATGTACGATTATCAACAGCTGGTGGTCCTGTGATACTCGGCAGTAATGGTTTGTCGTTGGCAATACGACGAGATGACTTTCCACTATTGCATGACTACCAACAGACCCCCTTAGTTGAAGAGTGGGTTGGCCCTGTCTTTTCTCCTGAATATTGGCAACAGGTACAGAATGACGCTGGTAAGATTAAATTATTACATAGCCAGACTCGGCCGCAGGCTTGGGATAATTGCTTACAAGATAGCGCTGCATCATGTCTTAAAGTACAAAGTCTGAAGGTGCAAAGTGAACAGACATTTGCACACTTCTATTTTTGTTTACAAGCGGTGGTTGATAATTTAGGGGCGGCAATAGGCTCATACCCCTTAGTAATGGATGATCTACAACGTGGTAACTTAGTTGCACCGTTTGGCTTTACCCGTTCGGGCCATCGCTATATGTTATTAAGCCAAGATGATACTTTATTAGCGCAAGGCAATACTTTATTAGGTAAAGACAGTCAGCAGAATGTTTTACAGCGAAACTTCATTAATTGGTTACAACTAAATCTTGCAGCCTGTGTGCCAAATCAATAATCAGGTTACCAAAAGCCACGAGCTAAACAGGCTGATTTAACAATGCCATTTTCATTACCTTGCAAGCTCTCAATAAGTTGCGTGCGTCGACATTCAATACGAGTCACTGGGTATTGCTTATCCCATGCGAGTAATTCACGTTTTTGCCTACCTATGTTGTAGGCTGGATAAGCGGCTTCCATATATAGGTAAGCGCGGGCAATCTGGCCTTTGGCATAATTAGGTGGTTGTACCGTTTTATTTTTTATCTTGATTGGGCAGCGACCAAACTGATTTCTTTCTGCAGTGATAGAACTGGCGAAATTATAGTTGCTACGTAATGCATTAACAGCACCGATAGCAGGGTAGAGGTTATACATATCTGCTTGCATATAACGATAAGCGATATTTACTTTTTCAGCACAACGTCGGCCTTTAAAATTTTTACCTTTACTATTCACACATGCACTATTTCCTTCTCGCCATTCACTGAAATTACGACCGAAGTTCTCTGCAGGAACGACGTGTTCCCATTCCAATTTAGTTTGGCGTTTCACATGCTTTTTCGAAGTAAACCCATTATGGTCGGTGATCTTCTTTTTACTATTGAAATCAGCGTGGCAGTAGATTGTGCGTCTAGGTACATCGGTATATACCTGCCGTTCAAGCATTTTTTTGGCTTTATTAAAGGATTGGTTTTTTTGATTGCCATTGTCGGAAGCATTAGAAAAAAAAGGAAATAATAATGTGGTTGATATAACTATGGTACCGAATTGTTTTAACATTACAGACTGCTCCAATGTAATAATTCAGCATTGTAGCACAGCTTAGAATAGACGGTAGAATAGTAAAATAACCTTAATTAACGGAGTATTAACTGTGAATAGGATTGTTAAAAATGCGTGTAATATAAAAGAAGTGTTACTGTTGAACTAGAGAGGGGAGTTTAGATATAAAAAAAGAGCAGAAGATAGCAACTGCTCTCTAGATATCGAAGTGGTTAGTTTGCGCGAGAAGCGGCGTAACGTACTGCGATATCTGAATCCGTAAGCATTTTTTCTTTTAACACACCGGACTTTGCCATGAAAATTCGTTGAGAGATAGATAAAGCACTCAGATCAAGAGTTCGGGCGATTTGCTCCGCTTGATTTTTGTTACGCTTTAAAACTGCAGCTATCAGTTTTTCCATTTCATAATCGGTAGATCTTGCAGTATCTAACGTTTGAGTCATAACCTTGTTCCCTATCACAATGGTATGTATTGAGTTATTTTATCTGATGAATTCAGATAAATACACCTATATACGTCAATTTTTCAGATAATTATTAAACAAGTTGTCACATCTATAGTTTTGTTTAATCGATTGTTATTAAATATAATTCAATGTTTTATGATTAAACTTTGTTTGCAATAACGACACATATATTTGACGTTATCACGAACTATTTTATTATGGCGACGAATTGTTAGTAAGTGTTCTGTACAGTGACAAGCATAGGTAAAAGTTTTGCCTTTCACAGTCGAAACATCATATTGGTGTGTGGTTTTGGCTGCGAGATCAAATATTTGATTCATAACTTGCTGCCATTCTTTACCGTGCGGTTTAGTACGCCCATACATTTGATAAACCAATAGGTGTGCAACTTCATGTGGAACTGTATGCGCAATAAAATGCTGATGATTTTCTTGTAACAAAATGGGATTAAAGCGTAATTCATTCGTTTGTAATCGTGCACTACCCGCGGCTTTACCACGCTGATTAAATTTAATTTGTGGACGAGGAAAAGTACGGTTTAAACGTTGTTCAGCTTGCTGATAACTGCTTGTTATCTTAGCTAATACTCGTTTTTCTAGCATTGTTGGTGTTAGGTCTATTTGCTGTAAATCGTCAGGCATTATCATCATCTATAAAAAAGGCGCTTTGGTTATGTTACCAAAAGCGCCTCTTTGTAATCAACTGCTAGCTAAAAGCTAATATTGATTAAATACCTGCTGCATCACGTAGGATTTCAGCTTTATCTGTTGCTTCCCAAGAGAATTCTTTACGACCGAAGTGACCATAAGCAGCTGTATTTTGGTAAATAGGGCGCTTAAGATCTAGCATTTCAATTAAACCGTGTGGACGTAATTCGAAATGTTCACGCACAAGTTTAACGAGTAGCTCTTCGCTTACTTTACCTGTTCCGAATGTTTCAACAGAGATTGATGTTGGTTCTGCAACACCAATTGCGTAAGAAACTTGGATTTCACAACGGTCAGCTAGGCCTGCAGCTACGATATTTTTCGCTACATAACGTGCTGCGTATGCTGCACTACGGTCAACTTTTGATGGATCTTTACCAGAGAATGCACCACCACCGTGACGCGCCATACCACCGTATGTATCAACGATAATTTTACGACCAGTTAAACCACAGTCACCTACTGGACCACCGATAACGAAACGACCAGTTGGGTTAATAAAGAATTTAGTTTCTTTAGTTAACCATTGTTCAGGTAGTACTGGCTTGATGATTGTTTCCATCACAGCTTCTACTAAATCTGCTTGTTTGATATTTTCAGAATGTTGAGTTGAAAGTACAACTGCATCGATACCAACAATTTTGCCATCATTATAAGCAAATGTAATTTGGCTTTTTGCATCAGGGCGTAACCAAGGAAGAGTTCCACTTTTACGTACTTCAGCTTGGCGTTTAACCAGCTTGTGTGAGTAAGTAATCGGAGCAGGCATTAATTCTTCAGTTTCATTGTTTGCATAACCAAACATTAAACCTTGATCACCAGCGCCTTGCTCTAGTGGATCATCACGGTCAACACCTTGGTTGATGTCTGGAGATTGTTTACCAATTGTGTTTAATACAGCACAAGAGTCGGCGTCAAACCCCATTTCGGAGTTGATGTAACCGATGTCACGAACTGTTTTACGAGTGATTTCTTCGATATCAACCCAAGCGTCAGTCGTGACTTCACCACCAACCATAACCATACCGGTTTTAACATAAGTCTCGCAGGCTACGCGTGCTTTTGGGTCTTGAGCGATGATTGCATCAAGTACAGCATCGGAGATTTGGTCTGCAATTTTATCAGGATGACCTTCTGATACTGACTCAGAGGTAAACAAGTGTTTAGCCATGGTTTTAATTCTCTCTTAATTTAAACACAACCGACGTGATTTACGTTCATATGTGTAGAAGTTTTAACATCTAGACGGCTATTCTAAACTATTTTACCTGTATTAAGATAGTCCTTAGATCATATTAATTTTGCAAATATGTTTAAAAGTACTATTTAAAGAGAATTTTTGTCTATGTATATATGTAATAAATAGTCAATATGAAGTAGCATAGGACGAAAGTATTAAAAGTATGAAGTGGCGGGATTTTTTCAATGAGAAAAATTATTCGCTCACTATCATTAAATGTAACTACCACTCTTGCTATTGGGAATAATAAAGTGTCATTGAAAAAATCATTAGTCATCACTGCCGGGTTACTTGTTAGCTTTAGTAGTGCAGCATCAAACATCTCACTTGCCTTCAATAACGATAATATTATTTTGGGTTATGATCTTGAAATGAAAGAAGCGCTAAAGTTAAAAGGTGACTTCCTACAGACTATCGACAATGGTTATACCCTAGATACGGGCCTTTATGCATTTCAAGATGTTGGTTCAACTTTCTTTGAGCTAGGTGCGAAAGGCATGAGAATGGATAACGATAATGGCGATGGTTATGCATTAGCATTTGGTGGCTTAGGTGGTTTACGTCTAACTGAAGAATTTAGCTTAGAAGCTGAATTTCATTTTAGTCCAGAAATTTTAGCGTTTGGTGATACAGAGAACTACACGCAATGGATCGTTCGTGCAGATTATGCTTTGATGCCAACTGCGCATTTCTTTGTTGAATATAATCATACAACGGTTGAATATAAGAAGATGCCGAATGAGCGTTTAACAAGTGATATATTATTTGGCTTGGAATGGGTATTCTAAGACGCTTATAGACTTAGTTAATATCATGAAAAAAGCACCTAATTAGGGTGCTTTTTTGTTTCTGGTTAAAATAAGACGTTAACTTGTTGGAGACCGTGTTGCTGTTATAGCGTTATCTTCTGCTGCAGGTTCTTTAGGTAATGACAGCTTCAATAATTCTGCATAAAGTGGCTTACCACCGAGTGCTTGTGCGACAAACGTTGCACCAAGACAAGTGATAAGTAAAGGCAGAATTAACTCATAGCTATCAGTCATTTCAACCACTAATACAATACCTGTCACTGGCGCTCTGACTGTAGCGGCAAATAACGCCCCCATTCCTGCTATCGCATATACGGTTGGTTCGGCTACGAAACTGGGAAATAGCTCGGCCGCAATAACGCCATAAGCAAGACCAAATAAAGTGCCTAGCGTTAACATCGGGGTAAATACACCACCAGGTGCGCCCGAAGCAAAGCAAGCGATAGTACCGAATAGGCGGATAACAAATAAGCCGACTAAAATAGCCCAAGTACTTGGTTCTTGAATCATCCTAACCATTAAATCTCTGCCGTTACCAGCCATGTCAGGTACGAATGATTGTAATAGGGCGAACAGGCTACCAAAGAATACACCGGTAAGAATAATACGGTGCATTTTATTATTCTGTTTACGTTTTAATAATTTTGTACTGTTTATAATCCAGCGGTTGAAGTACACGCCAATAACACCAAAAATGGATCCTAATAAAAGAAATAGCCAAAGTGATGTCAGCGGTGGCACATCAAAATGCATGATAGGCATAACGGCTTCTTGACCATGAAAAGCACGCATGACAATAGTGGCAACAGCTGCTGCGAGAGTCACACATTTTATCGATGTCATATTGTAGCGAAAGTGTGGACGCATTTCTTCGATAACAAATAAAATTCCGGCAAGTGGTGCATTAAATGCGGCTGCTAGTCCAGCCGCGGCACCAGCAGCAACAAGGATATGGGTAGCGTTGGTATAACGCTTTGCTGTATCTGCAAACATACGTCCAATCGTGCCACCGATTTGAATCGATGGACCTGCACGACCAAAAATCATACCTGAGCCAATAGCTAATGTACCTGCGATTAATTTAACCGGCAATAAGCGACGCCAGCGAATGTCATACATACCATCAAGCGCACCTTCGATATGGGTAATACCACTGCCTGATGCTTCGGGGGCGAAGCGTAATGTGAGCCAAAATGAAAAACCAACCATGGCGCCACTGAGTATCATGATTAACAATATATTGAGGCTTGGTGGCAATGCTAAAGGATTAAATATTTGTAATCGCTGGGCGTCAGTCCATAGTACTGCAGCTTCAAATAATGCAATGATTAAGCCTGTCATCCCGCCTACAAGTGCAGATATAATAGGTAGCACAATGTAGTCGTGTTTGGCAGAAAGTAATTTTGGGCTTGTACGGTGTTTACGTAATGCAGTTTTAAAAAATTTTAAATTAGGTGATTTTGCCATTCTCATGTGCCGTCTGATACTGTGAAAAGAGTGCAAATAAGCTCGTGCCGAGTAATAACCATTAGCAATGCATAACGGCATAAGTTGCGTTATTTATGATCATTGTCTGATCGTTTTATGCTAAGTTCGTTGTGGAGAATGAATGCAGAAACAGTATAACGAATAAACAGCTCCGATAGTATTTCTTTTTAGTTAGGTATCATAAAAATAATTCCGATTAAAAATTATTATTTATGTACAAGGCTCACATTCTTGTAAATAAAACTACAGTGTAAAATTCATTTGAGTGTTAATATGCTTTCATTCGAAAGTGGTTGGAGTTTGTCTAGAACGTTAATACCCCGACCTGAACCTAAAATTCGATAAATCTAAATAAACTAAAAAAACTTGTTATACATAAGATAATTTTATGACAATATAACAGCTTAAAAGTATTTTAAATTAATCTCAGCAGGAGCAAACTATGCCATCTCGTCAAGAGCTAGCGAACGCGATTCGTGCCCTAAGTATGGACGCAGTTCAACAAGCAAATTCAGGCCATCCAGGCGCACCAATGGGCATGGCAGATATTGCCGAAGTATTATGGCGTAAGAACCTTAACCACAACCCAGCAAATCCAAACTGGGTTGACCGTGATCGATTTATTCTTTCAAACGGTCATGGCTCAATGCTTATTTACTCACTGCTACACCTAACAGGCTATGCATTACCAATTGAGGAATTGAAAAACTTCCGTCAATTACATTCAAAAACACCTGGTCACCCAGAATACGGTTACGCGCCTGGTATTGAGACGACAACTGGTCCACTAGGCCAAGGTATTACTAACGCTGTTGGTATGGCAATTGCTGAAAAAACATTAGCTGCACAGTTCAACAAACCAGAACATGAAATTGTTGATCACTTCACTTATTCTTTCTTAGGCGATGGCTGTCTAATGGAAGGTATCTCACATGAAGCATGTTCACTTGCCGGCACATTAGGGCTAGGTAAACTAGTTGCATTCTGGGATGATAATGGTATTTCAATTGACGGTGAAGTTGATGGCTGGTTCACTGACGATACAGTGAAACGTTTTGAAGCTTATGGCTGGCATGTTATTTCTGTTGATGGTCATAACAGTGATGAAATCCAAGCGGCAATCGAAGCATCTAAAGCTGAAACATCACGTCCAAGCCTTATCTGTTGTAAAACAGTGATCGGTTTCGGTTCACCAAACAAAGAAGGTACGCATGACTGTCATGGTGCTCCTCTAGGTGACGCAGAAATTATTGCTACACGTGAAAAATTAGGTTGGAAACACCCTGCATTCGAAATTCCTGCAGATATCTATTCTGAATGGGATGCTAATGAAGCTGGCGCACAAGCTGAAGCTGAATGGAATGAAAAATTTGCTGCATATGAAGCTGCATATCCTGAACTAGCTGCAGAATACGCACGTCGTACTTCTGGCGAGTTACCAGCTGATTGGGAAGCTAAAACGTCTGACTACATCAAACAGCTACAAGCTGATTCTGCAAAAGTAGCAACACGTAAAGCATCACAAAACTGTATTGAAGAATTCGGCGCAATGTTACCTGAGTTACTTGGTGGTTCTGCTGATTTAGCGCCATCTAACTTAACGATGTGGTCAGGTACTAAAGCAATCACTGCAGATGATGCGTCAGGTAACTACCTGCATTACGGTGTACGTGAGTTCGGTATGACGGCAATCATTAATGGTATGTCTTTACACGGTGGCTTCACGGCTTACGGTGCTACATTCTTAATGTTCATGGAATATGCGCGTAATGCAATGCGTATGGCTGCATTGATGAAAGTGCAAAACATCCAAGTTTACACACATGATTCAATTGGCTTAGGTGAAGATGGTCCAACTCACCAACCAGTAGAACAAGTTGCAAGCTTACGTATGACGCCTAATATGAGCGCATGGCGTCCATGTGATTCTGTTGAATCAGCAGTTGCTTGGAAACACGCAATTGAACGTAAAGATGGTCCTACAGCATTAATCTTCAGTCGCCAAGGTCTAACACCTATGCCGCGTACTGATGCACAGTTAGCTAACGTTGCTAAAGGTGGTTACACGCTAGTAGATTGTGATGGTAAACCAGAACTTATTCTTATCTCTACAGGTTCTGAAGTTGAACTTTGTACTAAAGCGGCTGCAGAACTTACTGCAAAAGGTCGTAAGGTACGTGTTGTATCTATGCCTGCTACAGACGTATTTGATAAGCAAGATGCTGCATACCGTGAATCTGTTCTACCGTCTGACGTTGTTAAACGTGTTGCTGTTGAAGCGGGTATCGCTGACTTCTGGCACAAATATACTGGTTTTAACGGTACTATTATCGGTATGACTACATTCGGTGAATCAGCACCTGCTGAGCAACTGTTTGAAATGTTCGGTTTTACTGTTGCAAACGTAGTTGCAGCTGCAGAAGCACTTTAATTTAAATACCGTGTGCAGCTGGCACACTACTTTTAATTAGAGTAACGAAAAAAGAGCGCTTAGGTGCTCTTTTTTATTTGTTGTGATTGGGACTAAATTATAGACACAAAAAAACCAGCATGACGCTGGTTTTTCACTATTCCGTATCGGTTTGCGAACTAGGCAACCTGTACTGGAATATCGCTACTTGTACGAACGATGTCATTAACTTGATCAAGATAAACAAGCGAAGGTTTGTGTTGTTTCGCTTCTTCATTGTCCATACGTACGTATGCACAGATAATGATGCGATCACCGACAGCTGCTTTACGTGCTGCTGCGCCGTTCACTGAAATGATTTTCGAACCGCGTTCACCAGCGATAGCGTAAGTCGAAAAGCGCTCACCATTATCAATGTTATAGATATCGATTGCTTCATACTCTAGGATCCCTGACGCATCAAGCATATCTTGATCGATTGCGCATGAACCTTCGTAGTTTAATTCTGCATGTGTTACACGCGCTTGGTGTAATTTACCTTTTAGCATTGTGGTTTGCATTGTTCTAAAACCCATTCCATTAATAGTTTATGAATATACCCAAGGTGTCGATTGTTCATCTTGGAGTCACTTAGGTATACATATATACCGTACAAAATATGTACCGGCGTCCATAGTAGCGTATTTGTTTAATTAGCGCAATTGTACTAGTTGTTAGGTAAAATTGCGCTAATCGTTAGCGTAATTTAATCACTTTATTATCGATTAAACGTGCCTTTCCTAAGAATGCTGCCATTAAAACAACGGCTTGCTGACTGTTTGTAGTGAGACTAGCTAAAGTATCGGCATCAACTATATCAATCGCGTCGGTCTTAAAACCAGCTGCATTAAGCTGTGCGGTGGCTTGCGTGACTAATGCTTTGTTTGCTTGTTCATCAACAGAAACTTGATCTGCAATTGTCTGCATTACATCTGCTAAGAGTGGTGCAACAATACGTTCTTCAGCAGTTAACAGACCATTACGAGAGCTCATCGCCAAGCCTGACTCTTCACGTACAGTCGGTACGCCAACAATTTGAATCGGCATTGCAAGATCGTCGACCATATGACGAATTAACGCTAATTGTTGGAAATCTTTTTCACCAAATAAAGCCACATCAGGTTGTACTAAATTAAATAGTTTAGCCACTATCGTCGATACACCGTTGAAATGACCCGGACGATGCGCGCCTTCAAGTACTTCAGAAATACCTGGTACTTGAATGAACGTTTGTGATGCTAAGCCGTGTGGGTATATGAGTTCAGGTGTTGGCGTAAATACTAAATCGGTATCAACACTTTGTAATGCGCGGCAATCTTGGTCTAATGTGCGAGGATAAGCGGCTAAATCGGCAGCTTGGTTAAACTGCATTGGATTAACAAATATACTGACTACAACACGGTCTGCGTATTTTTGCGCTTCTTTAACAAGGGCTAAATGACCATCATGTAAATTACCCATCGTCGGTACAAACGCGGTGGATAGGCCAAGACGACGCCAAGCGATAACCTGTTCTCTAAGAACATCAATATTTGCAATAATATCCATATATGAATTACCTAATAAAATTGGTAGGGAATGTTGAAAAAGGGGGGCATGCGAATTTGAACCATTTGCTTATAGCCCCCTATCAATTTAAGAGTGCATGTGAATTATGAGAACATGTGCTCATCGGCAGGGAAAGTCTGTGCAGCAACTTCATCAATATAAGCGATAACCGCTTTACGCATATCGCCTGTTTCGGCTAAAAAGTTTTTTGAAAATTTAGGTACAAAGCCTTTCGAAATGCCGAAAGCATCGTGCATTACTAAGATTTGACCATCTGTATCGCGGCCAGCACCAATACCAATAACGGGGATAGTTAAGGCTTCGGAAATTCGTTTTGCCAACGGTGCTGGGATACACTCTACAACTAATAGTTGGATACCCGCGGCTTGCAATGAAAGTGCGTGTTCAACCATTTCATCCGCTTTATCTTGTGCTCGGCCTTGTACTTTAAAACCGCCAAAAACGTGGACTGATTGTGGTGTTAAACCAAGATGACCGCACACAGGGATACCGCGTTCAGTCAGTGCTGCAACACTCTCAACTAACCATTCACCACCTTCAACTTTAACCATGTTTGCACCTGCTTGCATCAGGGTTGTCGCATTGGTCAAGGTTTGTTCTTTGGTTGCATAACTCATAAATGGCATATCTGCGATAACCAGTGAGTTGGTCGCACCTGCACGCACACAGCGGGTATGATAAGCAATATCTGTAACAGTGACGGGTAGCGTATCACTGTGGCCTTGCAGTACCATGCCCATCGAGTCGCCAACTAATAATACTGGTACTCCGGCTTCGTCAAATAATGCAGAAAAACTCGCATCATAAGCGGTAATACTGGCAAACTTTTGTCCTGCTTGTTTCATTTTAAGCAGTTTAGATACGGTAACTTTGCTCATTGGAAATCCTTGTTCACATTACTCTATGTTTTGATAAATAGCTAAGCCATTACGAGGACAGGCCTCAAGTAAGGCTGACAATGCTTGACCACAAGGTAATTGCAATTGTGGTGCTATTTCTGCTAATGGGTAGAGTACAAATTCACGTTCTTTCATGCCGTAATGTGGCACAGTTAAACGGGGCGTACTCATAACTTCATCGCCGTATAGTAAGATATCTAAATCTAGGGTTCTTGCTCCCCAATGTTCTTTACGTACACGGCCTTGTTCATTTTCAATCTGCTGTAGCGCATCAAGTAATTCAATTGGCGCTAAATGGGTGCCGACACAGGCAACCGCATTAATATAATCTGGTTGCTCTTGTGGTCCCATTGGCTTACTTGCATACAGGGATGATACCGAAATAAAACGACTTTCCGTTAATGTTTTTAGCGCTGTGATTGCTTCTTTAGCTTGCGCTATTGGATCGGCAAGATTACTGCCGATCGCGATATAACAACGGGTATAATCTTGTACGTTAATATCATGTTCTTTTAGAGATGACATACTATGAAGCATCACTTTCGCTTGCTGGCTTTTTCTTTTTAGCACGGCGTGGACGTGTTTTTTTACCCGCTGGTGAATTCAATTCTTTAATTAAGTTCTGACGGCCAGTGGCATTAGCAGTTTGGTAATCACGCCACCATTGAGTTACTTCGACTAAATCGCCACCTTGAATCTCGGCTCGCATTTCTAAGAAATCAAAACCCGCACGGAATTTTAAATGTTCGAAGGCTTTTTCTGCACGTTTACCTTGGCGGCGTGGTAAGCGGCCTTGTAAATGCCAAATATCACGGATGGTTGAAGTAAAGCGGCGCGGAATTGCAATACTCTTAATTTGTGAATCAAGAGCATCATTCATTGCTAATAGCAAAGCATCGCTGTAGTTAAGACCGCTGTCAATAACGCGTTCTTCAGCCATCGCTTCCAGTGGATACCATAACATAGCGGCATATAAATAAGCGGGGGTTACACGCTTGCCTGAATTAATACGGCGGTCAGTGTTATCTAAGGCAATTTGGATGAATTTATCACAGTTACTTGAACCGTCTTCATTTTGATATTTACTAACAAGTGGGAACAAGGGTTGGAATAAACCATGTTCTTTCATTAATTTGTAAGTTGCTAAACCGTTACCATTTAAGAATAGTTTTAATGTTTCTTCAAATAAACGCGCGGCGGGAATACTTTGTAACAAGTTTGCCATGCGTTTGATCGGTTCCGCAGCATCTGGACTGATCTGCATGTCTAGTTTTGCGGAGAAACGTACAGCACGTAGCATACGCACCGGATCTTCTCGGTAACGTGTTTCTGGATCACCGATTAAGCGTAATTGCTTGCTTTGTAAGTCAGCAAGACCACCGGCAAAGTCATAAACAGCGCGATCGGCAATATTGTAATACAAGGCATTAACAGTAAAGTCACGACGTTCAGCATCTTCACTGATGGTGCCGTAGACGTTATCACGTAACAACATGCCACCATCAGATTGCTTTGATGTTTGTTGATTTTGTTCTTTTTCTTTTTCTTCTACGTGATGACCACGGAAGGTTGCAACTTCGATCATGTCACGGCCAAATAAGATATGAGCAAGACGGAAGCGACGGCCAACTAAACGGCAGTTATGGAATAATTTTTTGATTTGTTCTGGTTCGGCATTGGTCGCGATATCAAAGTCTTTTGGTTCTTGGCCAATAAATATATCACGCACACCGCCACCTACAAGGTAAGCTTGATAGCCCGACTTGTGTAAACGATAGAGTACTTTTAGGGCGTTTTCACTAATTAAATTATGGTTTATAGGGTGTTGACCCTTTTCCAGTTTCAGTTCATTTAGTCCCAAATTCGGTACATCTTGTTGTGCTAATGGCGCAACAGCCGTATTAGAATTAGTATCTTCAGGTGCGTTTTTACTCTGTGCATCACGATCTTTGCGTGTCTTTGACGCTGTTTCAGAAGCAGTTTCTTTCACATCTGATGTTTGATCTATCTGCTTTCTGCTCAGTATATTTTTACAGAATTTAGTGATTTGAGTGAAAATGGTACACCTCGAATTAATAGTAAAATAGGTTGAATTATTTATGCCGCCATATAATAGCGCTGCGTTGATAAAATGACAAAGATTGTTGACGAAATTTAGTATTAATCTTGCCTTATTGGCTTAATACGATTGATTTCTGTCTGGGTAGGTTTTTGACGGACCAATGTTCTGTACCCCATTGTAATAGATGGGGGATAGATAGATCTTGCAGTTCGTTACACACGGGTAAGGCTAAGAATCTGAATGCATCAATTAAGAGGGCTTTAGCCTGACTGATATCTAATCCGGGCGCGTGATTCTGTTTACTTAATTTAGAGCCATCAGCATTACTGACCAAAGGCAAATGTAAATATGATGGTGCTGGCTGTGAAAATTGTTCAAACAGATATAATTGTCGCCCTGTTGGTTCAATTAAATCTGCGCCACGTACGACTTGGGTGATACCTTGGTAAATATCGTCCACGACCACGGCAAGATTGTAAGCAAACAGGTCATCTTTACGATGAATAATAAAATCTTCTGCAGCGAGTGCTTTCTCGATTTCTATCTTACCATGTAACTCATCCATAAAATGATAAACAGGTACTGTCGTCGTTACCCGCAAGGCTGCATTATTTGCAGCAAGTTGCTTATGCTTACATTGTCCTTGATAAAAGACACCTTGTGCTTGAATTTGTTTACGGGTGCAATGACAGTAGTAGGTTAAACTTTGCTGGCTAAGCTGGGCAATAGCTTCTTGATAAGCAGAACTGCGCTGGCTTTGATAGATAACATCACCATCCCAATGTAAACCAAAGGCATCAAGTGTTGCTAAGATATTCGCCGATGCACCTGAAACTTCTCTAGGGGGATCGAGATCTTCGATGCGCACTAACCAAGTACCTTGGTTAGATTTTGCTTGTAAATAGCTGCCAACAGCAGCGATCAGGGAACCAAAATGTAATGGTCCTGAAGGAGAGGGCGCGAAGCGTCCTACATAGCTATTGGACATAAATGGGTTCTTAAAATAAAAAAGGCTATAAATAGAAAGAGGGCTAAGAAGCCCTCAATAAATCATGTCAGTTAAAAACTGATTAGCCAACCATTTGCTTTTCTTTGATTTCAGAAAGCGTTTTGCAGTCAATACATTGCTCTGCAGTCGGTCGTGCTTCTAAGCGGCGGATACCAATTTCGATACCACATGTGTTGCAAAAACCGAAGTCATCATGTTCAATTGATTGAAGTGTTTTTTCGATTTTTTTGATCAGTTTTCTTTCACGATCTCGAGCTCGAAGTTCTAGGCTAAACTCTTCTTCCTGGGCTGCTCTATCAACAGGATCTGGGAAGTTTGACGCCTCATCCTTCATATGAACTACAGTGCGATCAACTTCTTCACGTAGCTCATTACGCCAAG
The DNA here is from genome assembly GCA_000953735.1 of Moritella viscosa. Classification (NCBI taxonomy): domain Bacteria; kingdom Pseudomonadati; phylum Pseudomonadota; class Gammaproteobacteria; order Alteromonadales; family Moritellaceae; genus Moritella; species Moritella viscosa. Next base: position 4,083,120 of record LN554852.1, on the reverse strand, counting down.
CACTTAAAATGTTTTTAAAGTGATCGCGTTGCTTCTCACCCATGTATTCTTCACCAGGCTGTTCTTGGTAAGCTTCTACACCTGCGATGGCTAAAACACCGAGTACTTTTTTCGCTTCAGGCATGCTATCTCTCCTAGTCCGCATTACGCCATAATATTACAGAGCACTGCAAAGCAATATTTATGGGCGGTATAAATACCAGAAACACACAAACTGCGCAAACTAAACTGGCAAATTGTTCACTAACACCCTCTTATGGGTTAGTTCTGCTGTGACATTAGTCACAGTTGAATGAAATTTGTTCTACTAACGTAATTTCGTGTTTTTCTATTGTACTCGCGTATGCAAATACTTCAACTCCTTGCTCAATTGCCTGCTTAACAAGATCACTATAGTCTTTATCTAAGTGTTTAGCAGGTTTTAGCGCCTTAATACCTGTGTGCTGAATAACAAATAATAATACTGCTCGGTGTCCGTTTTTCTTTACAGCCATTAGCTCTCTTAGATGTTTTTGTCCACGAACACTGACAGTATCGGGGAAATAACCACAGCCATTTTCTAATAAACTGGCACTCTTCACTTCGATATAGCATTTACCATGTTTAGTATCATCGAGTAAAATATCAATCCGACTATTTTCATTACCGTATTTTACTTCGGTGGTCAGACTGTCGTAGCCGATTAGTTGTGATATAGCGGCCGATTGAATTGCTTCTTTGGCTAATTGATTGGCTCTGGCTGTATTAATGCAAATTAAATCGCCATTGGCTTTTTCGGTAAGCTCCCAAGAACGTGAATATTTACGTTTCGGATTGTCTGAGGTTGAGAACCAGATTATATCGCCTGGATCGCCACAACCTGTCATTGCACCAGTATTAGCACAGTGTATGGTAACTTCTTCACCATTTTCAAGAATGACATCAGCCAAAAATCGCTTGTAGCGTTTAATTAACGTGGCGGACTGTAGGGGCGTCGGATAATGCATAATCATGCTCATTAGTTGGAAAACAGTCTAGAGCATAATAATTTTTGGAAAAGAAAGCCATAGGCAAGCTGAGGGTTGCAGAATCATTGTTGCCTATAGTTGTCGAAAGGTCGCTAGTTAAACTGAGACAGATCTCGTTGCCACTTTTTATCTTCTGCACTTCCAGCTTTTTGCCATATTTGTTTTACGTTGACGGTCAGTTGGCCATCAATCTCATTGGCATTGAGGGTGAATGTAAGCGGGTTGGCGATATTGGGTTGTGATAAAATATGTTGGTCGTTAAATACTTGCTCAACAATACATACAGACGTTTTATCCGGGTTGTCAGCATCACGGGCCAGTGGGTTATTACAATTGTTCATCAGATCACCGCCATTAGGATATAGCACATCTAATATTTGATGCTGGCTACCAATTGAAATATCAAAATATATTTTTTGACTGGCAAGATAATTATAGATGTTAGCTGACAGTATCGACGGTGCACGTTCTTTTTCGTTATAAAACCGAGATAGTTTTAAATAGGTAGAGCTACCACCGGGCGCTGTTACATCGGCAGAACGTACGTATTTATGTAATATACGCATATGGTGTATAGGGAGGGTCCAGCCAACTTGTACTTGTACTTTTACATCGCCATTATTCAGCTCTTCAACATTGGTGATGCGTGTTCGTACTTTGGTATTAAGGATTGGATCAATGACTTCCGCGTCAATACTGTCCCGTATTTTTAATAACTGGGAAAGATTGAATTGCGGGCTACTACCGTGATCTGAAAATAGGCGTTTGACATCATCGAATACCGCCCTCATCTGTATGACTTCATGGTCTTGTTGGCGTATTAAGCGCGCGCTTTGCTGCGTAGATATTTGTTGTTCAGCAATAGCTAATTTTATCTCCCCTAAATTTTTTAAATTATTATCAAAGTCGTTATCTAGGGTTGTCAGACTTTTTTCTACTGTGAGGCTGTTACGTAATATGGTTATGCTCTGGCCTATGTAATGCTCGTCGAATGTTGCCCTTATTTGCTGTACCACAAATACTTGGCCTTTATATACATCCTTATCTTTGACTATTTGCGGCTTGTTTTGTGGTGTGATCTTAATATAAGCGGCTTGAATAATGGGCACATATTGTTTGTAGTTAGTTAGATCAACGGGCTTATTCATTAATTGATAATTACGCACATCAAAGCTGGCTTTGATCCGGGCTTTTTCTTGCATAATCTGTTTGGCACTGGCAATACTTTCGCCATTGGTGAGTTGATGGGTAATGGTATATGTTTTTGACCAAAAGCCAACGTGAGCCATTGCTGTATGGTTATAACTGAGGGTGAATAATAAGGATAAAAAAAATGACGTAGATAGGCGCATAGTAAATTCCTTTTGCTATTCCTTATAAATAATAGACTTAAATTTAATGAATTGTGTTTTTAGGGTAAAATCGGTTTATTACTGATTATTTTATTCTGAGAGGCCTTTGTGGCAGCGTTACCAATCACCGCCGTATTACCCGATCTATTTACGGCCTTAAAATTATCTAATCAAGTTATTTTGCAAGCGCCACCTGGTGCCGGTAAATCAACCTTATTACCACTTAAATTATTGCAAGAAAATATCTTCAGTGGCCGTATTTTAATGTTAGAACCAAGGCGTCTTGCTGCGCGTAACATTGCTGTATTTATGGCCTCGCAGTTACAACAAAAAGTCGGAGAGGATGTTGGTTATCGTATGCGCGGGGATACTAAAGTATCGAAATCAACACGATTGGAAGTGGTAACGGAGGGGATCTTAACCCGGATGATTCAACAAGATCCGGAACTCCGCGATTACGATCTTATTATATTTGATGAATTTCATGAGCGCTCACTCAATGCCGATGTCGGTTTAGCGTTTGCGCTCGAAGTCCAGCAAGGCTTACGCGATGATTTAAATTTATTAGTGATGTCGGCAACGCTCGATAGTGAAGGGCTACAGAAAATGTTGCCAGATGCGAAACTGTTGACGGCAGAAGGACGTTGCTTCCCTGTTTCTTATAGTTATCACCCGATGAATTTACAGCGCAATACGATTAAGCAAGCGTTGCCAGGCGCAATAACAGCAACGGTTAAATTAGCGCTACAGCAGCAGGGCGGTAATATTTTGGTATTTTTGCCTGGGGTGAGTGAAATTAAACGTTGCCAGCAACAGTTACAGGAATTAGTTAATGCGCATCTACAAGTATTGCCCTTGTATGGTCAATTAACGCAACAACAGCAACAGGCTGCAATTAATCCTATCGTCGCAGGGCAACGCAAAATTGTATTAGCGACCAATATAGCCGAAACCTCATTAACCATTGAAGGTATTTCGGTGGTGATTGACTCTGGCCTTGAGCGCCGAGTTAGCTTCTCCCCACGCTCGGGGGTCAGCAAATTACAGACCAGACGAATAAGCCAAGCATCTGCAACTCAGCGAGCAGGGCGTGCGGGGCGTTTACAAGCAGGGCACTGTTATCGTTTATGGCGTGAAGAAGACCACTGCCGCTTAGATGCACAAATAGAACCTGAAATTATTGCCGCGGATTTAACCTCAACCTGTTTAGAGTTAAAGGTATGGGGTGTTAATAGCTTTGCGGAACTGTCATTACTCGATCAGCCTTCATTGGCAAATGTGCAATATGCTGAATCGTTATTAACTGATCTTGGCGCTCTAGATGCGGGGAGTTGTAGTAACCATGGGCAAGCTTTGGCTGAATTTGGTATGTCACCACGGTTAGCACATATGCTGTTAACGGCAAAAGAGTGGGAAAATGAACTGCCGGGTATTAGTTGGTTAGCCTGTCGATTAATCGCATTACTTGAAGGCAGTGAACGCTTACCACTTGATTTGGATTTTGCATTGCAACAAATGGCATCGGGGCAATTTAAACAAGCACAACGTCAAGCACTGCAGTGGGCACAACGCTTTAGCTTTGTTAAAAGCAGCAGTCAGTGCCGAAACACGAATGCTTATACTGGTTTGTTGCTAGCGTTAGCGTATCCAGACCGTATCGCACAGCGTCGTGATAATACAGGACGAGGGCAAGCTGGTCACGGGCTGGACGTGCGTTACATGTTAAGTAATGGACTCGGAGTTAAATTAATGGCCGATGCCAGTTTAGCAACTGAAGAATTCTTAGTCGTTGCTGACTTATCGTTAACCGAACAAGGTGCCGATGCTATGGTCTACAACGCTTGTGGATTTGATTTAGCGGAATTACAAACTTGGTTACCGCCATTATTTACCGAGGAAGCGTTTGTGCAATGGGATTTAAAAACTCATAAATTGATTGCTGAGCAGCGTCAACGTTTAGGAAAATTGGTATTATCTCGCCAGATATTAACAGATATAACGCCTGCACAAAAACAAACGGCTGTACTGGCTGGTATTCGTAAAGCCGGATTATCGGTATTGCCTTGGAATGAGCACAATAAGGCATTGCTCACCCGATTACGATGTGCATATTTATGGTTAGCGGAAGTGGGGTTTGTTGATTTCAGTGATGAAGCCTTAATTGACGATCTAGAAAACTGGTTGCAGCCGTATTTGACGGGTGTAACTGGTCCCTCACAGATGAAAAAAATTCCCCTAACAGAAGCGTTGCTCTCACGGCTAGATTGGTCGTTGCAACAGCGCTTGGACAATGAACTGCCGACTTATTTCACCGTGCCGACTGGATCGAAAATTAAATTACGTTATAACGATAACAGTGCACCGAGTTTACCTGTGCGTATTCAAGAGATGTTTGGTCAAGCTAATAAACCTGCTGTTGCCAATGGTCGAGTGCCTATTGTTATTGAACTACTGTCACCGGCGATGCGTCCGTTACAAATTACCCAAGATTTATTGGGCTTTTGGAATGGCAGTTATGCTGAGGTTAAAAAAGAAATGAAGGGCCGTTATCCGAAGCACAACTGGGATTTGCCAGATTGACACAGCATACAGGATTTAAAACATTGACACTTCGCGATGTTAGTAATAAAAACGAAAGATATAACATTAGCGTAATATGAGCGTACTAAGATGCCGCATCACAGCTAATGTCAGAAGACAACATAGTTTGATCACTTTTCAAAAGTCACATTAAAGTTTGATCGTTTTTCAATAAATGACATTATATTCTGATCAGATACATTATTGATAACTGGAAAGTACCTAGAATCATTCTTCCTATAAATTATTTTTCACCGCTAACTTGGAATTGCCCCATTATCAGCTTAGAGCTGTTACTCATTCAAAATCTATTCACCGCAATTTGCCATACATTTTTTCATGTGAGGAGTAGGTGTGGTTTTTCACATTGCAACCGCTTACAACACTCAATCATGAACATAAATGTTTTCCATCCATCTTTTAATTGGATGCTAAGGTGCTTACGCCCCCATAGCGTATATGGAAAACTACTTATGTGTATTGTCATTCAAGATAAATGAGCAGCTCTAGTAGGTTGATGTAATGGTTTAACTTATCCAAATGGTATTGACTTTCGTTAATGCCTGCTTGACCTTGTTTATAGATTTTTTACCTGATAAGAGCCACAGATCCCAATAAATATTAACTTTTTTGTTTATATTCAATAGAGTAGTATACTCATTAAATATTTTAAACGAGGAAACAGTTTTGTATTCATTGCACGAAGCTAAAGATAGGTTGCATTTACTTATCGAAGAGTTATCTGATACAGATATGAATGAAGCTCAAACAAGATTTCATATTCTTGATATTATTATCAAAGAATGCCTTAACTGGGATGGTTCGATCGAAATTGAAAAATATGAAACAGGTAATGGCTTTACTGACTTTGAATTAGGGACTCCTCGAAAAGTCGTTGTCGAAGCTAAAAGAGAAGGTCTTTTATTTGAAATTCCTGCAGGCATATCGTCTAAATTAACAATGCCAATCAAGACGTTGCTCCTAGGAAACCAGCAGCTTACACAAGCTATTGAACAGGCAACTAGTTACTGTTCCAATCGAGGTGTTCCGATTGCTGTTGTAACAAATGGTCATCAATTTGTAATATTTTTAGCATCTAGAATAGATGGCATAAATGTAACAGACGGAAAAGCCCTTGTATTTACTTCATTGACTCATTTACACGAAAACTTTACTGATGCGTGGAACTGTCTATCTAAAGATGGCATAAATGATAATCGTCTAGTAAGACGATTAACTATTGGGGATACAAGATTACCAAGAAAACTATCTTCACAGTTACAAAATTATCCATATGTTAGGTATCCCAGTGATATCCAAGCCACTTTGAGGCAACTTTCAGAGCTTTTTATACAAGATATAATTGATGATGTTGATGTTGAAAAAGATTTTTATAAACAATGTTACTGTGATAGTGGTGTTTTAAATAGATACGCTTTGTTAAGCAAAAATATCTTAGAAGCTCGTTATGCAGCAATCTTCAGCAGTTCAGAAAAACAACCTCTCGTAGTACCAGTAAAAACAAGAGGTAATATAAATTTTGATCCCTCTGTTATGGCAGAAGCGATGTCGAGAAGGCCCATTGTTCTGATCGGGGATGTTGGTGTTGGTAAAACATCTTTTATTAAAAACCTACTTCACAATAGCGCATTTCAAGAATTTAAGAATGCTATTTATATATATATTGATCTTGGATCTAATGCAGCCTTAGATACTAATGTGAATGACCTAGTTCTTGAACAGGTCAAATCTCAACTTTTTGAAAAATATAAAGTAGATATTAACAAAAGTGATTTTGTACGAAAGGTTTATAAGGACGAAATAGCTCGCTTCGAAGATAGCCTTTGGGGTAGCTATAAAGAGTCCAACCCTGAAAAGTATGAAGATAAACTTATAGAGTCGCTTATTGAGCTTCAGGGGAATAAGAGTAGCCATATAAAACGTTCAGTTGAGTACTTATCTAAAAGCAGACAAAAACAACCTATTATCTGCATTGATAATGCAGATCAACGCGACTTTGAAGTACAACAAAATGCATTCATTATCTCTCAGGAATTAGCTAAAGAATGGAAGGCAACAGTGTTTTTGGCTGTACGCCCTCAAACATTTTATAAATCAAAGCGCTCTGGGGCGTTAAATGCGTACCCACATAAGATTTTCACTATAGCTCCGCCTAGGGTTGAAGATGTTGTATCAAAAAGGTTGATCTTCGCATCTCGTTTAGCAAGAGGAGAAAAGACGAATATTGATTTTGGAAATGTGACTTCTGAAAATTTAGCTGTATTTCTCGATGTACTAATAAGATCTATACACCGCAATAAAGAAATTAATGAGTTCCTAACCAATATTACAGGAGGGAATATCAGGTCAGTTATAGAGTTTGTAACTTATTTTATTGGTTCACCCAATGTAGAAGCCGAAAAAATCATTGATATTGAAGAGCAGGAAGGCGGCTATCGGATTCCACTACATGAGTTTACGAAGCAAGCTCTGCTTGGGGATTTTGCTCATTATAACCCTGAAACATCCATATCAATGAATATCTTAGACGTTTCTAGCGCGGATCCTAAAGAACACTTTTTAGTTCCAATTGCAATTTCATTTTTAGATCATAAAGGAGAACATTTAAACAAAGATGGTTTTTGTAATACAGGTACATTAATTCAAGAACTTCAAAACCTAGGTTTTATGGAAGGGCAAATTGAAGGGGCACTCAGGAGAGCAACAAACAAAAAGCTTATAGAAACATCGCTCAGAGTAACGTTCGAAGAAGATGATGATAAAATATTATTTGGCGATATGCCTGATAGTTTTCGTGTTACAACTATTGGTGTTTATCATGTAAAACGCTGGCTAGGTGACTTTGCATATTTAGATACAATGTTGTTTGATACTCCTATCTTTGAACAGGATATAAGAGATCGTATATCTATTAATATGCAGTCTTTTAATATTAACCATAGGCTGGAGAGAGCTAGTTTATTTAAGCAGTATTTATTGAAGATATGGAGCTCATTTTCCATGGCTCCTGCTTATTTCAATTTTAATGATTCGTGTATACAATCCCAAGAAAGTTATAAGCGAGTTGAAAATGCAGTCAAAAAAATCAATTATAGGTAGTAAACTTAATAAGAGCCGTAGGGGGAAAACTCTGCCATTTTTAGTTAAAGGCGATTAGTTTAAAAGTAAACGCTTAGTTCAATCAAGAACGGCTTTCAAGTAGTTGTAGAGCTTCATAAAAACGATGATAGGAAGTAAAGATGGAGTTAGGTATATTTGGCGTGGTGTTTGTTGTAGTCGCAGGTCTATTGTTTTGTGTTCTCAAGTGGAAGAGCTACCGCGCGATGCTTTATTCGGGTGGCCTGTTAATGGCTTTAGGGTTAGTTGCTAGCTCACTTTCTATCTTATACGTAGAGTTATTTATCAGTGAAATTGATCCAGATGTTATCTCTTTTCAAAAGCACCTTTTATCGAACATGTTCCTTATTGTAGCTGCAATAGGCGCTAATCTTTTTGCCACAGCTGTATGTTCCAAGGTAAAACAGCGTGAAGGCTTCATAAACGATAAAGTTAAATATGAAATTGAAGTAAAGCAAGTGGAATAAATTCGTTTAATAAGCTGTTAAATCGGGAGCAAATAATAGTTGGCAGGTTCCGTTTCGCTTCAAATTTTATCCAACTACAGTTTGCCCCTTAACAGGTTGTTATATTTAAGGAATTACTATGCTGAAGTGGGTTGATGAATTTGAAAATAAATTCTCTGTTAAGAAAACTGAAGAAAGCCAACCATTTCTTATTATCGAAGGTGAGTGCAGGTATCTCCAAAAAGTAGGAGAGACTAAGCTTGCTTTAGAAGTTGATGGTATTAAAGATGTTTTTAAGCAAAATGACTGCACTGTATATAATAAATTCGATGTGGTTTCGTTTCTGGTCAAAGATTGGATCAAAATTCAAGACATCTTTGGAGATGTTATTCAACCTGATTTCTGGTGACATCAAGAAATCTTTGAGGTTATTGAGCTACCTTAGAGATAAGGAGATACCTGCTCATGAATTTGCAGTGTACTTATATAATAGCCATAAAATTGTACTTGTGAATAGATTTACACATCCGGAAGGAAATGAAAATAGAAAATCCCAACTATCCAATATTAAGGCTCTGATTAAAGAACTTGATACTGATTGTCATGTTTTAGTAGTTGGTAATAGAAATTGTAAAGTACTGGAAAATCAATGTCATGTTGTTGAATTGGGAAGGGTTCTTCACCCAAGTGGAGTCGTATTAAACACGAAATCTCTAGATTACTATAAAACATGGTATCAGTTTGATGATGATGTATGCAGATATAAAACAGATGGCTTTTCACTTTCAAATTTTCATCGAATTTAAATATAACAAAGCATTTGAGAGTGGTTCCTAATGCTTGTCACTCTATGTATTATTAGACGCTAGCGTCGTTTACATCTTAACGCGGTGTTATTCGAGTTGGTTACATTAATATTATTTAATTACTGAGGGAAATATGAATCTTATTTCGATCAAAGTGAGTGCAAAGGTACTTGATCATATTCGTACTTCAATTAGTCATAATCAAGAACAAATTGCACTTAAAGTTGTATCTGGCGACTTATCTTACATCATCGATACAATAAGTAAGTCACGTAAGGTTCAGCTAATCTTGGCTGAGCAGTTAGTAATAACCCTCGGCGATACATCCGCAATCTGGAAAGCACATCAGGAAGACGTAACAGACTTTGATATCTTATTTAAGATGCTGAGCAGTAAACTAGATAAAGAGTTTGTTTTTTCCTATAAGTTGAGCGGCTAACAAGTCAATTTCATCATACTTTCTGTAATCCGAACTATTTCGTTTAAAGCTTTAACCCTAAGCCATTTATGTCCATTAATGGCTTTAATTCATTAAAAAATGATCAAACTTTAATGTCTTCTGACAGCTAACCCACCAGTTTGTTGATTTTGTCATTGTGCTCTCCTTTATTTTAAATTTTTCAATTAAAAGTTCGAGAGCAAACTCACACTGGTAGTGAAAAGATATTGGACTTATCAGATGGTTATAAGAATACAAAAACAGGTTTATGATAATGAAATACTCCACAAAGAAGCGTTGGTAAGAGAGTTACTATTAGTCACTAAGTTAGCTGAATTAGATTCACAAATTAGAATCAAATAACCTTCGGCGGATAAAAAGCATATAATGGCGTATATGCTTTTTATTATTAATAGTGTTTTATGAACAACAATTTACCGATAACTAAATATTTACCTGCGATTTCAGAATGCTTGTCCCAAAACAATAATCTAGTTTTACAAGCAGAACCTGGTGCAGGTAAATCCACAGCAGTCCCTTTGAGCCTTATGAATTCAACGTTGCTTAATGGGAAGAAAATTATATTATTAGAGCCTAGAAGATTAGCTGTTAAGTCTATAGCTTCTTATCTATCTAAGTTGTTGGGTGAGTCTGTTGGGCAGCAGGTCGGATATCAAATACGTAACGAGCGAAAAATTTCAAAAAACACTATTCTCGAAATCGTGACTGAAGGTGTCCTTACTCGCCGGCTCCAAAATGATCCCGAATTGCTTGATGTCGGACTTATTATTTTTGATGAATTCCATGAAAGATCCATTCATGCCGATTTAGCTCTGATGCTTGCTCTTGAGGTTCAGGCGGCATATAGAGAAGATCTTAAGCTCTTAGTAATGTCTGCAACTATCGATACAGATAAAATATCAACCTATCTGAATCATGCTCCTATAATCCAATGTCCCGGACGAACATATCCCGTTTCGATTGAGTATCTAACTTATCCTAAATTAAATTTAACTCAGCAAGTCTTAAAATCTCTTTATATAGCGTTCCAGCAGGTAACCTTGGGTGATATTCTTGTTTTCTTACCTGGTCAATCCGATATCAAGCGTTGTATAAAAGCTGCAAACGAACAGTATGGATCTGATATTACATTTTTACCGTTATACGGGAGCTTACCCCTATCTCAACAAGAGCTTGTCTTAACTAGCAAAGACAGTAATCAAAGACGTGTAATATTCACTACTAATATTGCGGAGACGAGTTTAACTATCGATGGAATCACTATGGTCATCGATTCAGGGCTAGAGAAAGTACTTACATTTGATGCTAAGAGTGGCTTATCAAGATTAGACACCGTGTATATATCAAAAGCATCAGCAACTCAAAGAGCTGGTCGTGCAGGCCGGTTGACAGAAGGACATTGTTTACGATTATGGAATGAATCTGCGCATGCCACACTGAGTGACTTTCAAGTTGAAGAAGTAGTGACATCAAACTTGTCTAATTTAGCCTTAGAGCTTTCCGCTTGGGGGATAACTAAGTTTTCAGAAGCTAATTGGTTAACAGAACCACCAATATTTAATTTCGAAATTGCATGCGAGCTAAACTCTACTCTTGGGTTAATTGATCACAATAACAAAATATTACCATTAGGCTCTAAAGCATTAAAGTTAGGTGTTGATCCTCGTCTAGCTAGTATGTTGCTGTCTTGCGAGTCAATATTAGAAAAGAGAATTGGTTGTATTTTGGCTGCATTACTTTCAGAACGAGATGTCCTTGTAAATGCCGAAAGTTCAGATGTTTTAGAGCGGGTGATGTTATTTGTTGATTATTTAAGTGATCGCAATTCTCTGAAATATAATAAAATGGTTAACGTTAATGCTTTAGAGCAGGCTATTAAGTTGGCTAAGTCATTTGCAAAAAACATTGGGGTGTCATCTCTCATAGAAGGTCTTAATTTATCTATTTTTCACTCTCATATTGGACCGTTATTACTAAAAGCATTTCCCGATCGGTTAGCTAAAGTACGTAGTAAAAATGGCCAACGATATTTGTTAGCAAATGGAAGAGGGGTAACTCTCCGCAATACAGACTCAATGCAAGACTCTACTTGGATTATTGTTTGTGATTGTGATGGTAAAAATAAAGATGGTTTTGTATACCTTAGTGTCGCTATTTCAATGAGTGACATTAAGTCGAAATTAACCCCTGAATTTACTGAAGCGTTTGATTATTCTTTAGATAGTAAAAAGGAAAAAGTAATTGGAAGAAGGAAGTTATTATATAAAGCGCTTGTCATTGAAGATGAAGTTTTAAGTTTTATACATCAAGATAAGTTTGAAGGGTGTGTTGAAGATATTCTTAAACAAGAAGGTTTAACATTTTTAAATTGGAATGCACGGTGTGAATCCTGGTTGGTAAGAGCTACTTGGCTAGCTAGTGTTATTGATGATTTTCCCAACATTTCTAAAAAAAGTCTAATGAAAGATTTAGATCAATGGCTATTACCTTATATTTCTCATATTAAATCAATCAAACAACTCAAACAATTTAATATCTTTGATTTATTAACTGCGAATTTAACGTGGGAAGATAATCAATTTTTAGAACGTCATGCTCCCGTGTCTTATATTACACCGAGTGGTAAACCAATTAATATTCGTTATGATGAGAATCAAGGGCCAACTATTTCAGTTGTCTTACAAGAGATGTTTGGAGAATTATCCTCACCTCATATCGCTTTTAATAAGGTGCCTCTTCGATTTGAATTGCTCTCCCCCGCGAAAAGACCTGTTCAAACCACAAGTGATCTATCTCATTTTTGGAAAACATCATACTTTGATGTAATTAAAGATATGCGCTCGAAATACCCAAAGCACAGGTGGCCTGAAGAACCATTATTAGAAAAACCCGGTCGTTCAATGAAAAAAAGAATTAATTGAATCTCGATAATAATGGTTAATATGTTGCATTGATGAGTAAAAATAGAATGAAATCAGTCAGACGTAGAGCAAGGTAAATACCCTGACGTTTTCATCTAAAGATAGTCGATAAAAACTTGAAATGACTTTGAAAAAAGGCATATCGCTGCTGATGGGATAATCCCTGAATTTATTGGTACTCTGAAGTGAAGGCTGAATTCAATCGTATTTCCTTTCAGCTAAAAGAATGCGTATTAGCTAAAGTGAAGACGGTTTTTAATCAGTAATTCACTATCCATTTTCTTAGATCGGAACATGACTGGATGGTGTTATGGTGTTTTTAAGATGTAATCTTTGGACAATCTGGACAATTTAATAACTAGTTCTATGGTAGCAAGTCTTTAGCATCACAATTTAACACTTCAGCGATTTCATATAGTTTTTCTAACGTAATATTGACTTCACCGCGTTCAATACGGCCCACATACGAGCGGTCAATATCGGCTAGTAACGCGAGTTTATCTTGAGACACTCCCATTTCTTTTCTTCTAACTTTAATTTTCAATCCAACATCAATAGCTAAGTCTTTCATTTTAAATCATTCTAAAAATGAAAGACTATCCGCTCTTGTCACGTCAAAAACAACGGACTATAATCCGCATTTTATTGTGCGCTTTAAGTGCGCCCCTTGGATTTTAAACGATGCATAAAAAACCGATAAAAGTTACAACGCCAATATATTCAATTTTTATTACAGATGATTTGAATAATTTTACAGTCAGCGAAATGAGAAGTGCTTATATGGACGCTACCGGTGAAACAGATCCTGTTTTTTCACGAAAGATGGTTTATCGACAAGTTTTGCGTCTACAAAAATTAGGAATGCTTGAAAAGATTGATTCTGATAACGTAAAAGAGCATCGCTATAATAAAACAAATGTATTTCACCAGACAGGTTTAACAACTGAGAAGATTAAGAATAAACAATCAAATCCAATGCTTGTAAAGAGTCCTAAAAAGATGACTCGGTCATTGCTAGATGAACGTTTAAAGCAATGTGAAGTGGATTTGATTGCCAGTATTGCTGAATCTGAAGAGTACATGGCTTTATACAAGTCACTTCCTGAATTGAAAGAGCACTTAGAGTCAAATTACTTACAGTCTCGCGAACATAGCTCTAGGTTATTAGGGCAAATCAAAGCGATAAAAAGCGTTATTACATACCAGAAGAAGCAATGATGAAATTGAGACCTTGGCAAGAAGAGTGTGTATTGACAGCGGTTGAACATTTTAAAGATACCAGCAAGCATTTTTTATGTTTAGCTACGCCTGGTGCAGGCAAAACTATTATGGCTGCAGAGCTAGCAGCTAGTTTGCATGAGTCTAAGCTTATCGACTTTATTTTATGCTTTTCACCATCGATTAATGTAGCAAATAGTATTAGAGATAGATTCGCTCAACGCTTAAATTGCCGGTTTGATGGTGTTATCGGTGCATTAGGTTGTTCATACACATACCAAAGTTTATTGTTTTTTAATGATGATTTTTGGCAAATCATGAATAATCATCGTGTATTGGTTATTTTTGATGAGATCCATCATTGCTCTGGATCGACAATTGAAAACGCTAATGCATGGGGTGAAGAGATTATATTAAAGATTCAATCTCAGGCTGCCTATACCTTAGCGTTAACAGGTACGCCGTGGCGCTCAGATAAGGCTCCTATCGCTCTTTCTAATTATATCGAGCCAGATGGTGCTATTCAATGTGATTACGTCTACGGGCTTAATGAGGCTGTGAGAGACAATGTCTGTAGAAATCCTAAAATTGTTTTAATTGATAATGAAAAGCTTACTGTTAGTCAAGAAAATAAAGTTTCAAAAGTATTCTCAAGTTTCCAGGCTCTATTAGACGACCCTTCGGTATCTTATCAAGCGATTATAACTAACGATACTGCAATCCGTTATGTATTAAATCTATCATGCAGCAAGTTACACGAAATAAGGTGCATGAATCCAAGTGCAGCCGGTTTAATTGTCGCATCTTCAGTTGAGCATGCTGAATATATTATGAATATTCTACAGGTTGAATTTAAGCAAACTGCGATATTAGTGACTTATAAACAACCCGATGCTCAGTATCTTATCGATCAATTTCGTTATAGTGAGACAGAATGGATAGTATCAGTCAATATGGTATCTGAAGGCATAGATTTACCTCGGTTGCAGGTATGCTGTCACTTAAGTCACGTTAAAACTGAGTTATATTTTAGGCAGGTTCTGGGTCGTATTTTACGTATGAGTAATGCTCAAAATAAAGATGCATGGCTTTATACGTTTGCAGAGCCGTTACTTAGTGAATTCGCATTGAGAATTCAGCAAGAGATCCCTGATGTAGAAGTAATAATGGATAATAATATTAAAAAAACACCTAGCTTTAAAGCATCAAATAAACGGGGGTTCGTTGGGAAAAGGAATGGAATCTTAGCTCTAGACATGGACGTTGAGAGTATTTCAGAACATCAATTATTACCTTATGCCATCTATCAAAATAAAAGTTGTATAGATGATTTTACATTTGAGATTAGAGGTGATTTTAGGGAAAAAGTAATAAGTACTTTTAGTTCACCATTTTAAGTTATATTTGTATGTATAGTTAAAATGGGGATCGGGCTTTTTTACTGTGGAGGCTTTATGAAGCTTGAGTTTAATAATATTTTTGATGCTATTACTGATAATAAATCAGAAGCATCGCGCTTAAAAACGCGCTCTAATTTGATGATATCATCCAATGCGTGTTAGCTTGCCTTAATACTAGGCATATTGGTAAATTAATTTTGTTATGTAAGAGGACAATTAAATGAATTATTTTGAAAAGGATCCCTTCTAGGTATTTAAACCTGGAGGGAAAATGAAGAAACTTAAACAACAATATCGAAATTTTGCAAAACATAAAAAAATTGATTATGTGTGGGATGTCTATCCAAATGTGCGAAGTGGTACACATAAAAAATTTAGTACAAAGCAAGAAAAAAGCTTTTATTATATGCATTTAATTGAATGTGAAGGTTATCCAATAAAGCTAAGAGCAGCTAGAGGGAGAGTATTAGCAGATCCTTGGAGTGACTATCCTTCTTATGTTTATGATGTAGCTAAAAGCTGGAAGCATAACTCAAACAGACGTCATCAATTTTATAAATAATGTTTAATATCTAGTCCTATCAATTTACTTTTGATAGGACTAGCCTAACGTACCATCTAGCCAGATTCTTTAATGTAACGGTACAGCGTTGCGACACCCAATCCAACGGCTTTAGAAGCCTCTTCTTTTGTCATCTTTGATGAATTAATTAACTCAATAGCTCGTTTGCATCTATCTACAGTCTTAGTTGATCGAACACGCCCTTTATATTTTCCTTCAGCCTTGGCAATCATAATTCCTTCAGCTTGTCGTCGTCTTCTATCTTCATTATCTTTATGTGCAAACGTAGCTAAAATATCTATCATCATTCCGTTAATAGCATTCATCACGCCATCAAGTGCTTTATTTGGTGTTAAGAATGCGAATGAGGTTGGGCAGTCAATACTCACAATTCTAATCCCTTTATCTTCTAGCTCACGTTTAAGCAAGAACCAATCAGCTGGATGTAAACGAGTAAGTCGATCTATTTGCTCAACTAAGATGCAATCACCTTTCTGTGCTGTTCTCAGTAAGCGCATCAGTTCAGGGCGTTCCAGTTTGGTACCTGATTGGTTTTCGGTGGTAAAGGCCTTAATCGTAAACCCCTGCTGACGAGCAAAAGCCTCTAATATTACTTTTGCTCGCTCTGCATTTTGTTCTTTAGTAGAAGCCCTAAGATAGCCGTACACACTGATTTTTTGCTTACTTGATTGCTTATTTTTTGTAGCTGCCGATGTTGTCATTCATTAATTCCTATCGTTTAAGTCTAATTTTATATTCAAATGATAATGCTATCACTTAAGTCGTAAAATAACTCATTTGATAGGACTGTGATCTAATTTATCATTAAATCATTACGGTATACTCAAATGATAGACTATTTATGTTGTGACGCAGGTTCATTATTTATTCTTAACTAAAACGCCAGTTCAGTCACGGATAGCGAATGTTATGAAGGACGTTGCTAGCTAACACGTTTCTGCCCCTAATCGTGTTAGAGCTGTTGTCCCTATTCGATATCCTTACGTTAATTTGCCATATTTTTTGTTATGGACAAGTTCTACTTCTTAATCGCAAGCCTAGTTTTATATACAGGTATAATAGGGTTAATCTCATTTCATTTAATATGCATGATTTATAATGCCAAATCGCCTCTGTTTCAAATGTAGGGGTGACATTATTGCATTGAAATATAACAACTTAATGTTTCATATTTCTATTTACATAGGTCCGTATAAATACGGATTCTGGTTTACACCCTTTTTTTATTTGGTCGCGGTCTGCTATTTTATATTTAAGTGATTGTAAATAATGATTAATTTGATAGTGTTGATGATAATTAAATTGGAATGGGATTCGTGTTACACAGAATTCCGTGTAATACACTGTTAGCTTACAAAATATATGGAGATGTTAATGGAATATTTTTGGTGGGAAAAAACAGTTGAATATGTATTTGTACAAAAACACGTAGAAATTGAAATGGCAATAGCACCGCTTGGTGGAGTTCAAGAAAAAGGTGGTGATGCTATTCTCGAAAACAACGACCGTTGGGTGTTAATTGAATTTAAGAAGGCTCATGACTGTATATCGAGTGAAGTGGATAAGTTTGCTCCAGGTAAATACGACGAAGCCAAAGTTGAGCTCCAAGATAGAAGTCAACATCATTTTTTAGTTTATGGTGTACTTAATGGGGAAAAGTTAGATTTGACGGGACAGCTTTATTTCGGAACTAGTGAAGTAAAAGTTGAATATTTGTTAAATGAAGGGACTGATGAGGAAACTTTCTTATCATATTACCATGATTTTATTGGTTATAAAAAATCTAAAGAAGGTTCGTCTGGTGGCGGGGTTACGTGTGTTGTAGGTATTAATTCTTTAGGAAAAGCTTCTAAAGTTATGTCTGCACATGAATATGAAGATACACTGATTTTAAAAAACAAACTAAATGCTGAGTTAGCCGCGCGAATCAGACAACGAAATACCCCAACTAGAACGACGGGTATGGGCATGTAAGCTAACAAGTTGATTAAACGTAAAAATAACAGTTGGCCATCGCTTCGCAATTATAGCCAATTGCTATTTTCAGCTTATCAAGGCGTTACAGACTTTGCTCTGTCGGAGATACATATGGAAGTAAATGTCGAAGGCATCGTTGAATTAGACAAACTTAATATGAGTAATATTCTTTTGAATTCTAATGATGAGTTTTCCTATGACGCTAGAAAGAATGAGCTGATTAAAGAGATATCTGATGGGGTTAAGCTTATTGAATATAATCATGACTTACAGTTGGTAGGTTATATTCAATATGATTTTTTAGAAAATGGAAATTGTTTCATTTTGTCTTTACAAGTTCACCCTTTACATCGAGGTGGTGCTGCTCTTAAGTCTCTTTTAAAATCACTTGCAAAAGAATTAAATAAAGAAAAGCCAAGCGCATTAATCAGCTACGTACATATAAGTAACCTTGTATCGGTACAGTTACACAAAAGATTGAAATTTAAAATACAAAAGGAATATGAGCAAAAGCTTAAATTTATAATCGAAGGTGTTAATTTACAAAATCTTATTAATAAATTTTACGAGTAAAATAGTCGTAACTGCTAATAAGCGCTTTAAAACGTAATTAAAACAGTGGGGTTATTTTTATCAGCTACACATTTTAACCCACCATTTTAGTCCGCTTAAGCGGTCGCTAGTTGTCAGAGTGTCATACAAGGAGGTATATATGGATCATATCGATCTATTTCCATTTTTACATAATCGAATGAATCGAGAAAACCAATCAACACCTGAGTATGTTGGTGAATTTGATAGTGTTGACTCATTGCCGAAAGGGGATTATCCAGCCATTTATTACTGGGTGGACCGTGAAAACTACGATAGTGTAAGGCTTTCCTTTAACACCCCAAAGCTTGAGCGTTGGTGTGTAGAAGAAGCTCTAGCTAATGGTTTGAATGTGGATTTGGTTGATCCATATGTAAAGCAGGCCCTGTTAACTCTTCAACAGGTTAGTACCCCAGCTTTCGAGGCTATGATGAAGGAAATACTTAACTCAGAATGTAACTCGTCGGAAATTGAAAATTTAGAAGACACCAAGCCTTCAGAACCTAAGAAATGGTGGCAATTTTGGTGAAAACACCTAGCAAACTGTTTAAGAGTGGTTCGGCATGCGTGGCATTTTGGGTATGGGTTGATTTCGGTGTTGAAGTGCCATGCTGAAACTTGGTCATTACGTGCTTCACACCTTAATAGATCGTTAATTTCAGTTAAGCCATATATTTTGTAATGCGAACAGACTTGTTTAAAGTCCAAGTACTAAGCCATTCCTGTCCAGTTCTGAGCTCTGTACCTGTTCCATTCTATGTGAAGCCGAATTCAACCAATTACTTGAAAGACTAACAAGTACCAGACCCTTGCTTATTATAGCTTCTGCCTAATTTACATTATGTTATAAACGAGCTAGAACAGTAATATTACGAAAAAACTGGCTATTAATGGCTACAAATCATCAACCACTTCAATGGTTTTATGCTGCGCGCCGTAATATGTACCTTCGTCAATCTCATAACGTAATGATTCATCACAGTGCGGGCATTCAAATATTTCATTAGGCTCGATACATTCAACTTCAAGCCAATCCCAACCAATATGCTTTTCACAAGACGGGCAGTGCATAACATTTCCTTATTTTTACTCGTTCAAATACAATTCGGCCATGCCATCTAGTTTGGCTTTGACATCTTTCCAGTGCGGCATTACTTGGGTGAGTAAGCGCCAGAACTTATCGCTGTGGTTTAATTCTTCGATATGGCAAAGCTCATGCAAGATCACATAGTCAATGCACTCTTTAGGGGCTTTGACTAAATGTGGGTTAAGGGTCAACGTACCATTCGGAGAGCAATTACCCCATTGTTTATTCATCGCCTTAATTTTAAAACTCGGCAGGTCTGTTACCCATGAAGCTTGTGGGGTGAGTACCTTTAAGCGTTGTTGGAATATCAGCCTTGCTCGGTGTTTATACCATTTGTTTACTAAGGCTTTACTGAGTTCGGATTTACTGTCATTAAACGTTGGTAGTGTAACTTGTAGCTTGCCTCGCAGTAGTTTTACATTGAGGCTGGCTTCTTTATCTTCGACTATTTTAAGCACGTAACGGCGGCCAAGGTAAAATTGCATTTCACCACTGACGTAACGTTTCGGTAGTACGTAGTCTTGATGAGCCTTAAACTCCTCAAGACTTTTCCATATCCAAGATACTTGCTTGAGAACAGCTTGGTGTATGTCGTCCGCTGTTACTTTTTCTGGTGCACTTACGACAACTCGACAATCAGGATGCACTTTGATTGTTATTTTGGCACGTACTAGTTTATCGTCTTTTAAGATAGGTGCTTTACGCACCACCTCGTAGTTGATGATATCGTCGCCATAGCGGAAGGCGATTGTTTTGGTGTTATTTATCATTGAATATTCACCACTAAATTCTTGGCCATTAAATTAGCTGAGCCCTAAACGAACTTTTTGGATGATAGCTTCAAGTAGTTTATTGGTGCCATCCATACCGAGCATGTGAAATAGTTCCACCATTAAATTTCGTCTGATTGACGTCTCAATTTCACTTGGGTTAATTGAGAACTCTTGAACAGCAGTATTAACCACGCTGTCGACTTTAAATGCTATCGCTATCATTTTCTCATCAGAGATATTTTTTTCGGCTAAAAATTCAGTATCAAAGTGAAATTTAAATAGCCCGTAATATGCCTTGGCATGTTTATTATCACCAAATTTATCGGGTATACCTACCACGTTACGTTCTTTGACCTGTTCTTCAAAGTTAGTAAATAACATGTACTGTTTAACGGGAGCATCGAACATGGCTTTGGTATCTTCGATTGCTTTTTGTAGTAGCTTGGAGAAATATTCCTGCGCATAAGGGTCATCGGCCAAATCCACTTCGATCATCTTGGTAATACGACCTGTGATCTTGTCAGTTTGGTTACGCGCTTCGTCGTCACTCATGCCTTCTGGTTTAGCGTCTTTGCCTAAGTTACCAACGAGATAAGCACCTTTAGAGTCACGTATCTCTACGCCCCCAATGTGCTTGTCGAGTAGCATTTTTACATCATCGGCGTATTGGTCATAATCAACGGCTTCTTCAGATAACTCTTTGACCTTGGCTCTGATCTCACTCATTGCTTTAAGCGTTTGTTTATAGAGATTTCGCTTATCGTCAAAACTCTTATCGTCAAAATAACTTGCTGACTGTAATGCTACTTTTAAGCAGTTAGTAAATTGCGTTAATGCACCGTAAAAATCCTCACGTTGCTTTAAGCGTATATCTGTCACTTGACCATCAATAGTTTCAAACTTGGGTGTTAGTGCTTGGCTCATGGCTTCAGTGTCTTTAGTATTCTTTACTTCACTAAAGAATGACCACAAAGAATCATATAATCCGGGCAGCTTTTTGTATTCGGTGTCCATGCGGTTATATAAACCCTTTAGATCATCGATATCAAAGCCACCTTGTGTTCGTTCAGCAAGGTCTTGATACTTCTCTATCGTGCTATCAAGCTCTTCTAGGACTCCTCGATAATCAATCAAGTAACCAAAATCTTTTAATTTGTGTAAGCGGTTAACACGGGCAATTGCCTGTATTAAGTTATGTTTCTTTAATGGTTTGTCGATATACAATACGGTGTTTTTTGGTTCATCAAAACCAGTCAGTAGTTTATCAACTACGATCATCAAGTCGGGGCCATCATCTTCACTAAACGCTTTAATGATGTCTTTGGTATAAACCTTTTCATCTTGGTTGCCGACGTTTTCTTTCCACCAGTTCTGCACGATATCTTTACTTTCGCTATCGACATCGTCGTGCCCTTCACGGCTATCTGGTGGTGACATCGCAACAACCGAGGTAACTTTACCTATTTTATCAAGTAACTGCTTGTAGCGAATTGCAGAGGCTTTAGAGTCGCAAGCGAGTTGGCCCTTTAAGCCGTGGCGTCTAAAGTTTTGAAAATGGTCTGAGATGTCATGGGCGATTAGCTCAAGGCGTCCTTCGGCTTGGTATATTTGCCCTTTTTGCGAAAATTTTCTCTTTAAATCGGTACGCTGTTTTTCAGTTAGCTTGTCAGTAATACGGTCAAACCACGCATCAATGGCTTTGTCGTTGACGTTTAGATCGGGAATGCGCTCTTCATACAGCAATGGTGTAACTGTCTTGTCTTCAACGGCTTGTTGCATTGTGTATGAGTGAATGATTTTACCAAATTTATCTTCAGTTTTATCATCCTGTAGTAATGGTGTACCTGTAAAAGCAACAAATGCCGCTTTAGGTAATGCCTGCCCCATACGGATATTATTTTCACCGTTTTGACTGCGATGTCCTTCGTCAACAAGTACCAATATATCTGGACTGTCGTTACGACATTCAGGCAATTTAATGGCGGTACCAAACTTGTTGATAATGGAGAAAATTATGCGTTCATTGCCTTTACCAATCTGTTCGGCAAGGCGCTTACCTGTGGTTGCCATCGCAGCTTTTCTATCTAGTTGTTCGAGTGCGCCAGCTGATGCAAAAGTAGTACTTAATTGCTCTTCAAGATCGGTTCTGTCTGTCACTATTACGACTCGGCACTTTGCTAGTTCTTTCAGCCATATTAGTGCTTTGGATAAAAATACCATGGTAAAAGATTTACCTGAACCTGTGGTATGCCAAATCACACCGCCGTTACGAGCACCTTTGTCATCAAAAGTAGTTATACGCTCGATTAATTTTTTGATGCCGAATACTTGTTGATATCGGGCCACAATACGACCTGCTTTTTTGTCAAACAAGGTATACATACGGCTGATATCGAGCAGTCGGTCATGGCGTAGCAGACTGACTAACAATTTATCTTGTCCAGTTACCATTAGCTCGCCACCACTGATTAACGCATCAAATTCTTGCTTAATGTGGTTTTCACGATGATTGAATATTTTCTCTTTCTGCGCAGGGCTTAACGTTTTATTTTTTAAACGATGGAATTCGGCATCAATGATGTCTTCTTCTTTCCATTTTGCCCAGAATTTATCTGGAGTGCCACAGGTTGCGTACAGTCCATCACTGCCATTAATTGATATGAGTAATTGGCTGTAAGCAAAGAGGTGTGGGATTTCATCCGATTTTTGATTACGGATGTTTTGCGATACACCTTCTTTAATCGTTGGCTTGCCTTGCTTACTTGAATTAGGGCGTTTGGCTTCGATAACAACCCAAGGTAAACCATTTACATAACACACTATGTCGGGCTTACGGTTGCCGGTGCCTTGAGTATTTGCTACAACGAGTTCTTCGGTAAAATGGAATTGGTTTTTTTCTACATGATGCCAATCAATAACTTGAATGGTTGGGCTGGCTTTTTTACCGTCAATGAACTGCGTCACACCAATGCCATAAGTAAGATCATTATAGTGTTTTTCGTTAGCTATTTTTAGCCCTTCATTCATGGCTGGGTGTGCCAGTTGTTTTACTATTTTGTCGATGGATGCAGCCGATAGGGGGTGTGCTTTGCCAGCAAACATAAAGGTTTGCTTGGCAAGGTGGTTACGTAATACTTGCGGTAATATCACTGTGGCATTGCTACCACGCTGCGTAGCACATTCCGCAGGGGGAATGAACTCATAGCCAAGATGAGTAAGCAGGGTTAATGCTGGGATTTTTGCTGCGTGTTCTTCGTTAAAGTTTGGTAGTGACTGAGACATACTGCTTTCTCTTATTGTGTATTGCGAATATAACCTTTAGCTTGCATTGTTCGTGTTACTTCATTTTCTTCACCATCATTTTGATACCAGCGATGACCATCGTAGATAAAATTCATTCTGAGACCAAATAAATCGACATGTAATTTATCGTTATTTAGGGGCTGATAACTGAAATCAAAACAATTTCGATTATTTAATTCGTATTCGAGTAATTCAAACTGAGAATCCAATGCATATACTACATAACACAACTTCTCAGAGGCACGTTGTATAACGTGTTCACGGTATAATCGCCAATATGGCTTTGTTGTATCAATTTTTCCGGTGGATATATGCAGCTTTAATGTTTTGTCCATCGTACTCATGTTTAATTCCTGTAATTTTGAAGAAGGCAACAGACAGTGGTGTTGCCTTTATATTATGTATTAGCTCTGTAACATACAGTTATAATAGGTGTTCACCTTAGCTTGGTTATTCACTCACTCATGTACTTGCTGGCAGTCTTAAGCTACGAACATTTGAGCTTATCTTATAAGTGTGTTTCAGGTATTAAGCGTCAATTTTTACACGGCGTTTACCTGTGAGTAACTGCTGCATCAAAGCTTTCTTCTCTTGTTTGAAACCTGCGAGCTTTTGTTGAAGTAACTCAATTTCTTTGTCGGCATTAGTGAGAACAGATGCTATTTTTTGTTGTTCTTTTAAAGGTGGTAGTTGGATTTTAATTCCTTTGATTATTGAAGCATTCAGATTAGGTTGTCCACCTTGAACTAGCTTAAGAGCTTTAATCATTTCAACTTCAAACAAATAAAATAAGAATAAATTATGGCAATTATTTTCAGATTCTAATGCTAAAATTGCCTGATTGATGGTCGCATTATGTAGTTCATTAATTGCAACTTTTCCAGCTGTAGCACCATACATAGCAATTAATAAACTTCCATTTTTAATTACTTTAGCGGACGAGTTTTTTAGCCCTGATTCAGATATGTACTCATTTACAGAATTAACAAATCTATCATTTAGTTTACCCGAGGTAATCCAAGGAATATCACCACCGTAATATTCTTCTTTAGCTCTTGATGGTGTTCCACCAGAAAAACATTTTGATGTGGAACCTATAGTTACTTCTTCCCACTCAGCCTCAAACCCAGCAAAGCGTTTTTTGCCAGTCAGTAATTGCTGCATAAGGGCTTTTTTATGCTGCATGCTTTTCTCAATCAGCTTTCCATTGGCCGCAATCGCTTTATCCCATGTTAAGAAAATTTTGGCTATTTTTCGTTGTTCTGAAAGCGGGGGGACAGGCGTTGGCAACTCTTTACAAAGCTGAATGGTTAAATTTTGTTGCCCTGATGTTTTCTTTGAGCGAGATTGCAACCATTGCTGAGCCAATTCACTAGATAAAAATTTTAAGAAATAGTTTTTATCTATATATTTTGAGTCACATCTATAAATAACAATTGCTTGATTCATATTATATTCAGAATACTCTGAATCTAACATTGCTATTTTACCGAGTGGAGGTCCAACAATATTCATCAGAATATCGCCAGGGTAAGCTATTGAGCGAGCCAAAAAAGTATTATGAGCGTGATCAGTCACATACAACATACCTGACAATGGATTTAGCGATCCTGTAAAAGAAAGGTTATTCACTCTTAAAAATGGGATTTGTGAATTTTCAACAATTTCAGTTTTTGATGGTGTTGTTCCTTTTGTTATTTTAGTTGTTAGTTCATCAGCTAGTTTAACGTGCCAGTCTAAAGGGAAGTTACCGAGCCCATTTATATGTTGAAAACCATTAGGCACCATAACCTAACTCCTCTAAGTAACCCGCCATTTCAGCTTCAAGCGCAGACAGTTCTGTTTGCAATGCCAAACGCTCGCTACGCACTGCCATTAGGTCAATTTCTGCTTCCTCTTCAAAGGTATCCACATAACGTGGGATATTCAGGTTGTAATCGTTCTCTGCGATCTCTTCAATAGTTGCTACATACGAGTATTTATCAGTCGTCTCACGGGCTTTGTAAGTATCAACAATCTTCTGAATATTCTCAGCCGTTAATACATTCTGGTTTTTACCTGATTTAAACTCACGAGACGCATCAATAAATAACACATTCTTATCGTCTTTCTGTTTTTTGAAAATTAAAATAGCCGCAGGAATACCTGTACCGAAGAAAAGCTTTTCAGGTAAACCAATTACCGCTTCAAGTAGGTTTTCATCAATTAATTGCTGACGGATTTTACCTTCACTTGATGCGCGGAATAACACACCGTGCGGTACTACGACACCCATGCGACCTGTTTCTGGTTTAAGCGTCTCAATCATGTGAGAAATAAACGCGTAATCCCCTTTGGTCTTTGGTGGCACACCACGGCGGAAACGACCGAATTCATCAGCAGCAGCGTCTTCATGCCCCCATTTATCTAGTGAGAACGGTGGGTTAGCGGTTACGACATCAAAATGTAATAAGGCGTCGCCAGTCTTAGTCTTTAGCTTAGGGTTACGAATGGTATCGCCCCATTCAATACGGTGATTGTCTTCACCGTGAAGGAACATATTCATTTTTGCTAGTGACCATGTAGAGCCAATCGCTTCTTGACCAAACAAGGCGTATTTCTTAGAACCATTAAAGTTATTGCGAATTTGACGACCACACTTCATCAACAATGAACCTGAGCCACAGGCCGGATCACAAATTTGATCGCCTTCTTGTGGTTCTAAGATAATAGATAGCAAATCAGATACTTCAGGTGGCGTATAAAACTCACCTGCTGATTTACCACTACCAGCAGCAAAGTGCTTGATTAGGTATTCATACGCATTACCAATCACATCAAGTGATCCAACACGACTTGGGCGGAGGCTTAACTCTTCTTTACCAAAGTCTTCTAGTAGGTGACGTAAAATGGCATTTTTTTGTTTTTCTTCACCCAATTTATCCGTGTTGAAGCTGATGTCTTGAAACACGTTTTTTAACTTAGAGCCATTTGCTTCTTCAAGCGCATGTAATGCTTCATCAATACGAGAACCGTTACCCGCTTCATGGCGACGCTCATACAGATCCCAAAAGCTTGCACCCTTAGGTAATACAAAGCGCTCATTCGCCATTTGCATTTCGATTAGCTCAGGGATATCGCCGAGTTCAGCTACCAACTCTTCATATCTGTCTTTGTATACATCTGAAATGTATTTTAAGAAGAGCATTGTTAGGATGAAGTCTTTATAAGTGTCTGAACTAACTGTACCTCGGAAGGTATCGCAGGCTGACCATACTGCCTTGTTGATGTCATCTTGATTAATAAGTGTTGTTGGCATAATTGTCTCTTTTTATTGGTATCTTATTGTTCTTTCATTAAGTCATCAGATATTACAGAAAGCTGCTGCTGACGGTTTTTTATAAGCTTATTAAGTAAGGCTTGTTCTTTTAAACTGGCTAAATATAAATTAGCTATTGTTCGTTGTTTCGCTATATCAGGTATCGACAAAGATACTTCTTCAAGCACATTGCGGCGAATGCTCACCTGTAATGATCCCTCAGCACTGACTTTAAAATAACGCTGTGCATGAGACTGATTTAATTGCCATGCGATGAAATTAGGGTCAATAGTACCCTCGAACTGCCGCTTTATTTTTACCAAGAAAAAATGCGGTGAACAAATGACATCAGACTCACTAGCTGAAAAATTAATGCAAGCAGCCGTATTTCGAGGCCCTTTGGCGATAAACAAAATATCCCCTGATATGAGCCAGTCTGGTTCTCGTTTTCCGGTTAACTGAGTTTTGATTAACTGTGAATGGTTAATGTCACCAAATGTATTCACATCACGCACTTGGATAACTTTAGTAATAGCCTGCTCGTCAGCAATAATACTTCCACGAAAAGGATATCCCGCCTTAATTGTTGCGATCTCAGATAGTGTCTTAAACATATTAGATACCGTATTTACCTACCATGAACGAATAAGTGTTTGTGATTCAATTGAATTGTATTTTGTATAACTTCTTAACTTTAGTCAAGCGATAAGTGCATCATCTAGTTACTGCATTTATTCTTAATTGGGTGTTTAATTGTTTTTATTGCAGTATCACGATGGTGCGTGTATGGTGATTGCCATACTCATAACTTCTTAAACGCTCGATGTAGAGGAGAATAAAAATGAATTTAATAAATAAGAAACAGCGCTTAGTAAATATACCGGTAGTAAATAACGTTCTCTCAGAGCTAACCTCGAATGCAATCGGAACTCGTAGCCAAGGTATAACCACCACGGAAGGTACCTATTATGTAACACCTCCTGGGATTGAAAGCCTTAGAAAAGCGGATACTTTGTACAATGTACCGTGTTTGTTAAATAACGATGGGACACCTTGGGTTGAAAAAGAAGAATTAGATTACTTAAATTTTAGTCATGCGATCAAAAGATTAAGGCCCACATACCTATACTTTAATTCGCTGCGTAATCATGGCGATATACGTGATAAAAATATCAATAGCCGAACCGGTATATGTGTATGTTAGATAAAAATCAAAGGGTAGAGTTGATTCCTGTTGTAGAGCATTGTAATTCTACATTTCAAACATTTCAGGATGATAAGAATGCTATTCAGTTGAAGCCAAAATTATTTCAATTATATGAATTTCAATCTGATTTTTATGAACAGTATAACGTAGTTTATCAGTTGCCATACATTTTTGAGGTAGATGGTTCACCATGGGTTGAAGCGAACCTTTATCTGTATTCTTTAGCTAAAAAGAAATTTTTAGAAGATAAAAGGAGTACAGCTTTACAGCTTTAAGGCTTGTGGCTAGTAATATCTTGGAATATAAAATTTTTTGTGAAAATCATAAATTAGATGCATTTGATTTTTCGTCGTTGCGACCAGTTGGTCGTCCTTCATACCGCTTTTTTAAACATTTGATTGAAGAGGGAGGGGTCTCACCGAGAGTTTTGAATGGTAAAACATTAGATGTGTATTCATTTTATAAATATGTGCATGAAAACAATCTTCGTAAATTTGATATGAAACGTGTCGATGTTACTAAACAAGTTGATTTATTGATTAAGACTCGTGATGGCTTTATAAGTAAAAAAGATGTAACCAAGCGCTCTCAAACGGTTGATGTGCCTCGTTCACCTGCGACTAAGATAGGTTTTGTTAATGACGAAGGCGAGGATTTACAGCCGTTAATGGATGATGCCTACGGAGCCTTACTAAGTGCAATATCAGATGGTGGGTTAACGCATGAGCAAAGGTTAATTACCTGTCTAGCGCTTCTAACAGGCGAACGAAAGCAGACGATATTAACAATTAGACATAAGCATTTAGATCAATTTAATGAATCTAACTTGAGCGATAAGGGGGTTTATAAACTTAAGCTTTCACCTTTCAATGGGGCTGATACAAAGTTTGATAAACCTCATGTATTGGATGTTCCCGTCCGTCTAGCTGATATGCTGAAGCAATATTCTAAGTGCGAGGAACATGAACATAGAGTGGCTAAATTCCAGCTGAAAAACGGTGATGTACTTTCGAAAAAGGATATGTATCTCTTTATCAGTCGAGAAGGAAATTGCCACTACATGGCAAAAAATGATCCTCGATATTTAAAGGTAAAAACAATTCCTACAGGTTGGAATACAAAAACAATCTGCGACAAAATAATAAAAAATGCAAATAGTCTAATACCTGCCGATTTTACGTTTCATTGGCTTAGAGCTACTTTCGCATATCAATATTACTTGTCTTTACAGCCAATGATTAAAAGTGGTGAGTTATCCTATGGTGATGATATAGATATCATAAGAAAGAAATTACATCATGCTCATAGAGAAACCACAGAAGGTTACTTAAAGCTATTCACCTCAGTTGATTCGCGAATAAATATTCAGCGTTTATATGAAAATAAGTTATTCGGAGAAAGCATGGAGGGTATTCTAAATGAGTAACACTCCATTAATTAAGATTATAGAGCATACCGATATTTATCATTCCAGTGATGTAGGTTTAGATATTGTTAATCTTCAAAATGCTAGCATTCAGTTTCCAAAAAGTGTGAGAGTGTCACCTATTTATTTTGGTTGCGTGCTTTATAAAAATTATATTATTGAGGATGCTCCAGTTAGTCGTGTGTTTGGCTCTCCTCCCTTGAAACAAATAATTATAAAAGATGACACTATCTTGGATGGTAGAGTGACTTTTGTGAGAAATTTTTTAGACCATATATCTGTAAGCAAAAATAGGGATATAACTCACAAAGTCTATTTAATAACACTTATGGAGTTTACGGCATGGTGTATCAAACGAGGCTACCATGATTTTGTAGAAAATGAAGGTGCGACTTTGAGAGCTTACGCTAACTGGGTTAATGAAGTAGAGATAAAAATTAAATCTGGCGTTCTCAATTGGAGTCCTGTTACGGCTGCTGGAAGGCAGCGAGACATAATTGGATTATTAACAATGCGCTATGGAAGTGATTTTCGTAACAAACTTATTGCGTGTAGTATCATTTTTAAATCTAAAAGAGAAGCCAAATCCGTGCGCTCACTTGAGGATTGTAGATCCGTAATTCTCCATTTAAAAGAAATTGCATATGGATTGACAGATCTAGTTGTTGGTGAAAAAAAATTCCCATTCCAAATGCCATATTCTGGTGAAAATGTTTATATATTTCCAAATGACAAAGGATTTGTAAAAACCAAAAATACCACATTTCTAATACAGTCTTATGATTACGAAAATGGAAAAGTTTTTACCCATAAAGAAGTTCTTAAGATCCCAACAAAGGACAGGACTGTGAAGTTGTGGACTGTACGAGGTTCAGGGCGTAACTTATTGGCTAATAACAATAATAAAGTTAGTTTTACTCGGATGAGGTTTGCTGATATTGCCTGTCGCTGCTATCTAGAAATATTTATTATTTTAACCGGAATACATAGAACTGAAGTCACTCAATTGGAGTTTATGGATACGATCGAGACTGAAAAATCACAATGTTCCAAGGATTTTAGGGCCATTAAGTTTCGTGCAAAGGGTTTAGAAACTAGTTATAGGGTTTATAAGGACGGTGTATCTATATTAAAAAAGTATTTAACTCTTCGGGCTTGGATAAAAGAGAGTGTTCCTGAATTTAAAGAGCAGAATTCTTTTTTTATTAAAGTGGTAACACCATCAGGGAATAGAAGTGATGAGCCTGTTTTTGCTGCGCCTATAGCTGGAGATGATATTGGTCGAGTATATAAAAGGATCCAAGGGAAGTTTTTCCCTGCAAATTTTAAGGTATTGACACCACGGGAAATCCGAAGAGTAAAAACTGTAATTTTGCATGAACTAGAGCAGCCAGTTCAAGCAATTTCAGATACCATGAATCACACCGTTGATACTAATTTAAAAGTTTATGCAAATACCAGAACGAGTAGTCAAGGTGATCAGCTGAGTACTTTTTGGGACAGTGTCAAAGAAGCTTCTAAACAATTCAAAATCATTGAAACTCAAAATGCAGCCCGTAACGCTGCGGAAATTGAAGAACGCTCGATATCAATAGGTCACTGCTCTGAGTTTAATAATCCGATACAAGTGAGTAATGAGCCTTTAGTTGAACCAGATTGTAAGACTCAATACGGATGCCTTTTCTGTAAAAATTACTGCTGTCACGCTGACGAGGAAGACCTTCACAAGCTAATCAGTCTAACCTTTATTGTTAGTTCCCTTAGGACCAAGGGACTGTGTCTTAATGAACATCAGAATTTTTTAGATAAACTGCACCTAAAAGTTAATTCAATATTACATCATGTTAAGGCTACCTCAAGTGAAGCCTTGGTAGTATATGAATCAGTATATGAACGAGTGTGGGAGTTAGGTGAGTTAACACCCTTTTGGGAACTTAGATTAAGAAGGTATGAATCAATGGGGGTTATATTTTGAGCGAACAATCAATTGCGCTAAATCATCAATTACATCAAGAAATCTTTAGTACTAAGCATAAGATTCCTGTTTTTACAGGTGATTTTTTGAATCCGAGTGGAAATACGATCATATCGCATGATGGCCAAAATGTAGTATCCCTTTATAGCGAAATGGTTTGGGATCTTAATTCATATTCTCTAACACATAATGCTGAACCTTTTTTAAGGTTTCTTCGCTATTTATCTATAGATGGTGAACCGAATAAATTTGAAGTAGATCTAATAAATCAGGTTAAAACTATAATGCTAGCAGTGATCTATAAAGCTCGTGGAGGACGTTTTGGTCGAATATCAGTTAAAGGTTTGAGAAGGCATTATTATCTTCTTATGGAGATGGCTAGGTTTTGTCTGGAGGTAAAGAAAAGGGAAAGCCTAGTTACATTAAAAGTGTTTGATGTATTGTCGAATGAGAGATGGTTACTTTCCTTTTATAAAACGGTGCCGGAATCAAAAAGTAGATATGATTTATTAAACTCCATAGCAAGGATTTCTTCCACTCAACTAGGCTTTACAACTGTTAGATTCAGCCATCGTATTAACCTAACGGGGAAAGATAATCAACATCCAGTCATCCCTGTATCTATATACTTACGCATGGTAAATGGGCTAGAAATCGATCTGGCTTATCTACATCATCGTAAAAATAAAATAACAAATCTTATTAAAATGTTTAAAGATCCAAATGCTGGTTACTCGGTTGCCACAATAAAAGGGAACAAGTTAGTACCTGAGTATTTAATAAAAGAAAGTAGACTGAAAGATCTGTTTACTAACAAGTACACATTTATTAAAAAGAGAGATTTAATCAATACTTTATATAAAATACAGTATGTTTGTCACAACATTATTGCTCTATATACAGGAATGAGAACCTCGGAAGTTATGGATATTAAATATGACTGTATTCAACAGAAAACTCTTTCTCCAAAGCTGTTTGATGAGGGGAACACTCTTCTTGAACCTGAAGTTATAGATTTAGTGTCCTGTACAACTAAATACACAGGATGTAATCAAGAGGCGTCTTGGTTTGCTAATTCATCAGTAAAAATGGCTGTCGAGGTACTTCAAGCCATAAACTCAGGCTTATCTCATGCAACTGGAAAAGATTTTAGTAACATTCTTTTCATTAATCCACAGCATATATATGGAAAGAGTCACCTTCAAACTGTCTTCAAAAGAAAGCATCAACCTGATTGGTACCGTGAATTATTGATTACTCAAACAGACATGGATCTATTAAGGGCCTCAAATGAAGATCATACGTTTGGAGATAAATTTATGGTGGGGAAAGCTTGGTATTTGACACCTCATCAATTCAGACGCTCCCTTGCTTATTATGCTGCCAATTCGGGTTTTGTATCATTGCCCACTTTAACTGTTCAGTTTAAACATTTAGTTTCGAGCATAACCAAGTATTACTGTCGAAATTCAGAAAGCGTCAAATCTATATTTGGGTATTTTAACCCTGAAACTAAAACCTATGAATTAGATGAATCTATTCATATCTCTGCTTCTTTTAAGGAAGAAAAACTAGCTGTAGTCATTAACACATTGATTGAAGATGTGCTTAATTCAGACGAGGTGTTATACGGTAAAAGTGGCAATTACATACAGAGACAGCGGTTACGAGTTGAGAGTCCTGATGAAGATATGGATACAATAGTTCTAGGCCTTCGTAAAGAAACCCTAAAGGCGGTGAAGGATGGTGAGATTAGTTATAGAGGTACATTGCTTGGTGGATGTATTAAAGCTGAAGGTTGCGCATGTCGAATGTTGGGGGAGTTTAGTAGTTGCCTATCAAGTGCTTGCGCGATAATCAAACCAAAAAAAGTAGACGAACAAATCGATGAACTGTCTGGTTATATTAATCAATTTGACAAAAGTAGCGGTGAATACCAAGTTGTTAAGGATGAATTGGATGCATTAATGTCCTTTCGAGATAAAGAAAGTCGAAAGAATGACGCAACTTGATACCTCAAATAAAGAAACTCATTAAAGATTATAATGAAAGTTAAAAATGACAATATTTAACAATCACTTACTTGATTGTTATTTCAGAGGGGTGTAGTAATTATGAGTGCAGGTTTAAAAAGGTGCTTAGAGGCATTAGAGAGGATGAAACAGAACACCCCTCTGGTGTCTAAATTCAAGGATTTACCTAGAGATAGGGTAACGTTATCTGTCATAAGTCAAGAGGCTGGCTTTGATAGCGGCTATCTTAAAAATGGTCGCGAACAACATACTAATATAATTAATCTTATCGAAACCTTTAAAAACTCAAGCGGTTGTGAATCTCCTGGTTCAACACTGTCCGTTAAAGAAAGGATATCAAGAGAGCATAATAAGGTAGTTGATTTGCAGCATCAGTTGGCCGATGCAAGGTTTAAATTGAGCAAAGCACTTGAGCGAGAAACCCTGCTTCTAGATTATATTGCTAATTTAGAGATCAATAACTCTACAAAAAAAGTGTCAATCTTAAATATATTTAACGATGAAAAAGCTTAAATATAGTCAATTTAATTAAAATATTGACAGTCAAAGCTAAAAAAATACAATTTGAATTTTGACTGATTTAAGAGGTTGTAATTAAATGATATTTTATATTTATAGTGAAGTGTCAATGTTTTATCAGTTTAATAGTGCATCCCACTATTGGCCAGATAACCCCTTAGAAGCGATGCCGACACGACGTGTTAAAAAACATATGTAGGAAAGCAGCAATAGTTATTCGTAATCTGCTATTATCTCGCAGAGTTCGTTTCAGACAAATAAAAGAAGATTTATCATGACTAAAAAAATCGCTACATTGCATCCCCGTAATCCACATCAGGGACGTTATGATTTAACAGCCTTAGTTAAAACATACCCAGCGTTAAAAGCGTACATAAGACTAAATCCTTGTGGAGAAGAAACGGTCGATTTTAGTGATGATAAAGCAGTTGTTTGCTTGAACAGTGCATTATTAGCCCATTTTTACCAAGTACCAAATTGGCAGATTCCGACAGGTTATTTATGTCCGCCAATCCCTGGACGTGCAGATTACATTCACTATATTGCCGATCTACTGGCAGAAATTAATAATGGTGATGTACCAACAGGTAAACGTGTTAAAGCGTTAGATATTGGTACTGGCGCTAACTGCATTTACCCTATTCTCGGTCATCGCAGCTATGGCTGGGGCTTTGTGGGTACTGATATTGATACGGTTGCAGCAAAAACAGCGAATGTGATCGTGCAAGCAAATCCAAGCTTAAATAAAGCGATTAAGATTGTATTGAAAAAAACGCCAGGTAGTACCTTTAAAGGCGTGATCAAATATAACGACAAATATGCGGTGACGGTTTGTAATCCGCCGTTCCATGCATCAATGGCTGATGCAACCGCAGGTACTGAGCGTAAGATTAAAAACCTGCACAAAGGTAAGGCTGCGCCGACCAATACAACTAAGTTGAACTTTGGTGGGCAGAATTCTGAACTTTGGTGTGAAGGTGGCGAATTACGCTTTGTTAAAGACATGGCGAAAGAAAGTAAAGATTTCGCTGAACAAGTATGTTGGTTCACTAGTCTTATTTCAAAGGGTGAGCATATAGAAGAGCTTGAGCAATATTTACACACGTTAGGTGCAAAACAAATCCGCGTGATCCCTATGTCGCAAGGTCAAAAAGTCAGTCGTATATTAGCATGGAGCTTTATGGATACTGATGAGCAACTGCAATGGGCTACTGATAACTGGTAGTCGACGTTATATTTAGGTAGATTAATACGGCAAGCATCGCGCTTGCCGTTTTTATATCTGAGGATACTTTTACTTAAGGTAAATAATATGTTGGTATGGTTAGGTTACAGTTATTTCGTATTGAGTATCATTACCCTATTAGTATATGGTAAAGATAAATGGGCGGCTAAAAGACAGGCGTGGCGTACACCAGAGCGTACATTGCACTTGTTAGCGCTGTTAGGTGGTTGGCCTGGTGCGCTCGTCGGACAAAAACTATTTTCTCATAAAAAAAGTAAAATTAGTTTCAAACGTATTTTTTGGTTAACGGTTGTTGGTAATGTATTAATTGTATTCGGCATTTTTCAAATTGACCCGAGCTATGTGATTGTTGGTTAGTTTTAGATACTAAAACTTTCGACTGATTTACACATATTTACGTTATCTATACTATGCCTTTGTTTTGTTGTGTTATACCATTTCGGCCTTATTATACTAATTATTGCTATTTTGAACGAAGACTGGGTATTCATTAAATGTCGTCAATTAAGAAAAATAAATTACAGTTAGTACTAACGTGGGTGCTATTAACAAGTGTATTACTCATCATTGTCGCGTTATTACCAGTGACAGATAAAGTCGATGACAGCAATGATATTGGCGTAAGTGCTAATCCTGTTACGGCTGAAATTATGGATGTGTCGAAAGCAAAAACAGCGACGTTGCTAGCAGAATCATCGTCACAATCAGTATCGCCAGATCCCGTTGCGACTGTTACTGAATCGGCTGTTGCTGCAATCGCTGAAGATCTTGCTAAGTCGTACCCAAAAACCATTAACTACGTGATCCAAAAAGGTGACACCTTAGGGGCTATTTTTGAGCAATTAGATTTAAGTCAAACGAGTTTATATCAAATTCTGGAAGTGGATTTAAATGTTCTGGCGTTAGATAGCATTAAACCCGGACAAACCTTAATATTCACCGAGTTTGAAGGTGAATTGACGCGTTTGGAATTACAAGTAAGTCTTTCTCATCAAGTCGTTTATAAGCGTTTAGGTGAGACCGGTTTTGAGTTTGAAGAGATAAATGTTGATGGTGAATGGCGAGACCATAGTTATATAGGTACTGTTGAAAACAGCTTTTCTGGTTCGGCAAAGCAAGCTGGATTATCGTTATTTGAAGCACAATTCATTGCGACGTTATTAAAAGACAAAATTAATTTTAGCCGAGACTTACGCAGCGGAGATACGTTTAAAGTCTTAGTGTCTCGCCAATATATCGGAGATAAACTCACTGGTGAAAATCGTATTGATGCGGTAAGTATTAATAACCGTAATCGCAATATTAGTGCCTATTTGTATGAAGGTATTTATTATGACGAAGAAGGTCTGAGTATTGAACGCGCTTTTGTGCGTCGTCCTGTTAGCAGTAAGTATCGTATATCATCAAGCTTCAATCCAAGACGTCTACACCCCGTGACAGGTTTATTACGTCCGCATAACGGTACAGATTTTGCGGTACCAATTGGAACCCCTGTGTATGCAACGGGTGATGGTGTAGTGTCGCGAGTGGTTAATCATAAGTATGCTGGACTGTATATTGAAATTTCAAATGGTCAAACATACCGTACTCGTTTTTTACACTTAAGTAAGGCGTTGGTGAGAAAAGGTCAGCGAATAAAACGTGGACAAAAAATTGCGTTATCGGGTAATAGTGGTCGTGTTACTGGCCCCCATTTACATTATGAACTACACATGCGTGGCCGCGCCGTTAATGCGATGACTGCTGACATTCCTATTGCGTCGGCGATTGATAAACGCCAACAAGCGGCATTTAAAGTGGCGTTAAATAGCTATCATGCAGCTTGGGAACAAGTTAAAAGCTAACTTTTCCGCGCATATTTTTGGTCTTACCACGCTGAGTTTTAGTGTCCATACGTTTCTTTTTGGCATTACGACTTGGCTTGGTGGCACGACGTGCCTTTTGGATCACAGTCGCCTGCTTAATCAATTCAACTAAACGTTCAAATGCGACCTGTTTGTTATAATCCTGACTGCGCGATTCCTGTGATTTTATTATTATTACACCGTCTTTGGTAATACGATGATCGCTTAACGCTAATAACCTTTCTTTATAAAACTCGGGTAGTGAAGACGCCTTAATATCAAAGCGTAAATGGATCGCCGTTGATACTTTATTGACGTTCTGACCACCGGCACCTTGTGCGCGGATGGCTTGAATATCAATTTCTGAATCGGGAATTGATACATTGCTAGAGATGAAAACCATTGATAAACCTTGGTGTTATATTACAGTACGATATTGGGCAGACAGATACTGTGTTATTGATGAGTAACCGCTAGCGTCTGACACCTATGATACGTCAGTTTACGGCTATTGTTAATTTTCAATTGCCAGATGCTATTATTTTTAACTCGATTAGAGAATATTTATGGTAATAATTAGACCAGTCAAAGTGACGGATGCTCACGCGTTATCAACGTTATTCTCGCAACTGAATAACGAAACGCCATTTATGGCCATGGGTGAGAAAAATAGTGCGACTGAACTCAGCAGTCACCTAGAGTTATTTATCAATTCAACAACCCAAGTGCTTTATGTAATAGAACGAGATAACCATAATCTGATCGGTTTTGCGATAGGCATAACAGGTTATATTAGTGGTGATAGTCATACTGCATCTTTGGTTATTGGTATCCAACAAGCGAGTATCGGCTTGGGTCTTGGTAGGCAATTATTGGCACATGTAGAAGAGTGGGCAAGATTGTCTAAACTGAAACAACTAGAATTAACTGTCATGATAAGTAATACATACGCGATAGTATTTTATAAGAATAATGGTTTTGAGCAGTTAATATCAAAGCAACAAGGTGTGATTGACGACCTTACTGAAAATGAATTATATATGGTAAAAGCAGTTAATTTAGATTAAGGAAGTGCAGATGGATATTGGTTACTGGGTAATGTTTCTAACCGCATCACTGGCATTAAATATGACGCCGGGTCCGGATCTGATATTTGTACTGACTAAGACGGTTAGCCATGGTCGTAAAGCGGGTATTGTTGCCGCTGCTGGGGTTTGTTCTGGAGCGTTGGTACATGTGGCTGCGGCGGCGTTAGGTTTATCAGCTATCATCGTTTCTTCAGCTTATGCTTTTATGCTCATTAAAATCATTGGTGTGGGTTATTTGATTTATTTGGCTTGGCAGGCGTTTACTGCATCTGGCGGAGTTGAGTTAACCAGCACTGATCATATTGATGGTGATTCACCATCACCAATGTCGCATTGGAAAGTATTCAAACAAGGAGTGCTAATCGATGTTCTGAATCCAAAGGCTGCGATCTTTTTTATGGCTTTTTTACCGCAATTTGTGCGAGAAGGTCAGGGAACGGTCTCAATGCAGCTCTTGTTATTGGGTATGATAGTGGTTATTGGTGCGTTTGTGGTGGAGCTCGGTTATATTTTTGCTGCGCATCGTTTAACCAAAAAAGTGAAAGGTAACCAAAGTTTTACACTGTGGCTTAACCGCACGGTTGGCACTGTTTTTGTGGCTCTTGGGATCAAACTTGCAGCAACATAATCAGGGAGCTCAAATACCTAACTGCAATAGTTGAGTTGAAGGGAGCGAACAGGGTAAACTAACGATTCTTTTTTACGGTATTATATTAGATCGTATTAGACCGTATTTAATGCAATTTCTAGGACCCTTTCCATTGGCTAAACGTCCCGTAAGTGATGACACAAAGAAAACTGTCAACAAACGAAAAACACCAGCAAAACCTGCGGTAAAAAAATCAGCTAAGAAATCCACCGCAAAAAAAGCCACGAAGAGAAAAGTAAAAAAGGTAACTAGTCGCACTTGGACTCGCAGTATTGCTATTTTCCTATTTAAATTTAGTTTGGCTTTTTCGGCTCTTTTTATTCTCTATGGGATGTATTTAGACAGCAAGATCCAAACTCGATTTTCAGGTCCTATCTGGAAGACCCCTGCGCAAATATATGCACGAAGTTTAGAGCTAAAACCAGGGATGTTTTTACCACATGATAAATTGGTCGAGGAACTGGTTTTACTCAATTATTTAAAAGTAGCAAAACCACGTACTGCAGGGCAATTCTCAATATCGGCCACTAAAGTCGAATTACTGCGTCGAAGTTTTACTTATCTTGATGGGACTGAACCTAATAAAGCGTTGTTTCTTACCTTTGCTGATAATCGCTTAGTTAGTATCCGTGACCAGAAAACTGGTAAATATCTTAATTCAGTTAATCTTGATCCTATGCTGCTTGATACCCTACAAGCGCCGAACCAAGAAGATCGCATCTTGGTTGAATTACAAGATTACCCACAATTATTAATTGATACCTTGTTATTGGTGGAAGATCGAAACTTTTACCATCATAACGGTGTATCGCCTGTTGCGATTATCCGTGCTGCGTTTGCCAATATGAATGCAGGACGAACCGTACAGGGAGGAAGTACACTGACTCAGCAGTTAGTTAAAAACTTTTTCTTAACCCGTCAGCGCAGTTATTGGCGTAAATTCAATGAAGCGTACATGGCAATACTGATTAACTACCGTTTAAGTAAGGATGCGGTATTAAGTGGTTATCTTAACGAGGTTTATTTAGGTCAAAACTACAGTGACGGCGTATATGGTTTTGGTTTAGCCAGCTACTTTTATTTTGGTAGACCAGTACCGGAACTGAGCATAGATCAAATGGCGTTCTTAGTTGCCGTAGTTAAAGGACCATCATTTTATGATCCATGGCGCTATCCCAAACGTGCACTTGAACGCCGTGATATGATCATTCGTTTATTATCCAAAAACGGCAAGATTAGTACCGCTGAATATCGTGCGGCGATTGCTAGACCGCTGGGTATTATTCCGCGTGGGCACATGAGTACCACTAAAGCGCCTGCGTTTTTATCATTATTACGCCGAGAGCTAAAGACCACGTTTGGCGATGCACTTTATGATCAATCTGGATTGAAAATATTTACTAGTTTGGACCCGCTGGCACAACGTGCGGCAGAAACGGCGGTCACGGCAAGTCTGCCTCGATTAGAAAAGGCACGTAATATTTCCGGATTAGAAACTGCTATGGTGGTGACCGATCGTCAATATGGTCGGGTTACCGCAATCGTTGGTGGTCGCAACACGCAATATGCTGGCTTTAACCGTGCGCTGGATGCTTCTCGTTCGATTGGTTCTGTGGTGAAACCCGCTATTTATTTAACTGCATTTGAACAGGGGTATGATCTTAACTCACCGCTAGAAGATAAACCGATACGATTAAATAACCAGTACGGTAATAACTGGCAGCCAAAAAATTATGATCGTAAATACCGTGGAGAAGTTCCGTTATACCAAGCCTTAATGCAATCGCTTAACGTACCTACGGTTAATTTAGGCATGGCACTTGGCATTGATAATGTGATTGAAAGTTTAAAACGTCTAGGCGTTGCAAAGGTTGATAATCACTATCCATCGATGTTATTGGGGGCATTAAATATGTCCCCATTCCAAGTATCACAAATGTATCAAACGATCGCTACAGCGGGGGAATATCATAAATTAACAAGTTTGGTCGCGGTGGTTGATGAAAACGGTGATTTAGTCTATCAACAAAGCCTGAAAGGTCAGCGTCGTTTTGATCGTGAGGATACAGATCTAACTATTTATAATATGACGCTGGTGGCAAAACAAGGTACTGCACGACGTTTGAGGTGGCAATTTCCAGGCATTAATTTTGCGGGAAAAACCGGTTCGACTGATAAATTACGTGATAGCTGGTTTGTTGGTTTAGATAATCGAGATGTGGTAACGGTTTGGGTGGGGCGTGATGATAATAAAACTTCAACCTTAACTGGTTCGAGTGGTGCATTAAGGGTGTTTGGTGATTACATGAAATTACGCAGTGCCGATAGCTTAGTGGTGAATTAGCGTCGATACAACAAGATTATATCAGCACTAAAAATGGCGAGGAATTACTATCATAACTATTACTAGTAAGATAGAAAAACCTCGCCGTTCTTATTTATGTGAACGTGTTGGTATTAACTGGGCCTAGAAGTGACCTTCAAAACCAATAAATGCACCATCAATGGTTGCGTCAGCTTTCACGTCATCAACTTTAAAATCAAGTTGTTGGATACGGTAACCAGCACGGATAGACCAATCAAGTACATAACCTGGGTTTAGCATGAAAGATAAACCTACTTCAGCATCACCGTAAACATCACCTGTAATACCAATCGCATTCACCATTGCAAAGGCTTTTAATGGGAACATAGGTAAGCCAACTTCAGCGTAAGCATAACCCATAGGTAATGGACCTGAGAATGACGCCTTCGTCGAACCATCTTCGAAAGAACCGTCCAGTTGACGCCACGTAACACCAGCATCAAGTGATACAATATCGTTGTCTAAAAACTCATAGTACAGAGTGAAATCAACGGTTTTTAAGTTAATGTTTTTGTTCGCTGAAGAGCCTTCAACATCGATATTTGAGAAACTAACTGCTGCATTTGGAATTAATGGAATTGGATGTTCAAACTTTACATACATACGGTAGTTGTAAGTATCTTCATAACTAGTAACAGCAGAGTGGTTGTCGAGTTGAATAGTACCGTCAACACCTGATTGCCATACGTCTGCACCAAAATAGGTACCAAGCATATCAGCAGCTACGCCGTTCGAAAAACCGGTAAGAAGAGTTAGTGCAAGTAGTTGTTTTTTCATAATGAGTCCATGTTCATCTATGTAATTTGTCGCGCAACAGTAACAGCAAGCGTCTTTAGTTAATAAGTATTAGTCAAAATCTAGTTATTTCCTAACGTTATTAACTCACGGTTAATACTTTCGGCCAGTCTGGGAAAAAATTTAGCGAGAATATTAATTTTTATAAAACCGTTTGCATGCAGTTGTTTTTGGTGGCTATTATACATTTTGCAGTCAAATAATCATATTTAATGATCTATTTATGTCATTTAAACCAAAATAGCTTGGTTTTTTTGGCTGGTACTTTTGAACGAATGAAAAAAAGACACAAAAAAGCCCTAAAAATAGGGCTTAATTAAATGATAGAAATGGTACTTTTATCATACTTTTAGGTGCGGAATTGTTACGTTAGTTTAGCAAAACAACGTTCAGCTGCTGCAATTGTTGCTTCAATATCGGCACTGGTATGTGCGGTTGATAAGAAACCAGCTTCAAATGCAGATGGTGCAAGATAAACACCTTCAGCTAGCATCAAGTGGAAGAATTTTTTGAAGCGTTCAGCGTCACATTTACATACGTCGGCAAAACCTGTGACTTCAGCTTGGTCGGTAAAGAAGAAACCAAACATACCGCCAACATAGTTTACAGCCAGTGCGATGTTTTGACGTGCTGCTGCGGCTTTAAGACCTTCTGCTAATTGCTTGGTGTTTGCACTTAATTGCGCTGCCACTTCTGGTTTATCAATTTCGGTTAATGCAGCAAGACCTGCGGCCATTGCAATTGGATTACCTGACAATGTACCTGCTTGGTATACCGGACCAGTTGGAGCTATGTGTTGCATGATCTCCAATTTACCGCCAAACGCGCCTACTGGCATGCCACCGCCAATCACTTTACCTAATGTCGTTAGGTCTGGTTCTACTTGGTAGTGTGCTTGTGCACAGCCCGTTGCAACACGAAAACCAGTCATTACTTCATCAAAGATAAGTACAGCATTGTATTTATCACAAATACTACGCAGTCCTTGTAGGAAACCTGCTTGTGGTGGAATGCAGTTCATGTTGCCTGCAACAGGTTCTACAATGATACAAGAGATGTCTTCTGGATATTCAGAAAATAGTGATTCAACCGATGCTAAATCATTAAATGTTGCTGTCAGTGTATGCTTCGCAAAATCCGCAGGGATACCTGGTGAGCTTGGTTGACCTAAGGTTAATGCGCCAGAACCCGCTTTAACCAGTAATGAGTCAGCATGGCCGTGGTAGCAACCTTCAAATTTTAAGATTTTGTCACGATTTGTGTAACCACGCGCTAAGCGGATCGCACTCATTGTTGCTTCAGTACCTGAACTAACCATGCGAATTTGTGCCATGGAAGGTACCATTGCTTGTACTTTTTGTGCCATGATCACTTCGATTTCGGTTGGTGCACCAAAACTTAAGCCGTTTTCAACTGCCGCTAATACAGCAGATTTGATTGCTGGATGGTTATGGCCCAAAATCATCGGCCCCCACGAACCAACATAATCAATATAGGCATTGCCGTCTACATCATAGATACGCGCGCCTTCGGCACGTTGAATAAAGAGTGGGCTACCACCAACGCCATTGAATGCGCGCACTGGTGAGTTAACGCCACCAGGAATAATAGCTTGAGCTTGCGTGAAAAGTTGGCTTGATTTAGACATCTGCAATCCTTTTTATCTACAGTCAGAGACAATATAGTAAGAAATAGTAAGAAAAATAGTAGAAATATTTTAGGCCGTTATTATACCTGTTCAGGGGTTTAAACGTAGCTTTTTTACGCTTTTAGCGACTTGCACCTAAGTTGCCTTTGTTTTCGTCGGTAGAATCGTTAAAATAGCGCTTTATTTTTATGCTTATCACGAAAAAGGCTGACATGTTTAAGATTATTAAACCACGTTACATCGTATTATTAGTGCTCGCTGTATTATTGGGTTATGGCTTTTCTTATTTAAAAGGCATTGAGTCAGCAGTAAAAATAACAATGAAAGATGATGAAATTTCACAGCTCAGTAGTGACTTAGCGGAAACAAGTAAGATCAAAGCACAAGTTGAAGTTGAACTACAGACCTCGCAAATATTAGTGGACCAGTTAACCGAGCAGCAACGTACGTTATTTAATGAGAATGCCGAGTTAAAGCGTGAATTAGTTTTTTATCAACGTATCATGGCGCCGGAAGACGTTATTAATGGTGTAAAATTAGAAAGTCTGACATTTATTCCAGAAGTCAGTGAAGGTTACTACTTTATGCAGCTCGTATTAATGCAGGTACAAAAGAAAAAACGCCATATTAAAGCCTCTGCTGATTTAATTTTTTACGGTAGCCTAGACGGAGATCCAGTGGAATACCGTTGGAACGAATTAGTGGGTGAAAAACAACAAAAATTAAGTTTCTCATTTCGTTATTTCCAAGCGGTGGAAGGGTCAATTAAGTTTCCATTGGGGTTTGTACCTGAGCGCGTCGCATTTGTGGGTAAAGTAAAGGGGAATCGTTGGAATTCTGGCGTTAACTTAAAACAAAGTTTTGACTGGAG
Source organism: Moritella viscosa (assembly GCA_000953735.1). Classification (NCBI taxonomy): domain Bacteria; kingdom Pseudomonadati; phylum Pseudomonadota; class Gammaproteobacteria; order Alteromonadales; family Moritellaceae; genus Moritella; species Moritella viscosa. The sequence goes on along the minus strand of LN554852.1, from coordinate 4,038,514 downwards.
TGCCGTATTGCAAAGCAGTGACACTATCTCAGGGGGATCACCTAGCATTGCAGTGCTAGATATAGAGCATTAAGAAACGATAGTTGACGGGATTAGTCAGGTATTAGATAATTGAACGTATAAATCGAGTTTAAGTGAGAGCAGGTATGGAACTATTTACAGAAGTTGGTGCAACTCAGGCTGATAATAATATTGTTGAACAAGCTGTTACAACTGTCGCTGTGGAAGCAAGTGCAGACGATATGGCATTGCCTATTCACTTTAGTGACGCTGCTGCAGCAAGAGTAAAAGAATTGATCACTGAAGAAGAAAATTTAGCACTTAAATTACGTGTGTACGTTACAGGTGGTGGGTGTTCTGGTTTTTCTTACGGTTTTACCTTTGATGAAAAGATTAATCCAGGTGATACTGTTATCGAAAAGAACAGTGTCATCATGGTTGTAGACTCGATGAGTTTACAATATTTGGTTGACGGTACGGTTGATTATATCGATGGCTTAGAAGGTTCACGTTTCCTTGTAAAAAACCCGAACGCAACAACAACATGTGGTTGTGGTTCAAGCTTCTCAATCTAAGCTTTCATTTATTTAAGGTTCAATTAAAAACCTCATACGTACTTGGCGCTCGCTAAGTACGAGTTTTTCTCCTCTTAATCATACTGACTAATAAAAATTAGTGCTTATAGCTTATTTTTTAATGTTTGTGACCGCTCGTCTTATTTTTACATTGTTACCATTCCTATCTTGTTAAATATGTTGCATCATAGTTACTTAATTAAGTTCAAGGGAATGATAATGAATAATTTCACAGCACTAGCTATTGTAAAAAAACCATTATTTCAAGCATCAATCATTGCTGCTGCATTTCTATTATGGATGGCAAGTGGTGCAGGGAAAGGGGCAGACCAGCAGGATAGTGCAGTCACTAGTCATACTGGTGACGTTGTTGAAAAGCCCATCCCACAAGTGCGAACTGAGCAGTTCGAAGCACAATTTATCGCTCGTTCTATTTCTCTGTATGGGCGTACCGCTGCTGACCGACAAACTAATTTGGGTGCCGAGATAGCAGGTCGAGTCGAAGAAGTACTCGCCAAGCGAGGTAGCTTTGTCAATAAAGGCGATATTATTGTGAAGATGGAGCAGAATGATCTGCCACAATTATTACAACGCGCTAAGACTTTATATAAACAACGTGAAATTGAGTATGAAGGCGCTAAAAAGCTAGCCGCACAAGGTTTTCAAGGTAAGGCTCGATTAGCGGAAGCCGCGACGGCATTAAGTGATGCGTCGACCAATGTATTTACAATTAAATTACAGTTAGAAAAAACTGCCATTATTGCGCCTATCGCCGGTATTTTGAATGAACGGTATGTAGAAGTCGGTGACTATTTAGCGAAGGGTAATCAAATCGCTATTATAGCTGATATTAACCCCTTGATTGTCGTAGCCGATGTGACTGAGCTCGATGTTAATAATGTGCAGTTGCAACAAGTGGCCAAAGTACGCTTAGTTAGTGGGGAAGAAGTCGAGGGTAAAGTGAGATACATTTCACGGGTAGCGAATTCGGCAACGAATACTTTCCGTATTGAAGTCGCCATTGATAACCCTGATTTAGCCTTGTCCGCTGGCGGTAGTGCCGAACTGTCCTTGCCATTAAAGAAAGAGTGGGCAGTGAAGTTATCACCCTCAACCTTAGCGCTTAACGAAAAGGGCGTGATTGGTGTGAAAACAGTTGTTAATGAGCACGTTGTTTTCACCCCTGTCGATATTCTTAAAGCCGATGCGCAGGGCTCTTGGTTAACTGGATTAGGTAAACAGCCTGTGGTGATTACTGTGGGTCAAGGGTTTGTACGTGATGGTGATAAAGTTGATGCGATACCAACGAGGACGCAATAATGAATAGTATTATTTCAGCTGCGTTAAGTCATAGCCGTACCGTGATTATGCTGCTCATTTTCATTTTAGTTGCTGGCAGTGTTACTTACCTTAATATTCCTAAAGAAGCGGAACCGGATGTGCCGATTCCGTTTATTTATGTGTCGATTAATCACCATGGCATTTCTCCTGAAGATGGCGAACGCGCCTTACTGCGGCCGTTAGAGCAAGAACTTCGCGGCATTGATGGTTTAAAAGAAATGATCTCGACTGCCAGTGAAGGCCATGCCTCAATTCAACTAGAGTTTCATGCGGGTATTGATAGTAATATTGCATTAGCCAGCGTTCGTGAAAAAGTCAGTTTAGCCAAAGCACAATTGCCCGATGACTCGGAAGAGCCAGTGGTTAAAGAGATTAGTATGGCGACTCAGAAGCCCGCGTTGACAGTTATTTTGTCGGGGGATGTTGCTGAGCGTGCATTAATCAATGTATCGCGGGACTTAAAACAGAAAATCGAAGCGTTAACCGAAGTACTGGAAGTTAGCGTCGGTGGTGATCGTGAGGATATGATTGAGATTTTAGTCGACCCTTTATTAATGGAAAGTTATAACCTCGATCAGAATGACATTTATAACCTTATTTCGCGTAATAATTTGCTGGTTGCAGCGGGTACATTAGACAGTGGTCAAGGCCGCTTTCCCGTTAAGGTGCCGTCGGTATTTGATTCATTAAAAGATGTACTCGATTTACCGGTAAAAGTAGAGGGCACACAGGTAATTACGTTTGGCGATGTGGCGGAAGTGCGGCGTTCCTACAAAGACCCTGTGTCGTTTGCCCGTATTGATGGTCATGCCGCAGTATCATTGGAAGTGAAAAAACGCCCCGGTGAAAACATCATTGAAACCGTTGAAAAAGTGAAAACCTTAGTAAACCAAGAAAGTGCCTACTGGCAAAGTGTGATCAAAGTTGATTTTACCGCCGACAGTTCTGAAGACGTAAAAGACATGCTCAGTGATCTGCAAAACAACGTACTGTCAGCGGTCATACTGGTGGTTATTGTGATTATTGGCAGTCTCGGTGCACGTAGTGCGTTGCTGGTCGGGATTGCCATCCCAGGATCATTCCTCGCGGGTATTTTGATGCTGGCAATGTGGGGTTATACCATTAACACCGTGGTGTTATTCGCCTTGATTATGGCAGTTGGGATGTTGGTGGATGGTGCGATTGTGGTGACTGAGTTTGCTGACCGTGAAATGAACGAAGGGCGCAGCAACAAAGAAGCTTATGGACTGGCGGCCAAGCGTATGGCTTGGCCGATTATAGCATCAACAGCAACCACGTTAGCGGCATTTGCGCCGTTATTGTTCTGGCCTGGCATGATGGGTGAGTTCATGAAGTACTTACCGTTAACGTTAATTACTACGTTGAGTGCCTCTTTAGTCATGGCATTAATTTTCGTGCCAACGCTTGGTGGTCTTGTGGGGCGTCGCCGTAAACTATCCGTGTTAGAACAGAAGCAAACTGCATTGGCAGAAAAGGGCGATTTAACCCAAATGCCTGGCATGACAGGCTGGTATATTAAAGTGCTGAACGGTGCGATTAAAAAACCTTGGTGGTGTTTAGGCGCTGCGGTGCTGTTTTCTTTTGCTGTGATTAAAGCGTACAGCGTTTATGGGCAAGGTCCTGAATTTTTCCCTGACATTGAACCGCCGGGCTTTAATATCATTGTGCGTTCACAAGGCGATTTGTCTATCTATGAACAAGGTGGGTTAATGCAGCAAGTTGAAGCCAAATTATTGGATATGGCTGAGATTGAAACCTTGTATGCTCGTACTGGTAAAGATAATAAAAATGGTGAGCAGATTGGCTCTTTGCGGGTGAACTTAGTCGATTGGCAATTACGTCGTAAGGCGGATGAGATCATTGCTGATATTCTGGTGAAAACTTCAACATTAGCAGGGATAGAAATTGAAGCGCGTAAAGATGAGAGTGGTCCACCGCAAGGTAAAGATTTACAACTGGAATTAAGTTCTCGTTATCCAGAATTACTCGAACAGACATTAGTGAAAGTACGTGATTTTGTGGCAATGCAGGGTATTTTTACGAATATCAGTGATAATGGCGCAAAACCAGGCATTGAATGGCAAATTAAAGTGGACCGTGCTGTTGCTGCCCGTTATGGCGCCGATGCCTTATTGGTGGGGAATAATGTTCAGTTTGTCACAACTGGCTTACGTCTGGGTGGTTATCGTGCAGACGATGTTGATGATGAAATGGATATTAGAGTACGTTTTTCTGAGCAATATCGTCATATCGATCGGTTAGAAGATCTACGTCTGAAAACGTCAGCAGGGCAAGTGCCGCTTAGTGTATTTTCAACCCTGACACCTGAACAGAAAAAAGATGCGGTGCGTAAAGTAGATGGTCGCCAAGCGTTAAAAGTTGAAGCCGATTTATTACCTGGTTTTAACTTGAATGAAGAATTGCCGAAGTTAATGTCGTTAATGAAAGGGTTAGATCTCGACCCGCGTGTGACAATACGCTTGCGTGGTCAAAATGAAAATCAGCAAGAATCGGCTGAATTTCTTAAAAATGCGCTGTTAATTGCATTAGCGGTCATGGCTATTATTTTGGTGACGCAGTTTAACTCTTTCTATCAAGCATTTTTGATTTTAACCGCGGTTATCTTTTCTACGGTTGGGGTATTCCTTGGTTTGATGATAGTACAAGAGCCATTTGGTATTGTGATGTCAGGGATTGGTGTTATCTCGTTAGCCGGGATTGTGGTAAATAATAATATCGTGTTAATTGATACTTATAATGTGCTTAAGCAAGAAGGACTATCTGTCGTTGAAGCGGTATTACGTACCGGGGCTCAGCGCTTACGCCCGGTTATGCTGACAACGGTCACTACTATTTTAGGTCTAATGCCGATGGTATTGCAGATTAATATGGATATTGTTAATCGCACAACCACATTTGGCGCACCATCAACGCAATGGTGGTCTCAATTGGCAACCGCTGTTGCTGGTGGTTTAACCTTCGCGACAGTACTTACCTTAGTATTAACACCATGTATGTTGGTATTGGGGGACCGTTTAAGTCGACGTTTGAATAAAAATCAATCGGTTGTGGCTTCAACTACAAGTAGAGGAATTACATCATCAGAATTTGATGACGAGCAGTATGTGGTTTATTCTTCTGAAAATCGAAGCTTTGAAACAGTCACTATCAGCCAGCTTGATTAGGAGTAATACAGTTTTATATTCAAGTTAGTATTAGAATTTAGTTAATAAAAAAGGGACCTAAGTCCCTTTTTTATTAACTAAATAGCCAGTAACTTACAGGGTCTCCTGAGCATTTGTATGGACCACATTCGGCGAATGCATTCAGCATATTTGACGCTGTTATCAGGATGACTGCGATAATAGCTATTTTAGCTATACCAGTCTGCATTGAAAAGGGGACGTATTTAATTTTTTCATATTGAGCAGAAAAAGCCATCATTATAGCGGTTCCTGCTATGATTACTGCAAAAGTAATAAATGCCCAAGTATAAAAATGTATACCTAAGAAAGGGGCTCCATAGTGGGGTGTTCTAGGTATGACGTGTAGCGATACTTGACGTAATGCTACAGCTGCACCTGCACCTAAAAGTGCACCAGCAAGCATGGCACTATAATGTATCATTCGAGGGCCAAAATTATGTTACATAATAAACCGAATAAAACAGCGATAAAGCCAACACGTTGCAATAAACAAAGTCGGCAAGCTAGTATGTTTTCTGCAATTTGTGAATAAAATGCAAATCCAAGTACTAATGACAATGCAATAGCACCAAGGGCATTTAAATTGAAAATACCTGCCCACTAAATCGACAGTGTTGATTATTTAATCTTGAATGCTCGCCAAATCAATAATAGCCAAGACAACATCAGGCCGCTGCCACCAAAAGGCGTGATACTACTTAGCCATTTCTCACCCGTTAATGCATACAAGATTAAACTGCCACTGAACGTAATAATACTTATCAGTTGTAGTCCACCGATCCAATTAAATCGTCCCTCGACAAATTTATTATCCAATAACGCCAAAAATAACAGGCTTAAAGTATGAATAAATAAATAGTCTCGTGCCGTCGCAAAGTTGGCTACACCGTTATTCAGTGCCAGTTGAGAGTGCCATAGATGCGCACCTAATGTACCCACAAGAATATTGGTAAACATTAATATTGAACTGATGATAAGGAAATACTTAAGTCTGTTGTTCTGCATGGTGCGGTTACCTTTTGATAAGTCGAAAAACTTAATTTGTTATAATACGTAATACTTACGTTGTTGTAATACGTAATAAAGCTGTCATTTATCTTACATTTTTTGTTCATATTTATCACATATCTTTGTCATATTTAATCCTTAGAATTAACCTAAATTTAAAGTAACTACTCAACAAAATCTTTTATATTTTTTAATGGGATGGAATTCAAAATGAAAAAAACATTACTTGCACTTGTATTACCAAGCTTATTCGCATCAACTGTTGGCGCAGCTGAAGTTTATAATGATAACGGTCAATCAGTTAACGTCTACGGTCGTGCTTATGCTGGGCATGACTTTAGCGGTGAAGACAAAAATGCTAATTATGGTAATGATTCTTATATCCGTATTGGCGCTAAATTAAAATCAGACATCTTTGACTCACTATCGGCATTTGGTCGTTATGAACTGCAGTGGGATCTAGCTGATGGCGAGAAACAAGAAAAAACGAAAACCCGCTTAGCATATGTTGGTCTTAAGAGTGATGTGGGTGCATTCAGCTTCGGTCGTCAATATGGTGCGGTTTCATTAGTATCTGATATTACTGATACGGCTTATACCAATGCATATGGTGGCAATCTGGGTGTAGGTAAAGACCACGATGGTACAAACCGTGACAGTAGTCTATTAAAATACAGTAACAAATTTGGCGGACTGCAGTTAGATGCGTCATACCGCCTTGATGATAGCCAAAGTGATGCTGAAAGTGATACCGCTTATGGTTTAGCTGTAGCATATAAACTTGATTTTGGTCTAACACTGGCGGCTGGCTTTAACGCGAGTTCACCAACAGATGATTATGACGCATCAATCTTCTTAGTGGGTGCAAGTTATAATACTGGACCAGTAACAGTCGCTGCAACATTTGCCCAAGGTTCAGAGTTTGAAGGTAAAAACTTAGACCATACCGCTTATGAATTAACAGCTGAATACAAGATCACGAAGCAATTACGTGCACAAGTGTTATATAACGCCCAAGAAATTGAAGATACAACAACATCTGTAACAGCAGACTCTGTTGATGACCTTGTATTCGGTGTTCGCTATGACTTCAATAAAAGCTTCCGTACTGTTGCTGAATACCGTATTAATGGTGTTGATGGCATGGATGACGATTTCCACCTAGCTGCACGCTATAGCTTCTAATGATTAAATTGGCCTAGCTAAATTAATAATCGTTGAATGCGCAAAAGCGGCTAACCTTCGGGTTAACCGCTTTTTTGTATTCAGTTCTCTATCTAGTTCATATTCAAAGCGTAAGCTAGTTGTGTATCGCTTGAAAACAGTTGATAATGACTAACATTTCGAGTCGGGCATTTTATTTGGCCTATAGATTAATATGGTGGCTAAGCAATGCAGGAATTGGATTGTCGCGCCTTTACTTGTCCTTTACCACTGATAAAAGTAAAGCTATGGTTAAAGCAAGTTGAGCTCGGCACTGAAATAACCGTACTACTGACCGATTCTGGTTCTCGCCAAGATATACCTAAATTTTTAATCAGTCTTGGTCAAGAAGTCGTTGAGTTAGAAAACTCGCCACTTATGTTACGCATTAAGGTGACGAAGCTAACGCCGCATTTATCCCTAACACAGCTCAATACTCAATATTAAGGCAATAATAATTTATGATCTCTGTCGTATCTCGTTGGTATCAGGAACGTTTTTCTGACCCGCATGCTGTCACTTTATTTCTTCTATTAGTATTTGGCTTTTCGGTTATTTATTTCATTGGTGGATTAATAACACCTTTTTTAGTCGCTGTGGTATTGGCTTATTTACTTGATTGGCCATTAATACAGTTAATGCGTTTAGGGATATCCAGAACCTGGGCCACGGTGATTATTCTAATGTTATTTGTCACCATGATGGTTATGTTCACATTGGGTTTGGTTCCAACCGTATGGCATCAAGGTGTGAACCTAGTTAAGGCTATGCCGACCATGCTCAAGCAAGGTCAGGAATTTTTACTGATGTTGCCGAAAGAGAATCCGGATGTTTTTAATGAAGAATTGATTAAAACGGCATTACTGACTTTACAGGATCATGTTGTTAGTTCAGGTGAAGCGATAGTAAGTGCTTCGTTTGCGTCGTTATTTGATCTGGCTGCGATCCTGATTTACTCAATCTTAGTGCCGCTGCTTGTGTTCTTTATGTTGAAAGACAAAAACCGTTTGGTTAAAGATTTAGTGAAAATATTGCCACAGAATCGTCGTTTGGCAATGGAAGTCTGGACCGAAATGAACGGTCAAATTGCCAATTATATTCGCGGAAAAGTATTCGAAATTATCATTGTTGGTTTTAGTACCTGGTTGGTATTCTTCTTTACTGATTTACAATATGCGGCGCTACTCGCTGTATTGGTTGGTTTCTCGGTATTGATTCCTTACATTGGTGCGGCAGCTGTGACTGTGCCGGTGATGGTTGTGGGTTTGTTCCAGTGGGGGCTAACACCAGAATTTACTTATATGATGATTGCGTATGGTATCGTGCAGGCACTTGACGGTAACTTATTAGTGCCACTGTTGTTCTCGGAAGCAGTAAATCTGCATCCTGTGGCTATTATTATGTCGGTATTATTATTTGGTGGTCTGTGGGGGTTCTGGGGGGTGTTCTTTGCTATCCCATTAGCGACCTTAGTTAAAGCGGTATTTAACGCTTGGCCTAAACGAATTGCCGAGGAAGCTTAATAATATATCGGCGAGTCCTACGGAGGCGAGCAGGAATAATAGAACAAGGTTACAATATTTGAAAATGGAATTATCATTATCTACATATTACGTCTTATTCTGATATGCCTGCTCGTCCCTGATAGCGTATTTTGAAGTAACTTGAGTATATTGGTTGGACGCTATTTATTGTTATTTAGTCCACCAATAATTTATCTGTCTTAGCCGCACACACAAAATCATTCTTATGTAATCCTTTAATACTGTGTGACCACCACGTGATTGTCACTTTCCCCCATTCTGTTAATAGTGCAGGATGATGGTCTTCTGCTTCAGCCAACTCCGCTATACGATTAGTAAATGCGATCGCTTGTTTAAAATTTTTAAACTTGAATTCACGCTCTAACTGCATGATATTGTTGCGAACTTCTACTGCCCAATCTGGGATTTGGTTAATTAATATGGCTAACTCTTCGTCACTAACTTTTGGTGCATCGGCGCTACATGCTTGGCAACTTTGTAAATTTAACTCTGTCATGGCTGTGTTCTCGTTTTAATTAAGGTGTTAAATAAGATTTTAAATAGGGTTAACGATTATTTGTTATATTAGGGTTTAACAAGCCGCATCTTCTTTTGGTGTATAAGCCGAAGGTTTCATGCCTAATATTCTGGCTTCTTTTATCAAGGTAATTAAATCGAGCTTAATTAATTGTTGTAAATCGGATAGCTGGTTAATCACAAAGTAATTCTTTTGTAACTCATCAATACGGTAATGAGTTCGAAATGCTTCTATCACTTGCAGTGGTTGACGGTTGGGAATATCGCTGTCTAAGCTGTAGCGCGTTTCTTCTTTAGATGACAAAATTCCACCGCCAAAGATCTTCAAGCCTTGGTCGCTTTGCATTAAACCAAACTCAATCGTAAACCAGTACAAGCGTGCCAGCATAGGGCGATCTACTTTGTCGGCTTTTAAACCCAGTTCACCGTAATGCTGAGAAAAATCAGCATAAGCTTGATTGGTGAGTAGTGGGCAGTGACCAAATAATTCATGAAAAATATCCGGTTCTTGAATGTAGTCTATGTCGGCTTTGGTACGAATGAAAGTCGCGGCCGGAAAACGTTTAGTTGCTAGTAATTCAAAAAAACGTTCAAAACCAATTAAAGCAGGGACATTTTCGACTTGCCAACCCGTTAATTTCTTTAGCTTACGGTTGATATCCGGTAATTGTGGAATGCGGTCTGCGCCCATTCTCAGTAGTTCAATACCCGCGATAAATTCATCACAGGCACGGTCTTTAATAACACGTGTTTGACGATTGTAGAGCGTCGCCCAAGTATTGTGTTCCTCATCGCTATAATTGATGTACCCGTGTTGATCTGGCTTGTGTGAAACATATTTTGGTGTCGGGTCAATTGCTAAAGATGAGTTCATAATTACTGCCTACCGCTGTGTTATTCGATTGATGTTTAGATTAACCTTAATAAAACTTGCGGTACAGATTCAGGGGAATGATAAATAAACCAGTACAGTTGTGCTAATCTGTCATTGTACTGGTGAGTAAACGCGTAAACTGTACTGGTTTATGACTCATCGATTACTCATCAATAACAAATAAATAATAAAAGCAGTAAATATAAATGACTAAAATATTGTTATATCAGCAAATATCCGATGATCTATGTGAACTTATTCATCAAGGCGTATATTTACCGGGTGAAAAACTACCCTCACTCAGAGCCTTGTCAGTAAAGCGAAAAGTAAGCATTGCGACCATTCAAAGGGCGGTTGAAGAACTTGAGATCATAGGCCTTATTGAAGCGCGACCTAAATCGGGTTATTACGTGTGTTTTAAGACACGTACCGAGGTGGCGATTGAGCAGCCAATTATCTCGATGAAACCCAAGTCGGTGAAGATCCATGAGTTAGCCAGTCAGATATTTCATCAGTGCGGAGCGCCTGATGTTATCAATATGGGCACCTCATACCCGTCGAGTGATTTTATGCCGACCCCCGCATTACAAAAAATAGCTAATCAAGTTATTAAGCATCACATGTCAGATATTGTTGAAGTACAGTTTTCTGCCGGTCATGCTGTATTACGTGACGTATTAGCTAAGCGCATGAATGAATCGGGTTGTCAGGTCAGCTCAAATGATATTATCGTGACCAATGGTTGCTTAGAAGCCTTATCGGTGTGTTTACGTGCCGTGGCTAAACCGGGTGCCACCATTGCGTTGGAGTCACCGGGTTTTGTCGGTTCATTGCAATTAATTGAGTCATTAGGGTATAAAGCGTTAGAAATACCTTGCCACTCGGTGACTGGAATGAGTCTAGAAGCGTTAGAGTTAGCGTTAGAGCAGTGGAAAATATCGGCGGTCCTTGTGGTGCCAAGTTACAGTAATCCGCTGGGGTCGTGTATGCCAGAAGCTAATCGTAAAAAGCTGGTTGCGCTATTGTCGACTCATGATATTCCGTTAATTGAAGATGATTTGTTGGGTGATTTATCGTTTGATGGCTCGCGCTTAAAACCCTGCAAGGCATTCGATAAAAAAGGCATGGTGTTGTATTGTTCATCCGTGTCTAAAACGATTGCGTCAGGATTAAGAGTCGGCTGGATCGCGCCCGGGGCATATTACAAAGAAGTTTCTTATTTTAAGACTTTTACTAATATCAGTGCACCGCAATTCTCGCAGATCGTCGTTGCCCAGTTTTATAATAGTGGTAAGTATGAGCGTCATCTGCGTCAATTGACGGCGAAGATCGCGAAACAAGTATATTTGATTCAATCTTATATCCGTCAGTATTTTCCTGAGGGTACACTGGTATCAAGTCCACAAGGTGGATGTATTTTGTGGGTGGTATTACCCAAAGGTATTGATGGACATCACCTGTATCTTAAAGCAATTAAGATGGGTATTGGTGTGATCCCTGGGCAGTTAAGCAGTGCTACGAATAAGTTTGACCACTGTATCCGCATTAACTGTGCCTGTGATCCTAAAGTGGATATTCAGCGTAGTATTAAGACATTGGCTGATATTTCACATGAAATTTTAGGTAAATAGCGGTCGATGGTGGCCGCTAAATTTATCGCTTAGCAATGACCGATATCAAGTTGTATTGGCGAGTGGGGCGGTATAATCCCGCCTCCAGATCTATCCCATTCTCAAGTTACGCTTTTCTTGTCGTTCTTGGTTGGTCTCTTTATGAGTAAAAAATTATGAGTCAAAAACCTGATCTTTCTAGCGCCATGCTAAACCTGATTGAAGAAGTGCGCGGTATTTTTCCTTTCTACGCCCCGGAATCCAGTATATGTGGTGATTCATGTGAAGGTTGTCCGAAGAAATTATTAGAATTAGTCGATTCTGAACTTTGTTATTGGGAAGACCAAGTTAAGCAGGGCAAAGCGCCGACATTTGATGAGTTAAACCGCGTTGGTAAACTGTGTAAAAATGTCAGACGCGGTTTGAAACGTAATGGATTAGTTGATTGAGCCTCTCGCTTGAAGATAAATCTGCTGCTATATAATTAGAGATAGTGGATAACCAGATGGCGGACAATTATATTTTCCATTGTCGTCGCCGCCAGCTGGTATATCCTATTTGTGCAGTTATTGAGAGTAAGCTCTAATTTCACTGACATTAATATATTCATCTGTTTTCTCTAGACGAATGTACCTCGCGTTAGTTGCAGTAAAGTCTGTTTCTGAATCAAAAACCCATCTCTGGCTACCATCTAATATGGTTGACCATATTTCATTTTTATTTTGATCTAATATAGAAAGTGATGCGCCAATAGTTCTGTATTGATAACCATTATGTCTATTCTCTAATACAATAGCCTCTAAATTATGCACTGCTTCTAAGTCAATTTCGAACCATTGTGGACCTTTGTTTTTAGTAATTGCAACCGTATTTATTTGACCATCGACTAAATTACTGGCACGGTTAGCAACACTATATATAGACGAAGCTGTAACCGTTTTATTTAACGCAATATTGATAGGTGCGGCAGGTAAAGGCGGTTGTTCAGGAAGTACGGTTAGTAAGGTGTCTTCTTTATAAGCAGCTAACTCTATAAACGTTAGATACTCGTCAGTATTATCAAGTTTTATGTACCTAACATTATTGCCATTAAAACCACTGATAGTGGCATTAAATACCCATTTATCTTGATTTATTAACGGTGATGATTTCCACACCTCTACTTTATTCTCATCGAGTAATGATAAAGTGACGCCGTTTGCTCTATGGCTGTTATATGCTCGATTATATAGAATAACAGTGCCAATATTATGAGCTGTTTCTAAGTCGACTTCTAGCCACTGGTCGGCGCCCTTATCTGTTGCTGTATGCTGTGCTGTATTACCATCGGTTAAATAGTTACCTGGTCTGTTCGTTTCAAATTGAGATGACGCGTTTACTGGCTTATGTAATGCAAGGTTAGTTAAACCAGTAGGTAAAATATAGCTAACTAGCTGGTCTTCATCTTGTATATCTGCACTGAGCAGCACGTTTGTATTATTACTAATATTAGTGTGTGGCAGTAAGTCGACATTAATTTCGTTATTAATTATTGTGGCACTTCTTACTATACCATTGCTATAAATCAGATCGATATTTTCAAGGGTATAGCTAATATCATGTGAGTAAGCTTTAAATTTACCCTCATTATAATACCAATACACTTTCGCATCTTCTAGCGGGATAACATCATCAATTATTTCGTTATTGGCTCTTAAATCAAGTACATACTTTTGTACATAGTCATCCCAACCATAAGCCATCCCACTGCTATGGCTAAAGCCATTGGTGTGTGCACGCTCGTGAGAAAGAAAACGGTATATACTAATTTTGCTTTTGTCAGCATTAAAATTAGGTAAAGGCCAGTTAATTGACAGCCAATTATCACTTGCAACCCCAGCTGAAGCTCTTATCTTAGCTCTGTATTCGACTTGCTCATCGGTCGTAACTACTCTACGCCATTTATCATAAGCTGATTCTGCCGCTTCACCACGAATGTATTTGAAGTAACTAAAATAATCGTGTTTAGTTTGTTTTTTACTGTAAATTTTTCTTAAACCCGTTTGCACTAAGGCATAACTGTCAACATCTTCATCAGTGACATTATCTGTATATTTAGACACATTAGGTTTATACAAAGGCGCAGGGTCGAGGAAGACCACATCATCGGTTTGGCTTAGTTCATCGAGTATGATATCGAGTGAATGAAACGGTAAAATTGTTTGTGAAATAGAGTTTGGAACACCATTAATAAGTATCGCTAATTGCGCTAAACGTCGTGGTGTTGAGTTATTTATGCGCAAAAATGGACCTGGATGAATAGTTGTGTTGGTCATCACATTTACGGTTATGTCTGAAAATTTAAATCCGTCACGTACAGCAAACGTCTGCCTATTAGATAATATTTGAAAGCTTATTGGATTAATCACTTGGGTGTATATTTCACCTGTCACATTAAGCTTATTAGCTGAGTTCGCGAAGGCATTGAAACTGAGCATTGATAATACCAGTAACAGCGTCCCTATTTTAAATCTGTCCATTATTTAATACCTTTATTTTTATTTTTATTTTTATTTTTTGATACAAATTAGTGACGATCACCACTGCTAAATAAAAACCTGTAGATAATCGTAATATGCTGGACACGATACCTTTTGTTCCTGTTTAGGGAAGCCTGATATCAGGTATCGAACCGGCGTTGACTATATGGCAAAGTCGTCTAAGGCTCAATATTATTTTAATTGCAATTGTATCCAAATGGTGGTATGTAACTCTACTGTTTCTGTCTGCTTGTAATGCAATCAACTGAAAGTTTTATATTTATTGGTTTTTTATATTTATGGTTATTTCGGATTTTTACTCATAGTGTGAAATATAATTTCACTTATAATCTGCTCAACATGTAAGCGGTTGTATGAAATTCATTCGGATATGATATTTGTGGCGATATTTTTAAAGGTGGATAGATGATTCGAGCGAGTGAAGATCAGCTAAACTGCACTGGTTAATTGTATAAATCTTAGATGTTGTTTAGAACGTAACAGGTGGGTTGAAGTGTCTATTGGTAAGCTAAAGTGTGGATTGTAATTACCGGATTATAAATTAGTGAGTGTAATTCTAGCCCAGCGTTCACCAGCGTTATTATTCATTAATGCATAGTTAACGATTTCGACGTCACCTCTTTTGGGGGCAACATCATAATCGTTTGGAGAAGAGAGTCAGATATTTTGTATTAAATGTGGTCACGTCACATTTCAATTTTTATAATGGCAAGCTATCTCACAATTCTGGTTTCAAAATATCGAAGGGCAAGCCTAAACTCACTTTATTGCTAGTTTTACTGCAACCCCACAGGATAAAGGAAACGAGTATGGCATTACTTATGGCAATGGTACTTATTACGTTATTATCTGTTACTTATATCAGTATTTACTTTTTAATCTATGGTTTAGCACCTATAGAAATGAGTATGCGAATAAATAAGCATCGATTGAAACGTTTAATCTTAAACTGTGCGGCTTATACATTGCTGGTATTAGGATTATTTTACCCTACATTATTTCTGATTTGATCTACGAGAGCAAAAAAGCCAACAAACTGAGTCTTTATATCCTCAAATCTGTTGGTTTTGTATTGTTCTTATAGGCGTAAGAACCTAAATGAGCTATTTATTCAGCTGCTAAATAATCCAATACTACTTGGTGATGGTCTTTAGTTTTAAACTTGCTGTACTCACCTTCTAATGGCACTGCTTTTAGCGATGCAGAAGTGAATACGTGTTCAATAATACCTTGCTCATTGATTAAAAAAGACAGACGGTGGATCCCATCATATTCTTTACCCATGAATTTTTTCAGGCCCCAGATGCCAAATTCATCTGCTACTGCATGGTCAGGGTCTGAAAGTAGGCTAAAGTTTAATTCATCACGGTCACTGAATTTAGTTAAGCGAACGACTTCGTCTGGACTGATGCCAATGACTTCTACATTTAACGCCGCTAATGCTGTGATATGATCACGCAGTTTTTGCGCTTGTGTTGTGCAACCCGGTGTCATTGCTTTTGGATAGAAATAAGCTAAGACTTTTTTGCCTGCGAATGAATCAAGAGAAATGCTTTCATTATGTTGGTTGAGCAGAGTAAACGATGGTGCTTTATCACCAGACTTTAAAGTTTGCATGAATATGAGTCCTAACTATGAATAAATCGTATGTGGCTATTGTGCGGTAGTTTTTGCATCTCGACAAGGGGGGATTAGTAATCGACATTAGCGCATTAATAAAACAGTGATAAATATTATTTAAAGAGGTAACAGTGCAAACATTGACGCAATTGTGGGATCTGCTTAATCGTTTGAACCGGTTTAGTTTTAAAGTTAACGCTGACAATGAATCTGTCACTGGCTGGCAGGGTAAAGGGCAGGGCTTAATTAAGCGTCGCGCTAGTGGTGAAACAGAAGTGAGTCAGCCAGAATCGGGAGCTATTGTTGAAACTATCGAACGCGGATATTATTACGTATCAGCCGATCGTAAAGTACCTATGCATAATCAATATTTGTGGCAGTTCAAGGGTGATTATATTCGTTTAACCCATTTACGGCTCGGTTGGGACAAACCGGTATTTTTGTTTGATATTATTGAGAATAGGTATGATGAATTAGTCACGCGCCAGTCACATCAATGTGCGGCAGATAATTACGATGCCTCGTTTGTATTATCCCCAGACAGTCTTGCTATGCAGTGGCGTATTCAGGGGCCTAAGAAGCGTGAAGTCTTAGATTATATTTATTCGGTATAGTTCTTAGGTCTATCGTCAACTACATTATCACCTACTTCGTACAGATTACTTTGACATTGAATACGTTATGAGTAATAGAACTACCTGTCACTTATCATAAATTGAAAAAAATCATAAAACACCATCATGCTTGCACCTCTAAAGTGGTAATTACTCTATTTGGGGTGTACTTTAATGCTGCCTCATAACTAAATTACAATATATTAATAACAAATTAGTTTATTTATGTGGTTTTTAATTTTGAATTAACAGCGTTATAAATGGAGTTTGTAATGAAAAAACATTTCTTGCTAATTGCTGGTAGTTTGATGGTTATCGGGTTTGCTCAGGCAGACGGGGTTACATCAAAAAGCCAATTATCTATGGTCAATAATCAACATCAACATCCACAGTTATCACAGATGCAGGATGTAACCGAACGTCCCCCAATGACATTATCTGAGCTGGCAATATATCCTCGCCTGGATCGGTTTACTATGTTGTCAGATGCAATAACACCAGATGGTAATGAAAGTTGTTCTGTAACTGAATTTACCAGCCGAACAGGCAGGAGTTTGACCGATTACGTGACTGGGGTTTCCAGCGCCTGTATCAATAAGCAGTTTTCTGTAACTGGTGCTGATGCTACCGACATTTTTAATGAAAATAACATGCTCACGATTACAGATTCTTTCCGCTCTGCGAGTCGTCGTTATAAGGGAAATAATAGTGATAACATTCTTAATTTAGCTCTGTTTTTAAGAGCTGGTTATTATATCCAGTTTTATCAACGTGATGCTGTAGGTGAGTACTCTGATGCGATTAAACAGTCGTCTTTGAGCGCATTAGATGAATTTTTCAAAAATAAACATTTTACTGATGTAACAGATGAACATGGTAAAGTGCTTTCTGAAGTATTAACACTGGTGGACAGTTCCGGTCACAATGCCGATTTTATTGATATTGTGAAAGATATATTGGTACGTTTTGATAATAGCTGGAATGATTCACGTAATATGAGTGCGTCGATTAACTCGGTATTTACTATCCTATGGCGCGGCCAATGGACAGATGATTTTGCTGAACACCTTGCAAGAGATAGTAGTATTGTCGATACCCTCAAAGTGTTTATTGATAAACAGGACTATCTTATCGGCACCGATCATGAGTATTTAGTCAATAATGCGACTAAAGAGCTAGGGCGGATGCTTAAGTATGCACCTTCAGTACAAAATAAGGTAAAACCTTACTTACTTGAATTACTCCGTAATAATAGTATGAGTGGTCGCGGAAGCGGTATCTGGTTAGCCGCTGCAGAAATGGTGGATTATTACGGTAATTGTGAAGAATACAATATCTGTGGTTATAAAAAACAATTGGAGCAACAAGTCCTTTCTATAAGTTATACATGTAGTCCGACAATTCAGATCCGTGCTCAGTCTATGAATCAGGATGAGCTAAAGCAGTCATGTGAACAAATGGCGAAGGAAGAGATTTATTTCCACGCAAAACTTAATACGGGTTATCAGCCAGTGACGGATGATCATAATTCGGCACTGGAAGTGGTGATCTTCAATGATTCTGCTAATTATAAACAGTACGCAGGCACTTTTTTTGGTATTGGCACTGATAACGGTGGCATGTATCTAGAAGGCGAACCTTCTACTCCTAATAATCAAGCGCGTTTTATCGCCTATGAAGCGGATTGGATCACAGATCGCTTTGAGGTCTGGAACCTTAAGCACGAGTATGTTCATTATCTTGATGGGCGATACAATATTAAAGGTAACTTTAACGATTCAACAAAAGAATCTACTATCTGGTGGATTGAAGGCCTTGCTGAGTATATATCGCACGGTGATGATAATAGTGATGCAATTGAAGTTGGTAAGAGCAATAATTATCAATTAAATGAATTGTTTATGAATGACTACAACAGTGGTCAGGAAAGAGTTTACCGTGGTGGTTATCTAGCTGTTCGCTATATGTTTGAAAAACATGCAACGGAAGTTAACAATATTCTTAATGAATTACGTCAAGGTAACTTCAGTAACTACGCCAGTTATATGGTATCTATTGGTGACATTTATAATTCAGATTTTAGTTATTGGTTGACGGAAGTTGGCAATGGTAATGGTAATAACAGTAATAACAGTAATAACAGTAATAACAGTAATAATAACATCGGTGTGTGTATTACTCCTGAAGAAGCGAATGGGGTTTTAAGTCTTAATAGTCCTATCTGTGGTCTGTCTGGTACTGATTTAGCTTATTATTACTATTATGTAGAAGAAGCTGGCACCTTGTATTTTTCTACGCAGGGTGGCAGTGGTCATGCTGATCTTTATTTTAGTGACAGCTCATGGGCAACTGATACCAATTATACTTTATCGTCAGTACAGCAAGGGAATAATGAGCTTATTAGTGCGGATGTGTCTGCGGGTTGGGTATACTTGACGGTCAAAGGAGAACCTGATTTTTCTCATATAAAATTGATGGTCAGTAACATTGAACCTCAGCTACCTGTTCATACTTGCATCTCCAATGAGGATGCTGAAGGCAGGCTAACGACAGAGCAAGCAGTGTGTATAACGTCAGACCGCATGGAATACTTTAGTTATTATGTAGATCATGACTCGACGTTGTTCTTTAGTACTGAGGGCGGTGAAGGAGATGTAAATCTTTATTATAGCGGTGCTTCTTGGGCATCAAAAGATAACAATCAACAATCCTCAACCAACAGTGGTAACCGTGAAGAAATTACAGTACATGCCAGTAAAGGCTGGGTATATCTTACTTTAGATGCAGCGGAAGCATACCGCAATGTTAGAGTAAAGGTTTCAACCTATTAGTATAGTCTGAGTTTTATGTTTATGACTCCTCGACGCAATGAAGAGGAGTCTGCACATATTTTAAATATGTTTAGCTGTAAGAATGATAAATCGGAAATAAAAGGCTAGGCAGGTTTAAAAAATAGTTTTTTTGGCGGATAAAATAAACAGGTCTAAATGTCGTGTTGAGACTATGTAGCGGCCGATATTTACATTTTAACTTACATAAATGGTTGTTTGTTTTGGTAAATGTCCATTATGTAGATTTAGCTCTTTAAGTTGTATTGCCTACCAGTCTTTCCGAATACATATCTCATTGTTGTAAATAGCAATGCTTATCATTACATTCCTTGTTGTTTGGCATTTTGAGCCTAAATCAGATAATAAGGAACGGTTATGAAAAAGGTAAATTGGAAACGAGTCAACCGTAAAACGCATTATTGGGGAGCTGCAATTATCGCGTTGCCTATATTGGTTGTGCTTATTAGTGGATTATTACTGCAAGTAAAAAAAGAATTCACTTGGGTTCAACCTGCGAGTATGAAAGGTGAGGGTAAAATTCCGCAATTATCTTTTCAACAAATATTAGATATCGCTAGCACAGTACCTGAAGCAGAGATTCATGGTTGGAAAAACGTAAGTCGTATGGATGTTAGGCCTTCTAAAGGAATTGTTAAAGTAAAGGCTAAAAACAAAATTGAAATTCAAATTGATAATATCAGCGGTAAGATCTTGCAAGTTGAATATCGACGTTCAGACCTAATTGAATCGTTACACGATGGTTCATTTTTTCATGAACATGCTAAATTATGGCTATTTTTACCTGTTGCCGTGATTTTACTGATGCTGTGGATTACGGGAATATATATGTTCTTAATGCCTTATATATTAAGACGTCGGAATCGTAAGAAAATTCAATCGAGGGACGAGGAGTTATGCTTGTCTTCATCGATGACTTAATAGGTTGTTCAGGTTAGGATAGCAAGATTAGGCGCGGTTAGTATATTTGTTATTAACCGCGCTTTTCATCTAAGATGTGGTGGTTTTATTTTCAACAATGAATTGATAATCGGCATCTAAACGTTGGCACAAAATTGCAAGTTCAGTTTCTAATTGCACGAGATCGCAGCCATGTGTGGTATTTAAAGTGAAATTAGCTTTTAATACGTCCGAATTTTTATCACTGCTTAATACTTCTGAGCGTAATCCAGCTAAATTAAGATCATTCTTGGTAAAGAATAAGGTGAACTGTTCGATAAGTCCTGTTGAATCAGGGATCGTCACTTCTACTTCAATGGTATGATCATAGTTGATTGGCTCATGACGCTCAGTGCGTTTCATCATAGTGATTAAATCGAGTTCTTGGCTCTTTAATGGCAAGCTTGATTCAAGTTGGATCATGGCGTTCCATTCGCCAGACAGAAGCATGATTAAGGTAAATTCATTACCAAAAATAGCCAATTTGCTATCAACGATATTACAGCCGCAATTACTTACGTGTCCAATCAGTTTATGTACGATACCGGGACTGTTGCTGCCAAGGGCGGTGATAACTAAATTTTGCGTCATTTTCTTCCTGATAAATTAAGGTAAACAAGTAGAGCATGATATACCCAAGCAACTTCAAGATGCAACAATCCGTAAGCTTATCAACCAGCATATTGATGTTGTCATGCATATAGCCAAAATATGCTTGCGGCAATGGACTCCTACTATTACTATGCCACGTGTTTTATAGTTATTTATCACAAGGCCAATATGTTAACAGGTAATATCGTCGCACTTATTACTCCTATGCTCGACAACGGAGACGTCGATCTTTGCTCTTTACAAGGTTTAGTTGAATATCATATCCAGAGTCATACTGCAGCGCTTGCTGTGTTAGGTACCACTGGTGAGTCGTGCACATTTTCCCAAGATGAACACCTTTCTGTCGTGAAACAAGTGCTGGACATGGCGCAAGGTCGTATCGCTATTATTGCCGGTACAGGCTCAAACAGTACCCGTAATGCCATTACGTTAAGCCAAGAATTACACAAACTAGGCGTAACCGCCGGACTTTGTGTCACGCCTTATTATAATAAGCCAACTCAAGAAGGCTTATACCAACATTATAAAGCGATAACTGAAGCCTGTGATTTACCTCAGATTTTGTATAATGTACCGAGTCGTACAGGTTGTGACATTAGCGATGAGATCGTGGTTAGATTAGCGGAACTTAATGCTATTATAGGTATCAAAGATGCTACCGGTGATTTAACGCGTTTGACTCAGCTTAAACCTTTCCTACCAGATGATTTTTTACTATATAGTGGTGATGATGAAACGGGTTGTGAATTTATGTTGCAAGGCGGTAACGGGGTTATTTCTGTTACCAGTAATGTGGCTGCTGGTGCCATGAGCCGTATGTGTGCATTTGCATTAGCGGGACAGCGTACAGAAGCGACTAACATTAATAATAAATTAATGCGCTTACACCAAGATTTATTTGTTGAAGCTAACCCAATCCCGGTAAAATGGGCGTGCAAACAGTTATCTTTGACTACAACGGCTAATTTACGGTTACCATTAATTGAATTAGATCAGCAATATCATGCTCAAGTGAGTGCGGCACTCGCGCTTGCAGTGGATGCATAAATTTTTGAATTAGGGAATATTAATACTATGACTATGTCATCAACAGGTCAACGCTTGACTGCCGCGAAGCGTTATAGCGTTATAGCGTGTGCTATTTTAGTCAGTGCTTGTTCAGGAACAGATACAAGACGTCAAGCAAATCAAGAATTTGAATATTTAAATCAAACAGGCAAACCAGAGTTGGTGATTGCAGAAGGACTTGATGCGCCTTTGTATACACAGCGTTTTGATGTGCCTGAATTAGCTGAGGGGACTGAAGACTATCCCCTGGGTAGGGCTGTTGATGTGCGTTCTCCGGTGCAAATATTAGCGTTGTCACCTTTAGTACGTGTTCAAGAAGGCAGTGAAAATGTCACTGTTTGGTTTAATAGCCGTAGTTCACAAGATGATATTTCTGCGCAGGTCTGGACATTGTTAGCGAACTTTTTAGCCGATAAAAAAGTCGCTATTGCCAAACTCGATGACGTGAATCATACACTAGAAACGGATTGGTTAATTAACTACGATACCTTTGATGAATTTAGAGAAGTATCAGAATACGAATTAAAGCAGCGTTATAAGTTCACGTTATTAGCGGCGACAAGTAAGCGTACTGTTGGTCTGCAAGTAGACTTGATTGACCATGAAGAACGTTTAGAAGGTACTAAGGTTGATAATGAATTAAGCAAAGGCGATAGCCGTCGTTTTGCAGTTCAAATGTTAAACTTACTTAATATTTATTACGAGATTGATCGTATTGAACGTAACAACAAAGAGACTGAACAACAAAAAGCGTCGAATCTTAAAATTAATTTTGTTGATCAGAAACATCCTGTTATTACATTGAATATCCCGTTTGATGATGCTTGGGAATTATTACCTATGGTATTAAACAAAGTCGGGATGACAGTTGAAGATGAAGATAAACTGGCTGCGACGATGCTAGTGAGCTTTGACGAACAAACGGATAATTATTGGGTGGATAATAAGCTCACGCGCGTGACATTAGCGGAAGATGATTACCGTATTCAAGTTGGTGAAATTAATGGCCATACTTCAATTGCCTTCTTTGGTGAAGACAAACAACCTTTGTCAGCAGAAGTGATGAGTCAATTATTCATTAGTTTGAAAGACGCAGCTGATGTATTACGTGCCGAGAAAGCGGCTGAATAATCGGAATGACACACCTTGCGTATTAGTCATTGAATAAAAAAGGGCCTATGTATCATTATATAGGCCCTTTTTATTGCGTGTTATTTGTCTGTGTCTTTCTTGTCGTCATCTGGCATTGGGTTTTTATCGTATTCGTTACGGTATTCATTGTTATATTCTTGCTGCTCGTCGTCATCAGTTAATGCTTTGGCATTTTCACCAGCATCAAGATGTAATTTTTTGTTAAATTGGTGTTCAATTTCCTCTGGTATCTTCATTTTCATGTTTGCGGTGTATTTTAATGCCATGATTGACCCTAGAATAAAACCTAAGGCCACTAGAATAATGAGCCAAACCATAAATCCTCCTATTATGTGAGCGTTATTTAATATTAATTAGGTGCTGAAACGTTATTTATGTACTGGGTATAAATACGTTCTATATTCGTTAAAATCGCCACTTTACCTTGAATGTCCGCATTTCGGATAGTGTCGATGGCGAGTGCTAATGTGTATTCTTTTTGTGCTTCTACTGCGATGGGTAAGTAACTTAAATGCCAAGGCTCGCGTGATACGCCGCCGAGATCTTGTCGATAGGGGCGATAGAAACCACAGTCGGCAATATTTTTATCTAACCAAGTAGAAAACGACGCTAAATAGCCACCTTCGTCATATTCTTGTGGGATCAGTTGTAACTGATAACCCTGAGGTAATGCGCTGTAGTCACACACATCTATTTCAGTCCCCCAATGATGGCGACTTGCACCGGGTAGCATTGACCAGCGTAATATCGCGAATACTTTTTCTTCTTCACTAAGTATAGTTGGATCTAATGGCTGACTGTCATGATCCAGAATGGGTCTAAGGCCATTAAACTTATTATTCCAAATACGCAGTTGTTGTTCAAAAGAGCGAAAACTCGATACTACATCGAGATTGAATCCGGCGTGTTTTGCCCGCGCTTGTAACTGTTGAAATGCAGCTAATACTTGCTGGTGTATAAGATTAGGTTGTGACGGTAGTTCAATCACATGACTTTGTACTTGCCCTGTTAATTCAAGTTCAGTTAGTGGGGGGATGATTGTTGATGGTGTTCTCATTGGCTATACCGTTCGGTCACTGTGGCCGAGGTCACGTTCAGGGGCGATAATGTCACGCACTCGTTGTTTTAATACTTTGGCTTCGGGGAAACCGCCGTCTTGTTTACGTTCCCAAATCAGTTGCTGGTTGCAACGGATCTCAAAGCGACCGCCAGTGTCCGAGTGTAAGCTTATTTTACTTATTTCTTCACCAAAAGTATGTAGGAGTTCTTGTGTAAGCCAGGTAGAGCGCAACATCCAGTTACACTGTCGGCAATAGTAAATATCAATTTCAGCTTTGATCTCTGACACAAGTAAGTTCCTCTTTTATTAATGTTACTTATCCTAGCGCTATTACTTATCTTAACGTCAATAGCTGCTGGTGGATATGATTTTTATACCCAAGTTATTTGATGCTTTGAATATACTTTTCATTCGGTTTGCTGGTTGTGCATCTTGAAGTAGCTTGGGTATATTGCTTATTTAGGGTACACTTCGGCCTCATTTTCAGCATCGGTTTTTTTAATGTATAGCATTTTATTTCAGAATAACGATTTCTTGGTTATCAACAAAGCAGCGGGCATTGGTTTTCATGATGAAGACGGCGTTGATGGTATTTGTTCTATCGTCAGAAAGGATATTGGCAGATTAGTTTTTCCAGTACACCGTCTAGATAAAGTGACATCGGGATTGTTGTTATTGGCTAAATCATCAGAAGCGGCTGCTAAATTAGCGAAGTTATTTGAACTGCATGAAATCCAAAAATACTACTTGGGTATTATTGATAGTAAGCCAAAGAAAAAACAAGGTTTAGTGAAAGGTGATATGGAACGCTCTCGTCGCAGCATGTGGCGTTTAACAAAAACACTGACTAGTCCAGCTGTTACCCAGTTTTTTACGCAGAGCATCGGTGATGGCAAGCGTTTAGTGGTATTAAAACCACACACAGGTAAAACACATCAGTTACGTGTAGCATTAAACAGCCTAGGTAGCCCTATCTGTGGCGACCCACTATATCAAAGTGCTGATGCTTGGAAGTACGATCGTGCTTACTTACACGCGTATTGCTTGCAGTTTACCCTTGATGGTGAAGATTTTAGTTTTGTCGCTGACGAATTCAGTGGTGAGCAGTTTGAGACAGCTGAGTGTAAAGAAGCATTGGTTGCTTATGCACGGCCTGAGACATTAGCTTGGCCAAAAGTATAATTACTTTTTAAACTGACTAAATAAAAACGGCCAACGTAGTGCTCTTTATTGAGTAATACGTTGGCCGTTTTTGTTAGCAATTAAAAAGCTGTATTCAAATTAGAATAAGTCAGCAATCATCGCTTCTAGTTTGTTTTGGTCAATAGCGAAGTTGCGGATACCTTCAGCTAGTTTTTCAACTGCCATTGGATCTTGGCTATGATCCCAACGGAATGCTGCTTCAGTTAGTTTCGCTTTTGGTGCTACTTGTTCAGCTTCTGAGAATAGAGCTTGCGCTACAGGCTCTGAAGAGTTTTGTAGCTCTTCTAATAGCTGTGGTGCGATTGTTAGACGGTCACAACCAGCAAGTGCTAGGATTTCACCTGTGTTACGGAAACTTGCACCCATAACAACCGTGTTATAACCCGATGCTTTGTAGTAGTTGTAAATAGTGCTTACCGAGATAACACCTGGATCGTTAGCACCTTCATATGTTTCGCCTGTTTTCGCTTTGTGCCAATCCATGATACGGCCAACGAAAGGAGAAATTAGGAATACGCCCGCTTCAGCACATGCTTGCGCTTGCGCGAAAGAGAATAGCAACGTTAAGTTACAGTTGATGCCCATTGCTTCAAGCTGTTCTGCTGCGCGGATACCTTCCCAAGTCGAAGCCAACTTGATTAAGATGTTTTCTTTTTCAATACCTACCGCCTTATATAATTCGATCAGTAGTAACGCTTGTTTTACACTTGCTTCAGTGTCATAAGAAAGACGCGCGTCAACTTCTGTCGAGATACGACCAGGAATTGTCGTTAAAATCTCTTTACCAATTAATACTGCAAGTTTGTCACATGCAAGCGCTACTTGTGTTTCTGGCGTTGCATTTTCTTTAGCATAAGCAATTGCTTGTGCTACTAATGGCTGATAAGCCGGTAATGCAGCTGCTTTTAAGATAAGTGATGGATTTGTCGTCGCATCTTGAGGCTTGTATAATTTAATTGCGTCCACATCGCCTGTATCTGCAACAATAGTGGTTAATTTACTTAGCTGTTCTAACTGGTTACTCATTATTTTACTTCCACAATTATATTATTGATTGGTGTAAGGGCTTACGTCACTATCAGTAATATTGATTATAATGTCAATACTATAAAACTAGACTGCTGCAAACCTGACTGCTTGGGAATCTTAGCTTTAATGAAATAGCGGTAATTTCTGAATTGTATCTTAGCACAGCTTTCATTCGAAAGTATGTAGGCTTTCATCACGTTTTGTGTACAAAATATTACTTGCAATCACATTTTGCTACGGTATGTTATTTGTATATAATAAATAGGATATATGAGCAACGTAATGGAAAAAGATACCTTAAATAATGTGCATATTTGTTCTGAACAAGTATTGATGACGCCTTCCGAATTAAAAGTTAAACTACCTATTTCAAATCATGCCCTTGGGTATATACAGACTGCACGCGAAACGATTGCTAATATTATCGCTGGTAAAGATAAGCGTTTGCTTGTGGTGTGTGGTCCTTGCTCAATCCATGATGATAAAGCCGCATTAGAATATGCTCACAAATTAAAAGTACTGCATGATGAATTAGGCGACCAGCTTTATATCGTTATGCGTGTGTACTTTGAAAAACCGCGTACAACAGTTGGTTGGAAAGGCGCAATTAATGACCCGCATATGGATGGTTCATTTGATGTTGAAACGGGTTTAATCAATGCGCGTAAATTATTAATTACGCTTGCTGAAATGGAAATCCCAACAGCAACAGAGGCGCTTGATCCGATTAGTCCACAGTACCTTGCTGAACTATTCGCTTGGTCTGCGATTGGCGCACGTACAACAGAGTCACAAACTCACCGTGAAATGGCATCTGGTCTGTCTATGCCTGTAGGCTTTAAAAATGGTACAGATGGCAGCTTATCAACAGCAATCAATGCGATGAAGTCAGCGTCACATTCACATCGTTTTATGGGTATTAATCAAGACGGTCAAGTTGCGTTACTCCAAACTCAGGGGAATCCTGATGGTCACGTGATCTTACGTGGTGGCAAGCAACCAAACTATGATTCAGTTGCCGTTTCATTAGCAGAGCAAGACATTATCAAAGCTGGTTTACGTCCAAGCTTGATGGTTGATTGCAGCCACGCTAACTCAAATAAAAACCATGAATTGCAGCCATTAGTGGCGAAAAACGTGATTCACCAAATCCAAGAAGGTAATAAGTCGATTATCGGTGTCATGATTGAAAGTCACTTAAAGGGTGGTAATCAATCGTCAGAACAACCTATTGCGGATATGGCATACGGTGTATCGGTGACTGATGCATGTATCGACTGGGATACTACTGATACATTATTACGTGAAACAGCAATTGAATTAAGTGGCTGTTTAGCTAAAAGAGCATAGTCTGTAAGTTGTACATATCTAAGTAAATAGTACGGCAAGGACGTTATGAGGTGAATGGTCTGTGAAACTGGATCCGTTAGGTAAATTAAGAGATAAAATAGATGATGTTGACCAGCAGTTGGTTGACTTATTAGCACAGCGCTTAGCTTTAGTCGCTGAAGTTGGTGAAATTAAAAGTGAGCATGGCTTACCTATTTATGTACCTGAACGTGAAATCGCGATGTTAGAAAAAAGACGTGAAGAAGCGGAAGAAAAAGGAGTGCCAGGTGATCTAATTGAAGATGTATTACGCCGTGTTATGCGTGAGTCGTATGCATCTGAAAAAGACTCTGGTTTTAAAACTGTAAAACCCGATTTGGGGCGTATTGTCGTTATCGGTGGTGCTGGTAAGTTGGGTATGCTGTTTGTGCGTATGTTCCGACTGTCTGGTTATCAGGTTGATATTCTTGAGCAGGGGGATTGGGATAAGGCGGACGCTTTATTTACCAATGCGGGGCTTGTTGTTGTCTCGGTACCCATTAATCTAACAGAAACCATTATCGCGAAATTAGGCCGTTTACCAACAGATTGCGTATTGGCTGATATTACCAGTATCAAGAATAAACCGTTGCAAGCGATGCTTAATGCTCACCAAGGTCCTGTTGTCGGCTTACATCCGATGTTTGGTCCCGATGTTGGTAATTTGGCGAAACAAGTTATTGTGTGTTGTGATGGTCGTGGTAAAGATCAATACCAATGGTTGTTAGATCAAATGCAGATTTGGGGCGCGCGTATTTATGATGTAGATGCCAAGCAACATGATGACGCGATGACTTTGATCCAAGCCTTGCGTCACTTTACAACGTTTGTATATGGCGCGCATTTGGCGGAAGAGAATCCAGACCTACAGCAATTATTGGACCTGAGTTCGCCTATTTATCGTTTAGAATTAGCCATGGTAGGACGTTTGTTTGCACAGGACCCAACGCTATATGCAGACATTATTTTAGCGTCAGATAATAATGTGGCGATGATCCGACGTTATGCAGAACGTTTCATGCAAGCCGCTGAGATGTTAGAGCGTAATGATAAAGAGGGTTTCATCCGTTCGTTCGAAATGGTGTCAGATTGGTTTGGTGATTATTCAACACAATTCTTGCAAGAAAGTCGCAATCTATTGTTACAAGCAAATGATAACCGCCAGTTCTTTGGGTAGATAATGACGCGATTGTTTGATTAATCCTTTAAAGAAAAATAAAAAGAGCATCTCGAAGATGCTCTTTTTTTATGTGTTGTTTAATGTGTTTAAACTACAATCGTAGGCTTATAAAATTATAGTTGATCTTCAGGTACATCAGTTGCAGCCACGTCTTCACTTGGGTAACAACCTAATACTTTTAGTTGGTTGGTAATACGCGTGAGTTGTTTAATCACATTTTGCATTTTGTCTGATTGTAAATTAGCAGCGACATCAATATAGAACATTTCTTCCCAAGGGTTACCTTGAATAGGGCGAGATTCTAATTTTGTCATATTGACGCCTTGTTCACGTAATACTAATAATGCTTCAACTAAGCAACCCGCTTGTTGGCCTGTTGACATTGTGAAGGTGGTTTTTGCTGGTATTTGTACAGCCACATCAACCGGTTTACGAGCCACAACAATAAAGCGGCTGTAGTTTTCAGTTTGATTTGCCAAACCGGTACGAATTGGCTTCAGACCGTATAGCTCACCGCCAGTAATACTACCAATTGCCGCGACTTTATCACTGTCTAATTCTTTTACTTTAGCCATTGCTGCTGATGAACTATCCACAAACTCAATTTTAATGTGTGGATGTGCACTTAAGAACAATGAACATTGTGCAAACGGTTGTGGGTGCGCATAGATAGTTTCAATTTTTGATAAATCAGTGTCACAGGTGGTGATTAAACTGTGCTCAATAGGCTGTGTTAACTCACCCACAATCGATAAACTGGTGTGTTGTAATAGGTCGTAAACATCATTGATGCTACCAGATGAGGTATTCTCAATTGGTAGCATACCGTAGTCAGCTTGGCCTTTTTCTACAGCTGTGATGATTTGTTGGAATGTCGGAAAACCTAATTCAACTAAACGGTCGTCTTGACGTGCAAAGTATTTTTTACAAGCAAGATTCGAGTAAGAGCCTTTATCACCTAAGAAAGCAACACGAGCGACTGAAATTGCAGCATTCGGGTTTTTGATTTGTTGTAAAAAGGCTTGTTGTAATAGCACTGAGTCTTCAAGAACCGTGTGGTAAATGTTCATAATGTAATTGCTATCTAGGCCAAGTGTACGACCTTGATTAATTAAACGCACTAGTAGTTGCTGTTCACGATCTTGATCGCGTACTGGTTTACTCGTCGATTGCTTGCTCTTTGCCACTTCGATGGCTAATTCTCTGCGTTCGGATAATAATTTTAATAAATTATTATCCAGCGTGGTAATGCGAGTTCTAATATCGTTGAGGTCTGCCATGAAATAGGATCCTTGTGCGTACTCTATAAGGTTATGTGGGTATATATGCCTAATGGTGCACATTTATTTATAATTGATTGTTTAATTTATTTATCTAGCGAGGCAAAGTCAAGGTGTCTGGGACAAACTGCAGAAATAAAAAAGCGCAGTCCTATGCTGCGCTTATTCGTTGTTCCTCTAATAAATAGAGAATCAGGAGATTTTAGTCTTTTTGTTAATACTCTGCGAGCTCTAACTCTTCGTCAGAAATCTTTTCTACGGGGAGTTCTTCACCGCTTATTACACCTGCGCGACACTGTTCTTTACCGCTTTTATGCGCTGAGTGTTTTTCGCTATATTTATTTAATTGACGCTCTAGCTTTTGGCCTAAAATCGTAATTGCAGCGTAAAGATCTTCTCCTTCAGAAACTGCGAGTAATTGGCCTTGAGGAAGGTGAATGCTAGCCTCAATTTTTTTAACGTTATTTTTGTCTTTCGTTATTGTTACGTGCGGATTAATCATTGGAATATTGAAGCGCTCTAACTTCGCATATTTCATCGCAAGTTTTTCGTGCATAGGAGCCGTAACTTTAATTTCTTTACTGGTTATTTCAAATGTCATAGACATCTCCTTGTGTAATACCCTTAATTGGTTCAACTTCAGAATACGACTTTTAGGTTTAAATAAAGTGATCTAGATCACATTTAATAATTTAGTTTTTGAAAGCGATTAAAAGTGTGACGCATTAAACATTTATAAGCATTTATGTTAAATTCGTTGTCTTCTATGTCATGCTTAGGCATTATGCTTAGTTATGTTGACAATAAAATTAAATAATTGCTGATACCTATAATATGATTAATAAATGTAATATGACGACTTTACGTGATGAGCTTGTTGCAGATGCTACACATCTTGACCACGTGCTATTACAGTTAAGTGTCATAGACTGGAGTGGTCACGATGAATTTATTTTATTTGTCGATAACCTTGTCAATAAAACTAAAAAAACCTTAGATATTACCGATGTAAAGATCCATTTATTTACGGAAGATTTTTCTGGCGTGATGCCATTATTACCATGGCATATATCAATACTCGATCTTGATATAGAGTTTAGTATCGAAGATGTTACACAGCTTAACTCCGGCTTTAATACCATTCAACATGTTGATATCAATGGTAAATCAAGTGTTGTAAATCTGATATCTCCCTTGTTTAAAGGCGATAAATTAATTGGTGCGATTAATTTCTATGGTATGCAAGCATGCGATAGTACGTCGATGTTCATCTCCTCTTTTTGTCAATCTATTGCAACCTTAGTCCAACGTAATTTACGGTTAATGGATAACGAATTACGGTGTGCATTATCGGTAGAGACGGCGAGTAAATCGCAACAACAATTCCACAGTTTGGCTTTTTTTGATGCGTTAACAGGGTTAGCCAATCGTCGCTTACTTAATCAAAAAATTGATACGCATTATGAAGCTGCAATCAATAATCAGGTCATTGGTGCGTTATTATTCATTGATCTTGATAATTTTAAAGCCATTAATGATTCACTAGGTCATGCCGTAGGTGATGGAATATTAGTCGAAGTTGCTCAGCGATTAAGAGAAATACAAGGTGATCAAGATTTAATTTCTCGCTTAGGAGGAGATGAATTTGTCATTTTGTTACCTGATTTATCTGAAAATCCAATGCATGCGGAGCAACATGCCAATTTATTCGCAGAACAATTAATCGAGCGTATTTCCCAGCCTTATTTATATAAGGGGCAAGCTTTGCATATCGGTGCCAGTATCGGTGTGACGTTATTTCCAAGTAAAGACCAAGAAACGGCTGATTTGTTAAAACAAGCGGATACGGCAATGTATCAAGCCAAATCAAATGGTCGCAAAAAAGTCTCTTTCTTTGATGTTAAAATGCAGCGTAAAGCAGATAAGCGTCTGCATATTTATAATTGCCTGAAAAGTGCGATTGCTAAGAATGAATTATTTTTGCATTACCAACCGCAACATATGGTGCAAAGTGGCGAGATTATTGGTGTTGAAGCGTTAGTGCGTTGGCATTTAGACGGTAAACAACAAATCTCTCCAGCTGAATTTATTCCGATTGCCGAAGAAACCGATCTTATTATTGAAATCGGTATATGGGTATTACAGGCTGCATGTCGTCAATTTGTCGAATGGCAGTCGCAGGGCGTTAATGTACCGCAATTATCCGTCAATGTGAGTACCCGACAATTTCATGATCATAACTTTGTTGATTCGGTATTGATGGTATTGGATGAGACTGGTATGGATCCGATGCAACTTAATTTAGAGATCACCGAATCTGTGGTTATTGAGCATGCAGAAGACGCTATCCGTAAAATAACTGACTTAAAAAACATCGGAGTGAGCTTTGCTGTGGATGATTTTGGTGTGGGTTATTCGTCGTTAAGTTACTTAAAACGCTTGCCAGCGAATGAGCTAAAAATTGATCGCTCATTTATTCAAGGGATACCTTATAACGTGTCCGACATGGCGATTGTGGAAGCCGTATTGGCGATGGCAAAACATATGGGCTTTAATGTGACCGCTGAAGGGGTTGAAAGTCGCCAGCAGCTTGAATTTTTACAACGCCAGCAATGCAGTTTTTACCAAGGTTTTTATGCAAGTAAGCCACTCACCGGTGAAAACCTTGCGCTTTATGTTCGACGTCAGCAAGGATAGCTCGGTGTCGTTTACAACGTGTAGGTTATAACCCTAATGGAATAAATATGGATGTAAGGTGAACATTTTTGTCTCTATAGCATCTATATCCTTGTTAATTACAGTTAAATGCTATTATTTTAGTAAGTAAATTGAATGAGTACTTTTATCGGGCAAAGGGACCTCGCCATGAATCAATCGCTTAGTGTTGTATTACTATTTCTTACGTCTTTACTCTCTAGCCAAGCCGCTATCGCGAACACCGCTGTTATGACCGCTTCTCTACGTTCTGCAATTGCAATGCATGGCGAGCCTGCTTATGGTAAAAATTTTACCCATTTCGATTATGTTAACTTAACGGCGCCGCGCGAAGGCACGCTACGACGTGCTGCTATGGGCAGTTTTGATAACTTTAATGGTTATATCGTTAAAGGCGTCTCAGGGAGTGGTACCGGATATTTATTTGATACCTTGATGCAGCAAAGCAGCGATGAAGCATTTACTTTATATAGTCTGGTGGCTGAATACATCGAAGTGCCAGAAGATCGCAGTTGGGTTCGTTTTCATTTAAATCCCAAGGCTCGGTTTTCTGATGGGTCTGAGTTAACCGCAGCAGATGTGAAGTTTACCTTTGATGTATTGATAGAGAAAGGTGTACCGCAATTACGCGCGCAATACAAAGACGTAACCAGTGTTGAAATCGAAAGTAAATACGTTATTAAATTTAATTTAAAAGACAACAAGAATAAAGAGTTGGCTTTAATATTAGCGCAGTTACCGGTATTTTCTGAGAAAGACTGGCAAGGTAAAGATTTTGCGAAAGCGACATTTAATGTACCACTCGGTTCTGGGCCTTATACGATGAAGGCATTTGATGCGGGTCGTAGTATTGAATATCTACGTAATGATAATTATTGGGCGAAAGACTTACCCGTAAATCGTGGCCGCTATAATTTTAAACATATTATTTTTGATTATTACAAAGATGGCAGCATTGCTTTTGAAGCATTTAAAGCCGGAGATGTTGATTTTAGAGCTGAGAATATCTCTAAACAGTGGGCTACGGGTTATCAAGGTAAGCAATTTACTTCTGGTAACATTATCAAGGAAGAGATCCAACATCATAATCCACAAGGTATGCAGGCATTTTGGTTTAATTTACGTAAAGACAAATTTAAAGATCCTAATGTACGTAAAGCATTAGGCTTAATGTTTGATTTTGAATGGACGAATAGAACGTTATTTTACGGTGCGTATAAGCGCTCGGACAGTTTCTTTAGTAATTCAGAACTCGCGGCAAGGGGGATCCCTGAAGGGGACGAGTTGGCACTGCTGACGCCTTTTAAAGCACAATTACCTGCAGAGTTATTTACCCAAGTGTATACATTGGATAAAACCAAAGGCGATGGTCGTGTACGCAAGCAACAGCGTCAAGCGATTCGCTTGTTAAAGCAAGCTGGCTGGACGTTGAAATCAGGTAAAATGGTGGATGCTAGCGGTAAACAATTAAGTTTGGAGTTTTTGGTTTATAGCCCATCATTTGAACGTATTATTCAGCCATTTCGTAAAAATTTACAACGTATCGGTGTCGCCTCTGAGATTCGTATTGTTGATGTGTCGCAGTATCTGAACAGATTGAATAATTTTAATTTTGATGTCTATACCTTGATACAAGCACAAAGCCTCTCACCAGGTAACGAACAATTAAGTATGTGGGGCAGTGAATTTGCCAATATGCCGGGTACGCTTAACCGTATAGGCTTACAAGATCCGGTTGTCGATGCATTAGTGGCTAAGGTGATAAATGCCACAGACCGTGACAGCTTGATTACGGCGACGAAAGCACTTGATCGGGTTTTACTGTGGAAAAACTTGGTGATCCCACAATGGCATATTAGCAGTTACCGCGTGGCATATTGGCAGCAAATACAGCGTCCGACACAGTTACCTAAGTATGGTTTAGCCATTGATAGCTGGTGGCAAAAAGACAGCGTTAGCAGTAAAGGAAATTAGGTAAATGTGGAGTTATATACTGCGTCGTTGTTTGTTAATGATCCCGACACTGTTGGGTATTATCACTCTTAATTTTATTATCATCCAAGCAGCGCCGGGCGGGCCTGTTGAGCAGTCTTTAGCTAAATTACAAGGGATTGAATCCTCAGCAACCAGTCGCGTTGATGGTAATAGTCAGGGTGAAGTGAAAGTTAATTTAAATCATGACAGTGGTAACCAGTATCGTGGCGCACAAGGTATTGATCCTGAATATATAAAAGAGTTAGAACGACTATATGGGTTTGATAAGCCTTTGTATGAACGCTATTGGTTGATGCTTAAAAGTTATTTACGATTTGATTTTGGCGATAGTTTTTTTCGCGACAGCTCTGTTATTGATCTGGTATTGGATAAGTTACCTGTGTCGATTTCGTTAGGCTTGTGGACCACGATCTTGGTGTATCTTATTTCGATACCTTTGGGGATAAAGAAAGCCATCTCACACGGATCATCATTTGATGTGTGGAGTTCGAGTGCTGTGGTGATTGGTTTCGCGATACCTAACTTTTTGTTTGCGTTATTACTGATTGTGGTATTTGCGGGCGGCAGCTATTTTGATTGGTTCCCCTTACGGGGACTCACTTCTGCTAACTTCGATGAATTAACGACCTTCGAGCAAATTAAAGATTATTTCTGGCATTTAACCTTACCTATTGTGGCCTCAGTGATCAGCAGTTTTGCTACCTTAACCTTGCTGACCAAAAATACATTTTTAGACGAAATTAATAAGCAATATGTGGTCACGGCGAGAGCCAAAGGATTGACCGAAAATCAGGTGTTATACGGACATGTATTTCGCAATGCGATGTTATTAGTTATAGCTGGATTACCGGCAGCGCTGATCAGTATTTTTTTTACAGGCTCTTTGATGATTGAAATTATTTTCTCGTTAGATGGACTTGGGTTATTGGGTTTTGAGTCGGTGATTAATCGTGATTATCCGGTGGTGTTTGGTACCTTGTATATTTTTACGCTAATGGGACTGATTATTAAGTTAATCAGTGATGTTACTTATATGCTGATTGACCCACGTATTAATTTTGAGGCGCAATCATAATGGGCTGGATCGCAACGTGGCATCGCATTAAACAAAATCCGATGAATCTAAATCGTTGGCAAACTTTTAAGCATAATAAACGCGGCTATTGGTCGTTATGGTTGTTCACTGGATTATTTTTATTGAGCTTATGTGCCGATATTATTGCGAATGATAAGCCGTTATTAATACGCTATAACGAAAGTTATTACTTACCTATTTTATATGATTATAGCGAGTTAGAATTTGGTGGTGAACTCGATATCCCCGCAGATTATCGTGATGAATATATTCAAGAGATTATTTTAGAACAAGGGGAAATGTGGTGGCCTTTGATCCCGTTTAGCTATGATACGTTTAATTATAATTTAACGGTACCAGCACCATCTGCGCCGGACAGTCAAAATTTATTAGGCACCGATGATCAAAGCCGCGATGTATTAGCGCGCCTTATTTATGGCTTCCGTATATCAGTGTTGTTTGCGATTACTCTGACCATATTTAGCACTATTATAGGTGTAGCCGTGGGCGCGACACAAGGGTACTTTGGTGGTCGTATCGATCTTTATGGCCAGCGTTTTATCGAGATCTGGTCAGGCTTGCCTATGCTGTTCTTGTTAATTATTTTAGCCAGTTTAGTGCAACCTAATTTTTGGTGGTTGTTGGGTATTATGCTGTTATTTAGCTGGATGGCATTGGTGGATGTAGTTCGTGCCGAATTCTTACGTGGTCGTCATCTCGAATATGTTATTGCAGCTAAAGCGCTGGGGCAATCTCATCGTGCGATTATGTTTAAACATATTCTGCCTAATGCCATGGTGGCCACGATGACTTTTATGCCGTTTATCTTCACAGGTGCATTAACCACATTAACCTCGTTAGATTTTCTTGGTTTTGGTTTAGAAGTAGGGTCTCCTTCGTTAGGAGAGTTAATTAAGCAAGGTAAAAATAATTTACAAGCACCTTGGTTGGGGATCACTGCATTTGTGTCTATGTCGGTAATTTTGGTGTTATTAGTCTTTATTGGAGAGGCGGCGCGTGATGCGTTTGATCCTCGTAAGGGGGCGTGATGAATAACGCTGAAGCGAAACCGCTGGTACTTGAAGTCAACGATTTATCGATTAGTTTTGGTCAACAACAAGTCGTTGAGCACGTCTCGTTTAATATTGAGAAAGGTAAAACATTTGCGCTGGTGGGTGAAAGTGGTTCAGGTAAATCTGTGACTGCATTATCTATTCTGCAGTTATTACCGTTTCCTGCGGTGAGCTATCCCGCGGGCAGTATTAAGTTGATGGGTAAAGAAGTCATAGGTAAAGACCGGGCTGTGATACAATCGCTACGTGGTAATATGGCCAGTATGATCTTCCAGGAACCGATGACTTCGCTTAATCCTCTGCATACCATTGAAAAACAGATATCAGAAATACTCTTCTTGCATCAAGGATTCAATAAAAAAGCTGCGCAGTTACGTTGTCTTGAATTGCTTGATTTAGTCGCGATACCTGAACCCAAAAAACGATTAGGCTCTTATCCCCATGAATTATCAGGCGGCCAACGTCAACGTGTGATGATTGCCATGGCGTTAGCCAATGAACCGGATTTACTGATTGCAGATGAGCCAACAACCGCACTCGATGTTACTGTGCAATTACAAATTTTGGAATTGTTAAAATCATTACAAGCTAAATTGGGAATGGCGATATTAATGATCACCCATGATCTGAATATCGTTAAACATTTGGCCGATGATGTGGCGGTGATGAAACAGGGGAGAATTGTGGAGATGGGTGCTGTTGAACGTATTTTTTCAGCCCCTCAGCACACTTATACCAAAACTTTGTTGGATGCTGAACCACAGCGTGACATGCCTACGTTAATATCTACAAAACCGTTATTACAGATAAAATATTTTAAAGTTTGGTTTCCATTGAAAAAAGGGCTTTGGCAGCGAACTTATGATCATGTTAAAGCCGTTGACGGTGTGTCGTTGCAGCTAAATGAAGGCGAAACACTTGGTATTGTGGGGGAGAGTGGCTCGGGTAAAAGCACCTTGGTACGTGGTCTATTGAGGTTGATTAAGAGTGAAGGCGATATTTATTTTAATGGGACTAATCTGCAAGGATTAAACCTGACTGCTATGCGTGATTATCGTCAGTCATTACAAATTGTCTTTCAAGATCCGTTTGGCAGTTTAAGCCCACGCATGTCGGTACGTCAGATTATCAGTGAGGGTTTAGAGGTGCAGGGCAAACACAGTGATGCTGAAATCGAAATAGCGGTTAAACAAGCCTTGATTGATGTTGCGCTACCTTTGGACGCCTTAGCACGTTACCCGCATCAATTTTCGGGTGGACAACGTCAACGTATTGCAATCGCACGCGCCTTAGTTCTTAAGCCAAAAATATTAATTTTAGATGAGCCTACATCTGCATTAGATCGGACTGTGCAAAAACAGATCTTAGATTTATTGTGTCAATTACAGCGACAGCATCAATTAAGTTATATATTTATCACCCATGACTTAAGTGTGGTACGGGCTGTAAGTCATCGTATATTAGTATTGAAAGCGGGGAAGATTGTTGAAGAAGGTGAAACGGAATCGATTTTCAATCAACCGCAGCAAGCTTATACGCAAGCATTGTTATCAGCAGCGATGTGTTTTAACTAAACGGTTTACGATAGCGATAAAGATGATCGCTATTGGTATTATTCTACAAACACAAAAAAGCTCACTACTAGTAGTGAGCTTTTTTGTTATTCGAATGCTGTTTTTCTAAAGCGCTAACCCTAAGTTAGAGTGAGATAACCAAGCACGCCGGCATTGAAAAGCCAAATACGATGAATCACACCGGTTTGACCAATAAAGTGGTTGGCTGTTTCGGTTTCTAATTTTAATATAGCGTATTAATCTCAACATGCAACTATTGATAATGCATTTTTAGTTGTTTATTTTTAATGATTGTTAATATAGTGACCTTGATCGTTACGATTAGTTTAAATTTAGGTTCAATTAAATCAATTAACAAGGTGACAAGTTGAGAGTTGAAATGGATTTTTTCTCTAATTTGAACATGGTTGGAATAACTGCAAGATAAGGGAAAACGATTTTTTAGATCACTTATCGACCCGATGATGGTGAAATTAAAGGGAGACGTGCAATAATTTTTAAACCCGTCACGTGAGTAATTTGACTTTCATGCCATAAGGTATCTTGTGTTGCTGACAGGGTTAAGCTAATTGCTACCCCTTGTATTATCCCGAGCAATAATCCCAGTAATATATAAGTGAGTAGAGATAAATTTATCGTTTTTTCGGGAATGAAAGGGGGGGTAATTATTTTAACTGTATTCGTTGACTCGAACTCGCTGAGATCATAACTAATTGATACCATTTCATAGCGTGTGAGTAGATTCTGATAAAGCGTGTTTGTTGTCGTGAAATGACGTTGTAATTGTAGTAACTCTTGCTCAACCATCGAATATTTATTTTGATTTTTTTGGAAATACTCATGCTGCTTTTTTAATGTATTCAATTCTAATTGTATTTTTATGATTGCGTTTCTATAGTGCTCATAATCATCGAGTTCATTCAGCAATAACGGTGTTACTTGGGTTGTTAAGGCTTGACGTGTAAGTCGTGTAATACGGTTTAACAGTAAGTTCAACGCTTGCTGGTTTTGTATTTTTGATTGTAACTCTTGTCTTTGCTCTTGTAAGCGAGATATTTGTAGGCTTGTTGACTTAACTTGCGAGTGTTGTTCTGTGTAATACCCTAACTGGTGGATTTTTAATGTTTCGAGCTGCCTAATTTTATTATCAATAAACTGAGCTGCAGGGTTTGTTAGAATTAATTTCTTTGTTAATAGCGTTAATTTAGATTGCAGCAAGGCTAATGCTTGCTCTTTATCTTTTATACGGTTTGTGATGTTAATCTGTGTCGATTCTCTGGCTTCATATAACTCAGGAATGATGCCTGCATGTTTAAATTTATAGCCAAAAAGGGCTTTTTCAGCTTGTAATAATACTTCATGTTGTTGCTCTAGTTGCTCAGCAAGAAAAATTTTACTGTTTAATGCGACATCTTGGTTGGGCTTAGTTAATCGTAAAATAAATTGATTACTGACCGCATCGAGTATTATGCTTAATTGTTTCGGATCTGGCCATACCATTTCAATGGTAACTAAGTCTGTCCCCGTGAGCGATAGTGTTAATGAAGATTTTATTTGCTCAACTATGTTTTGTCGTTGCTCCTTTGAATGACTTGATTGAATTAACCCAACTTGTTTTGCAACCTCTAATAATACGGGGTTACGTTTAGCGAGAATATTAATGGTTTTAAAGCGAGACTGAATATTAAGGGGCAAAGATAATTCGGCTAAGAATGGATTTAGTAGGTTGCGTTCTTGCAGTAGAATCGTGGTATGAGAGTGATAGCTTTCTGGAATACTGCGGCCAACTTGATAGCCAATCAGCGGCATCGTTAATACAGGAATCAGCAAATAAATACGTTTACGCCAGAGAATATCATAGCAACGATATAACCAGGCCCACGCATTCATCAGTTACTGTTGCTTGTGATTAGGCGATATGGTGCGATTAATAATGTTGTAAACAGTGCCATAAGTGATTGCCATCAATAAAACTAAAATAGTAACAATACCAAAGTAGGTATTGTTAACTGTAGTTAGCTGTTTGAATTATGGCAATATTTGTACTTGTTATCTGAACATAAAATAAATCACATTGATTTGGTGTGTTTTTTCGCTTTAAGGGCTATATCACAGAGTGTTTTTATTCCTGTTAGTACGCGAGGAGAAAAACGGTGAGATACGTCAGGGTTAATTTTAAATATATTACCATTTTTAACCGCAGGGATACTTTGCCAAGTTTGCCACTGCTGTAATTCACTGTCGTTGACTGTACCTGCGATGATTACTGCTGGTTGCTTCACGAGTACTTGCTCAACGTTAATCACTGGGTAGGGAACGGGACTGTCACTGAATACATTATTAAATCCACATAGGGCGAATTGTTCTTGTAACCAAGGATCTCTGGCGACGGTCATTAATGGCGTTGCCCACACTTGATAAAACAGATTTTGTTTGGGATTGTTTTTATAATTTTCACGTAGCCGCGCTAAGGCTTTACGGTATTTATCACTGGCTGGATTAGCAATCGCTTGTGTACCAAAGATTTCGCCAAGTTTTTGTATTTGTATTGCGACATCGGCTAATCCACCTGTCTTTGACGCATAAACAGGGATACCAAATTTTTTGAGCTGGTTGATATCGGCCGTCGAATTACCTTGTTGCCAGTAAATAATCAGATCGGGATCAAGCGCGAGTATCGTTTCGATATTTATTTGTTGTGAACTGGCGACAATCGGTAATGTTTTTGCTTGTTCAGGATAATCTGAGTAAGCACTGACTCCGATTAGTCGTTCACCAGCACCAGCAGCAAAAATCAGTTCTGTGATATGCGGTGAGAGCGATACGATACGCTGTGGGTACTTTTCTTGTACTGGTAAAGGTAATGCTTGAACCGGTAATGCAAATGTGAAAAGTGGGATGATAACGAATGTAAGGAAGCGTGCATAAAAAAACATAAGTACTCATGATGTTGAAAAGTGAATATTGTCAGTCTATCTAATCGAAATAAGCAGGGAGATGGCGGTAATAAAAGATAACCAGACTAATAAGGCCAACGTCAGTTTTTGTTGTGCTCGATTGATATCATCGCGTTGTGCAGGCTGAGCATGGCCAAGTTGACTAAAGCGGTGCATCGACCCTTGGTATTTTCGTGGTCCGCCTAATTGAATGGCGAGACTATAGGCAAAACTTGATAATAAAAAACCGCTGCTAAAGTGATGCCATTTCTTTGCCTGTTTGTTTAAATTTGCTAACGGACTTGTCGCGCGTTGTAAGCTGCGTAATGTGCATCCGAGTATGATATGGGTGGGGGCGGTTAATAAGAGCTGTAAAGATGCTGCAGGGCGACCAAAATGACGATTAACGGTTAGTTTACTATTCCAGTTATATGCCATTAGCTGAATTACACGATAAATAATCGCGGCCCAAATACCAACACTGACATACCAAAATATAACGGCAAACCACTGATAGCTATTACGTAGACATAGATTTTCAATACTCGCTTTATGTAAACCGAGTAAGGATAACTGGTCTAAATCGCGTAATGTCCGAGGTTGTATTTGGCTTATGATAGTTTGCTTTTCGAGGTTACCTAAATTAACTTCAGGTAAGTTTATTTTTTCCCATTGCAATAAACACAGTAATAATACGAATTCAAATAAGATGGGCTCAATCATAATAAATTGAATGACGGCGGCGATAATTAAGATAAACCC
Source organism: Moritella viscosa (assembly GCA_000953735.1). Lineage (NCBI taxonomy): Bacteria > Pseudomonadati > Pseudomonadota > Gammaproteobacteria > Alteromonadales > Moritellaceae > Moritella > Moritella viscosa. Next base: position 3,995,972 of record LN554852.1, on the reverse strand, counting down.
AAGCATGATGATGAGCGCAAGGTTACCTGCAATATATTGTTGCTGGTGGCTGCGTTGTGCATTATTTACTTTACCCGCAACGGCGCTAAAGAATAGGTTTAAAAGTTGCGTAGGGTGAAAGTGAGGTGGGCAGAGCGGTAAGCGTGCGATGACGACTGCAGTCAGCAATATAAATACTGACTGCATGCTGGTCCAATCCATGGCCAAATTCATGTTATTTTAACTCGTTTAACATGTTTACTACCATTGCTGATGAGTTCTTCGCGGCAACAACCAGGTATTCTTCAAATGATGTTGGTGATTCTTTACCCGCGATATCTGATAATGAACGAATCACAACAAAAGGTACGTCAAACTGGTGACATGTTTGTGCAATTGCTGCTGCTTCCATTTCTACTGCCGCCATTGTAGGGAAGTTATTACGTGCCTCTTCTACTTTTTTCGGATCAGCCATGAAGCTATCGCCAGTACAAATTAAACCTTCGATAGTTTTAATTTCACTGTCTACTGAAATCGCTTTTTTAGCGGCTTCAACAAGACGAGGATCTGGGATATAGGCAGCAGGTTTTTGTGCACATTGACCCATTTCGTAGCCAAAAACAGTTAAGTCAACATCGTGGTGACGAACTTCACTTGAAATCACAACATCGCCAACTTTAAGCGCTTTATCGTAACCGCCAGCTGAACCAGTATTGATGATGTAATCAGGTTTGTAATGCTCAAGTAGTAGTGTCGTCGCTACGGCTGCAGCAACTTTACCAATACCTGATTTACTTAAAATTACATCATGACCTGCAAGTGACCCACTGTAGTATTCACAGCCAGCTTGAGTAAATGTTGTTACGTTCTCTAGTTGCTCGCGCAGGATCTCAACTTCCTGTTCCATTGCACCAATAATACCAATTTTCATCGTTGTCTCTAATCTATCTCAAAAAATGTCATGCTAGCACAGTTTCGTTGTTGTATGAATTGGTCGTCAAGGTATTAATTAAAAGAAACACCTAAACCAAACGCAAGTCGAAAGTCATTTTTTTCTAATGGAGAACTATCAATATCGGGTAGGGGATTATTGATACGGTCCCAGAAAAATGTAATTTCGAAATCCAGTATATCTGTGAGCTCAATATCAAAGTTTAATTTCGTATATTGTAGGTATCCACCAAGATCAGATTCTGTAGCCGTCAATTTATAACTTAATTCAAAATCAATCTTGTCATGTATTTCACGTTCATAATCGAGACTGAAGGATACAGCGAGACTGGAATCACTTTTATTGAGTTCTGCGTCAGTATATTCATATTTCGTATATAAATAAGAGGGACCTAAGTGCATTTCCAACTCTTGGTCACCGTCGTCAATAAATTGATAACCAATACCCATACCGAGATTGATCCGATTGTTTACATTTTGTAGCGGATCGCGATATAAGTTTAAATCAATTGGTCGGAAAAACAGATCTTTATCACTATAAACATCGTAGGTCATGACGAAACGATGGTTCTCATCGGTTTGAACGTTATTAGTCTCGCCAATAATTGCGGTATATGAGGTTTTAATTCGTGATGTTGTGGTGTGACGAGAAAGTTCAGCATTAGTATTATATTCGAGTTTATTGGTATTACCCGAGCTTAGGTTTGCTCCAAAGGTTACCTTGCCTTTCCAGATATTGGTACCCGTTTCGGGGCCGGCGATCAGGGTCATAAGATCTTTTTGATTAACTTTATGCTGGCGGTTGTTACTGACCGTCATTATACCATTTTCAAGTGCAATCGTACCTGTGATAACCTTCCCATTAACGGTTAGAATGGTAAATAATTGGCGGCTATTAATACGGCTAATGTCTTTCCATTTAATTTTTAAATCACCGAGGTCATCGCTATCAAAAGCCAGTTTTTCATCATAGAGATCTTCGATCTTTCCAATTAAAAATTCTCCCGATTTTAACCAGACCCAGTCTTCATCTATACCTAAGCTATCCGAGAGGATGATTTCTTGACTGTTTTCTGTGGTGGTAACTGCGTCAGTATTTATGGCGATATTGGTATCAGCGCTTGTAGGCTCGGTAGCTGGGGTCGGTAATTCGGTTTTAATATAATCGCCTAAGATTATCTCTTGCGCAGCAAAACTTGGTACGCTAATTAGCATACTTAAAAAAGAGAAAGTGATTCTGAGTGTAATCCACTTTAGTTTCGTTGTTGTGAGGGTGTTAAGCGAATTCATTATTACCAAGTATTAAGCCATTGATGCCTTTAAATTGACGGATATAATACAAAAAATCAGTTGATAATTAAATATATTATCGTTTTTTTTAGCTTAAAATAAAGAATAAAAAAACGCTAGCATTATTAATGCTAGCGTTTTTAATTAGATGTGTAATTTTAACGATGAGCGGCTTAAACGTCTAAACCTTTTAATCTTTAGACCTCTAGGTAGTCGAGTATTGCCTCGGCTGCACGTCGGCCTTCATCAATTGCGGTTACCACAAGGTCAGAGCCTCGAACAGCATCACCGCCAGCAAAAATTTTAGGATTTGCTGTTTGGAATGGGAAGTCACTTTCTGCTGGTGCAATAATGCCGTTCCAGCTATTTGTTGTAACACCTTCATCCAATAACCATTGTGCCGGGTCTGGCTGGAAACCAAATGCTTGAATAACCGCATCGGCTTTCAGTACGTGCTCAGAACCAATCACTTGTTCGGCACGACGACGACCTTTCTCATCTGGATTACCTAAGCGAGTTTTCACCATTTTAACGCCTATGGCTTTATCACCTGCCACTTCAATATCAAGTGGTTGTAAATTCCATAAGAATTTGACACCTTCTTCTTTGGCATTTTTAACTTCGCGCTTAGAACCTGGCATGCTTATTTCGTCTCGACGATAAGCACAATAAACGTCTTTAGCACCTTGACGAACCGCAGTACGTACGCAGTCCATCGCAGTATCACCACCACCTAGAACAACGACCGTTTTGCCTTTTAAATTGATAAATTCATCAGCACTTTTTTCAAAACCGAGTTCATTATTCGTGTTGGCAATCAGGTAAGGTAGGGCGTCATAAACACCTTGTGCAGTCCCGTTGTCAAAACCACCATTGATGTATTTATACGTACCAACACCAACAAATACAGCATCGTACTCTGCCACTAATTCACTGAATTGAATATCTTTACCAATTTCAGTGTTAAGGCAAAATTCGATCCCCATTTCTGTGAAAACTTCACGGCGGTGAGTCATTACGCTTTTATCAAGCTTAAAGGCTGGAATACCAAACGTTAATAGACCACCGATTTCTGGGTTTCGGTCATAAACGACAGGGGTTACACCATTACGCACTAAGATATCGGCAGTAGCAAGACCTGCTGGACCGGCACCGATAATCGCCACTTTTTTATCATTGCGAACCACCTTAGACATGTCTGGACGCCAGCCCATTTTAAAGGCTTCGTCGGTAATGTATTTTTCAACATTACCAATAGTAACCGCACCAAAATCTGTATTTAGCGTACAAGAACCTTCGCATAAACGATCTTGTGGGCAAACTCGACCACAAACTTCAGGTAAGCTGTTGGTTTCATGACAAAGCTCAGCCGCTTCAATAATACGGCCTTCTTCAACCAGTTTTAGCCAGTTTGGAATGTAGTTATGTACTGGGCATTTCCACTCACAGTACGGATTACCACATTCTAAGCAACGACCTGCTTGCATTTTCGCTTGGTTAGCCGTAAACGGTTTGTAAATTTCTATAAAGTCCACTTTACGGATCTTTAACGCTTTTTTATCTGGATCAATGCGTTGTACATCGACAAATTGAAATACATTATTACTCATGATCCCTCCTATTGAGCCTGGACACGTAGCTCTGCGGCAGAGCGTGATTTGTGGCCAAGTAATGCGTTCATATCAGCTGATTTAGGCTTGATAATAAAAAATTTGTTCATCACTGTATCGAATTCATTAAGCAGATCTTGCGCATGCTGACTGCATGTCTGTGCAAGGTGTTCAATGATAATACCGCGAAGGTGTTCAACGTGCATTGGGTAATCCGTTACTGCATGTTGTTCCACTAGTTCATTGTTAAGTTTACTTGCTAATTGACCACTTAGGTCATAAATATAAGCAAAACCACCTGTCATACCAGCACCAAAGTTAACACCTGTATCACCGAGGACTGTCACAATACCACCTGTCATGTATTCACAACCGTTGTCACCAATACCTTCGATTACGGCATTTGCACCAGAGTTACGCACAGCGAAACGTTCACCAGCTAAGCCAGCTGCGTATAATTCGCCACCCGATGCACCATATAGACAAGTATTACCTGCTATAACTGCTTCGTGTGTTTTAAATGCTGAACCGGGTTCTGGGCGGATAACAATACGGCCACCTGTCATGCCTTTACCTACATAATCGTTGGCATCGCCTATCAGATTAAGATTTAAGCCGCCAGCGTTCCATACACCAAAACTTTGACCAGCAGTACCTGTAAAGTTAACTGTGATTGGATCTGATGCCATACCTTGGTTACCATGCTGTTTCGCAATTTCACCAGACAGGCGGGCACCAACAGAACGATCGGTATTTTTAATCGGGAAGCTACTTGATAACCCTGATTTCTCAGTGATTGATTCTAAGTAATGCGCAATTAAAGCTTCGTTAAGTTCTGCTTTATCATACGGTTCGTTGGTTGCTTGGCAATATATACCTAAACCTTCTTTTGGCTGTGGTTTATACGTAATACCAGATAAGTCAATTTTACGCTGTTTATCAGTGAGACCGTCTAGTTGCACTAATAAATCTGTTCGACCAATTAAATCCGTTAACTGGGTTACGCCAAGTGATGCCATGATTTCACGGGTTTCTTGGGCAATAAACTTGAAGTAGTTCATGACCATTTCCGGTAGACCATGGAAGTGATCCTGACGTAATTTGTCGTCTTGTGTTGCAACACCTGTCGCACAGTTGTTCAGGTGACAAATTCGTAGGAATTTACAACCTAAGGCCACCATTGGTCCAGTACCAAAACCAAAGCTTTCAGCACCAAGAATCGCACCTTTAACAACATCGAGACCGGTTTTTAGGCCACCATCGACTTGTAAGCGGATACGATGACGTAAGCCATTTTCAACTAATGCTTGTTGTGTTTCTGCTAAACCAAGTTCCCAAGGACTACCTGCATATTTAACTGAGGTAATCGGACTTGCAGCTGTACCGCCGTCATAACCTGAAATGGTGATTAAGTCGGCATACGCTTTTGCAACACCTGTCGCAATCGTGCCAACTCCAGGTTCAGATACTAATTTAACGGATACTAACGCAGATGGGTTGATCTGTTTAATATCAAAAATCAGCTGTGATAAATCTTCAATTGAATAAATATCATGATGCGGTGGTGGTGAAATAAGGGTTACACCGGGGACTGAATTACGTAGTTTGGCAATTTCAGTTGTTACTTTATGTCCCGGTAATTGGCCTCCTTCACCTGGTTTTGCACCTTGCGCTACTTTAATTTGAATGATTTCTGCATTCATTAAGTAATGCGGTGTTACGCCAAAGCGGCCTGACGCGATTTGTTTAATTTTAGATACTTTTAAAGTACCAAAACGACGTGGATCTTCACCGCCTTCACCCGAGTTGGAGTTACCACCTAAGGTGTTCATCGCAATCGCCAGTGCTTCATGTGCTTCAGGGCTTAATGCGCCGATTGACATTGCCGCGGTATCAAAACGTTTGAACAAGTTATCTTCATGCTCTACAGCATCCAGTGCAACCGGATTATCTGATTTTTTCAGCTGTAACATATCACGTAAAGTTGCAATAGGGCGCTCATTTACTTCTGTTGAATACTGCAGGTAGTCTTCGTATTTACCGCTTTGTACTGCTGTTTGTAATGTACTGACAACATCAGGGTTATAAGCATGGTATTCACCACCATGAACATATTTAAGTAGACCACCTTGTGAGGTCGGTTTACGTTTTGTCCATGCTAATTTACTTAGTTTTTGCTGGTCGATATGGAAATCGCTAAAGTCAGCACCTTTGATTCGGCTGCTTGTGCCTTTAAAGCATAACTCAATAACTTCGTCGGCTAAACCTACGGCTTCAAACAGTTGTGAGCAACGATAACTGGCAATGGTAGAGATACCCATTTTCGACATGATCTTGTACAGACCTTTATTAATACCATTACGGTAGTTTAATAATGTCTTAGCAATATCTTGCTGAATTGTTTCTATTTCAACAAGTTTACGTAGTGATTCATAAGCAAGATAAGGGTAAACCGCAGTCGCACCAAAACCAAGTAATACGGCGAAGTGATGCGGATCTCGGGCACTTGCCGTTTCTACAACAATATTGGTATCACAACGTAAATTAGCGTCAACTAATGCTGTTTGTACGGCACCAACGGCCATTGCTGCAGGGATGGGTAAATTATTTTTCGCTAACGTGCGGTCAGTTAGTACTAATAACACAGCACCAGAAGCAGCAAGTTCAATTGCTTCTGCAGTAACACGTGCTACGGCACGTGCTAGAGTTTCATCTTGACCGTTAAAGCAAAGGTTAATTTTTGCGGTTTTATAGTGCTCGCCGCTTAATTCAGTGACTTGCTTAAAGTCTGAGAATAGTAGTACTGGAGAATCAAATAGTACGCGGTGCGCATGACCATCTGTTTCATTAAATACATTGTGCTCACGCCCGATGCAAGTTGCCAATGACATTACATGGTTTTCACGTAATGGGTCGATTGGAGGGTTGGTTACTTGCGCGAATTTTTGACGGAAGTAATCATACAGCGAACGCGTTTTAGTTGAAAGGACTGCCATCGGGGTATCATCCCCCATAGAGCCTGTTGCTTCTTGCGCATTTTCACCTAACACACGAATAATTTGATCGAGTTCTTCTCTACTGTAATCAAATTGTTTTTGATACGTAGTTAATTGTTCGTCATTAAAAGTACGCATCCCAATAGCTTCTTTTGGTAATGCTTCAAACGGTGTTAGTTTCGTTGAATTGTTCGTTAACCATTCACGATAAGGATTACGGCCTTTTAATTCTTGGTCAATGTCCCAAGATGTCCATAATTTACCTGTTTCAGTATCGATAACTAATAATTCGCCTGGACCTACACGGCCTTTTTCGATTACTTCATCTGCACTGTAATCCCAAATGCCGACTTCAGAAGCGACAGTGATAAACCCGTCTGTGGTACGTACATAACGTGCAGGTCGTAAGCCATTACGGTCGAGACCACAAGCAGCATAACGACCATCACTTAGTACAATACCTGCTGGGCCATCCCAAGGTTCCATATGCATCGAGTTGAAGTCATAGAATGCACGTAGATCATCATCCATATTGGGATGATTCTGCCATGCTGGCGGCACTAATAGACGGAAAGCGCGGAAAATATCCATACCACCGGCTAAAAAGAGTTCTAACATGTTATCCATTGACGATGAGTCTGAACCTTTGGTATTAACAAACGGAGCAGCGTCGTGCATATCAGGGAGTAATGGTGAGCTAAATTTATAACTACGTGCGCGAGCCCATTCTCGGTTACCTTCGATCGTGTTAATTTCACCATTATGAGCCATAAAGCGGAATGGTTGTGCTAACGGCCATTTTGGCGATGTATTTGTTGAGAATCGTTGGTGGAATAAGCAAATTGCAGATTGCATACGAAGATCGGCAAGGTCTAAAAAGAACTTCGGCAGATCACCCGCCATACACAGACCTTTGTAGATCGTGACGAGGTTTGACAAGCTGGCAATATAGAAATCGCTATCATCTGTAATGCGTTTTTCGATACGACGTTTAGTTAAATATAAACGACGCTCGATATCTTTAGGCGCCCAACCAGCAGGAGCATTGATAAAAATTTGTTGAATTTGTGGCAATGATGACATTGCAATTTCACCGAGTACGCTCGTATCAAGAGGAACTTCACGCCAGCCAACAACATTCAGAGTTTCGCGTTCGAGCTCTTCTTTAATGATTTGTTTTGCTGCTGCTGATTTATCCGTATCTTGATTTAAGAACATCATACCAACGGCGTAGTTACTTCCTAGATTCCAATCATTTTCTACCGCGATAGCACGGAAAAAACCGTCAGGCTTTTGCATTAGCAAACCACAGCCATCTCCTGTTTTTCCATCTGCCGCGATACCGCCCCTATGTTGCATACGGTCTAATGATGATATAGCGACGCGAACTAACTTGTGACTAGCTTCACCTTCTTGATGGGCAATTAAACCAAAACCACAGTTGTCTTTTTCCAGCGACGGGTCATAGACTGACATTGCACTTCTCCCTTGCATTCAATTCACTAAATTCTAAACTATGTACACCCAATTGAGCTTCTACTCATGAGTACAAAATACATAAAAAAATAGATAAATCGTTAAAGTTTCCAAAAGCCGAAAATTGGCTAACCTGCCAAATTTACCAGAATTAATACTTAGGTCAATCTAAAAATGTATTCTGAGCTACTTATCACCTTTTCATGTAAATGGTCCATTTGTTTTGATATTGGATAATAAACTGGCCAAAATACTGATGATTATTTAAAAAATGGTTTTTTATTTTGACAATATGACATTGTGTGATTTTTTATCTCTGTTTTCATAGTTGTTAATCTTGTTGCTGAGTATTCGTCGTCATATTTAAACGTAATACACTGATTTATTAGGTTTATGCTACCTCGTACTAAAGTATGAAAAACAAAAGTGGGCGATAGTGGTAATTTTAATTAGAACTGCTTTACAGTGATCTGATTTTGGTGTTGTATGGTTCATCAGCGTGAGATGGATCTTAGGTGAAATATGGATTTAAATTATCAATTTTTTATAACTGAAATATTCAGTTGGTGGCAGGATATTACTGGACTTTCAACAAGTACGTCAGTCGGAATGACGTTTTGGTTGGTTGTCATAGCCTTATTGATAACTATCCTTGTTATTTTAACATTATTACGAAAACTCACGACTTACCAATCATTATTGACCTTTTCGGCAACGCCAACACTTGTTCTTGATATTAAAAAAGGCACGATACTTTATTCTAATTCTGCAATCGCGACTATCTTCGATCAAGAGAATAATACTAGTAATATTATTGCACAATGTTGCTTCGAGCGTTTATCCCATCGAGTTGATGAGACTACGGTCACTAATGATGTTTTCCATATTAAGCAGCTAAAAAAGACGTTACGCTTTAGCGCAGTACAAATTAATTATCAACGTCGCCGGGCTTGGTTGTGTCAGATTGAGCATATTGGTACGAACTCTTCCGCTATTTCGCCTTGGGATATGGATGGGCAAATCATTAATAGCTTGTTTCTATCCAATTCGGCTTTTATTCATATTAAAACCTTAGATGGATTAATTCTTAATTGTTCCCCATCATGGGCAGCTCAATTCGAGCAATCGGTAGAGCAAGTAAATGGCCATTTTGAACATAATTTTTATAGCGCCTCCAAGCTGAAACAAATTCACACTTATGAAAAAACTGTCCTCACGGGAGAAGTTCAAGAATATGAAGAGTGGAGGACTGCCGATGATGATAATATGTTATTACAAACCATTAAATATCCTTTATATGACGAGCACGAAAAAGTTGTTGCTATCTTAACTGTATCTCATGATCTCACAGAAGTGATGGAACTGAATGAGCGACTACTTAATGAGAACGGTGAACACTTACGTATAGAAGCAGAACTTAGCCGTAATAATAGTTTATTAAACTCAGTCATTAATGCGACGCCAGATCCTGTTGCTTTTATGAATGAAAATGGAAAATTTGTGGGGGCGAACGAAGGGTATTGTGAAGTTGTTGGTGTTAAACATGCCGATTTGATTGGTATGGATAGAAAAAATTTGATTAGTATCGATAAGAAAACCTGGTTACTAGAGCAAGAAAATCAATTATTACTGGATGGTAAATCTGTTCGCTATGAAGAGTTGTTGCATCTATCAGATCAAGATTCACGTTGGTATGAAATATGTAAGCAGCGCTATATAAATAATATGAATGGTGAAAGTGGTATTTTAATTATTTATCGAGACTTAACTGAACGTAAGCGTATTGAGCATGATCTTGAGCAAGCAATTGAAAAATTTGATGAACTGAGTTCAACGGATGCACTGACTAAAGTGGCAAATCGACGTACCTTTGATAATAAATTAACGCATTATTGGTTGACTCATCATAATGAAGTAAAAAAAATGTCTTTACTGTTCTGTGATGTTGATTGTTTCAAGTTGTACAATGATAATTATGGTCATCCAATGGGGGATGTTGTACTGGCTAAAATAGCGCAAGTGATGAATGACCAAGTTCATCGTGGTGCTGATTTAGTCGCGCGTTATGGTGGCGAAGAATTTGCAGTTATTTTGCCTAGCACCGACGAAGAGGGGGCAATTCGCCTTGCCAGCAAGATCATTACTGCTGTTGAAGGTTTAGGTATTGAGCATGCTTATTCTAAAGCGGCAAAAGATGTCACATTGAGTATCGGTATTGCAACTATGTGTCCAGAATCAGAAAGTTCGGAAGTGCAATTACTTGAAAATGCGGATAAAGCATTATATATCGCGAAGGAAAATGGACGAAATCAGTATTCTATGTATCAAGAGCCAAGTAATGATAATACGATACTGGAATTAGACTTTGATTTATTAAAACCTTAATTTTCCTGTGGTTTGCGTATAACCTATCGTATATTATGGATGGTCTAGATAATTTTATATGGATCGATCATGATTAAAATCAGAGCTTGGGCTCAATACTATGTTGATATGCTCACTAAGCTAGGTGTTATTCGCTTTAGTATTTTGTCTGCTGCCACGGTTATTTTCTTTTCTATTACGATTCAAGCAAGTATTAATTATATCCTACGTGGAGAGGTTAAACTTGACGATTTATATGCCGCGATTTTATTTGCGAGTGTCGTGACACCTTGGGTGGTATTCTTCCTTTCGATTGTTGTGCAACAACTCGAAGACTCGCGCAAACGCCTGACTAAAATGGTGTACAAACTGCAAGAAGTACGGGCCCGAGACTTGCAGCTTCAGCAAGAATTACAAGTTAATCTAATTGAACTTAATGATGAATTTGAAGAACGTAAAAAAGCAGAAGCAGATAGAAACCAAGCCTTCAAAGACTTAGAGAATGAAGTCTTTCAGCGTGAACAAGCACAATTAGTTGTCGAAGAACGTTCGGCATTAGTGCGGTCATTCATTGATAGTTCTCCCGATCTCGTTTATTACAGTAATGAGTGTGGTCAGTTTTCGGGCTGTAATTTATCGATGGAGGCGTTAACAGGTAAAGTTGAAAAAGAGCTTATTGGTTTGACGCCGTTTGATGCTTTTGATACTGAGATTGCGGCTAAATTCGCGGCAACAGATAAAGCTGTATTGAGCACTCAATTACCAGAAACTTATGAACAATGGTTAACATATCCAGATGGTCACAAGGCCTGTTTTGAATTACGGAAAGTGCCATTTTTTGGGCAACGAAATGAATATATTGGAGTGCTGGGTTATGGCCGTGACATTACCGAACGTAAGAAGTACCAAGATGCCCTAGAGAAAGCCAGCCGAGATAAAACCACGTTTATTTCGACCATTAGCCATGAATTACGAACTCCCTTAAACGGTGTTGTTGGTTTAAGTCGAATCTTACTTGATGGTCCACTTAACGATAAACAACGTCAGCATTTAAATACGATCTATGTTAGCGCCCAAACAATGGGTAATATCTTTAATGATATTATTGATTTGGACAAGTTTGATCGTCGCAAATTTGAAATCGTAAATCAACCGATTGAATTTAGAAGTTTTCTTAATGATATAAAAACCTTAGCGCTGCTTCAAGCCGAACAAAAAGGGTTGGTTTTAGAGTTTGATGTATTTGGTGAAATCCCTGATTTTATTAATGCTGACGGCACCCGATTGCGTCAAGTATTGTGGAACTTGGTGTCTAATGCGGTGAAATTTACCGATTCAGGTGAGGTGAGCATTCGGGTGTTTACCAGTGCGGAAGCAGGTAATAAAATTGGTTTGACATTCGAAGTTGAGGATACCGGTATTGGTATCTCGGCAGAGGGCCAAGATAAAATATTTGCGATGTATTATCAGGAACAGGGAAGTAAACGGGCAACTGGAACGGGTATTGGATTGTCTGTCGCAAAAAGTCTCATGACGGCGATGGGCGGCGATATTTGGGTGAGCAGTGAGCTAGGTCAAGGAGCCTGTTTTACGATTGAATTTGATGTCGATGGGGTGGATAGTTTACAAAATAGCTCGGTTGTTGAAAGTGAGCAAACTAAACTGCAGATATTACTTGTCGAAGATATCGAGCTGAATGTCACAGTATGTACGGCTATATTAAATAAATTAGGCCATACTGTTGAAGTTGCTGTCGATGGTCGTAGTGCGATCCAAATGGCGGAAAAAAATGACTATGATTTAATTTTCCTCGATATTAATTTACCTGATATTTCTGGATTTGAAATTATTAAAATATTACGGGAAAATCCTGCGCTGGAGTTACCTCCGGTTGTCGCTCTCACTGCTAACGTGATTAATAACCGCCAAGAATACATTGAAAAAGGTATGGACGACGCGATAAGTAAACCGCTATCGATTAATGCGGTGACTGGCGTTATAACGCGTTTATTGCAGAGTGTTGATCAAGGTAAAAAACCGAAGGTTAACTATACGGCTGCCGCTCTCGCTGATGATCGAGAAATGCTCGAAGAATATCTTGATATTGAATTATTACAGCAATATCTTGAGACATTAGGTAAGGAACTGTTATTACAAAGCGTCTGTTTGTTTGAACAAACAATGCCTAATTATTTAGCAATATTGAACACGAATTTAACCGCCAAAGACCAAGATGCGATTGTTGATGAAGCGCATAAGATCAAAGGCGCAGCTGGTTCGATTGGATTAGTACGTATACAGCAGGTATCACAATTGGCGCAATCACCAGAGCAGCCTACATGGTGGGAGAATATCGATGATTGGGTTGAGCAAATCAATACCGAATACCTGCATGATGTTAAACGTTTGAAAAACTGGATTGAAAATCAAAATGTATAGCTGGGATTCATTCACCAATTTTATTACCTTGTTGCTGGTTTTTTTGCATGCAGTCATCATTATATTAGTGTCATTTCGGGTTATTACTAAACGACGTTCTGCGAGTATCTCGTTGGCGTGGTTAGCTGTGATTTACACGTTACCGTTTGCAGGCGTTATTGTGTATGTTATTTTTGGTGAGTTGTATTTAGGTAAAAAAAGAGTACAAAGAGCTGAGGCGATGTTAGGGCCTTTTACGCAACGAATTAACCAGTGCGCAGCACCCTATAGAGTTAAAAATGGCAGTAATACCAGCGTCTTGGTTACTCCGTTGCGTGAACTAATTTATAGTCGTTTTCAAATGCCGAGTGTAACCGGCAATCAGTTGACGTTATTAACCAGTCCTCACTGTATTCTTGAGCAGATAACGACAGACATTAATAGTGCCGTTAACGCCGTGTATCTAGAGTTTTATATATGGGCGGTTGGTGGTAAAGCTGATCTGGTGGCGTTAGCTTTGATTAATGCCGCAAAACGAGGTGTTGATTGTCGGGTAATGCTCGACTCTGTTGGTAGCTCAGAGTTCTTCAAAAGCCATTGGCCAAAATGCTTTAAGCAAGCTGGTATCCACCTTGTCGAGGTGTTACCTGTAGGACCAATGCGGATATTCTTTCATCGTCAAGATTTACGTATGCACCGTAAGCTCATTACTATTGATAGTCATGTTGGCTACACCGGGAGTATGAACTTGATCGATCCCCAAGTATTTAAACAAAATGCAGGTGTGGGTGAGTGGGTTGATATTATGATCCGCATGCAAGGGCCGATTATTCCTATCACTGGTTCATTACTTGAATGGGACTGGGAAATGGAAACCGGAGAAAGTTTAGTTCATACCACTATTTCTCAGTACAAGGAAAGCGTGGTCTTTGAAGAGAACAGCCAAGTACAAGTGATACCATCTGGTCCTTATTTTGATGATGATAATATTCATCAAGTGTTGGTTTCAGCAATTTATTTAGCACAAAAATCATTAATTCTAACAACGCCTTACTTTGTGCCTGATGAAGCGCTACAGGCGGCGCTTAAAACGGCCAGTGCGCGCGGTGTTAAGGTACAAATTATTCTGCCCGCAAAAAATGACTCACGTATGGTCGATTATGCATGCAAAGGATTTTTTGATGAATTGTTAGCTTGCGGTGTTGAAATATACCAATATCAGGATGGCCTGCTGCATACCAAAAGTATTCTTGTGGATAATGAATTATGTTTGGTGGGGACGGTTAACTTAGATAAGCGTAGTTTTTGGCTTAATTTTGAAGTCACATTACTCATAGACCAATCCCCTTTTATTGCCGAACTTTATCAATTACAGCTATCCTATATAGCACACTCACATAAAGTTTGTTTAACCGAATGGCGACAACGAAGTCGAGTACAACGGTTTTTGGAAAGCCTATTTTATTTATTTAATCCACTATTGTAGATATAAATAAGCAGCAATAATAAATGATTAGCAGGTATTAAGATGAAAAAAACTATTTTGTTAGCGTTAATGGTATTTGGTTTAGCTGCGTGTAGTAATACTGAAACCACGGCTGAAACAGCAAAACCATTACCCATATTACCAAGTTACAGTCATAGTTGCCCCGATGAACGTCCACAAATGTGTACGATGGATTACCGTCCAGTGTGCGGAACTACGACGTTGGGTGAATTGAAAACATTCGGTAATGGGTGTGGTGCATGTGCGGATGCTAGTGTTAGTGGCTATTCAGAAGGTGAGTGTAAGTAGCTCGAATCTAGTGATATGAATGTAAGTCGTTTGGCTTTATATCATCAATACAAAAAAAGCCAAGTGTATGAGTTTCATCCACTTGGGTTTATTGCACTTTTAACAAGTTAATTCATCAACGCGTTAGCTATTGTATTAGTCCGCTTGTGATTCACGCGCTAATTTAGCATCCTGGCAGCCTTTAATTGCATCTTGGATTAGATCCAAAGCTGTCCCGTTATACTCAGGTAGAGCCGCTGCTGATGTTGCGATAGGCGTGATTCGTTCACCCCATTTTATCATCGTAGCCCCCCAAGTTAGACCACCACCAAATGCAGCAAGTAGCACATTATCACCAGCCTTAATGCGGCCTTCTTCTAATGCCTCACAAAGTGCAATCGGTACCGTTGCTGACGAGGTATTACCGTACTTGTGCACGTTGACCATGACTTTTTCTTTACTTGCGCCCATACGTTTCGCTAAGAAATCAATGATACGTAAGTTAGCTTGGTGAGGAATAATAAAATCAACGTCCTCTGGTGTCATTTGTGCTTTTTCAAGTGCAATTGCAGATGCTTCGCCCATGCGTGTTACGGCGCGTTTAAAGATTTCTTTACCCTCGAAATTGAAGTCAAATAGACCATCAACATTCTTGAAACGGGTTCTGTCTGTACCAAAGTTAGGGACTGAAAGGATATGGCCAGCATCGCCATCACAGCCAATTTTATTACTTAAGATACCCTGCTTCTCAGTGCTTGATTCTAGGATAACGGCACCAGCACCGTCACCGAACAGTACTGCGGTGCTACGTTCTGTCCAGTCAAGGAAATAACTGATACGTTCAGCACCAATCACTAAAACCTTGTTCATTTGACCGCTTTGGATGAACGCATTTGCCGTACTTAGGCCATAAATAAAACCAGTACACGCTGCATTCATATCAAATACAGCCGCGTTGGTTGCGCCTAATTTTGCTTGTACTTTTGATGCTGCACTTGGCAGTGTGCAATCGGCAGTACAAGTTGCAAAGAAAATACCGTCAAGTTCTGATGCATCAATGCCTGCTGCTGCAATAGCTTGGCACGCCGCAACATAGGCTAACTCTGATGTACTTACATGGGATATACGACGTTCTTGCATACCCGTTCGAGATTGGATCCACTCGTCATTAGTATCAAGAAAAGTGCTTAGGTCATCGTTTGTTAATGTCGCGGGTGGCAGGCATTTACCCCAACCGGTGATGTTTGCATAATGCATTGAAATTTACCTGTGTTTTGTGACTGGCTAATACAGACGGAGTCACGAAATGTACGTAATACGAAGTGATTAAGTACTTTATTATACGCCGTATAGCGAAATGACAGTGATTGAAATTGAAATTATTTTGTCAATTATAGAGGCTAGCCTTTGAAAGTGGTAGCTAAATTGTTATTGAAGGTTGGCAGTGGTAAAAATTAGGTACAAAAAAGGCATCGTTTAGGATGCCTATCTTTGCGTTAATATTGCCGATCACTTGTAGTGAAGATTATCCTGGATAAGGAGTTGTGCCTGATTGGTCGCAAGAAGGGTACTTCTATCACCGCATTGACCTAGGTTAAGGTGTCTGCTAATCAGCTGTGGCGTTATCTTTAACTGGGTTTAGTATAGCGAGGTTGATGGGGGATGTGGTTGCGATGTTTGCAATGATAGTGATGTTTTTAGCAATTATATTTGCAGTCATGACGATAATTAGCAATAATTAACCCTAGCTGTATTATCGTGCGCTATTTGTAGTCTCTATTTTTAATTTAGAGGTAATACGAAACAAGTAAAAAGATGAAATAGGGGTGATGAACATGAAATTAGACAGAACAGATAAGTTAATTCTTAATTTAATACAAGAAAATGGCCGGATCAGTAATTTAGAATTAGCGGATAAAATTGGCTTGTCAGCGTCGCCTTGCTCCCGACGTGTGAAGCATTTAGAAGAGTTAGGTTTAATTGATAAACATGTCACCTTGCTTAACCAAGCTAAACTTGGTTTAAAGCTGACGGCTTATATCCATATTAGTATGGATAGACATACACCTGAACGTTTTGATAATTTTGAAACTGAGATCGCCGCTATTCCAGATGTGATGGAGTGCTGTATTATTACTGGTAGTGATGCTGATTTTCAATTAAAGGTTATTGTGCCAGATATGGAACATTACCAAGAGCTACTGTTAGGAAAACTAACGGGGATTAAAGGAGTAACTGGCGTGAGATCGAGCTTTATGTTACGTAATGTTTTAAGTCGAACGGTATTACCGCTCGACCACATTAAGTAGGTGACTAGCTTGCTGCAGAAAGGTACTTGGTTTTTGCAGCTTGATAATCGGCAATGACACCATCCATTACAGATTCTTCATATGGGATCAAACCGCTTAATAACATCTCTTTTTGGCCAGTACCTACTTTTTCATCACCTTCGTAGAAATCAAATTTAAAGCTGACGGTTGCACGCTTACCCTCTACGTTAATAATTGCTTCATCAAACTTTAGTGCAATACTTTTAACATCGACACGTGTTAGGTTTATTTGCATACATTTATACATGATTAACGCACGTGCAGGGTTAAACATGAGGTTTTCGCTGCGCATGAGTGGCACCATTACGTCAGGGAAATTCTTTCCTGAAAATTGCACATACTCTTTAATGATCTTACTAATAATTTCTTCATTATGAGATGTATTTCCGCCGAGCTCTAATTTCATAAATGCTTGTTCATCAGCATTCACTATCGCTGTTTTACGGTCTAATAGTGGTAAAAATTGCAGTTCTACATCATTTTTCACCATACCGGTAAAATCAATTTTCATCGTTTCTGATAAGCCGAACTTAGCCAAAGAAACAGCAAAAAGTAAATCACCTGGTACACAAAAACGTTTATTATCCACATCATGGATCTTGTTATAATCGTTCGCTACAGTTTTCGCGAATCGACTAGCTTGTTGTTGAGTAAAGCGAAAAGAGCTGTCTTTTTGAGAATAGAATTCGTTTAGAAACATATTTAATTAAACTACGAAAATGAAAAATCCAGTCTACATTACTTTTGTTTATAGGCAGGTCGATCCAGTTGCAAGTATGACGTTTTAAAATGCAAGCTGGATCACGTGATGGGATTCTTGACTTAATACATGACCGATCACACTATTCAATTATGACCGTGGAAATGACTACTTTTTAATATCAGGAGTGACACTTCGTAAGATGCCAATACCGGTATTGAGTAACGTTGAGCTCGTTTTTAGAATCGTTTCTGCTGGCATCGCAGCAGCTGATCCCATTATGGTCGGAATAAACTTTTTAAAGGCATTATCGACACCGTCTTCAACTTCTTTACTGAGCTCGGGTAAGAATTCATCAATAATTTGATCTAACTCTTGTTTCACGTGCGCTTCTAATTCAGGTTGTATTTCTGCTATTTTGGCTTCGATAGCGTCCGCAATATCTTTACTTATTTGAGGAGATGCTTGACTGATCGTGGTTTCTGCTTCTGTTTTTATTAAGGCGATTTGTGTGGCTAAATAAGGTTTAATTACGTGATTGAATACATATAAAAAAGCAAGTGCAGTAAAGATACTACTGAGTAAGGCCGTAAAGATAATTGTTAACATAATGAGCCATTAAATGATGAATAAGCTATTAATATTAACAATTTAGTGATTGCTGTAAAGGTATATCTGAAAGGAAACAGGGATGGATCCAAAATGATTTATGGATCCTCCATGGTTTATGAAATCGAAAGGAAGCTAAAACACCACCGTTCTGTTTTCATAAATAAATACACGTTCTTCAAGTACCAGACGTAATGCTTTACTGAGCACTGATTTTTCTACATCTTTACCAGAACGCGACATGTCTTCGGCGCTGTATTTATGATCTACATGAATGACGTCTTGTAAAATAATCGGCCCTTCATCTAAGTTGTTTGTTACATAATGCGCTGTTGCACCAATAATTTTAACACCACGTTCGAACGCTTGTTTGTATGGCTGAGCGCCAATAAAAGCGGGTAAAAATGAATGATGGATATTGATAATTTTGTTTTCAAATGCAGCAACAAAATTCGGCGTTAGAATACGCATGTATTTAGCTAAAATAACATAATCAGGTTGATACTTTGATACTGTGTCAATAATACGCTGTTCATGTTCTTCACGGCTGATATCAACATGAGAAACCGTATGGTAAGGCACGTTAAATTTTTCTGTTAATTCAGCAAGGTTATCGTAATTACCTACTACTGCAGCAATTTCAACATCCAAACCGCCGTAATAATTTTTCATTAAAATGTCGCCAAGGCAATGTGCTTCTTTGGTGACTAAAATAACGATGCGTTTACGACCTGCAGAAACGAGCTTACGGTGTGACTCTGCAGGTAGTGCGCTATCGAGGTCGGCAAGTAAGGTTTCATCGTTGAATATACCTTCGAGCTCGGTACGCATAAAAAATCGATTGTGGGTGTTATCGACAAACTCAGTATTATTTACAATATTGAGTTGGTGCTTATAACAAATGTTGGTGATCTTCGAGATTAGTCCTTTTTGATCGGGACAATCGGCCAGTAATATTTTCTTTTCCATAATATCTACTACTTTGTTTGATGTTTAATATTATATAACTAAATGAAATACTTATTTCTAGTAAGCGGTTAGCCATATTTTCTGTGCTTAGCAATGATGCTAGCCACAGCACTTCTTATATTTTTTACCACTGCCACATAAGCAAGGATCATTACGTCCTTGTTTTAGGGGCGCTGGATTTAATTCACCATTGGTATAAAACCACTGCTGGTCTTGAAATACGAAGTTAGAGCGTTCGTGCAAGCAAACCTCTTCTTCAGCTTCATGAAACCACGCCTTGAATTCGACAATGCCTGTTGCGCTTTCTTCATCACCTTGGCTCATGATTATTTCTAACCGTAACCACTGGGTATGTTTGGCTGTTTCTGCAATCAAATCTTCATTTAAATCGGCAACAAAGTCGGGGTGATGTGTTGCCATTAAATAAACGGGGACATTGTTTACATAAGCACTGTAGCGTGAACGCATCAGTTGCTCTGCGGTTGCTGGTATCGCCGTACCATAAATGTATTTACCGCAGCAATCTTTAAAGGGCATTGCTAAACCACAGCTACAAGAAGTATGCATAATGGCGCTTTATTTCGCTTGTTGAACAGGTGCGCGAGTACCAATTAATACGGTACCGCTCTCTTTAAATGAAAGGGCTTCTTTACGTTTCGCTGAGATTAATAATGCACCGTCATCATAGAACAAAAAGTTTTTCCAGTTACGTTTAAATGTGCCCCAATTCGTTTCAATCATATTGAAGCGTTCGTAACAAATATAAACTTTACTGTTATCATCCCAGGTTAAATGTGCGAGTACTTCTTCAGGTAATTCATTGCTATCATCATTATCCCAAGCTTGCTGCCAGTCAGCTTCTTGTAACCAAGTATTTTGGTCATGTGGCCAGTCGCCTTTACTGAATTGATCGGTAAAGTTGCATTGCGAGCTAATAAGTTGGCTCCATAATTGACCAGCTCTTGCTTTGCTAAAGGGCTTGATATTAGCTAAATCTTCTGCGTTAACTGGTAACGACGAATGATTAAATATCCATTTTCGAGAATAAGACTCAAGTTCTATATAATTCATTAATGACACTGGTTATAAGTAAAATTATTTTCAGTTTACAACATTATTAACCTTGGCGGTATCAATTACTCGACGGAGCCCAATTAAACTAACGATGGTGTTATTATAAAATATCCAATAAAATGCCAGACGTTGTTTAAATAACCAATAGGTTAACTTAAGGTACTTAAAGATGTTTCAACCGAGTCAATTTCAGCCGCAGTGGTGGATTCGTAATGCGCATTTACAAACAATGCTGCCGACGATTAGCCGCCGAAATCTGACGTTCCCAACAATCAATGAACGACTAGAGCTTGAAGATGGTGATTTTCTTGATCTTGCTTGGACTGCTCTGCCAACAGTAGAAAGTAATAAACCGATTGTTATTATTTTTCATGGTCTTGAAGGCTCTGTGGAGTCGCCTTATGTCAAAGGGATCATGCGTGCGGTCAGTGCGACTGGCTGGATTGGTTTAGTCATGCACTTTCGTGGCTGTAGTGAAGAATCAAATCGTTTATTACGGGCTTATCATTCTGGTGATACCAGCGATGCAAGTTATGTGATTGGTTTGATTGCTAAGCGCTACCCTCATGCTCCGTTATTTGCTGTCGGGTATTCGCTCGGAGGTAGTGTGTTAACGCATTATTTGGCACAAACAGGTAAGCAATCTCAATTATTAGCAGCATCTGTTGTATCAGCACCCCTATTGTTAGCTGAAAGTGCAGAGCGGATTAAAAAAGGTTTTTCTAAAGCGTACCAACGACGATTGATTAAACGTCTGCAAGCCAGTGTAGTACGTAAATTCGAACATTTGGATATGCGCACTGCGTTGAATTTGACTACTAAGCAAGTCAAAAAATTAAATACGTTTGTCGAATTCGATGATCGTGTAACAGCGCCGCTGCATGGTTTTAAAGATGCTCTGGATTATTATCGCCAATGCAGTAGTTTGCAGTTTTTACATAAGATTCAAACGCCTACATTATTTATTCATGCGGAAGATGATCCATTTTTAACTAAAAAAGTGATCCCTGAGCTAAAAGATATGTCGGCAAATATATTATTTGAATTAAGTCGCTATGGCGGGCATGTCGGTTTTGTATATGGCTCAATTTTAAAGCCAAAATATTGGCTGGAAGAGCGAATACCCGCTTGGTTTAGTGAATTTACGAAAGATAAAAATAGTATTAAAGATAAAAAATAATATTAAAGATAAAAACAGTAATACCAAATATTTAACTTACCTATTTTTTGAGACCTGATTGCATTTGCAATGCCATCTTAAAAAAGTGTTCTATTGTTAATGGTAGCGACTTTTGTAGCACTATTCTATATAAAACAGGGAAAGCTAAATGAATGCCAACATGGTTAAGGATATGAATGCATCGACAATATCTCTCGATGAGCTGCCAGGTCCAAAACAAACACCTGTTCTCGGTAATTTCACTCAAATATCATCAGAGTCATTTCATACTAATTTAGAATCTTGGGCTAGAGAGTACGGTTCTGCTTATCAAATAAAATTGTTAAATAAGCAATTCTTAGTCATTTCAGATCCTAAAATAGGCTTAGAAATTATCAAGCAAAGACCGAAATTGTTTAATCGTACAGAACGCCTAGAGTGGTTGTTTGAAGATTTGGGGTTTCATGGGGTATTTTCCAGTAATGGTGATAAATGGAAACGGCAACGACGATTGATTATGCCTGCATTTTCTTACAAAACATTGGCGAACTTTGTTCCTCACCTCAAGTCATTATCCATCAATTTACAAACGACTATCGACCAAAAAATAGCGACGGGAGCTGCATTTAACGTACATAAGTTATTGCAGTATTTTACGATTGATATTACCACCAGTCTGGTATTTGGTTATCAAACCAATATGCTATCAGGCAGTACCGATACCCATCTACGAGATAACATAGATCGCTTATTCCACGCATTAAACAAACGCAGTAAATATCCTTTTCCGTGGTGGCATTATATCCGTACTCCTGAGACGCGTCGTATTGATAAAGCCCGCGAAGAAGTCTATCAATTAGCGGTAACTATGATCACCAAAGCTAAAGCTGATTTGGCTGGAAATAGTGAGTTATCCGAAGAGCCTGACACAATTTTACAAGCCATGATTGTCGCCAGTGACAGCGAGGATAATAAGTTAACGGATGATGAACTTGTTGCCAACATTTTGACCTTGCTACTCGCGGGTGAAGATACAACGTCTAATATGCTGGCGTGGACTTTGTATTATTTAGCTAAAAATCCACATTTACAGCAGCAAGTGATTGATGAAGTCTCTCAGGTTTGTAATGGCGATATTGAAACGCTAGATCTGGTGGCATTAGAGCAATTTGAGTTTATTGAAGCTATATTACGTGAAGGCTTGCGACTTAAAGGGACTGCACCGCTAATTTCAGCGGAACCGACAGAGGACACGGTATTAAGTAATGGTATTCAATTACCGAAAGGGACGGCTATTTTCATACTCACGCGTCCCGGTGGTTTAGATGAAAGTGTCGTTAAATGCCCCGAACAATTTAACCCTGAACGCTGGTTAGCAACACCCGAAAAACCGGTTTGTCCGCATTTGCAAAGTAGTCATATTCCGTTTGGTGCAGGGGCAAGGCATTGTCCTGGTGAACGTTTAGCTATCATGGAAGGTAAGGCTGTTATTGCGCGTTTATGTTGGTATTACGCGATAAACCAACCAGAACAGGCGGCAGAAGTCGGAGAGGAGTTTGCATTTACGATGCGACCAACGAATCTACATCTGACATTAACACCGCGTTAATGGCATTAACCTTAAAGTGTATTGATCTTAAGTTAAGAAAACCCCATTAAATTATCTGAGTTAATGGGGCTCATCTTTATTTTATTTCACGATCAAGACAGGACAGTGAGACTGGCGAGTCACTGATTCTGCAACACTGCCAATTAGGATATGTTCCAATCCAGTACGACCATGACTTGCTATGACGATCATATCACAATCAAAATTAACCGCTGCTTGCGTAATTTCTGTTGATGGGTGTCCCTCTAATACGGCTGTATGTAATGGTATGCTTGGCTTAATATCAGTGGTTAATTCATCGAGCTTTTCTTGCGTTATTTTTAGCATGTGTTCGTGAATGTCATTTGGGGTGATTGCAAGTACTTGAAAGCTATCAAAGCCATGGATCTCATTAATCACACTGACTAAGTGTAAGGTAGCATCATATTTTAATGCCATTTCTGCCGCATAGCTTATCGCTTTATTCGCTGTATCTGAAAAGTCGGTTGGGCAAAGAATATTGTTAATGGTCATGATGAGGCTCCTAGTTAAGATGTGACTAACGAAATAGTCGTGAAACACACTATTAAATATACTCACTTGGGGCTAGCAAACTGTTACTTAGATCATAAAATATAACTTAAATATTTTGCGACGACCATTTCAGTATAGGACAATAATATTCCAGTATAAAACAAGTGTATTTAAGTTTTGAAAAGAGTAAAAGGCTAGCGAATTATCGCTAGCCTTTATTGTAAGGATAAGACTATTATTGGGCTGTTAGAATTGCATCACTATTTCATCTGCAGCGCTATCATGTAAATTGTTTTTTAGGTCATCGATAAATTCGATACTCACTTTGCGATCTCGTGGATATTGAGTAAGATCTCCTAACTTAGAACTGGCTAATTCCGCACCAAAAGAATGTACTTGGATATTACTTTCGTTTACCCCTAACGAGATAAGCTTATCATGAACTGCTACAGCTCTTTGTTGTGCTAAATTAATGTTCAGTTCTTCTTGTCCGCTTGGATCCGCATGACCTGATAGAACGATGCTTATTGTTGGGTTTTCTATTAAGTAATCAGCTATTTGTGTTAACCGTGCTTGATTCGTTATATCAATCACGCTTTGATTGACTGCAAAGAGTAGGTCTAACTGTAATGCATCTAATACCAATTGTTGGTTTAACTCATCTGTCTCTGATATTTGCTGGATCTGTTGGTCCAAAATTAATACATCTTGCTGCAGCTGATTATTTTGCAATTCACTTGCCAATAAATTCTCTGTTATCTGTTGGTTTTCTGAAATAAGCTGATCAGATTCAATTGATTTGTCCCAAGTATTATTAATCCAATCTCCGGCGGCAACACCGAGTACTAATCCAATTGGACCACCTGCAATGGTCCCAACGATAATGGTTGATGAAAATACACCTGCTTTTTCCCATGTTGTTAGTGGTTCTTGTTCTGCTGCATTTGCTGAGATGCTCATGAATGCCATTGACGTCATAAGTAATGTTTTTGCGAAGATAGATTTTTTCATGGTCAGTTTCCTTTTGATTAAGACTGCTTAACAAGCTATGACTCTATTAAAGCAACCAATAAAGGCTTTTTACTGCCAAAAAAATGACAAGTTAGGTATCAATAATGACGAAAAGTGACAATGTTCGAAAAGGGCTATACCTAAGTCACTTTAACTATACATGTGCGAGAAGAATGAGATTAACGTCAATACAAAGTACTATTTTGATATTGGTGTGAGATTAAACGCGCATTAACTGTTTTCGATATCGCGTTATTTGTTATTTTAATGAGATTATATTTAAGAATTCAGGTAAATAAAGGGGGGGGTTATGCAAGGTTATACACTGAAAGTATTTTTCAGCAGCGTTATGGCTGGGCTGCTATCTGGTTGTGCGACGTCTGTGGATGGTTTATTGCTACATGATAATTTAGCGTTTCGAAATATAAATGAACAATCGTTATTCAGTAGCGATAAAAAGCTCGATATTCAATATCTCGGCGTCGGGGGGTACTTATTTCAATATGGCGACGATAGCATTATGACGGCGCCCTCTTTTACTAACCCTGGATTGGTTAATGTTTCTTTGCCATTGCCGATTGAGACTGATACCGACTTGGTTGATAAACTATTACCTATAGAAGCAAAACAAGCTGAGTTTATTTTAGTGGGTCACGCGCATTATGATCATCTGATGGATGTGCCTTATATTATGCAACAGCATATGCCAACGACAATCGCTGTTGGCTCAACGACGATGACGAATATTGTGACTGCTGTTATCGCTGATGAGCGTTTATTTGATATTACGGATTATGCTGCAGAAGGTAAGCAACCGGGGACGTGGATATATAACCGTCATCACACCATTCGTTTTATGCCAATAAAATCAGATCATGCGCCACATTTTATGGGTATTAAAGTGATGTCTGGAACATATCAAGAAGCATTAACTGAATTACCCAGTACAGCTTATGGTTGGAAGGAAGGGCAAACTTATGCTTATGTCATCGACTTTTTAGATAATCAACAACAAACGATTTATCGTATCCATTATCAAGATGCCGCAAGTAACTCTCCGGACGGGTTAATGCCAGTGATCAATGATACTAAAGCGGTCGATATGGCAATTTTATGTGTTGCTGCATTTCATCAAGTTGATGATTATCCCGAAGCTATTTTGCAACAGACACAGCCAAAAACAATTGTGCTAGGGCACTGGGAAGACTTCTTTGATAACAACAGTTTTAATAATCAGAATAAATCAGTTGAAGGTGTGCGGATGACCAATATCGATGATTTTATTCAGCGGGTTAATGTGGTGAAGGTGAATGATGCGAGATTGATATTACCAGTCCCTTTTTCATGGATACAAGCGTACTAGTAAGTGCGTGATTTGAGTTAAGGCACTAAATTAATTGACCTAACTAAGTCAGCATCAGTGATATTAAAACAAGGCATGAGCTGGGGGCTAATACTTCTAGCTCATAAGTTTCTGAATGAAGGGATAACTCGACATACGCATGACATCTTGTATCTCAATCAAGGTATATTGCTTTCATAAAATGACAACGTGTCCACTCGGGCATGTCCAACAATTTGATTGTATTCCGTTGTTGTGGCTGGAGCCACTAGAGAATACTTATTTTAGTTTCGCTAAATGGAGTTAGCAACAATGACTAAGAAGACACTTTCTAATAATATTTCTCTACTTTCTATATCCGTGGCATTAGCATTGACTGCGGGAGCTGCTCAGGCGAGTTTAGGTAACTTAGGTACAACGTTTGGTTTATCACCTGTTGATATTGCTTCTGCACAGTCTTTTTCTTTATTTAATTCACAGTCATCAGCTGCATATTACAATCCATCAGCACTTGCTGCGACGGATCAAGGTGAGATGTATTTAGGTTTGTTATCTGGCACCCCTGACATGACTGCTGGTGATCAAACATTTGATGACGCAACGCAACCGATACTTGTGGGTATGAATGTTAATGTTACCAACCTTTTTAATTTTTCTTACCCTATTTATTTTGGTCTGATTGCTGGTATCGAAAATTATGGTACCGAAATGATGGCGTTTAGTTCGGCAACGTCAGGTACAGGTCAGTTAGCCAATTATGGTGAGAAACCATTATTTGTTGCTGCATCGGGTTCAATTCAAATTATACCTGGTTTAACCATCGGTGGTGGTGCACAAGTATCATTGCATGCTGATGCTGATATGAGTCTAGAAAGTGAATTAGACGGTACAGCCTCAGGTAATGAGCGCGTTGCGGTTGCTGCGGAGCCAGTGATCACCCCCATCGCTGGTGTTACCTTAGATTTAGGGCGTATGGCATGTGGCAGTGATAAAAGTTGTGCGGGTAATGGTATTGCATTTGCTGCGGCTTTCCGTGGTGAAAGTTACGGTCAAGCAAACATTAAAGCGGCTGCAACAATTACTCAAACGGTATCCGATTTACCAATCAAGCTACTCACATATGATGCATACCAGCCAGATATTATTTCTGCAGGTGTGCGTATTAAAGCGGGAATGGTGAGTTTAGCATTCAGTGCAGAACAACAAAAATGGTCAGATTTGAATGACTTGATGTTAGGCGACACAGTGAAAGATCAAGCGAGTGTCGGTTTTGAAGACATTATTATTCCACGCGCAGGTATTGAGCTTAACTTCAACGATACAATTAGATTAATGGCGGGTGCAAGTTATGAAAAATCGCCATTAGACGCTGATAAAGCAACGCTGGATGTGAATTATTTAAGTGCAGATAAATTAGTGGTTGGTGCTGGTTTTTCTTATTTTCATAAAGGTACTGGTTTAACGGCTTATCCTTGGCAGATTGATTTTGCGTATCAACTACAAGTACTTAATCCAACAGACCACACGATCTCACATCATGATAGTGCAAACAATTATTCAGTTGAGTTAGAAGGCACTGTATCAACCATTTCACTTTCATTCGCGACTAAGTTTTAAGGGGGCTTTATGAAAACAGTTAACTCTCGTTTCAATTATTTATTTAGCTCTTTTGTTAAGAGTAGCCTCGTTGCCTCGGCTGTCATGCTTGCAGGTTGTGGGCTTGAACCACAAGATAATGAAAAAGTGGAAAAGCCAATTTTAACGGCAGAAGAAAGTCGAGATGAATTAGCAAAACGTCGCGCTAAAAGTTTATTTGATGCGCATGAATTCTATTCATTCCCATCGAATGGTCAAAGTGATGTTGCGGTTAATACCTCCGTATTATTATCATTTTCCCATCCGTTAGATAGCTTTTCAGCGCAAGATTTTAGCTTAATAGACAGTGACGGTAATGTGGTTGAAGTGACGTCGGTTGAAGTTACCGAGGGGAGTTTTGCGACGGATTCTGAAAACCCAAAAACGAATGGTTTGGCATTTAAACCAACAAGCGCACTTAAAGCGGGCGAACAATATACCGTTATTTATGAAATCAGCTTGATTAATGAAGGCGGGGATAATAAAGAGTTAATCGCAGAAAGAACGGCACAAGACCCTCTGACATTCACGACTCGATTAGGTAAACATTCAGCTAATTTTACATTGGACACAAATGGTTTTTATCCGACGGATGACTTGCCGTTTACGACGTTCACGTCATTACGTCTACGTATGACCAACGAAATTGATATTAAAACCTTGATTACTGGTGACTCATTTAAATTCCAAAAAATCGGTTCGACAGAGCAAGTTTCCGGTAATTTAATTGCCAAAGGCCATTATATCACATTCGATCCTACGGTTGACCTTGATGTTGATGCGACGTATGAATTAATCGTCAGTAGTGATGTTAAAGATAAGGTGGGGAATAGCTTTGCGGGTCTAGAAAAAACATTTACGGTATTAGATTCGGGCGACCATGCATTTAAACCAATGAATGTGACCTTGAATAATGGTTATCAGGAGTCACCTTATTCTGGAGAACTCATTAATGCGGTAACCATTAAATCAGTATTGATTGGTGCTAATGACACCACTTATGTGGATTCTGATCTGATTACCGAACTCGCTAACTTGGGTAATTTTGATAGTTCGGCTCCACTTGTTATCCGCAAAGGTTCTATTTTAAATAGTTCTAACCTGACGGTTAAAGTGGGGGGGGAATTTCCAACGGGTTTCGATACCGGTAATATTCGCATGACTAATGTTTCTGATGCGACAGGTTATTTAATTAATAATACCAGTTCAGATCATAAATATGCACCGAAGCAATTGCACCTGTTCATGGATGTAGCGATGACCACTGATGGTTATCTTGAAAATGGAAAAATAAATGGTAAAGCTAACGGTGGCTTAAGTCAGAACATTATGCACCTTGAATTAATGGGGACCGTCAGAACGGAAGGCCCAACGATGATCATTGATGCTATCAGTGAAATTGATTTGAAAATTTTAGGTGTTGATAATGCACATGCACAAGTCTCATTCCATATGGAGTCGTATACTGAAGTTGAGACCCCGCCTGCCGCTTTTGATGCTCTCTCTCCGGTATTTCATTCCACTTACCCTAATGTGAACACAGCTCATTTTAGTTTAGGTGATAATGTAACAATTACCTATAACGAACCGCTAGATTTAGCATCATTACAGAATCTTATTCTTAAAGATGAAAATGGTAGTGCTGTGGAAACATTTATTTCACAGGATGGGGCTTCCATTATTATTGACCCTACAGAGAATTTAATCCCTTTAACGGATTATACCGTCAATGGTGTAATTAAAGATCTGGCGGGTAATAGTACCTATGTAATGCAAAGTTTTTCTACTCCAAATAAAGAGCAGGGGACAGAATTTGAAGAACATGACGAGGTTACGGCTCGCTATACAGCACCCATGGTCGAAGGTATGGTGCCGGGTTATTCATGCGCCTTTGAAGATACTGATTTAGGCCTTGATATTGCGGGTCGTTGTGCTGGTGGTTTAACGACAGATCAAAAGTTAAATATATTTAGCCTACAAGAAGACCGCGGTATTTTTGTAGCGTTCAGTCAGCAGATGGATGAAGCTAGTATACGTCTAGGTGAAGCATGTAATACCGGTTCGTTCCGTGTCGAAATTGTTGAACCTAATGGGTCTGGTAACTGTATCGAAACTGTACCTGGAGTGCTTAATTATGAGAATAAAATATTAACTTTCTCGCCAAGCGATAACTGGCAGGATCAAGGTTCCAACGTATATCGTTATTCTTTAATTTCTGCGGAAGGTGAAACCAAAGGTAGCGTTGATTGTTCAATGGGTGAGGTATTGTGTAGTGCGCAAGGTTATCCTTTACAAACAACCTTGTTAAAGCCTGATAGCCATGAAGATCTTGGCGGTCCAGATATGTTAATGCCATTTCGCGCTGCGCCTGCTGGTAACTTAGTGTTTAACCCATTAATGATGCCAACAACCGATACCAACCGTGATTACCGTTGGGATGAGATAAAGGAAGAAGTTGTCAGTGGTAATTTTGCTAAATTATCTCTATTAGAGACTGGTGGTGCATTAATTAGAGCTACTGTAGGTTGTGAGTTAGATCAAACTTGCAGTGATGATTATGCTAAAACTCATATTAGTGGTTTTATGCCGACGGAAGTAGGTGAATACGATATTGAAAATAATCGAATTCCAGTGAAAATCCATGCTGAGCAATTGATATCTTCAAATGTAAACGTTGCAGCCATGCTTGGTTTCTTTAACATTGGTCTTATTGAATCTGAAGTACCAACTGGCACTATGATTATGCGTCCTAAGTATTCGGTTGTGAATGGTAAAACAGAAGTTCCAACGGGTTATATTATTTGGAATGAAGAAGAGAACAGACTTAATTTCAAAATTGATTTAGATATCTATATGGATAATCCATTTATGAGTGTATTAGGTGGTTTAGTTACACATAACCTGCACAGTTATCCTTTGGAAAATGTTCATCTACAAGGGCCGCTAACATTTTTAGATGATGGCCGTATGAATATTGAGTTAAGTAATTTAGAACAGATAAAATTGGATGTTGTTCTAAACCTTAGTGGGTTTAATTCAGAAAGTGGAATTGCGAGGATGACGCTGGCTATTGCACCGGGTGATATGTCATTACAGCAAATATCACAACCGATGAAATAGTTATCTATATCAGTTAGGTAAAGTGAATAAAACAAAGGCCGCACATCTTTATTAATATAAATGTGCGGCCTTTTTACTTTTGCAATTTTACTCTTTAAATTGTTATTGTTTCAATTCAATCCGCTTAGCTAATCGATGAAGATTGCCCACATCGACAGAAAGGTGGCGTGCCGTTGCAGCCCAGTTATTGTTGTTTTCTTTGAGTGCTTTGCTAATTAACTGTCGTTGAAATTGCTCGGTCGCGTCACGTAAATTATCGACGGGTATGCTGGTGATGGGCATTATTGGTTGCTCAGTCGTATCTGTTACTCCAACTGAAAAATGCTCAAGCTTAAAATGTGCAGGTTGAAGCACTACGTATTCATCTTTAGCTTCTGCTCTGGCCAGAATCGCAGCGCGGTTAATACTGTGCTCCAATTCTCTGATATTACCTGGCCATGGATAATTCATCAGTATAGCTTGGCTGGTGGAACTTAAACTCAGGTGACTTAATTGCAGTTTGCTGCGACAGCGTTCAATGAAAAAACCAGCTAATAATATAATGTCTTCGCCACGTTCGCGCAGCGGTGATACAGTAATGGGAAATACGCTAAGGCGATGATAAAGATCTGCTCTAAAACGACCTGCAAGTACTTCTTCTTTTAAATCTTTGTTGGTTGCCGCTATGATACGCGTATCGACTTTTAAGTTTCGGTCATCACCAATACGTTGTAAGTCGCCATATTGTAATACCCGTAATAGCTTTGCTTGTAAAGTCAGGGTTAACTCACCAATTTCATCAAGAAATAGGGTGCCTTTATCTGCTAATTCAAACTTACCACTGCGGTTACTTATCGCACCGGTAAATGCGCCTTTTACATGTCCAAATAGTTCACTTTCTGCAATAGACTCTGGTAAAGCTGCGCAGTTAAGGTATATCAGGGGTTTGTCGGCTCGAGAAGATTGCTGGTGGATTGCGGTGGCAACTAATTCTTTACCAACTCCTGTTTCTCCCAAGATCAAGGCGGTCATATCGGTGCTCGCAACCACGCTTATTTCTTTTTTTAAGGCTTGGATCTGCGCGGATTGACCAATAATTTCAGTGTTACTTTGGGGTTGATGTTTGGCGGGATCTGATTCTGTCATATCGCCTGCCGCTTTTTCCAGTTTATCCATCAATAATGCAATATTAAGTGTCGCGGCTGCAAGCGCGCTCACCGTACGTAGTTCATCATTGCTGAAGTTATCAAACTGATGGGGATCAAAGCTATCGAGGGTAAGGGCACCAATCAGGCGTTGATTTGCCATTAAAGGTAATCCGACACAGGCATGTACATGCAAATTACCTTCATGTGAGGTAATCAGGGCGTCATAAGGATCGGGCAGAGAACTGTCTGCAGGAAACCTGACTACATCACCAGCTCTGGCAATGGCTTCTAATCTAGGGTGTTCACTGATATTAAATTGCCTGCCCAATACGTCAGCATTAAGGCCATTAATTGCTAAGGGTTTGAAATGCAGTCCTTTAAACTCTAATAGCGCAGATGCATCACAGTTGAATAGTCTACGCATTGTTGTAAGTAGGCGTTCGAAACGATCCTGACTGGAGATATTGGTTGTTAAATCTAAGGCGATATGGATAAGGTCTTTAGTACTAGTTTGCATCACGTCTGCCATATTAAATACTGTCTTATCGACATTGTATAGTCATAATGACAATATGTAAAGATAGTCATTATGACTGCTTAAGCCTCCATATTCCAATTAAATCAACGGCTTGCAGTTTGGCATGGTACGTGCAGTTAGAACGTGTATAAATTCGTTAACTCTTTAATTGGAATACAATATGACTATTCATGTAAAAAATAATATCTCTTGGGTTGGACAGCGTGATTGGGAAGTGCGTGATTTTCACGGTACTGAATTTAAAACAGAAAAAGGCACGAGTTATAATAGTTATCTTATTCAAGAAGAAAAGACGGTACTAATTGATACGGTTGACCACAAATTCTGCTACGAATTTATTCAACAATTAGAACTGGAAGTTGACCTTAACAAAATTGATTACATTGTGATTAATCATGCTGAAGAAGATCATGCAGGTGCATTAGCTGCATTATTAAATAAAATACCGAACACCCCTATTTATTGTACCGAAAATGCGATTGATTCAATTACCGGTCACCACCACCACCCTGAGTGGAATTTTAACGTGGTTAAGACGGGTGATAGTTTAGATTTAGGTAATGGTAAGCAGTTGGTCTTTATTGAAACCCCCATGTTACATTGGCCTGACAGCATGATGACGTATATGACCGGTGATGCGGTGCTGTTTAGTAATGATGCATTCGGTCAGCATTATTGTGATGAGCGTTTATTCAATGATGAAGTAGATACGAAAGAGTTAATGGATCAATGTTTACGTTATTATGCCAATATTCTTACTCCATTTAGCCCGCTAGTTAGTGCTAAGATTAAAGAAATATTAGGCTTTAATTTACCCGTCGATATGATTGCGACTGCACACGGTGTTGTGTGGCGTGATAATCCGATTCAAATCATTGAACAATATCTGGCGTGGGCAGATAAATATCAAGAAGACCGCATTACTATTTTTTATGATTCTATGTCGAATAATACCCGCATGATGGCGGATGCCATTGCGCAGGGGATTCATGAGGCGGATAGCAATGTTGCGGTGAAAGTATTCAATGTGGCACGTCATGATAAAAATGAAATTTTATCGAATGCCTTTATTTCTAAAGGCATTTTAGTGGGTTCATCAACGATGAATAATGTGATGATGCCTAAAGTTGCTGCCATGCTGGAAGAGATCACCGGTCTGCGTTTTAAAAACAAAAAAGCAGCTGCATTTGGTAGTTATGGTTGGACTGGTGGAGCGATTGATCGCATTGAAAAGCGATTGCATGAAGCGGGCTTTGCAGCTTACCCAAGCCTTAAAACAAAATGGAAACCAGATGGTAAAGCGGTATTAGCATGCCGTGAATATGGACGCACGCTAGCGAAAGAGTGGGCGTTAACAAATCATACGGTTGCAGATGTAGTTGCACCTGTAAAAAATCAAGCTGTACTAGAACAATCTCCGCAGACCGTTGCAGTTCAAAAGTCAATACCAGAAAGTGCTGTGGCACAGTTTGATGCTGAGAGCTCGATGTTATGTATGGTATGTCAGTGGGTATACGATCCTGCGCAAGGTGAACCAAATCAAGATATTGCACCGGGTACAGCATGGTCAGACGTACCTGATTATTTCCTTTGTCCCGAGTGCGGTTTAGGTAAAGATGTGTTTGAAGAGATAAAAACTGAGGATGCAGCATGAGTTCACCCGTCGTTATCATAGGCAGTGGGTTTGCTGCTTATCAATTAGTTAAATCAATTCGTCGGTTAAGTAAGGAACAAGCAATTATTGTGATAACCACTGGCAGTGGTGATGATTATGTCAAACCTGAACTGAGCCATGTATTTAGCAAAAAACTGACTGCGCAAGATATGGTTAAGCAAAGTGGGATAGATTTTGCGGCTGAATATAATATTACCCTGATGAAAAATACCCATGTTGATAAAATCAATCGCACGGAAAAAACAGTGAGTTGTCACGGCATCGAGATAGCATACGATAACTTGGTACTTGCTACGGGGGCACAATCGTTTGTGCCATTTGTTGATGGGGATGCTGCCAAAGAGATTATTACGCTAAACAGTTTGGATGAATATCAGCAGTCACAGGAACAATTAGCGAATGCTAAATCTGTATTAGTTGTTGGCGCTGGTTTAGTTGGAACTGAAATTGCGATGGATTTGGCTATCGCTCATTATGATGTGATATTAAGCGACCGGTCAGATTCATTACTGCCTAATTTACTACCTGAATTTATATCATCTCAGTTGTATCAAGCAATGAGAGGGCAGGGAGTTAAGCTGCAGCTGGGTAATGAACTCAGCAAGATGACAAAAACGGATACTGGTATCGAGGTTCGTTTTAAGAGCGGATATAGTGTGAAGGTTGATAGTGTGGTGTGTGCTGCTGGTTTGAAACCTAATACTACATTGGCGAGTTTGGTTGGACTCGCGGTCAATCGTGGTATTGTTGTTGATAAGCAATTAAGAACAAATGATCCACATATTTTTGCAATCGGCGATTGTGCTGAGATTGACGGTAAACATTTGGCTTTCTTACAGCCAATAATACTCAGTGCTAATGCGTTAGCAAAAACGCTAACGAATGCTGCGACGAATGTGATTTTTCCTGCGATGTTAGTCAAAGTTAAAACGCCGCTATATCCTATTCAATTAAGTGGGAATACCACTGCGGAAGATGCGCGCTGGCAAATAGAATTAACTACTTCGGGAATGACCGCAAAGGCTTTTGATCGTGATGAGGTGTTAATGGGTTTTGTGGTGACACAGGCAAACATGCCCGAAGCGTTTAAGTTATTACGCTTGTTACCTAACGTACACCAGGTGGCAAAATAGTGTAAGACGATTCTTAAAAAATTTAAGATTGAAAGCAACAGGCGGTAAGTAATCACCCTGTTGCTTGTTCGATTAAATCAGTGCTGTTTATTAGAAAAGTATTTTATCAAGTCTTGGCTATAATTTTCTATTGATGTGTATCCGTAGTACTTGATAGCATCATTACTGTCAATACCGTATCCATAGGTGATTAATCCAATCCATTCACTACGGTTTTCGATAATTAGCTGATTAATTCTGTTTATCAAACCATTCATATTATTATCTCCAGTTGAGTCTTTTCACTTACTTTCAAGTTTACTCTGTTGGCGATAACACATGAGTGTTCCCCATTCACATAGCAATACTATTCGCTCATTAGTTGCGTTATCATTACTTATTAGTACTAATCAGTATTATTGTTCTATAGGTCGAGTATATGAAAGAATATATTGAGAAGGTACCGCAACGCATTGGAATGTCTTGGCGGTATAAGAAAGTATTGGAAGAGGTAAAAAAATTTGATTGGCACCAACATGAAGAATATGAAATCGCCATACACCGCAATTTTAATGGGTTAAGTCTTATTGGAAACTATTGTAGCGATATCAATCATAATCACATGGTATTATTGGCGCCAAGTATCCCACATGCATTTTGCTCTGATAAACTGCCGATATCGCAGCGTTGTGAAACGCACGTGTTATGGTTTAAAAAAGAATGGATTGAGCAGTTAATCTATTGCTGCAGTGAACTCAAGCCATTACGTTCTGTTTTAAGCGAAGCGCAAAAAGGCATACAGTTCTCACTGACGACTGCAGAGCAAGTTTTTTTGTTGCTAGACGACGTGTTATTACTCAATTCCGTTGAGCAATTAGCAACTTTAATGCGTATTTTTTCGCTTTTAATTGATGATGAACAGCAAACGCCATTGTTATTGAGAAAAACCGCTCAAGGTGATCCGAATAATCACGTTGAAAATAAGCTTAGAAAGGCAGAAACGTTTCTTCTTAAAAATTTTCAGCGTCCTATTTATCAAGCGGACTTAGCGCGCCATTTATATGTTAGCGAGAGTACGATTAGACGGTTTTTCTTCAAACATTATAAAGAAAATTTTTCACAACACTTGATGAAAATTAGGTTAAATGTTGCCTGTGAACTGCTCGTTAACACTAAATTACCAATAAATATAATCATGGAAAAAGTGGGCTATTTTAATCAAGCTAACTTTAATCGTCAGTTTAAAGCCTATAAGCACGCGACCCCAAATAGTTACCGAAAAGCATTGAAACGATTAGATGATGGTAAATAAAACTAAAAAGGCCACAAACTTGAAGTTGCGGCCTTTTTATAGTTTATTAATTTAAACTAAATGGGCATTACAAATAACGCGCCTGTAGATGGGTTTTAAAGTGCGCAGGGTTTAATGTTTCACCTGTCGCTTTAGTGACTAAATCATTGGTACTTAACAGTGATGCATTTTTCCAGATGTTAGTTTTGAGCCAATTAAAGATAGGTGATAAATCACCGCTGGTAATGATTGCCGGAACATCCATCTGTTGCTTAATTGTCGTCATGAACTGTGCGGCGTACATTGCGCCCAATGTGTAAGATGGGAAGTAACCAAAGCTACCATCTGTCCAATGCACATCTTGCATACAACCATTACGGTAATTACCCTTGGTATCTACACCAAGGTATTGCTGCATTTTAAGCGCCCATAATTCTGGGATATCATCAACTTCAATATCGCCATTCATCAGTGCTTGTTCGATTTCATAGCGTAGC
This sequence comes from Moritella viscosa, assembly GCA_000953735.1. NCBI lineage: Bacteria > Pseudomonadati > Pseudomonadota > Gammaproteobacteria > Alteromonadales > Moritellaceae > Moritella > Moritella viscosa. The sequence continues at coordinate 3,958,803 of LN554852.1, read as the reverse complement.
ATTACATGCGCAGGGTAAGTCACTTCGTCTGCATCAACACGGATAAAATCTGGCTTCACTCGTGTGTAGCACTGACTTAGATTAAGCGGGTTATAAATAGCCTTATCTGTACCTGAAAAAGCCTTCTGTATTTCTGGTGTCAGTAAAGTTAAAAACTCCTGACTACGGCCTAGTTGCATTTCAAATAACAAGCTTTGGCTTTCATGAATACCCATCGAACGCGCTTGACCTACAGGTAGGTGGTTTAATGCTTTTGGTAGACCTTGCTCATAACGAGCGTGGCCAGTTTCATGGACAACGCCCATCAAACTTTGGGTAAAGTCATCTTCTTCATATCGTGTTGTTATGCGTACATCTGAAGATACACCACCACAGAATGGATGCGTTGATACGTCAAGGCGGCCATGGTTAAAATCAAAGCCGAGGATCTGCATGGTTTTTAATCCCAGCTGTTGCTGAGATGCAATCGGGAAATGTCCTGTTGGCATAATGACATTGTCACTGCGTTGTTTTTCCTGGGCTGCGAGCGTTAATTCTGGTAACCATGACTTCACATCATCAAAAATAGGGTCTAGTTGGGCGCTGGTCATGCCCGGTTCGTACAAATCCATCAAGGCATCGTAGTTACTACAGTTGTTTGCTTGGCCGCGAATACTGGCTTCTTCACGTGACAGTTCAACGACTGTTTTTAAATTTTTAGCAAAACCTGCCCAATCATTTTCTTTACGCTGGGTGCGCCAAGCGTGTTCACATTTAGAACCTGCTAACGATTTTGCCGAGACAAGTTCTTCCGGTACCACGTTGGCTTGCTGCCAGCTACGGTCGATCTCTGCCAAGCTGGCTTGTTGCTCACTTGACAGGTTTTCAGCTTGCGCTTGGTTAATTAAGCCGGCAAGTTGTGGCGCGGTACTTTGCTGGTGGATCATGACAGCTAGTTCGGCCATTGCTTCAGAGCGTGCTTCATTACCGCCAGCAGGCATCATAGCTGCTTGATCCCAACCACAAATAGAAGACAGGTGGCTTAGGTTATGGATTTTTTTAAAGTGCTTAGATAACTCTTCATATGCTGAACTAGTGGTCATGTTAACTCCAAGTTTGAGACTGTTAATAGGGGAATATCAGCCTGATTTAGCTAATATTTTATCTAATACTCTAAAGGGTAAAATACGTTTTAACAAGGCAAATAAATAGGTTGGAAAGGTTACGTAATAACGGACTTTCGGATTCTTGCTTTCGATCGCATGAATAAGTGCTTTAGTTACTGCCTCTGGGCCAAGCGTAAACTGACTACTGACGTCTTTTTTACCTAACCGACTAATTTGCTGTTGGTAATCGGCATTATGGATACTGTTTTTTATATCAATATTGGCTTTAAGGGCTGACAGTGCATTGGCTCTAAATTGACTAACAATAGGGCCTGGTTCAATAAGCGATACCTTGATTGGTGAATCTAATAACTCCAGTCTTAATGTGTCTGTTAGTCCTTCTAGCGCAAATTTGCTGGCATTGTACGCCCCACGATATTTCATCGTTACTAACCCCAGAACCGAACTGTTTTGAATAATTCGGCCGCGGCCATTGGCGTGCATTAATGGAATAATTTGTGTGGTTAGCTCGTGCCAGCCAAATACATTGGTCTCAAATTGCGCTCGTAACGCATTTGTCGGTAAATCTTCGACTGCACCCGGTTGACCATAAGCGCCGTTATTAAAAAGCACATCAATCTTGCCATCGGTGAGTTGGGTTATATGTGCGACAGCAGCAGTAATAGAGGCTGTAGAACTTAAGTCCAGTTGCACACTTTCAAAACCTTGATCAATTAACCTTGTCACGTCTTGCGTTTTTCTAGCCGTGGCAAAAACGCGATAACCTGCCGCTTTCAGGCTTACTGCCGCGTGATAACCTATCCCAGTTGAAGCACCGGTAATTAATACTGTTTGCATTGTTGATATCTCCACATTGCTTTGTGCTTAACGCATAATAAATGGTTTATGAATCTGTAGTTTGTCATGAATTTCAGACACAAAAAAGCCCGTAACACTGTTACAGGCTTAGTTACTGGCTTAATGATACTCAAAAGTTCGTTATTAACCTTGTTCTAGTAATCTGCGTAGGTCAATTACGGCTGCATTAGCACGAGACAGGTAGTTTGCCATTACCAGTGAGTGGTTAGCAAACATACCAAAACCAGAACCGTTTAGAATCATAGGGCTGCTTACCGGTTGAAGTGATGCTTCCAATTCAAGGATTATTTGGTCAACACTTGCGAGGGCATTTTTCTTCTCTAATACACCTTTAAAGTCAACTCTAGCTGCTTTTAAATAGTGATAAAGTGCCCAAGAAGAACCACGTGCTTCCCAGAATACATTATCGATATCTAACCATGATGTTTTAACGGTAGAACCAGACTCTGTAAATGTGGATTGCTCAGCGCCAAGATCACCCGATAAATCAGTATTGATACGATATTGACCAACAGACGCACTTAAACGTTGTGATAATGAACCAAGACGTTTTTCCACTTGTTTAAACCATTCTGCAAGATTATCTGCACGGGCATAAAATTGTGCATTTTTTGATTGTGAATCGTTTAATTTATCTAGGTATTTTTGAAGTTCAGATATTGTCTTTTTGTATTCAGAATTGGCGTTAGTTGGGAACAAACGTGTGTGTTCAACATTTAACGAACCGTGGGCTTTTTGTAGATCTTTATTTTCAGTTGATTGCGTTTGTGAGCGGCTTAAGTCACGACGTAATACTAACATCAGATCACGTGATTGCTCTAATAATCCATATTCCCATGATGGCATGTTATCCATCAAAATTGCAGGTGGAAATATTGAATTGCTTAGGTAACCACCATTCTTGTCATCTAATGTTTGAAGTGTTTTAATCAGCGTGGCAGTGGTGTAAGAACCTACTGCAATATCAGTATTATTTTTAGTTAACTCTTCCGTGACTTGTGTTGGACTGAAGTTATCTGGCTCACAACTCCAATAAATGGCCGTTGCATAAAAGATAATACTGACAGCAGCAATACCTGCAATGATTTTAGATTTACTCATCTGGTCGTTCCCTCGAATCATACATTAAGTTTAGTAATATTTACTCTAGTGTAACTCGCTGAAATGGTTGCAACAAGCCTAATCACAATATAAAAAATCCATGGCAATACTACATAAGCACCTTATGTTTTTTTTATTCTGACCACATGCATAATTTCTATCTTGAATCCTGCGACGTTTTCAACCTCAGGGTAGTAAGTCAGATTGACGTATACGCCGGTTAATGACCTATAAGCCTTTTTGCGTTTAAATTTGAAAGGTACGCTGTGGCCTTCTATCATGACAGTATTGAGGTACCATTCGTCTTTTTCTCTTTGTACATGAGAAGTGACTTTCTGGAGTTCTGAATGGGTTAATCCGGGATGCTTGTTGAGTAATTTATCGGGATCTGAAGCCATTTATTATAGTCTCATTGTATTTTAGTTACTTGAATATAGACGTTGCTTGCAATGTTGAACTTGTTGATGGCAACTTGAAATTATTGATGTTCTTTCATTAGTATATCTCAAAATGAGGTTAAACTTTGTTTATTGACGCTATTTTTCAGGTTTACGGGTGTAAATATGATATAAACTAAGTGTAAATTTTAACTCCCTTTCGATAATTACATTAGGGGTAGCAGGGAGAAAGATGTGAGACAAAATACACGTCATCAAAAAATAATTTCGCTGGTTAAAGAAGAAGGGTTTGTCAGTACTGAAGTCTTAGTTGAACATTTTTCAGTCAGTCCGCAAACAATCCGCCGAGATTTAAATGAATTAGCTGAAAAAAACTTGGTTCGCCGTCATCATGGTGGTGCTTCATTATTAGAAAGCAGCGTGGTTAATGATTCATACGTTAACCGCAAACAAAAAACAGCTAAAGGTAAAATGAAAATAGCACAAGCGATGGCGGAGCGAATTCCCGATGGCTCATCGTTATTTATTGATATAGGCACTACATCGGAAGCCTTAGCGCACGCATTGCTTACTCATACTAATTTACGAATTGTTACCAACAACCTGAATGTGGCGACGATTTTGATGCAGAAACCTGATTTTAGGGTGATTGTGGCTGGTGGTGAAGTGCGTAATAAAGACGCTGGTGTTGTTGGTGAAGCAACTGTCGACTTTATTAAGCAATTTAGAATGGATTTCGGTATCGTGACTATCAGTGGTTTAGATATGGATGGTTCATTACTCGACTTCGATTATCAGGAAGTACGTGTGACACAAGCTATCATTGAATGTTCACAAGAGGTATTTTTACCTGTTGACCACACAAAATTCGGTCGTAATGCTATGGTTAACATTGGTAATGTGAATCAAGTTAATAAACTATTTACTGATATCGAACCGCCAGAAGAACTTGCGAAGTTGTTGCTGTTACATCAGGTTGAGTCGATTGTCTGTAAATCAACGTTAGAGAGTTAAACTATTAAATAATTATTAGATAAGGGAGTGTCTCGTGATCCGTGTTGTTTTTAATCAAAAAGGTGGCGTAGGTAAATCTACGATCTGTAGTAATTTGGCTGCTATCGCTGCATCAGAAGGCAAGCGTACGCTTATTATCGATTTAGATAGTCAATGTAATACCAGTGCCTATTTATTAGGAAATGATTATAAGGTTGATTTTAGTGCTGCTGAATTTTTTGAGCAGACATTAAATATTATTATGAAAGGGCGACCTTATAATGACTTTATCGCGCAGACGGCATTTCCTAATCTTGCCATTATGCCAGCGTCAGAATTGCTTGGTGAATTGATTGTTAAATTAGAACAACGCCATAAGATCTATAAATTGCGTGATGCTATGGTGAAATTAAGGCGTGATTACGATGAAATTTATATCGATACACCGCCTGCATTTAACTTTTATAGTTTGTCGGCCTTGATTGCTGCGGATACTTGTTTGATTCCCTTCGATTGTGATGATTTCTCACGTCGTGGTTTATATAGTTTATTAGCCAATATTGAAGAAACACGACAAGATCATAATGATAAATTACGGGTAGAAGGGATTGTGGTTAACCAGTATCAAGGGCAAGCTAGTTTACCAAAAAAACTGGTTGCAGAATTAAGATCGGAAAATTTACCGATTTTAAATACCCTGATCCACAGCTCAGTGAAAGTAAAAGAATCACATAATATTTCCCAGCCCTTGATCAATTGTGCGCCTAAGCATAAAGTGACACTGCAATTTTGCGATCTCTACGCTGAGATCTCTGCATAATATTTCCAATTGCTTTAGCTGAGGGATGAACCTTAGGCTAAAGCGGTTTGATTTCTTTTCACACTCATCTGTGTGAGTGTATTTTTATTAATCATCTTTTAGATAGCATTCGGCCTCAATGTTTGCTGTTTAAGTGATAAGCAAGGTAGTTATGTCAGTTAGTATTAATGACCTAGAATCATTTTTTCGTAATATCCAACAATCAATTATCACGGCTTTTCAGGCTGAAGAAACCAACGGCGAGTTTATCGCTGATCATTGGACTAGTCATCTCGGTCAGGGCACAAGTTGTGTATTACGTGACGGTGAAGTATATGAAAGCGCGGGTGTAAACTTTTCGATGGTAAGTGGCGATAAATTACCGGCGGCTGCATCGGCTAAACGTCCACAATTTACGGGGATGTCATATCAAGCGATGGGTGTGTCGGTAGTGGTTCATCCACGTAACCCGCATGCACCGACAAGTCACGCCAATGTACGCATGTTTATGGTGACTGATAATGACGGTCAACAGCACTGGTGGTTGGGAGGTGGTTTTGATCTAACGCCTATTCATTTGTACGCAGATGACGCTCGTCATTTTCATACAGTGGCGCGTGATGCTGTCGCTCCATTTGGTGATGAGCTGTACCCACTGTTCAAACAAGATGCAGATGAATATTTCTATATGCCACACCGTGAAGAATATCGTGGTATTGGCGGCATCATTTATGATGACCTGAATCAGTGGGATATTGAGAAAAGTTTAAGCTTTATTGAATCTGTTGCTAATGGTTATACACAAGCTTATGCGCCAATTATTGCTAAACGCAAAAATCAGCCGTATACAGAACAAGAACGCGAGTTCCAATTGTTCCGTCGCACCCGTTATGCGGAATTTAATTTGATTGTTGACCGTGGCACTATTTTTGGTCTGCAAAGCAAGGGGAGAACGAAGTCTATTTTGATGTCTATGCCTCCGCTTGCCAGTTGGCACTATGATGATCTAGAGCCGCAGAATGAAGCGCAACAAGCGTTAGTTGATGTTGTTTCAGAACCTCGGACTTGGCTATAGTTTTTATTTAGGACCACGTTTAACGGCGTGGTTTTAACATTCAATTCGAACGAATATGTTTCGAAAAATCTTTAATTATTGCCGCTGTTGTTCCCCATATTGGATATTTCCCCCAAGGCATAAAGGTCACTTCACGATACTTACCTTTAAATAAACTTTTTTCTATAATGTGATTGTCATTATCGAGCAGGAAAGATAACGGTACTTCAAAGATTTCATCGACTTCATTGGGATCAATCTTGGATTGGTAATCACTGTCGATCAAAGCCACGACAGGGGTGACATAATAACGGCTAATCGTAGCTCGACTGGGTAGTGTTCCTAATACAGTTATTTTATCGGCTGGAATACCTATTTCTTCATGGGTTTCACGTAATGCAGTGGCGATAGATGAACTATCTGTTTTTTCTGTTTTACCGCCTGGCAGCGCTATTTGACCACTATGGTGGCGTAGATGTGACGCACGACGAGTTAGAATTAGATTCAGTTCTTGCTCTCGTTCGACAATAGGAAATAGCACGGCCGCAGGCGTAAACATTTTGGATAATTTACTCACCGATTTACTGCTAGGCGACAGTACAAAACGTGAAGTTAAAGAATTAATATCCATACGCGTCCTTGCAACTCATTAAGTTGAAATGAAGTACTATAATCTTGAAATAACGTACTTTAGTTTATTTACTGATTTATTATACTCATTAACTAAAGTACCGGATACCTCATTTAAAGTATAGGCTATATTACTCAATCATTAAAAATTAGCGCCATAGGTGGAGCGTGGGGTTGATAAATTCAATAAAAGTTAAGTACGATTAAAAATACTAAGTTGAGGTTTCTTGTTATGAGTTAATTGCGGCTTCTAATATCTGAACTATTTCATCTCTACTTTTGGCCGGATTTGCTTCTTGCATTTTGATCGCCCAGTCTAATGCTGTTAAACCGTTTTCTGATTTGATGCTGATATAAATGCTATGCTCTAGCAAAAATAAGACGCTCTCTTTATCAGTTAACAAGACCGCTGAGTGTAAAGCACTGAGCTTATTATCACTAGCATAATTAATACCATTAACGTTTAGGCCACTTTCAAGAAACGCTTCAGTTATCTGATATTTATAATCATTAGAACCACCCAATATAAAGGCAACCCCGGTGCTTGCTTGTAATTGCTTCGCCCCATTCTCAGTGATCCTAAAATTTACTTATGTGAGTCAAAATATCTGATTTTCCGTTATTGTCGGTAATATTAACATGGTAATAATAAGTACGAACTTCATATGTACCTTAAATGATAATGTCTGAAAAATGTGTCTTGATTCAAGTTCATATTTAAATAGCTCTTAGTACATCATCATTAACATATTCATTTTATTACTCTGAGGATTGAACTTGGAGGCTAAATAGAGTGGTAAGTAGGGATATTTTTATCATCCATGTCGATATTTTTCAATTACGATTAATCATATTATGGTATGTACAATTAGTAATAGTAATTTAAAGTGTGATTTAAATCTTATCTCATAGATAAGTCGTTAAAAAATAAAGTTTTGTAATTATTTAATGATTATACTCGTTCAATAATAAAGATGTTGAACATGAAGTACTTAATTGTTGAAATTGCGATGCTATCGTACAGATAATTAGTGAAATGTTGTTTAATAAATTTAGGGTTAATAAGCTAGCTTACGTCTCATAAAAGAAGAAGGAAGATTCTCATTGAGCATTCGTCTAAAATTATCGATTTTGATTTTTACATTATTTTTAGTTGCTATTTTTAACACCATTTTTACTTTTCAGTTAGAAACTTATAGTAAAAAAAAACTAGGGTGGGTAAGTCATACACATGAAGTACTGCATCGAACGCAAGAATTTCTAAGTGCTATAACAGATTCTGAAACTGGGCAGCGCGGTTATTTACTTACCAGTGATACATCATATTTAGAGCCTTATCATAGAGGTATCGTTGCTGCTAAAGATTATCTAACGAAATTAAATATACTGACTTCTGATAACCCGAGTCAACAGGCCATTTTGGTTAGTGTTAAACAGGACATGCTATTGAAGTTTGATGAATTGATGCTAACAATTGAGCTTGTTCAAAGTGGTAATGCGGATAAAGCTCTTAGTATCGTAAAGCAGAACTCAGGTAAGAAATATATGGATAATATTCGAACCAATTTAAGTACGTTTATCAATGCAGAGCTTGTACTTCTCGAACAGAGAAAGGGAGATTTTAGGGAAAGTAGAACACAATTAATGACACTTATCGCAGTTGAAATTATATTTTTTATTGGTTTGGCTATCATTACGTTTACCTTTTTACAACGCAACTTTTTCCATCCGCTAAAATTATTACTTAAGAGTGCGAAAAAGGTAGAATCAAGCGAAAAGCTAGAAGTAATAGATGTTGTTGAAAAAGATGAGATGGGACACTTACTTGCAACATTTTTCGTAATGAGTGAAAACGTACTTCAAAGAGAGCAAGCATTAGATTACAAAGCGCATCATGATGAACTCACAGGGTTAAAGAATAGAATAACGCTCTCGAAAGAGGTCGAAGCCTCTATAAATGCCCTCGAAAGCACAAACGATAAGATTGCGGTGCTATTTTTAGACTTAAACTTATTCAAACAAGTAAATGATACGTTTGGCCACGATATTGGCGATTTGATCCTACAAGAAACAGCAAATCGCCTTAATAATGCAGTGCGTTCTAGTGATACGGTATTCCGTATTGGTGGTGATGAATTCCTAATTATTTTAAGGGACATCAAAGATAATAGGGATGTCGATTGTGTTGCAGAGAAAATACTCTCTGCCTTTGCAAAGCCAGCTATTATTGAAGGAAAACCGATGGATATCACAATTAGTATTGGTGCGGCGCTATCACCTGATGATTCAAAGAGTAGCAATGAAGTTATTAAGTTTGCGGACATTGCTATGTACGTGGCCAAACGTGACCAGGAAACCAGTTATAAGGTATTTAATCCTAGTATGTTAAAACGTGCCTATGATGGTCGATAACTTTTACTACCCTAAAAATATAATGTGAATTACGATTATAGTGGTATAGCTAATTTAGCGTATGCTGTGGTTAATGAAAGTGGAGATAATCGCTAGATTCTTTCATATCACAACAGTACACGCTAATCCAATATAAAGGCGCTCTCCCCCCTATTCGTGACTTGTATCCAATATTACTAAAACATTAGAAATAAGCATTTCAATTAGAGTTTATGTGAAGGGCTATTAAGGCAAGTTTAAATGTCAGATTGTTCATATCCTTATCCCGAGATGAACTTGCTTTAGTTCGAAGTCAGCAAACTAAATTTAGTTCATCAAACACTTAGGTGTCTTTCGACTTACTATTCTTGAAAGCGTTGAGAAAATAGAATTCTAGAGGAAACACTTCAGTGAAGTACACCATACCAATATGCTTAGCCGATTAAACCAATAGAATGTAACAAATATTAATCTCCATTAATATTTGTTACATTCTCTAAAAATTATAGAACCGTTAAAGTTCTTTAATATTTAAAGCATTTTAAGTTCTATCTTTAATTTAAGGTGGAATATTAATTTTATGACTAATTTTGCGCGAACAACAATCATAATATATTAAGAACAGGATATTTACGGTATGAAAAATTACACTTTACTTACAGCACTAACGTTCCTCTCGACCTCTGTAATGGCTGAAATAATATCGGTAGATATTATCAACCTTGACTCAGGGAAGTCTACAGGTATCGTAACCATTTCTGAAAGTGATTATGGCACTGTTTTCACTCCAAAATTAAAAGACTTACCTGCTGGAATACACGGCTTTCACATACATTCAAATGCTTCATGTGAAAGCAGTGTTAAAAATGGGAAAACCATACAGGGAGGGGCGGCAGGTGGTCACTATGATCCGAAAGAAACAGGTAAACACGGCTTTCCTTGGACCAGTGATAACCACCTAGGTGACTTACCAGCCTTATACGTTGGAATTGATGGAGTCGCTAATCAGCCTGTATTAGCACCACGAGTGAAACTCTCTGACGTAAAAGGCAGAGCGCTAATGGTGCACCTCGGTGGTGATAATCACTCTGACCACCCTAAAAAATTAGGTGGAGGTGGCTCTAGGGTTTTGTGTGGCGTAATAAATTAATAGCAGAAAAACGGTCTACCTACAATGGCTTTGTTGTAATACTAAACCTCACTTGATTTACTGCTGTTACATGCACTTACAGTTGTTAAGGCAAATTTAAAGTACCATATTGTTCATCTCCTTAATCCTGAGATGAACTTGCCTTAGCTTATGAATATGTCTACGCGTTAAATTTAGCTGTGTAGTAGCCGCTACTTGAGTGATCCGTTTATGACAAATATCTTTAATTACACCTAAACGATGAAGTTCTTTTTCATTCATCATAATCAACATTGCACAGCTCGATAATTAAACTTAATTCCAATGAGGCTTGTTGGAAAATAGGCTTGATATAGAATAGTGAGAATACAACATCACTGATTCAAAAATTTACAGATATTGTTAGATGACAATCTAAACAAGCTGCGCATAGCGCATGTTATGATTAATCGTTAGACACCTTTATAATCAAATATTTCCTACACCTGCACTCAAGTATGACTGCATGCGTTTTAACTTGGATCACGGCGATTAAATAGCGGTCGACAGGTGACATTGTGCAATTAAATGTAACTATATGAATAGAAAAATGGATTCAATAAGCATTGAAAAACAATGACTTACTTGTTTCTAAATGCATTGCCATTAATCCGCTAAAGTATAGGTAATATTTTCGCTAATTTATCGAATGTTTCTTGATATTCCTCTTCGCCTACCGAGTCTGCGACAATACCACCGCCAGCCCAACAATATATCTCACCGCTATCACACAAGAGAGTGCGGATAGTAATACTGGTATCCATATGCCCATGTGCCGATAAATAACCTATGCTACCGCAATACAATGAACGACGATGGGGTTCTAATTCTTCAATAATCTGCATTGCCCTGATCTTTGGCGCGCCAGTAATTGAACCACCAGGGAAACATGCACGTAATAATTCACTCGGGTGTTTGTCTGCGGGCATCTGACCGATGATCGTGCTTACTAAGTGGTGGACTGCGGGAAAACTCTCGACATCAAATAATTTAGGAACGCGGACTGAACCTGGTACTGCAACTTTACCAATATCATTACGGAGTAAGTCGACAATCATTAAATTCTCAGCTCGGTCTTTCTCTGCACTCTGTAATGCTAGTGCGTTCGCATGATCAATGCTCGCATCTTGGCTGCGTGGACGGGTACCTTTAATTGGTTTTGTCTCAATTCGTGTTTCTTTAACTTGAATAAAACGTTCTGGCGAAATAGACAATATTGCTTTATCTTCAAGACGCATAAATGCAGAGAAGGGGGCTTTATTATGCTGGCTTAAGGTACAGTAGGCTTGCCATTCATCACCTTGATATTGATTATTAAAACGCTGAGCAAGATTGATTTGATAACAATCACCAGAGCGTAAATATTGCTGTATCTGATCAAATTTCTGGTGGTATTCCTGCTCTGACATATTCGAGAGCCAGTTATTTTTCAATTCAAATAGCGTTTTTCGGTTATCGGTTAATTTGTTTTGTACTTGCTTGTTAACACCATGCTGTATTAACCAATCATAGCGATCTTGCCAACCCTGTTCAGCATGGTCACTAAATTGTATTTGCCATGCTTGTTGTTGCTTAATATCAACGACAATCGCCCAATCATATAAACCCACAGCCATGTCAGGGAAGTTCAGATCGTCATTGGCAAGGCTACTAATCTTTTCAATATTTCGCCCTAAATCATAGCCAAAATAACCCAGCGCACCGGCAATGAAAGGTAAATCAACATCCAGTGTATGTGGCGCTATATCGCCAATAAGTTGCTGGTTAAGGGTTTGTAATACTGAAAATGAATCCTCGGTGGTGACGGTTCTACCACTGGCTTGATTAACGGTTGTTTGAGTCTCTTCTGTGACGAGGGTAGCAATTGGATCCGCCACTATAATATGGAAGCGACTATCAATGTGATCAGCAGATCCAGACTCGAGTAAAATTGACCAAGGGGCTGCACTTAGCGGGGCAAAAAATGGGTGAATGCCATTGCTAGGAAAGGCGATTGGTTTTATTACAAGTGTTTTCATTGGTACAGCATATCCCTCAATTCTGATGCGCGCAGATTATCATAAATAGTCAGATTAATCTTGGCTCTAAGGTGATATAAAATGAATTGGGTGTTGCTATAAAGTTGTGCTGCTGTTGTTATTTCGTATAGATTAAGCACAGTTTTAGTGGAGAGAAGTGATCAGCAAAGGTATGATAGAGAAAAATTTAGAAGCACATACCTTAACGTTAACTATTTCAAGGCCGTTTCATGGCCTTGAACATGATAAATATAATAATTAGTTAGCACAGTGAGTAAGCAAAAGGGAGTTGACCATGAGTACAGTTATCCGTAAAGCGGACTTTATCGACAGTATTGCAGATTCATTACAATACATTTCATATTATCATCCACTTGATTTTATCCAAGCAATGGAAAAAGCCTACAACGCAGAAGAAAGCCAAGCCGCTAAAGATGCGATTGCACAAATTCTCATTAATTCTCGTATGTCTGCTGAAGGTAAACGTCCAATCTGTCAAGACACTGGCATTGTGACTTGTTTCGTTAAAATCGGCATGAATGTGCAATGGGAAACCGATCAAACAGTGCAAGAAATGGTTGATGAAGGGATTCGTCGTGGTTATGGATTTGAAGGTAACCCACTCCGTGCTTCAATTGTCGCAGATCCTGCTGGCGCACGTAAAAACACCAAAGATAATACGCCTGGCGTAGTGCATGTCGAAATGGTGCCTGGTGCTAAAGTTGAAGTGATGATCGCAGCGAAAGGCGGCGGTTCTGAAAACAAAAGTAAGATGGTGATGCTAAACCCGTCCGATGACGTAGCTGAATGGGTTGAGAAAACAGTACCAACGATGGGCGCAGGTTGGTGTCCTCCTGGTATGTTAGGTATAGGCATTGGCGGTACTGCTGAAAAAGCGGCGATAATGGCTAAAGAATCATTAATGGAACCGGTTGATATCCACGAACTGATGGCTCGTGGTGCTGAAACAACTGATGAAAAAATGCGTTTAGACATTTTTGACCGTGTAAATAAATTAGGTATCGGCGCGCAAGGTTTAGGCGGAATGGCGACGGTATTGGATATTAAAATTAAATCGTGTCCAACACACGCAGCATCAAAACCTGTGGTCATGATCCCTAACTGTGCAGCGACACGTCATACCCACTTTACGCTGGATGGTTCAGGTCCTGCAGAATTACATGTGCCGAAATTAGAAGATTGGCCTGAAGTGACTTGGGAAGTAAGCGATAGCGTTCGTCGTGTTAATGTTGACAATATCAAACCTGAGTCAATACTCGAATGGAAAACCGGTGAAACGGTTCTATTATCAGGTAAGATCTTAACAGGTCGTGATGCGGCGCATAAACGTATTAAAGACATGTTAGACAGAGGTGAAGGCTTGCCTGAAGGCGTGGACTTTACTAATCGCTTTATCTATTACGTTGGTCCTGTTGATGCTGTGGGTGATGAAGTTGTAGGCCCTGCTGGTCCAACAACTGCGACACGTATGGATAAGTTTACCGATACTATGTTAGAACAGACTGGTCTATTAGGCATGATCGGTAAATCTGAACGTGGCCCTGCAACGGTTGAAAGTATCAAGAAGAATAAAGCCGTTTATTTGATGGCTGTTGGTGGCGCTGCGTACTTGGTATCAAAAGCGATTAAGAAGTCACGTGTTGTCGCGTTTGAAGACTTAGGTATGGAAGCGATTTACGAATTTGATGTTGTTGATATGCCAATGACTGTTGCAGTGGACACTAATGGTGTATCTGCACATGTCGAAGGTCCAGCTATCTGGAAAATAAAACTTAATGAATAACACGAAAATAATGCATTAGTGTTTTAAAAAACTGTTTAAAAATGAATAAAGCGGCAACCTAGGTTGCCGCTTTATTCATTTTAACTGTGCTATTTTTAGGGAGTAGAGGATAAATATCGGCGCTCGTATTTATCTTTAAAACCCCTAATTACAGCTACCCACTAATGGGGGGGTTATTTTATATACGTAGAAAAATGCGAACTAGGGCAAGTTCAAAACATTTGTTTCAAACAATTGTTTACATTGTATTGACATTTTGTCCGTCAGAACGTAATTTTAAAACGTTCGTTTAAAAAGGGTTAATTATGGTTAGTAAGTTGGATACAAAAACTCGCATTCTCGATGCAGCCGAAAGTTTGTTCGCTGAACATGGGTTTTCAGATACTTCTTTACGCTTGATAACTACACGAGCAAGTGTGAATTTGGCATCGGTTAATTATCATTTTGGTTCTAAGAAAGAATTGATTCAGGCGGTTATAGCCCGACATCTCGAACTTTTCATGCCTCTACTGAATGAGAAGTTAACAGCCTTATGTACACAAGTTGAAAAACCATCGTTGTTAGATGTGTTTAACAGTTTTGTTGATCCGCTATTAGCATTAGAGCAGCAAAGTAAAAATGGTACCGTGATTTTTATGCAGTTACTTGGTCGAAGCTATACTGATGAGCAAGGGCATTTACGTTGGTACACTACAACGCATTATGGTGAAGTCTTAGCTAACATAACTAAGGCTTTATTGAAAGCGAACCCAGCGTTGTCATCGCAAGAACTCTTTTGGCGATTACATTTTACCTTGGGTACTGCAGTATTTACGATGGGCTCAAGTGGCGCATTGATGGATATTGCGAAAGCAGATTTTAATCAAGATATTGATGTCGAGGGGCTAATTCGTAAAGTGATCCCTTATTTGGCATCAGGAATGAATACCTCAACAGAAACTACAAGCATGTAGATGCAATTTAGCTATTTGGATGTTGTGAATTCAGATCCAAAGTTGTAAATACAGCATCAAAATAGTGAAACAAAAGGAAATCGTTATGAGCGCAATGAGTGAGTTTAGAAAGAAGAATATCACAGCACCATTATTTAAAGTGTTTAAGAGCATCTTGCCACCGCTTTCGCAAACAGAGCAGGAAGCAATGGAATCTGGTAGTGTGTGGTGGGATGGTGATTTATTCGCAGGTAGCCCTGATTGGAATAAAATGCTTAGCTACCCAACACCTAAGCTAACTAAAGATGAGCAAAGCTTCATTGATAACGAACTTAAAACACTAATGTCTATGCTGGATGATTATAAAATCGTTCATGAAGATCGTGACTTACCAAAACCAGTTTGGGATTTCATTAAATCAAAAGGCTTTTTTGCGCTTATCATTCCAAAAGAATACGGCGGTAAAGCATTCTCTGCTTACGCTAACTCAACAATTGTAACAACGATTGCAACACGTAGTTTATCTACGGCTGTAACAGTAATGGTTCCTAACTCATTAGGTCCGGGCGAATTACTTGCACATTACGGTACACAAGCAGAAAAAGATCGTTGGTTACCAGGTCTAGCAAACGGTACAGAAGTTCCTTGTTTCGCACTGACTGGTCCTGAAGCTGGTTCTGATGCGGGTGGTATCCCAGATATGGGGCGCGTTGTTAAAGAAGAATTCGAAGGTAAAGAAACGCTAGGTATCCGCGTATCGTGGAGCAAGCGTTATATTACTCTAGCTCCAGTAGCTACTGTACTTGGCTTAGCATTTAAACTACAAGATCCAGATGGTCTACTTGGTGAGCAAGTTGATATCGGTATTACTTGTGCACTAATCCCTACGTCACACGAAGGTGTTGAAATTGGCGACCGTCATTTCCCAATGGGTCTAGCATTCATGAATGGTACGACTTATGGCGATGATGTATTCATCCCAATGGATTGGGTTATCGGTGGTGCTGGTCAAGTAGGTAAAGGCTGGCGTATGCTGGTTGAATGTTTATCTGCTGGCCGTGGTATTTCTTTACCTGCACTTGGTACTGCATGTGGTCACTTAACTGCACGTATGACGGGTGCTTACTCATATGTACGTAAACAATTTGGCTTATCAATTGGTAAGTTTGAAGGTGTTCAAGAGTCACTTGCACGTATTGGTGGTTTAACTTACCAACTTGAAGCTGCACGTAAATTCACTACAGGTGCGCTAGATTTAGGTCAAAGCCCTGCTATTGTGACTGCTATTTCTAAATATCATATGACTGAAATGGCGCGTACTGTTATTGATGACGCGCTTGATATTCAAGCGGGTAGTGGTATTCAGTGTGGTCCTAAAAACTACCTAGCACACGCTTATTGGGGTATCCCTGTAGCAATTACGGTTGAGGGTGCAAATATCCTTACGCGTAACCTAATGATCTTTGGTCAAGGTGCAACACGTTGTCACCCATACGTACTAGGTGAATTACAAGCGGCTGCAAATCCAAATGAAAAAGAAGCACTAGATCAATTTGATGAATTATTGCTTAAACATATTGCCTTTGGTACGAAAAACTTCTTTGGTGCATTAGGCCAAGGTCTGACTGGTGGCATGTTAAATTCTGCGCCTGTATCTGGTCCAACGAAGAAATACTACAAGCAACTTACGCGTATGAGTAAAGCATTAGCACTGTGTGCTGACGTATCTATGCTAGTACTTGGTGGTGACTTGAAACGTCGTGAAATGATTTCTGCACGTTTAGGTGATGTACTAAGTAACTTGTACCTTGCATCTGCAACGTTGAAACATTTTGAAGAGCAAGGTCGTCAAGCTGAAGATTTACCTATGTTGTCTTGGGCTATTGAACGTAACTTGTTTGAAATTGGTAAAGCATTTTCTGGTTTCTTCCAAAACTTCGGTAACAAAGCAATTGCTAATACACTTAAAGTTGTAGTGTTCCCATTTGGCATCAGCTACAAAATGCCAGCTGATGATATTTCAAAAGAAATTTGTGAAGTACTGCTTAAACCAAGCGAAGCACGTGACCGCCTAACACACCTTTGTTATGTTGGTGACGAGAAAGATGCAAACACAGCAATGTTCGATATGGAAGCTGCGTTCCAAGCAATGTACAAAGTTCAGCCTATCGAGAAGAAAATCGCGATTGCTGCATCTAAAGGTACAATACCACGTAAGTTAGCTGCAAAAGTTGCTGCGCCACTTGCTGTTGAGAAAGGTATCATCACACAAGTTGAAGCTGATGAACTACTGGCCGCTGATGCATTACGTTTTGCTGCTATTAACGTTGACTCATTCACACCAGAAGAGTTTGCGGGTATTTCGAAAGTAACAAAAAATGATAAAGTAGCTTAGGTTCTAACTGAGCAACTTATTAAAATCTAGCTTACGGGCTAGATTTTAAATAAAGAATAAAATAAAAAAAACCGAGACTGTTATCTTATATAGCAGCCTCGGTTTTTTTATGTCTGTATTATTATCTACAAGGTTAAGCATAGTAATAAAACGATGCTTAACCTTTTATTAGTGCGGGACTAATTGAGTACAGTAATACAGTTATTTTATTTTTAGGATTTTACTGGTATTGGTTGAACCAACTGTATCCATTTTATCGCCTAATGTGAACAAGATAATATCACCTGGTTGCACTTGGCCTGTTTCTTTAAGCACTGCGTAAGTACCTTCTACGATTTGTTCCTGAGATAAGCCTTCCGTGTTAAATTGTAGCGGGGTTACACCACGGTAAAGAGCTGTCGCATTCAATGTTTTTTGATGTGGAGACAAGCAGAAAATTGGTAAGCCAGAACTAATACGAGACATCAATAATGGCGTAGTACCCGACTCACTCAATGCAACAATAGCCTTTACACCTTTTAGGTGATTCGCCGCATACATTGTCGACATCGCAATGGTTTCTTCAATTGAATCGAATGTATACTCGATGCGGTGGTTTGAGACATTCATGCTAGGGTGTGTTTCTGCACCTAAGCATACTTCTGCCATTGCTTTCACTGTTTCTACAGGGAAGTCACCGGCTGCAGTTTCTGCAGATAGCATTACCGCATCCGTCCCATCAAGAACCGCATTTGCCACGTCCATTACTTCTGCACGTGTTGGCATTGGGCTATTGATCATTGATTCCATCATTTGTGTTGCGGTGATCACTACACGGTTATATTTACGTGATAAGTGGATCAGTGATTTTTGTACACCCACAAGTGCCGCATCGCCAATTTCAACACCTAGATCGCCACGTGCAACCATAATGGCATCAGAGGCTAGGATGATCTCTGTCATGCTTTCTTTTGTTGCTACAGTCTCTGCACGCTCGACTTTGGCACAGATTTTCGCATTAGAGCCCGCAGCACGAACAAGTTCACGCGCATAATTGATATCACTGCCATTACGCGGGAAAGAAACCGCAATAAAGTCGACGTCAATTTTAGCTGCAGTTAGAATATCTGCTTTATCTTTGTCAGTAAGCGCTTCAGCAGATAAACCACCACCTTGTTTGTTGATACCTTTGTTATTTGATAACGGGCCTGCTACCGTCACTTCAGTGTGGATCTGCTGACCTTTAATTTCGGTTACTTTTAATTGTACACGGCCATCGTCAAGTAGCAGTACATCACCCGCGAAAACATCATTTGCTAGTTCTGGGTAATCGATACTAACGCATTGGTTATTACCCGCAGTTTTATCAAATGTTGCATCTAAGCAGAATTTATCACCTAGGTTTAATTGGATTTTTCCATCTGTAAATTTAGATACACGGATCTTAGGACCTTGTAAGTCACCTAAAATAGCCACGTGTTTATTGTGTTTTTTAGCAATAGCACGAACGTCTTCGGCACGCTTGATGTGATCTTCGGCGTTGCCGTGAGAAAAGTTCATACGTACCATATTGGCACCAGCAAGAATAATTTTTTCTAGATTATTATCGCGATCTGTTGCTGGACCTAAGGTGGTTACAATTTTAGTACGACGTAACATAATGACTCCATATGAATAATAAGATGATATTTTAAAGTATGTTATTTAAATACTGTCAGACAAAAGGTGATGGTCAATCGTATTAGTATGCAAAGGCTTGATTACCGTTTGGTGACAAGAATAAGTAAAAAAGTGATAGGGGAAATAAAAATGGCCACATATCAGCGGCCATTTTGGATTAATCTATTTTGTTAAAGCGCGAATCCTTGATTGCGGATTTTACTTTCTTCAAGTTTTCTCTGAACTTTTCACCACGACGTAATGTGAAGCCTGTCGCGAGTACATCAACCAGTACCAATTGCGCGACACGTGATGCCATCGGCATATATACGTCAGTATCTTCCATTACATCAAGTGAAATAACCAGATTCGAGTATTCTGCTAGTGGTGAGTCCTGTGCTGTGATACCAATCACGATTGCATCATTCTCACGTGCTAGTTTCGCTACATCTACCATACTTTTAGTACGGCCTGTGTGTGAGAATAATACAACTACCGAGTCTTCAGTACTGTTAATTACACTCATGCGTTGCATCATAATGTCATCAAAACAAATGACGGGCACGTTAAAACGGAAGAATTTGTTTTCAGCGTCACGGGCAACCGATGCGGAAGCGCCTAAGCCAAAGAACGAAATTTGTTTCGATTGAATAAGTAGATCAACCGCTTTATTAATTACTTCAGGATCTAAGCTATTTTTTGCTGAGTCTAAGTGAGCGATAGTCGTTTCAAATATTTTTTGCGTATAAACTTCAGGACCATCGTTTGCTTCTACGTTTCTGTTTACGTATGGGGTTCCGTTAGCTAGGCTTTGTGCTAAATGTAATTTAAAATCAGGGTAACCTTTGGTATCTAGACGACGGCAAAAACGGTTAACTGTCGGCTCGCTTACATCTGCAACTTTCGCAAGTGTCGCAATACTTGAATGAATAGCGGATTGCGGAGATTCTAGAATAACATCAGCAACCTTTTTTTCAGACTTACTGAATATTTCTAAATTTTGGATTATTTTTTCGAGCATACTCATGATATTTCCCTGGCAAGCTCCGCAATGGGCGCATGATAAAGTAATGAAGGTAAATGCGAATCTATGGCTGCATTATAAACCTTGCTGGATATTTATTACGTGAATTATGTAAAAAATATGAAGTAAGTCGAACTATTATTACATTTTTTACTTATGTTTAGCATCGTTCCACAGATTTTTGTGAGTTTATTATGGTTAAAACTGATTTAACAGCATAAACATAGCGATAATGACGAATTTACAGGCAGAATCCATGTAGGTTTATAACTAATTATAGTCGTAATATTTTTTCAAAATAGTAATAAAATTGCACAAACAATCATGTGCTATACCTACAGTAAGTCATATTCATTAATCAGGGAGTATTTTATGATCAGTACCTTTGATATGTTTAGTATTGGTATTGGACCATCGAGTTCACATACTGTAGGTCCTATGCGCGCGGCATTTGATTTTTTACAACAGCTTAAAGCACTCGATAATAGTGAACCTATTTTAGGTATTAATGCTGCACTATTTGGTTCGTTAGGACAGACTGGGGTTGGTCATGGCAGTGATATCGCAGTTATTTTGGGGTTAGCAGGTTATGAACCAGACAAGATCGATTCTGATTTGGTGCCCGAGATATTAGCGAAAATAGAGGCACAGCAAGGCATTGACTTGAACGAGATTGGTTTTGTGCCTTTTACGCGAGCTGAAAACATCATGCTGCACCAGCGTAAAACCTTGTCTTATCATAGTAATGGAATGACGATAACAGCTTTAAACCAAGATCATATTGTATTGAGTAAGACGTATTATTCAATTGGCGGAGGGTTTATTCTCGACCATGATCACATCGAACAACCATTGGAAGTTAATGCCCAAATCCTGCCTAAATATAAATTTGATAGTGCTGATGAACTCCTTGCTACTTGTCGATTACATGGGTTATCTATTGCCAAGCTCATGTATGAAAATGAGCGCCAATTAAATCCCGATGATGTCATTAATAAAAATTTATTACAGCTACATAGCATCATGGTTGATTGTATTCATCGAGGTTGCCGTAATGAAGGTGTTTTACCCGGTGGTTTAAAGGTTCGCCGTCGTGCACCTGGTTTATACTTGCGATTACAAGCGCCAGATGCCAAAGATGATACGTTTCACGGTATGGATTTTGTTAATATGTATGCGATGGCAGTTAATGAAGAAAATGCGGCTGGAGGGCGTGTTGTGACGGCACCCACCAATGGTGCTGCCGGTATTATTCCTGCGGTGATGTATTTTTATGATCAGTTCGTTAGCCCGTTAACAGAAGATAAAATAAAAACTTACCTATTAACCTGTGCCGCAATTGGGACTTTATATAAAAAAAATGCCTCTATTTCTGGCGCTGAAGTGGGCTGTCAAGGTGAGGTTGGTGTTGCTTGTTCTATGGCAGCCGCAGGCTTGACGGCAATAAGAGGCGGGACACTAGAACAAGTCGAGCATGCTGCTGAAATTGGCATGGAACATAATTTGGGGCTAACTTGTGATCCGATTGCTGGTTTGGTTCAGATCCCTTGTATTGAGCGTAATGCCATTGGTGCGGTGAAAGCGATTAATGCCTCACGTATGGCGCGTATGGGAGCTGGAGACCATAAGGTATCACTTGATCAGGTGATTAAAACGATGAAAGCCACAGGGGATGATATGAAAAATAAATATAAAGAGACATCGAAAGGTGGTTTAGCGATTAATGTGACGGTTTGTTAACTCAAATATAACAGTAAGGCACTGGATCAGGATTTAAATGTTAAACCTAGGGTCGAAGATGATCCGCGAGTACGGCCTAATTTATCATAGGTAATATTATTACGTGAGCGACTACGGACGATAGTATCGGTTAGCCGTTTACTATTACGTAGATTGAGCTCAATCAACTTACCGTTAACGTCATTCAATTCTTGGCATTGAGTGAGTTCAGTTTCAATTTGTTGTTTTTGAGAGAGATAAGTAGACAGTAATTCTGCAGCATCAGGATGTAGATTTATTTTGACATCAAGCTCGGCGACTTGGGTTATTTTTTGTTCTTTATCTTGACTGAGCTTTTCTAGTGCCGTGACATCGCGTGACTCTAACGCTGATTTTTCAGCTGTCAGTAGAGTCAGTAATTGTTCTACATAAGATACCTGTAAAACGAGTAATTCGGGCAATGTTTTTATTGTCATGTCTATTACGGTACGCGGTTATACAAGTAAAGATTCGAAGTTAGACATATTCTTTGCTAATTTATTCGCATCAACTTGATAGCTACCATCAGCAATGGCCTTTTTCAAACTCTCGACTTTCGATTCATTAACAGGCGTACCTTGAGCTAAATCATGTTCCATAGCGGTCAAACTTTTGGCTTGTGATGTAATGTTAACTGAGTCGCCTTGTGCTATACGCTGCGGTGAAGTTTGAGTCGGATTACCATTTTGAACTCTGGTTTTCTGCTGCGCACTTCTTGCTTGATCTAGCTGGAGACTGCGGTTATTTAAATTGGTTAAATTTATGGCCATTTTTCTACCTATTGAATTGTAAACAGGTGTACTAAAATATTATCGACTTATGACAATAAAACTTTAGCAAAATTTAATAGTTTATTTGGATGGTTCCTGCTGCTTGGACAATACCCGAAACAGTTCGTTTCGATTTACTGTTACGCACCTTGATTTTTTCATCCAAAATACCGTTAGCCAATGCTACACCATCAGTTTTTACGGTTAGATTTCCCACTGAACTGGTAATTGTAACGCTTTCACCTTTACACACAAGACATATATCCCGTGTTGAGATTATTTGTTCAGCCGAGAGAGGTCTTTTTAAGCGTGCTCTATTAACAAACGCCAAATCAGAAATATAACCTGAGCGTAATAATACACGGTTCATATATTCTATTTTAGTATTATTTTTAGCTAATAGGCTACCTTTTGATAAAGGTCGATTACTAATCACCACCGGTACTAGTCGAATAATCTTTAATGGTACGTAGAGTTGCCAGTTATCAGTACTATCACAACTTATTTTCACCGTCGCGGAGCGTTGTAAGCTTTTATTACCAACTAACGCTGCGGAGATATTACCTTCACACTGAGTTACTGCTATTCTGCGGTCAATTTTTGTTACTTCTATGCTTACTCTTTCATTCTGAGAGCTAGGTAGTTGCGCTTTGATAAAAGATTCCGCAAACTCCTCAATAACTTGATATTGATCTGTTGTTGCGTTCGCAAGTGGTAAATAACTCAGGAAACTGAAACAATAGAAAAATAGCGATGAAAAAATATATTTAAGCATTTAGGTTTCTAAGCCGATATAAGATTAAAGGTTACGTATAAAGTGATTTAAGAGCCAAATTTTTGACTGCTTTATACCGTAAAGAACAATATAAATGAACAATACAGTGGTAAGCAATATTTAAGCCATGTTGAAAATAAGCGAATTTACCTGAGGATGAATAATGGCAGGATTACTGGATACGGTCAATCAACGTACACAATTGGTAGGACAAAACCGCCTAGAATTACTTATGTTCCGTTTAAACGGGCGTCAGCGTTTTGGTATCAATGTATTTAAGGTAAAAGAAGTATTACAATGCCCGCCATTAACGACTCTGCCTAAGCTTAATCGTGTTGTGCGTGGTGTTGCCCATATACGTGGTAAGACTATTTCCGTGATCGATTTAAGTTTAGCAACAGGCGGTCGTCCTATTGAGGACTTAAGCAAAGCGTTTATTATTATTTCTGAATATAATCGTTCAGTACAGGGCTTTTTAGTCGGCAGCGTTGAACGTATTATTAATATTAACTGGGAAGCTATTTTACCGCCTCCAACAGGTACAGGTAGATATAGTTATTTAACGGCAGTAACAGAGGTCGATAAAGAGCTAGTAGAAGTACTTGATGTGGAAAAAATTCTGCACGAAGTCGCACCGGTAAAAATGGAAATCAGTGCTGACATATTAGCAACTGCCACGGAAATAGATAAGAAAGCTGTAGAAAAAGTGATCCTGGTTGTGGATGATTCAAGTGTTGCGCGTAATCAGATCAAAAAAGCGGTATCGGATCTTGGTTTTAAGATCGTATTGGCGAAAGATGGTCGTGATGGTTTAAATCAACTACGTGAAATGGCGGGTAATGGACCTATTACCGAACAAGTTGCGCTGATGATCTCAGATATTGAGATGCCAGAAATGGATGGTTATACACTTACTGCAGAAGTGAGAAATGATCAATCATTAAATGGTTTGTACATTATTTTACATACGTCATTAAGTGGTGTGTTTAATCAGGCAATGGTAACCAAAGTTGGCGCAAATGATTTTATCGCAAAATTTAATCCCGATGAGCTTGCGGGTGCAGTTTTAAAAGCATTAAAAGCAGCAGACCCTAGTTAGGGGAATTGCTGTGTTGAATAAATGTATTTTCATATAGAAAGTTGAGTAAAAAATAGTGCAAACATTGTCAAATGAAGTTTATACCCGTTTTAGTGAATTTCTTGAAATTCAGTGCGGTATTGTATTAGGGCAAAATAAACAATATTTAGTTAAAAGTCGCTTATTGCCACTACTGGCAAAGCATAAAATGACCAGTTTAACTGAGCTAGTACAAAAATCGATGACTATGTTAGCGCGTGATTTACGTAATGATGTTATTGATGCGATGACCACTAATGAAACGTTGTGGTTTCGTGATATTTACCCGTTCGAGTATTTACAGACAAAGATCTTACCTGAATTTATTAATAAAGGTCAGCCGATTAAGATATGGTCTGCCGCCTCTTCATCTGGACAAGAACCATTTTCGATTGCCATGTCAGCGATTGAAACGCAAGAAAAGCTCAAGCGTTTAGTTAAACCTAATGTGCAAATTATTGGTACGGATATATCACCGACAATGATTCAGCATTGCAAGGAGGGGGTATATGACCGTCTGGCGCTTGGCCGTGGTTTGTCTCCTGAA
Source organism: Moritella viscosa (assembly GCA_000953735.1). Classification (NCBI taxonomy): domain Bacteria; kingdom Pseudomonadati; phylum Pseudomonadota; class Gammaproteobacteria; order Alteromonadales; family Moritellaceae; genus Moritella; species Moritella viscosa. The sequence continues at coordinate 3,933,527 of LN554852.1, read as the reverse complement.
CGTAAGCGTCAGTTTTTCACGATACTACCTGATGATAAAATGAAAGTGAATCGTGACGTGCAGCAATTAACGACATTTCGTGAAATCAATTTATTGGAAAGTTATGCTTTGCTCGGTAAGTTCGATATTATTTTTTGTCGTAATGTTCTGATTTATTTTTCTCCAAAGATTAAAAGTCAGATCCTTAATCAATTTGCAGGATCATTAAAGCCGGGCGGGTACCTCTTTCTAGGCGCATCTGAATCCTTGACTGGGTTAACGGATAAGTTTGAAATGATCCGTTGTAATCCTGGGATTGTATATAGGTTAAAATAGCCTATTTTATGATGGTAACTGTTTGAACATGGATGTTCATTTATTGACGGTAACCGGCCGCCATACACCGTCAAAAAATTGATTTAACAGTTTTTCTTTAGATCCCCTTCTATATTCATCTCTATATTTTTTAATTTCAACTTTATTTGTATTACTTTGGTTTGTCTTTAAGCTTCTGATTTTAATTGATTTATTTTCGTTGTGTTTATAAGTTAAATAAAACAACTCTTTCATTACCTATTTTGGCACATATGTTGCTTTCATCATTTGTATCATCGTAATTATCATACGATTGATTACGATATAAATGTTATAGGAGGCGTTCATGGCTATTAATTTTGATAATGCATTGGGTATACACCAATATTCTGTTGGCGTAAGAGAGCGTCGTGCAGAGGTATTAGCCAGTAATATTGCTAATGCAGACACGCCGGGGTTTAAAGCTAAAGATTTAAGCTTTAAGGATGCACTTGCCAGTGCGACCCAAGGTAGTAGTTTTAATTTATCAAAAACCAGCGAACGTCATATATCAGGCGGCAGAGATATAGCGTCTGATCTTCAATATCGAATCCCGAATCAACCCGACACTGGTGACGGTAATACAGTCGATGTACAAACTGAGCGTGCTAGTTTTATGCAAAATAGCATGGAATATCAGGCATCACTGTCATTTTTAAGCAGTAAAATTCAAACTATGCGTAAGGCAATTAAAGGACAATAATTATGAGCTTATTTCGAGTCTTTGATGTTGCCGGTTCGGCAATGAGTGCACAATCGGTTCGTTTAAATACAACCGCGAGTAACCTTGCTAACGCGAATAGTGTGAGTAGTAGCGCCGGTGAGACCTATAAAGCACGTTATCCTATTTTCCAAGCACAATTTGATCAAGCTAATGCTGCGCAAAATGAAGCAGTTGGCGTGAATGTTGCAGGGATTGTAGAAAGTGATGCGCCATTAGTTAATGAATTTAATCCAAATCATCCATTAGCTGACGAAAATGGCTATGTATATCGTCCGAATGTAAATGTAATGGAAGAGATGGCAAATATGATTAGCGCATCTCGTTCATACCAAACTAACGTGCAAATAGCTGATTCTGCTAAACAAATGTTGAATAAGACATTAACGTTAGGCCAAGGTTAATAGAGGATATTGGGCTGTGACGACAATTAATAACAGTAATAACATAGCTGACTTTAGCAGTCAGTTTAAAGCGGATAAAAAGGATGCGGCAGAGCAAGCGGCAGAAACTACCCGCAAAGAACTCGGTCAAGAAGACTTTTTCTCATTATTAACACAAGAGCTGGCTTATCAAGACCCGTTCAAGCCTGTAGAAAACTCAGAGATGGTGGCGCAAATGGCGTCATTCACTACCGCTGATGGTATTTCTAACATGGATAGCAAGTTCGAGCAGTTAAATACGATCATGAGTTCAAATCAAGCACTGCAAGCATCGAGTCTGGTGGGTTCTAAGGTATTAGCACCTGCATCATCAGCATTTTTATCTGATGGTGAAAATGTATCTGGGCGTATTGATTTACCTCAGAATGCACCTAATTTACGCTTGCAAATTGCCAATCAAGTCGGTGAAGTCGTTAACGTTATCGATTTGGGCGAACAAAAAAGCGGTGCTATTGCCTTTGATTGGGATGGTACTGACATGAATGGCAATAAAGTGGCGGAAGGAAGTTACCGCTTAAAAGCATCGGCATCAATAGGTGGCAATGCTCAAGACCTAAAAATATCAAGTTTCCAGCATGTTGAAAGTGTCAATATCGGTAATACCGGCAACGGCATTATATTAAATTTGAAAGGTATGGGTAGTCTTCCTCTGAGCCAAGCAACAGAAGTTGCAGCTAAAACTTACTAAATTTACCGAATAAGGAAACCTTATGTCATTTAACATCGCCTTGAGTGGGATTAACGCTGCTCAGAAAGACCTTAATACAACGGCAAATAATATTGCTAACGTTAATACCACGGGTTTTAAAGAGTCTCGCGCCGAGTTTGGCGATGTTTATGCAACATCGATTTTCTCAAATGCTAAAACCTCTGTTGGTAATGGTGTAGCAACTGCTCATGTTGCACAGCAGTTCCAACAAGGTAGTTTGAACTTTACCGAGAACTCGCTTGATTTAGCGATTAACGGTAATGGTTTCTTCGTTATGTCTGATGGACTTGAGTCTATGGACCGTAATTATACGCGTGCAGGCGCCTTCAAGCTTGATGCAAATAGTTTTGTGACTAACTCAGCGGGTAATTATTTGCAAGTCTATGATGTTAATGATGATGGTTCACCAAAAGCCGTGAGTATGGCGTCAACAAAACCGCTACAAATCCCCGATACTGCGGGTGTGCCAGAATCGACTGACAATGTTGATATGACAATGAATCTACCGGCAACATCACCAGGATTAGATCCATTGCAATTTGATCCAGCTGACAGTGGCACCTATACCTCTGCGACATCTGTCTCTATTTATGATTCATTAGGTGAGTCACATACTTTATCAACTTATTATATAAAAGATGGCTCAGCGGGTGCCCCACCAAATTCTTGGTTAGAATTTAACTATGTGGATGATCAGCCTATTGATATTGTTGGTGGTCAGGCTATTGCAGCTGCACCGGGAACACCAGTAAAACCAGCGGCCATGCGAATGACGTTTGATTCATCAGGACTATTGCAACAGCAACTCCCTGCTATAGCAACGACCGTGCCACTAGGGGCTATTTTAAGCAATGGTGCGGATACGACTCAGGCGATTAACCTTAATATTAATAACCCGACTCAGTTTGCGTCTGCGTTTGAAGTTTCTAAGCTTGAGCAAGACGGGGCGACAGTGGGCCGATTAACGGGGATTGATATTGGCCCGGATGGTATGGTTGCGGCGAGTTACAGTAATGGTCGTAATGACAAGTTGGGTATGATTGCGATGGCAAAGTTTGCCAATGAGCAAGGTTTGAGCCAGACGGGTGATACGGGTTGGCGTGCATCACAACTTTCGGGTAATGCGATTGCTGGCGAAGCCAACTCTGGCACCTTTGGTAAAATTAATTCATCGGCACTAGAACAGTCTAACGTAAACTTGACGAGTGAACTTGTTGACTTAATTACGGCACAGCGTAATTATCAGGCTAACTCAAGAACGCTAGAAGTGAATTCTAAACTGCAAGATACGGTATTACAGATCCGTTAATGTAACGGGCTGTTAAGCCTTATAACAAGCGGGCTTAAACATCGTTTAAGCAATACCCGTGCACATTTTTTTGATAAAAAGCCATCCTATTTAGGGTGGCTTTTTCATTTTGGCACTTTAATTGCTTTATTACTGGTACTCAACGGGTAATTAACGATTTCAACGAAAAGTGACAGAGGATTGACGAATGGACAATATGCTTTATATCTCGATGTCGGGAGCCAAAGAAAATATGAATGCATTGGCTGTTCGTGCCAATAATATCGCCAATGTGAATACACATGGTTTTAAGGCTGATTTTGAACAAGCGCGTTCAATGCAAGCTTTTGGTGAAGGCCTACCAACCCGTGTATTTGCTATTACTGAAAGTCCAGGACAAGATTTTACTGGTGGGGGGCTACAACAAACGGGTAATGCACTTGATGTTGCGATCCAAGGTGATGGTTGGTTAAGTGTGCTGGATGATAAGAATCAGGAAAGCTATACCCGTGGGGGCAGTTTGCACATGAGTCCGACTGGTGAATTATTGACATCATCAGGCCGTCCTGTACTTGGTGAAAACGGTCCTATCGTGATCCCTGTACCCGTTGAACAAATAAAAATCCATGCTGATGGTCGTATCGAGGTTCGTCCTCAGGGGGCTCCGGCAAATGCATTGGAAGAAGTCGACCAATTAAAGCTAGTTAATCCCGACGTTCGAAATTTAGTTAAAGGCTATGATGGCATGTTTCGACAAGCTGATGGTATGCCAGCTGCCGTTGATTTAAATGTCCAAGTAGCAGGCGGTGCGTTAGAAACCAGTAATGTTAGTGCTGTTGGTGAACTCACCGGAATGATTAATTTGCAACGTCAATTTGAAATGCAGATAAAAATGATGAAAACAGCAGAAGAAAATGACAAAGCATCAGATTCACTATTACGCGTGAGTTAATTGTTCATTGATGAGTCCACACAAAATATAAATTAGACGAGGAAATGTTATGAATCCTGCATTATGGATAAGTAAAACCGGCTTAGAAGCACAGCAAATGAATATCTCAACGATTTCAAATAACTTAGCCAATGCCAGTACGGTTGGTTTTAAGAAAGAGCGTGCTATCTTTGAAGATCTGCTGTACCAAGCGATAAATCAGCCGGGTGGTCAATCTTCGCAAAATACCAAATTACCGTCTGGGTTAATGGTTGGTTCGGGTGCACGGGTTGTTGCGACCCAAAAGGATCATTCTCAAGGCAATATGCTAACGACTGATAACTCTCTGGATTTAATGGTCAGTGGCCGTGGTTTTTTCGAAATTGAAATGCCAGATGGTACTACGTCATATACCCGTAACGGTCAATTTACCTTAAATGATGAAGGGATTATCGTAACACCGGGTACGGGATATCCATTGCAACCGCAGATCCAAATACCTGCTGACGCACAAACTATTACCGTCTCGGAAGATGGCGAGATCTCCGTAAGTTTACCGGGTCAGACAAATAATCAAACCGTTGGACAAATTAATATTTCGGACTTTGTTAACCCTGGTGGTTTACAGCCAATTGGACAAAATATGTATATTCAAACGGGTGCCAGTGGTGACCCGGTACAAGGTCTTCCAAGTAATGAAGGTCTGGGGAAATTAGTGCAAGGTGCGATCGAAACATCGAATGTAAACGTGACGGAAGAATTAGTAAATCTGATTGAAAGCCAACGTGTATACGAGATGAATTCGAAAGTAATCTCAGCAGTTGATGAAATGTTAAGTTACACCAATCAACAGCTATAATTTAGCGGTTAGTCGTTAAACATTAATTAATAACATCGAGAATTATAATGCGTAATTTTATCCTTGCTCTGTTTGTTTTTATCCAGCTAACGGGTTGTGCATCTTTAATTAAAGTAAAAGAAAACATAGTCACTAAAAATCAAGACGCGACAAAAACCGAAGATGCGAAAGAACCTGCAGATGTGAATGAAACGCCACAGCAAGACTCGCCTGATTATGCACCGATTGTACCTGATGATAATCCAGTACAAGCGAAAGTAACGGGATCGTTATTTAACTCGCAATACAATAATAATATTTTTTCGGATATTAAAGCGCGCCGTGTCGGTGACATTATTACGGTCACATTGACTGAGTCAACAAGTGCTAAAAAGAAAGCCAGCTCAAACTTAGGTAAAGATAATTCGTTTGAATTAGACCCAGTTAATCTTGGTGGTGAAGAGGTGGTTATTGGCGGTTATACGATTGAAGGTAGTTTAAACCAAAAGAGTTCTTTTTCTGGAAATGGTTCTGCCGATCAGAGTAACAGCTTAGAAGGTAATATCTCTGTTACCGTTGTGCGTGTGCTACCTAATAATAACTTAGTTATTCGTGGTGAGAAGTGGCTCATGCTGAATAATGGGAGTGAGTATATTCGTCTTACTGGCTTATTACGTCCGCAAGATGTGGACGCTGATAATAAAGTCGATTCTTCTTTGATCGCGAATGCGCGTATCCAATATGGCGCAATTGATGATTTGGGAGAAGCGCAGGTACAAGGCTGGGCAACTAAATTCCTGAATGGTAATAAATGGCCTTTCTAATTTGAATCAATCTGTAAATAACATCTTGGTATGAGAATTGCTTTTAGCTCTATAACGCCCATTATTTAGCGGTTGTCATAATTTTGGCAGTAAGCTGTATAAACCAAAATAATGATAATTCTTATAGCACAGGTTATTTAGATGAAACTATCAACTCGGATTAAACGACAACATTTTTTATTCGGCATGAGCATTGTCTTGTTAAGCTTTTTTGTTGTCACGATCAATACTGCACATGCAGCGCGAATTAAAGATATAAGTTCTGTGCAAGGGGTTCGTGATAACCAATTAATCGGTTATGGTTTAGTGGTCGGTTTACCTGGCACTGGTGAAAAAAGTAATGCGTTTTCAGCGCAAAGCTTTAAAACCATGTTGAATAATTTTGGCATCACTATGCCTGAAGGTGCGAAAGTTAAAATTAAAAATGTCGCAGCCGTTGCGGTGAGTGCGGTATTACCCGCATTCACGAAACCTGGTCAAACGATTGATGTAACGGTTGCTGCTATTGGTGAAGCGAAAAGTTTACGCGGTGGTTTATTATTGCAGACCTTCCTGAAAGGTGCTGATGGACAAGTGTATGCGTTAGCGCAAGGTAGTCTTGTTGTAGGTGGCCTTGGTGTCGAGGGGAAAGATGGTTCAAAGGTGATAATTAATACGCCTACCGTCGGTCGTATCAGCAGTGGTGCTATTGTTGAAAAGGAAGTCGCTAATCCATTTGGCGATGGTGATTTTCTCACATTTAATTTACACCGTGGCGATTTCTCTAACGCGAAACGTCTTGCTGACTCAATTAATAATCTTGTCGGTCCTAATACAGCTTATCCAATGGACGCGACGTCAGTACGCGTTCTTGCTCCTCGTGATATTTCCCAGCGTGTTGCTTATTTAGCGACATTAGAAAATCTTGAATTAAAAATGGCAGATGAATCGGCAAAAATTATTGTTAATTCACGTACTGGTACCATTGTTATTGGTCAAAATGTCAGGCTAAAACCAGCTGCAATCACTCACGGTGGATTAACGGTTACCATTAATGAAACCCAAGAAGTCTCACAACCCAACGCTTTTGCTAATGGTGAAACAGTGGTAACTAATAAATCGACGATTAATGTCACCCAGGAAGATGCGCGAATGTTTAAGCTTGATGCGGGGGCGACACTCGATGATTTGATCCGCGCTGTTAATCAAGTCGGTATTGCACCGGGTGATTTAATGTCAATTTTAGAAGCGCTAAAAGATGCTGGTGCATTAGATGGGCAGTTAATTATCATTTAATGACGTTTAGTTAATTCAGTACTGTTATGACTTATTTATAAGCGCGATATCCGTGATTGGGTATCGCGCTTTTTTATATATTTTGTTTCATTGTCGAAGTTGGTCTAAGAATTGCTATGTTATATATAAGGTTGAAGTTAATTTATTGTTTTTATTTAAGTTGTTGATTTTGTTTTATTTTAATTTATGCCAAATAAATGGCAGTGGTGTTTAAATATTAATTTAAAAATATGAATAACTAACTGAAAAATAATAACTATCGAAAATAGTAACGGGCTGGGTATGGATAATTCATTTAAAACAAATGTAAGCAGTAACGTCTTAGATACGCATAATCTGGATTCTTTGCGTAAAAGTGCGCTGAATAATGATGAAGCTGCATTGAAAGAAGTCGCAAAGCAGTTTGAGTCTTTGTTTACCAATATGCTGATGAAAAGCATGCGTGACGCGAATGCCGCATTTGAAACCGAAAGTCCAATGAATAACAACTACACCCAGTTTTATCGTGATATGCAAGATAAGCAAATGGCAGCGGATATGAGCCAATCAGGCAGTATGGGTTTAGCGGATGTGATTGTTAAGCAATTGTCGAATAATGGCGGCAATTATATGCCAGCCTCGTCATTGCAAGGGGATAGTAACCCATTGCAAAACTTACAGGCCAATAAGGTTGTAGGTAAAGGGATCGTAGAAGGTAAAGACGTTGCTTCAGTCCCGGCTATTGACGAAGAGGGGAATCCTATAGCTGATGGGAAGCAAACGAATACCACATTACCAACGGTCGAAAAGCCTCGCCAGATGCAATTCAACAGTCCTGAAGAGTTCGTCACTTCATTAGCGCCTTTTGCGGACTCGGTGGCTAAACGTTTAAATGTCTCTCCGGATGTATTACTTGCTCAAGCAGCGTTAGAAACGGGCTGGGGTAAGAAGGTATCGACTGATAATAAAGGTGATAGCTCGCATAACTTATTCAATATTAAAGCAGATAAACGTTGGGAAGGCCCGACTGCAAGTGTGGATACCTTAGAGTTTACCAACGGTGTGGCTAAACGTGAAAAACATCAATTTAGAAGTTACCAAAATTTTCAGTCGAGCTTTAATGATTTTGCTGATTTCTTGCAATCAGGCGATCGTTACAGCGACGCGTTACGTAATTCTGCTGATTCGGCACAGTTCTTGAATGGTTTACAGAACGCGGGTTATGCAACAGATCCTAACTATGCAGCGAAAATACAAAACGTCATGAAACATGATGCATTTAAATAGTCTTGCTTAGTTGAGTTACTGAATAAGTAATAACTGAATATAAAGAAATACAGATAATCTATTTTGGAGTGTTGATCTGATGGTTGGAGCAGTAATCTGATGGCAAATTTATTACAAATAGGCTCGTCTGGTGTCTTAGGTCACCAGCAAATGCTTAATACCACAGGTAATAACATTTCGAATGTTAATACGGATGGATATAGCCGTCAGCGTACCCAGCATAAATCACAAACAGATAACATGGGACTTGCTCGATCCGTCACTGGTCGAGAAGTTAATAAGTTTGCACAAGCAGAGTTATTAATTGATACCAGCGCTTCTAGTAATAAAGATAAGTTTCTTGCTGAAATTACGCGTACCGATCAAGTATTGTCTGATGATTCAAATAATATGGCGGCTGGTGTATCGCAATTATTTGAATCTTTTCACACTGCTAATGATGATCCAACCTCTATCTCTAATCGTCATTTAGTTATTTCTGATGCTCAAACATTAGCTGCCAGTTTTCGAAATGTTGGTGAACAATTAAATACTCAAGCAAAAACGGCAAATAATGAAATAACAGAAAAACCAGCATTATTAAATTCATTAATTCAAGAAGTTCATGGTTTTAATAAGCAGGTGATGACCGCTGAAAATACATCTCGAGGTGCTTCTGGGACGTTACTTGATCAGCGTGATGTTGCAATCGAAGCTCTCGCAAAAGAACTTGATATATCAACAATTATGAATGACAACAAAAGCATTTCAATTAATTTGCTTAACGGGCAACCGTTAGTAATGCAAGACAGTATCAGTCAATTTCAAGCTGTTGGTGGAGAGCCAGACCCAAGCAATATGGAACTGGTCCTAAATATCAATAAGAATACGATGCAACTACAAGATGCAGAGCTCGGCGGGCGTATTGGTGCATTATTGGAGTTTCGTGATGAAACTGTCTATAAATCATTACGTGAAATAGGTCAGATGAGCCTTGGCATTGCTGATGCGGTTAATACTCAAAATAAAATGGGCTTGGATTTAAATGGTGAAATGGGTAAAGATATTTACACCATTCCGCCAACACAAGCGAAGTATTATTCAGGTAATTCAAACCCTGCGCATATTCTCACGTCTAAATTAATTTCTGGTCAAGGTAGTTCTCTAACAACAAGTCAGTATCAAGTAATGATGACAAGCCCATTAACATTTGATGTTTATGAAATTAAAGATGGTGAGCGGAGTACTAATCCATTAGCGGTTAGTGGTGTTTATCCTGGACCTGTTGAAGTCATTGATCATGGCTTTGAGATTGATTTTTCTGCAGCCGCGGGTGGTTTTCAAAACGGTGATAAATTTTTAATGAGTCCAACGTTATTTAATCTTAACGATTATGACGTAACACGTTCTCAGCCTGAAGATATTGCCCTAGCCTCGATCTTACAAACGAAGACTGGAACTGCCAATACAACGATGAGCCGTATTTCTGTCACTGAGATCTCTGACCCCACATTATCTTTTGCTAATAACGATTTAAACAAAACAGCACCGCAGCAGATTATTGTTAATAACAGCGGTGACTTCGATATTTATGATGGCAATGGTACTTACATGGCAACCAGTTCTAGTGCCCTAAATGGACAAGATTTATTTGAGAATGCTATCCCTCCTTTAAACCCTGGCGTGGGTTATGAAATTAAGATGGATGGTAAACCAAATCCAGGCGAAAAATTCACATTAGCTTACAATCGAGATGCCATTGCAGATAACAGTAATGGTTTAAAACTTGCTGGTTTAGAGAGTGAGAATAAGTTACATAAAAGTCATACAAGTAACGGTCAAAACCAGATGACGTTTGCTGGCGGTATTTCGGCGTTGATTTCAAGTGTAGGTAACAAAACTCGTGCAGCACGTGTTGATTCTGCGGCAAACGAAGCGAAATTAATGCAAAGCCGTAATTGGATTGAAAGTGTGTCGGGGGTCAACCTTGATGAAGAAGCTGCAAATATGGTTCGTTATGAACAAGCCTACAATGCATCCGCACAAGTCGTACGTATTTCAAAAGAAATATTCGATACCATTCTGAATGCAGCGAGGTAATTAAGATGCGATTAACCAATAATCAGATTTTTTCTCGTTCGATGCAAGACATGTCGCAAACACAAAAACGTTTGAATACGGCACATTCGCAAGTGACATCACAAGAAAAATTCAGAACATCAGGTGATGCACCTGCTGAAATTGCAAAATCGAGTTACTTGAATGACGAAATCAAAAAGAATACTCAATATCAAACTAACGGCTTGATGCTAAAAGGTACGCTTGGTTTAGAAGAAACGACACTCAGTAACTTACATATAGCGATGGAACGTGGGCGTTTGCTTTCGGTTCGAGCGCTTAATGGTACCGTAGATTCGCAAGATAGATTCGCAATTTCGTTAGAAATGGAGCAGTTACAAAAAGAAGTGTTTAGTTTGGCTAATACCAAAAATGCAAATGGTGATTTTATTTTTTCAGGTACGTCATCGCATCTACAAACGTATGTCAAAGATGCTCAAACGGGACTATACACCTACCGTGGTAATGAACAAGATAATGAAATCCAAATAGCAACAAATGTCTACGTTAGTGATGGAGATAATGGTGCACGAGTTTTTGAATCTGTGCCTGCACGCTTGACTGCTGATACCAGCAATTTGACTGGTAATATCACTGCTGCGCAAGTCGAAGTGATAGAACAGGGGGAGTATGATAATTTTCATTTCAATAATTATGATCATAGTAATTTAGCAAATAATACTTTTAAGCTCAGTGTTACTGCTCCGCTGATCCCTGGTAATAGCGATACATTTGAGATCCGTGATACCAGTAATAACCTACTACAAAGCGGAAATTACGCATCTGAAAAAGGTATTCGCTTTAATGGTGTCAAGATTACAGCGGTAGGCGCTGCGCCAGGTAGTTTAGATATCTCATTAATACCACCAAAAAATATCAATATTTTAAATACATTAGAATCCTTGAAAATAGCGCTCGCTGATACTTCACTATCCAAAGATGATTTTCGCGAGCGTATGGCTGATGCGCAGGTTGGAATTGAAAATGCTCAATATGCAGTGATGTCTACTACATCTACGATTGGTGGTCGTAATAATACCATTGAACGTGTTACTCAATCTAACGAATCATTTAAAGTGATTAACCAAGAAGCGATGGCAATTCTTACCGAGGCAGATCTTGCCGCGGCAATGACTGACTTAACTAAAGAGCAAAACATTCTTGAGATGAGCTATAAGTCATTCAACAAAATCAATAACTTAAGTTTATTTAACTCGGTGTCATAGTTTGGCACACAATTTGCTATTTTAAATATATAAATAATTTATAGACTGGTACTTAAGCACGACTTACATACAAATTATGTCACTGCTTAATCACATTACATACAGAGGGAATACTAATGGCTATATATGTAAATACTAACGTTGCGTCTTTAAACTCACAACGTAATTTAACTAACTCGACGAATGCACTACAAACGTCGTTTGAACGATTATCATCAGGTAAACGAGTTAACACTGCTGCTGATGATGCTGCGGGCTTACAAATTGGCTCTCGTTTAGAAGCACAAGTAAACGGTTTGAACCAAGGTGCGCGAAATGCCAATGATGGTATCTCAATGGCACAAACTGCTGAAGGTGCGTTAGATGAAACAACCAATATGTTACAACGTATGCGTGTGCTTTCAATCCAATCTGCCAATGGCTCAAACAGTACTGCCGATCGCGAAGCGCTAAATAAAGAGTTTGGTCAGTTACAAAATGAAATTGATCGTGTAGCAAAAGATACAACGTTTGGTGGCGAGACGTTGCTTGATTCATCGTTTAACAATGATTTCCAAGTGGGTGCTGATGCTAACCAAATAATTAATGTTAAAATTACTACAAATATGAACTCACTCGGTTTAGGTGTTGGTACTGCTGCGTCTAATGTACTTACAGCTGCGGCTGCTCAAACTGCGATCCAAGATTTGGATACGGCGATTGCGTCGGTAACAGATATACGAGGTGATCTGGGTGCGAAACAAAACCGTTTCTCATCAACAATTCGTAATTTATCAAATATTTCTGAGAATGTATCGGCATCTAAATCTCGTATTATGGATGCAGACTTTGCTGCTGAATCTGCGAAACTAGCGCAAAATCAAGTATCTCAGCAAGCTGCAAGCACAATGCTAAGTCAAGCTAATCAGCAATCTCAAGTTGCTATGTCATTATTAGGCTAAGAGGGCGGGCTCCCTCTGGCCCCTTTGGGGCCGCCTAATATATTGCTTTTACCTATATCCTTATCGTTATAGTCCTATTTAAGCGTATAGGTAAAAGTATTTCCCCCATATCTTGCCATATTACATTGCGTTCTTAAGCTCAATTTCTACCATTATGTCTACCGTATTCCTTTGACTTTATTTAGCTCATGACATTTATTGCTCATTTGGAATTCCCCCCGGCACAGTGGCGGCAATTTTTTGGCTTCGTCAGTAAAAGTAAAAATATATATTTATATTTATATTTAGTAGTGGCATCCTTGTTAAATTAATTTAAAAACAATGGTTTATATTTTTATTTGTATGTTTTAATTATTTGGCACACTGATTGCTACATCTAAGGTATATAACATTTATTTAATTTGAAACGAGCGAAAAGGAAGATACCGTGGCCTTATATGTAAATACAAATGTAGCATCTTTAAATTCACAACGTAATTTGACGAATTCTACAAATGCGTTACAAACATCATTTGAGCGCCTATCTTCTGGTAAGCGTATTAACTCTGCAGCAGATGATGCGGCGGGACTACAGATCGGTTCTCGTTTAGAGTCTCAAGTTAATGGCTTAAATCAGGCTGCACGTAATGCTAATGACGGTATATCCCTTTCACAAACAGCGGAAGGTGCATTAGACGAAACTACGAATATGCTACAGCGTATGCGAGTATTATCAATTCAGTCTGCGAATGGCTCAAATAGTGCCGCAGACCGTGTTGCGCTAGATAATGAATATGGTCAACTGCAGGAAGAGATTAACCGTGTAGCGGAAGATACTACATTTGGTGGTATGAATTTATTAAATTCTACGTTTAATCAAGATTTTCAAATTGGTCCTGATGCGAATCAAATTATTAATGTGAAAATCACCATTAATATGGATGCCCTCGGTTTAGGCGTTGGTACTGCGACATCTGATATTTTGAATCCTTTAAATGCGCAAACAGCGATTGATAATCTAGATACCGCAATTGCGAAGGTAACAGAGATACGTGGTGACCTTGGTGCCAAGCAAAATCGTTTTTCATCAACGATCCGTAATTTAACCAATATCTCAGAGAATGTGTCTGCGTCTAAATCTCGAATTATGGATGCTGACTTTGCGGCTGAATCGGCAAAACTGGCGCAAAACCAAGTTTCGCAACAAGCGGCAAGTACCATGCTTAGTCAAGCAAATCAGCAATCGCAAGTGGCCATGTCATTACTACAAGGTTAATAGTTACAAGGTTAATCGCTTATTACTTTGGCTCGAAAGAGCCAAAGTAATATCGTTCTTTGTTCGTTACTTCTTGTTTATTCTTCACTTTTACGCTCCCTCTGCTTTTCTATGCTTATCAGTTATATATCTTATCTGTTACAAAATAAACTTAACAATTAAGTTGTTGAAATAAATGGGTTTTTATGTTTTTTCATGCGTTTTTTTTTGAAAGTGACTGAAAAAAATAAAAATAACTCTAAAGGATGTATTTTTATTGTCGATAACTTTCATGACGATACAAATAACTGATTATTAATAAGGGCTGTATTTTATATACACAGCAGTCCTTTACAGGATTTCTTTTAGGAGACGAATATGGCTGTTTATGTAAATACCAATGTAGCATCTTTAAATTCACAACGTCATTTAGGTAATGCTACCAACGAATTACAAACTTCTTTTCAACGTTTATCATCTGGTAAACGTATCAATAGCGCTGCGGATGATGCTGCTGGTTTACAAATCGGTTCTCGTTTAGAGTCTCAAGTAAATGGCTTAAACCAAGCATCACGAAATGCAAATGACGGTATTTCACTTGCGCAAACAGCTGAAGGCGCACTAGACGAAACAACGAACATGTTACAACGTATGCGTGTACTTTCAATTCAATCTGCCAATGGCTCAAATACTCAGGCTGACCGTGATGCACTGCAATCAGAGTTTAATGAATTGCAAACTGAAATCACACGAGTATCAGAAGATACAACGTTTGGTGGCGAAAAGTTACTTGATGGCTCATTTGATAAAGAAATTCAAGTGGGTGCTGACGCGAACCAAACTATTGCATTAAAAATGACAACAAGTATGGATGCAGCTACGTTGGCAATCGGTAGTACTACAACAAAGGTTTCAACTGCAGCGGATGCACAAACAGCAATCGCAGCATTAGATACAGCGCTTGAAACTGTGACTGGTACACGTGCAGACCTTGGTGCGAAACAAAACCGTTTTTCATCAACAATCCGTAATATTAGTAATATTTCTGAAAATGTATCAGCGTCTAAATCTCGAATTGTTGATACCGACTTTGCGTCTGAATCAGCTAAGCTTGCACAAACTCAAGTGCAACAGCAAGCGGCAAGTTCAATGCTAAGCCAAGCGAATCAAACCTCACAAGTAGCATTATCACTACTTTAATCGTTTAGCTTTATGTTTGCCCTGCACTTTGCGGGGCATTTTGGTCTTTGGGGGTTACTATGTCCATTGATAATAATATGGATAATAAGAGCATTCGTTTTCATCCTGACCCTGTAGTGACAAAAGAACCAGTCATTACGAATCCTGCCGTTTCAATTCCACCTATCGAAAACGAACTATCTGTTGAAAACCCATTATCTGAACCAGAAGTTGCGAATGATATAAATTTGGAACAAAAATTGCTAGAAGCAAAGGATACGTTACAAGCTCATTTTGATGTTAATAATAAGAAGCTAAATTTTAGTGTTCATGGTGACACTGGCCGCTTAGTTGTTAAAGTTGTTGATCCTGAAAGTGGTGAAATACTTAAAGAACTACCATCAGAAGCGGTATTAAAGATGGCAACTAACATTGAAAAGTTTCAAGACAATATATCCGCTAGTTCAGGTCTCTTATTTGATGAGATGGTTTGACTAATATAGCGTGATAGAATAGTCGGATGTTTAATGTGACAGGCAACTTATTGCCTATCACATTACTATTGATGAAAATTAAGGATACGCATGGCTGGTATTACGATGGCAGGTTCAGGTTCTGGTTTAGATCTGGAAACTATCATTACAACATTTGTAACTGCTGAAAAAACGCCAAAAAAAACACGCTTAAATAAGAAAGAAGTTGACCTTACAACGGAGTTATCTGGTATTGGTACGCTGAAATCGGGCTTGGCTGATTTTAAGGCAATTACCGGCCAATTGGGTAATGTGGATTCTTTTTATCAAAGTAAAACTAATATTCGTTATCAAGGTCGAAATATCGAGCAAGCTACTGCCGGTGGTGATAGCGCAGCGTTGCCGATCACTATCCAAACGAAAGGTGTGGTACCAAAAGGTGCATTTGATGTTGAAGTGAAGCAGCTTGCACAGGGTGCGAGATTAGAGTCTGATTTTTTACCCGGTCGAGAAACAAAACCTGGGCAGGGTATGCTGTACTTTGATGCAGGTAAAGATACTTTCCAAGTGAATGTTAATGTCACTGATACTTTACAAGATATTCAGAAAAAAATTAACGATGCGCCTGACAACTACGGTATTAGTGCCAATGTAATTAGCTCTGATCTGGGGGCTAAAATTGTCTATACCTCAGAAAAAAGCGGTAAAGAAAATGATTTATCGGTTTTCACCTCGGACTCGAGTTTGAGTGTTATTTCATCCAATATGAAGGGCCATCCAGCCACCGATGCAATTATTACGGTGGATGGAAATACTATAACTAAAGATACTAATGTCTTTAATCATGCGGTATCAGGCGTCACAATTACTGCCAATAGTTTGACTAAACTGAACGAGCCTGCCAATTTTTCAACGTCGACAGATCATGCTGCAGTGCAAGAACTCATTTATGGTTTTGTAGATGGTTATAATACCTTGATGGACAGTATTAATGTATTGACCCACCCTGAGACGGGTGTCTTGAAGTATGACTCAAGTGCACGAAGTATCAAACAGCAACTGCAGAGTATTACCGGCGGTGTGGTTAATGATGCCAACAAGAAAATAAACACTTTATATGGCGCAGGTATCTCGTTAGAAGAAGGTGGGATGTTAGCGATTAACCCATTTGGCATGAGTGGGTCTAAGTCCGGTACCCAACGTTTAAACGACGCTGTTAATGACTCATTAGATGATCTTGGCAAACTTTTTGCAGGGACTAATGGTATTGCGGCACAAGTGAATAGCGTGTTGGCTAATAGTTTGGGAAATAAGGGGATGATTTCTCAGCAGGAAAATATGCTGAGTGAGAATTTACGCGATATTGGCGATGACCGCGCTAAATTGGATCGTTATATTTCATCATTTGAAAATACGTTACGGAAGAAATATACCGCCTTAGATAATACGGTGTCACGTTATAATGCCACCGGTGATTATATTCGTAATGTATTAGGTTAATCATATTATTTTTTAGTATTTAAATAAATCAATAGTTAGGTAAAAAACATGAGAGCTAATATAAGACGTTATCAGCAAGTCAGCCGAGAAAGTGGTATTTCTACTGCTGATAACCACCAAGTGATTTTTATGTTGTTACAGGGATTATTAGATTCTGTAGCGGTAACAAAAGGCTGTATTTTACGTAAAGATATTGAAGGTAAAGCCAAAGCCATTAATAAATCAATTAATATAACATCTGGTTTGATCGATGGTATTAACCATAAGATTCACCCCGAAATTGGTGAAAATTTTGATGCGCTGTATCGTTATATACAAGTGCGTTTAAATGATGCGTCATTAGAGCGCTCAGTCGAACCGCTAGATGAAATCACTGCATTAGTCACACCGATTAAAGATGCATGGTTAAACATTCCTCAAGCGGAAAAAGAAAAAGCGGAATCTATTCGTAAGCAAGCTAGCGGTGCTTAATGATGGATGTCACTGACGTTGAATTAATGGCGAGTATATCGGCTATCTCCGCGCAAGCAAAACAAGCAATTATAGAAGAACAGTTGGCTGAATGTGATCAACTATTAATCCAACGTCAGATTTTAATTGAGCAGTTAGTCATGCGATCAAATCCTGCTCAATCCCTTAATACCCATGCTTTTCTTACTCAGTTAATGGCGGATGACCAAACGCAAATAGCCTCATTAAAAGAATCGAAAATAGCCCTTGAATCACAGCAAGTCATCACTAAGCGTAGTGCCAAATCAATTAATCGCTATCTTACTATTAAACAATTTTAGGTTGTTATTATGGACCATTTAAATCACGATATTGCCGCACAGATTACTGCGCTAGAATCACAAGAGCAACTGCGTAAAAAACAGGTGAGCTTGGCTCATGCCATCGATGCGATTAACGCTAAAGAACGACCTAGCGCAGACCCTATCGCCTTATACCATGCAAATATGCGTGCGTTTGAGCAGTATATTCCTGATATTTACCAATCTTTTGTCAATTATCAACCAACTAAATTTGAATTAACTCGAGTTGATGACGTATTACATTTGGTTGATGTGGATAATAATTTGGTATTAGGTGAAGATTATTTTCATGATAGTTTGATTGATTTTGAGCAGTATCGCGTTAATCCACAACTTGCTCGTATCGATTTTTCGGAAGAGATTGAGAGTGTTGGTGATTTTATTCATGTGAAATATCTTAATCAATTTATTCGGGCGTTAAAGGGAATTAATAGCAAACATAAAGAAGAGTTTGTGTTGCCTGAAGCGGTTAATATGATGGTGTGTTTCGGCTTAGGTTTAGGTTATTTCTTACCTGAAATGCTTAGTAAACATAGTGTGAAACGGTTATATATTTATGAACCAGAGAATGATTTTTTCTATGCGAGTTTATTTACGCTAGATTGGGCTGATATTCTACAACGTCTAGATGATAGTGGCAGCAGTTTACATTTGTGCCTCGGGGCAGATGAAGATGTCTTTTTTAATGATATTTCCTACCAATTAATGACCAAAGGTCGTTATGACTCGACATTTAGTTTTTGTTATCAGCATTACCAAACAGAACAAACAAATAGCGCGTTAGAAAAATTCAATCAGAAAAATTTTCATGTCGCGTTCGGTTTAGGCTTTTTTGATGATAGCTTAATGGCGTTAGCACATCAGTACCATACCTTAAATAGTCACGTGCCTTTACTCGCGAAAGTTGAACCGCTACCAGAATGTGCAACACGCTCTGTGTTTATATTAGGGAATGGTCCCTCACTTGATGAGCATATTGACTATATTCGTGAAAATCGAGAAAAGGTATTACTTGTTAGTGGAGGGACGACAATTCGTGCTTTACAACAATATGGTATTACCCCTGACTTCCATCTAGAAATGGAGCGAACTAAGGTGACCTATACGGTTTTAAAATCGGTTGCTGATGATGCCTATTTAAGATCAATACCACTCTTAACGTTAAACACAGTGACACCTGATGTGCTCAATTTATTTGATCGCAGCTTAATGGGGTTAAAATTGCAAGAGCCTTCAACTGAGATTATTTTGAATTCAGAGTTAGGCTGTGACAGTGATAATTTAACGCAGTTGGTCTTTGCTAATCCGACAGTGTCTAATTTAGCCTTATCTTATTTCACGCGAATGGGTTTTAAAAACATTTACTTGTTTGGTATTGATCTTGGTTTTTCTGGTGATGCGCATCACAGTAAAAAAAGTATTTATTACCATGAAACTGGAGAAGATAAGTTATTATTCGATAAGAAAAAACTATCTGGTTTTGTCTCTCCGGGTAATCATGTTGAAGAAGTCGAAACAACAATGATTTTCCAAATGTCAGCGAAAGGCATGGGGGAATTATTAGATTTTTATCCAGATGTTAAATGCTACAATCTCGGCAATGGTATCAAGATCAAAAATGCCGTACCAACTTATCAAACTGATGTTGTATTGACAGATGAAGTGTTTGATAAAACTGAATTTGTTGATCGTATGTTGGCTCATTATTCTGTTGATACGACGGTGTTAGCGAAGCAGTACAGTGCGGTCTTAGAGCAAGATATATTTGTCCATTTTGTCGATGAAATGATTGCGATGGTTAAATCCCCCGTTGCCAGCCGTTATGATGCATTAGAGCAACTACAACAACAATTTATGCTATTAAATAGCCAGCTTAAGACGAAACATGCGTTCTTAGTTGAGTTATTAAACGGTACGTTACAGCATTGTCATGCCGCACTTATTAAAATGTTGTTGTTACCAGCAGATGCTGATCAAGGTCTTGTTTATTATCAACAGGGCATTGATATTTATATTAATTACCTTGAAGAAGCTAAGGTGAAATATAAGCGAGAACTGTTCGAAGTCGATCAAACAGACATTTCGGATATTTGGAAATAACAGACGTTAGTTTATGTTGGGCTTATTTCACTAAGTAACGTAAAGTCGACGGATAAGACCAATCCTCACTATTATTCAGGTATGTAATCATAAGCCATTCAGATAGTTTGGCTTATGATGAAAACATATTTTAATACCTTTCCTCGTATTATTATCCGCACGACGATCAGATTTGGGTTTAGTGCCATATCAGGGTTAATTATCAGTATATTGCATGATGGAACACGATTACCTATGAGCATGGTGATTAGTGGTTGTGGTATATTATCTTTTCTTTTCTCAATTATTTTATACTGACGGATAGAGCAAATAAGGACAGTTAATGCGAATTGAATTTATTAGTACTGGCGACGAAGTATTATCAGGTCAAATTGTCGATACCAATGCGGCATGGATATCACAATATTTTTTTCATCAAGGTCGCGAGTTTACTCGTCGTCATACTGTCGCAGATGATTTAGAGTCGCTTATTGATATCATAACGGAAACAAGTCTTCGTGCTGATGTGGTGATCATGAATGGCGGTTTGGGTCCAACGTCAGATGATTTAAGTGCTGAGGCTGCGGCGAAAGCGATGGGCGTGCCACTCACATTATCGCAAGAATGGTATGATCATTTAGTGTCTAAATATGGCCAATTCAATCGTACTTTTTCTGAGAGTGATGAAAAACAAGCTTGGTTACCACAAGGTAGCGAAGTTGTTGATAATCCTATTGGTACTGCATGTGGTTTTAGTTTTCAATTTAATCGTGCTCGTTTTTATTTTACACCTGGGGTACCAAGTGAATTTAAACACATGGTTACCGAGCAAATACTACCCGATATCCAACAACGTTTTACGCCAGTAAAAATACCCACTTTAATCAAGATTAAAACATTTGGTATCTCGGAATCTGTGTTGAATGAGCGCTTAGCTGCATTGTCACTTCCCCAGTCTATTACGTTGGGCTTTCGTGTTGATTTTCCTACTGTTGAAGTGAAATTATTATCAATAGTCCAAGCTGATTTAGCGAAGGCTAGAGAGCGAGTACTTGCAGAGCTTGGTGAGTTTGTATTGTTCGAAGGGGATTGTTCGTTTGCACAATATTTGCAAAATATAATACTCGAGAAAGGACAAACATTATCGCTTGCGGAGTCTTGTACTGGTGGACTTATCGCGAGTGAATTAATTGCTGTCGCTGGTAGCTCTGGTTACCTTGATTCGAGCCATGTTACTTATAGTAACGAATCTAAGAGCCGTTTAGTCAATGTCGATAAAACGACGATAGCTAACCACGGAGCTGTTTCAATAGAGGTTGCTGCCGAGATGGCTGAAGGCGCGATGTTGAATGCAGGGGTTGATTTTGGTATTGCTGTGTCCGGTATTGCTGGTCCGGGTGGCGGTAGCGAAGCAAAGCCTGTAGGTACCGTTGCATTTGCTCTGGCGAGTAAGACACATACTTACAGCCAATTGTTATTTATTCCCCGCAGGAATCGACAGGGGATCAGAACTGTTTCGCTATATATTGCGCTAGATATGTTAAGAAGGGAGCTACTGGGACTTGATTTAGCGGCTGAATTTGGTTCGATAGAGCGCCGAGGCTATTGTGATACTGTGAGCTGTTAGTACGGTATTACAGTTTGTAGATTATATTATTCTAGCTGCGCAGTGATGATTTAAGTTATCAAATAATCACTGCGTAGTTCGTTACCATTTCTGTTTAGGTTGAAACAGCAGATCTAATTCATTCTTTTCGTTTTCTTTTTCTTGGCGATCTTTTAAATCATCTGATGAAGCTTGAGTGAGTTGTTCATTAACCTCATTAAGCAAAGTGGTAAGTGTTTGCTGTTTATTAATAAGGGACTCATTTTTATCATTAATATTATTTAAGGTATCTATACCCTTACGGAGTAATTGCTTGCAAGAACCAAATTGGCTCGTTGCCCGTGCTTCATAAGCCCGTTTCAATAAATTATCAATGTTGACGTTAAGTTGCATCAGTTCAAGTTTACGATCTTCAATCACAAATGTTTGGGTATTAAGTTTACTTTTTGCATGCTCGACACGTAATACTGCGCGAATTTTTTTAATTTGTTGTAATAATATAATCGCTTCTCGATCTGAATTCGGAGAGCGAAACATTTTGTTATCAGTCTGAGCTGGTGCATCTTTTAATTGGGCCATTTGCGCTTTGACATTCGCTAAGCGTTGACGTACTTGCGGTAGGGAAGGCTCCATTTGCAATGTCGTTGCAAGTGAATCGTGCATACGACTGTGTAGCACTAGTGTAAGCACTTTACTGTAAGGTAATGATGTTGAGTTTAACAGTAATTCTTCAGCTTCTTCAATGACTTGTCTATGCTTTATGATTATCTGGCGCTTTTCGGTTTCAGCTTTACGCTTGTACTGTAAAATGATGTTATAACCGATCACCAAAAATAGTAAAACAGCAATCGCGATAATCATAAGAGTGAGCTTCATTGTATAATAGACCTAATTTTGCTGCAGTATATAGATATTACTATAAATACTTTAGTTAAGGTAGTGTTAACGTGAAGATCCCCCCACCAAGACTACCACCATTTTTGAGTTCGATATGTCCGACTTCCCCTTTAATTATATGCGCGTTAGCAATTAATCGAGCAAAATATAAGCCTAATCCAGTACGTCCTTGTTTACAACTTAACTCACCCATTGCACTGTGTTGAGCTTGCAACATACTGTCTGGGTAGCCATCACCGTTATCGGCAATTTCGATCACAAGTTTTTTATTTACGATATTAGCTGTAACTAAGATCTTTCCTTTGCTATAGCGCAATGCGTTGATAAACACATCTGATAATAAGTAGTTTATTAAATTGTGATCGCAATACCAAGCGAGATCGATATCGATATTAATACTAATTTCAATATTATTACTATCACTGTACATTTGATTTTTAATACAAAATTCATTGAAATAATCAGCAATAAAGCATTCTGCAATGTTTAATGGTAGCTGATCTTTTTCATCTCGATACAGAGAGAGTACTTGGATTAAACTACTGTTCAGTCGTAATACTTCATAATGTAAATCAGCGAGTTTAGCGCCGTGTTTACGGTCATCTTGCGAGGCTTTAATGTCTGCAGACATTGATTCAATCGATTGTAACAGTAGGCATAATGAATTTTTCATGTCATGTACTGCAGATGTGAGTATCAACGCATAATCAACTGTGTCTTTGCTTGGTTTAATGTTATCGTCTAAAGGTGTCATTATTATCTTTGACTGGCGTTATAGGGTAATGACCTCTAGGATATCTTATTAACAAGAAATAACAGTATTCTGCTATCGTTTTGTTAGAATACAATTAATTATTTGGAATATAGAGCACATCACGAATGAAGTTACAGCAATTTAGATACATAGTTGAAGTCCTAAATCACAATTTGAATGTGTCTGCGACAGCAGAAAGTCTTTATACTTCGCAACCTGGCATTAGTAAACAAGTTCGTATGTTAGAAGATGAACTCGGTGTACAGATCTTCGAACGTAGCGGCAAGCACCTCACTAAAGTGACACCTGCTGGTAAAGATATTATTCGTATTGCTGCTGATATTCTTGGCAAAGTTGAGAGCATTAAAGCTGTTGCTAGTCAACACACGCACCCCTCTAAAGGTACGTTAAATATTTCGACTACGCATACCCAAGCGCGTTATGCATTGCCAAAAGTAATTAAAGGCTTTATTGAACGTTACCCTGATGTATCACTAAATATGCATCAAGGTACACCTGCACAAATCAGTGATTCAGTTTCTAAAGGTACTGCTGATTTTGCTATCGCCACTGAAGCATTGCATTTATACAGCGACCTAGTGATGCTGCCTTGTTATCACTGGAATCGTTCAATTATTGTTAAACCGGGTCACCCATTAACTAAAGTTGGTAAGATCACAGTTGAAGATATCGCAAAATATTCA
This sequence comes from Moritella viscosa, assembly GCA_000953735.1. Classification (NCBI taxonomy): domain Bacteria; kingdom Pseudomonadati; phylum Pseudomonadota; class Gammaproteobacteria; order Alteromonadales; family Moritellaceae; genus Moritella; species Moritella viscosa. The sequence continues at coordinate 3,909,397 of LN554852.1, read as the reverse complement.
TTGGTGACTTATGTATTTGGTTTTACTGGTCGATCTGAATTAGATTGTGCGTTTGATGAAGCGGGCTTAGAGCCTAAAATTGTCTTTACCGCAACGGATGCCGACGTGATTAAAACATACGTGAAATTAGGCATTGGTGTCGGTGTTTTAGCAACAATGGCATTTGATGACGAAAGTGATGATGATTTAGTACGTATTGATGCAAGTCATTTATTTACGTCGAGCACGACTAAAATTGGCTTCCGTAAAGGGACGTTCTTACGTACTTATATGTATGATTTTATGGAACGATTTGCACCGCATTTAACGCGAGATATTGTTGATAAAGCGATTATGCTAAAAACAGCAGAAGAGATTGATGAGATGTTTAAAGATATCTCGCTACCAACGAGGTAACGAGATAGTATTCACTCGGCTAACACAGTGTACTTAGCCGAGGATATTTTCAGCCTCTTTAGTTACCTTTTTTGCCTTCTTTTTGACTGTACTTTTATGATTACTTTTTATTTTCCCCACTTCTTTCTTCGCAGAATCCTGTACGACAATAGAGCAAGCATTATCGTTAATCACACTAATTAACGCATGCATACTTTGTGACAGGCTATCGTCATGGGTAAGCCGTGTGATTTGATCGCTAACAATATCGATAGCACTACTCATTACAACTTGTTCTAACTCTGTAAATGCATCTTCGATGTAACCGGATAATTTCGTCAGGTCAGGCAGATTTGTTCGACATGCGATTAAACCAACATTGAGATTATTCATGTAACTGTACAGTGTTATATTCAGTGACATGCCTGGTGGCAATGCTGATAACGGGAAGCATTCCTGCATTTCTGCGCCCATCATATAAACGGGTTTACGCGGTCCAGGCACATTAGAGATGAGTACATTACCGACCGGTGGTAACACATCATCGAGTTTTAATAACTCACTGATTATTGCTAACCCCTGGCTTGCCAATGTGTAACTCGTTAGCGCTTCATCTGATAATGACCTTGCTTCTTTTTTTAATTTATCACAAGACTCTTTAATGGCCATCAATCGAGAGAGAGGAGTTGTATTGCTGTGACCTAATTCCACCATAGTAATTGCAATGCGGTTGTTTGATATGGTGTCGTTCAGTGCCCTAAGGTTCACCGGGATTTGTGCTGTTAGCGGCTGCTTAAGTTTATAATTAAGGTCGGATAAATAACGATGTAATGCGATATCACAAATACACACCACGACATCATTGATCGTTGTTCCCGCTATTTTTCCTATGTTCTTTACACGCGATAGTGGGAGTACGCTGGTTGCGGCTCGACGGGCACGTTTAGGACTCACTGAAAAAGGGGTTTTTGGTGCTGTAAATGGTGTTGGTATATTGGTTTTATAAACGTTGACTGCTTGCAATAATAGCCGAGAACCAAGTCCAATAATCGAAGGTATTGCACGAACTTGTTTTGTTAATAAAGCGCTGTTTTGTTTTAATTTATGCACTAAACTCGATTTTATTTCAGGATTAGGTTGCTTACCTTCAAAACCTTTTAAGCTCCAAAATGCTTGTAATGGGCCTTCGGCTTGTTGTGATAAATAGCTAAGCATGATTTGGTTACCTTTAGCACCGTCGGTGAAAGCGTGATGCATTTTTAGATAAACTGCAAATTGATTGTTAGCGAGACCTGAAATTAAATGTATTTCCCATAATGGACGGTTACGATCGAGCAGATTGGAATGGGCATGTTCTATATACTCGATGAGTTGCTCTCGAGTCCCTGGTTGGGGTAAACGAACGCGGCGAACGTGATAATCAAGGTCTACATTATCATCTTCTTGCCAGTACATCATACCTGAATAAGCAGTGTATAATTTGTAATTAAAAGGTTTTTCTATTTGCGTGAATTGCATCAGTTGTTGATATAGGTCTGTACCATAATCGCCTTGATAGTCATTCGGAATATCAAAAATTTGCATTGCAGCTACATGGTTTGGCCGTGATACCGTTTCGCAATATAGGAAACCCATATCGGGTAGAGTGAGCGCTTTCATTAATATTTCCCTAGTTTTTGCAGAGTGGACAGCTAGCTACGTCGTGCGATTTGAATAGAATAAGTGACCTAATGAGTAGAGAATAATTAAGTTGTAAAGTCATTAGCTTAGGTGTTAATCACTGCTATTTACACCTAAAAGCATGAGTGTTTCTCTCATAGGCTGCTGAGTATTAAAAGAAATGCGTAATCAAAGGGGTGAGGGAAGCGTAATGCCTGTTATGAAGTGGTCTGTGGTTACTTTCTTTGTGGTATAAAAAAGCCAGAATAGTGACGAGCACATTCTGGCTTTTATTTTATCTAGACCTAAATAATCTATGCTTATTTAGGTCAGTGTCAGATTAAGTGCAAGTGTGGGCTTTTTTGATGTCGCCTACATTTAATACTTTAATTGCTAAACCACCTTGTGAAGTTTCACGGTATTTAGCATTCATGTCTTTACCTGTTTCGTACATAGTTTCGATAACTTTGTCTAACGATACACAAGGCTCACTGGTACGGCGCATTGCCATACGTGAAGCGTTGATCGCTTTTACTGCTGCAATTGCGTTACGTTCGATACAAGGTACTTGTACTTGGCCACCAACAGGATCACACGTTAGGCCTAAGTTATGCTCCATGCCTATTTCTGCAGCTTGGCAGACTTGTGAAGGGCTCGCTCCCATTAACTCAGCAAGACCAGCCGCTGCCATTGAGCAGGATACCCCCACTTCACCTTGACAGCCAACTTCTGCGCCAGAGATTGATGCATTCGTTTTGTATAGGATACCGATAGCACCCGAAGCAAGGTAAAATTTAGTCTGTTCTTCACGCGTCAGCGGACGAATAAACTTATTGTAATAAGCCAATACTGCTGGAATGATACCTGCGGCGCCATTGGTTGGTGCTGTAACTACTCGACCACCGGCCGCATTCTCTTCACTAACAGCAAGTGCGAACATGTTAACCCAATCAATAATAGTCATTGGATCAGTGTTAAAACCATCACTGGCTTCTAGTTGACGTTTAAGTGCGGCAGCACGACGTGGTACACGTAATGGACCTGCAAGTAAACCTTCTGTCTTACAACCGCGTTCGATAGATTCAGACATTGCAGTCCAAATGTTAGAAAACGATTGATATGTTTCATTTTCACTGCGGAAAGAACGCTCATTTTCTAACATCAATGCACTGATCGATAATGCATTTTCGTTACAGTGTGTGACTAATTCAGCAGCGTTGGTAAATGGGTATTTAACGTCTGCCGTTTCACCTTGTGTTAAACCGAAGTTTTCTTCGTCAACGATGAAGCCACCACCGGTAGAGTAGTACGTTTTTGTAAACGCAACTTTACCATCGATGTAAGCATGAATTTTCAAACCGTTTTCATGTAGTGCAAGCGGTTCATCAATAAAGTTCATAGCTGAAGCGGGAAAATCAACAGTATGACAGTGTAGACCGATCGTTAAACGACGTGTTTGTTCAACACGGAGGATAAATTCTGGAATTGAGTCAATATCAACAGTTTCAGGTAAGTTACCTGCTAAACCCATGATAATAGCAACATCAGTGTGGTGACCTTTACCAGTCAACGATAATGAACCATGCACATCCACTGTGATTTGAGTGACTTCGCGGATCTTCCCTGTCGCTCGTAGGTCGTCGATAAATTGTTTGGCAGCTTTCATTGGACCAACAGTATGAGAACTAGATGGACCAATACCAATTTTGTAGATATCGAATACACTGATCATAGTAATTCCTCAGCAGATGCTTAAGTTATATAAGCTTAAATAAATAGCGCGCTAACAGACTTTGCTAGGCAGAATAATAGAGACTAAACTTTTTTTTAATCTCTCAAATTTTTAGGTCGTTATAATAGCGCTTTAACTGGAAAACACAACTGCCAATATAGCCGTCTGTACTGTTATTTAGAGATTGATCCCATATAACAATTCATTATGTTTCATAATTGCAGTGTAAAGCTTTGCTTTATTTATTTAGTGAAGATAATTAGAGTGCTAAGGTAATAATGACGTCAATTTACAATGTCATTATTACCTTTAATAATGAATGGCTTAGCGTGGTTGGAATGTTTACTGTTAATAATTAATAATCCAGTGATCAACTAATAATAATATAAATAACACCATTAAATGTATGATTGAGAATTTGAATGTTTGAAATGCTGTTTTACGCGTGGGGCTGAATTTTAATCGATAAGCGTAATAAATAAAGCTTATTCCTAGGATAGTAGAACCTGCTAAATAGAGTAAACCACTTAACTGGGTGAGCCAAGGTAGCCAAGTTACAGGTAGTAATAGCAGTGTATAAAGCAATACCAGTGTTTTAGTGTACTCTGCGCCATGGGTTACGGGCAGCATAGGTATCTTGGCTTTGGCGTATTCTTTCTCTTTATGGATGGCTAATGCCCAAAAATGTGGGGGGGTCCAAATGAAGATAATCATTACCAGTAATAATGCTTGTCCTGTTACTTCCCCCGTCATAGCGGTCCAGCCAAGTAGCGGAGGGGTTGCACCGGCTAGCCCGCCAATGGCAATATTTTGTGGGGTTGCTCGCTTCAAGTACATGGTATAAATGACTGCGTAACCAATCAGGCTCGCAAAGGTCAACCAAGCGGTTAACGCATTTACAAACACAAAAAGTGTTGTCATACCTATTATTGCCATACTTGTAGCAAAGAATAATGCTCTTGGTGTACTAATTGTGTTTTGTACTAATGGCCGTTGGTGAGTTCTGGTCATGATGGCATCAATACGTTGGTCAAGGATATGATTGTATGCTGCTGCTGCGGCAGAAAGTAACCCTATGCCGACTAATGCTGGGACTAATAAACTGAGTGAAGGTAAATTGGGTAAAGCGAGTACCATCCCGACTAAAGCGGTCAATAGCAATAAGGCTACGACTTTGGGTTTCGTTAGTTGATAATATGCGCGCCAGTTTGGTATGAGCGTTAATTTGATTGATTGTGTATTCATAACACCTCTTGCAGTTGCTGTTGGTTTAACCAAAGTAAGGTTACTAAGGTGATGAGTAAGATCGCAGCGACTAAATTATGTGCCACAGCAATGCTCAACGGTAATTGAAAAAACACGTTTGCTATTCCCAAACTTACTTGTAGACATAAGATGATAATGAGTACTTTTGCGGTAAGGCGGATCTTTTTTTCAGGTTGATATTTAAATAATTGATAGTTGGTTAATAGTAAAAACACAAAGGTCACGACAGCCCAAATTCGATGTGTCACATGAATATTCATTCTGGCGATCGTATCGCGTACACCGTATTGATAAGTTTCAGCTACAGGACTCAGGCTAAATACGTCATTAAGGTTAAAGCGACTGAACCAGTCACCGTTACATATTGGGAACTCAGTGCAGACAATGGCGGCGTAGTTTGAACTTGTCCAGCCACCGAGTGCTATCTGAATAATTAATATTGGCAGGGCAATGCCACAATATAATTGGACCCGCATCAACCGTTGCCGCTGTGTTGGTAATATCAGCGTGTTATTTAGCGCTTGAGCGGGTTGGATGGGGGTTCCTCTTGTGTTAGATAGCCGTAATTGTAGTAACACGAGCAGAGCTAAAATACTAAACCCACCTAATAGATGCCCCATGACAATAATGGGTTGCAAATTCATGGTCACTGTCCACATACCTAAAACAGCTTGAAATAGCACTAATAAGATTAACAAAGTCGCTAATGGAACTTGTTGTTTGCGCTTACCACAAGTGATAAAAATGAGCAGGATAAGCACGCCTAATAGTCCTGCAATATAGCGGTGGATCATTTCGTTCCATGCTTTCTCGGTATGCAGTGGTTTATCAGGATAAGCTAATTGAGCTGTTGCGATGTCTTGTGCGTTGGCGGGGACAGAGTTAAAACCATAACAGCCTGGCCAATCTGGGCAACCAAGTCCGGCATCGGTTAAGCGCGTATAAGCCCCGAGTGCAATCACTAGAAAGGCAAGTAGTATCGTCAAGTTGAGCAGTTTTGACATAGGCAATCCTTGTATATTTGCTGGCTTATCCGATTTTAGATATTTTAAGTAAGCGTTTTACATCCTTTAATAAGCCTGCTGATACCTTTGTTGCCGCAGTTCTATCTGCTGGGTATTGATAGTGCATAAAGATATTTCCATGCGGATCAACTAAATATAATGTATCTGTAGATAATAGGTTTTGGTTTACCTCACTTAATTGCAATCTTGTTAGGGCTGATATTTCAACGTGATCGTGAGATAAATTTTCTGGAGGTATGACGGTTACTGGGTATTTAGTGAGATAGCGTTGTACTCGAGTTCCTTCGGCGGCCAGCAAGGTATGTACTTGCTGTATTTGCCATAAACTCTGTTGGCATTGTTGTGCGCATCTATTACCTGGATTATAGAGGAGTAACCATGCTTGCGGGGGCTGTGACATAGTTAGTGGTGGGGATAAGAGTTTTCCTGTATTGGTTTTAGCCCCTTGATACCAATCATTAACTAGCACTAATTTAGCGATGACAATGGGGGCAATAAATAAACCCATGATGATGAATAATGGCTTTTTTTGCATGACTAATCCTTATCTTGCATGTGCTTATATTGAGTTTGATATCTTTTTAACCAATAGCCACTCGATAGGCTTAACGCAAACGCTAAAGCAAACCATTGGACTGCATAAGCTGTATGCTTAGCGGGTGGCATGACTGTTATTGTCCACGTTTTGATAAAACCGATGTGCGTGTCTGGATTTAGTTGTAATAGTAGAGGATTGAGTGGCATGTTTAGCGTAGTTCGTAGTTGAGATATATCAGTACGCTGTATCACCAAAGGCCCTTGTGTTGTAGGTGTGATATTCTCACCGAGAAGCAAAGGTGAACCTTGCTGTGCACTTAAAGTACCCTCTAACTGATAATGCCCTGTGAATAGTGGGATATCAGGTAACAATGAACGTGAGGCCGAGCCAGGCAGCCAACCAAGGTTAACGAGAATTGTTTGCTCATCGCTGTGAAAGGGAAGGTAAAAATGATAGCCAAACTGTTTATTGTAAGTTTGATTATCTAATAATATAGGCGCTTCATTATCAAAATAACCGTATAAAGATACCTTCCGATGCAAACTGCCTGCGGTTATTTGAGTGAGTGATGTGAGTGTCGGTTGGTTGATATCTAATAGCGCTTGTTTTTCTTGTGATCGGGAGACTTGCCATAACCCTAATTTTATACAAACGACAATCGAGAGCAGGCTAAACAGCACAAAACTGATTAAGCGTTTGGAGAGTTTATAGCATTGCATAGTGCTAGATAAAGTCTGCATATTTAACCTTAAAAAATAACGGCTTGGATAATGTTATAAACGCCCATTTTGAGCATATAATTAAGGATAGATATATTTTTATAAAACGGTAGGAAAACAGACGAAAGTTGAAGTTAATTAACAGCTTGCAGATGAATATCCCAGCGAAGGACGCTGGGATAGAAGCGTTATCAAAATTGCTATGATTAATGTGAGATAAAGGTTAACTAAATTGGTGTTATTTTACTTGCCAAGCGATAGTCTCGCCCGTTCTGATCGGTACCATTTTTGCGTTACCAAAAGGTAGTGTTTCAGGTACTTTCCATGCAGATTTTTCTAGCGTGATAGTGTCTGCATTACGTGGTAAGTTATAAAAATCAGGACCGTTGAAGCTTGCGAATGCTTCTAATTTATCAAGTGCATTTTCTTGTTCAAATACTTCAGCATACAACTCAATTGCAGCATGTGATGTATAAGCGCCAGCACAACCACAAGCAGATTCTTTTTTGTCATCAGAATGTGGTGCTGAGTCAGTACCAAGGAAGAATTTATTACTACCACTTGTAGCAGCTTTAACTAATGCTGCTTGATGCGTATTACGCTTCAAGATTGGTAAACAATAGTAGTGAGGTTTAATACCGCCCACTAGCATATGGTTACGGTTGAATAATAAATGGTGTGCTGTGATGGTAGCAGCAATATTGTCACTGGCATTATTTACAAATTCAACTGCATCAGCTGTGGTTATATGCTCAAGTACAATCTTTAAATTTGGGAAATCAGCAATAACGGGTTTTAATACTGTATCTAGGTAAACCTTTTCACGGTCAAAAATATCAATGTCAGCATCTGTTACTTCACCATGTAATAACAATGGCATTTCTGCATCTTGTAACGCTTGTAGTGCAGGGTAAATATTCTTAATTGATGTTACACCCGATGATGAATTTGTCGTTGCGCCAGCTGGATAAAGCTTTGCGGCATAAACAACACCGGTTGCTTTCGCTGCGTGGATATCTTTAGCAGTTGTTTGATCGGTAAGATAGATCGTCATTAATGGACTAAATGAAGAATCGGCTGGTACGTTAGCCAAGATACGTTGACGATAGTCTTGTGCAATCTTAGCATTTGTTACTGGCGGTACAAGGTTAGGCATAATGATTGCGCGGCCCATGTAACGGCTAATGTCAGCAACTGTATGTTTTAAAACATCACCATCTCTAAGGTGCAGGTGCCAGTCATCTGGGCGGGTGATCGTTAAAGTTTCCATTTGATTTCTCCATCGCTAATTTCCGCAGATTCTAAAGAGTAATGTAGGGGAAGTCAAAGACGCAGTCTTAATTGATGATAAAAGACGAAACCAAGTAAGCCTATAGTTAATTTTAGCTTACTTGGTATAGAAAAATTAAATGATTTACTGCAGAGCTAGTTAAACAATATAGACAAAAATGAACAGAATTATCCATACGACGTCGACAAAATGCCAATACCAGGCAGACGCTTCAAAAGCAAAATGTTTACCCGGGGTAAAATGCCCATTGATAATACGAAATAACATGACGGTTAGCATGATGACCCCGAGGGTCACGTGCATGCCATGGAAGCCAGTGAGTAAATAAAAAGTATTCCCATATACACCGGAATCAAATTTTAATGATAATGCGTGGTAAGCATGTATATACTCTTCAGCTTGGAAAAATAAGAAGGTAACACCCAAAGCAACGGTAATAGTTAGCCAGATTACTAACTTTGTACGTTGTTTTGCTATCAGGCTGTGATGGGCGAAATGTAACGTTATTGATGAACTGATCAGGATAATAGTGTTGATTAACGGTAAGCCATACCAAGGCATCGCTTGTGTTTCGCGTCCATCAGGTGTGATTGTTAATGGCCACTGAGGTATAAAATCAGCCCAAATAACAGCATGGGTCATGGCATTGTTACCTTCACCACCCAACCAAGGTATAGATAAATTACGTAGGTAAAATAACACCCCAAAGAGCGCGATAAAAAACATCACTTCTGAAAAAATAAACCATAACATGCCCATTCTAAAAGAACGATCAAGCTGCTGATTGTACAGCCCGCTCATTGATTCGGTGATCACATTTCTAAACCAACTAATGAGCATGAATAACAGTATGCCAATGCCGATTAATAAAATAGGTATCCCGCTGTTACTGCCGTCTTTATCTACTTGCTGAACTGTCGTTGCCGCACCGATGGCAATAATAAAGAGCGCGATAGCACCGACGAAAGGCCAAATACTGCTTGCTGGAACATAGTAGTTTTTTGGGGCTTTGGCATATTCATTATTATCTTGCATTAAAGGGCTCCTAGCATAGCTACTTCTGTTGGCTCATTTTTAAATAGGGTGTAGGCAAGGGTTAACGTTGATATATCGGATGGTATGTTAGGGTCGATATAAAAGATCAGCGGCATCATAGCTTCTTCGTTTGCAGTTAGCATTTGTTCTTGAAAACAAAAGCATTCTGTTTTAACCAAATATTGGGCACCATAACCAGGGGAGATCGAGGGGACTGCACGACCAAATGTATCTTGCTCGCTTTGGTTGGTAGCAAGGAAGCTAACTTGATAGCGCTCGCCTGGATGTAGGTCAACACTCCTGATTTCAGGTTTGAATGTCCAAGGTAATTGTTTATTTAAATAAGTGACAAACTCAACTTTAACCGTACGTGATTCGTCAATAGCCGTTATTGGTACTGCTGATGCACGGCTATAGTCTTTACCATTGAGCCCCGTTATATCACAAAAAACATCATATAAAGGAACAAGTGCAAAACCAAAGCCGAACATACCTACAACGCTGAATATTAATAGCCGTAATTGCTTTTTCATTTTAGGTGTTGTCATTATTTCACTTCGGGTGGTGTATCAAAAGTGTGATATGGTGCTGGAGATGGTACGGTCCATTCTAATCCTTCGGCACCTTCCCATGGTTTTGCTGGGGCCTTTTTTCCACCGCGAATAGCCATTATCACGACAGCTACAAAGATGATTTGAGAAATACCAAAAAGGAAACCACCAACACTGACTATCTTATTAATATCGGCAAATTGCAGTGCGTAATCTGGGATCCTACGTGGCATCCCTGCAAGTCCCAAGAAATGCATTGGGAAGAATAGAATATTGACGGATATTAATGAACACCAAAAATGCCACTTACCAAGCTTTTCATTAAACATGTATCCGGTCCATTTTGGTAGCCAATAATAAGCGGCAGCCATAATAGAAAAAACAGCACCAGTTACAAGGACATAATGGAAATGTGCTACGACAAAGTAGGTGTCATGATACTGGAAGTCAGCGGGCGTAATCGCGAGCATTAATCCCGAAAAACCACCGATAGTAAATAATACGATAAATGCGAGTGAAAATAGCATGGGAACTTCAAAGGTAATGGAACCACGCCAGAGGGTTGCTATCCAGTTAAATATTTTCACTCCAGTTGGCACAGAAATGAGCATGGTACAATACATAAAGAACAGCTCAGCGGCTAGCGGTAAACCAACGGTAAACATATGGTGAGCCCATACGGTGAAGCTAAGAATTGCAATAGATACGGTCGCATAGACCATTGAGTGGTAACCGAATAATTGCTTACGTGCAAATGCGGGAACAATCGCTGAGATAATCCCAAATGATGGTAAAATCATGATATATACTTCGGGATGACCAAAGAACCAAAAGATATGCTGGAATAATACTGGATCACCACCACCTGCTGCATCAAAGAAACTGGTTCCAAAGTATTTATCTGTGAGGATCATGGTGACCGCGCCAGCAAGTACTGGCATGACTGCGATTAACAAGAATGCAGTAATTAGCCAAGTCCATACGAACATTGGCATTTTCATCAATGTCATTCCCGGCGCGCGCATATTTAAGATGGTAACGATGACGTTAATCGCCCCCATAATTGAGCTAATACCCATTAAATGAATAGAGAATACAAACATAGCTGTGCTGTCTGGACTGTATTGAGTGGACAACGGAGGGTAGAAGGTCCAACCAAAGTTAGGACCACCACCTTCGGTGAATAATGACAATAGTAATAAAGAGAATGCGAAAGGTAGGATCCAAAAACTCCAGTTATTCATCCGTGGTAATGCCATATCTGGCGCACCAATCATAAGTGGTAACATCCAGTTTGCAAGTCCTACAAAAGCAGGCATTACTGCCCCAAAGACCATTATTAAACCGTGTGATGTGGTCATTTGATTGAAAAAATTGGGTTCAATTAATTGTAAGCCGGGTTGGAATAACTCGGCCCTAATGACCATTGCCATCGCCCCTCCGATGAAAAACATGGTTAAACTAAACCACAGATATAATGTACCGATATCTTTATGATTGGTTGAAAATAACCACCGTTTATACCCATGGGGAGCACCATGGTGATCTGTTTGTACTTTTATCGCTGGCACATCCAAGATGGTTTGATCAGCATTATCTTTTAATTGTATCTCACTCATTTTTCTGTCCCTTGAATTACTGATTGATACTATTTAATGCCGCATCTATTTGTGATGGTTGTACAATATCACCGGTATTATTACCCCACGCATTGCGTTCGTAAGTGATCACTGCCGCAAGTTCTTTTTTGGTTAGTTGTTTTGCGTATGATGCCATTGCAGTACCGGTAACGCCTTGAAGAACAACACTGATATGTTTATCTACATCACCCAGTGCGATAGGACTATTCTGTAATGCTGGGAATGCCCCAGGAATACCTTGCCCTGCAACTTGATGACAGGCGGCACAGGTTTGATTATATACCTCTTCTCCGAGCGTCATCATGGCTGGCATGTCCATAGTTGTCGTTAAACTTTGTTGTTCCGCTTGTAATGCTTGTTGGGCATTAACTTGTGCTTTAGCCAGCCAATCGTCAAATACTTCTGGTTCAAGTGCGGTAACAACGATAGGCATGAATCCATGGTCTTTACCGCATAGCTCAGCACATTGACCTCGGTATGTTCCTGGGGTGTCAATTTGAGTCCAAGCCTCGTTAATAAAACCGGGGTTTGCATCTTTTTTAACGGCAAAATCAGGTATCCACCATGAATGAATGACATCATCAGCGGTAATAAGAAAGCGGATCTTTTTATTCGTAGGTAGGACAAGTGGATTATCTACTTCTTGAAGGTAGTGCGGTTGTTTTTCTATTTCGTTGTTTATTTCTGCTTGGCTAGTGGTAAGCCGGCTGTAAAATTCGAGGTCATGGTCAAAATAACGATAATGCCACTTCCATTGTGAACCGGTGATTTGAATGGTGATATCTGCTTCAGTGGTATCTTCCATCAAGATTAGTGCTTGTGTTGATGGGATCGCCATACCAATTAAGATTACGATGGGGATCGCAGTCCAAATTATTTCAACAGTTGTACTTTCATGGAATGAGGCCGACACTGCACCTTTGGACTTTCGATGACTATATAAGGACCAAAACATGACGCCAAACACAATTAAGGCTATGGCTATGCAAATGTACAAAATTGTCATATGTAAACTATATACGGTATTACTTATCCCTGTGACCCCTTCCGTCATATTTATGTTTGATTGCTGAGCAAATAATGGTGTTGAAACTATCCCTAGCATAAATGTGTTTGTTATTTTTTTTAGTTTGAATAAGCGCACATAACCTCCCTCAAAATTATCCATAACGATATAGATTAGATAATGAATGAATTGTGTTAATTCGCTGCTACAGCCCTAAGCATCTAACAATTCACTGTTATTTGCCAAAGTATAGTTACAGAAATATTAAATGTGTGACTTTGTTTCTTAGATAATTTCGTTTCTATCTTTTACTATGCCTCAAAGGTGACGACTTCAAATGATTGTTTTAGCGTTGTAATTTGTTTCTGCAATTTAGTTATGTGATTCGCGACTGAACGCGAGAGGTCTAATTTGTCTTGTTCTTGAACGCTGTCTAGGCGCATAACTTTCAATTTGATGATTTGTGCATCTGTCATTAGATTATCAATATGCTGAATCATTTCTGGATTGGGATATTTTTCTTTGAGTAATTCCAGTTGATTCGAAAAATCTAAAAAGGTACGTTCAATTTCGATAAGAGTCATAGCAATTCCTAAATTTTTTTGTTGGTGATTCAAAGAACATTGATGTGCACAGCTTAAAATTTATTATAGTGTAAATTCTAAATTTTAACGCTACTACCTAAATACGAGCTATTTGTCGTTGGTGATGGGGATTGGTTAACGCAATAAAGGGATGGTGAGTAATTAACCAAACGTAATATTGAAAACAGTAAATTTACTGTTTTTCATCTTATTTATTCATAAAAATCATTTTTATTCTTGAATTTTGACTTTTCATCCATACATTATAAGCAAATAAAAATATTAAAGCGTTATTTAGAGTCGCAATGCTCGATTTTATTCTTGCTGCTAGTTATAATATCGCGTCATAAATTTCCAGTTGGAAATGTTAATAAATTCATTAGAGGTATCTAAATGCAAGTTTCTGTAGAAACGACTCAAGGCCTAGAGCGCCGTTTAACTATCACAGTTCCAGCTGCAACAGTTAGCAAAGAAATAGAAAACCGTTTACGTGGTTTAGCAAAAACTCAACGTATCGATGGTTTCCGTCCAGGTAAAGTACCAGCTAAAGTAATCAAAAAACGTTTTGGTGCTGCAGTAGCTGAAGAAGTTGCTGGTGAAATCATGCAACGTAACTTCTACGAAGCAATCGTAGCTGAAAAATTAAACTTAGCTGGCGCACCAACACTTGAACCTGCACAAGTTAAAGAAGGCGAAGACTTCTCTTTCACTGCAACACTTGAAGTTTACCCTGAGTTTGAAGTTGCTGGTATCGAAGCAATCGAAATCGAAAAATCAGTATCTTCAGTAACAGACACTGATGTTGATGGCATGATCGAAACTTTACGTAAGCAACACGCTGAGTGGGTTACTGCAGATCGCGCTGCTGAAGCTAACGACCAAGTTAAAATTAACTTCAACGGTAGCATCGACGGTGAAGAATTTGAAGGCGGCAAAGCTGAAGACTTTACACTAGCTATGGGCCAAGGTCGCATGATCCCTGGTTTCGAAGAAGGTATCGTAGGTAAATCTGCAGGCGAAGAGTTCACTGTTGAAGTAACTTTCCCTGAAGAATACCATGCAGAAAACCTAAAAGGTAAAACTGCAAGCTTCGCTATCACGCTAAATGCTGTTGAAGCACAAGAGTTACCAGAAATTAACGCTGAATTCGTTGGTAAATTTGGTGTTGAAGACGGTACGCTTGAGTCTCTAAAAACTGAAATCAGCAAAAACATGAGCCGTGAACTTGAGCAAGCTATCAAAGCTGACACAAAAACTAAAGTGCTTGACGCACTAGTTGAAGCAAATGATATCGAAATTCCTGCTGCATTAATTAAGCAAGAAATCGTTACATTACGTCAACAAGCGATGCAACGTTTTGGCCAAATGGCACCACAAAACGCACCAGAACTTCCTGATGAACTATTCACAGAGCAAGCTAGCCGTCGTGTTAAAATCGGTCTAGTTCTTGGTGAATTCATCAAAGTAAACGAAATCACAGCTGATGACGCACGTGTTCAAGACATGATTGCATCTATGGCTTCTGCATACGAAGATCCAGCTGAAGTTATCGCACACTACAAAGACAACGACCAAGCACTAGAAAACGTTCGTAATGTAGCGGTTGAAGACCAAGCTATTGATTTAGTTTTAGAAAAAGCAAATGTAACAGAAAAAGAAGTTGCGTTTGAAGAGCTAATGAATAAAGCGACTCAAAACGCATAATTGTTTATTAGATTGAACAAAATACGTAATTAAGCGCTATAATGGCTCGAGTGGGGGGTATTTCACTTGGGCCATTTTTATTTAGGGATGATAATATGTCACAATTCTTTAATAATATCACAGAGTCGCCGTCAAACGCGTTAGTACCTATGGTTGTTGAACAAACAGCTAAAGGTGAGCGTTCTTATGACATTTATTCTCGACTTTTAAAAGACCGTGTAATATTTTTGACTGGCCAGGTCGAAGATCATATGGCGAATCTTGTTGTTGCACAGTTACTTTTCTTAGAATCAGAAAACCCAGATAAAGATATTTTCCTTTATATTAATTCTCCAGGTGGTTCTGTTAGTGCTGGCATGTCAATTTATGACACCATGCAATTTATTAAGCCAAACGTGTCTACGATTTGTATGGGCATGGCTGCGAGTATGGGAGCGTTCCTACTTGCTGGTGGTGAAAAAGGTAAGCGTCACGCATTGCCGAATGCTAAAATCATGATCCACCAACCTTTAGGTGGTTATCAAGGCCAAGCATCTGATATTGAAATTCACGCGAATGAAATTATTAAAACTAAGCGTAAATTAAATGAAATATTAGCTGAACATACTGGTCAAGAGTATGATCGCCTTGCTACAGATACGGACCGTGATAATTTCATGACGTCAGCTGAAGCGATGGATTATGGTCTGATTGATTCAGTAATAACAAAACGTGATTAAGTAATTTTTGACAGGTCGATTGTCTTTTAGCCATAATGAAGATTAGGCATTGGGCTTTTACCTGTAATATGAGGTTATCGAATGACAGAAACAAAAAGTGGGGATAACGGAAAATTACTCTATTGTTCTTTTTGTGGCAAAAGCCAACATGAAGTACGTAAGTTAATTGCCGGCCCATCTGTCTACATTTGTGATGAATGTGTTGATCTTTGTAACGATATTATTCGTGAAGAGATTAAAGAAATTGCACCTAAACGTGAAGGTGATGAATTACCGACACCGCATCAAATTCGTGGCAAGCTCGATGATTATGTCATTGGTCAAGAGCATGCTAAGAAAGTGTTAGCTGTTGCGGTATACAATCACTATAAGCGTTTACGCAATGGCGATACATCAAATGGTGTAGAACTAGGTAAGAGTAATATCCTGTTAATTGGTCCAACTGGTAGTGGTAAAACATTATTGGCTGAAACACTAGCACGTATTCTTGATGTACCTTTTACTATGGCTGATGCAACAACATTAACTGAAGCAGGTTATGTTGGTGAAGATGTTGAAAATATTATTCAGAAATTATTGCAAAAATGCGATTATGACGTAGAAAAAGCCCAACGTGGTATTGTCTATATCGATGAAATTGATAAAATTTCGCGTAAATCTGATAATCCATCTATTACTCGTGACGTGTCGGGTGAAGGTGTTCAGCAAGCATTGTTAAAACTGATTGAAGGGACTGTTGCTTCAGTACCGCCACAAGGTGGTCGTAAGCATCCTCAGCAAGAGTTTTTACAAGTAGATACATCTAAGATCTTATTCATCTGTGGTGGTGCATTTGCTGGTTTAGATAAAGTTATTGAAATGCGTACTAACACTAATAGTGGTATTGGTTTTACAGCTGAAGTGAAAGGTGAAGCAGAGAAAGCAACTTTATCTGAAGTTTTCGCTAAAGTTGAACCACAAGATTTGGTTAAATTCGGTCTTATCCCTGAGTTTATCGGTCGTTTACCAGTGACTGCGACATTAACAGAACTTGATGAAGCTGCATTAATTCAGATCTTAACAGAACCGAAAAATGCACTGACTAAACAGTATGCTGCACTATTCGATTTAGAAGGTGTTGACCTAGAGTTCCGTGAAGATGCGTTGATTGCAATTGCAAAAAAAGCGATGTCTCGAAATACGGGTGCTCGTGGCTTACGTTCCATTGTAGAAGCCATTTTACTGGATACGATGTATGATCTACCTTCTGTTGAAGATGTGAGCAAAGTTGTGATTGATGAATCTGTAATTAATGCTGAATCAGCACCAATTTTGATTTATGAAAATACAGATAACAAGGCTGTGTCAGCAGATTAGTGTTAGATTTTTAAACACTTAATATTAAAAAGGGGCTCAATGCCCCTTTTTTTATATTATTTTTCATATTTTTAGCCCCTAGCATTGATTGTTGAGTAATAACCCCTATATATTCAATATTAGCCCTTAGTCCAGTTTTATAAGTGAGGACAAGATGAGTTTTGAGCGTACGGAACGCGTAGATATACCTGTATTGCCATTGCGTGATGTTGTGGTTTATCCCCACATGGTAATCCCTTTGTTTATTGGCCGAGAAAAGTCAATTCGTTGTCTTGAAGCCGCAATGGATACAGATAAGCAAATATTTTTAGTTGCACAAAAAGATGCAGCTCAAGATGATCCCCAAGTTGATGATCTGAATAGCGTGGGTACAGTCGCTAATATTTTACAAATGTTAAAATTGCCTGATGGTACGGTTAAAGTATTGGTCGAAGGCACACAAAGAGCAAAATTAAATAGCTTGAGTGATAGCGATGATTACTTCCAAGCCGAGATTGAATATATTATCTCTGAATCAGTATCTGATGAAGAAGAAGATGTACTTATTCGATCTGCAATTGGCCAGTTTGAAGGTTATATCAAATTAAACAAAAAGATCCCTGCTGAAGTTTTAACTTCAGTGACGGCGATCGATGAAGCTGCGCGTCTTGCTGATACAATGGCTGCTCACATGCCATTAAAATTAGAAGACAAGCAAGTGGTATTAGAGCTAAGTAACGTTGCAGAACGTCTTGAGTTCCTAATGGCACAGATGGAATCTGAAATCGACCTATTACACGTTGAAAAGAAAATTCGTACGCGTGTTAAAAAGCAGATGGAAAAAAGCCAGCGCGAATACTATTTGAATGAGCAAATGAAAGCGATTCAAAAAGAGCTTGGTGAATCTGAAGATGGTACTGATGAATTTGAACAATTGGCTGAGAAAATTGAGCAAGCGCAGATGCCTGCTGAACCGAAAACCAAGACCATCGCTGAGTTAAATAAATTGAAAATGATGTCTCCTATGTCTGCAGAAGCCACTGTAGTACGTAGTTATATCGATTGGATGATTTCAGTTCCTTGGAAGAAACGTTCAAAAGTTAAAAAAGACATTGCTAAAGCGTTAGAAGTACTCGATGCAGATCATTATGGTTTGGATAAAGTAAAAGAACGTATTTTAGAATATCTGGCAGTACAAAGCCGAGTTAATAAACTCAAAGGCCCAATTCTTTGTCTTGTCGGTCCTCCAGGCGTAGGTAAAACTTCGTTAGGTCAATCGATTGCGAAAGCAACAGGACGTAAGTATGTTCGTATGGCATTGGGTGGCGTACGTGATGAAGCGGAAATTCGTGGACATCGCCGTACATATATTGGTTCTATGCCGGGTAAACTTATCCAGAAAATGGCGAAAGTAGAAGTGCGCAATCCATTATTCTTATTAGATGAAATTGATAAGATGGCATCGGATATGCGTGGCGACCCTGCATCGGCATTACTGGAAGTTCTAGACCCAGAACAAAACACAACGTTCAATGATCATTATCTTGAAGTTGATTATGATTTGTCTGATGTAATGTTTGTCGCAACATCAAATTCAATGAATATTCCAGGTCCATTGCTTGACCGTATGGAAGTGATTCGTTTATCGGGCTATACCGAAGATGAAAAACTGAATATTGCTAAACAGCATTTACTGGACAAGCAAATTGAGCGTAATGGTTTAAAAGCAAAAGAAATTACCATTGAAGATAGTGCGATAATGGGTATTATCCGTTATTACACTCGCGAAGCGGGCGTACGTTCACTTGAACGTGAAATTTCAAAGCTATGTCGTAAAGCTGTGAAGCAAATACTGCTAAACAAATCACTTAAATCTGTGACGATAAACCAAGATAATTTATCTGAATATTTAGGCGTGCAACGCTTTGATTTTGGTAAATCTGAAGGCGAAAGTCGTGTTGGTCAAGTAACAGGTCTAGCGTGGACAGAAGTCGGTGGTGATTTATTGACTATCGAAACAACATCTGTTCCTGGGAAAGGTAAGCTGAACTATACCGGCTCATTGGGTGAAGTGATGCAAGAGTCTATCCAAGCTGCGATGACGGTTGTTCGCTCTCGAGCGGATAAGTTACGTATCAATGGCGACTTTTATGAAAAACGTGACATTCATGTTCATGTTCCTGAAGGTGCTACACCAAAAGACGGTCCAAGTGCGGGTATTGCTATGTGCACCGCTCTTGTGTCTAGCTTAACGGGTAATCCTGTCCGTGCAAATGTTGCAATGACTGGTGAGATCACGTTAAGAGGTGAGGTATTACCTATTGGTGGCTTGAAAGAGAAGCTACTAGCAGCACATCGTGGTGGTATTAAGCGTGTCTTGATTCCAAAAGAAAATGAACGTGATTTAGAAGAGATCCCTGCCAATGTAATTGGCGATCTTGAGATTCATCCTGTTCGTTGGATTGAGGAAGTCCTAGAGCTTGCGCTAGAGAATAGTCCCGCCGGTTTTGAAGTTGTATCAAAATAGTGTGATTGATTAGGTTAGAGTGTCTACCCAGACTTGAATAGTCACTCTAACCTTGTTATAAACGAAATTAACGTTAGTCATATTTTATAGGGGAAGAAAGTGAATAAAGCTCAACTGATAGATTTTGTTGCCGCTAAAGCTGATATTTCTAAAGCTGCTGCTGGCCGTGCTATTGATGCAATGATTGAATCTGTAACAGAAACACTAGTAGCAGATGAATCTGTAACTTTAGTTGGTTTTGGTACTTTTAGTGTACGCGATCGTGCTGCACGTATTGGTCGTAATCCACAAACCGGCGCCGAGATTCAAATCTCAGCATCTAAACTTCCCGTATTTAAAGCTGGGAAGTTATTAAAAGACGCGTTGAAATCTTAAGCTATTGATTTTAATTTTGAGTAAAAGCGCACCATGAGGTGCGCTTTTACTGTATTGCAGTTTAGAGAATACAATTATGTTAGAGAAGTTTCGCGAAGGTTCACAAGGACCGGGTGCTAAGATTATTTTAGGCGCAGTGATCGTTACGTTTGCCCTTGCTGGTGTGAGTAGCTATCTAGGTGGCGGTGGTTACCAATCCGCTGCGACAGTGAATGGTGTTGATATTTCAAAGCAAGCACTTGAAAAACAAGTTAGAACTGATCGTTCTCGCTTAGAGTCTCAACAGGGTGAATCATTTGCCGCGCGTTGGGAACAACCAGAGTTTCAAAATCAAGTTCGTCAACAGTCATTAAATACGTTAGTTGCTCAAAATTTATTACAGCAAATGACAGATGATTTAGCGTTACGCATTGGTGATGAAAAGATCCGTAGTTATATTTTTTCTATGGAGCAATTTCAAACGGATGGCGTATTTAATGATGAACGTTATATTAGTTTATTACGTCAAAGCGGCATGACGCCAGCACAATTTGTTGAACGTTTACGTACTGATTTTGCACAACAACAATTAACAGATGCGTTAGTCAACTCAGAGTTTAGTTTACCAAGTGAAGTTAAACAGTTAGCTGCGTTACAAAATCAACAGCGTGAATTAAGCCAACTTATCGTTCCAGTAAATAAATTTGCTAGCGATGTGGTGGTGACTGATGCTGAAGTGAGTCGTTATTACGAAGACAATAAGGCATTCTTTCAAACGCAACAGCAAGCATCAGCTGATTATATCTTAGTTGATATGAAGAACATCAGTGCAGGTATTGAATTAGACGCGGATGCGGCTGAGAATTACTATAACGAACATGTATCATCTTATACTCAAGAAGATAAGCGTAAAGTTGCACATATCCTTGTTACATTCAATGATGATGAAGCTGCTGCTGAAGCAAAGGCACAAGATTTATTGGCTAAAATTCAATCAGGTGCAGACTTTGCTGAATTAGCTAAATCATCATCTGATGATACATTTAGCGGTGAAAATGGCGGTGACCTGGGTTGGTTAGAAAAAGATATCATGGATCCGGCATTCGAAACGGCAGCATTTGCATTGAAGAATGACGGTGATGTAACGACTGAACTAGTGCGCAGTGATTTTGGTTTCCATATCATTAAATTATTAGCGGTTGAACCGGGTAAAGTAAAAGCATTTGCAGACGTTAAAGCAACAATTGAAACACGTTTGAAGAATGAGCAAGCTGTCACCCATTTTGATGAGTTAGCTGAAACATTAGCAGAGCAAGCATTTGAAGTACCTGATTCACTGGATGTGGCATCTGAAGAAACGGGTTTAAAAATTGTGTCAACAGAGTTATTTTCTGCGAATGCGATTCCTGCTCCCTTGAATGATCCAAAAGTTGCAGCAACGTTATTCGACCAAGACTTTATTGCCGAAGCGCTAAACTCTGAAATCATTAACATTTCTGATGAGCAAAGTATTGTGGTTCGTATTAACGAATATAAACCACAAACAACGAAATCATTAGTGGATGTAAATGATGAAATTGTAGAACGTTTAAAAGCAACGAAGGCAGAGCAAAAAGCGCGAAGCTTTATGAATACTGTATCTGCTAAGGTTGATGCGGGTGAAAGTATTGATGCTGAACTAGCAATGGTTGATGCCAGCTTTACTGCTCCTGAATGGTTAAGTCGTTTTGATTATACAAAAGCGGACTTTAAAGTATTGAGCAAATTATTCTCAATGCCGAAACCTGCTGCAGAGCAAGTTAGTGTTGCCACTGAAACATCACTGAATGGCGATGTGACACTGCTTAAGTTCACATCTGTTCGTGGTGCAGAAATGAAAGCAGAAGAAGCGACACGTTTAGCTGATACATTAAAAAATATTAATGCACAAGCTGACTATGAAATGTTAATACAAACGCTGATCAAAGCAGCTGACGTATCTTACCCAGTAGTTGAAGCTGCAGAGTAAACATAAATTAAAGTGTCTTAGTGCGGCCCTTATCGCGTCGTTTTCTGAGTGATGTTAAAGTCTCGGTGTGATTTATATTGCATCGAGACTTTTTTTTATGCCGAGTATATCTAGAAATCATCTCAATTTATCAATTATAATAGTGGCTTATGATTAAATATATTCTTACATTTATCGGTATTATTTTTTTGTTACTTGTTGGCGCATGGTTTTATTTTCCAAAGGATAACCCGATCCTAGGACAATGGATTTCGACTGACGATTTTTATGGTAAGCCTCAGTTATTAGTGTTTACAGAATTTGGCATGTTGAGAGATGGTCGGCATGTGCCCGCGGATTTTGTGATAGGTCGTCAGAAGGTGACGGTGATAACTAATATCGCAAGCACCGAATATTTAATCGTGAGTGAGAATATGATTAAGCAGCGTGTGCCACGTCAGACGTGGCGGTTTTTCTTACGTGCCGAGGCGTTTGAAGATATAAAAGCAGAGTTAAATATTAATGAAGTTAGTCGCTATTCGGAAAAATAAGGACATTAGCAGCTATGTTTCTTCATGTTATATTGATTAGATAATATCTGTCCACATAATGCTGCGGTAGGCTGAGAGAATAGCTGCTCTGTATTACCTTGCTCGATGCATTCCCCTTGATGCATCACAATCATTTTGTCGCTTATATGCTTAACTAGGCCCATATTATGGGTAACAACAATATAAGAGATACCAATAGTTTTTTGTAGCTCTAGCATTAAATTGATCATTTGTGAACGCAAGGATATATCCAGCGTTGATAATGTATCATCAGCAATAATAATTTTCGGATTTAAAATAAGCGCTCTGGCCAGTGCAATACGTTGTTTTTGACCACTCGATAACATCGGTGGGTAGAAGGTTGCATATTCTGGTAGTAGACCGACTAAGCGTAGTGTTTCGGTTATTTTTTCTGCGCGCTTGTTTACCGACATATCCGTATTTAATTGTAATGGCGCATCTAGAATCTGACCGACACTGGTGCGGGGATTAAGTGATGTTTCTGGATCTTGAAATACCATTCTGATCGAACGACAACGTAAGTCTGTGTTGCTGTCATCTAGCTTGCAACCATCAATATAAATATTACCTTTAGTCGGCGGGATTATACCTGCCAGTAAACGTGCTAGCGTCGATTTACCCGAACCCGTTTCACCAATAATCGCGAGTGTTTCTGAGCGGTTTAAATTAAATGAAATATTATTAACCGCAACGACTTCTTCGCGTTTAAAAAAACCCGTTGGATTGATATAGATTTTCCCTAAATTTTCTACACGCAGTAAAGGTTGCATACGCTTTTCCGCTGCGATGTCGATTATTTTTTCTGACATTTCTTACCTTTTAGTTCATCTACATTTAACGGGAAATGGCAACTAAACATATGGCCTTTTACCTTTTTCATTGGTGGTGTCATTACACAGCTTTTTTGAGCATTAGGGCAACGGGGTCCAAGTCGGCAACCAATTGGCAAATGGTGTAAGAGCGGAACCTGCCCAGCCAAGGTATTTAAAGGGCCTTTATGTGGCACCTGGCTAAAATCGGGGTTGGCACGTAATAATGCTGCAGTATAAGGGTGGTGGGTATGATTAAAGACTTGATCTATCGTGCCACTTTCAACCATCTGCCCACAGTACATCACCGTCATATTATCAGCTAATAAACTCACGGTTTCTAAATCGTGGCTAATAAGAAGAATAGTGGTGTGTGATAACTTATTGAGTTTATCGAGTAAACGTAAAATTTGGTTTTGCGTTTTAGGCTCCATTGCAGTTGTCGGCTCATCAGCAATCAACAGGCGGGGCTTTTTCGCAATAGCCATTGCTATCATCACTTTTTGACAGAGACCTTCAGAGAGCTCAAAAGGATAGCTATTCATCACCTTTTTATGATCTTTTACACCGACTTTATGCAGTAGGGCAATGGCTTGTTTTTTACGCCAGTTAAAGCGATGCCAAAAATGGCCGGTAAACTGATCACACGGGATGGCCTCTGCAAGCTGATCGCCGGCTTTTTCTGATGGGTCCAAATGCGCGGCTGCATCTTGAAAGATCATGCCAATTTCTTTGCCCATCACTCGGCGACGCTGTACAGGGGTTAAGTTAAGTAAATCGATATCACCTAATCGTAAGCGGTCTGCACGAATACGCCAGTTATCTTTGGTTATCCCCATAATTGCTTTTGCAACAAGACTCTTTCCTGAACCTGATTCACCAACTAGCCCACGTACTTCGCCATCACTCAGGGTAAGGTTAAATCGGTCTACCGCCTTTAAGGTACCTTGTGGTGTTTCAATTTCAATGGTGAGATTTCGAATGTCGAGTAGTGCCATTAGTCAATTCCCGCAATAACAGATTGTCTTAAACTTTCGCCAACGACATTAACAATGAAAATAGTGACTAAAATCGCTAGGCCGGGTAGCACAACGGTCCAAGGTGCGATAAACACAAGGTCGGTAGCCCCCGATAGCATCGTGCCCCATTCAGAAAGGGGACGTTGTGCACCTAAGCCTAAAAACCCTAATGCACTTATATCAATTATAGCTGACGAGATCGCTCGAGTAAGTAAGTTTACAAGTGTTTCAATGATATTTGGAAACACACCATAACGAATAATGCGGTAATTATTTGCACCGTCAAGTTTGAGTGCAATGATGTATTCTTTTTGTAGTTCTTGATAAACCGATAAATATACACCGCGAATAAATTGTGGAATAGAAGCCAGTAAAATAGCTAATAAGCTGTGATCCAAGCCTGGTCCAAGTATTGAAATAAAAATAATCGCAAGTAATAACGACGGAATCGACAATGCCGTATCCATTATATGATGCAAGGTGCTGGATAGCAGGCCACGGCTGATTGCAGCAGTAATACCAATCGTTGTGCCGATGATTAAGGCTATAAAGCTAATCAGTAGGGCATTACCAAAGGTTAAACGTAAGCCATATAATAACCGTGAAAGTACGTCTCGGCCTAAATCGTCAGTACCAAAGAAATAGTCCACAGTGCCTTGTTCATCCCATGAGGGTGGCTGTAAGAGCAAATGGGCTTGTCGTAGATCTGGTTCATGGGGGGCAATTAAAGGTGCAAAAACCATTAAGAAAAATAAAAAACCAAGCGCCCATAACGCGGCCATCGCAATTTGTTGGGATGAATAATGCTTCCAAGTCTGCTCGGTAGGAGAAAGAATATGTTCATCCGCAAAGACATTAATGTTGGGCATAAAGTTCTTTCCTGCGAATTGGATGAATGACAACTGTTAATATTTCGGTTAATACATTTGCGGTGACCACAAAAATGGCCACTGTTAACATCCCGCCCTGAATAGCAGCATGGTCTTGCTGATAAATACTGTTAATTAGCCAACGACCGATACCTGGCCATGAAAATACAGCCTCAGTGACCATTGCTGTCGTTAATACAGTACTAAATTGCAGGCCAAGGTGCGGAATCATGTTCGGGATTGCATTACGCAGTACATGGCGCAGGATAATTTGGGTTTTACTTAACCCCTTACTGGCAGCGGCTTTAATGTATTTTTGCTTCATGACATCACTGACGTGGTTACGCATTTGACGGATAACTTCCGTGGTAGGTACCGTTGCTAATACAATTGTCGGTAACAGTAAGTGTTTAAGCGCATCGTAAAATGCATCTTGACTATGCGGGTTATCAGAAATAAGTGTATCAATAAGCATAAAGCCGGTTACTGAGTCAATCTCATAAAGTAAGTTCAGTCGACCTGTAACGGGTAGCCAATTCCAGTTAAGGGCAAAGTACATCATGACTAACGATGCTAACCAAAATACCGGAATGGAAAAGATAAACAGAGAAATACCCATGATGGTGCTGTCGAGTGAACTACCTCTTTGCATCCCAGCTACTGTACCAATGGGTACACCAATTAAAATAGACAATATGAAGGCACTAAAACAAAGCTCTAATGTTGCGGGAAATACAGTTAATATTTCATCGAAAACGGGTTGACCGGTACCCGTGGTAATTCCCAAGTCACCTTGTGAAATTGCCATCAAATAATCTAAATAATTACTGAATAAATTGCCATCTAGAGCTAGATCACCGACTACACGGGTTCGAAGATAGAAACCAATGACGGTTAATGCTGCGACCGTAATGACCAACAGGTTAATGCGTCTTATTATATAAAAAAACATGAGTTACTGCCGTACTGTATTAATGAAATTGATGCCACCGAAAGCAGTCGTTTCAACGCCTTTTAATCCACTTGTATAGGCATGTAAACGTAACGAATGTGCCAGTGGAATGAGTGGTAATTCTTGCTGAATAATTTCTTGAGCACGATAATAGAGTGTTACGCGTTCAATGTATTCTGTTTCAGTGACTGCTTGATTAATTAATTCATCGAACTCTGAATTACACCAGCGGGTATAGTTCGACCCAGTGTTAATTGCGTTGCAACTTAATTGAAAGCGAAAGAAATTATCAGGATCATTATTATCAGCAACCCAACCTAATAGGTAACTGTCATATTCACTCTGTTGTAATTTTTTTTCCATGAGCTGCCACTCATATTTAATAATTCTTACGTCGATACCTATTTGTGCTAATTCAGCTTGGATAAGCTCAGCCATTTTAACTGCATCGGGATTATAAACTTGTGATGATTTTAGCGCCATAATGTCCATGCTAAAGCCATTCGGATAACCAGCTTCGGTCAATAGCTGACGCGCATATGCAAGGTTATATTTATAATTTTTAAGGTAAGGATTATAGGCCCAAGAAACTGGCGGTAAAATCGATTTAGCATTTACTCCGGTATTGTAGTA
The DNA here is from genome assembly GCA_000953735.1 of Moritella viscosa. Classification (NCBI taxonomy): domain Bacteria; kingdom Pseudomonadati; phylum Pseudomonadota; class Gammaproteobacteria; order Alteromonadales; family Moritellaceae; genus Moritella; species Moritella viscosa. The sequence continues at coordinate 3,882,496 of LN554852.1, read as the reverse complement.
CACCGCTTGTAATAGGGTATCTTGGTTGATTGTGTGCGCTAATGCGCGGCGAATTTTGGGATTGTTAAACGGTGCTTTTTCGGTATTGAATGCCCAATAAGCGACGTTTAAGCCTGTCTCTACTGATATGTTGACTCGGTCATGTTCACTGATCATTTCAACCTGGCTGGCCGCAGGGTAAGCCATGATATCGCATTCTTGAGTCAGTAATTTCGCTAAGCGAGATGATGCATTCGGGGTGATATCAAAAATCAATTGTTTGATCTTGGCATTGTCTCCCCAATAATCATCATGCCTTTGATAGCGGATAAAATTATCAGTACGGTATTCTTTAAATTTGAATGGACCAGTACCAATAGGCAGGTTATCTATATCGGCCTGTTTATTTAACGCAATCAGAGTATCGGCATATTCAGCGGATAAAATGACACTAAAATCACTGGCCAAATTGGCGATAAATGAAGAGTCAGGTCGGACGAGTCTAAATTCAATCGTATAATCATCAATCTTCACGAGTGCTTGGACTTGCTGGTCTAATTCAATGCCTTCAAAGAAAGGGTAACCAGTAGCAGAAACATCATGATAAGGATTCGTTTCATCTAAAATTCGCGAGAAGCTAAAGATAACATCATCGGCGTCAAATGGTCGTGTTGGTGTAAAATAATCAGTTTGATGAAACTGTACATTTTTCCGCAAGAAAAAACGATAGGAGAGACGGTCTTCAGATATTTCCCAATCGATGGCCAATCCAGCCTTAAATTGCTGCGTATTGGGATCAATAAATAGCAGACGGTTGTAGAGTTGGCTCGTCGTCGCATCAAGTGTTACATTTGAGGTGGCCGTTTGAGGGTTAAATGAAGACGGGCTTCCCTCCGTGCAATAAGACAGACCGTCCTGTTTTATTTGGGTTTGGTTATCACATGCCGTTAAGGACAAAATAACGGTCAATGGTAGTATATATTTAATAAATTTTGGAATATGCATATTGTTTTATCACGATTACTTACCTTGCTAATTTATCACTAAGGCAATGTTCAACCAAGTTAATCTGTGTCTTTTACATCATAATAGTTAAGTTTATTGCAATATGATGTAAAAATTTTAATTATATCAGCAAGTTTTTACCGTGAACGAGTAATATTTAGCAGTATTATTAAGCGATTTATTCAAATCAGGTATTCGGACTATATTAATCTTAGTGGCAGTATTTTTATTGACGATAGGGCTTGTGTTTACATGCTATTATATTCGCATAGAACTTTATGGTGGTTACAGTAATGCGTTTGGAATTAGTTTGTGAAGATAGAGTCGGTATTAGTCGAGAGATCCTTGATTGCTTTTTAGCTCGAGATATTAATTTATCCGCGATTGAGATCCAGCAACCCGACCGGGTATTTATTAAATCACCTAATTTAGAATTTTCTGATTTACAGGCATTGATGACGAGTCTGCGTCGTATCAGTGGTGTATGTGATGTGAAAACAGTTGGCTATTTGCCTTCTGAACTCGAGCACCAAGAAATTCAGACTTTGATGACTAACTTACCTGATATCGTATTTTCAGTTGATGTTAAAGGCTCCGTGTCTTTGGTTAACACACCCGCATTGACTGCGCTTGGATTATCTGAGTCGCAGGTAAAAGGCCATTGTATTAGCAACTTCGTGAAAGGCTTCTCTATCTTAAAGTGGCTGGAATCAGATGAAGTTTGTGCGCAAACACAAAAGCTAACGTTACTGGATGAAGATTTTTTGGGTGATATATTACCCTTGAGTATTAGCAGTGACATTAATCAAATAGCACGATCAAAAGCAACGCCTGATGAGCTCGTTGGTGCGGTGATTATTCTCAAATCTGTTGACCGCATTGGTAAGCAGTTTAATTTCTTACGTACTTTCCAGTTTGCTGCATTTGATGAGATTCTCGCCAAAAGCGATAAAATGCACGCCTTAATCAACACCGCGAAAAAGTTAGCCATGCTCGATGCGCCATTAATGATTTTAGGTGAGACAGGTGCGGGTAAAGAACTTATTGCTAAAGCCTGTCACCAAGCAAGTGGGCGCTCACAAAATCAATTTTTAGCATTAAACTGTGCGGCGGTGCCTGATGCGGTTGCAGAGTCTGAATTGTTTGGTGTGGTCACTGATGATGGTGAAACCAAACGTGGTATTTTTGAACTTGCGAATGAAGGTTCGGTATTGCTTGATGAAATTGGTGATATGTCACCTTACTTGCAAACTAAATTTTTACGCTTATTAGAAACAGGTTGTTTCCGACGGGTTGGTGATGAGCAAGAGGTATATGTTGATGTACGTATTTTTTGCACTACACAAAATGATCTGGCTAAATTAATCAGCGAAGGTAAATTCCGCCAAGATTTATATTATCGTTTAAATGTATTATCAATGACGGTACCAGCTCTGCGTGAACGTAAAGAAGATATTATCCCGCTATGTCATTCTTTTTGTAAAGTCTTCAGTCATGAACTACAGCGTACTAAGCCGCTGCTAAGCCGCAATGTATTAGATCTATTACAATCTTATTCTTGGCCTGGTAACGTGCGTGAATTACGTAATGTGTTATATCACGCATTGACCTTGCTAGAAGGAGATACGCTAAATCCGTGTGATTTAAATTTACCGAAAACGAAGAATGAAAGTTATGATGAAGATTTGTTTGATGGCTCATTAGATGAAGCATGTAAACGCTTTGAAAAGCTATTACTGCAACGCTTATACCCGTCTTACCCAAGCACGCGTCAATTGGCGAAACGCTTGGGCGTATCTCATACTGCCATTGCAAATAAATTACGCGATTATAACATTACTAAAAAATAGTATCGCGCCGCGAATGTCGTTATAAGCTAATCTTATTAAGACTTATAGGCCAAAAAAGTCACGGCTCGTATCCCATGTATACGAGCTACTTTGAAGGGAGTCCATAGGATGAATGCATTTGCTAAATTTTTTTACTCGATTGCTTTGTGTATAGGGACTTATGCTATGATCGTATCTTCAGCCCAAGCTGAGATCTATCCTTTTCAAGCTAAATATGCGGTGTATTACAAAGACGTAAAATTTGGTAGTGGTGAACGTATATTGCGTCGTTTAAATGGTGATAGCTATAAGCTCACGACACAAGCAAGCGTATTATTTGGCACTGGCGACTATAAAAATAATTCATGGTTTAGTTTTAAAGATAATATCTTAACCACAGATCGTTACGAGCATGAAACATCGGTAATGGGCTTTGGAAACATATCATCAGCTTCCTTTGAAGATAATGGTGACATTTTAATGGATTTTAAAGATGGCCATGTAGAAATTAAATCAAAGCCGGATGTAATGGATGTTGGTGCCATGACTATTGTTGTTCAAAATGATCTTAAGTTAGGTAAAACAGCATTCAGCTACGAATGGATATTTGAAAAAAAACTAGAAACCATTCAATTCGAAGTTGTACAGAAAGAAACTATCAACACAATATTTGGCGACATGACAGCGGTTAAAGTCAAAGAAGTTAAAAAGAAGAAAAACCGCGCGACTTATTACTGGTTTATTCCCAAACTAGATTACCAGCTTGGGCAAGTTGAAGTATATAAACATGGTGTACGCAAATCGTACTTAAAACTCACCGCTCTTACTTTTCAGTAACCTATCATAATTAGAAGATAAAATGACAAAGCCAATCATGATCATGGGGTGTACTAGCGACGCCGGTAAAAGTTTCGTTGTTGCGGGTTTATGCCGAATGTTTGCTAATCGTGGTATTAATGTCGTGCCATTTAAAGCCCAGAACATGAGTAATAATGCTGCTGTTACCGCTAAAGGTGAAGAGATTGGTCGTGCCCAATATTTACAAGCCATTGCCGCTAAAGTCACCCCTAATGTACGGATGAACCCGGTATTATTAAAACCGAGTGCTGACACCCAAAGCCAACTTATCTTAAACGGAAAACCAGCGCCGGAGTTGAGTGAGATACCTTGGATGGAACGTAAAGCTTATCTGTTCACCCATGTTGAAAAAGCCCTTAACGATCTGCAGCAAGAATATCAACAAGTCATTATTGAGGGGGCGGGGAGTCCGGCTGAAGTGAATCTACGAGCGGGTGACATTGTTAATATGAGTGTTGCATTGGCTTGTCATGCTGATGTCTATTTAGTTGCTGATATTGATAAAGGCGGCGCATTCGCGCATTTACTTGGTACCTTTATGTGCCTTGCAAAAGAAGAGCAGAAACTGATTAAAGGTTTTGTATTAAATAAATTCCGTGGTGACCCATTACTACTCGGTAATGCAATGGACTGGTTGGAAGAAAAGACCGGTGTACCTACCGTTGCTAATATTCACTATTTTCCGCATCGTTTACCTGAGGAAGACACCTTACATCATCGTGCCGCGCACAAAAGCGGGCATATCAATATTGCGTTGGTTGCTTATCCTTATGCGGCGAACATGGATGAGTTTGATAACTTGATTCACCAAGACAATGTCAGTGTTGTACCACTACGAGACGGTCAATCATTGGCTGATTTTGATGCTATTATCTTACCTGGTAGTAAAAATACAGCGGCGAGCTTATTACATTTACGTGAATCTGGTTTAGCCAATGAGATCTACAAAGCGGCGCAGCGTGGACAACCTATTCTTGGTATTTGTGGCGGCATGCAATTACTTGGTGAGCAGATTTTGGACCCGCACCACATTGAAGGTGGTGATGAGCAAGGTTTAGGACTACTCCCTATCATCACAGCACATGCTCAGACTAAAACCACACGACAGCGTGATATTGACTGGCAAGGTTTTAAATTATCGGGTTATGAAATTCACCACGGTAAAACAACGATCAGCGAGGTGAGTCAAACGGCCCGTTGTAGAAGCTTTATCGAAACTAATCTAGGTTGGCAGAAGGGGAATATCTATGGCTGTTATTTACATGGACTGTTTGATAATAAAGGCTTTATTAACCAGTTTCTGGCGAACTTAGGTTGGGTTGGTGAAGCGAACGATCATGCTGTAAGCTTAGATGCGGAACTAAACCGTGTTGGTGATATGTTTGAAAAGTTGAACTGGTTATAAAGTTTAGATAAAAATAAAGCAGGTAAACGGAGTTACCTGCTTAAATATAGCTGTGCTAGTCATAAGAGTTTATCAAATAATTAATCTTATTAAGGCGCTAGGCGATCAACACGCCAGTCATTTCCATCTTTCACATAACTAAAGCGGTCATGTAAGCGATCGGCTTTACCTTGCCAAAACTCTATACTTGTCGGTTTCACTACGTAGCCACCCCAAAACTCAGGTAGTGGTACTTCTTTATCTGCAAATTTATCGGTGAACTGTTTAACTTGTTGTTCAAGGATTTTGCGTGAAGTGATCACTGCACTTTGTTCTGATGCCCATGCACCGATTCGGCTACCACGTCCACGAGACTGGAAGTAGGTATTAGAATCTTCAGCTGAGATCTTTTCGACCACACCTTGAATTCGTACTTGACGCTGTAAAATATTCCAATGGAATGTTAGCGCGATATGGGGGTTTTGAGCGAGTTCCTGGCCTTTTCTACTGTCGTAATTGGTAAAGAAAACAAAGCCTTCTTTGGTCAATTCTTTGAGTAGTACAACGCGACAGGAAGGGTAACCATTCGCATCAACCGTAGACACTGTCATGGATTCAGGTAAGACGATACCGCAGTCTTGCGCCGCTTTGAACCAGTTCTGGAACTGATCAAATGGGTCAACACTTGGATCAAGGTCGGGCAAGTCGACTAGTACGCCTTGCCCTAAGGTAAATGCACAACGAATCTTATTTAATAAAGACATTGTTAAGCCTTATGCATATAGACCTAGGTTTTCTTTAGCGTACTGTTCAAACTCAGTACAGCCACCGAGGTGTTTTTCATCAATGAAAATTTGTGGAACAGTATTAACTGGTACACCGGCTGATTTTTCTAGGTCAGCTTTGCTGATGCCTTCTGCAAGCATATCGATGTAGTTGAAATCAAAATCTTCATGCTCAGCTTTTAGTGTTTCTGCAATTTGTTTTGCACGTACGCAGAAAGGGCAACCAGGACGACCAAAAATAACTGTAAACATAATATAAAATACTCCACGTAAATAAAATTGGTTAGCACGCTATGTGTACTCTATTATCAAGTACCAGTTGCTAGTGAGTGAGTTCACTCTAATATGTACATAATATGTTTTTCTGAAATAAAATGAAATTGTTTATTGAATAATAATTGATAGGTAATAACTATTGATGATGAATTTAACATTATACGTATAACTTCTGTTAATAAATGTAAATTTTGAGCCTCGAGTTCTAATAATTGCAGAGATAAATAGCAATCCCAGTGGGAATCAGTGATAATTATCGATTAACTTTTATAAATCAGCTTGAAACGACATATGAAATCATTAGAGTTTTATCAATCTACGATTACCAACTTAAAGCAACTGCCAATGTCGGCAGGGCATATTGATGTTTTATTTTCAGCGCGTGATTTTAAAGCAAAAATATTAGACTTAATTGCTTCATCTTCGAAACGCATTTATATTTCGGCTCTTTATCTCCAAGACGATGAAGCCGGTAGAGAAGTTCTTGACGCGCTTTATCAAGCTCGTGTAAATAATCCTAGATTAGTGATTAAAGTGTTCGTTGATTTTCATCGAGCACAACGCGGTCTTATTGGTCAAAAAGATCATGGTGGTAATGCCGATCTCTATAAAGACATGCGTAAAAAACTCGGTGACAAAGTCACGATCTTAGGTGTACCAGTGAAAGGTAAAGAAGTATTGGGTGTATTGCATCTGAAAGGCTTTATCTTTGATGATACCGTGCTTTACAGTGGTGCGAGTATTAATGATATCTATTTACATCAAGCGGATAAATACCGCTGCGATCGTTATCATGTGCTTTATAATCCTGCGCTAGCCGACTCGATGGTCTCTTATTTAGAGGACTATTTTGTAAGCCAAAATGCGGTGACACGACTTGATGACGATACGATCCCGTCAAGCAAAGCATTGAAACAAGATATCCGCCAGTTTAAGTTGAAATTACGCAGTGCCCAGTATCATTATATTAATACTACACCAGAAAGTAATGAAGTGGGTATAACACCTATTTCTGGTTTTGGCCGTCACGGTAATAAACTCAACCAAACGATTACTAATCTATTACGTGCGGTAGAAAGTGAAATCACTATTTTCACCCCGTATTTTAACTTGCCATTATCAATATCAAAAGACATTAAACGTCTGCTAAAGCGTAATGTGAAAGTAACCTTGGTTATTGGTGACAAAACGGCCAACGATTTCTACATTCCACCGTCAGAACCGTTCAAAGTTATTTCTGCATTACCTTATATTTACGAAAGTTACCTGTATAAATTTGTGAAAAGCTGTCAGCCGTTTATCGATCGGGGTCTGCTTAATGTTAGATTATGGAAAGATGAAGGTAACAGTTTCCACCTTAAAGGTCTGTGCTGTGATTATAAGTACCACCTATTAACAGGTAATAACTTGAATCCACGTGCGTGGGGGTTAGATTTAGAGAATGGTATTTTAATTCATGATCCTAAACAGTTATTAAAAGATACTCTACAAGCTGAGCAAGAACATGTGTTGAAAAATACCCGTCGTATTAAGCACCTGTCTGATTTAGACTGTTTGGCGGACTACCCTGCACCAGTACAAAAATTTATGCGTCGTATTAAAACAACACGCTTGGATATGTTACTCAAACGTATTCTATAATTTCGCTGTTCTAAACTGCTAAATTAATATGATAACAAAGGCTTGTTACTGTTTCGGTAACAAGCTTTTTTATTTTTGACTTTTAGCTACTTAATATTTTGTATTCGCGTCACTTTCATCAATTATGTCTCGCTATCTTTATCGCCAAGGGATGAAGTAAATTAGTTTCATTCTACGCAAATGCTATTGCTCTGTTCTAGCTTGCTGATTATACTCTGATTATACTCTGATTAACTATTAAACAACTAAATTGGCTGTTATTTTCATGTTCGGACTTTTAAAACGATTTTTTTCTGACTCAGATGATAAACCTGTCGACAATACGCCGAGTGTTGAGCCTGTACATTACAATGACTATCTTATCTTTGTGATGCCGAAGGAAGAAGGAGGTCAATACCGTGTTGCGGGTTTCATTGAAAAACCGATTGTAAAGGACCCTGTAGAACAAGGTAACGATGAAAAAGAAAACGAAGTGGAAAATTTAAGACATTTATTTATTCGTTCTGATGTTTGCATGAGCAAGCAGCAAGCTGAACAAATCACTTTACAAAAATGTAAATTATTTATCGATCAAGTTGGTGATAACATGTTTAAGTAATTTACTTATTCGACTAACTTAATGCTGGAGTTTACTATGTTTTTTGCAAAAAATAAGTTAACCATGGTTAGTGAATCAGATGCACTACCTGATAATCCAACTGCAATAACTGTTGATTCGTTACATTATGTATCGTCAACTAATATGGTTCCGCCTTTTATAGCTCAACATCAAGTCTGCTATTTTGCGATGGGCTGCTTTTGGGGCGCAGAGCGATTATTTTGGTCTGTACCGGGTGTTGTTACGACGGCTGTTGGTTACCAAGGTGGCTACACTGTGCATCCGCGTTATCAGGAAGTTTGCTCAGGTCAAACTGGACATACGGAATCGGTGCTCGTCGTATTTGATCCTGCAGTCATTAGTTACGCGGAGCTTTTGATCTTGTTTTGGGAAAACCATCAGCCAACGCAGGGGATGCGCCAAGGTGCTGACCAAGGTACACAATATCGTTCTGCGATTTACTGTACTTCACCGCAGCAATTAGTTCAGGCTAAAGCGTCTGCTGACCATTATCAACAAGCGCTTACAGACGCGGGAAGTGCAGAGTTAATCACCACTGAGATTGACCTAGCTGCGCCATTTTATTATGCAGAACAAGAGCATCAACAATATCTTGCTAAAAATCCTCAAGGTTATTGTGGGCTAGGCGGTTCTGGTATCTGTTATCCAGGGAATTAATAATGAAAGCGAGAAATAGACGAATCTTATTTATACTCGTGTTTACCGTTCTCGCCTTTATGTGGCAAAGCGCGTTAATTGCTCCACTTAAGATACTGGTTGTTTTTTTACATGAGCTAAGCCATGCGCTTGCTACTTGGTTAACCGGCGGTAAAGTCGTGGAGTTTGTCGTATCTGCCTATCAGAGTGGGCATGTTAGTTCTGCGGGGGGATCGCGTTTTATTATTCTTAGTGCTGGTTATTTAGGCTCGTTACTTTTTGGTTTGTTATTTTATGCAGCGAGTAGACGTCGTCAAACAACGGATATTAGTTTAGCATTATTAGCAATTACCATGTTATTGGTTGCGGTATTCTTTGGTGGCACTTTATATACTATCGGCTTTGCTGCTGTCATTGCTTTTGTGATTCTGGCGTTACTCAAGTACGCTAGCACAGGTATTAAGCAAACCGTTTTATTGGTGTTTGCTAGTGCTAGTATGATTTATGTTCCTCTAGATATTTGGCAGGATACCATTATTCATAGTGGTTCATTATCTGATGCTCGTATGTTAGCCAATGAAATTGGTGGCGCGACCTTTATGTGGGGTGGTCTGTGGTTTCTTGCCAGCTTATATTTTATTTATTTAACGTTACGAAAATCCTGATCGAACACTCCCGTTAGTATTTTGATATTATCAGTGAATACAAGGTCACTGATAATACTCAAATCAAACTCTTCATAACAGCCTGAACGCACATGTAGTTGTTCGCAGTGGTTAAATACATTGTCGCGGAGTAGTGCCGCTATTGGTTGCTTAATTGCTTTCGCTAGTGCTTCTTTTAATGTCCAAATACGATAAAAAGACTGCGCTTTTAATATTAAGGATTGTGCAGTACAAGCCGCCAATTCTTCGGCATGATAATAGTGGTTTGCGATTCTTTCGAGAGAACGTTTGGTTGAAATCCATTCTAAATCGACGCCCAGTTTAATCTGTAGTGTTGTCGGTGCTAAGGCAATAAGAACTTGGCCGTGAGAATGAGAAATACAACATTTTAACGGAATTATGTCCTCATTATGGTATATCTTTAAGTCATTTTTTTCAGTGTCGAATAACACATAAAGCTCAGTAAAATCATAACCTAAGCATTGGCTGGCATAAGTCTTAATGATAATGCGAGTTGCAAGGTATTCTTTCTGGGCTTGTTGCTGTTTACGTTTCGTAAATACTTCATATTCACGAGGATGCAAATAATGCTCAGCAAATGATGTTATTTGTTTACTACTGATAGTGTTACTGTTAAATAGGTAAGCCTCAATTGTTGAATCGATATTGGCTGGTAAGTCGGTATGAGAGGTAAACGTTAATTGTTGGCTAAAAAATAATTCAGTGTGTGGCATTAGAGATTAAACCGTTATATCACTATTGATGGAAGTATAACATAACTAAGATGTAGCGTAGTCGACACCTTATCATGTACCAGATTCAGCGTCGATTCTGAAAAGTTTGACCACTCTAGTGAGTTAATGACTTGGTGATTTTTTGGAATAGTTAATGCGACATTGTCGTTACATTAAAATAAACTTATAGCCTAATGATGCCATCAGTAACATCAGCGATACCGATAGTGTTTTACGTACAAAATCGGGCCCCAATTTCATTGCAGATGCACTACCTAGGTGATTACCAATTAGGTTCATCATGGCTAAAGGGATCGCTAACATATAAAGTAATTTACCCGCTAACATAAATGCAATCAGTGCGCCGATATTTGACGAAAAGTTGAATAATTTCGATGTTGCAGAAGCCGAAACTAAGTCAAACTTTAACAAGTAGTGCAAAACCAATATCAAGAAACTGCCTGTACCTGGGCCAAAGAATCCATCATAAAAGCCAATGATGAACACAGCCAATGGCACACCAAAGTAAATGATCTTCGCATTGATCGTTTGATCAGTCTGGTGATGCTCTTTTTTGGGAATGAAAGAGATCACGATACCAATGGGTAACATACCGAGAATTATTTTACCGACAGTATCAGGATCAAAGTATAAGATCGCTTCAGCACCCACGTAAGCACCAATTAATCCAGCGGGGATCCCTGATGCCACTGCTGTCCAAATGACCTTTTTGTTTTTGACAAAGTTACGGATCGCCGCAATGGTGCCTAGCGTACTCACTATCTTTTCTTGTCCCAGCGCTACCTGCGGAGGCAGCCCTGCGAGTATGAAAGAGGGCACCAGTATTAACCCACCTCCGCCAGCAATACTGTCAATAAAGCCTGCCGCGAAAGCCGATGCCATTAACGCAATCAGTATCCATACCGTGATGTCTGAACTAAAAAATTCCATTTTAATATTCTCCTACCTTGCTATCCTTAGGCTGATTTAATCGCGTTAGCTTTGATAAGTGCTGATGTGTCCATATTTCCCAGTCCGTGTTGCTGTAATAACTCGTAATCACTATCGACTTGCTTCGTCAATGGTAATTGTAGTTGATAGCGTTCGGCTTCTTCTAAACAGATCCCGAGATCTTTTCTCATTAGATCTATCGCAAAGCCAAAATCAAACTGATCGTTTGCCATCGTTTCTGCTCGGTTCTCCATTTGCCATGAGCCTGCTGCGCCATGCTTAAGTGTCTCTACTACGAGGGCAACATCTAATGATGCTTTTTCTGCTAAGGCTAATGCTTCACTTAACCCTTGTAAAATTCCCGCTATACATATTTGATTTACCATTTTACAACGTTGGCCTTGACCGTGACCGCCGAGTAACGTGGCCTGTTTTGCATAAGCGTTAAGTACAGGTTGAACTGTCGTGAAGGTATCTGCGTTACTACCACACATGACAGTTAACGTGCCATTTTCGGCCCCCGCTTGCCCGCCTGAAACGGGCGCATCCATAAATTCAACATTATGGTTTGCACATGCAGCGGCTAACTCGATGGCAAGTTGCGCAGATGTCGTTGTGTGATCCACTAAGATCGCGCCCGGCTTGAGGCTGGCCAATACGCCTGATTCACCATATACCACACTGCGTACATCGTCATCGTTACCAACACAAATGAATACGATATCTGCGCTTTCTGCGGCTTCTTTAGGGGACGAGGCCAATTCTCCTTGGTAGTCTTTTACCCACTGTATTGCTTTTTCTGTGGTACGATTAAATACTTTAGTTTGGTATCCTACACGTTTTAAATAACCCGCCATTGGATAGCCCATGACGCCAAGGCCTATAAACGCAACGTTTAAAGAATTCATATTTTACACTCCAATTCACAATGACATATGTCAATTTATGTTTATAACTTATTGCATCACCATATGGTAAGTCAATTGTTTTGTACAATTAATTAACAAATATAATTGTACAAATAGGCAAATGTAATGGTTCTAGCGCTGTATGTTTTACTTCAGCAAGGTAAACTAGGGTTATCAACGTTATGTTTTTACTGTGTTCATTAGAGGTAAGTTAATGAGTGATATTAAGTTTCGACAAATTGCCGAAACAATTGAAACTAGAATTAATACTGGTGTATATCAACCTAATACTAAACTACCGCCACACCGGGTGTTAGCCGATGAGCTTGAGACAACGCCGACAACTGTGTCCAAGGCGTATAAGTTATTAGTTGAAAAAAACAAGGTTGAATCCTTTGTTGGGCGAGGCACGTTTGTTTGCGGTAATTCTGAATTGGAAACAGTGATCCAAGCCTCTGACGATGATGCCGATTATAATTTTTCAATTTTACAGCCCTGCCTAAAATATAATATTTTACCCTTACAGGCTGCATTTCAACAAACGTATGCGGCATTGCCGAGTGAGCTTTTGGGTTATATTGAACACTCAGGGCATTTATCTCACCGAGAAGCGGGTGTTAAATGGGCGGCGGAATTTGGTTTATCCGTTTCTGATCCTGGCGAAATACTTCTTGCCAGTGGTGCGCAGAATGCACTGGAAATACTGATCCAGACCTATACTAATCCTGGTGATTGCATTGCCGTTGAAGCATTTACTTATCCTGGTATTCTTTCTATCGCCAATTTATTGGGTCGCCGCGTTGTTGATGTTGCAATGGATAATGAAGGGATGTGTCCGGTTGCACTTAAAGACGCTATTCTTAACGATAATCCGAAATTGGTTGTCATTGTACCCTCACACCAAAACCCAACGGGTGTGACTATGCCACAAGCGCGTAGAGAAACCATTGCGAAAGTGATTGAAGAAGGGAATATCTGGTTATTAGAAGATGATATTTATGGTTTCTTAAACCCAATGCCGATCCCGGCAATCACAAATTATATACCCGAAAAAAGCTTTCATATTACCAGTTTGTCGAAGGCGATAAGTCCTGCGTTACGTTGTGCATTTATTAAAGCGCCTAAAAGTGAAATTCGTAAAATAGGCGCATGCATCCGTACTTCTATCTGGCTGGCGTCACCACTTAATTTTGCTGTAGCTGCACAATTAATTAACTCTGGTGAGGCTTTTATTATGGCGCATCAACAAAAATTATTGGCCGCGCAGCGACAACAGTTTGTGACAGATAAACTGGGGTTCTTATCTTGCTCTAGCCAGCCGACAAGTTACCATATTTGGGTGGCATTACCGGAGCATTGGCGACAAGAGCATTTTGTGATGGAAGCTAAAAACCAAAAATTACTAGTGAGTAGTGGTGGTTACTTCTCGCAACAGAGTGATAAAAGCAACCATATTCGCTTATCTTTAATGGCGATAGATGACGAACAACGTTTTCAGCAAGGTGTTGTATTTATAGCTAATTTACTCCAAGATGGGCAGGGTTCACATTTTCTATTTTAATTATTTTAACTGTTTATGATGTAGGCCCATAATAGAACATTAGGCTAAGGAGAGTTTATGTTGAAAAATGCAATAACGGGCATACTTATTTTAAGTTGTTCTGGCTGTGCTTTGTTAGTCAAAAAAGATCCGATACCACCAGAAATAGATCCGGCGGATGTAGACGTTCCGGTATTACTATTACCGTCAACAGCAACGCCAATATCAACGGAGGAATGTGCTGGTGATATGGAATTACCTGTAGAGTTTAGTCGTAAGTTCACCGCTGTATCTGCCCCTGAATTATTAGCGCAGTCAATTGGTGAACCGGATGAAGGTAGACTTTGTCAGGGGCAAGTCTATGTTGCTAAACAGAACACTAAAATTTTACTATTTCGTGCTTGGAATAGTACTAACCCTGCGAGTAAACTTGGTGAGTGGTGGGCATTAAAAAGTCCACGTGGACAAATCGCTGAATATCGTAGTGATTATCAAATATGCTATCAATGGTCGCCGTTAGATAAACTCACCTTATGCAGTTTAAAAGCGGGGGCGAAAGTGGTGATTGGTACAGGCCAAAGTGCGACCTGCTCAGATTATCTTGAATATCCGACCTCAGAGAAAAAACAAGTATATTTGGCTAATGCAGATGCAGATCTATTTGATTGCACTAGCTACAATGCTGAATTTAATTGGACGCCTATAGTTAATAACTAAATAGCTAATTAATGGTGTGCCAATTAACGGTATTCTAGCCATAACGACGGGTAGGAAAGGGATGAGATATTATCAACGTGGGTGGTTATTCGCCGTAACCTTCTTTTTCGCTAGTATGAGTATCGCTGCTGATAATGTCATCGTGCGTTATCAGCAGACGAATGATATTAAGTTACAGCCCGTTGCTAAAAAATTGCAGTTAGAAAGCAGTATTCAAGACGCAATTATCTTGATGAATGAAGAATTTACTTTTCTTCAACCACTAACTATCGTCTTTGGTGCTAATGACGGCCCGTTATATGATCCTGCCCGCAATGATATTCTAATACCTTATACTTTTTTAGATGAAGTCGAACAGCGCTTTAATGCCGTTAATTACGTGGGTTATAATCAAGACAACGTTAATCCAGTCAATCTGGATCAGGCGGTGATGGATGTGTTGATACATACGTTATTCCACGAACTCGCACATGCCTTGATTGCAACGTATGAATTGCCAGTTGTGGGTAGAGAAGAAGACGCTGCAGATAATTTAGCTGCTGTATTGTCGATTGAATATTTTGAAAATGGGGCTGAAATAGCAATTAGCGCAGCTGACCTGTTTTATCTGGAAGGCGATGAGATAACTGAATTTGAAGACGCGGATTTTTGGGATGAACATAGCCTTGATTTACAGCGTTACTATGCCACACTTTGCTATGTTTATGGCAGTGATGATACTCAATACGCCTACTTGTTAGAAGAGACCGGATTTTCTGATGAACGCGGTGAACTGTGCATTGGTGATTATGAACGTATGAAAAATAACTGGCTAACACTCTTAGATGCTTACATGTCGTCTGAAGTTGATGCTACTACGCCAGTTAATTAATGTAAGGTGTTTTTCGCGTACCAGTTTAGTTCATATCATCAAAAGGTTGACCGATACTTGGTAAAAACACATCAAGGAAATAACGGATTTCATCTGTAATGCGCTCGTCTAATGCATTTTTACAGCGTAATTTGGCTTTCGAAAACTCATGATTTCCGCAGCTTTCCTCTTCAATACACTTCATATAAGCACAGAGAATATCCGCATCTTTGACTAATTTTTTATAAATAGGATCAAGATCAGGTGTTGATAATAATGGCTTATACGCGTCACGTAGTTCTGTTGGTAACATATCGAGTAAGGTTTTTTCAGCAGCTAATTCAATCTTGTTATATTCACGAATAATGGCTTTATTGTAATATTTCACAGGTGTTGGTAAGTCGCCCGTTAACACTTCTGTTGTGTCGTGAAACAATGCCATTGAGGCTGCTTTGTCAGGATCATAGTTTTTGTCGTAATAAGTATTCCCGATCAGTGCCAGTGCATGGGCAACCATCGCAACCTGTAAACTGTGCTCGGCAATATTTTCATTGGTGACATTTCGCATTAGTGGCCAACGATAAATTAACTTCATGCGGGCAAGGTGGGCAAAAAAATGGCTCATGCTCTTCTCCAAATCAAAAGTAGCTAATGAAAATACAGGCTAAAAGCACGTAAGTCATCGGTTTCATTACTGTAGCACTTCTTTGCATACTCTCAAAATTACAAATAGTTAGATTTCTTGCTTTGCATCTTTGAGGTTATGTTATAACATAACAATATTGGTGTTATATTATAACAATTAAGGAAAATAGTTGTGAAAAAGAAATTGGTTTCCCTCGCGATTGGCAGCATTTTGGTATCGCCTGCTTTTGCTAATACGTTATCAAATCCACAAATTGGCGTAGTACTCGATGGTTATTACCAAAATGGTGAGCGTAATAACTCAGAGCGTGGAGAAGGTTTTGGACTCGGCCACACTGAAATTAGTATGTCCGCTAATATTGATGACAAGTTTCATGGCGTATTAACGACGGTGCTAGAGGCGCATGGCGATGAAACTGAGCTTCTTTTAGAAGAGGCGTTTGTTGAAACATTGGCAATGCCTTATGGACTTAATATTCGAGTTGGACGATTCTTGTCTGACTTTGGTTATTTGAACAACCAACATGTACACACGGACAGTTTTGTTGAGCGTCCAATCGCTTACCGTACTTTTTTAGGTTCTCATTATTATGATGATGGTTTACGTGCAAACTTAGTTCTACCTACGGATATGTATGTGAAATTGAGCGTCGAGGCATTGAGTGGCAGTAAGATGTCTGCTGTGGAAGATGGTGCTGAAGTGGGGATTTATACCACGACATTAAAACTGGGAGATGATTTTTCTACGTCGTCTAGCTGGCAGTTTGGTTTGAGTTATCTGCGTAATGATAACGGTAAAACGAAAAGTTTTGAAGAGCATGACCACAGTACGGATTCCGATCATGATCACGACCACAGCCATGCATCAGCTGTGACGGGAGCAAATCTATACGGCGCTGACTTTGTGTGGAAATGGGCGCCCAATGGCAACTATAAATATCGTAACTTAACACTATCAGCTGAATACATGTTGTTAGACGATATTCTGGATAGTAAATACAAAGATGAAAAGAATGCACCAGATAATCTAGCCGCGTATTACGTATCGGGTGTATATCGTTTTACTCCTAGTTGGTCGACAGGTCTGCGCTACGGTGAAGCTGAAAGCTATGACGGGCATGCACATGGCGAACGTGTACATTTGACCTCTCTAAAAGATCGTGAGTTTGATGCGATGTTGGCGTGGAACTCTTCTCATTTTGGTACAGTTCGTGCCCAATACTCGCGTGTTGAAAACCAAGTTAAAGAAACTGATAACGTATTCACACTGCAATATGTAATGACGTTTGGAGCACACGGAGCACATGCGTTTTAAGAAAAGCAGATTATTCGTGACCGTGAGTGCAGCAATGTTAGCTGCACCTGCGATGGCGTTAAATATCTTCGTCTGTGAGCCTGAGTGGAAAGCACTATTGGCTGCGCATGCACCAAAAGCAACTATCTATTCTGCGACAACTGCACTGCAAGACCCACATTACGTGCAAGCGAGGCCGTCTTTGATTGCCAAGATGCGCCAAGCGGATATGGCAATGTGCTCTGGTGCTGAGTTGGAAATTGGTTGGTTGCCGATGTTGCAGGCGCGAAGCAGTAATCCAGCGGTGCAAAACAATAAGCAAAGTATGCTGTATGCATCAGAGATTGTCAGCATGTTGGATACGCATCATCATGTTGACCGCAGTATGGGGGATATTCACGCCGATGGTAATCCGCATGTGCAGTTTGCTGCCAACGATATGAGCCGAATTTCTCGAGTGGTGAGCAAACGCTTGAAAAGTATAGATCCCGCTAATGCATTTAGTTACCTAGTCAATGGTGTGAAGTTCCGTGAGCATTGGCGACAAAAGTTAGTTGAATGGAAACAGCGAGCTGAACCGCTGCGAGGTATGCAAGTAGTAAGTTATCACGAGACCTATCGTTATCTGTTTGATTGGTTGGGGATGAGGCAGGTTGCAGACCTTGAGCCTAAGCCGGGGATTTCACCGACGACTGCACATTTGCAATCGTTGACGAAGTTAGACCCAACGTCGTTTGATGCGATTATTTACTCTTCTCATCAGAATAAACGCGCGGCTAATTGGCTGCATCAGCAAACACAAAAGCCAGTTATTCAATTACCACTCACGGTATCGGAAGGGCAAAGTCTTAACGAACTGTATGACGGCATACTGGATAGTTTGCTCGATGTGCTTGCGCAGCCAGTGAAGCCTTAAGCCATGCTAACGGATTATCTTTGGCTAGCCCCAGCGGTGCTGTGTGGTCTGATTGCGCTGGTGGGTAATGTGATATTGGGGCAGCAAGTGCTACAGCGTAAAATTATTTTTATTGATTTAGCTGTGGCACAAGTTGCCGCATTAGGCGCCGCGTTCAGTCAGTATTGGCTAAATAGTTTTGATATCTTACCCGAGACTTGGTTAGGACAGATGATTGGTCCTTGGGTATTGTCGCTGATGCTGTGCGGTTTAATTGCCTTGATGGAAAAGCACTACCAAGAACACCTTGAACCTATGATAGGTAGTTTGTTTGCGGTGTCTGCTTCATTGGCTATTTTGCTGGCAAGTAAAGATCCACATGGTGCCGACTTTATTCAAGGTATCTTAAATGGCCAGTTGTTATGGGCGACATGGGATGATGTTTGGCCGTTGGCTATTATCACCGCCGCGATGGTGACTTTGGTCACGATGAAACCAGAGTTTATGCGCGGCAGTGGTTTTTACGTTATCTTCGCGATATTAATGCCAATAACGGTCAAGTTGACGGGGATCTACCTTGAATTTGCGTTATTGGTGATCCCTGCTCTTTGCGCATCTGCGTTAAAAGGTATACGGTTTTTTATCGCAAGCATGGGGATTGGCGTTACAGGTATTTTGTCTGGTATCACAATGTCAGCTCACTATGACTTCCCCAGTGGTGCAAGTATCGTCATTACGCTATTTGTATCTGGCGTATTGTTTCATTTATTACTGCAACCTTTAGTGATGAAGACTGAGGTTCGCGCTTCATAGAATAAAGTATCACGTTAAACAAAGCCTGATCTCAGAATACTCTGGAATCGGGCTTTTTTCGTTTCACACCAATATAGTTTATCTTTCGATTTAGAGATCAATCATTGATTTTACAGTTGTTAGGAATAGATTTAATCGACATTAATACCGTCTTAGGGTACTGTTATTATATACAGTGTTTTATTGATTTACTAAATGAAACACATCTATGGTTATAAACTAAGGGGAATATATAAATGTTACATTCAAAAGCAAGCTGCCTTTGTGGTGCAGTTGAAATTACCGCAAACGAAATTAATCCTAGATTTACTGTCTGCCACTGTGACTCATGCAGGGGATGGGGTGGTGCTCCATTTTTTGCTGTTCAATGTGGAACGAATGTAAGCATTACAGGGTTGGATAAAGTGAAGACGTATAATTCATCATCTTGGGCATCTCGTGGTTTTTGCACTGATTGTGGAACCCATTTATTTTTTAAATTTAATGACAGTGGTGATTACAATATGCCAGTGGGTATATTTAAAGATTTGAATGGATTAGAAATGGATATGCAATACTTTAGTGATCAGCGACCTGACTATTATTGCTTTTCAAACGAAACGAAAGAAATGACTAAAGCTGAAATTATGGCTTATTTTGCAAAAAAGCTATAACAAGCACGTTTAAAATGACCAATAAAAAGCATCTAGATTAGATTTTTTATTAAAAAAGGCATCATTACGACGCCTTTCTAATATCTACAATGGTATACTTACAAACTAATCCTGACGGTAAGTTGATAAGAAGTTAGCCAGCTTGTTAATCGCAACCGTTAACTCTTCAACTCGGGGTAAAAATACTACGCGGAAGTGATCAGGGCGAGCCCAGTTAAAACCAGTGCCTTGTACAATCAACAGCTTTTCTTGTTGTAACAGATCTAATGCAAATTTCTGATCGTCTTTGATATTGTACATTTCCATATCAATTTTCGGGAACAGATACATTGCACCTTTTGGTTTTACACACGTGATACCCGGAATATCATTTAACATCTTCCAGGCTAAATCACGTTGTTCCAGTAAACGACCGCCTGGTAGAATCAATTCATTAATACTTTGATAACCACCTAGCGCTGTTTGTATCGCATGCTGCATCGGTACGTTTGAGCACAGACGCATCGAGGCGAGCATTTCTAATCCGGCAATATAGTCTTTAGCAAGATGTGTCGCACCACTTAATACCAACCAACCAGAACGGAAACCGGCAATACGGTACGCTTTAGACAAACCATTGAAGGTCACAATCAGAATATCTTGTGCAAGCGTACACATAGGTATATGCTCAATACCGTCATATAAGATCTTGTCATAAATTTCATCAGCAAAAATAATCAGCTGGTGTTGGCGAGCTACTTCAATCACTTCTAGCAAGAATTCTTTGCTATATACCGCACCTGTAGGGTTGTTTGGATTGATTAAAACAATGCCTTTAGTATTTGGTGTGATCTTGGCTTTAATGTCATCCAGATCAGGATACCAATCAGATTCTTCATCACAAATGTAGTGCGTTGCTTTACCACCCGAAAGGGTAATTGCCGCTGTCCACAATGGGTAATCGGGTGACGGTACTAATACTTCATCACCGTTGTTTAGCAATGCCTGCATTGACATCATGATTAATTCTGAAACGCCATTACCCAAATAAATGTTATCAATAGACACATTCAGTAGGCCTTTCTGTTGGTAATGTTGCATCACTGCTTTACGTGCAGAGTATAACCCTTTTGAATCACAATAACCTTGGCTCAATGGCAAATTATGAATCACGTCTTTTACGATTTCTTCTGGGGCTTCAAAACCAAATGGGGCGGGATTCCCGATGTTTAATTTGATTACTCGATGACCTTCTTCTTCTAAGCGATTCGCTTCTTTTAATACTGGTCCACGTATGTCGTAGCACACGTTATCTAACTTATGAGATTTTTCTATTGAGTACATCCCGGCTCCAAGGCTGTAAATATGTAAATTGTTTTTCTTTCTGTAATAAAAGTAACGTATATAAGGCATTGTTGGAAGTGATATTTGGCGTTCAGGTCGATTTATTGTTGCGTCATTGTTAATTAACAAGGTTCGGGTGTAACATTGTCAGTAATGGTTACCAGATTATGGTTATTTTGTGAGAATATTGTTGTAATACAGCAGTTAAATTCAATGTTAATAGGAACAAGGAAAGCGCATGAGTCAGCAGTTAAATCCAGCAAAAATGAGTGGGCTAGAGATACTACAAGCAATGGCAGAAGGAATCTTTCCACATCCTTCAATTTGCCAAACAATGCCGATGCAATGTGTTGATTTAAGCGAAGGGCAGATCCACTTTAGTGTGCAAGCCGATGATCGTCATTTAAATCCTATGGGTGGTGTACATGGTGGTTTTGCGGCAACGGTGCTAGATTCGGTTACAGGTTGCGCAGTACATACAACATTGGCCGCTGGCGAAAGTTACGGCACGGTCGATTTGAATGTAAAAATGGTGCGTCCAATTCCTAAAAATACTGTATTGCATGCTAAAGGTAAGGTATTAAACGCATCAAAAACTGTCGCTATATCGGAAGGTGACATTCGTGATACAGAAGGAAAGCTTTATGCGCACTGTACTGCAACCTGTGTCATTATTCGCCCTACTAAATAGGTTTTCTTTATGATAAAAACTACATCTGAGATTCATTTATGACAAATAGTATTTCTGAAATCGCACCGCATACATTTCAGTTCAATCCGTCGGCCAGTGAAAACGCAGGGAAGATGGTGATGGGGCATCGTGGTGCTTCATCTATAGCCCCAGAAAACACCTTGGCCGCTTTTCAATTAGCAGAGGACAATAATGTGCCTTGGATTGAAGTGGACGCCGATATGCTCGCTGATGGTACTGTGGTTATTTGTCATGACAAAACTCTCGACCGCTGTAGTGATCACACGGGGTTATTATGCGATAAAATTGTCACCGACCTTGATGATATTGACGCGGGGGCATGGTTTGGACTCGATTTTGTTGGAGAACGGATTCCAACGCTGGTGGATCTTATCTTATTTACCAATGAAACTGGTATGAATCTGAATTTAGAACTGATGTCTGGACCTGATAAAGTCACGATTGACCGATTGACCGATTGACCGATTGACCGATTGACCGATTGACCGATTGATCGATGGTGTTATTCGTGACATTAACCATCACTGGCAAGGTGGTCAGCAGTTACTTATCTCCAGCTTTAATCATCTATTATTAGCCGAAATAAAACGTCGAGCGCCTGAAATAAGTTTAGCGTGTTTGTTCGAAGCGCCATTACCGAATGATTGGCTAACCTCGATGCAATATGTCGGCGCTGAATTTATTCATCCTAAGGATAGCGGTTTAACTGAACAGCAAGTCAACGCTATGACTGTCGCAGGTTACAGCGTGAATGTATGGACGGTTAATTGTTTAGCGCGTGCGAACCAGCTCTATAATTGGGGCGTAACGGGGATTTGCACTGACATTCCTCAACAGTTTCCGCCTTGTTACAGGAATTAATAGCGAAATAACTCAGAGTATATCGGTGAAAATATCGTTCGGAAAGGACAGCTGTGCATGACGGATAATAATATTAATACAGTCAGTGAACGCTTAGCCCTACGTTGGCGATTATTACTGCAAGATAACTTTACGCATTTGACGATGGCACAAATAGAGCAAGCTTGGTCGCGTTTGTTACCCCATTACCAAGAAGCGCATCGGTATTATCACGACCTCTCGCATATTGAGGCTTGTTTTAATTGGTTTGATCAAGTGCAAGATCAGCTTGATTATCCATTAGCGGTTGCGCTCGCTATTTGGTTTCACGATGTTATCTATGATGTAAGACGTGCTGACAACGAAGTCAAAAGTGCGCAGTATGCAGTGACCGCACTCACCAATTTAACTGTATCAACAGAGTTAGTACAACAAGTGTATGAGTTAGTGTTGTTAACTCAGCATCCAAGTAAGCCAAGTCGTAAAATCAAAAGGCAATCAGGCAAGTTTTTATCGAAGACAACTAATATAGTGCGAGCAAGTCTTAATGATCAGGCATTATTTTTGGACATAGATTTAACTATATTAGGCCAGAATAACGCTACTTATGGACACTATGAAAACGCTATTCGCAATGAATACCAGCATGTTCCATCGTGGCTGTATACACGTGTTCGGAAACGTCTGTTAAAACGTTTTTTACGTCAACCAATTATTTATTACTCTCGTTATTTTAAAGAAAAATTTGAACAGCAAGCCAGACTGAACATACAATCAGTACTCAGCTCCTAGTGGAATACATAAATCATGATTATTAATGGCTCTCCCAGTCAAGATGTTGCAATCGCCGACCGTGGTTTTAATTTTGGAGACGGGCACTTTACTACTATTAAGATAGCGGCAGGACAAGCCTTACTACTCGATTTACATCTGGCACGTTTACAACAGGCGTGTGCTGCGCTCGCAATCGAATTTACCCAATGGAATGAACTGCTCGCGGTAATCACTCAGCAAGCACTTGTATTACGGGGTGGCGTATTAAAAGTAACCATTACCCGAGGTGAGGGTGGCCGAGGTTATAGCACGCTAGGTTGTAGCCGCGCAAATTGGTTTTTGCAACATCGTTCTATTCCTGCACAATATAGTGACTGGGCGCGTGAGGGGATTGAATTAATGCTTTGCGAATATCAACAAACAGTCAACCCTGCATTAGCTGGATTAAAGACGTTAAACAGACTGGATCAGGTGATGATTAAGCAAGAACTTGATGCCAATGGTATGAATGATGGACTCGTTTGCTCGACAGACGGTTATGTTATCGAGACATCTGTAGCCAATGTGTTCTGGGTTATTGGAGATAAAGTCTATACACCTAGCACCGAACGCAGTGGTGTTGAAGGGGTGATGAAAACACATATTTCAAACTTATTGAATAAACTGGGTTTTAGTCTTAAAACAGGAGATTACACCATTTCTAATGTGCTAGCTGCAGATGAAATTTTTATTACCAATTCAGTGATGGAAGTGGTACCTGTTAAAAGTATTCTAAAGCTGGGTACTCAAGACAATATTAGCGCTATTGGTTATGACTTGTCAGTGAATGATTCATCGGTATGGCGCTTACTACAACAAGAATTACACGGTTAATATGTAATGTATTTAAGGCTGTCTATCTGAACAATAAAGAGAATAACGCTAGGTGACTAACGTTATTCGATTAGGCATGAATAAATGACGGATTAATAAATACGACGTTTAAGTCCTTTCTTATCCAAGATCTTAGTTGCGATCTCTTCAACCGAAAATAACGTACTGTTGATATAAGGGATCCTTTCTTTACGGTACAGGAATTCAACTTCCGATATTTCCAGTTTACATTGACGTAATGACGCATAAGTACTGTTAGCAATACGCTCGCTACGAATATCTTGTAGGCGTTTCACATCAATGGTTAAACCAAATACTTTATGTTTATTACGCTTTAATGCTGGTGGCAGTTTTAAATTATCCATATCATCGGCAATAAATGGGTAGTTGGCAGTCTTGATACCAAACTGTAATGCCAGATATAAACTGGTTGGTGTTTTGCCACTACGGGATACACCGACTAAGATTAAGTCTGCATCATCATAATCTTTACAGGTAATGCCATCATCGTTGGCGAGGGCATAATTGACCGCTTCAATACGGGCATCATAAGTGTCATTTTTAAGGCTATGCGTACGGTGTGATTTTGGTTCTGCTTTGATATTTAATTGCTCTGAAAGCGGCGCAACAAATGTACTTAGAAAGTCGTGAGAATGACCTTCATTTAATTCGATAATTGTCCTTATTTCAGATGAAACTATCGAATGAAACACGAGTGGCTTCTGTCCTGTTTTAGCAACATGTTCATTAATTTTTTGAGTAACATATTTTGCTTTTTCTTCGGTTTCGATAAAGGGATAAGTATGCTGATCAAATTCGATCGGAAATTGGCTTAGAAGCGCGTGACCAAAGACTTCAGCGGTGATCGCTGTGCCATCAGAGACATAAAAAACAGTTTGCATTAACTCTATCCTTTTCATAAACAGATGAAATTTTCTAAGTTAGTATCTTACATTGAAATTAATAGCTGTGTATGATTAAAAACACTAAGGAAAGCAAGATGATTATTTTGCATTAATAATATGTGAGCAATATCCTATATTGCCCATAATTAAAATCATTTTTGAGATAGATTAAATCTGGAGAACTGCCGTGATAGAGTACGTAATTGGGTACGAAAAACTTGGAATGAACGACGTAGAACGAGTTGGCGGCAAAAACGCATCTCTAGGTGAGATGATTAGTAACTTAGCGGGCGCAGGCGTGCAAGTTCCTGGTGGTTACGCGACTACCGCTGATGCGTTTAATCAGTTTTTAGAGCAAAGTGGTGTAAATGATAAAATTTATACACTACTTGACGATCTCAATGTTGATGACATCGCAGCGCTAACTAAAGCGGGTGCCACTATTCGTCAGTGGATCATTGACACACCTTTCCAACCTGAATTAGAAGCAGCTATTGCTGAAAGCTATGAAGTACTTGCTGGTGAAGCGGGCGAGCAAGCATCATTTGCAGTTCGTTCTTCGGCTACCGCTGAAGATATGCCTGATGCATCTTTTGCGGGTCAGCAAGAAACATTCTTAAACGTACGTGGTTATGACAACATCATTGTTGCAATTAAACACGTATTCGCATCACTCTTTAACGACCGTGCTATTTCTTACCGCGTGCATTCTGGTTATGACCACCGTGGCGTGGCATTATCTGCGGGTATTCAACGCATGGTTCGTAGTGACGAAGCATCATCTGGTGTGATGTTCTCTATTGATACTGAGTCTGGTTTTGAAGATGTAGTATTCATTACTTCTTCATACGGTCTTGGTGAAATGGTTGTACAGGGCGCAGTAAACCCTGATGAATTTTATGTTCATAAACCAACACTTGCTAAAGGCAACCCTGCTGTTGTACGTCGTAACATTGGTAGCAAACAGATCCAAATGATCTACTCTGCTGACGAAGGACATGGCAAACAAGTTCAAATTGTTGATGTTGAAGCAAGCAAATCACGTCAGTTCTCTATTAATGATGAAGAAGTCATGGAACTGGCTAAACAAGCGGTGATCATCGAAAAACATTATGGCCGTGCGATGGATATCGAGTGGGCTAAAGATGCGATTGATGGCAAACTTTATATCGTTCAGGCACGTCCAGAAACGGTACGTAGCCGTGAAGATAAGCAAGTTATGGTTCGCTTCCACTTAGACGCTAAATCAACAGTGGTTACTGAAGGCCGTGCTATTGGCGGTAAGATTGGTGCGGGTCCTGCTAAAGTTATTTCATCAATTGATCAAATGGATGAAGTACAAGAAGGTGACGTATTAGTCACGGACATGACAGACCCTGATTGGGAACCTATCATGAAACGTGCTTCTGCAATCGTAACAAACCGTGGTGGGCGTACCTGTCATGCTGCAATTATTGCACGTGAAATGGGGATCCCTGCTGTTGTTGGTTGTGGTAACGCGACAGACCTAATCGTCAATGGTCAAGAGCTAACAGTATCTTGTGCTGAAGGTGACACTGGCTTTATCTACGAAGGTATTTTACCATTCCGTGAAACGGCTTCAGAAATTGCTAATTTACCGGAAATTCCAGTAAAAGTAATGATGAATGTGGGTAACCCGGATCGTGCATTTGATTTCGCTGCATTACCAAATGCAGGTGTTGGTCTAGCACGTCTTGAGTTTATCATTAACCGTATGATTGGTATTCACCCGAAAGCACTGCTTAATTTTGATAAGCAATCGCCAGAGCTGCAAGCTGAAATCAATGAGATGATTGCTGGTTATGCATCACCTGTTGAATTCTATATTGCTAAATTGCAAGAAGGTATTTCAACGCTGGCAGCGGCGTTCTATCCGAAAAAAGTAATTGTGCGTATGTCTGACTTTAAGTCAAATGAATACGCTAACTTGGTCGGTGGTGAAAACTACGAGCCTGAAGAAGAAAACCCAATGTTAGGTTTCCGTGGTGCTTCACGTTATATCTCTGAAGACTTCCGCGATTGTTTCGCGCTAGAAACAGAAGCGATTAAGCGCGTGCGTAACGACATGGGCTTAACCAATGTTGAAATTATGATCCCATTCGTGCGTACATTAAGCGAAGCTGCATCAGTTATTGATTTACTGGCAGAGCACGGCCTGAAACGTGGTGAGAACGGTTTACGCGTTATCATGATGTGCGAGCTGCCTTCAAATGCATTGCTTGCTGATAAGTTCCTACAGTACTTTGATGGTTTCTCGATCGGTTCAAATGATTTAACACAGCTAACACTGGGTCTGGACCGTGATTCTGGTATTATCTCTCATTTGTTTGATGAACGTAATGAAGCGGTGAAAATACTGCTATCAATGGCAATTAAAGCGGCTAAGAAAGCGGGTAAATACGTTGGTATCTGTGGTCAAGGCCCATCAGATCATGACGACTTCGCTGCTTGGTTAGTTGAACAAGGTATTGACAGCGTATCGTTAAACCCTGATACCGTATTAAGTACTTGGTTATACTTAGCGGATAAACACGCTAAATAAATTAAGCGCGTTTAACCCTATTTAGTTTAATATAATAAAGCCTCAAGTTAGTGTTAATTAGCACTGGTTTGGGGCTTTTTAATTGGTCATGCAGCGTACTTATTTATGCTTGTCGATGTGTGTAGTTGATATTCGACATTGTTAAGTTGATTGTCAAAATGGGCTAAAATCATATCGATGGACTCTGTCGCGATATTAAAAAATCGATCCGCTTTTATTGTTGGCTGGCTAATAATAATTTCATTATCAATCACTTTCAGCAAATGAGATATTTTTAATAAGTAGTCTGGATTGTTTTGAATATTAATACTTTGTTCTAACGACTGGCAAAGATAGCTTAGTCGAATACGCTCTGCTCGTGTACAAACTTTGGCTGCTGCAATCCCTGTGCCTAGCGCACGTATTTGTGCAATGCTTTCAGCAGTAAACAGTAATTCTTGCCATAAGAATTGGATTGATTCGCTATTCTCATTATTGAGTTGATGTAGCTTATTATCAAACGCAACATCGTTGATAAGGTAGAGTAAATTTAATACTAACTTATTGTGTTGTTCGAGATTATTCCTAATATTTAAGTTGAAGTAATCGATGGATAAACGTTGCCAATGATCAGTCATGGCTTGCCAGCGTTCATTTTCTAATAAATCAGGGTACATATCGATGATTTCTATATTTAATTGACTTATCTGCTCTGTTACCGTATCTAAACGCGTCTTTAGATCCGCTTCGCCGTGTAAAATCCCATTCGATAGCCCACGATGTTGCTGCATACGTGTTAATAATTTACGTATGATATTGAGCTTAATTAAACCATCGAGTTGTAACTGCCGGCGGTTATGTTGTTGTTGCTGCATTTGCAGTAAGAGGAAACATAAGCCAATCAAGGTGCAAAGAATGAGTGTTCCAGTGAGCAGGACGGTTAATAGTGAATTCATATTGCATACCTTATATCCATCTAGGGTTGTATATACTTAAGCAAGTATAGTACCAGCGTGTAAGTAGGAAAATCGGCCTATATAGTGGGAATTATGCACCGAAATTGTGAAAATATGACTTTAATTCCCTAAAATGGTGAGTGGTTATAAGGGATATTAATTTAGGTTTTACCTACGGGGAGCTTAAAATGAAAAATGCCTGATGTGCTGCACTGGACGTTTTAAGTTGTATCTGAATCAATATCTTTCAACGTTTTTCATTTAGCTGATTTTAGTTTTCGCGTAGCGCTCTAAAGCCAATGTAATTAGCTCGGAAACCGGGTTTTAATGCTAAGCGGACATCAATTTGTGACAGTTTTGGGGCGAAGTTCCAAGCGCCGCCTCTTGCAACTAAATCATGTCCACTCGTTAGTTCCCAAACGTTACCTACGGTATCATACAGGCCAAATTTGTTGGCTTTAAATGATTGTACTGGCGCGGTGCTTTTATTCGACCATTGGCTACCACAGTAAGCGCAATTAGCTTTTGAGTTACCAGCATCGTTACCCCACCAGTAGTTGTCATTACTACCTGCTCGCGCTACATATTCCCATTCGCCGTTATTCGGTAAACGGTATTTTTGACCTGTTGCTTTTGATAACCAAGCTAAGTATGCATTGGTATCAGCTGAGCTGATACAGACAACTGGATGCTCGTCGGTTTGCGCAAAACCTGGCTGGCGCCAGTTTAAATTGACATTATATGTTTCTTTGCCGTAAGCATACTCCACACAACCACTACCTGATTCTGCGGTTGTAATATAGTTGCTGGCGTTAACAAAACGTTTAAAATCGGCGACGGTGATTGGATTCTTACCGACAGAGAAAGCTTTGATGGTTTGATTATTAGTGTTATCAACCGATGTTGTTAATTGGCCTGCTGGCACCGAAATTAATTCTGGACCGCGTTCACCAGAAGCTAATAAGTCTTGTACTGCTTGACCATCTTGTAGCAAAACGATGGCTTTTAATAACTTAGCTCTTACCATCATGTTGTTTTTTAGTTTAATGTTTTGTTCAAAATCTATGTAATTCGATTTTTTTATTACGACATGGTGGACACCTGGTGACAGCATTACCGAGAGCTTAGTAGATCCATAACTAACGCCATTAATGAATACTTCATCATCGTATTTGTTCGAGCGAATAGTGAGTTGATATAACACATCTTTATTATCTTTATTATCTTTATTATCTTTAAGATCTTTTTTTATGGCGGGTAATACCATTTGTGATGCTTGAGCTGCGCAATAACGAATTGCAATATTTAATAGCTTACAGGCTTCATTTTTTGGTAATACTCCTTGCATTGTTACCTGTATGGTCGAGTTATAAGTGCCTTGCCCACTGAATTCGCTCGTTAATATTTTGTGACTTATCAGTTTTACATGCGCGCTGGAGTCGGCTTTATATTTACTGATTAGATTAGATTCTGTTACTGAATTAAATACCGTATTTAAATACGTCTTCGAGATGTCTTGCTTACTCAATTGGTTACTACGATCAATACACTCTATGAATGAATTTTGTAGATCACAATTAATGCTTTGGCTAATGTTCTGTGATTGAGTTTCTTGTATTTCATTTTTCAAACGATTAATACGTGCAATGTTTATCTCTTCGCTGATTGTTTCACGTTGATTTAGTAGTCTAATGCGTTCAATATTCTTTTCAGATAACTGTTTACTGAGTTGTGCTAGGGCTGTAACTGAACCTTTAATGAGTAGATTATTTTGTTCCTGCTGTTGAATTGCGACGCGATAGTTCTTTTGTGATGTCGTGATATCTTGCATTGGGTTATCAATCATTAATTGATATTGTGCATTCATTTTGGCCAAGGATTTTTCAGTTTGCCGAGAAAGCATTTTTTTTTGCATTCTTATGTTTGTTAATTTGCTTTTCTCGATAGCTATATCATCATTTATCACTGCGAGTAATTCGTTGAATACGTCATATTCAGATTGAACACTTTTAAGTGCTATCTGTAGATTAACGACTGTGTTTTTTTTCTGTTCTTTTTCAGTGGCTTGGGTTGCATTGCTAATTAGAATACAACTCACTGCAAGGGCTATTAAAGCAACACGCATTTTGAATATTTCCTAATGATTTTGTCTGAGATGACAATGAAGTAACCCTCATTTACGCTCAGATTTGATCAACGTATAAGCGATGTAGCAAATGTCGTTTATGGCATTTTTCAAGGTTTAAACCACAAGCTAAACAATAGTTGATGTTACTATTATGTTATACAAAACGTATATTGGCATTAAAATCGTTCATTTTAGGTGAATACCTTGCCTAATGGAGAGTCGTTATAAGAGAGATAAATTTAGCCTTTATCTATGGGAGAGTAATCAATTCACTCATGTTACAATGCATTTAGTTGAAAATTGTCACAAGGGAATGGATGATGATCCCCGTATTAAGTTATCAGGATGCAGTAAAATCAGAATATCTCGCTTTTTTGGCAGCGTTAGCGCAAAGTAAATTTAGTGGTGATATCGAAAAGTCGTATGCAAGTCGATTAGCAGTTGCGACAGATAACAGCATTTATCAGTTATTGCCACAAGCCGTAATATTACCTCGTAATCATCAAGATTTAGTTATCATGACGACGTTGTCATTACAGGCCGAATTCAAAACGATTACCTTCTCTCCACGCGGTGGTGGTACAGGTACAAATGGTCAGTCACTCACTGACGGTATTATTGTTGATATGTCTCGACATATGAATAATATTATTGATATCAATGTTGAAGAGGGTTGGGTACAAGTTCAAACTGGTGTTGTTAAAGATCAACTGAACGAATTTCTTAAGCCCTATGGTTTCTTTTTCTCTCCTGATTTGTCAACCAGTAATCGCGCGACTATTGGTGGCATGATTAATACGGATGCTTCTGGCCAAGGGTCATTAAAATACGGCAAAACCAGTGACCATGTACTGTCTGTTTCGGCTGTATTAATGGATGGCACCGAATTGGTGACGACAAGCCAGTCTGCTGAACAAGTGCAGGACCAAGCTCAGAATAATAATTATTTGGGTAAGGTTTGCCACCAAGTTATCGATACGATTACGCATAAAAAGCAAAAAATTGCAGATACCTTTCCGCCATTAAACCGTTTTCTTACTGGCTATGATTTAGTCCACCTTTATGATAAAAGCACGGATGAATTTGATTTAGGGCGGATCTTGTGTGGCTCTGAAGGGTCACTTGCATTTATTAGCGAAGCGAAACTTAATTTAACACCCATTCCAAAATATCGCTGTTTGGTCAATGTAAAATATGACAGCTTTGACTCTGCCCTACGTAATGCACCATTTTTAATTAAAGCCAATGCATTGTCGGTAGAAACTGTTGATTCGGTTGTATTAAATTTAGCCAAGCAAGACATCGTTTGGCATTCAGTCAAATCACTGATCACTGATATACCCAATAAAGACATGCAAGGTATTAACTTTGTAGAGTTTGCCGAAGATGATGGTGATATCCAGCAACAAAAAATAGACTATTTAACGGCTGAACTTGACCGTCTGATGGCTGCGGGCGAAGCGGGTGTTATTGGCTATCAAGTCTGTGATCAGTTAAGCGATGTATTGAAAATATACGGTATGCGTAAAAAAGCGGTTGGTTTGCTCGGGGCAACAAAAGGTCAAGCTAAACCGCTCGCGTTTGCTGAAGATACCGCCGTGCCTCCTGAAAATCTTGCAGACTATATTGTTGAGTTCAGAGCCTTACTAGATAGCTATAACCTTCATTACGGCATGTTTGGGCATGTTGATGCGGGCGTTTTACATGTACGTCCAGCACTCGATATGCTTGATCCTCAGCAAGAAGTTACCCTACGTGAAATATCAGATAAAGTAGTGGCTCTAACGGCGAAATATAGAGGGCTGATGTGGGGTGAACATGGCAGAGGTTTTCGTTCTGAGTACGGTCCAGAATTCTTCGGTGATGAATTGTTTACTGAATTACGTAAGATTAAAGCCGCGTTCGACCCTGATAATCGTTTAAATCCAGGTAAAATATGTACGCCAATTAATAGCGATGCAAAGCTTGTTTCTGTTGATGCGAAAAAGCGCGGTGCTTTTGATCGACAAATACCCATTTCAATCCGTGAAAGTTTCACAAAATCCATTGATTGTAACGGTAATGGTTTATGTTTTAACTATGATACCAAAAGTCCTATGTGTCCTTCCTTTAAGCATACTGGCGATCGTCGTCATTCGCCAAAAGGCCGTGCTGGTTTAATGCGCGAATGGTTACGTCAATTGTCTTGTCATGACATGAATGAGCAAGAACTAGGTCAGCAATTAACAGTACAGAAGAATGGTGTTGCGACGTTTACCATGCGTTTAAAAAATAGCTGGAACAAAGCGCGTGGTAGTTATGATTTTTCACATGAAGTTATGGACGCGATGCAAGGCTGCTTGGCATGTAAAGCATGTACCGTTCAATGCCCTGTAAAAGTGGATGTACCTGAGTTTAGATCACGATTTATAGATCAATACCACAGCCGCTATATGCGTCCCGTTAAAGATTTTGCAGTTGGATATTCAGAAAGTTACACTCCAATGATGGCGAAGATGCCGAACTTCTTTAATTTTTGGTTAGGGCAAGATTGGGTGCAGAGCGCAGCAAAACATACAATCGGCATGGTTGATATTCCGTTATTAAGTGCACCAACATTATCGGAGTTATTACGTGGACATTATGCGCAAAGTTTTGATTTAGCATTTTTACAGCGATTAAGCGCGGAAGATAAAGCGCAACATGTCTTAATTGTACAAGATCCGTTTACCAGTTTTTATGAAGCCGAATTAGTAGAATCACTGGTTAACCTAGTTGAAAAACTGGGCTTGAAACCGATTATATTACCGTTCAAACCAAATGGTAAACCGCAACATGTGAAAGGTTTTTTGGCTAAGTTTGCGAAAACAGCACAAACGGCCGCTGATTTTTTAAATTCACTACACGTTTTAGGTATTCCACTGATAGGTTTAGAGCCCGCATTGGTGCTTTGTTATCGTGATGAATACAAACAAGCACTGGCGGATAAACGTGGAGACTTCTCTGTTCAGCTTATTCAAGAGTGGTTATTGAACGATAAGGTACAAGCGAGTTTGAGCGAGTTAATTAAGCGCGAAACAAGTGATGCTCAACCTTATTACTTATTCGCCCATTGTACTGAAAAAACCAATAAACCAACGGCTGAGCAAGAGTGGCAACGTGTATTTGATGGCTTTGGTCTAGCATTAGAGACTGTGGCGACAGGCTGCTGTGGCATGGCTGGAAGTTATGGGCATGATGCCAAGAATGTGGCAGCATCAAAATCAATTTATGGGCAAAGTTGGAAGCATGCTTTGGCGCAACGAGACTCTTCGCGTTGCTTAGCGACGGGGTATTCTTGTCGTAGTCAGGTTAAACGGGTTGATGAAGTACGATTGAACCATCCAATTAAAGCGTTATTAGGCGCTTTAGCTTAGTCATTATTAAGTATGAGTAGCATTAGTTGTTAATAATATGCCGCTCATACCTTCTCCTTCTTTAGTGTTTAGCTAAGTGCTATTTTATAACGCGTTGTCGCATTTCTCTTTTTTTAGGCGCATTTTTTGATATCGGCAGCGTATGCTGTTGTTGCAATTCAAGTCTGTCTCGAACAAAAGGAAGATGTTCATGCCTATTACATTACCAATTAAACGACAATTTAAATTATCGCTAAAACTCTCTGCTGTTTTATTGGCGACAAGTATGTTTTCTGGCTGTGCGTCTATGGCCGATTTTACTAATAGTGCTGATAGCTTTGTTATGTCAGAAGCTGCGCTCGAAGAAATGAATGCAGTAAATGCTGCTATGAATGCGGTAGAGATTTTATATCAACGTGGTATTAAACAAGAGCTTGCTTATTATTCACCGGTTCATTTTAAAATAGCCGTTAAAAAACGTGAAAAATTATTGAAAATGTATGAAAGCTATACGCCTAATAACGGTGGTTGGTTTTCTAATTCGGGTAGTGAAGATATAGAAACTGAATCAGAGCTATTTGTTCAGAGTATGAATAAAGCGTTTCAGGCTAAACTTATTACAGCACCATTGCTATCAACGATCCGTGACCATGATGAATTTATCCATCATGTCGATATGAATGGTTTTGAAGCACGCCTTAGAAAATTACGAGATTTGACTATTCAGTTTGCTAGCCTCATTGAAAATAGAGGTTCGGGATTAGGTTTGGAGCATCAAAAAACCAAATTAGAGCGTGATTATAAGGCGCTTGAAATTGATATAATAAAACGTAAAGTATTACGTTTACCAACGTCTGAATTTAATTCACTTGATCAGGAAATAATTCCTGAAAGCTATAATCGAGCATTGAATAGTTTATATAGTTTAGAGCGGTTAATTGAAACAGATCCACGTAATAATACAGCGATTCAACAACAGCTAACGGTGAGTCACAATAAAATAAAGCAAGCAGACAGTATTGCGAAAGAAGTGACTTGGGTTAAGTCGAGAATTGAAACATCGGCTGAACGGGTTGTGATAAATTACCGTGACCATTTAAGTTCGTTAAATAGCTATTTAGGCACGGAAAACCTAACTTCATTGGACTTTCAATCACAGGTGAATGGTATAAAAGATGCGGTCGCATCGAAATTATCACAACGAGACAAAGAAAAAGTACGTAATGACGAACATTTACGCAATCAACTTACAGAGTTAGGACGTTTATTAACAGGGCAGGATATGAGTAAATACAGTATTTCTCAGCAAGTGGATAATCTAATTTTTGCTGCTCGCACATTAGTTGATGAAAGTATTGATACACCCTTAGCACAACGTTAATCGTGTCGTTATGCCCAAGTTATTTCAAGATGGGCACAAAACTATGTATTATCAGCTCATCTTGAAATTGTATTTATGCTGGCGTTACACTTAAAATAGTGGTCAGTGTATGACTGGATCCAGCCGCTACTGTCACCGCATTTTTACCTATAATTGCCGGCTCTAAACAAAACATGGTTTGATAACCATCATTAGGCATGTCCACAAATGCTTTTGCACCGACTTCCCAAGGGTTCCAAACAACCATTGCATTGTTACCTTCGTTCTTGATCTTGATCTGATGTTGATGTTGTTTATCATTGAGTGTAATGATTGAACTTGGATTTTTACAGACTATATCAATTTCGCCATCCAATGTGCGAGTCGTTTTAGCATCATGATCTAGCCCATCAACGGAGACTGCATCAGGTTTTGAAATTTGGAAATAGCTGTGTAATGCACCACCATAATCAAAATTGTCATTACCCGTGTTATGGGTGGTGAGGTTTATCGTTAATGTATCACTGATAATAAACTCAGCAATAAGGTTAAAGCTATGTGGCCATAATCGTTTGCTTTCAGGACTTTCTTTTAGTTGTAAACGGATATGGCAGGCATCATCATTGCTTTGGCTCTCAAGTAATTGCCAATGATTATTTCGAGCAAAACCGTGAGAGGGGAAATCTTGAGTTTGTGCAAGAGGCTGTACTGTCGGGCTGTCCTTTGCTGGACCAAACCAAGGCCAGCATATAGGCACGCCACCACGAATGGCTTTTACACCATTAAAGATAGCGTCATCACTCATCCAAATTACAGGGGCAGAATTGGTCGGCGTGAAGCTTAATAATTGTGCGCCAAACAAGCTGATACTTGCATGTGCTTTTGGGTGAGCAATATGAAGATACTTAAGACCATTACTTGTGATAAGACTAATGTGTTTGGCTAACTGTATTTGATCCGTGATTGTATCGTGATATGACATAAAATCCCCAAAATAGAAAAGGCGACCCTGTGGCCGCCTTTAAAATTATAATCCAATTAACTTTGAATTATAAATCAAGTTTAATTATTTAGCGCTCATCAGTAGGATAGCGTTATCTAACATACGGTTAGAGAAGCCCCACTCATTGTCATACCAAGACATAACTTTAACAAGTTTACCTTGAACTTTAGTTTGAGTCGCATCAAAGTTAGATGTGTGTGCATCGTGGTTGAAGTCGATAGAAACTAGAGGTTCGTTGTTTACAGCTAGTGCACGCGCTAGGATTGGATCCGCAGCTACTGCATCAGTGATAAGTTGGTTGATTTCTTCAGCAGAAGTATCACGGCCAGCTTCGAAAGTAAGGTCAACTAGAGATACGTTGATAGTTGGTACACGTACCGCCATACCTTGGAATTTGCCTTGTAGTTCAGGAACTACTAAACCAACAGCAGCAGCAGCACCCGTGCTTGTTGGGATCATGTTCATTGCCGCAGCACGA
The DNA here is from genome assembly GCA_000953735.1 of Moritella viscosa. Classification (NCBI taxonomy): domain Bacteria; kingdom Pseudomonadati; phylum Pseudomonadota; class Gammaproteobacteria; order Alteromonadales; family Moritellaceae; genus Moritella; species Moritella viscosa. The sequence continues at coordinate 3,845,551 of LN554852.1, read as the reverse complement.
GCACGATATAGATCTGAGTGATATACATCAGATAGACGTTGGTCATTTGTATAAGCATGGATTGTAGTCATCATGCCGTTAACAATACCAACGTTGTCATTTAAGATTTTAGCAATTGGAGCTAGACAGTTAGTAGTACAAGAAGCGTTTGAAACAACTGTCATGTCAGCTGTTAATACGTCTTGGTTAACACCATAAACGATTGTAGCATCAACGTTTTTACCAGGAGCAGAGATAAGAACTTTCTTAGCGCCGCCGTCAAGGTGTGCTTGACAAGCTTCCTTACTAGCGAAGATACCAGTACATTCTAGTACTACATCAACACCTAACTCACCCCAAGGTAAGTCTTTTGGATTGCGTTCTGAAAAAGTCTTGATACGGTCACCGTTGATGATTAGTGCTTCAGCATCAAAATCAACAGTACCAGGGAAACGACCATGTGCAGTATCATATTTAGTTAGGTGAGCATTGATTTTTGAATCACCTAGATCGTTGATTGCAACGATTTCTAGATCTTGCTCTTTACCACCTTCGTAGAATGCACGAAGTACGTTTCTGCCGATTCGACCATAACCATTGATTGCTACTTTAATTGTCATAACTTGTATCCATTAAATGTAAGTTTGAATTAATAATCTTGCTTGGTTGTAAATTTACAAGATTTTGATGGAAAGACAAGAATAAATACCAAGATTTATGCGTTGAATCACAAAATGTTGCAAATTTACGAAAATTAACTGATTTGTGTCAATTTTGTATGTTTTTTTGTACTATTTATTACAAAAAATAAATAATCTAGATCACAAATTGAGATAATAGACGGCTTTACTGGCATGGATATTTCCCTGAAGTGTTATTTGGTTTCATTTGTAACCGTGAAGAGTTCTGACTAAGTGTCTTATTTTCATTGTTTTTTAAACATATAGATAAAATTAAGCTGTATTTGTTTGAATAATACAAATATTCACTTTAGTGGAGTATAGACAAGCGTAGATAAAAACCAATTAAACCGAATTATTGTTATACGGAGTATTCTCGCATCTTAATATTGATAGCGTATAATGGTGCTAGGTTTACTATTTAAGGTGTCAAATGACAGCACAACACATTCTGCAATTAGGCCAAATGATTGGTCTTAGCTGTACCGAATTAAACGCCAATGGCGAAGAACAAGCGTTACCAGCAACGCTAATTACTCAAGCATTGGCTGATTTTGGTTTTACAGACGAATTAGACGTAAAACTGGAAGAAGAAATTAAGCAGTTTTGGTTACACGCATTACCACCTGTGATCATAGCGGATGAATCGGCGATGATTCAATTTGATCTGCATCTGCCTATTGAGTTTGTAACTGAAGATTTGATCTGGGAAATAAGAGCAAATCAAGCTGTCATTGAGACAGGTGAATTTACACCTATCGAATGGTCGTTAAATGGTATTTATCATTTGCATGATATGGAAATGCAAAGCTATCAAATGAGTCTAGAGCAGCCGCTTGCTGTTGGTGCTTATCAATTGGTCATTCTTGACCAAGGTAGTGAAGAACCGTTAGGTGAAACTTGGGTGTTTAATCCACCTGCGACGTTAGCATCTGTTAATGTCACTGCAGCGAAACCCACAACTGTGACTGCATTACCGACAACTGATACATTACTGAATCAATTGTACGCACGTGCACTGTCTACTGTGTCAGCCGTTACTGATAACGCTGACGCTGAACAGTCTTTACAAGCGCAATTGCAACGTCATTTTAATGCTGAGAAAGAGCAAGAAGAATTTGCAATTACGCTAACAAACGTGAGGGAAACAGCTGCGCTATATCAAACACATTTAGCACAATATTTAGCTGCGCATGTTAATGGTGGTGTAACTGCTTCTCGACAAGAAACACAAACGGTTGAATGGCAAGATATCAATCGTGACAGCTATGATTTTTACTTATGGTTATTAGTATCGATAAATGACAAGAAGAACAGCGCCTCGTTATTACGGGATGTTGATTTTTCGAGTAATAGCGCGAACGCGGGTTCATTTACTGCTTGGTTATTAGCGGATTATGGACTTGCGCATTGCGAATTAGATAATGCATTGGTCAGTGGTGTTGTAAAAGGTATTAACAGCTATCAACTTCGCCAAGATAACTATGCGGCGTTTCGTGCGCTTATTGATTTTACAACTGTACAGTCAGCAGGGTTAGTGATTAATCAGCCATTATCAATTATGCAGCAATGGCTAACGCTTGGTGACGCTGGAATATGGCAGAATCATGAGTTTAATGAATTATTGAGTATTATCTTATTAAGCTGCGAACGTCATGTTTGTGCTTGTTATTATCAAACGGATAATGCGCTGCCTATCGAGTTAACTGCTTATTTAGAAGGGCGTGGTATTCAACCGTTATCACTATAATGGGCTAGCCTTTATTACCGTACTAAAGCCTGACTGATGAGAGTATGTGTTTATAGCTCTCGTCAGTAAACTCTTGCTCTCTTATTTGTTCTGCTATTCTTGTTGCTAATACTTCTAAACGCGTCTTTTTAATTTGCGATATTTTGTTGTGCGTGAATAGCGTCAGATTTATATTTTCAACCTCTAAAATAATAGCCACATGTGACCATAAATATGCGAGGTCATAATTTCTTTGATGCATATAAGCAGTGATTAACCCATATATAAGCTTTGTTGTCATTTCGGGATCATCACCGAGTAGGTGAATACCTTTTAATAAATTAATGATGACTTTGCCGGTATTGTTGCCATAAATATTAGCAATGGCGAAATACAATACTGGATCATCAAAGATTTGTTTTTTAGATATAGCGATAAAGCGTCGTTTTGCCGCTTCATTATTATGAGTGACCCAATGGTAATTGAGGATATACGGATTATCGCTGCTAAGTGTCTGTTTTTCTAATGCGAGTAATTCATCATAAGTACTTAACATTGCCGAAACTCGTAGGGTTTTTAATTCTGGGTGCGTTCTTGGCTCGATTAGCGCTGCAATTTTTATACATTCTTGATAAGTACTGAGGGATGTTAATAGTGAATACTGTGTTTGTTCCGTCTCATCCTGCTTTAGGTTAAAACGGGCACTGATAAGACTTTCTCTTTCTCTTTGGCACCATGGATCTGAATTCAGATCTTGGCAGAGCGCATCATCATTTTCACATATAGTCACTACACCGCCTGAATCACCACACGCTGTCAATAAACTGGTAATAGCAATAACTGGAATTAAACGACTAATAGAGAATATACGATACATAAAAATAAGTTTAAACGAGTGATTTCGCCACACTACCATAGATTGAGTAATTGTGTCTAACTCCGCTTTTAAATTACTTAGGTAGCTAAAACTATCGATGTTGTGCTGAATTGATGGGTCATAGCTTCGGTCATAAAGTGAGCAAGCGGAAAAAGTAAAGTCGTTACTATTTCATTGTTAAATTTTTGTGTTTTGAATGAAAGCAAAAAAGTAAAAAAAGACCTAATTGACATGATTAATTGGTAAGTTAGCGGTTATTTTTGTATGATTACGTTATCTAACTGATTAAAAACCAGCCGTTGGTTAACTGACTGTTGTTTTAATGTTTCTTACATGTAGTTGTGATTAAAAGGGAAAAAAGATGCCATCTGAAAGTCATTTGTTGAACTGGCAAGAGAGCCAAGAACTCGCAGAATCTATGCTACCGTTGTTAGGAAAGCTGTACCGTAATAAAGGCGTTGAAGTATTAATTTATGGTCGCCCATTGCAAAATGCCACAGCAATTGATCTCCAAAAAGCACACCGCGTAGTGAAACGTCATGAAGGACGTATATTACGTTTCACTGAAACTTTCCCATTACTGCAAATTATCAGCGAATTACCTATTAGCAATGCTCAAATTGATATCGGTCGCTTGGCTGTACGCTATTGGACTGATAATAAAGATTCTACTGGTATCGACGCGTTCTTACGTGCTGAATTAGCACCTGCATTAAATAACGATATCCAGACTGAACCACGTGATGTTGTTTTATATGGCTTTGGCCGCATTGGTCGATTACTTGCGCGTTTACTTGTTGATAAAACGGGTGAGAGCAACTTATTACGTTTACGTGCAATTGTTGTACGTGGCGGTCCTGGCGATATCGAGAAGCGTGCTTCTTTATTACGTCGTGATTCAGTACATGGTCAGTTCAATGGTACGATTGATATTGATGAAGAAAACAATGCAATCATTGCTAACGGTACTTACATCAAGATCCTTTATTCAAATGGTCCTGATCAAATTGATTACGCTGCGCATGGTATTAAGAATGCACTTGTAGTCGATAACACGGGTATTTGGCGTGATACTGATGGCTTAGGTCTTCACTTAAAAGCTAAGGGTACTGAAAAAGTATTACTCACAGCCCCTGGTAAAGGTGACATTAAAAATATCGTTTATGGTGTTAACCATACTGATATTTTATCTGAAGATAACATTGTATCGGCAGCAAGCTGTACAACGAATGCAATCACACCGGTACTGAAAACAATCCAAGATAGATATGGTATTGCAAACGGTCACGTTGAAACTGTGCATTCATATACCAATGATCAAAATTTGATTGATAACTTCCACAAAGGTGATCGTCGTGGCCGTGGTGCTGCAATGAACATGGTATTAACGTCAACAGGCGCAGCATCGGCTGTAGCAAAAGCACTACCTGAATTAAAAGGTAAGCTGACTGGTAACGCAATCCGTGTACCAACACCAAACGTATCAATGGCAATCATTAACTTAAACCTTGAGAAAGAAGTTGAAAGAGAATCTCTAAACAGCTACTTACAAGAAATGTCTTTAAGTTCGCCATTACACAATCAAATTGATTTTAGTACGTCTAAAGAACTTGTCTCAACAGACATGGTCGGTAGCCGTTTCTCTGGCATTGTTGACTCATTAGCAACAATTGCTGAAGGTAATCGCGCTATATTATACGTTTGGTATGATAATGAGTTTGGTTATAGCTGCCAAGTATTACGTGTAATGCAAAAAATGGCTGGCATCGAGATGCATGAATTTGCATAAGTAAATTGTTTATTAAGATTGTTTAATAAGAACGTTATTAAGGAAGCCAATTGGCTTCCTTTTTTGTTTATAGCAAACTCTGTTCGATTATGTGAATCGAGTAATATGCGAGCGCTGTTATAGTTTAAATCGGTGCGTATTTATAGTAGGGTTGTTGTATATTTTATTATTTAGCAGGGGACGCCCCCTGAGTATTAACCAAGGACGTAAAGATGTCAGTTGATAAGTTACTTGAAAGTATGACCCCTGAAGTATATGAAAAGCTTAGAACGGCGGTAGAGCTCGGTAAGTGGGAAAACGGTGTAGTATTGACACCGGCACAAAAAGATAGCTCACTGCAAGCTGTGATGCTATATCAGTCACGTTTCAATACTGAACCTGAGCACTTTACAATTGGTACTGATGGCGAAATAGCCATGCTTAAAAAAGCGGTGTTAAAGCAACAATTCAGAGATAAAAAAGCAGCGCAGGAAGAAGAAATTTTACGCGTTGATGTTGACTGATCTATATAGGCTTGTAATAAGGTATCGGGTTGTGGAGTATAAGATATTAAATCGTAGACCTAAAAAAACCAGCCTTACGCTGGTTTTTTTAGAGGCTCGTGATTAACGGGCACGGAAGACGATACGACCTTTAGATAAATCGTAAGGTGTTAGTGCTACAGTTACTTTATCACCAGTAAGAATTCGAATGTAGTTTTTACGCATTTTACCTGAGATATGCGCAGTAACAACGTGGCCGTTTTCTAATTCAACACGAAACATTGTGTTAGGAAGTGTATCTAGAACTGTACCTTGTAGTTCAATGCTGTCTTCTTTTGCCATGAGTCCTCTTAAAATTTAATTATAATAGCTATATTTGACCGCAAGATGATGCCAGATTTACGCTTGCCTGTATATATTATAGGTAAGATATTTACTATTTATTTTTAAAACGCTTTATTATTGACTCTTAGGCTGGATTAGCCCTGCCACTTTCCAGCCATCAAGCGCTCATGTGGGTTAAATTTAACCTTGTAATTCATCTTGCTACACTGATCAATTTGATAGCCTAAATATAGCCATTGCTTGTTTGTCGCCTTTGCTAATAAAAGCTGCTGTAAAATAGCATAGGTACCTAGGGAGTTGTGTAGATAATCGGGGTCATAAAAGCAATACATGGCGCTCATGCTATTAAGCATCACATCGGTTACTGCTACCGCGATAAGGGTATCATCAAGGTAAAATTCAAGAAAGGTGGGTGTTAACCAAGCGCTGGAAATAAAACCATCATACTGAGACTGACTGGCGGGGAACATAGCGCCATCACTGTGTAAGGTATTAATGTAACGTTCGTATAATGGATAATAATCCGATTTTGGCTGATGGCTAACTCGCATTTCAATGTACTTATTTTTGTTGAGTAAACGTTTCTGGCTTTTACTTGGTTTAAATAATTGGCTATCTATACGAATAGATTGGCAAGCTTGGCACGTTTGACAGTGTGGTCGGTATACGTCATTACCACTGCGACGAAAGCCGTTGAGTAATAGGACTTCATAACCTGCTTGGTTGTGTAATTGTTCATCTTGGACAACAAGAACTTGTTCTTGCTGTTCGTGAAGGTAACTGCAAGGCATGGATGGTGTTAAGGCGACTTTAATCATATTGTTGCTTCCTATCTACTGGCCTTATCTATTAAGTCTAATACAAGCGCCTGAGGCTGCCATAGATGCTGGTTTGCGGTTACGGTTCGGTTATTGAGTTGCTTGATAAATGTGTCACGGCTAATTTCTGTTGCTCCTAATGAAGCCAAGTGTTCATTATGTAATTGGCAGTCGATCAATTTACAGCCAATATTAGTCAGATGTTGCTGTAGACCGATGAAGGCGATCTTAGAGGCATCGGTAACTGTATGAAACATCGACTCCCCACAGAAAATATCGCCAATATATAAGCCATATAAACCGCCAACTAATTGCTCGTCTTGCCAGACTTCAATAGAGTGTGCGAAGCCCATTTCATGCAGTTGTAAATACGCATTTTGCATCGTATCTGTTATCCAAGTATCACTTGAATCGCCACGTGGTTCAGCGCAAGATTCAATAACCTCTGAAAATGCATGGTTGATAGACAGGCTAAATTTTTGGCGACGATAAGATTTACGTAAGCTACGTGATATGTGCATTGCCCCCGGAGTTAATACCATGCGTTGACTCGGTGACCACCAAAGAATAGGCTGATCTTCTTCAAACCAAGGGAAGATACCTTGTTGATACGCACTCACAAGCCGTTCAGGGCTGAGATCTCCACCCATAGCAAGTAAACCATCGGGTTCAGTTAACGCGGTGTTGACTGATGGGAAATAAGTTAAGTCGTGATTAAGTTCAGGTAAATAGATTGGCATATAGGGGGATCTTGAAAAAGGGGGATGCTTGAAAAAGGTGATACCTTGGGTATCACCTTAGCAGAATAAACGGATTAATCACCTAATCCATCAAGAAAACGTTCGGCATCTAATGCAGCCATACAGCCTGTTCCAGCTGAAGTAATTGCTTGACGGTAAATGTGGTCAGAAACATCACCAGCCGCAAATACACCAGGGATAGTTGTTTGCGTCGCGAAGCCTTCTGTGCCTGAATTTACTTTCAAGTAGCCATCTTTCATGGTTAATTGATCAGTGAATAAATCCGTGTTTGGTTGATGACCGATAGCGATAAAGGCACCCATTACATCAAGGTCGTTGGTTTCGTCTGTTCGTGTATCACGCATACGGACACCGGTTACACCCATCTCATCACCTAATACTTCATCAAGTGTTTTGTTGAGGTGCAATGTAATATTACCGTTGGCTACTTTTTCTTGTAAGCGCTTAGTTAAGATCTTTTCACTGCGGAATTCTTCACGACGGTGAATTAAATGCACTTCAGAAGCTATATTTGATAGATAAAGCACTTCTTCAACCGCGGTATTACCACCACCAACAACAGCCACTTTTTGATTGCGGTAAAAGAAACCATCACAGGTCGCACAAGCTGATACGCCACGGCCTTTAAATGCTTCTTCTGAAGGTAAACCAAGGTATTTCGCTGATGCGCCAGTACAAATGATGAGTGCGTCGCATGTGTACTCAACATCATTGCCTTTTAATTTAAATGGGCGCACTGATAAATCAACATCGTTGATATGATCAAAAATGATTTCAGCTTCAAAACGCTCAGCGTGTGCTTTCATACGCTCCATCAATGCAGGACCCGTTAGCCCTTCTGCATCACCCGGCCAGTTTTCAACTTCAGTCGTAGTGGTTAGCTGACCACCTTGCTGCATTCCGGTGATTACTACAGGGTTTAGATTTGCACGAGCAGCATAAACCGCTGCGGTGTATCCTGCTGGACCTGAGCCTAATATAAGTAGACGGCAGTGTTTTGTATTACTCATTACGATTCCTTAATACCAATAATTGAGGTCAATTGTAAAAACTTTGTGGCGCGGGGTAAATAGTAGAGTAAAAATATAATTTTAAAATGCATAATAATGCAAAAATAGTGAAAACCGCGATTCAGCTATATATTTTGCATATAGCCCCTTTCAATGGAATTAATGTTCTGTTAATGTCTACTTAAACCAACGAAACGTCTATTTTGATGGTTGGGACATAAAACATCGATGTTAGCCTATTGTTATGTAAGCAACATCTTTGTAAATATTATGTTTCTTTAGAGACGGGAACACATAACATAAGCCTCGTAAATTGAATTATTGTAGGCTATTATAATCTTGGTTAGGATTTAGCTAGTACTTTAAGTTAGTTCTAACTATTGCGTATTCAAATGAATGGATTATTTGAAAAACAAAGTTTTACTGGGATGTAAAAGGGTGGAAATGATGATGGAAGTAAAAACTCGACCAATGAAGGAACTAGATCGAATCGACCGTAATATTCTTAATGAATTACAAAAAGACGGCCGAATTTCCAATGTAGAGTTGTCGAAACGTGTAGGTTTAAGCCCTACGCCGTGTTTAGAGCGTGTTCGACGCTTAGAACGCCAAGGATATATTACAGGTTATACCGCAATTCTAAATCCACAATTTTTGGATGCTTCATTGCTTGTTTTTGTTGAAATCACTTTAAATCGTGGTGCTGCTGATGTATTTGAGCAATTCAATAAAGCAGTTCAAGAGCTTGAAGAAATCCAAGAATGTCATTTAGTATCTGGCGACTTCGATTATTTATTAAAAACACGTGTATCTGATATGTCAGCTTACCGTCGTTTACTTGGTGAAACGTTATTACGTTTACCGGGTGTTAATGACACACGTACTTATGTTGTTATGGAAGAAGTAAAACAAAGTAACCGTTTAGTTATTAAAACGCGTTAATTTAACTTATAGCACATAATCTTTTAGCGTAATCCTAGATTAACGCAAATAAAATGATAAATAATCAACAAGCGGCATATTGCCGCTTGTTTTGTTTCTAGCATTTATTTAAAGTTGATAGCTCATATACCCAAGTTACCTTCATTCGGTTTGCTGATTGTGCATCTTGCTGTAACTTGGGTATAGTAGATAACGTAAACCGTCGCCTTCAAGAGTCATAAATCAAGATGAACAAATTTAATTTAGCTATTCCCTCTAAATATCTTGCCCCATTATCTGGTATTCAGCGCGTTTTTGAAGTTGGATTCATTTTTTCTACTTTTATTGCTTGCTATGCAATGGTTGCATTAGTGACTTTTGACCCAGCTGATCCATCATGGTCCCAAACAAGTTGGGAAGGCCCTGTAAAGAATGCTGCGGGCTCATTAGGTGCGTGGATGGGGGATGTTTTATTTTTCACTTTTGGTATTTATGCTTATGCAATACCACTCGCATTTGTCTCATTGGCTTGGTTTATATTTTGGCGTCCGAGACAGCTTGATGAAATAGACTTCTTTACTGTTGGTTTACGTATGATTGGCGCATTATTGCTGTTAATCGGTGTTTGTGGACTGGCATCTGTTAATTTTGATGATCTTTATTACTTTTCATCTGGTGGTTTAATTGGAGATGTCGTTGAACAAGCGATCAGTGAGTTATTTGGTATATTGGGTTCAACACTTATTTTACTGAGCTTTGTTGCGATTGGTTTTACCCTGTTAACAGGGATATCCTGGTTAACAATTGTTGATATGCTTGGTGCTGGAGTGATAAATGCCTGCCAATTTATTGTCGATAAAGTGCAAATACTCAGTAATCGCACTGCGAAAAAGGAAATAAAGAAAGACACCTTGGTATCTGAGGATGAATCTCAAATAAATACACTGCATATTCCAGCTGTACAAACATGTGTTCCGCCTGTAAATACTCAGGTTGAAAGCGAAAAAGTGATGCCTGAGCAAGTGGATAAGTCACTGACCGATGAATATAATGATACAACTAATATGTCATTCACGGCTGTTGATGAAGTTATACCACGCCAAGAGCCGTCAATATCTGCATTCGATGAGCATATGCAGGACGATTATTCAGCAAGTTATGATATTCAAGATGACAATAATAGTGTTATCGAAACTCAAAATGTACATGCGCAAAGCTTTAATAACGAAAGTGCGGAAGAATCGATTATCGTAGAGCAAAGCACCGACCTGCAACTGGATGAGCCTGCTTTAGCGCCAGTATTCCAAATTAATAATAATGGCTCTGATAATGGTTTTGAAATTGTCGGTGACCAAGTTGTATCAACGAACCCGCTGCAATTTAAAGAAAAGCCGTTAACCTTGCTACCGGGTTTAGAGTTATTAGATAAGCCTGATAAGAAAATTAATCCGATATCTCAAGCTGAACTAGACCATGTTGCGCGATTAGTCGAAGAAAAATTACTCGAATTTAATATTAAAGCACAAGTTGTCGATGTACACCCAGGACCCGTTATTACGCGTTTTGAACTAAATTTAGCACCAGGTATTAAAGTCAGTAAGATTTCGGCATTATCGAAAGATTTAGCCCGCTCATTATCTGCAATGAGTGTTCGTATTGTCGAAGTTATCCCAGGAAAATCGGTTATTGGTCTTGAACTGCCGAACAAGTATAGAGAAACCGTGTTTCTTTCTGATGTGATGTCGAGTCCATCATTTACGGAAGCTAAATCAAAAACTTCAATGGTATTAGGTCATGATATTGCAGGTGATTCTGTGGTAGTTGATCTGGCAAAAATGCCACATCTATTGGTTGCGGGTACTACGGGCTCGGGTAAATCGGTTGGTGTGAACGTGATGATTATGAGTTTACTTTATAAGGCCTCGCCAGAAGAAGTACGCATGATCATGATTGATCCTAAAATGTTGGAACTTTCGGTGTATGAAGGTATCCCACATCTATTAACTGAAGTTGTTACCGATATGAAAGATGCGGCTAATTCGTTGCGCTGGTGTGTGGGTGAGATGGAACGTCGTTATAAATTATTATCAGCGGTAGGCGTTCGTAACCTCGCTGGCTTTAATAGTAAAATACAACAAGCTATTGATGCTGGTCAGCCAATACTCGATCCATTATGGAAGCCGGGCGATAGTATGGACGAGACTGCACCAGCCTTGATTAAACTGCCTGCGATTGTGGTTATCGTGGATGAGTTTGCCGACATGATGATGATTGTCGGTAAGAAAGTTGAAGAGTTAATAGCACGTATAGCCCAAAAAGCCCGTGCTGCCGGTATCCATTTAATCTTAGCGACCCAGCGTCCTTCTGTTGATGTGATCACGGGGTTAATTAAAGCTAATATTCCAACGCGTATTGCGTTTCAAGTATCAAGTAAAATTGATTCTCGTACCATTCTTGATCAAGCTGGTGCTGAGACACTATTAGGTATGGGTGATATGCTGTATCAACCAGCTGGTACCAGTGTGCCAATTCGTGTTCATGGTGCATTTGTTGACGATCATGAAGTCCATCGTGTTGTAGCTGATTGGAAATTACGTGGTGAACCGAATTATATTGACGAAATTTTAAATGGTGAAGCAACGGCTGATACTTTATTACCCGGTGAAGTCGCAGAAGGTTCATCTGATGTTGATGAGTTATTTGACCAAGCGGTATACCATGTCACAGAAACACGCCGAGGTTCAGTATCGGGCGTACAACGTAAATTTAAAATCGGTTATAACCGAGCTGCACGTATCGTCGAAGAGATGGAAGTGCAGGGTATTGTGAGTTCACCAGGACATAACGGTAATCGAGAAGTATTGGCGCCACCGCCTCCGAAGGATTAATTTATGAAACAGAAAATATCATTAAAAAAAATCGTAGCAACTGCAGTACTAATGACCGCATCAATGGTTACGCACGCACAAAGTGTTAAAGAAGAGCTACAAGGTCAACTTGCTCAGTTAAAACCATTTAGTGCTGATTTTACACAAACAGTTACGTCTGCTGAGGGGGATAACTTATCGATAGCCCAAGGCTCTATGCAATTGCAGCGCCCGAATCAGTTTCGCTGGGAGACCGTGTCACCTGATGAGCAATTGATTGTCTCGAACGGTGAAAGTTTGTGGTTTTACAATCCATTTGTTGAACAAGTTAGTATTTACTCACTTAAAGATGCGATTGCAAATACACCCTTTATGTTAATTGCAGGCTCAGAGCAAGCTGCATGGGGAAATTATCGCGTTACTAAAAAAGCGGGAGTGTATACTGTTATCACGCCTAATGATCCGGCTGCGGCTGTATTCACTTTACAATTTAAGCAAGGTGAAATGTCACAATTTTCAGTACAAGAGCAACAAGGTCAACATAGCCAGTTTGTGCTTACAAATCGTAAGACAATGAATAAGATGGATCCTGCGTTGTTTAACTTTATTATCCCGGAAGATACAGATATAGATGATCAACGCTAATGAATAATACGATGTCACTTGATTTTAGTCCTGATTTTCAACCATTAGCAGCAAGAATGCGACCAGAGAAAATGTCGCAATATATTGGTCAAACTCACATTCTTGGTGAGGGTAAACCTTTACATCGTGCATTACTGGCTGGTCATGCTCACTCAATGATTTTATGGGGGCCACCTGGTACAGGTAAAACCACGATTGCAGAGATGATAGCCCATTACTGTGATGCCAAAGTAGAGAGGGTACATGCCGTTACATCGGGTATCAAAGATATACGTTTAGCGATAGAAAAAGCCAAAGATAATGCTATTCAAGGCTACCGGACCATCTTATTTGTGGATGAAGTACATCGCTTTAATAAAAGTCAGCAGGATGCATTTTTACCGCATATCGAAGATGGCACTATTATCTTTATTGGTGCTACGACTGAAAACCCGTCATTTGAATTAAACAACGCATTATTATCACGTGCGCGTGTTTATGTGTTGAAGAAGTTAACCGCTGACGAAATCCAACAAGTTGTTGATCAAGCACTGACTGATACGCGTGGTCTTGCTAATGTTAAATTTAACTTTGCATCTGGCGTGAAAGAGAAGCTATGCGAATTGGTCGATGGTGACGCTAGAAAGAGTTTAAATTACCTTGAACTGTTAAATGACATGGCTGAAGACGAAGGGCAAGGCAAGCTTGTTACCCTCGAAAGACTGATGTCTGTAGTCGGCCGTAAAGTGAATAGTTTTGATAACAAAGGTGAGCTTTATTACGACCTGATGTCTGCTCTGCATAAATCAATTCGTGGTTCATCACCTGATGCCGCCTTATATTGGTTCGCACGTATGCTGGCCGGTGGTTGTGATCCACTGCATGTTGCAAGGCGTTTACTGGCTATTGCGTCAGAAGATATTGGCAATGCTGATCCAAGAGCAATGCAAGTTGCGGTATCTGCATGGGATTGTTTTAGTCGTGTTGGTGCCTATGAAGGCGAACGAGCAATAGCCCAAGCTATTGTGTACCTAGCATCTGCTGCAAAAAGTAATGCTGTGTACACGGCATTTTCGCAGGCCAAGATGTTAGTACAAGAACAACCAGATTTTGATGTACCTATGCACTTACGTAATGCGCCAACCAAGCTAATGTCCGATCTTGGTTATGGTGATGACTATCGTTATGCCCATGATGAAGTAGGTGCGTATGCACCAGGCGAATGTTATATGCCAGAAGCATTACAAGGTACTAAGTTATACCATCCTGTAGATCGCGGTGTTGAAAAGCAAATTAAGCAAAAACTTGATTACTTGCATCAGCTCGATATCAGTAGTCCAAGAAAACGTTATAAATAAACGCAGAACTATCAATTCATAAAGCAGGGTACTATTAATGAATAATTTAGCTTTATACGGTTTTGTTGCACTTGGCGGTGCAACTGGTGCGGTATTACGGACTTTTATTGCTCAAACTGCAACCGCAGTTCTGGGGAAGGGGTTTCCTTACGGCACATTAATTGTCAATATTATCGGTTCATTATTGATGGGCGTGTTATTCGCTCTACTTGATGACAACATCATTGCAGAAACACCTTGGCGCCAACTCATTGGCTTAGGTTTCTTAGGCGCATTGACGACATTTTCGACATTTTCGATGGATTCATTGTTGCTATTACAAGATGGTAATTGGTTAAAAGCAGGGCTAAATGTATCTTTAAACGTATTCGTGTGTATTTTTGTTGCATATTTAGGTATGCGCTTAGTATTTCGAGCATAAAGACCCGTATTTTAAGTATAAATATCGTGATGAAAGAGTAAATACACGTTAAAATAATACGTGTTAATAATACCAACAGATATTTTGGGCCCTGTGCAAGGAAATCGCACTCAGGTCGAAATAAAACAAGCAGAGTAGGTAAAGAATGTTAGATCCTAAATTTCTTCGAGCAGACTTAGAAGAAGCTAAACAGCGTTTAGCGAGCCGTGGTTTTGAACTAGACGTTGATACAATCAAATCATTAGAAGAACAACGTAAAGCATTACAGATCCGTACAGAGCAATTACAGAATGATCGTAACGTACGTTCTAAATCCATTGGTAAAGCAAAAGCAAGTGGTGAAGATATTCAGCCACTATTAGCTGAAGTTGGTAAATTAGGCGAAGAACTTGATGCGGCAAAATTAGAGCTTACTGAATTATTAGCTCAAATCGAAGCAATTGCATTATCGCTACCAAACCTACCACATCCATCTGCACCACTAGGTAAAGATGAAGATGACAATGTAGAGCTAAAGCGTTGGGGTCAACCAAAAGAATTTGATTTTGAAATTAAAGATCACGTTGATGTAGGTGAAGCGCTTGGCGGTCTAGATTTTAAAAATGCAGTTAAGATTACCGGTTCACGTTTCATTGTTATGCGTGGCCAAATTGCACGTATGCACCGTGCTATCGCGCAATTTATGCTTGATACACACACTGAAGAACACGGTTATACAGAATTATACGTTCCTTACCTTGTTAACAGTGATTCGTTATACGGTACGGGCCAATTACCAAAATTTGGTGAAGATCTGTTCCACACAAAGCCTGCAACAGAAGAAGGTCAAGGTCTAAGCCTGATCCCAACTGCTGAAGTACCAGTGACTAATACTGCACGTGATACCATTACTGACGAAGCGGATCTACCTGTACGTCTAACGGCGCACACACCTTGTTTCCGTAGTGAAGCTGGTTCTTACGGTCGTGATACACGAGGTTTAATTCGTCAGCATCAGTTTGATAAAGTTGAGATGGTGCAATTAGCACACCCTGAAAAATCATACGAAGCACTTGAAGAGATGCGTCAGCACGCTGAAAACATCTTAATTAAGCTTAATTTACCTTATCGTGTAGTAACCTTGTGTACTGGTGATATGGGCTTTGGTGCAGCGAAAACATACGATCTAGAAGTATGGGTTCCTGCACAGAAAACGTATCGTGAAATTTCTTCAGTATCTAACTGTGAAGATTTCCAAGCTCGTCGTTTACAAGCTCGTACACGTCTTAAAGACAATAAGAAGCCAGTATTATTACATACACTAAACGGCTCGGGTTTAGCGGTAGGTCGTACGTTAGTCGCGATTCTAGAGAACTATCAACTTGCTGATGGCCGTGTTGAAGTACCTGAAGTATTACAAGGCTACATGGGCGGTCTAACGCATATGGGTTAATGCCATCTAGCTAATGGCTTAAACAAGTACAACAAGAGCCCCACTGGTTATTATCAGTGGGGCTTTTTTCTTTCGTTACTGTACAATCTAATTGATAAAACACTATGATATCGTCTTAACCCAAGGGATAATTACCCCCTGTTATTCCTTTATTAATCCTGACGTTATGATGAAGTTTATCTGTTCTATCCTGTTGTTACTATCGTTGACTGCTTGTGTGCAACAACCCCAGTCTAATTGCCAATGTGAACCTGTCACAGTTAACGCTAAACCCGCTTTGCGACAAAACAAATTCTATGATCAGCAGGCCTTTGAAAAGTTAATTATTGCTTTTACCAGTAAAGTTAAGAAGCAATGGGGTGACGATGATTATTTGAGCGCCAGTAAGCATCAATATGTTAAATATATCGATGGCTACCGCACCCGTGCCCACATCGACTTTGACTATGGTAAGATTTATGTTAGTACCATTGCCTCTTATCAACCAAAACAACATCTGAAGCGTGCTATTGTTGAAACCCTACTTATGCCTGCAGATCCTTCCAAGGTCGAGCTGTTTAGTGATAAGCATATTGAGTTATCCGGTAAGCCATTTTTACTTGGTCAGGTAAAAGACCAAGATGGACGTGTGATTGAATGGTCTTGGCGAGCTAACCGTTTCGCGGAATATTTGCTGGAAAATAAGCTACAACATAAGCTACTCAAGCGCGGTAATGCCTATTATGTTGAAATTGACTTAGTACAGGACCATCTTGAGCTGCGTGAATATCAATATGCTCATTTGATCCGGCAGGCTTCACAGCGCTACGGTATTGCAGAAGATTTAATCTATGCCATTATCAAAACTGAAAGCAGTTTTAATCCTTATGCGGTAAGTCGTGCTGGCGCATATGGATTAATGCAAGTGATCCCAAAAACGGCCGGAGCGGATGTGTTTAATTTAGTTAAGCATAAATCTGGGATACCCTCCTCGGCATATTTATTTGATCCGGTTAATAATATTGATACTGGGACCGCCTATTTTTATATCCTTAAGAACCGCTATTTGAAAGATGTTAAGCATCCGACCACACTGCACTACAGCATGATCTCTTCTTATAATGGCGGGACTGGGGGAATGTTATCGACTTTTGATAGCGATCGTAAACGGGCGATGGCCGATCTGAATAAACTTCAACCTAACCAAGCTTACTGGGCGTTAACGAACAAGCATCCGAAGGAAGAAGCACGGCGTTATTTAGAAAAGGTATTGAAATATCAACAAGAGTTCAATCAAGGCAATCTATAAGCGGTTAGTTAATACGAACGAATGAGCGATTGCTGCTGACTGTAAGTGATAGCGGACTAGGGCAAGCAGGCCGCTATCATGATTAACAAAGACTTTTGTTATAAACACTTAGCTGGTTTAGGTAATCCGGCTATTTTGGTTGCTTGTTTCGCTGGGCCTTTAGGAAACAGCTTGTATAAATAGATGCTGTTACCTTTATCTGCTCCCAGTTTCTTCGCCATTGCTTTCACTAATGCGCGGATAGCAGGGGAGGTATTGTATTCAAGGTAAAAATTACGCACGAAATGAACGACTTCCCAATGAGCGGGGCTAAGGCTGATACCTTCTTGTTCAGCAATAATCGGCGCAAGTGCTTCACTCCAATCGCTAGAGTTAAGTAAATAACCCAGTTTGTCGGTTGCGATTTCTTGTTCATTGATAATTAACATAGGCATAAACTAATCGTAGAGGGAAAACAAAAAAGCCTCGTCAAACGAGGCTTTTCACTATTTGTTAATATAACTTAACTTCTTATGCCGCAGTATAACTTAAATTAATTCTCGATGAGTAGCATTTAAATTAACACGACTTAACAAATAAGGCGTTATATTTACTTTATTCACTAACAACGAGATTAGTCGTCGCTACCCATAATACCTAAGATTTGTAATAAGCTAACAAAGATATTATAGAGAGATAAAAAGATAGTTACAGTTGCTGAAATGTAGCTGGTTTCACCGCCATGAATGATTGAGCTTGTTTGCATCAAGATTGCAGCAGATGAAAACAGAATAAACATAGCACTGATTGCTAGACTAAGCGCTGGGATTTGTAGGAAGAAGTTACCAACCATAGCGATGAGTAGTACAACAAAACCAGCCATCATCATGCCGTTAAGAAAAGACATATCCTTCTTTGTTGTTAGCACATATGCAGACAGAGCAAAGAACGTAAATGCAGTACCAGCAAATGCCATTACAACAATGTCACCCATACCTGCACCTAAGTACCTGTTAATTAATGGGCCTACGGTATAACCTAAAAAACCGGTAAACATGAATACAAATAGAATACCCATTGAGTTGTTACGGTTCTTTTCTGTTAGGTACATTAAACCATACACACCGACTAAGGTAATGATGAAACCTGGAGAAGGTAAGTTTAATGTAACCACTGCGGCAGCAACTAATGCTGAAAACGCTAGTGTCATCGCTAATAGCATATAGGTATTTTTAAGTACCTTATTCGTCGCTAGTACGCTTGCTTGCGACTGAGTCTGAATCGTACGTTGTTGCATTGTGTCTTTTCCTTAAATAATTAACACTGCTTGTTAGAGTAGTAGTATACCCTAAAGTTCCGACATAATATGACGATATTGTTAATTTATAGCCAAATAAGTTAAAAACAAGTCTTTCTGCTTAAAAATGTGATTAAATTTCAAAAACACTTTATCTTTAGTTAAAACGCTGTATTATACGCTCCATTGCTGCGGAGGGGTGGCAGAGTGGCCGAATGCACTGGTCTTGAAAACCAGCAGGGGTTAATAGCTCCTCGAGAGTTCAAATCTCTCCTCCTCCGCCATCTATATAGAGAAAGGCGCTATCTGAAAAGATAGCGCCTTTTTTGCATTTCAGCATCTATCCATTCTATTTTTCTGACATTGAGCATTGCCCGCGTTCTTGTTTTCATATCGTGATAAGTTTATTCATTTTGAATCTTCAATGATGAATAATTGTCTTCTGTTGTTGTATTACACTGCGAAGCGAGTGAAAAATAAACGGTTGAGGTATTGAATGTTATTTTTTAGCGTTTAGATATTTACAACGCTCAATCATATCTCTATTATACGCTTCATTGCTGCGGAGGGGTGGCAGAGTGGCCGAATGCACTGGTCTTGAAAACCAGCAGGGGTTAATAGCTCCTCGAGAGTTCAAATCTCTCCTCCTCCGCCATCTACATAGAGAAAGGCGCTATCTGAAAAGATAGCGCCTTTCTTGCATTCTAAGCTTATTTTTCTTTTATCACGTCACTGTTTCTTTTTCATTTAGCTATTATTCTTCAGTGTTATTCACTCTCACCGTTATTTTGGTGATAAACATATCGAATATGATGTTTTTTAAACACTTGCTGTACGCTGTCGCTAGGAAGTCGATCAAGTTGGTTTTATTTTGTGCGGTTATGGACTGTATTTTCTTTTTCCTTTACAACTTAGCGTTGTGACACTATTATACGCTCCATTGCTGCGGAGGGGTGGCAGAGTGGCCGAATGCACTGGTCTTGAAAACCAGCAGGGGTTAATAGCTCCTCGAGAGTTCAAATCTCTCCTCCTCCGCCATCTATATAGAGAAGGCGCTGTTCTGAAAAGAGCAGCGCCTTTTTGCTATCTAAGCCTCAGTAAATACTTAATCATATTTTATTCAGCCAGCTCGATCTGCGCTGCACGTTGTGCATTCCATAATTTTCGTTGTTCATAATAATAATCCCAAACACAAGGGCAGCATGCCCCACCGCCACAGCAATCATCGTCTGCAGGTGGGTAGGGTTTCTCTATTAATTGTGGTTGTGTTTTTTCCATGGATTTGTCCTTGTCACTTGCCTATATATAAAATGTAACATGTTTTTAACTGTAAATATCAAATCAATAGTGAGACTAATTAACCGTGTGATATTATTCAATAATAAATATATATATGTTTATTACATATATATAAACTTGTAATGCAGTGATTAAAATCGCCCTCTTTAGTATCAACAATTTTTTATTTTGCTAACTAGACCGCATTTTAGATTTAAAGTCATAAAGTTATTAAATTATTGATATATAATATCATATTATTATTTAGTATAAATACATTCGCTTTTATGGGTAACTTAAACGTAAAATAACAACCTATTTTTGGCCATCTAATGTATTATGTTCTTTAGAAATTATGTGTATGCGGAGATATTCTTTTGATTAATGTATTCCTTGTCGATGATCACGAATTAGTCCGTACCGGGATTCGCCGAATTCTTGAAGATGTACGTGGTATTAAAGTCGTGGGTGAAGTTTCATGCGGAGAGGATGCCGTTCAGTTTTGTCGAGAAAATCAGCCTGATGTGATCTTGATGGACATGAACATGCCAGGAATTGGCGGATTAGAAGCGACTCGCAAAATTTTACGGAACAATGCTGATATTAAAATTATCGTATTAACGATACACACGGAAGAACCATTCCCAAGCAAAGTAATGCAAGCAGGTGGTGCAGGCTATTTAACTAAAAGTGCCGCACCTGAAGAAGTATTAGGCGCAATTCGTAAAGTGCATAGTGGGCAGCGTTATATTGCGCCTGAAATTGCACAACAGATGGCATTAAGTCAATTTTCGTCTGCAGATGAAAACCCTTTTCAAAGTCTGTCAGAGCGTGAATTACAAATCATGATGATGATCACGAAAGGGCAACGAGTGGTCGATATTGCCGAACAATTACACCTTAACTCTAAGACGGTTAATGCTTATCGCTATCGCTTATTCAGTAAGCTTAATATTAATGGTGACGTAGAGCTGACTCACCTTGCGATCAGGCACGGTATCTTAGATGCAGATACACTATAATTAAGTATGACCTTACTTAATTTCAATTGAGAAAGATGCCTTCGGGTGTCTTTTATTTTATGCCTTCAAAAGAACAATTCAATCATCAAGATTTCTTGAAAACCGTTTCACACCAACCCGGTGTTTACCGTATGTATGACCATAAAGATGTGGTTATTTACGTCGGTAAAGCGAAAGATCTACATAAACGCCTAAGTAGTTATTTTCGAAAAACCGTTGATCGTGAAAAAACCCGCGTATTAGTCACCCATATTACGAGTATTGATGTAACAGTTACTCACTCTGAAACCGAAGCATTAGTGCTTGAGCATACTTATATTAAACGCTATCAGCCACGTTATAATGTTTCATTACGTGATGATAAGTCTTACCCTTATATTTTGATAACCGATCATGAGCATCCACAACTAACGTCTATTCGTAATAAAAATAAGCGTAAAGGTCAATATTTTGGTCCCTATCCAAGTGGTAGTGCTGTACGTGAAAGTTTGCATTTAATGCAAAAGCTATTTCCTGTGCGGCAGTGTGAAGATAGCTATTATCAAAATCGATCACGTCCGTGTTTACAATTCCAACTTAAGCGATGTTTAGGCCCTTGTGTCAAAATGGATAATCCTGAGGAATATCAACAGCAGGTTGAGCTGGCTGCGCTATTTTTGAAAGGAAAAAATATTGATGTTATTAATGAATTGGTGGTTAAGATGGAGAAAGCCAGTCAACAGTTAGCATTTGAAGAGGCGGCTCGCTATCGCGATCAAATTCAAGCATTAAGAACGATTCAAGAACAGCAGTATGTGACATCTGATTTAGGTGAAATGGACGTTATCGGGTTTGCTTTTAAAAATGGTATAGCCTGTGTTCATTTGTTATTCGTACGTGCAGGTAAGGTGTTTGGTAGTCGCAGCTATTTTCCTAAAGTGCCTGCAAATACAGAAATGAGTGAAGTGATTCAGGCGTTTTTATTACAGTATTATTTGAATAAAGAGACTGAACAGGCGATCCCTAAGGAAATATTGTTAACAGAACTTGCTGAAGATAATGACTTGATTGAATCAAGTTTAAGTCAACTTGCAGGTCGTAGAATAAAGTTAACAAGCCCTAAGCGAGGGGATAGATCAAAGTTCTTAAGGTTGGCGCTTACTAACTCTGAAACAGCATTAACAACAAAATTAGCAACGAAAAGCACGGTACTTAATCGTTTTAAAGAATTAGAGAAAGTATTAAAATTTGATGGGAAAATCCAGCGTATGGAATGTTTTGACATTAGTCATACAGGCGGTGAACAGACGGTTGCTTCATGCGTTGTATTTAATCGAGATGGACCCAATAAAGCAGACTACCGGCTCTTTAATATCAGTGGGATTACGGGCGGGGATGATTATGCAGCGATGGCACAAGTATTGGATCGGCGCTTTAAGAAGGTTACCGAAATAGATAAAATACCTGATATTCTATTTATCGATGGTGGTAAAGGGCAAATGACACAGGCGGAGCAAGTGCTAACTCAATACGCTGATAATTTTACTGTTAAACGGCCCAAAATTATTGGTATTGCTAAAGGTGTGACGCGTAAAGCAGGCTTAGAAACATTAATCTTGTCAGGTGCGTTGGATAATGTACCTGATATAGAATTCTATTTACCCAGTGATTCAGCAGCTTTGCATCTTGTTCAGCATATTCGTGATGAATCTCACCGTTTTGCGATTACTGGTCATCGTGCTCGTCGTAATAAAGTTAAACGTACCAGCTCTTTAGAAAATATTGCTGGTGTTGGACCGAAGCGCCGCCAAGTATTACTTAAATTTATGGGGGGATTACAGCAGTTACGTAGTGCGAGTAGGGAAGAAATAGCAAAAGTACCAGGTATAAGTATTGATTTAGCAGAAAAAATTTATGATTCATTGCATCAATAAGCAAGATATAGGACTATAGGGATGTTTTAATTTCAAAAGCATGAGAATAATGAAAAACATACCAAATATTTTAACTTTGTTTCGCGTGATTTTAATTCCTTTTTTTGTTCTCGCGTTTTATTTACCAATTGAAAATTCGTTTTATATTGCTGCATGGATCTTTTTTGTTGCAGGTGCAACTGACTACCTTGATGGTTATTTAGCTCGACGTTGGGATGTATCAAGTAAACTGGGTGCTTTCCTTGATCCTGTCGCAGATAAAATAATGGTTATCACTGCATTAGTAATGGTTGCGGGTGATCACGACCGTATCGCGGCGACTGTCGGCGAACACAGTGCATTGTGGATCATGATCCCAACGCTTATTATGATTGGCCGAGAGTTGGCTATTTCTGGTTTACGTGAATGGATGGCTGACTTGGGCAAACGCGCTAATGTTGCTGTCGGTAATGCTGGGAAATGGAAAACAAGCTTTCAAATGATGGCGTTAGGTGGTTTCGTGTGGCAACAAGGCCCTTGGATGGTTTACCTTGCTTATATCGTGTTTTATGTCGCAATGGTGTTAACAGTTGTTTCTATGGTGCAGTACTTTTCTGCTGCATGGGGCGAGTTAACAAGCGAAGATTAGCCGTAACTACAATGGGTCAGCTCGGATATTTTTTAGTTGTCCCTTAATTATGCTGATATTTAACCCCTTTTAGTTAAAAAATAAACGGATTAGGTTGAAACGTAATCGTTTTAATAGCAGGTGATAAAAGGGTGTTGACTCTGTCTTTTAGGTCTGTAGAATGCGTCAGCACATAGGGTCTACGGCAGTTTAGATAAAGCAGCTTAGATTAAATGTTAAAGAAATTGCCCGAGTGGTGAAATCGGTAGACACAAGGGATTTAAAATCCCTCGCTTAATAGGCGTGCCAGTTCAATTCTGGCCTCGGGCACCAATTTCTTTATGTTAGATATAACATTAAATATATAAATTTGGCGGGTTGGCAGAGTGGCTATGCAGCGGATTGCAAATCCGTGGACCTCGATTCGACTTCGGGACCCGCCTCCATGATTTAGCTTGTAAAAAAGCAAGTTTATTGGTTCTGCACTGGAACGGATAAACTATAAAAAATTCAGTGCCCGAGTGGTGAAATCGGTAGACACAAGGGATTTAAAATCCCTCGCTTAATAGGCGTGCCGGTTCAATTCCGGCCTCGGGCACCAATTAATACTAGAAATAGTATATCTCGCTAAGATGTAAAATTAGCACTCTGTGTTAACAACCTAGGTTGTAATTACAGTAAATGGCGGGTTGGCAGAGTGGCTATGCAGCGGATTGCAAATCCGTGGACCTCGATTCGACTTCGGGACCCGCCTCCATGATTTAGCTTGTTAAAGAGCTGGTTTATTAGTTCAGCACTGTGAACGAATAAACTATAAATGTTTAGAAATAAACAAAATAATTCAGTGTTAGAGTGGTGAAACAGATAGGCACAAAGATCTAACATCTCTCGCTAAATAGGCATACCAGTTCAATTTTTGCTAATATTATGACCAGCTTAATGCTGGTTTTTTTGTACCTAAAATTCACAAATTAATTCAAAGTGAAAATTTTTCTCCTGTTCATCGTCCTGTCTTTCAACACATCGCCCATTTATTTTTAGCGGATTGTTACATTGAAAAATTAATAGGTAAAGTAAGGGTTAACTCTTTGTTAGGAATGTTCTTGGGTGGAACTGGTAAAGGTTGAGCTCGGTAAGGCAAGCCGAGGGCTTCGCTGTCTAGTGAAGCAGTCCCTGAACTTTTTACCAAACTTACACCCAATACATTACCTTTCCTATCTAAAGTAAAAGTGATTATTGGCATGCCTTGTTTTCGCATTCGCTTAGCCTTACGCGGGTATCGTTTTTTACGTTCAAGATGGGCGTGCAGAACTTTTTGCCAGTTTAGTCTTGCCATTTTCCCTTGTTCACTCAGTTGCCCTGTTTGCAGTGCTGTGACTTGTAAGCTTTGCTTGCTCACGTCGAGGGTCGGTATCGCAGTCGCTTGTTTAGCTATAGACTGTACCGGAACAGGGGGGTCATCTACGCGCTTATTTCGTGTCGGTTTGGTTTTCACTACAGCTGGCTTTGGTTGTTCAGGTATTGGTTTCGGTTCTTCAATCGGCTTAGCAGTGACCTTTTTGGTTGGTGGTTTTTCAATAGATTTAAATTGGGATGGGCTGTCAGTTTGTGCCACAATCAATGTCGGTTTTTCACGTGCTACTTTCTGTTCTGACGCTTGTGGCTCAATTGTAGTTGATGCTTGGGCAATAGTCGCTTGTTGAGCTGGATCTGGAGGCAGATCGTTCGTTTTTTTATTCGGGGCAGACAAGGGGGCAACAATGCTAACCACGATTGGTGCTGCAGAGGGCGGTGGCACATAGTTGTGCTTAGGTGTCCAAAAGTAAGCAATTGCGACACCAGCGTGCAACGCCAGACTAGTGGCGATGCCAATGAATACCCAGCTGTTACCACCATCTTTTTTTGCGTGGGGAGCCTGGCGAAGTGAGTTTCTCATGAGTTCGAACCTATGGTTTTCTCCTCACCGACAAGGGCTATATGGGTGTATCCCGCTGCGATTAGCGCATTCATGACAGTCATTAAATCTTGGTAAGTAAGATTTTTATCTGCACGTAGATAAATCTGTTTAGACTTATCTGCTAGCGTTGTGCCCAAAGCTAATGGTAACTGTTCTAGTGTCACTTCTTGCTTTTCACCAAGTGTTAATACTAGCCCCTTTTGTATTGTAAGATAAAAAGGTTTATCGGGTTGAGGCAGAGGTTGTGCCGAAGATGAAGGTAAATCCACAGGAACATTTACAGTAGCTAGAGGAGCTGCAACCATCACAATGATCAGAAGCACCAGCATCACATCAACCAAAGGCGTGATGTTGATATCATGGTTTTCAACCATTTCGTCATTATTCAAATTTGGTTTGAATGCCATTAGTTATCCCGTTTTACGCAAAGTAGCAGGCTTGCTTTTGTCGTTATTAGTTGCCGCACAAGGCTCGCGATCTAAGTCACGACTGACTAAAACCAACAACGCAGCATTAATGTCTGCCAAAAGAGCACGGTAACGTCCGATTTCTCTAGAAAAATGGTTATACATAATCACGGCCGGGATAGCTGCAACCAGACCAATAGCTGTTGCTAGCAAGGCTTCTGCAATTCCTGGCGCAACCACAACTAATGTGGTTGACTGAGACTTAGCTATGCCGATAAAAGCATTCATGATCCCCCAGACTGTGCCAAAAAGACCGACAAATGGACCCACCGAACCTATGGTCGCCAATATACCAGTTCCTGACGTCATTTTGCTATTGAGGGAGGCTTGTGTCCTTTCTAAACTGATCTGTACTCGTTCTTTGATGCCGTCATTACTTGCCGTTCCTAAAGCAGAAAGTTCTAATTCATGTAATACAGTGTCGATCAATGCTAAACCGCCGCCTTCCTTATCGAAACTACGCTGCTTTCCTTCCTTTAAGCTTTCAGAAGCAACTAACTCTCTTAATAATTTGGCTGCGTGCTGACAGGCAAGGGAGACTTGAATTTGCTTAGAGACAAATAATGCCCAAGTGAGAATTGACGCTAACAGCAATAAAATTATGACGGATTTCACCACCCAGTCGGCAGCTTGATACATACCTATAGGTGTCATGTCATGCTTAAATTTATTTTTTGCAGTCGCTTGTTGTTTTTTCTCCTGAGCCACATGTTTGGTGCTAACCACTGAAGTGGACGTGGCATAGACAGAATGAGTGTCGTCTGGAACTAGAGTCTGAATGGCAGAATCGCTCGCAGCGTTCACGTTCTTATCTATGGTAGAGTTTTGCTCTAGTGCATAAGCATTGATTACAAGTGCACACCACAGAAATAGTGCTTTTAAGAATTGGGTCATAATTGAGGTTTCGTTTATGGTAAAACACAATAAAGGCACAACCCAAAAATAGGCTTGTGCCTTGTCCTACCTATATACCGAATGAATGAGGGAAACCCGTAAAAAAAAGTTAAAAAATCAAAATCTTTTTTCTAACTTTAAGGCGATTTCGTTTTGTTGATAGGTATAAAGCCAGTCAACGTTGCTTTTTACTCGCTTATGAGTCCACGTAAGTAGCGGCGTAATACCGTATAATGAGAGCGACTTGGAGGACAGCATGAGTGTATAACTTTGTTCTTGATCTGTTCTTCTTTCGTCCAATAATGCGCTGAACTCACCATATTTACGTTGCCTAAAGGAAGTAAATAGATTTACATCAACCAGTTCGCCCCATGCTCGGTTAACGCCGAATCTTCCGCCGAAGAGTTGATAGGCATGCACCTTTTCATCGTTATCTTTTTGGGTCCAATCCAAACCGCCAAATAGTAGCCAATTGTCGGGTAATTGATGCCATAAGCTTAAGTAAGATGACCACTGCCAGTCGGATTGATATTCAAGGTTTACTGGTCGGTAATCTTGATATTCCGCCTCAATTTCTAGCTTCATCGCACTTGATGAATCCAGGCTTTTAAACCAGTCAAATTTCAAACCTCCAGCGAAGTAAAGTGCTTTATTACCTGAAGCACTGTATTCCAACTGTGGCGATAAGGTGAATTTGTTATTTGCATTTTGATAGCTGTATCCAAGGCTGGTGATTAAAGTTTGTTCATTGAATTTGTCATTATCTAAATAGCTGGAACCATAAGCCAGCCCGCTAAAGGCGATACCATGATGACCAGATAATGAGAGACGCTTGTTCAGGCTGGCATTAAAATCGACACCTGTCCCTTTTACAGCTTCTGGTGTGCTTCTTTCTACTCGGCATTGGCCTGACGGAAGCCGAGCCAAGCAAGTATAGGATTGTGATGACTGGTTAAGGTTGTCGTTATATGACGGTCCAAAGCTAAATGATCCGTTCCAAGAGTCTCTGTGTTTTGCAGCCGTAATGAAGCTTGTTACGGTTTTTCGGATTCCTTGAGAGCGGGTATTGTTAGAAGGTAAGTTTTCGTTGATGAGAATAAATAGTGAATAGGCGTCAGCGTTTTTTTGATTTTCAAATTGCACGCGTGCCAGTTCTAATTGCGCAGGTAAAAAGTCGGGTTGTAGTGCTAAAAGTTGAGAATATTCCTGTTCAGCTAGTGTAAGTTCACCTTTAACACGATACAGCGCACCTTTGGTATAGTGAACTAATAATGGGTCGAAGCCGTCAAGCTTTTGGTACCTGGCTAAATATTGGGAGGCGAGCGGCCATTGACGAGACTGAACCGAAAAATACAGCGCTTGCCCCAATTCTGGCAACGTGTCATTCACTTGATAAGTTTCACCATCAATAATCATGGCTGAAGATTGTTGGTTTTTTTCTTTTTCTTTTTCATTTTCTTCGGCAAGCAATTCTTGTTCTATCTCACTTGCCGTTAAATTATCCCGCTGTTGGATCTGGATTTTAGTATCTTGATCTGCAACTGAATAATAAGAAAAGCTAAATAATAAGCATACTAAAATGGATCGTTTTGAAGCGGAAATTAGGTTCATTTTTTACTCTTTTCACGATAAAAATCAGAAGCAGTCGAAGCTGCTTCTGATAAATGCTGTTTTAACCGAGCGTTACAGAATTACTGTTTTTCACCACCGAATGCAGTATCCAGTTGGCTGTTAGTATCGAATTTTGCAAAGCCTGCAAGTGCTGCTGCATTCGCGCCAAAGAAATGACCTTTAGAACTACCCGCCGTAGCTACGGCATTTTGTGTTGCCGTTGCGTTACCCGTAAAGGCTGCTGTCGCGGCATTAATTTGCGCTGTTACATTCACTTTTAGTGAACCATTAGAAATGTTGCCAGACAGTGTTTGTGCGCCAAAGTCAGCATCAAAGGCACCAGTCAGCTTGTTGCTGCCAGAGAATTTATTAATGCCTGTGATGTTGTACGTCGCTGTGCCACTAGTCGGGACCGTTGTGCCAGCATCGTTACCTATGTAGTAGACGGTACGATTATTGAAGTCTTGATCTTGGGTTCCTTCATACCACTCACCGAACCAAATATCGCTATTGGCTACTTGCGCAAAGTTGTAATGAGAATTACCAAAATGTTTGCTGCCCGAAGTGTGAACGCCTTTTTCGTTATTGTTATCGTTACGATAATCACTTGAGAATGTGTTGCCAGCTAGGCCATCGAAATCAACGGTCTTACTTTTTGAGCTGCCAATGCCGGCTTTGCCTTTTGAGTGGAAAAACGGAACCCAAACTTGAGACTCGCCAACTTGGCGTAAAGAATTGTCGCTGATTGCGCCATCAAAGCCTGCGTGGGCTAATGAGCTAAGACCAAGCATAGCCGCTGTAATCCATGAAAGTTTAACTGGTTTCATTATTTATTCCTTTCTATTGTGCTACATATTATTTATGCAGCTCAGGTTAAAAAATTGGTATAAGACATCAAAAGCAGCCAGTCAATGTGATAGGTGGCATTGATAAGTCTTACTTAATACACCGAACTAAATCGTAAAACCCGTAATCATTTTTGACTTTTTGTAAGAAATAATAAAAAGCTCAGCGTGAGCGGAGCCTGAGATTAAGTTAGCGACTAGTGAACTGATATCCAGCCCAGAATGTTTCTTGAGAACTAAAGTCGCCGTAACCGTTTAAGCTCCATGAAAAACTAAAACCTAACCGTACAGTTTCACCATTGGTCGACGGTGTAGCCAGTTGAAATGTCATTCGCTCACCTTTTTTTACGGTCACAATTTCACCTTCAGATAGGCCAATGAAATAGGGTTTAAGCTTGGCATCACTGTAGTTTATAGCGTTAATGCCACTAATGGTTACATCTTTGCCCACTGCTTCTATTGTATAGTTGCCTAATATGTATTCATCGGGAATACTTCCAGAGTCAGTTGTTTTATTTACGACAAACTTTTCTTTATAAGGGAATAGTTGCAGTTTGCTATCATTGCCAACGAAGAGCTTGGTATGTGGTGCTTGCAAGCCGTAGACTTTCACATAAAATGGCTTGTAAGGTTTGCTGGTAAACTCGCCATCACTGACAGTTAAGCCCACGACATAGGTGCCCGGCGCATCGGCGTAAAACTCACTTATCATTGCGCTAGGGTCGACAATAACCGTATTAGAATTAGGCGGTTTAGAGACAAAATCCCATTGATACGTAATCGGATCACCATTTGGATCATTGCTCATACTCGCATCAACTGGCACTATCATTCCTTCGGTTGCATAGATAGCGGTGCCTGTCTTTGCGCTAGGGGGGACGTTAGCATAATAGTAGCTGAGCGTTACTGTATCTGTTGCGATAGCGAGTCCATCTGACACTGTGAGTTTTACGACATAGTCTCCTGCAATGTCTGTTTTAAATCTGATGGATGTACCCTCATCATTTAATACTGGGTTGCTATCCGTCGGTTGCTCTATAATCTGCCAAAGATAGAAAAGTTTGTCCTTGTCTGCGTCTCGGGCATTGGCGTTTAGATGCGCGGTATTGATTAAATTTAGTTTTTGGTCGCTGGATAAATTGAGTGTCGGAGGAGAATTTGTCCCGGAAGACGCAACAACGATTCGAACCTGATTTGGACGACTGTTTGCTTTACCATCATTAACAATTAAATTAATGATATAAGTCCCTATAGCATCCGCTGTAAATTCTGATAAGGCGTTGTTGCTATTAATGAGTGTTGCTTGGCTTATTTGGGGTTTGGATTCAAAATTCCATTGATAAGTGATGAGGTCGTTATCTTCATCAACACTGCTGGTGCCGTCCAATTTAACCTTGGTATTTACTTTTACATTCTGATTTACTCCTGCGATAGCAATAGGAGACTGATTTTCTAATTTGCTAGACCCGGTATCCTTGGTTCCACTTTCGTCTCCTCCGTTGCAGCCAAGCAAGAAGGATAGAGTGGCAACACACGTTAACCACTTAAATTTGTCATTCATAGCGTCTTCCTGAAGAGATTATTTGTTAAGTCCTTAAATAAAGTGCGATTGCTCGCACTTTATTTTATTGCAGAGGTCGTGCTACTTTAGTGTGTGGTTAGAAAATAACTTGCATTAATATAGTTATCGCCCATATTTTCTTTAATGATGACGCTAAATGAAAGCATGGCTTGTTTGCCACCTG